>NZ_JBEZGC010000001.1:0-1176758 GCF_040649795.1 Nonomuraea sp. NPDC048881
CTGTGCCTCAACGTCGAGGTGCTGTCCAGCGACGGCATGTCCATCGAGATGCGCGACACCGACGAGGACGTCTTCCGCGCGGCGGAGGAACTCGGTATCGATCTGTCCCGGCGTGAGCCGAGCAGCGTGGAAGAAGTCTGAGGGGGAGATCGCACACAATGCTAGACGTCAACTTCTTCGACGAGCTCAGGATCGGTCTTGCGACCGCCGACGACATCCGTCAGTGGTCGCACGGCGAGGTCAAGAAGCCCGAGACCATCAACTACCGGACTCTCAAGCCGGAAAAGGACGGACTCTTCTGCGAGAAGATCTTCGGTCCGACCCGCGACTGGGAGTGCTACTGCGGCAAGTACAAGCGCGTCCGGTTCAAGGGCATCATCTGTGAGCGCTGCGGCGTCGAGGTGACCCGGGCCAAGGTGCGTCGTGAGCGGATGGGCCACATCGAGCTGGCCGCGCCCGTCACGCACATCTGGTACTTCAAGGGCGTGCCGTCGCGCCTCGGCTACCTGCTCGACCTGGCTCCGAAGGACCTGGAGAAGGTCATCTACTTCGCGGCCTACATGATCACGCACGTCGACACCGACATGCGTGAGCGTGACCTGCCCTCGCTGGAGGCGAAGATCTCCGTCGAGCGGCAGCACATCGAGCAGCGCCGTGACGCCGACGTCGAGTCCAGGCAGAAGAAGCTCGAGTCCGACCTGGCCGAGCTGGAGGCCGCCGGCGCCAAGGGCGACCAGCGGCGCAAGGTCCGCGAGGGCGCCGAGCGCGAGATGCGCCAGCTCCGCGACCGCGCCCAGCGCGAGCTGGACCGGCTCGACGAGGTCTGGAGCCGCTTCAAGAACCTCAAGGTCCAGGACCTTGAGGGCGACGAGCTGCTCTACCGCGAGATGCGCGACCGCTTCGGCCGCTACTTCAAGGGCGGCATGGGCGCGCAGGCGATCCAGGACCGCCTGATCAGCTTCGACCTCGACGCCGAGGCCGAGAACCTGCGCGAGACCATCCGCAGCGGCAAGGGCCAGAAGAAGGCCCGCGCCCTCAAGCGGCTCAAGGTCGTGTCGGCGTTCCTGAACACGACCAACTCGCCGCGCGGCATGGTGCTCGACTGCATCCCGGTCATCCCGCCGGACCTGCGCCCGATGGTGCAGCTCGACGGTGGCCGGTTCGCGACCTCCGACCTCAACGACCTGTACCGCCGGGTCATCAACCGGAACAACCGCCTCAAGCGTCTGCTCGACCTCGGCGCCCCCGAGATCATCGTGAACAACGAGAAGCGGATGCTCCAGGAGGCCGTCGACGCGCTGTTCGACAACGGCCGTCGCGGTCGCCCGGTGACCGGCCCCGGCAACCGGCCGCTGAAGTCCCTCAGCGACATGCTGAAGGGCAAGCAGGGTCGTTTCCGCCAGAACCTGCTGGGCAAGCGAGTCGACTACTCCGGCCGTTCGGTCATCGTCGTCGGCCCGCAGCTCAAGCTGCACCAGTGCGGTCTGCCCAAGCAGATGGCGCTGGAGCTGTTCAAGCCGTTCGTGATGAAGCGGCTCGTGGACCTCAACCACGCGCAGAACATCAAGTCGGCCAAGCGGATGGTCGAGCGCGCCCGCCCTGTCGTGTGGGACGTGCTCGAAGAGGTCATCACCGAGCACCCGGTGCTGCTCAACCGCGCTCCGACGCTCCACCGTCTGGGCATCCAGGCGTTCGAGCCGCAGCTGGTCGAGGGCAAGGCCATCCAGATCCACCCGCTCGTCTGCACCGCCTTCAACGCGGACTTCGACGGCGACCAGATGGCCGTGCACCTGCCGCTGTCGGCTGAGGCCCAGGCCGAGGCTCGCATCCTGATGCTCTCGACCAACAACATCCTCAAGCCGGCCGACGGCAAGCCCGTGACGATGCCCACCCAGGACATGGTCATCGGCCTCTACTGGCTGACCACCCAGAAGGAAGGCGCGACCGGCGAGGGCCGCGTGTTCGGCTCGATCGCCGAGGCGCAGATGGCCTTCGACCGCCGCGAGCTGGAGATCCAGGCGAAGATCCAGATCCGGGTCAAGGACGTCCTGCCGCCGCGCGACTGGGTCGCTCCGGAGGGCTGGGAGCAGGGTGACCCGATCCGGCTGGAGACGACGTTCGGGCGGTGCCTGTTCAACCAGACGCTCCCCGAGAGCTACCCGTTCGTCAACTTCCAGGTGGGCAAGAAGCAGCTGTCCACGATCGTGAACGAGCTGGCCGACACCTACCCCAAGGTCGAGGTCGCCAACTCGCTCGACGCGCTCAAGGACGCGGGCTTCCGCTGGGCGACCCGCTCCGGCGTCACGATCTCGATCGAGGACGTCGTCGCGCCGCCGAACAAGACCGACATCATGGAGAACTACGAGCGCCGGGCCGACAAGGTCCAGCGCGAGTACGAGCGTGGTCTGATCACCGACGAGGAGCGCCGTCAGGAGCTCATCGAGATCTGGACCCACGCCACGGCCGACGTCGAGACCGACATGGTCAACGCCTTCCCGGCGACCAACCCGGTCTGGATGATGGTCAACTCGGGCGCCCGTGGTAACAAGATGCAGGTCCGGCAGATCGCCGGTATCCGTGGCCTGGTGTCCAACACCAAGGGTGAGACGATCCCGCGGCCGATCAAGGCCTCCTTCCGTGAGGGCCTGTCGGTGCTGGAGTACTTCATCTCCACCCACGGTCAGCGAAAGGGTCTGGCCGACACCGCCCTGCGGACCGCCGACTCGGGTTACCTGACCCGTCGTCTGGTGGACGTCGCCCAGGACGTCATCGTGCGTGAGATCGACTGCGGCACCGACCGCGCGGTCCCGCTGCACGTCGGCGAGCGTGACGCGTCGGGCAACCTGGTCAAGGCGGAGAACGCCGAGTCCAACGTGCACGGCCGCATCATGGCCGAGGACGTCGAGGTCGACGGCAAGGTCATCGTCCCGGCGGGTGTCGACATCAACGACATCCACGTGACGAAGCTGGTCGAGGCCGGCGTCGAGACCGTCCGCACCCGCAGCGCGCTCGTCTGCGAGGCCAAGATCGGTGTCTGCGCGACCTGCTACGGCCGCTCGCTGGCCACCGGCAAGCTCGTGGACGTCGGCGAGGCGGTCGGCATCATCGCCGCCCAGTCGATCGGTGAGCCCGGCACGCAGCTGACGATGCGTACGTTCCACACCGGTGGTGTGGCCGGCGCCGACATCACCCACGGTCTGCCCCGTGTCACGGAGCTGTTCGAGGCGCGCATCCCCAAGGGTGTCGCCCCGATCTCCGAGGCCGAGGGCCGGGCCAGGATCGACGAGACCGACAAGACCAGGAAGATCGTCATCACCCCCGACGACGGGTCGGAGGAGATCGCCTACCCGGTCTCGATGCGTTCGCGCCTGCTCGTCCAGGACGGTCAGCGCGTGACGGTCGGCCAGCAGCTGATCGCCGGCGCGGTCAACCCCAACGAGGTGCTGCGCATCCTCGGCCCGCGGGCCGTGCAGCTGCACCTGGTGGCCGAGGTCCAGCAGGTCTACCGGTCGCAGGGTGTGTCGATCCACGACAAGCACATCGAGATCATCGTGCGGCAGATGCTCAAGCGCGTGAACGTGCTGGAGTCCGGTGACACCGACCTGCTGCCCGGTGAGCTGGTGGAGCGTCCGCGCTTCGAGCAGATGAACCGCGAGACGGTGGCCGAGAGCGGCTCGCCGGCCGCGGGCCGTCCGGTGCTCATGGGCATCACGAAGGCGTCGCTGGCCACCGAGTCGTGGCTGTCGGCGGCCTCCTTCCAGGAGACGACCAGGGTCCTGACGGACGCGGCGATCCACGCCAAGTCCGACTCGCTCCTGGGCCTGAAGGAGAACGTCATCATCGGTAAGCTCATCCCGGCCGGTACGGGCATGCCCCAGTACCGCAACATCCGGGTCGAGCCGACCGAGGAGGCCAAGGCCGCCATGTACACCGTCGGCGGTTACGACGGTTCCGCGGCCGACTACACCTTCGGCACGGGCAGCGGCGAGGCCGTCCCGCTGGAGGAGTACGACTTCGGTCAGTACAACCGCTAGCAGTTTCGCAGGCGCCGCGCCCGGGTCTCTCTTCGAAGAGGCCCGGGCGCGGCGCTTTTCCGGCCGTACGCGCTGCCGTAGACGCTCCCAGACGCCCTGTGGGGGCGGGGCGGGCCCGGGGGAGACGGTCCGCCGGGCTGGCGGTCTGTGGGCCGGTTGGGGGGCTCCCCGGCGAATCGGCACACGTCGGTCCCCAGGCCCGGTATCATTGCCGCGGCGCTTCGGATGGGCTGGATGAGACAGGCCCCGGTGGCACGGAGCGGCGAGGCCGACAGGCGTTGCCGTGCCGTTTTGACGTGTCGGCTGGGCCTGGGTAGTCTTGAGCATCGTGCCCGTCTCTAGCGGGCTTTCGGCTGTGCGCTCATATCCATAGGGAGAGCGTCGGCTGGACTCTCAGGCTCGCAAGTCTCCGTGGCTGTGTCTGTGTGAATAGCGCGACACGCCCGACCGCGGGGGCACCGGGACGAGGAAAACCAGCAGGTCATGACACCGGCAGAACCTGCGAAATGCAAGACCCAATGACGTAACACCGGCCAAGGCACGAAACGGAGTGGCAGTGCCCACTATTCAGCAGTTGGTCCGCAAGGGCCGGCAGGACAAGGTCTCCAAGACCAAGACTCCTGCCCTCAAGGGGAGTCCGCAGCGGCGCGGTGTGTGCCAGCGCGTTTACACCACGACCCCGAAGAAGCCCAACTCGGCACTGCGCAAGGTGGCCCGCGTTCGGCTCACGAACGGCATCGAGGTCACGGCTTACATCCCCGGTGTGGGCCACAACCTGCAGGAGCACTCCATCGTGCTCGTGCGTGGCGGTCGTGTGAAGGACCTGCCTGGTGTTCGCTACAAGATCATCCGCGGTTCGCTCGACACCCAGGGTGTCCGCAACCGCAAGCAGGCCCGCAGCCGCTACGGCGCGAAGAAGGAGAAGAGCTAACAATGCCTCGTAAGGGTTCTCCTGGCCGTCGTCAGCTCATGTCTGACCCGGTTTACAGCTCGCCGCTGGTGACCGCCCTGATCAACAAGGTGCTCCTTGACGGCAAGCGCTCCATCGCGCAGTCGATCGTCTACGGCGCCCTCGAAGGCTGCAGGGAGAAGACGGGCAACGACCCGGTCGTCACCCTCAAGCGCGCGCTTGACAACGTCAAGCCCACCCTCGAGGTCCGCAGCCGCCGTGTCGGTGGCGCGACCTACCAGGTGCCGGTCGAGGTGCGCGCCGCGCGCAGCACCACCCTGGCCCTGCGCTGGCTGGTGCAGTACTCCCGCGCCCGCCGCGAGAAGACCATGACCGAGCGCCTCATGAACGAGCTCCTCGACGCCAGCAACGGCCTCGGGGCGAGTGTCAAGAAGCGCGAGGACACCCACAAGATGGCCGAGTCCAACAAGGCCTTCGCCCACTACCGCTGGTAACCCGGCGGGTTCGACGAGACGACGAGGACGCGAGTTAAAGTGGCCGCTACGACCGCTCTTGACCTGGCCAAGGTCCGCAACATCGGGATCATGGCCCACATCGACGCGGGCAAGACCACCACGACCGAGCGCATCCTGTTCTACACCGGTATCAACTACAAGATCGGTGAAGTCCATGAGGGCGCTGCCACCATGGACTGGATGGAGCAGGAGCAGGAGCGCGGCATCACGATCACGTCTGCCGCGACGACCTGTGAGTGGATCGGTCACACCATCAACATCATCGACACTCCGGGTCACGTCGACTTCACCATCGAAGTGGAGCGCTCGCTCCGCGTCCTCGACGGTGCCGTCGCCGTGTTCGACGGTGTCGCCGGTGTCGAGCCGCAGTCGGAGACGGTGTGGCGGCAGGCTGACCGGTACGAGGTCCCGCGCATCTGCTTCGTGAACAAGATGGACCGTGTCGGCGCGGAGTTCCACCGCTGCGTCGAGATGATGGTCAGCCGCCTGGGCGCGACCCCCGCTGTGATCCAGCTTCCGTGGGGTGTCGAGGCCGACTTCAAGGGCGTCATCGACCTCATCAAGATGAAGGGGCTCATCTGGAGCGCCGACGCGGCCAAGGGCGAGATGTACGACACCGTCGACATCCCGGCCGACCACGCCGACGCCGCCCGCGAGTGGCGTGACCGCCTCATCGAGACGGTGGCCGAGAACGACGACGAGCTGATGGAGCTCTTCCTGGAGGGCACCGAGCCCACCGAGGAGCAGCTGGTCGCGGCCATCCGCCGCGCCACGCTGAGCAGCGCCATCAACCCGGTGCTGTGCGGCACCGCGTTCAAGAACAAGGGCGTTCAGCCCCTGCTCGACGCGATCGTCGCCTACCTCCCCGCCCCGACCGACATCCCGGCGTTCAAGGGTTACGCGGTCGGCAACGAGGAGAAGGTGATCGAGCGTCACGCGGACCCGGCCGAGCCGTTCTCCGCGCTGGCCTTCAAGATCGCCAGCGACCCGCACCTGGGCAAGCTCACCTACATCCGCATCTACTCCGGCACCCTCGACACCGGTTCGCAGGTCGTGAACTCGGTGAAGGGCAAGAAGGAGCGGATCGGCAAGATCTACCAGATGCACGCCAACAAGCGCGAAGAGCGCCCGCAGGCGATCGCCGGTCAGATCGTCGCCGTCATGGGTCTGAAGGACACCACGACCGGCGACACCCTTGCCGACCCGGCCAACCCGGTCGTGCTCGAGTCGATGACGTTCCCGGCTCCGGTCATCAACGTCGCCATCGAGCCCAAGACCAAGGGCGACCAGGAGAAGCTGTCCACCGCCATCCAGCGGCTGGCCGAGGAGGACCCGTCCTTCCAGGTCCGTCGTGACGAGGAGACCGGCCAGACGGTCATCTGGGGCATGGGCGAGCTTCACCTGGAGATCCTCGTCGACCGTATGCGTCGCGAGTTCAAGGTCGAGGCCAACGTGGGCCGCCCGCAGGTGGCCTACCGCGAGACCATCCGCCGCAAGGTGGAGAAGGTCGACTACACCCACAAGAAGCAGACCGGTGGTTCCGGTCAGTTCGCGCGGGTGATCATCGACCTGGAGCCGCTGGGCGAGGGCAACGACGGTTACGAGTTCCAGAACAAGGTCTCCGGTGGCCGCGTCCCGAGGGAGTACATCCCCTCGGTCGACGCCGGCGCCCAGGAGGCCGCCGAGTTCGGCGTGCTGGCCGGTTACCCGATGGTGGGCGTGAAGGTTACGCTGACCGACGGTGCCGCCCACGACGTCGACTCCTCGGAAATGGCGTTCAAGATCGCCGGCTCGATGGCCTTCAAGGAGGCCGCGCGCAAGGCGGACGCCGTTCTTCTCGAGCCGATGATGGCCGTCGAGGTCACCACGCCCGAGGACTACATGGGTGACGTCATCGGTGACCTCAACGGTCGCCGCGGGCAGATCCAGGCGATGGACGAGCGGGCCGGCGCCCGTGTCGTCCAGGCGCTCGTGCCGCTGTCTGAGATGTTCGGCTACGTGGGTGACCTGCGTAGCAAGACGCAGGGGCGCGCGAGCTACAGCATGCAGTTCGACTCCTACGCGGAGGTGCCTCCGGGCATCGCCAAGGAGATCGTCGCGAAGGCCCGGGGCGAATAACTTCCCGGTCCCTGGCGGGGTGGTGTGAGCCACCCCGCCGCCTAGGGGTCTGGGATTTCCCGGGCCCGAGTGTGTAGACAAGTCAGTCAGATTCTCAAGGAGAGAACCAGTGGGCAAGGCCAAGTTCGAGCGGACTAAGCCGCACATGAACATCGGCACCATTGGACACATCGACCACGGCAAGACCACGCTGACCGCGGCGATCACCAAGGTGCTTCACGACCGTTTCCCCGAGCTCAACAAGGCGACCCCGTTCGACAAGATCGACAAGGCGCCCGAGGAGAAGGCTCGCGGTATTACGATCTCCATCGCGCACGTCGAGTACCAGACCGAGAAGCGTCACTACGCTCACGTTGACTGCCCCGGTCACGCCGACTACGTGAAGAACATGATCACCGGTGCCGCTCAGATGGACGGCGCGATCCTCGTGGTCGCCGCCACCGACGGCCCGATGCCGCAGACGAAGGAGCACGTCCTCCTGGCCCGCCAGGTCGGCGTCCCCTACATCGTCGTGGCGCTGAACAAGGCCGACATGGTCGACGACGAGGAGATCCTCGAGCTCGTCGAGCTGGAGGTCCGTGAGCTCCTGTCCGCGCAGGAGTTCCCCGGCGACGACCTGCCCGTCGTCCGCGTCTCCGCCCTCAAGGCTCTCGAGGGTGACGAGAAGTGGGCCGACAGCATCATCGAGCTGATGAACGCGGTGGACGAGAACGTCCCCGAGCCTCCCCGTGACACGGAGAAGCCGTTCCTCATGCCCGTCGAGGACGTCTTCTCGATCACCGGTCGCGGCACCGTCGTCACCGGTCGTATCGAGCGCGGCATCGTCAAGGTCAACGAGCAGGTCGACATCATCGGCATCAAGCCGGAGAAGACGACGACCACCGTCACCAGCATCGAGATGTTCAACAAGATGCTCGACGAGGGTCACGCCGGCGACAACGCCGCCCTGCTGCTCCGCGGCATCAAGCGCGACGACGTCGAGCGCGGCCAGTGCATCATCAAGCCGGGCACGACGACCCCGCACACCGAGTTCACCGGCCAGGTCTACATCCTGTCCAAGGACGAGGGCGGCCGCCACACGCCGTTCTTCAACAACTACCGCCCGCAGTTCTACTTCCGTACGACTGACGTGACCGGTGTGGTGAACCTCCCCGAGGGCACCGAGATGGTCATGCCGGGCGACAACACCGAGATGCGCGTTGAGCTGATCCAGCCCATCGCCATGGAGGAAGGCCTCAAGTTCGCGATCCGTGAGGGTGGCCGCACCGTCGGCGCCGGCCGGGTTGTGAAGATCCTCAAGTAGCTCGACCGTCGGGGCGGCGGTCGGCCCCACATTCAGGGCCGACCGCCGTACCGCGTCAAGGGCCTCGCGTAAAGCGCCGTGATCCAGCAGTCGCTTCGGCCATAGTGACCGAAGTAACTGCCGGATCACGGAAGAAAAGACAGATCAACAGTGTCTGTCTCGTGGGGTCACGCAGGGTCAGACCTGCAGCAACACAGCGGCACAAGGCCGCACGATACTTTTTCAGACGACAGCGAAGGACACCGAGGCCACTATGGCGGGACAGAAGATCCGCATCCGGCTTAAGGCCTATGACCACGAGGTCATCGACAGCTCGGCCAAGAAGATCGTCGAGACGGTGACGCGGACTGGCGCGAAGGTCGCGGGCCCGGTGCCGCTGCCGACCGAGAAGAACGTGTACTGCGTCATCCGCTCGCCGCACAAGTACAAGGACAGCCGCGAGCACTTCGAGATGCGCACGCACAAGCGGCTGATTGACATCATCGACCCGACCCCCAAGACGGTTGACTCGCTCATGCGGCTCGACCTCCCCGCGGGTGTCGACATTTCGATCAAGCTCTGAGGGAACGCACTGACATGGCTAAGACGATCAAGGGCGTCCTGGGCAAGAAGCTCGGCATGACCCAGGTCTTCGACGCGGACAACCGGATGGTTCCGGTGACCGTGGTCGAGGCCGGTCCGTGCGTGGTGACCCGGGTCCGTACCGCAGACAAGGACGGCTACTCCGCCGTTCAGCTCGGCTTCGGGCAGGTCGACCCCCGGAAGGTCAACAAGCCGCTCGGCGACTACCTGCGTAAGCACGACATCACCCCGCGCCGTTACTTCGCGGAGATCCGCACCGACGACGCGAGCGACTACACCCTGGGCCAGGAGCTGCTGGCCGACACCTTCGAGGCCGGCCAGTTCGTCGACGTGACGGGCAAGAGCAAGGGCAAGGGCTTCGCCGGTGTCATGAAGCGGCACGGCTTCGGTGGTCTGGGCGCGTCGCACGGTACGCAGCGCAAGCACCGCTCGCCGGGTTCCATCGGTGGCTGCGCCACCCCGGGCCGCGTATTCAAGGGCCTGCGCATGGCCGGTCGGATGGGTAACGTCCGCACCACTGTGCAGAGCCTCAAGGTTCACTCCGTCGACGCCGAGAACGGTCTCATCCTGATCAAGGGTGCGATCCCCGGCGCGAACGGCAGCCTGGTCCTCGTCCGCACCGCTGCCAAGAAGGGGGCTGCCAAGTGAGCACCACTATTGACGTCCTCGACGCCAGCGGCGCCAAGGCCGGCACCGTCGAACTGCCCGAAGACGTCTTCGGCACGACGGTCAACGTTCCGCTGATCCACCAGGTGGTCGTGGCCCAGCTCGCCGCTCGCCGGCAGGGCACCCACAAGGCCAAGACCCGTGGCGAGGTCAGCGGTGGCGGCAAGAAGCCGTACCGCCAGAAGGGCACCGGCCGCGCCCGTCAGGGCTCGACCCGCGCGCCGCAGTTCACCGGCGGTGGCACCGTCCACGGGCCCGTGCCGCGTGACTACTCGCAGCGCACGCCCAAGAAGATGAAGGCCGCCGCGCTCCGCGGCGCCCTGTCCGACAGGGCCGGTGGCGGTCGCGTCCACGTGGTCAGCACGCTGGTGACGGGGGAGACCCCCAAGACCAAGGCTGCCCTGGACGCCCTGCGCAAGATCACTCAGGCTCCCCGCGTGCTCGTCGTCGTCGACGAGGCCGACGAGCTGACCTGGATGAGCCTGCGTAACGCTCCCGAGGTCCACCTGCTGGACGCCGGGCAGCTCAACACCTACGACGTGCTCGTGCACGACGACGTGGTCTTCACCCAGGAGGCGTACGACCAGGTCGTCGCGCGGCTGAGCCAGGGCGGGAAGGAAGACGCCTGATGGAGAAGATCGCCGACCCGCGCGACATCATCATCAAGCCGGTCGTCTCTGAGAAGAGCTACGGCCTGATCGATGAGAACAACAAGTACACGTTCCTGGTGAAGAAGACCGCGAACAAGACCCAGGTCAAGATCGCCGTTGAGCAGATCTTCGGGGTCAAGGTCACCAGCGTGAACACCATCAACCGGACGGGCAAGCGCAAGCGCACCCGCACCGGTTTCGGCAAGCGTCCCGACACCAAGCGCGCGATCGTGAGCCTGGTCGAGGGCGATCGGATCGACATCTTCGGTCAGATCGGCTAGCAGCGCCATAGATAGGAAGCGGACCGAAAGGTCTGCGAGGGACGAGACCGTCGCATTTCGGTGCGGCGGGCTCGCCCATGTAACCGACGAAGGATGAACGAAAAAGATGGGCATCCGTAAGTACAAGCCGACGACTCCGGGTCGCCGCGGGTCGAGTGTCTCGGACTTCTCCGAGATCACCCGCAGCACTCCCGAGAAGTCGCTGCTTGCGCCCCTTCACAGCAAGGGCGGCCGGAACGTACACGGCCGGGTGACCGCGCGCCACCAGGGCGGCGGACACAAGCGCGCCTACCGGATCATCGACTTCCGTAGGCATGACAAGGACGGCATCCCGGCGAAGGTCGCTCACATCGAGTACGACCCCAACCGCACCGCCAACATCGCTCTGCTCCACTACGCCGACGGTGAGAAGCGCTACATCATCGCGCCGACCGGCCTCAAGCAGGGCGACCGAATCGAGAACGGCCCCGCTGCCGACATCAAGCCGGGCAACTGCCTGCCGCTGCGCAACATCCCGACCGGTACCTTCATCCACGCGGTGGAGCTCCGTCCGGGCGGCGGCGCGAAGCTCGGTCGTTCCGCGGGCGCCCAGATCCAGCTGCTCGCCAAGGAAGGCCAGTACGCCACCCTGCGTATGCCGTCCGGTGAAATGCGCATGGTCGACGTGCGCTGCCGGGCGTCGGTCGGCCAGGTCGGCAACGCCGAGCAGGCCAACATCAACTGGGGCAAGGCCGGCCGTATGCGGTGGAAGGGCAAGCGCCCGACCGTCCGTGGTGTCGCCATGAACCCCGTTGACCACCCGCACGGTGGTGGTGAGGGCAAGACGTCCGGCGGTCGCCACCCGGTGAACCCCAAGGGCAAGCCCGAGGGCCGCACCCGCCAGGCCAACAAGTCCAGCGACCGGCTGATCATCCGTCGTCGGAGCAAGAGGAAGAAGCGGTAGGAGCAGCCGAAATGCCACGTAGCCTTAAGAAGGGTCCCTTCGTGGACGACCACCTTCAGAAGAAGGTGGACGCCCAGAACGAGAAGGGCACCAAGAACGTCATCAAGACGTGGTCGCGGCGCTCCATGATCGTTCCCGACATGCTCGGGCACACGATCGCCGTGCACGACGGCCGCAAGCACGTCCCGGTGTTCGTCACCGAGTCGATGATCGGCCACAAGCTCGGAGAGTTCGCCCCCACGCGGACGTTCCGCAGCCACGTCAAGGAAGACCGGCGCAGCCGGCGATAGACGCCTTCAGAAGCATTTAGAGGAGTAAGCGATGGAAGCCAGGGCTCAGGCGCGGTTCGTCCGTGTCACGCCCCTCAAGGCCCGCCGCGTGGTGGACCTTATTCGCGGGCTGCCCGCTTCGGAGGCGCAGGCCGTGCTGCAGTTCGCTCCCCAGTCGGCGAGCGAGCCGATCTACAAGGTGCTCAGCAGCGCCATGGCGAACGCCGAGCACAACTTCAACCTCGACCCCAGCACGCTCGTCGTGAGCCGCGCCTGGGTCGACGAGGGCCCGACGCTGAAGCGGTTCCGCCCGCGTGCACAGGGTCGCGCCTATCGGATCAACAAGCGGACGAGCCACATCACCGTGATCGTGGAATCCCGCGAGCCGAAGGGAAGGACCCGATAGTGGGCCAGAAGGTTAACCCGCACGGGTTCCGCCTCGGCATCACGACCGACTTCAAGAGCCGGTGGTACGCCGACAAGCTGTACAAGTCGTACGTCGCCGAGGACGTGGCGATCCGCCGCATGCTGCAGAAGGGCATGGAGCGGGCCGGCATCTCCAAGGTCGAGATCGAGCGCACCACGGACCGTGTGCAGGTGGACATCCACACCGCGCGTCCGGGCATCGTGATCGGCCGCCGCGGCGCCGAGGCGGACCGCATCCGCGGTGACCTCGAGAAGCTGACCAAGAAGCAGGTCCAGCTCAACATCCTCGAGGTCAAGAACCCGGAGATCGACGCCCAGCTCGTCGCTCAGGGCGTCGCCGAGCAGCTGTCCAGCCGTGTCTCGTTCCGCCGCGCCATGCGCAAGGCGATGCAGTCGGCCATGAAGTCCGGCGCCAAGGGCATCCGTGTCCAGTGCGCCGGTCGTCTGGGCGGCGCCGAGATGTCGCGGTCGGAGTTCTACCGTGAGGGTCGCGTGCCGCTGCACACCCTTCGCGCGGACATCGACTACGGCTTCTACGAGGCCCGTACCACCTTCGGCCGCATCGGCGTGAAGGTCTGGATCTACAAGGGCGAGGCTCCGACCAGCCGCGCCGAGCGTGAGGCGGCTGCCGCCGGCGCTCGTGCCGGTCAGCGTCGCGAGCGTGACGACCGTCGTGGTGGCGGCGGCGACCGTCCGCGTCGTGGCGGCGGTGACCGTCCGCGTCGTGGCGGCGGCCGTGGCGACCGCGCCCCCCGTACCGAGGCAGCTTCGCAGGCTGCCCCTGAGACCGGCCCGGCTGCGCAGCCGGGTGCTGAAGGGAGCTGACCATGCTGATCCCGCGCAGGGTCAAGCACCGCAAGCAGCACCGGCCTGACCGCAGCGGAGCCGCCAAGGGCGGCACCAGGGTCGTGTTCGGCGAGTTCGGCATTCAGGCTGTTGAGCACTCCTACGTGACCAACCGCCAGATCGAGTCCGCTCGTATCGCCATGACCCGTCACATCCGCCGTGGCGGCAAGGTGTGGATCAACATCTACCCCGACCGTCCGCTCACCAAGAAGCCGGCCGAGACCCGCATGGGTTCCGGTAAGGGTTCGCCGGAGTGGTGGATCGCCAACGTCAAGCCCGGACGCGTGATGTTCGAGCTGTCCGGCGTGGCGGAGTCGGTCGCTCGTGAGGCGCTCACCAGGGCGATCCACAAGCTGCCGATGAAGTGCAAGATCGTTAAGCGTGAAGTGGGTGAGGCGTGATGGCTAAGGGCCTGACCGCCGGCGAGCTGCGAGTGGAGGACCAGGACACCCTGGTCCAGAAGCTCAAGGAAGCCAAGGAGGAGCTGTTCAACCTCCGCTTCCAGGCAGCGACCGGTCAGTTGGAGAGCCACGGGCGGCTGCGCGCCGTCCGCCGCGAGATCGCCCGTATCTACACCGTGATGCGCGAGCGTGAGCTCGGCATCGTCACGGTCGAGAAGGAGACGAGCGATGGCTGAGACCGAGACCACCGAAACCACCGAGGCGAACGACGCGCGGAACTTCCGCAAGGTCCGTGAGGGCCTGGTCGTCAGCGACAAGATGGACAAGACCGTCGTCGTCGCCGTCGAGGACCGCGTCAAGCACCGTCTGTACGGCAAGGTCATCCGCCGTACGACCAAGTACAAGGCACACGACGAGGCCAACGCCTGCGGCGTCGGCGACCGCGTGCTGCTCATGGAGACCCGCCCCCTCTCCGCCACCAAGCGGTGGAGGGTCGTGGAGATCCTCGAGAAGGCCAAGTAAGGCTCTTCTCGGATATACCGCGCCTCGTGGGGGCCTCAGGGCCCCCATGACGGCGTCCAAGGACGCGAGGTCCTCCGGGCCTCGCGTCGCCTGCGGTGCGGCCCCTTCGTGGACTGTGGCCGTGGGAACAAGACAACGACAGGTTCCGCCAGGCTCAGAGATGAGAACCGGCGCGACTAACAGGAGTTCAAGTGATCCAGCAGGAGTCGCGGCTCAAGGTCGCCGACAACACTGGTGCGAAGGAGATCCTTTGCATCCGTGTTCTCGGTGGCTCGGGCCGACGCTACGCCGGTATCGGCGACATCATCGTCGCCACTGTCAAGGACGCGCTGCCGGGCAGCACGGGCGTCAAGAAGGGCGACGTGGTCAAGGCCGTCGTCGTCCGCACGGTCAAGGAGCGCCGCCGGCCCGACGGCTCCTACATCCGCTTCGACGAGAACGCCGCCGTCATCATCAAGGACAGCGGTGACCCTCGTGGCACTCGTATCTTCGGCCCGGTCGGCCGCGAGCTGCGCGACAAGAAGTTCATGCGCATCATCTCGCTCGCCCCGGAGGTGCTGTAATGCCGAAGCTGCATGTGAAGAAGGGTGACCTGGTTCAGGTCATCGCCGGCAAGGACAAGGGTGCCAAGGGTCACGTCATCGCCACGTACCCGCGCGAGGACCGCGTGGTGATCGAGGGCGTCAACATGATCAAGAAGCACACCAAGGAGTCTCTCCAGGGTCCGCGTGGCGCCAAGACCGGCGGCGTGCAGACGATGGAGGGCCCCATCCACGTGTCCAACGTGAAGAAGCTCAAGGACGAGAAGCCCGCCGACAAGAAGGCCGACAAGGCCGAGGAGACGGGTGAGGACAGCTGATGACCGCCACGACCACTGAGACCGAGCGCCCGACGCCGCGACTCAAGACGAAGTACCGCGAGGAGATCGCGGCCCAGCTTCGCGAGCAGTTCGGCATCGAGAACGTCATGCAGATCCCGGCCCTGACCAAGATCAAGGTCAACATGGGTGTCGGTGAGGCGGCTCGCGACTCCAAGCTCATCGAAGGCGCCGTACGCGACCTCACCGCGATCACCGGCCAGAAGCCGGCCGTCGTCCGGGCGCGCAAGTCCATCGCGCAGTTCAAGCTGCGTGAGGGCATGCCGATCGGCGCGCACGTCACGCTGCGCGGCGACCGCATGTGGGAGTTCCTCGACCGCCTGCTGGCGCTGGCGCTGCCCCGTATCCGGGACTTCCGCGGCCTGTCGCCGAAGCAGTTCGACGGCAACGGCAACTACACGTTCGGTCTGACCGAGCAGGTCATGTTCCACGAGGTCGACCAGGACAAGGTCGACCGCCCGCGGGGCATGGACATCACGGTCGTGACCACCGCGACGAACGACGACCAGGGCCGGGCGCTGCTGAAGCTCCTCGGCTTCCCGTTCAAGGAGGCCTGATCCAATGGCGAAGAAGTCGCTGATCGCCAAGGCGGGGCGCAAGCAGAAGTTCGAGGTCCGGGCCTACACCCGGTGCTCGCGTTGCGGTCGTCCGCGCGCGGTGTACCGCAAGTTCGGTCTGTGCCGCGTGTGCTTCCGCGAGATGGCGCACCGGGGCGAGCTGCCCGGCATCACCAAGTCGAGCTGGTAGATACTCTGGGGGGCGGCTCCGCGTCGTCCCCCGGAATCCATGTTCAGAAGAAGACAGGACGCTTCGCGTCCATGACCGCGCCGAAGGTCCACCGGCAGAGCGCTGCTTGGCCGACTGGAAACCGCGGCGAGGAAGGCCACTGGCCATGACGATGACCGACCCCATCGCAGACATGCTGACGCGTCTGCGCAATGCGAACTCGGCGTACCACGAGAGCGTGTCGATGCCGTATTCGAAGATCAAGGCGCACATCGCCGAGATCCTCCAGCAGGAGGGTTACATCCAGTCCTGGGCCGTCGAAGACGCCAAGGTCGGAAAGAACCTCGTGGTGGAGCTCAAGTTCGGGCCTACCCGTGAGCGTTCGCTCGCGGGCCTGCGCCGGGTTTCCAAGCCCGGTCTGCGGGTTTATGCGAAGAAGGACAACCTGCCTCGAGTCCTGGGCGGGCTGGGCGTCGCGATCATCTCGACGTCCGCCGGTCTCATGACTGACAAGCAGGCCGGCAAGCGTGGCGTGGGCGGCGAAGTCCTCGCCTACGTCTGGTAGAGGGGAGGAACACAGCATGTCGAGAATCGGACGGCTGCCCATCCCTGTGCCCAGTGGCGTAGACATCACGATCACCGGCCAGGATGTCCAGGTCAAGGGCCCGAAGGGCACGCTTTCTCACACGGTCGCGGACCCGATTACGGTCGGTCGTGACGACGACGGCGCCATCGCCGTCTCCCGGCCCAACGACGAGAACAAGGTCCGTGCGCTGCACGGCCTGTCCCGGACGCTGATCGCCAACATGGTGCAGGGCGTCACCCAGGGGTACACGAAGTCCCTGGAGATCGTCGGCGTCGGTTACCGCGTCCAGGCCAAGGGCCCGACGCAGCTGGAGTTCTCGCTGGGCTTCAGCCACCCGGTCATCGTCGACGCCCCCGAGGGTGTCTCCTTCCGCGTCGAGAAGCCGACCCTGTTCCACGTGGACGGCATCGACAAGCAGAAGGTCGGCGAGGTCGCGGCCAACATCCGCAAGTTGCGCAAGCCTGACCCGTACAAGGGCAAGGGCGTGCGTTACCAGGGCGAACAGATCCGCCGCAAGGTCGGAAAGGCTGGTAAGTAGGCATGGCTCCGAAGACTGCGTTCAGCAAGCACACGGCTGCCCGCACCGTCTCGCGGGCTCGCCGTCACCGCCGCGTCCGCAAGTTCGTCGTCGGTACGGCCGAGCGTCCGCGCCTGGTCGTCAACCGTTCGACCCGTCACATGTTCGTCCAGATCGTGGACGACTCCGTCGGTCACACGCTGGTGAGCGCCTCCACCATGGACGCCTCGCTGCGCACCCTTGAGGCCGACAAGACGGAGAAGGCCAAGAAGGTCGGCGAGCTCCTCGCTCAGCGGGCCAAGGAAGCCGGGATCACCAAGGTCGTCTTCGACCGCGGTGGCAACCGCTACGCCGGTCGCATCGCGGCTCTGGCGGACAGCGCCCGCGAAGGCGGGCTGGAATTCTGATGGCAACTGAGAAGAGGAACCACTGATGGCTGCAGCTCCGCGTCGCGGTGGCGGCACCGGTGGCGAGCGGCGGGACCGTCGTGACGATCGCCGCGGTGGCGCCGCCGACAAGGGCGTCTCGTACATCGAGCGCGTAGTGAAGATCAACCGAGTGGCCAAGGTCGTGAAGGGTGGTCGTCGCTTCAGCTTCACCGCCCTCGTCGTCGTCGGTGACGGCAACGGCCTGGTCGGCGTCGGTTACGGCAAGGCCAAGGAAGTCCCCGCGGCCATCGCCAAGGGCGTCGAAGAGGCCAAGAAGCACTTCTTCAAGGTGCCCCGCATCCAGGGCACCATCCCGCACACCGTGCAGGGCGAGGAGGCGGCCGGTGTCGTCTTCCTGCGTCCGGCGTCGGCCGGTACCGGCGTCATCGCCGGTGGCCCGGTGCGCGCGGTCCTGGAGTGCGCCGGCATCCATGACGTGCTGTCCAAGTCGCTCGGCTCGGACAACCCGATCAACATCGTGCACGCCACCGTGGCGGCTCTGAAGGGCCTTTCCCGCCCCGAGGAGATCGCCGCCCGCCGTGGCCTGCCGATCGAGGACGTGGCTCCGGCCCGCATGCTCAAGGCTCAGCGCGAGGGCATCGCCGAGGCCGCGGCCGCGAAGGCGGTGAGCTAGTCATGGCACGCCTGAAGATCACTCAGGTTCGCTCGAAGATCGGTGGCAAGCAGAACCAGCGTGACTCGCTGCGTTCGCTTGGCCTGAAGCGAATCGGCGATGTCGTCGTCAAGGAGGACCGTCCCGAGATTCGCGGGATGGTGTCCGTGGTGACGCACCTCGTCGAGGTGGAAGAGGTCGACTAGTCATGACTGACAAGGCTCCGCTCAAGATTCACGACCTGCGTCCTGCTCCGGGTGCCAACAAGTCCAAGATCCGCAAGGGTCGTGGCGAGGCGTCCAAGGGCAAGACGGCCGGTCGCGGCACCAAGGGCAGCCACGCCCGTACCACGGTTCCCCTCGGCTTCGAGGGTGGCCAGGTGCCGCTGCAGAGGCGTCTGCCGAAGCTCAAGGGCTTCTCCAACGCCCTGTTCAAGACGACCTACCAGGTCGTCAACCTGGACAGGCTCGGCGAGCTGTTCCCCGAGGGTGGCGACGTCACCGTCGAGGCCCTGGTGGCCAAGGGCGCCGTTCGCAAGAACCAGCTCGTGAAGGTGCTCGGCACCGGCGAGATCTCCGTCGCTGTGAACGTTACGGCTCACGCCTTCTCGTCCGCCGCGAAGGAGAAGATCGCCGCCGCCGGTGGTTCCGTTACCGAGCTGTAGCTCCGCTATGACGAGGCGTGGGGGTTCCGACAATGGGCCCCCACGCCCTTAGTGCGTTAGAGTTCGGCGAGACGGCAGGATTCTGTCCGGCTCGTTTGACTTGAGACTTGACATGGCAGATCCCCGCACCACCGCATACTCACATCGCCATAAAGGCGCGCAGGAGGGACCGTGCTGACCGCGTTTACCCGGGCGTTCCGGACACCGGACCTGCGCAAGAAGTTGCTCTTCACCCTGGGCATCATCGCGCTGTTCCGTCTCGGCTCGGTTCTTCCGACTCCGGGAGTTCACGTCCAGAACCTCGCGGCCTGTTTCGATCAGGCCCGTAACGGAGCCACCGGCAACATCTATGGGATGGTGCAGCTGTTCAGTGGTGGTGCGCTCCTGAAGCTGTCGGTGTTCGCGCTGGGCATTATGCCGTATATCACCGCGAGCATCATTCTTCAGCTGCTCGTCGTGGTGATTCCACGTCTTGAGGCTCTCAAGAAGGAAGGCCAGGCGGGTCAGGCCAAGATCACGCAGTATACGCGTTATCTGACCATCGGCCTCGGCGTCCTCCAGTCGACCGCCTTCATCGCGCTCGCGCGGTCCGGCCAGCTGTTCCCCAACTGCCAGCAGTCCGTCCTGCGTGACCCCGACGACGTCTTCGGCATCGTCACGATGGTCATCATCATGACGGCCGGCACGTCGGTGATCATGTGGCTCGGTGAGCTCATCACCGACCGCGGCGTCGGCAACGGCATGTCCATCCTGATCTTCACGCAGGTCGTCGCGGTCTTCCCGTCCGAGCTGACCAACATCTTCCAGGCGAACAAGTTCACCTTCGCGGTGGTCCTGGTCGTCGGTGTCTTCATGATCGCGGCCGTGGTCTTCGTCGAGCAGGCGCAGCGCCGCATCCCAGTCCAGTACGCCAAGCGCATGGTGGGCCGCAGGATGTACGGCGGCACCTCGACGTACATCCCGCTGAAGGTCAACCAGGCCGGCATCATCCCGGTCATCTTCGCCTCGTCGCTGCTCTACCTGCCGCAGCTGCTGACCTCGCTCTTCCCGACGTCGAACAACGCGGTCGTGCAGTGGATCTCCCAGTACCTGGTCAGGGGCGACCACCCGGTCTACATGATCACGTTCTTCGTGCTGATCGTCTTCTTCACGTACTTCTACGTGTCGATTACGTTCAACCCCGCTGAAGTCGCCGACAACATGAAGAAGTACGGTGGGTTCATTCCGGGCATCCGTCCCGGCCGTCCGACGGCTGAATACCTGAACTTCGTGCTCACCCGTCTGACCGCGCCCGGCGCGCTCTATCTGGGTCTGATCTCCATGATCCCGATCGTCGCGCTGGCGGTGGCCGGGGCTAGCCAGAACTTCCCGTTCGGAGGGACGAGCATTCTGATCATGGTTGGTGTCGGCCTGGACACGGTGAAGCAGATCGAGAGCCAGCTCCAGCAGCGTAACTACGAAGGTTTCCTGCGGTAGTGCGTCTCGTTCTCGTCGGGCCCCCCGGAGCGGGTAAGGGGACACAGGCCCAGTACATCGCATCGAACCTGTCCATCCCGAAGATCTCGACAGGTGACATCTTCCGTGCCAACGTCTCGGGCGGCACGGACCTCGGCAAGCTGGCCAAAACCTACATGGACCGTGGCGATCTCGTGCCCGACGAGGTCACCATCGCCATGGTCCGCGACCGACTGTCCGAGGACGACGCGCAGGACGGGTTCCTGCTCGACGGCTTCCCGAGGAACGTCGCGCAGGCGGAGATCCTGCGCGACATGCTCAAGGACTGGGGTCTGGAGCTCGACTTGGTGCTGGAGCTGGTCGTGGACGACGACGAGGTCGTCCGGCGGCTGGCGGGGCGGCGCACGTGCAGTCAGTGCGGCCGTATCTGGCACGTGGAGTTCGACGACAAGAAGGACGACAAGTGCGACGCCTGCGGCGGCGCGCTGTTCCAGCGGGACGACGACAAGGAAGAGACCGTCAGGCACCGCCTGGAGGTCTACCAGGAGCAGACCGCGCCGCTGGTCTCGTACTACGTCGGCGAGGACATCCTCGTGGGCGTCGACGCGACCGGGCCGGTTGAAGAGGTGACGCAGCGGGCCATGGAGGCGATCCGCCCGTACCTGGGATGACGCCGGACACGATCTCCTGCGAAGGTGGCACGGATCTCCGTGCCACCTTGCTTTTTTGTGTGCGGCTATTGTGGGGGAATTAGGGCTCCCACGAGGCCCGTCAGAAACCCCGGGGGGTGCCGAACAATGTTCAAGAGAAACCGACACGGAATCCAGATCAAGTCGCCCGAGCAGCTGGAGAAGATGCGGGCCGCCGGCCTGGTGGTCGGGCGCACGCTCGATCTGCTGAAGCGCTCCGTCGAGCCCGGCATGACGCCGCTCGACCTCGACTCCATCGCCGAGAAGGCGATCAGGGACGAAGGCGCGATCCCGTCGTTCAAGGGCTACCAGGGCTTCCCCGCGACGATCTGCGCGTCCGTCAACGACGAGGTGGTGCACGGCATCCCCACGGACGCCCGCAAGCTGCGCGAGGGTGACGTCATCTCCATCGACTGCGGCGCGATCCTGGAGGGCTGGCACGGCGACTCCGCCGTCACGGTGCCGGTCGGCGAGGTCGACCCGAAGCTGACCGAGCTGATGCGGGTCACCGAGGAGGCCATGTGGCGCGGCATCGCCGCGCTGAAGGTCGGCCGCCACCTGTCCGACATCGGCTACGAGATCGAGCGCTACGTCAAGACTCAGGGCCGCTTCGGCATCCCCCCGGAGTACGGCGGTCACGGCATCGGCACCGAGATGCACATGGATCCGTGGATCGCCAACCACGGCAAGCCGGGCCGCGGCCCGCTGCTGGAGGAGGGCATGTGCCTGGCCATCGAGCCCATGGTGAACCTGGGCACCGAGCGCACCCGCGTGCTGTCCGACGACTGGACGGTCGTGACGATCGACGGGAAGGCCTCGGCGCACTTCGAACACAGCGTCGCGGTGACACATAATGGACCTTGGGTGCTTACCGCCCTGGACGGTGGCGAAGAGCGCCTGAGTCACCTGCAGCCCTGACCCCCGGGAGTGGTGGAATGGCGAACAGCCCCGAGATGCGTGCCTCGGACGTCGACCGCGATCGGGTGGCCGCCATCCTCCGGGAGCACACCGCGCAGGGCCGCATCACGATGGACGAGTTCAACGAGCGGCTCGAAGAGCTCTACAAGAGCAAGACCTACGGTGACCTGGCCAAGCTGACGGCCGACCTGCCCGACGTCGACCTGCGCCACCGGCCGGCGAAGCCCGAGGCGGCGCCCGCGACGCGCGGCAACCTGCATCCGGGCATGCGGGCGGCCTGGGGCGCCTGGGCGACGGCCAGCGCCATCAACTGGGTGATCTGGCTGATCGTGAGCGTCTCGTCCGGTCACATGATCTATCCGTGGCCGCTGTGGGTCATGGGGCCCTGGGGCGCGATCCTGCTGATGAGCACGATCTTCGGGAACGGGCCGAAGCGCAGTTAGCCCGGAGCCGGGTGTGCCGTAATGCACTGTGTGTATTCCTCCGCAGTGCGGGGCGGCTCTGGTTCCTAGCGTGTGCCGTGTCGGGAACACGACTCACGGAGGAATCAGATGCGCAAGGTCCTAGCAGCCGCCGCCCTCGCCGGCTCGATCGCCGTCACCGGTCTCGCCGTCGCCCCCGCCGCCCAGGCGGCCTCGTCCGGGGGGTGGGGCACGTTCTACGCTGCCAGCCACAAGGCGTACACGCACGGCAGCACGTACCGGTCGCACGGCAAGGTCTACACCCACTGGTACGGCAAGGAGGCCACGCCGAAGTTCGGCTACGTGTGGTTCCGGTACTACGCGAACGGCAGCTGGCACCAGTTCTCCCGGAAGTGGGACGGGAGCCACGACGAGACCTGGTCCGGCCGGGGGATCAAGAAGATCTACACCTGGACGTGCTGGGGCGGCTCGTCCACGTACTGCGGTGACCGGCACCGCGTCTTCTAGGAGCACCCCGTGAAGGGCTCGCCGGTCCGCCCGGCGGGTCCTTCGGTGTAGGGACGAAGGAGTGCGGGCCGTGGGGTAGACTCTTACATGGTTGTGTCAGGACACCTGGCACGCGTTTCGCGTTTTGGGCTCAGGTGTCGTACACTCCTTAGTCGGCTCACTATGACTATCACGCGTCGGCGGTCTTTGCCGATCGCCGCTCTCTTCGAAGCGTGAGGTCGCGGCTGCTTAGTGAACCGGAGCCTCAGACGACCGATCAGTGAAACGCGAGGGATTTTGGCCAAGAAAGACGGCGCCATCGAGATCGAGGGCACTGTGGTTGAGTCGCTCCCGAACGCCATGTTCCGGGTGCAGCTCGACAACGGCCATAAGGTCCTGGCCCACATCAGCGGACGGATGCGGATGCACTACATCCGAATTCTGCCGGACGACAGGGTAGTCGTTGAACTGAGCCCCTACGACCTGAGTCGCGGGCGGATCGTCTACCGATACAAGTAAGACGTCTGAGGAACACGAAGGACAATGAAGGTAAAGCCGAGCGTCAAGAAGATCTGCGACAAGTGCAAGGTGATTCGCCGGCACGGTCGCGTCATGGTGATCTGCGACAACCTGCGCCACAAGCAGCGTCAGGGTTAGTCGTACGCAAGGTTTCTCCGAGTCCGCCCCGATTTAGGGAGCGGGCTCGACGCATGAGGAGCCCGCGACAGTAATCGCGTCTCACACCTGGGCCGGCGGAGCGATCCGTACCACTCAGGAGACCCCCGGTCGGAGGCCGGGGCCCTCACCCCGGGCATGGGGAGGGGTAGTGCGGCGCAAGACCTCCGCCCAAAAGAAGGAGAATGCCCGACCATGGCTCGCCTGGTTGGCGTCGACCTCCCCCGCGAGAAGCGGCTGGAGATCGCTCTCACCTACATCTACGGAATCGGCCGCACCCGCGCCCAGGAGATCCTCCAGGCGACCGGTGTCAGCGGCGACCTCCGCGTGCACCAGCTCTCCGACACCGAGCTCGTCCCGATGCGTGACTACATCGAGGCGAACTTCAAGATCGAGGGTGACCTGCGCCGCGAGGTCCAGGCCGACATCCGTCGCAAGATCGAAATCGGTTGCTACCAGGGCATCCGGCACCGCAAGGGCCTTCCGGTCCACGGTCAGCGCACGCAGACCAACGCGCGTACCCGTAAGGGCAAGAAGAAGACCGTCGCCGGTAAGAAGAAGCCCGGTAAGAAGTAGTCCACAGCCGCGGACCGAAGATCTCAGGAGTAATGGCAAACAATGCCTCCTAAGAGCCGTCAGGGTGCCCCGAAGAAGGTGCGCCGCAAGGAAAAGAAGAACGTCGCTCACGGGCACGCCCACATCAAGAGCACGTTCAACAACACGATCGTCTCGATCACCGACCCGAACGGGAACGTGATCTCCTGGGCCAGCGCCGGCCACGTGGGTTTCAAGGGCTCCCGTAAGTCCACCCCGTTCGCCGCCCAGATGGCCGCCGAGAACGCCGCCCGCCGCGCCATGGAGCACGGCATGCGCAAGGTCGACGTGTTCGTCAAGGGCCCCGGCTCCGGCCGTGAGACCGCGATCCGCTCCCTCCAGGCCACCGGCCTCGAGGTGGGTTCGATCCAGGACGTCACGCCGGTCCCGCACAACGGCTGCCGTCCGCCGAAGCGCCGCCGCGTCTGAATTTCCCCAGGAGATATTGAGAAATGGCTCGTTACACGGGCGCGGACTGCAAGCTCTGCCGTCGCGAGAAGACCAAGCTCTTCCTCAAGGGCAGCAAGTGCGAGTCCGCCAAGTGCCCCATCGAGATCCGTCCTTACCCGCCGGGTGAGCACGGCCGCGGACGCCCCAAGGAGTCCGAGTACCAGCTTCAGCTTCGCGAGAAGCAGAAGACCCGTCGCATCTACGGCGTCCTCGAGAAGCAGTTCCGCAACTACTACGAGGAGGCCGCGGGCAAGAGCGGCAAGTCGGGTGAGGTGCTGCTCCAGATCCTGGAGAGCCGTCTCGACAACGTCGTCTACCGCGCCGGCTTCGCCCAGTCGCGTGACGCCGCCCGCCAGCAGGTGCGCCACGGCCACATCCTGGTGAACGGCAAGAAGGTCGACATCCCGTCGTACCGCGTTCGCGAGCACGACATCATCGAGGTCCGCGAGACCAAGCGCAACCTGCTGCCCTACGAGGTCGCTCGGGCGACCGCGGGCGAGCGCACGGTTCCCGCGTGGCTCGGCGTCGTGCCGGAGAAGCTCCGTGTCCTGGTCCACCAGCTGCCGGTTCGCCAGCAGATCGACACCCAGGTCCAAGAGCAGCTCATCGTCGAGTACTACTCCAAGTAGTCACTGACGTCCTAGTTCGGGTGCGGATTTCCGTAGGCGCGCAAGGCGCTGCCTGCGGAAGACCTCTATGCGCGGTCTTCCGTGCCCGAACTAGACTGTTTATCGGAGTGGCGTCATATAGCGGGCGCCACACGACAAGGGGAGAACCCACACCATGCTGATCGCTCAGCGTCCGACTCTTCTCGAAGAGTCGATCGACGAGACCCGGTCCCGGTTCGTCATCGAGCCGCTGGAGCCGGGCTTCGGCTACACCATCGGCAACTCGCTGCGTCGCACGCTGCTGTCGTCCATCCCGGGCGCGGCCGTGACGAGCATCCGCATCGAGGGCGTGCTGCACGAGTTCTCGACCGTTCCCGGGGTCAAGGAAGACGTCACCGACATCATCCTGAACCTCAAGGAGCTGGTCGTCTCCTCCGAGCACGACGAGCCGGTCGTGATGTACCTGCGCAAGCAGGGCCCGGGTGAGGTCACCGCCGCCGACATCGCGCCTCCGGCCGGTGTCGAGGTGCACAACCCCGAGCTGCGCATCGCCACGCTCAACGGCAAGGCGAAGCTGGAGATGGAGCTGACCGTCGAGCGCGGTCGCGGCTACGTCTCCGCCGCCCAGAACAAGCAGCCGGGCCAGGAGATCGGGCGCATCCCGATCGACTCGATCTACTCCCCGGTGCTCAAGGTCACCTACAAGGTCGAGGCGACCCGAGTCGAGCAGCGCACCGACTTCGACCGTCTCATCCTCGACGTCGAGACCAAGCCCGCCATGAAGCCCCGCGACGCGGTGGCCTCGGCCGGCAAGACCCTCGTCGAGCTCTTCGGCCTGGCCCGTGAGCTCAACGTCGAGGCCGAGGGCATCGACATCGGCCCGTCGCCGACCGACGCCGCCCTGGCCGCCGACCTGGCGCTGCCGATCGAGGAGCTGAACCTGACCGTTCGCTCCTACAACTGCCTCAAGCGCGAGGGCATCCACACCGTGGGTGAGCTCGTCGCCCGCAGCGAGCAGGACCTTCTCGACATAAGGAACTTCGGGGCCAAGTCGATCGAAGAGGTCAAGCAGAAGCTGCACGAGATGTCGCTGGCGCTCAAGGACTCCCCGCCCGGGTTCGACCCGAGCGCGGTGGCCGGCGGCGGCTACGACGACGACGACAGCGCGTACGTCGAGACCGAGCAGTACTGAGCCTCGTGCGGAGACCCGTCTCCGCACGTGCCCCGCACGCGCCGAGTAGCCCAGCCGCTCGGCGCGTGACGAACGTAACGGCCCAGTCGTGGTGACTGCGGCCGGCCCGACTCCGGTACCTGGTACGGCCGGGGCGGGTTAACCCAAGAGGAGAAAGCAATGCCCAAGCCCACCAAGGGTGCACGTCTTGGCGGCAGCCCGGCGCACGAGCGGCTGATCCTGGCGAACCTCGCCACGGACCTGTTCCGCCATGGCAAGATCCGCACGACGGTCGCCAAGGCCAAGCGCCTTCGCCCGCTGGCGGAGCGCCTGATCACCAAGGCGAAGAAGGGCGACATCCACAACCGCCGCCAGGTCCTGACCGTGGTCAAGGACAAGGGCGTGGTTCACCACCTGTTCACCGAGATCGCGGTGACGTTCGCCGAGCGTCCGGGTGGTTACACCCGGATCACCAAGATCGGCGCGCGTAAGGGCGACAACGCTCCGATGGCCGTCATCGAGCTGGTGTCCGAGCCGCTGAACGGTGTCACCACCCGCCGTACCGAGGCTCCGGCCGCCGCTGCCGCTCCGGCTCCGGCCGCCGAGGAGACCGAGGCCGCCGAGACCGAGGCCCCCGAGGCCGCCGCCGAGGAGACCCCGGCTGCCGCCGAGGAGGCTCCGGCCGCCGAGGCCGAGGCGAAGAAGGACGAGGCCTGATCTCTCAGGCTGGTTGAATCGGGCCCGGATCCCCTTCGCGGGGGTCCGGGCCCTTTTCCGTGAACGCGAAAGGGACGATCGTGCTACGGCTCCGCCTGGATCTGGCATACGACGGGACCGACTTCTCCGGATGGGCGAGGCAGCCCGGTCGCCGTACGGTCCAGGGTGAGATCGAGCTGGCGCTCACCAGGATCCTGCGCCTGGGCGAGCCCGCCGCGCTGACCGTGGCCGGGCGTACGGACGCGGGCGTGCACGCGCGCGGCCAGGTGGCGCACGTGGATGTGCCGGCCGCGTCGTTGGCCGAGCTCGACGGCAACCGCGGGCCCCTGGAGCTCGATGAGCGGCTCTCTGCGCTCGTCCGGCGGCTGGGTGGGATTCTGCCGCTGGATGTACGCGTTCATCGGGTCTCGGTGGCTTCTGAGGGCTTTGACGCCCGTTTCTCGGCGATGTTCCGGCGGTACGCGTACCGGGTGTGCGACACGGCGGGCGGGGTCGATCCGCTGCGGCGGCACGAGGTGGTCTGGCACAGCCGTCCGCTCGACCTCGACGCCATGAACGAGGCGGCCCGGCGGCTGGTGGGCGAGCACGACTTCGCGGCGTTCTGCAAGAAGCGTGAGGGCGCCACGACGATCAGGGAGCTGCAGCGCCTGGAGTGGACGCGCGAGGCGGACGGCGTGCTGGTGGCCGCCGTCGTGGCGGACGCGTTCTGCCACTCGATGGTCCGGGCGCTGGTGGGCTCGCTGCTGGCCGCGGGCGACGGGCGGCGGCCGGTGGAGTGGCCCGGCCAGGTGCTGACCCGGGCCGTACGGGACTCCGGAGTGCACGTAGCGCCCGCGCACGGGCTGTGCCTGGAGGAGGTGGGCTACCCGGCGGCGGACGAACTCGCCGCGCGGGCCGCCGCCACCCGGCGGGTCCGCACGCTCTCAGCCCTTGGTGACGCGGCGCTCCAGGACGAGTGAGGTCTGGTCCCGGAACGCCCCGCTGACCTTGGCCAGCGTCTTGTCGCCGGCGTCCGGGGTGTGGCCGTCGGCGTGGGTGGCGTAGCTGAAGACGATGTACCTGCCCCACACCAGGCCGGCCGCGTAGCCGCCGGCGATGGACACCCGCTCGCCCCCGCTTCCCTTCGCACCCGGCAGCGCGCGGAACCAGACGTTGCGCGGGAGGTTCTTGGCCAGGTCGGTCTGGACGGCGTCCTCCTTGGTCGGCAGCACCGCGATGCCGGTGGTCACGGCGTAGCGGCGCTTGCTGTCGACGAAGGTGGCCCGGATGATCCGGCTGCACTTCCGCTCGCGCAGCGCGTCGGCGAACGCGCCGGTCGCCGCCTTGTCGCAGCTGGTCTCGGTGTCGGTCTTGACCCTGGTGAACGTCGTGCCGGCGGCGGAGACCTTCTTCTTCGGGAACGCCTCCGTCAGGGACATCTTCTTCGGGTCGGTCTCCTCCGAATTGAGCATGGACGCCCCCGGCACGTCGGCGGGCGGGCTGGTGGTCAGCTCCGAGGTGGGCAGCAGCGTGGGCGGGGCGGGGGTGGCGCCCGCGGTCGTGGCGGCCGGCGGGGCGGTGTTCAGCGCGCGGTAGGCGAAGAAGCCGCCGGTCGCGACGCCGGCCAGGGCCAGGGCGCCGAGGGTCACGAGCAGGGCTCGCTTGCTCTTGCCGCGGGCTGGGGGCGGTGGCGGCGGGATCTGGAACGGGGGCTGCCTGAACGCGCCGGGTGGGAAGGTGGGCGTGCCGTGGGGCGGGGTGGGGAGGTCCAGGGCGGTGCCGGGCCTCTTCGTCCACAGGTCCTGGTTGAAGGGCAGGTCGGGGAGTCTGTCCTGGGTGGGGGACGGGTCCTGACGCGGCTCTGGTGAAGGCTGGGGTTCGGCCTGCCTGTCGTCCTGGCCCTGTTCTGCTGGGTGGGTGGTCTGTGCGGGCGCGTCGGGAGAGTGGCCGGTTGCGCGTTGCGTCGCCTCGTCTGGCATTTCGTCCGGGTGCCTGTCCTCCGGGCGCTTCTCCTCGGCGGGGGGCATGGGGGGCCATACGGGGACGTCGCCCGGCTCCGGGGGGCGGCCCGTCGGGTTGGTCCGGTGGGGCTCGGCGTAGTGGGCCGTCCGCATGGGGCCGGTGGGCTCCTCGCGGGGGTCGGACGCGCGCATGCCCTGAGGCGGGGTGTCCAGGGCTGCCGGGTCGTGCTCCTCGTGGGGAGGGGCCGGGGTGGCGTGCTGCTGGACCGTTGCGGCGGCGTCGCGCTTGGCGGCCTCGGGGTCGAAGTAGTGGGCCGCCTTGGGGATGCCGCCCGGGCGGGTGGCATCGGGGTCGTACGAACCGGCATCGGGGTCGTATGACCCGGCATCGGGCCCGTATGAACCGGCGTCCGGCTCGTATGAACCGGCCTCGGGGGCGAGGCGTCCGGCGTCGGGGCCGAACTGTGCGGGCTTGGAACCGAACCGTGCGGCGTCAGGGCCGTCGTGTGGTGCGGCGTCCGGGGTGTCGAGGGCGTCGGCGGGGTACGGCGGGTGGCTGGGGGCGTACGGGGCGGCGTCCTGGTCGTACGGCGTGGCGGGGTCGTACGACGTGGCGGGGTCGTGGGGGAACGCCGGTGCGGTGGCGTTCGGGTCGGCGGGCACGCCGGTGGCGGCGGTGCCGGTGGGGGCGGTGCCGGTGCCGGTCGCGGCGGTCGACGGGGTGACCGGCAGCTCTGTGGGGCGGCCGGCCTGGGTGGTGGGGAATCGGGCGGTGGGGTCGCCGAGGGCCGGGTCGTCGGTGTCCGGTTCGGCTACGAGTTCGCCCGTGGCGGCGGGCCAGGGGGGCATGACGTGCGGGTCGGCGACCGGGGCGGGCCACACCTGAAGGCCCGCGGCGGCGGCCGTGAACGCCGGCGGCGGCTCCCACGGCGGCGCACCCGGTACGACCGGCCCTGGCTGCTCCCACGGCGGCACAGCCGGCGCGGCCGACTGGCCTCGCCAGGCGGGAGAGTCTTCCTCCGGGACGGCGGCCCACTGGCCGGGAGCAGGGGTCCAGGAGGCGTCGTCCTCCGGCTGCGGACCCCGGGTGGCGTTCTCCGCGGGCTGCGGACCCCGGCTAATGTCGTTTTCGGGTTGTGGGCTCCAGAGGGCGCCAGCTTCCGGCTGTGGGCCCACGGCGGGGTTGCCCCCTTGGTGCTGGCTCCAGCTGGCGTCGTTCCCGGGCTGTGGGCCCCAGGTGGCTTCGGTGGCGTTTCTGGGGGTCCAGGAGGCTTGGTCGGGGGCTTGGGGGGCCCAGGCGGGTGTGTCGGTGGTGCCTGCGCCCGGTCCGGTCTCGGTGGACGGCCTGGGGCCCCAGCCGGCTTCGGTTGGGGTGCCGAGGGGGCGTCCGGGGTCGGTGACGGCTCTGGGCGGCGAGGCGGCCTGGTCGGGGGATTGGGGGGCCCAGGCGGGCTGGGCCGACGATCGGGACGGCTCGCCGGCTGCGTCGGAGATCTGGGGGGCCCAGGCGGGCCTCGTCGGGGCGTCAACAGCCCACTCGGGGGCATCGGCAATCCCTGCGGGGTCGGAAGCCGAGACGGGCGTTCCGGGCATGTGGGACGTGGAGGCAGGCGTTCCCGAGGCGCCGGGGGCGGAGGTGGGGGCTCCCGGGTTGGGGCCGGGGGCCGGTGTGCCGGGGATGCCGGAACCGGAGGCCGCGGGGCCCGAGGCCGGGGCGGGGGCGGCGCCGGTGGGAGCGGGGGGAGCGCCGGTGGGGGTGTTCGGCGTGCCGGTCGGCCAGGGGCCGGTGTCTCTGCGGGGGACCCGTATGGCGGCGACGGTGTCTTCGTCGATTCTCGGGCCCTGGGGGGCGCCGGCCTCGGGAGGCGCGAAGGGGGCGCCGGTGGTGGGGACGGGCGCGCCGTAGGGGGCGTGATGCCCAGGGACGTTGAAGGGGCCAGAAGCTTCGGAGGAGCCCCCCGCGCGGTGGCCGGAGGTCGCGGGAAGGGCACTGGGCCCGGAGGCGGCGCTTGGGGCCGCGGGCCCGGAGGCGGCGTTTGGGGCCGCGGGCCCGGAGGCGGCGCCTGGCGAGCGAAGCCCGGAGGACGCGCCCGGGGCATGGGTCCCGGAGGAGGCGACTGGGGCGCCGGGCTCTGAGGAGGGGCCTGGGGTGCCGAAGGGGGTGCTGATGGAGGGGTGGGGAGCGGAGGCGGGGGAGGGCGGGGATGGTGGAGCGGTGGTGTCGGGGGCGTCGTCGGCGAACCAGTCGTAGGGGGCCGAGTCGTCGTCGGCCACCTCCCACGGCTGTACGCCGGCGGACGTCTCCTCGGGCTCCGGTGGAGTGCCACCTGGAACCCGCGTCTCGTCGCCGGTCGGCTCACCTGACGGAGAGAACGCCGACGGGACGCCGCTGCCGATGCGGCCGAAACTCGGCGGCGGCATCGGTGATGCGGTCGTACGGTCGGCTTCCCTGCGATCGTGCTCAGACCCGGGTTCCTGGCCACGCATAGGGCGAGCCTAGCGAGAGTAGCGAGATCGTTATGTCGGTATGGGGGTTCCCCACGGGATCCGCTGCCCTCTTTGGGGGGTTATCGGGCGGGATGCCGGTTCAGCTGAGCGCGCTCCCCGTCATCGAACGGTTGTCCAGAGCCTTGAAGACGGTCGCGTCGCTGAGGTCCTTGATGGCTTCGAGGATGCGCTTCGATTCCTTCTTGTCCGGCTTGCTGCCGTCCTTGTTCTGGAACCACACCATGATCGCGTAGTGGCCGTGGGTCGAGATCTTGGCGCCGCCGCTGCCCGAGCCGAGCATCTTGGTGACGCTGTCCTTGCCGGCCAGCGGCTTGACGTAGTTGCTCGCGTCGCCGACCTTGGCCACCTTGCTGGCGGTGCCGCTCGTCTTGAGGTTGGCCACGCCGATCGTGCCGATCACCTTGCCGGACTTGTCGCGGAAGCTGGCCCGGAGGAGCTGGGTGCACTTGCCTGACTTGAGCGCCTTCTGGAGCTTGTCGCCCAGGGCGCCGTCGGTGCACTTCTTGTCCTTGCTGGTGACCGTCATCTCGTACGAGCGGCCCGAGACGTTGATCTTCTTGGTCGAGCCGAAGATCTCCTTGACCGTGATCGGGTCGGGGTCGGTCTTGCGCTCGGCGGCGAAGCCGTACTTGCCGGGCGGGGCAGAGGGGAGCGGCGCGGAGGTCCTGGTGGGAGCGCCGGCCTCGGCGGTGCTGGGGCCGTCCGCGTTCCACATCAGCGCCAGGCCGCCGCCGAGCAGGCCCAGCAGCAGGACGCCGCCGATCGCGAAGTACAGCGGGGCGCGCGAGCGCCGGCCCTCGTCGTAGGGGCTCCAGCCGACCCGGCTCTGCTGCGGCTGCGGCGACTGCTCGGACTCCGCCGCCTGCCCTGACTGGCCCGGCTGGCCCGACTGGCCCGGCTGTCCCGACTGCGCCGACTGCTCGGACTGCGACGAATACGGCGGCTGACCGAACGACCCCGACTGACCGAACGACCCGGACTGACCGAACGACCCGGACTGCCCGAACGGCCCCGGCTGGCCGGGCTGCTCGGGCGGCAGGAACTGGCCGGTGCGGGCGGACTGCGGCGGCTGCGAAGGCCCGGGGAACGGAGACTGCGAGGACGGAGACTGCGAGGACGGCGGCTGCGGGAACGGAGACTGCTGAGTGGTCTCGCTCTCGGCGGCGCGCTCCCTGCGCAAACGGCGGGGACCGCTGTCCATGCCACGTTCCTCATTGCCGTTGGAAACCATGCGGAGACATTACCGTGATGTTCGTCATTGAGTTCCGAAGTCCTGGGTCCACCATGGGCCGTCCGGTCCGGCGGCGACGCCGACGCCGATGGCCTTGAGGGTGCAGTCCAGGATGTTCCTGCGATGGTCGCGGCTGTCCAGCCAGCCGCGTACGGCCTGCTCGGGCGTGCTGTAGCCGTTGCCGATGTTCTCGGCGGCGCCCCAGTGGTAGCCGGCGCGGTCCATGCGGTCCCAGGGCGAGGCGCCGTCGGGGGAGTTGTGGGCGAGCTGCCCGCTGCGCGCCATCTCCAGCGAGTGCTCGCGCGCCGAGCGTCCCAGCCTGCCGTCCACCCGCAGCGGCCCGCAGCCGTGCTCGGCGCGGGCGGCGTTGGTGAGCGTGACGACCCGGGCGGCCATGCCGGGGATCACCTTGGCCTGGTCGCCGCCGCCGGTGAACACCTGGGTGGGGTCGTCCGCGGCGTCGAAGCCGGCGATCTGCCCTTCGGGGGTCTTCGTGGGCCTCGGGGTGGACCTGCCGCGCGGCGTCCTGACCGTGCTGGCCTGTCGCGGGATGCGGTCCAGCTCGGGCCGGGCCTTCTGCCCTGCGGTGGGCGCGGGACGCGCGGTGGCCGCGGCCGGCGGGGCGGTCTCGTTGAGGTAGATGTGGGCGGTGGGCTCGACGTCGTCGGACAGCCGGCCGAGCAGCACGCCGGTGAACAGCGCGGCCATCAGGCAGGCCAGCACGCCCAGGCTGTTCCGGCGCCGCGCGCCCCGCTGGGTTTGCCGGGTGTGAGAGTTCCGCCACATACCGCAGCTAACGATAGAGATGTCGGGTACAGGGAAAGAAGGGATCCCAGGGAAACGAAATGGAACCGTTCTGCTGTCAGGTAGACTCGTGCAGGGTTACCGGTTTTTTGACCTGCGCGCCGATAGGCGGGTAACCTAATCGTTCGTTGTGTGCATAGGTCCAGCGTGACCGATGCGCGGCGCGTCCGGCGTCATCTCCCATCGTCAAGCCCATCGGGCTCGGGAGACGGAAGGTCCGGGCTGCCGTGTGCCCGCACCGACCGACCCATGTAGCTGTCGCATCCGACAGCGCCGAAGACGCGAGCAAAAGAAGGCTACGACCGTGCGCACGTACTCACCGAAGCCCGCCGACGTCCAGCGTCAGTGGTACGTCATCGACGCGACCGATGTCGTGCTGGGCCGGCTGGCCAGCCACGTCGCGAACCTGCTCCGCGGCAAGCACAAGCCGATCTTCGCCAACCACGTCGACACCGGTGACTTCGTCATCGTCATCAACGCCGACAAGATTGCGCTGAGCGGTAACAAGCGTGAGCAGAAGAAGGCGTACCGTCACTCGGGCTACCCGGGCGGTCTGCGTTCCGTCACCTATGGCGAGCTCATGGACAAGCGGCCGGAGAAGGCCGTCGAGAAGGCCGTCAAGGGCATGCTGCCGAAGAACTCCCTCGGCCGGAAGATGGCCAAGAAGCTGAAGGTCTACGCGGGTTCCGACCACCCGCACCAGGCCCAGCAGCCGGTGCAGTTCCAGATCACCCAGATCGCCCAGTAGTAGTTCGAAAGAGTTAGAGGAGAACCGTGGCTGAGCCCACCGGTGTCGAGACGGTCGTCGAGACCGAGCTGGAGGAATTCTCCGGCGAGGACTTCCCGTCCGAGTACACCACCGAGTCCGCTGCCAGCGCTGACGCGCCCGTGCGCAAGCCCGTCACCACGGGTAACTCGTACGGCACCGGTCGCCGCAAGGAGGCGATCGCCCGCGTGCGCATCGTCCCCGGCACCGGCAAGTGGACGATCAACGGTCGTTCGCTGGACGTCTACTTCCCGAACAAGGTCCACCAGCAGATCGTCAACGAGCCCTTCGTGGTCCTCGGCGCCGAAGAGGCGTTCGACGTCATCGCGCGCATCGACGGCGGCGGCGTCACCGGTCAGGCCGGCGCGCTGCGCATGGGCCTGTCCCGCGCCCTGGCGATCCTGGACGTCGACGTCAACCGCCCGCCGCTGAAGAAGGCCGGCTTCCTCACCCGTGACGCCCGCGCCACGGAGCGGAAGAAGTACGGCCTCAAGAAGGCCCGCAAGGCTCCGCAGTACAGCAAGCGCTAAATTGGCGCGCCTTTTCGGCACCGACGGGGTACGTGGGGTCGCTGGTCGCGACCTCACGGCCGAGCTCGCCATGGACCTGTCCGTGGCGGCCGCCCATGTACTCGGTGATGCGGGCGCGTTCGCGGCCACGGGACGTCGTCCCGTGGCCGTCGTGGGCCGGGACCCGCGAGCCTCCGGGGAGTTCCTGGAGGCCGCAGTGGTCGCCGGCCTCGCGGCGTCCGGAGTGGATGTGCTGCGCCTCGGCGTGCTGCCCACCCCGGCCGTCGCCCATCTCACCGCCGCGCTCGGCGCCGACCTCGGCGTCATGCTGTCCGCCTCGCACAACGCGGCGCCGGACAACGGCATCAAGTTCCTGGCCAGGGGCGGCTTCAAGCTGTCCGACGCGGTCGAGGACGAGATCGAGCGCCGGCTCGGTGAGAGCTGGTCCTTCCCCGTCGGTTCGGGGGTCGGCCGCGTGCGCGACGCGTACGGCGAGGCCGACCGCTACATCTCGCACGTCCTGACCACGATGACCGCCGCGCTCGACGGCCTGCACGTCGTGGTCGACTGCGCGCACGGCGCCGCCCACATGGTCGCGCCCGAGGCGCTGGTGCGGGCGGGCGCCCGGGTCGAGGCCATCGGCGCCAGACCCGACGGGCTCAACATCAACGCCGGGCACGGCTCCACTCACCTGGACAAGCTCCAGCAGATAGTCGTGTCCAGGGGCGCCGATCTGGGCGTGGCCTACGACGGCGACGCCGACCGCTGCCTGGCGGTCGACCACACCGGCACGGTCGTCGACGGCGACCAGATCATGGCGGTGCTCGCCGCCGCCATGCACGGCGACGGCCTGCTGTCCAAGGACACCGTGGTCGCGACCGTCATGTCCAACCTGGGCTTCAAGCTGGCGATGCGCGAGAGCGGCATCACCGTGATCGAGACCGCGGTCGGCGACCGTTACGTCCTCGAACGCATGAAGTCCGACGGGTTCAACCTGGGCGGCGAGCAGTCCGGCCACGTCATCATGCTCGACCACGCCACCACGGGCGACGGCCTGCTCACCTCGCTCCACCTGCTGGGCGTGGTGGCCAAGTCGGGCGTCCCGCTGAAGGAGCTGGCCTCGGTGATGACCCCGCTGCCGCAGATCCTGATCAACGTCAAGGACGTCGACAAGGGCAAGGCGTCGGTGCCCGAGCTCATCGCCGCCGTGGCCGAGGCCGAGGCGGAGCTGGGGGAGACCGGCCGGGTGCTGATCCGGCCGAGCGGCACCGAGCCGATGATCCGGGTGATGGTGGAGGCCGCCTCCGAGGAGCACGCCAACCAGGTGGCGGGCCGCCTGGCCGACGTGGTCCGTACGGCCTGCGCCTCCTGACGCGCCTGGGCGGGTACGGCCTCGCGCCGTACCCGCCGGGCCGCTACTCGTCGCCGGTGAGGGCGAACGCCCGCAGCCTGCGGCCGGCCCAGAAGACCGCGCCCACGGTCACGACGACCAGCGCCGGCACGGCGAAGCCCATCGCGACCTTCGCCCCCAGGAAGGGCGAGTCGGAGATCTGGTCGGCGATGGCCATGGCCCACGCCTGGATGGAGAACTTGCCCGCCCCCTCGATGACGTTCACCACGGTGACCTCCCAGACGAGAGCGTAGATGACGCCGATCGTGACCGCGTGCTTGGTCACGACCCCGAGGAGCAGGAAGAGCGCGGCGTAGGCGATGCCGGCGATCAGGGCGCCGAGGGCGAAGCCGGCCGCGATGCCGTCCTCGCCGCCCACCAGGATCCAGGCCGCCACGTACGTCGGCAGGGCCCCGAACACGGCCATGAGCGAGGCCGCCACCCCGAACTTGGTCAGGGCGATCACGGGCCTGGAGATGGGCTTGGACATCAGGTGGATGACGGTGCCGTCGTCGATCTCCGGTGCGATGACGCCGGTGCCCGCGATGACCCCCAGCAGCGGCAGCATCGCCTGGACGGCGAACTTCTGCATCAGGTCCACGGCCAGCTTCTGGTCGGCGCCGGTCGCCACGCGCAGCAGCACGGCCAGGGCGATCAGGGCCAGCGGGAGCAGCAGGAGCAGGATGATGCGGCGACGCCCGAGCAGTGAGCGGTACGTGATGCCCGCGACCACGGTGTTCATTCAGGTGCTCCTGTTGATCAGGTAGGCGAAGACGCTCTCCAGGTCCTCGTCGGCGGGGGAGACCTGGTGCAGGCGCACACCCTCGTCGCGGGCGACGCGGGGGAGCAGCCGGGCGAAGCGCCGCAACTCGGTCGCCTGGACCTCCAGGCCGTCCGGGCGGAGCGTGATGCCGCCGGCCGACTCGTCGCGGATCAGGGCCGCGGCGAGCTTCCTGTCGTCGCTGGACCGGATGACGAACAGGTGGGGCCGGTCGGTCATCAGGCGTCTGATCTCGCGGAAGTTGCCCGAGGCGGCGTGCCGGCCGGACACCAGGACCTCGATGTGCTGGGCGACCCGCTCGACCTCCTCCAGGATGTGCGAGCTGAACAGGATCGTCTTGCCCGCGGTGCCCATGGCGCGGATGAGGTCCATCAGGTGGAGGCGCTGGCGCGGGTCCATGCCGTTGAACGGCTCGTCGAGCAGCAGCACGGCCGGGTCGTGGACGAGGGCGGCGGCCACCTTGACCCGCTGGCGCATGCCCTTGGAGTACGTCTCCACCCGGCGGTCCTTCGGCTCCTCCATCTCGACCGTGGCCAGGGCCTTGCGAGCGGCCTCGACGGGGTCGGGGAGGCCGTGCAGGCGGGCGGCGGACAGGACGAACTGCCAGCCGGTGAGGAAGCCGTACACGCCCTCACGTTCCGGGACCAGGCCGATATTTCGGTAGATGTGGTGGTTCTTCCAGACCTGGGTGCCGTCCAGCGTGACAGAGCCGCCGGACGGCGCCAGGAACCCGGCCATCATGTGCAGCAACGTCGACTTGCCCGCGCCGTTGGGCCCGAGCAGGCCGGTGACGCCGGGGCCGATCGTCATGGTCACGTCGTTGACCGCCACCACGTTGCCGTACCAGCGGGACACCTGGGAGAGCTCGATCTTCATCGCGAGGCCGCCTTCCTGTAGCGCAGCGCGAGAGCGGCCAGGCCGACGCCGATCAGCACCACCAGGATCGCCGCCGAGGCGGGACCGTTCGGGTACGGGCCGTCGGCGTGGGACGGGGTGCCGAACAGCCACGACTGCACCGAGTCGACCAGCCAGAACGGGTTCATCAACCAGGCCCAGGCGGCCCCCGACTCGTTCCCGGTGTTGAGCATCGTGCCGTAGAGCAGCGGCACCGACGCCGAGGACAGCAGGTAGACCGTGATCACCGAGGCCACCCCCAGCCCGCGCCGCGGCGTGAACGAGGCGAGGGCCAGGCCGAACGCGGACAGCAGCAGCGCCAGCACCAGCGCCATGAGCAGCGCGCCGAAGTACTCGCCGGTGGCGGGCGGCCCCGGCATGTCCACGACCAGCTCGCCGATCCACAGCAGCGTCAGGGGCCCGCCGACCAGCAGGAACAGTGCGGCGGTCATCGCGATCACCTTGGCGGTCACGTACTGGAAGACCGAGATCGGCCGCGACAGGTACAGGGGCAGCACACGGTGGCGCAGGTCGGGGGCGACGACCGTGGGGGCCTGGGAGGCCAGGAAGATGGCCACCACGGCCTGCAGGAGGACGGCGAATCCGCTGTAGGGGACGAGACGCTGCTTGGCCAGCGCCATGGACGCGATCGACACCACCATGGGCAGCAGCATGATGACGACCAGCGCGAACGGCACGATCTTGCTGCGCGCCGGACGGCCGAGGCCGAAGATGCCGCGCAGGCTGTGGACGGTGAGCGCGCGGGTGGCGTACGCGCCGCCCATGCGGGGGCCGTCGTAGTGCCGGTAGCCGATGTCGTAGATCTCAGACATTGGCCGCCTCCTCCCTGAAGACGTCCTCGATGCGGTGGCGTCCCTGTTCGAGGCGGATCAGGCACAGGTCGAGGTCGACGGCGGCGTCGCGGACGGCGTCGTAGGTCTCGGGCCCGAGCACCTTGACCACCAGCAGGCGGCCCTGCTGGGAGACGGTCTGGCCGGTCTCGGTCAGGCGCCGGGCCAGGGGCTCCAGGCCGTCCTCGACCTCGACCGTGACGGTCTGGGTGGCCTGGGTGAACTCCGAGATCGCCGACGAGCGCAGCAGCCGGCCGCCGTCGATGACGATCACGTGGTCGCAGATGCGTTCCAGCTCGCCCAGCAGGTGGGAGGTGACCAGCACGCTGATGCCGAACTCGGTGCCGATGCGCCTGATCAGCGTCAGCATCTCGTCGCGGCCGCGCGGGTCGAGCCCGTTGGTGGGCTCGTCCAGGAAGACGAGCTTGGGGTCGTGCACGAGAGCCTGGGCCAGCTTGACCCGCTGTTTCATGCCGGTGGAGTAGCCGCCGATCGGGCGGTAGCGCTCTTCGGCCAGGCCCACGTGGCGCAGCACGTCGGCGGCGCGCTCGCGGGCGGCCGTGCGCGGCAGCCCGGAGATCCTGGCGAGGTGGACGACCAGCTCGGTCGCGGAGACGTCGGGAGGGAGGCATTCGTGCTCGGGCATGTAGCCGACGAGCCGGCGGATCTCGGCGCCCTGCGCGGTCACGTCGAGGTCGAGCACCCGCGCGGCGCCCTGGCTGGGCGGCAGCAGGCCGAGCAGCATCTTGATCAGTGTCGACTTGCCCGCGCCGTTCGCCCCCACCAGCCCGGTGACGCCGGATCCCACGGTCACCGTGAGCCCGTCGACCGCGGTGACGGTGGGGAAACGTTTGGTCAGCCCCTCGGTGGCGAGGATGTGCATGTGGCGGACCCTACCGGGCGCGGGGTGGGCCTGGCCTCGTTCACACGGATGAACGTTGTCCTACTTGAGGCCAGAATTTCCGCTGGACCACGAGCGTGGCGGTGCCCGAGATGACCATGCCGAGGATGTTCACCGCGAGCTGCGAGACCGACCCCGCGACCTCCGCCCAGTCGCCGAGCCCCAGCGCGACGGCGAGGTAGCCGGCCGCCGGGACCGTGGTGACCGAGATGAACACGCCGATCAGCGCCGAGGACTTGCCCGCCGTCACCGACAGGACCCCCGCCGCCCCCGCCAGCAGCGCCACGATGAATGACCACTTGTCCGGCTTGACGATGAACTGCACCTCCGCGTTCACCTTCAGGTTGCCGATGTCGATCCAGCCCAGCCAGTTGGAGACCAGCGCGCAGGCGAAGGTGATGGCGATGGCCACGGTGAAGCCGATGACCAGCGTCCGCAGAGCGGTGGTGATCAGGCGTCCGCGCCGGCCCAGCAGGCCGAAGCAGATCGCGGCGATCGCGCCGAACTCCGGGCCGAGCACCATCGCGCCGACGATCAGGATGGGCGAGTTCTGCAGCACGCCGATGCCCGCGAGCTGCGTCGCGATGGCCAGGAACGCCAGGTAGGCCCAGGTGATGCGGGAGTCGCTGGAGACCTTGTGGGCCAGTTCCTCCCACACCACCGCGTCGTCGGGATCGCCGGGCGCCTCCTCGACCGCCGCCGTGGCGGCCCTGGACAGCGACAGGTCCACCTGCTCGATGGCGATCGAGCCGACGTCCTCCACCCACTTGAGCCGGCTGATCACCTCGTTGGCCGCCTCGCGGGCGGCGTCGCAGAGGACGACGTCGCCCGCCGGCTCGCGGGCCGCCCCGGGCAGCACGATGACGTTGGTGACGCCCGTGCACTCCTGCAACAGCGCGACGGCCTCGTCGGTGCGGTCGGCAGGGATGATCAGTCGGAGATGCAGCACTCCGCCATTGTTGTCCATCGGACATTGACGTCGCGTTGACCGCCGTACGCGAGGCTGCCTCACATGACTCGCTTCAGATGCCACGATCACGGTGAGGACTGCTGGTTCGCCGACATCGACGACCAGGAGTGCGCGGGCCGGTTCGCCGCCTATGTCTTCGACGAGGTGTTCAGGTCCGGCGAAGCCGTACCCGCCTGACCGCGTGGTCGGCGCCCTTCTGCAGGACGAGGTCGGCGCGTCCCCTGGTGGGGGCGATGTTCTCGACCAGGTTGCGCTCGTTGATGTCGCGCCAGACGTTGACCGCGAAGTCCGTGGCCTGCTCGTAGGTGAGCTCGGCGATGTACTTGAAGTAGGACTTCGGGTCCTCGAAGGCCGTGCGGCGCAGCTTGTGGAACCGTTCGACGTACCAGGTGCGGATGTCCTCGACCTTGGCGTCCACGTAGATGGAGAAGTCGAAGTAGTCGTTGACGGCCAGGGACGTGGGCGGGGCGGGCTGGAGGACGTTCAGCCCCTCGATGATCAAGATGTCTGGATTTTTCACGACCTGGCGGGCGCCGGGGACGATGTCGTACTCCAGATGGCTGTAGACCGGCGCGTACACCTCGGGAGCGCCCGCCTTGACCTCCGCCACGAACCTGACCAGCGCGCGCCGGTCGTAGCTCTCCGGGAAGCCCTTGCGCTGCATGATGCCCTTGGCCTCCAGCACCGCGTTGGGGTAGAGGAAGCTGTCGGTGGTGATCAGCTCCACGTGCGGGTGCTCGGGCCAGCGGGCCAGCAGGGTGTGCAGCAGCCGCGCCGTGGTCGACTTGCCGACCGCGACGCTCCCGGCGATGCCCAGGATGTACGGCACGCGCGTCCCCGCGTCGCCGAGGAAGGCGCTCAGCACGCTGCTGCGCTGCTTGGACCCGGTGAAGTGCAGGTTGAGCAGCCGGGTCAGGGGGAGATAGATGTCGGTGACCTCGGTGAGGTCGATGGGGTCATCGACGCCGCGCAGGTCTTCCAGCTCGTCTGCGGTGAGAGTCAAGGGCGTGTTCTTGCGGAGCTCGCTCCACTGCTCCCTGCTCAGTTCCACGTAGCCGTTGTTCACCTAGGCAGCGTAGCGATGGGGGACAAATGCGATCATGGGCGGGTGGCGCGCGGCGGACATCCACAGCCTGTGGATAAAAACGTGGGATTACCAAAGCATGATTCCGGGAAGAAAGACCGGTCCTGACGATCCGGGCGTGCCGGAACCGGCGGGCGGCTACTGTTCCGGACGTAGCCTCCCGGGAGGTCTTGTGGATCGCCGTCGCTTCCTCGCCAACGTGCTGGCCGTGGCCGGGCCCTTCACCGGGGTCGCCTGCGCCGGGGCCAGGGGCGGCGTCCGGCCCGCCGTCGGCTACGGGCCGCTGCGACCGGTCGCCGACCTGCGTGACGGCAAGGTGCGCCTGCACCTTCCCGACGGTTTCCGGTACCGCTCGTTCAGCGCCGCGGGCGAGAAGTTCACCGACGGCTCCACCGTCCCCGGCCGGCACGACGGCATGGCGGCCTTCAGCGGCCCCAAGGGCAGCACGATCCTCGTACGCAACCACGAGGTCACCGGCCCGGTCGGCGCGTTCGGCGACAAGGAGACCGCCTACGACCCGGCGGCCGGCGGCGGCACCTCGACCCTGCACGTCACCCGCCACGGCGAGGTGCTCAGCAGCGGCCCCTCGCTCAACGGCACCATGACCAACTGCTCCGGCGGCCCGATGCCCTGGCGGGCCTGGGTGAGCTGCGAGGAGACGGTCAACGGCCCCGACGTGGGCGACGACCCGTCCGGGAACGACAACACCAAGCTCAGGCGCAGGCACGGCTACCTGTTCGAGGTGCCGGTCGGCGGGGTCGCGAGCGCGCGCCCGATCAGGTCGGCCGGCCGCTTCCCGCACGAGTCGGCCGCCTTCGACCCCGCCGCCGGGGCCGTCTACCTCACCGAGGACAACTTCTCCTTCCCCTCCGGCTTCTACCGCTACCTGCCGCCCAAGCACCCGATGCGGGAGGGCCGGCTGCTCGACGGCGGCCGGTTGCAGATGCTCGCCGTCGCCGGCGTCGAGCGCGCCGACCTGTCGCGCGGGCAGCGGGCGGGGGCCTCCTACGCCACGCGCTGGGTGGACATCGACGAGCCCGACCCCCGCTTCACCGGCAGGCCGCCGTACGAGGAGGCCGTCCAGGCGGTCGGCCGGCAGGGGCGCGCGGGCGGCGCGGCGATCTTCGCCAGGCTGGAGGGCGCGGTCTTCCACCAGGGCGTGGTGTACTTCGTCTCCACCCAGGGCGGAGCCACCGCGCCGGGCGACCGGCCGCCTCCCGGCTTCGGCGACGGGCGGGGCCAGGTGTGGGCGTACGAGACGTGGAGCGGGCGGCTGCGGCTGGTCTACGAGTCGCCGCGCTCGTCGGCGCTCGACCTGCCCGACAACGTGACCGTCAGCCGGCGCGGCACGCTGGTGCTCTGCGAGGACGGCGACGGCGACAACTTCCTGCGCGGCCTCACCAGGACGGGCGAGATCTTCGACTTCTGCCGCCTGCAGCCGATCCCGGGCGATCCGGGCGCCGAGTTCGCCGGCTCGACGTTCGGGCCGGGCGGCCAGACGCTCTACGTCAACGTCCAGGCCGTCCAGGGGCGGTCGTTCGCCATCTGGGGGCCGTGGGAGCGCGGCCTGTTCTGAGTAGCCTGGGACGATGATCCTGGGTATCGGAGTGGACATCGTCGACATCGCCCGCTTCGAGGCGGCTCTCGAACGTACACCGCAGCTGCGCGAGCGGCTGTTCACCGACCTCGAACGGCCGCTGCCGGCGCACTCGCTGGCCGCCAGGTTCGCCGCCAAGGAGGCCGTGGCCAAGGCGCTCGGCGCGCCCAGGGGGCTCGGGCACCTGGAGGCCGAGGTGCGCTGCGACGAGCTGGGCAAGCCCGAGCTGCACGTGTCGGGCAAGGTCGCCGAGGTGGCCTACGGCCTCGGGGTCAAGCGCTGGCACCTGTCGCTCAGCCATGACGGGGGCGTCGCCGTGGCCTATGTGATCGCGGAGGGATAGTTTCGGATCATGCGCGCCAGGGAGTGCCCTCGCGTGGAGCAGCGACCGGAGCGGGGGAAGGCGGCGGCATATGGCGACCGAGCAGCCGAACGGAGTGAGGCCATGAAGACCGCCTACACCGCCGACCAGATCCGGGACGCCGAGCGCACGCTGATGGCGCGCCTGCCCGAGGGCGCCCTCATGCAGCGGGCCGCCCACGGTCTCGCCGCCGCCTGCGCCGACCTGCTGGGCCGGGTGTACGGCGCCCGCGTCGTGCTGCTGGTCGGCAGCGGCGACAACGGCGGCGACGCCCTCTACGCCGGCGAGCGCCTGGCCCGCCGGGGAGCCCGGGTCGAGGCGGTCCTGGCAGGCGCCAAGACGCACGAGGGCGGCCTGCGCGCCTTCCTCGACGCCGGAGGCCGCGTGGCCGGCCCGTCAGCGGTCCAGGAGGTCCAGGACGCCGACCTGATCGTGGACGGGCTGGTGGGCATCGGGGCCGCGGGCGCGCTGCGCGAGCCGTACGCCCGGCTGGCCGAGGAGGCGAACGCGGCCCACGGCACGATCGTCGCGGTCGACGTGCCGAGCGGCGTCGAGGCGAGCACCGGGCGGGTCGCGGGCGCGGCGGTGCGGGCGCGGGTGACGGTGACGATGGGGGCCTGCAAGACGGGGCTGCTGGTCGATCCGGGCGCCGCGCACACGGGCCGGGTCGAGCTGGTCGACATCGGGCTCGGCCCCTTCCTGCCCGACCCCGACGTCGCGGCGCTGACCCGCGCGGACGTGGAGGACCTGCTGCCCAGGCCCGGCAACGAGTCCGACAAATACCGCAGGGGCGTGCTCGGGGTGGCCGCGGGCAGCGACCTGTACACCGGTGCGGCCGTGCTGGCCGTGGGCGGCGCGCTGCGGGCGGGCGCGGGCCTGGTCCGCTACGCGGGCACCCACGAGCCGGTCCAGCAGGTGCGCGCCCATTGGCCGGAAGCGGTGATCACGCCGCTCGACCGGCCGTCCGTCGAGGACGTGGGCCGCGTCCAGGCGTGGCTGCTCGGGCCGGGGCTCGGCACCGGCGACTGGGCGCACGAGCTGGCCGCCCGCGTGCTGGCCTCGGACGTCCCGGTGCTGATCGACGCCGACGGGCTCACCCTGGTGGCCCGCGACCGGTCGTTGCTGCGCAGGCGGGCGCCCGTGCTGATCACGCCGCACGCGGGCGAGCTGTCGCGGCTGATCGGCGTGAGCCGCGACGACATCGAGGCCGCCCGGCTGGAGCACGCCCGCCGGGCCGCGGCCGAGCTGGGCGTGACCGTGCTGCTCAAGGGCTCGACCACGGTGGTGGCCGAGGAGGCCAGGCCGGTCCGCGTCAACGGGACCGGCACGTCGTGGCTGGCCACCGGAGGCACCGGCGACGTGCTGTCGGGCGTGGCGGGCGCGCTGCTGGCCCAGGGGTTGTGCTGTTACGACGCGGGCTCGGTCGGCGCGTACGTGCACGGGCTGGCCGGCCGGCTGGCCGCCCGCGGCGCCCCGCTCACCGCGGCCGGGGTGGCGGCGGCCGTCCCGGAGGCCATCCGGTCCGTCCACGGCGAACCCCGTCGCTGAGGCCGTCCACTCCGTCCACGGCGAACCCGTCGCTGAGCGGCGCGAACCGCGCTCGACCACCCGTCTGAGCTGCCACACTGGAGAGATGTACTCCTCGATGGCCACCCCCGCCGAGGCGCGGGTCGACCTGTCCGCGATCCGGCACAACGTGGCCCTGCTCAAGGAGCGGGCGGGCGGCGCCGAGCTGATGGGGGCCGTCAAGGCCGACGCCTACGGCCACGGGCTGGTGCCCTCGGCCAGGGCCGTCCTTGAGGGCGGCGCGTCCAGGCTGGGCACGGCCTTCGTCGCCGAGGCGCTGGCGCTGCGCGAGGGCGGCGTCACCGCGCCCGTCCTGGCCTGGCTGATCACCCCCGGCGAGCCCCTCGACCGGGCGGTGGCACAGGACGTCGAGCTGTCGGCCGCCCACGAGGGCCTGCTCGACGAGATCGCGGCCGCCGCCCGCCGCGTGGGCCGTCCGGCCAAGCTGCACCTGGAGGCCGACACCGGCATGAGCAGGGGCGGCGCGCCGCTGGCCGCCTGGCCGGGCCTGCTGAGCAGGGCGCTCGCGCTGCGGGCGGAGGGCGTCGTCGAGATCGTCGGCCTGTGGTCCCACTTCGCCTGCGCCGACCTGCCCGGCCATCCCTCGGTCGAGCAGCAGCTGGAGGCGTTCGAGAGCGCGCTGAAGCAGGCCGAGCAGGCGGGCGCCGCCGGGTCGTCGGTGATCAGGCACCTGGCCAACTCGGCCGCCGTCATGACCCTGCCGGCCGCCCGCTTCGACCTGGTCAGGCCGGGCATCGCCATGTACGGCCTGAGCCCCGTCCCCGAGCTGGGCGACTTCGGGCTGCGTCCGGCCATGACCCTGACGGCCAGGATCGCGCTCGTCAAGCGGGTCCCGCAGGAGTCGGGCGTCTCCTACGGTCACCTCTACGTCACCGACCACGAGACCACCCTCGGCCTCGTGCCGCTCGGCTACGCCGACGGCATACTCCGGCACGCGTCGGGAAGAGCCGAGGTGCTGGCGGGCGGGCGCCGCCGGAAAGTGGCGGGCCGGGTGTGCATGGACCAGTTCGTGATCGACGTCGGCGACGACCCCTTGTCGCCGGGCGACGAGGTGGTGCTGTTCGGTCCCGGCGACGGGGGCGAGCCGACCGCCCAGGAATGGGCGGATACCCTCGGCACGATCACGCATGAGATCGTGACCAGGATCGGTTCCCGGGTGCCACGGGTCCACCAGCATGTGACGGCGGGCACTCCGGAGCGGCCATGAGCGGAGAAGGATCGGGGACATGACGACGACAACACGGCGGCGCAGGGTCGGAATCGCCGGCGCGATCGTCGGAGCGGCGTCGGCCGGTGTCGCGGCGGCGGCTCTGGCCAAGCGCTACGCGGTCGGCCGGATCAGGCTGCGGCACGACGAGGAGGCCAGCGAGCCGTTCGGCGAGCTGCGCGGCAGGGAGCGCACGCTCGTCACCTCCGACGGGGTGGCGCTCCACGTCGAGATCGACGGCCCCGAGGACGCGCCGCTGACGATCGTGATGTGCCACGGCTACTGCCTCAACCTCGAATCGTGGCACTACCAGCGCAAGGACCTGCGCGAGAACTACCGCCTGGTGCTGTGGGACATCCGCTCCCACGGCCGCTCGCAGCGCGTGACGGCCGACGACAGCACCATCGACCGGCTGGGCCAGGACCTCGCCGAGGTGATCGAGGAGTTCGTGCCCGGCCCGTGCGTGGTGGTCGGCCACTCGATGGGCGGCATGACGATCATGGCGCTCGCCGACAGCCACCCTGAGCTGTTCGGCACGAAGATCCGGGCGGTCGCGCTCGTCGCGACCTCGGCGGGCAAGCTGGCCGAGCTGACGCTGGGGCTGCCGGCGATGGTGTCCAAGGCCGTGCACAAGGTCGCGCCGTCCACGGTGTCGCTGCTGGGCAGGAAGGGCGCGCTGGTCGACAGGACCAGGCACGCGGGCAGCGACATCGCGTTCCTGATCACCCGCTACATGGGCTTCGGCGACTCCGCGAACGTGAGCCCGACCGTGGTCGACTTCGCCGAGTCGATGATCAGGCAGACCCCCACCGAGGTGTTCGCCGCCTTCTACCCGGCCCTGATGAACCACGACAAGTTGTCCGCGCTGCACGTCCTCGACCCGGTCCCGACCGCCATCGTCTACGGCGAGCGCGACTGGCTGACCCCGCCCGACCACAGCAGGGCCATCGCGGCGGCGCTGCCCAAGGCGCAGGTCACCGAGATCCCCGACACCTCCCACCTGATCCAGCTGGAGCGCCCGGGGATCGTCAACGACGCGCTGCGCGACCTGATCAAGCGAGTGGAGTTGTAGTGCGACTGGCGACAGCGGAGGACATGCGGGCCTACGGCGCCCGCCTGGCGGCCCACCTGCGGCCCGGCGACCTGATCGTGCTGTCCGGGCCGCTCGGCGCGGGCAAGACCACGCTCGTCCAGGGCATCGCCGAAGGTCTCAAGGTACGCGGGCCGATCACCTCGCCCACCTTCGTGATCGCCAGGGTGCACCCGTCGCTGCGGCAGGGCCCGCCCCTGGTGCACGCCGACGCCTACCGGCTCGGCGGCGACCTGGAGGTCGACGACCTCGACCTCGACGCCTCGCTGGAGGAGTCGGTCACCGTGGTCGAGTGGGGCGAGGGCCTGGTCGAGGGGCTGGCCGAAGACCGGCTGGAGATTCACATCGACCGGGAGACCGGCGACGACGCCCGCCTGGTGACCCTGCGCGGGGTGGGCGACCGGTGGGCCGACACGCCGTCTGATCCGGCCTAAGGCTAAAACCTCCGTCAATTTCCGGCAAAGCTGTCACCCTTGACGTACCTGACCGATGACATAAATCATGATCGTTGGTCAGGGATTTGCCCAGAATTTCTGGGTATCAGGAGGGGCGACATCCACATTTTTGGTGGATGCTGGGTGCAAGACGGCAAAGTGGGGTGCGGCGGTGCTCAGGGTCAGGCGAGTCGCGTACGCGGGTGCCATCATGGTGGTCGGGCTGACCGGGTGTGCGGCCTCGGCCGAGACCACACCGACAGGCACACCGACGGCCACAGCCACGACGTCCACCACCGCTACCACGACGACCACCGCCACGGCCACGACCACCGCGACCGCCCCGCCCACCAAGAGGCCGAGCATCGCGGTCCAGGTCAACCCCGACCGGGTCACCGCGGGGGAGACGTCCAAGGTGTGGATCCTGGCCAACTGCCCGCTGCCGTCCGGCGGACCGGCCCACACCGGCACCGCGACCTCGCGGGCGTTCCTCAACGGCGTCCCGCTCAACCCCGTGCCGGCCGGGTCGGCCACGCCGACCGCGACCAGCAGCCCGGCGAACGGCTCGCCCTGGGTCCGCGGCGAGGCGACGGTCTCCGGCACGGTCAAGCGCGGCTCGTACACCGTCGACGTCAAGTGCGACGGCACCAACGACGTCGGCAAGGCCACGCTCAAGGTGGCCAGGGCCGAGGCCGACCCGACCGGCGTGCCCACCAAGGCGCCCAAGGCGGGCGGCGGCGGCACCTTCGGCCGTGACGTCGACGACGAGTCCTCGTTCCCGCTCGGTCCGGCCGGCGCGCTGGTGGCCCTGGTCCTCGTCGGCGGCGCGGTCGTGATGGTCAAGCGGCGCAGCCGGGCTTGATCGATGGCACGTCCAGGACGGGTGGTGCTCGCGGGCGCCGTCACGGGCCTGCTGCTGGTCGCCTTCGGCAAGAGCATGCAGAACTCCTCCACCCCGGCGGCGAGCGTGGTGCCCAAGAGCATCGACATCCCGTCGCTCGACCTTGAGGCCCCGCTGATGAAGCTCGGGCTGAGCAAGGACGGCGAGGTCGAGCTGCCGCCGTACGAGAAGCCGAAGGTGGCCGGCTGGTACAGCGGCAGCGCGGTGCCCGGCGAGAAGGGCGCCTCGGTGATCATCGGCCACGTCGACACCAAGACCGCCCCGGCCGTGTTCTACAAGCTCAGGCAGTTACGCAAGGGCGAGACCGTCAAGGTGGAGCGCAGCGACGGCAAGGTCGTCAGCTTCAAGGTGGACGCCATCGAGCAGGTCTCCAAGGACCACTTCCCCGCCCGGCGGGTGTACGTCGACGACGGGCTCAAACTCGTCACCTGCGGCGGTAAGTTCGACTACGCCAGAGGCGAATATGTCGACAACATCATCGTCTACGCGTCCCGAGCCTGATCATGGAACGATGAGCACTGACCTCAACCCGCCGGCGTCCGGCGCCCGCGTGCCCTGGCTGGAGGTCCACCCGCTGGTGCGCGAGGCGGTCGAGGGCTTCCTCGGCGGCCGCGTCGTGGAGGCCGTCACCCAGGAGGGCGGCTTCTCCCCGGCGGCCGCGGTGCGCCTGCGGACCGACGACGGCCGGCGCGCGTTCGTCAAGGCCGTCGGCCCCGAGCCCAACCCCGACAGCGTGCGCATCTACCGCTCCGAGCTCAGGAACGCCGCCGCGCTCCCCGAGTCGGTCCCCGCGCCGAAGCTGCTGACGGCGTTCGAGCTGGAGGGCTGGGTCGCCCTGGTCTTCGAGGACGTCGAGGCCGCGCACCCCGAGATGCCGTGGCGGCGCGACGAGCTCGACCGGGTCGTCACGGCCCTGAAGGAGATGTCCGCCGCGCTCACCCCGGCGCCGATCGAGGCCCGCACGATCGGCGAGGTCTTGGGCGACTCCTTCCAGGGGTGGCGCAGGCTGCTCGGCGAGGACACCGCGGGGCTCGACCCGTGGGCGCTGCGCCACCTGCCCGAGCTGGCCGAGCTGGAGTCCGGCTGGGAGATCGCGGCGGCCGGCGACACCCTCGTCCACGCCGACCTGCGGGCCGACAACATCCTGCTCACGCCCGACCGCGTCTACGTGGTGGACTGGCCGTGGGCCTGCCTGGCCGCGCCCTGGTACGACCAGGTGGCCATGCTGCCGTCGGTCGGCATGCAGGGCGGGCCCGCGCCCCACGAGCTGTTCGACGATCCCGACCCGGCGGTCACCGCGGTCGTCGCGGCCCAGACCGGCTACTTCGTCCGGAACGGCCGGCTGCCCGATCCGCCCGGGCTGCCCACGCTCAGGGCGTTCCAGCGGGCGCAGGGAGTGGTCGCGCTGGAGTGGCTGAAACGACGTACCGGCTGGGTGTGACCCGTCCGGCGGGTAGGCTAAACAGTCGTGCTGGTCCTGGCCCTTGATACCGCGACGCCCGCCGTCACCGCCGCCCTCCACGACGGTGAGCGGGTGCTCGCCGAGTCCACGACGATCGACGCCCGCCGCCACGGCGAGCTGCTCGTCCCCACCATCGAACGCGTGCTGACCGAGTCGGGCGCCGCCCTGCGCGACGTGACGGCCGTCGTCGCGGGCAGCGGCCCCGGGCCCTACACGGGCCTGCGCGTCGGGCTGATGACCGCCCAGGGGCTCGCGACGACGCTCGCCGTGCCCGCGTACGGCATCTGCACCCTCGACGCGGTCGCCTACGGCAGCGGGCTCGGCGAGCCGTTCCTGGTCGCCACCGACGCCCGGCGCAAGGAGGTGTTCTGGGCGCGCTACCAGGACATGCGCACCCGTGCCGACGGCCCGTTCGTCGACCGGCCCGCCGACGTGCCCGTCGAGGGCCTGCCGGTCGTGGGCGCCGGCGCCGGCCTCTACCCCGACGTCCTGGGCCGCCACGACGCCCCGCCCTACCCCTACGCGGGCGCGCTGGCCGCGCTGGCCGCCGAGCGGCTGGCCGCGGGCGTCCCGCTCGACCCGCCGCGGCCCATCTACCTGCGCCGGCCCGACGCCGTGGTGCCGGGCGCGCCCAAGAGGGTGACGGCGTGAGACTGCGGCCGATGACCCAGGCCGACCTGCCCGCGGTCATGGCGATCGAGCAGGCCACGTTCCCGCTCGACGCGTGGAGCGAGGGCATGATGCGCGGCGAGCTGGCCGACATGCCGCGTTCGCGCCACTACGTGGTGGCCCTGGCCGACGACGAGATCGTCGGCTACAGCGGCATCGCGGTCGCGTCCGACCAGGCCGACGTGCAGACCATCGCCGTGCTGGAGAAGCACCAGGGCACCGGCATCGGCAGCGCGATGCTGACCGAGCTGCTGGCCGAGGCGCGGCGCAGGGGCGCGCGCGAGATCTTCCTGGAGGTACGCGCCGACAACCCGCGCGCCCAGGCGGTCTACCGGCATTTCGAGTTCGAGGAGATCGGCATCCGCCGCCGCTACTACGACGACGGCACCGACGCGATCATGATGAGAAGGAAGCTGGATGGCTGACGCACCCCTGGTCCTGGGCATCGAGACGTCGTGCGACGAGACCGGCATCGGCATCGTCAGAGGCCACACGCTCCTCGCCAACACCATCGCCTCCAGCATGGACGAGCACGCCCGATACGGCGGCGTGGTGCCCGAGGTCGCCTCCCGCGCCCACCTGGAGGCCATGACGCCCACGGTCGAGGCGGCGCTGGCCGAGGCGGGGCTCAAGTTCTCCGACATCGACGCCATCGCCGTCACCGCCGGGCCCGGCCTGGCCGGGGCGCTGCTGGTGGGCGTGGCCGCCGCCAAGTCGTACGCGCTGGGCCTCGGCGTGCCGCTCTACGGCGTCAACCACCTGGCCGCCCATGTGGCCGTCGACCAGCTCGAACACGGGCCGCTGCCCAAGCCGTGCATCGCCATGCTGGTCTCCGGCGGCCACTCCTCGCTGCTGCTGGTGCCCGACGTGGCCGAAGACGTCATCTCGCTCGGCTCGACCGTCGACGACGCGGCCGGCGAGGCGTTCGACAAGGTGGCCCGGGTGCTCGGGCTGCCCTTCCCCGGCGGCCCGCACATCGACCGGGCCGCCCGCGAGGGCTCCGGCACGGCCGTCACCTTCCCCCGGGGCAAGATCGACGACGGCACGCTCGACTTCTCCTTCTCCGGGCTCAAGACGGCCGTCGCCCGCTGGGTCGAGGCGCGTGAGGCGTCCGGGCAGTCGATCCACGTGCCCGACGTGGCCGCCTCCTTCCAGGAGGCCGTGGTCGACGTGCTGACCCGCAAGGCGTTGCAGGCGTGCAAGAAGTACGACGTGCACGACCTGCTGATCGGCGGCGGCGTGGCGGCCAACTCGCGGCTGCGGGCGCTGGCCCAGGAGCGCTGCGACGCGGCGGGCGTGCGGCTGCGGGTGCCCCGGCCGGGGCTGTGCACCGACAACGGGGCCATGGTCGCCGCCCTGGGGTCCGACCTGGTGGCGGCGGGGGTCACCCCCTCGACCCTGGAGATCCCGGCGGACTCGTCGCTGCCGATCACGACGGTCCACGTCTGAGCCCTGGCGGGGCCGGAGGCCGGCGGTGAGGCGCGGGAGGTGCCCCACCGCCGGGCGGGTCAGTCTTTGGTCCTGGTGGGCCGGAGCAGGGCCTCGGCCAGCGCCAGCATGGTCTCCTCCAGCGCGGCCAGCCGCTTGGTGAGGTCGTCGGTGGCCGGCTGCACGATGCCGCTGACCGTCTCGCTCAGCTCGTCGCGGTCGGGCCGGGAGCGCACCAGCTCGGTCAGCGCGTCGGCGGCGGCCGACAGGCGGTCGGCCTGCGCGCCGGCCTGCGACTCGATGAGCTCGCCGACCCGCTCGGGGATGGCCAGGGCGGCCGGGAGCTGGCTGACGTGCTGGTTCATGGCCTCGATGCGGTCGTCGACCGACTCCAGGTGCTCGCCGGCCTGATCGGCGCGGGCGGCCAGGCCGTTGAGGTGGGTGTCGAGGCCGTTGAAGCGGCTGTCGAGCCCGCTGAACTGGCCGTCGAGGGTGTCGAACCGGGTGATCAGGTGCTCCTCCGCCTCGACCAGTCGCTCGTCGATCGACTCCATCTGGTTGTCGAGCTTGTTGAAGCGGCCCTCGCTGCGCACGGCGGTCTCGGCCAGGCGCTGGTCGGTGGCCGAGGCGCGGTCGTCGAGCGCGCTCAGGCGGCCGTCGAGGGCGTCGAAGCGGTCGTCGTGGCGGACGAGGTGGCCGTCGATGGCGCCCATGCGCTTGCCGAGGCCGCCGAGCTGGCCGTCGACCGAGGTGAGGCGCTTGTCGACGCCGCTGATGCGGCCGTCGACGCCGTCGAGCCTGGTGTCGATGTCGGCCAGGCACTCGTCGGCCGACTCCAGCCGGCCGTCGAACCCGGTGAGCCGGGTGTCGAGCCCCATGAGCCGGCCCTCGACCCGGTCGAGCCGGGAGTCGACGCCGTCGAGCCGCCCGCTGAGCCGCAGCTCGCTCTCCCCGAGCTGGACGGCGAGGTGCTGGTCGGCCTCGTCGAGGCGGGCCGTGAGCCGCTGCTCGACGTCGGCCAGCCGGACCGTGAGCCGCTGGTCGCCCTCGTCGAGCTTGGCGGCCAGGCGCTCGTCGGCGCGGTCGAGCCGCTCGTTCAGGCGCTGGGTCAGCCGCTCGTCGGTCTCGTCGAGGCGGCCGGCCAGGCGTTTGTCGGCCTCGTCGAGGCGGGCGGCGATGTGCAGGTCGGTGTCGTCGAGGCGGCCGGTCAGGCGCTGCTCAGCCGCGTCGATCTTGACGGCGACCTGCTGCGACGTGGCCGCGACGCTCTCGGCCAGCTCGCCGACCACGCTCTCGACCCGTTCGGCGCGGCCCGACAGGTCGGCCACCGACTTGTCGAGCCGGGTGAAGCGGCTGGCCGCGGCCTCCATGCTGGAGTTGAGCTGCGTCAGCTTGGCGGCGAAGCCGGACATGTTCTGGGTGATGCCGTCGGTGGTGTCGAGCACCGACTGCAGGCGTTTGAGCGCCTCGTCGACGGCCTCGCCCACGGTGCCCAGGTCCGCCCACAGGCTCGGCAGCTCGGCCACCGGCGCGACCCGGGCGTCGACGTGGCCGATCTTCTCCCCGACGGCGTCGACGTGGTCGCGCACGGCCTCGACGTGCTGGGCCAGGCCCTCCGCCCACATCGGCGGCTTGGCGGTGATGTCGTCGAGCCGCCCGCTCACCGCCTCAAGGGTGCCGCTCAGGCCGCCGAGCTCGCGTTCGCGCACCTCGCGCAGCAGCCACTCCATGCCTTCAAGACGCTGGCGGATCTCGTCGAGCACGGCTCCCTGGGTGCGCTGCTCGTAGACATGGTCCTGGGCGGCGCGCGCGAGGAGGTCTCGCATCCTCTCGGAGATGGCGGACTGGCCGCCTGCCTGAAGAAGGGTGGTGTGGTTGGAATGGTCCACCGAAAGGCTCCTTCGCTCGCCGACGGTCTGCCGCGCAGCGGTGGGATAGGTCCGGTTTGCAGATGAAAGGGCGAGTACGCGGGTTACCGCATAAGGGGGAGAACTCCCGCCCGTCCACCTTAGCCTTTCGATCAAGGTCAGGCGGCGTCGAAGTGAAAGATCGTATTTAGCGGAAGAATGACCGCTTTGGAGTGTTCAGGCAGGTGGAAGGGGGTTGCAGATGATAACTGAAGGCTTATCGAGAATGCGGGTCAGGATAATGACGACCGAGTTCTCGCCGGAAAGGCGGAGATCGGCGCGCAGGCGTTCGATGTCGATCGCCGACGCGCGTTTCTTGATGGTGACATTTCCGATCCGCCGTTCGCGGAGAGCCGCGCGGAGTTTTTTCAGCGAGAACGGCATGACCTCGTCCACCTCGTACCCGGAGGCCCAGGGGGTGTGGCTGGGCTCGTCGGCGGTGATGTAGGCGATCATGGGGTCGGGCAGGCGTCCGCCGATCAGCTCGGCCACCTCGCCGACGAGGTGGGCCCGGATCGCGGCGCCGTCGGGCTCGTAGACGTAGCGGCCCATCGGGCCGACGGCGGCCTGGACGCCGGTGGCGGTCAGCGTGTGCCCGCCGGGCAGCAGGGTGGCGCGCCGGGCCGAGCCGACCTGGGGGCCGGTCCAGAGGGTGGCCTCCTTGACCTCGCCCTTGTAGGAGACCCATTCGGCCTCCGCGCCCTCGGGGATGAACTCGTACGGGATGCCGGGGGCGACCTTGAGGCAGGCCCGCGGCGCCCGTGCGACCAGGTCGAGCACGACCGGCCAGGGCGGCGAGTAGGCCATGGGGTCGAACGTCCGGCCCTTGCCGCTGCGCCGGGCCGGGTCGGCGAACAGCACGTCGTACTCCTCGGGCCGGACCTGCGCCGCGTCGCCCACGCGCACCCGCACCCGGCCGGCCAGCCCGAGCGCGTCGGCGTTGGCGCTCGCCACGGCGACGGTCAGCGGGTCGAGGTCGACGGCGTCGACCTCGCAGCCGGCGCGGGCGAGCGCCAGGAGGTCGCCGCCGACCCCGCAGCAGGCGTCGATCACCCGTCCGGCGCCCATGCGCCGGGCGCGGTGGTCGGCGACCTCCCGGCGGGTGGACTGCTCCAGGCCGTGCGGGGTGAAGTACATGACCGCGGCGTCCGCGCCGAACTTCGCCGCGGCGCGCTCGCGCAGCGCCGCCTGCGTCAGCGCGGCGGAGGTGAGCGCCGCGTCGTAGGTGCGGCGCAGCCTGGTCGCCGCCGCGACCGGATCGGTCCCGGCCAGCTCCGCGGCCTCGGCGAGCGCCCGCTGCCCGCGCGGGGTCAGCAGCTCGCCGAAGGCGTCGAGATCCATGTACGCACTCCGCTCACAACTCGGGATCGCTCACAGGGAGGTGTCGCCCAGGGAGACCAGCAGGCTGCGCAGCAGCCCGGCCAGGGCCTCGCGCTCGCCCTCGGACAGCCCGGCGAGCAGCCGCTCCTCGTTGGCGGCGTGCAGGACGAGCATCTCGTCGGCGACCCGCCTGCCCTCGTCGGTGAGGGCGACCAGCGTCATGCGCCGGTTGTGCGGCGCCGGCCAGCGGTGGACCAGGCCGCGCCGGACCAGGTGGTCCATCCGGTTGGTGAGCGCGCCGGGGCTGACCATGGCCGAGCTGGACAGGTCCTTCATGCACATCGTGGCGTCGGCGCCGCTGCGCAGCAGCGTGGCCAGCATGTCGAACTCCCACGCCTCCAGCCCGTGCTCGGCCAGGAAGTCCTTCACGCCGCGCTCCAGCAGGCGCGAGGCGCGTGAGATCCGGCCGATCACGCCCATCGGGGACACGTCGACGTCGGGCCGTGTCCGCGCCCACTGTCCGAGAATCACGTCCACCGCGTCATCCACAGGGCTCACCCTACCAAAGCTTCGACGTTGAAATGTTCGGCGTCGTGCGGTACTGTCCACGTCGAAATGTTCAACGTAGAAATTTTCGAGGTAGGTTCATCATGAAGGTGCTGGTGCTGGGCGCGACGGGGTACATCGGCGGCGCGGTGGTCGAGCGGCTGGCCGAGCAGGGGCACGAGGTGGCCGTTCTGGTGCGGCCCGCCGCCGACGGCTCCCGGCGGGTGCCGGGCGTGGCGGACGAGCGTCACGGAGACCTGGCCGACGTCGCGGGGCTGGCCGCCGCGATCACCCCGGACATCGACGCCATCGTGGTCGCCGCCCAGCTCGGCGGCGACAAGGAGGCCGACCTGGCCGCGATCGGCGTGCTCGCCGCGTCGGGCCGGAAGGTGGTCTTCACCAGCGGTGTGTGGGTGCTGGGCGCCACCGTCGACGGGCACGAGGACAGCCCGGCCGACCCGATTCAGCTCGTGGCGTACCGGCACGAGATCGAGCAGCTGGTCATCGACGGCGGCGGCTCGGTGATCCGGCCCGGCGTCGTCCACGGGCGCGGCGGCGGCATCCCCGCCATGATGCGCGCGCAGGCCGCCGAGCGCGGCGCCGGGGTCTACGTCACCGCCGGCGGCGAGCCGCACACCTGGACGTTCGTGCACGTCGACGACCTGGCCGAGCTCGTCGTGGCTGTCCTGGAGAGGGGCGGCGCCCGCGTCTACCACGGCATCAGCGAGGAGGCCGTGCCGGTCGCCGAGGTGGCCGAGGCGGCGGCCCGGTCCGCCGGCGTCAAGCCGCAGGCAGAGCCCTGGCCGCAGGCCGAGGCGGCCCAGGTGCTGGGGGCGGGCTTCGCCGAGGCCCTGGCGCTCGGCCAGCGCATCAGCGCGACACGCACGCGCGCCGAACTCGGCTGGAACCCCTCCCGGCCCGGCGTCGTCGCCGATCTGACCGAGGGTTCCTACGTCTGATCGCTCTGAGCAGACGCGTTCGTGTTGACTGTCAAGGCCCTCTTGCATATGTTTCCTGTTGGCACTCTCACCTTGAGAGTGCCAACGTGCGACGAGGCAGGTCTGACACCCGCGACGGCAGGCCCCGCTGGTCGCCTCTTCTAGATCATTCAAATCTGAAGGGGAGGTCCGATCGTGACGACCGCCACCAAGGTTCCCGTTAAGCCGCTCGGCGACCGCATCGTGGTTCAGCCGCTTGAGGCAGAGCAGACCACCGCTTCCGGTCTGGTCATCCCGGACACCGCCAAGGAGAAGCCGCAGGAGGGCAAGGTCCTCGCGGTGGGCCCCGGCAACTGGGATGAGGACGGCGACAAGCGTATTCCGCTCGACGTCTCCGAGGGCGACGTCGTCCTCTACAGCAAGTACGGCGGCACCGAGGTCAAGTACGGCGGCGAGGAGTACCTCGTGCTCTCCGCCCGCGACGTTCTCGCGATCATCGAGAAGTAAGCCGGTTGTGTCGAGCCCCGGGCGCTCTTGAGGGCCCGGGGCTTTCGACGCCAGGAGAGGACTTTCAGCATGGCGAAGATCCTGCAGTTCGACGAGGACGCCCGTCGCGCGCTTGAGCGCGGTGTCAACGCCCTCGCGGACGCCGTGAAGGTAACCCTCGGCCCGCGTGGCCGTAACGTCGTCATCGACAAGAAGTTCGGTGCGCCGACGATCACGAACGACGGTGTGACCATCGCTCGTGAGATCGAGCTGGAGGAGCGCTACGAGAACCTCGGCGCCCAGCTCGCCAAGGAAGTTGCCACCAAGACCAACGACATCGCGGGCGACGGCACCACCACCGCCACCGTGCTGGCCCAGGCCATGGTCCGCGAGGGCCTGCGCAACGTGGCCGCCGGCGCCTCGCCGCTGTCGCTCAAGCGTGGCATCGACAAGGCCGCCAAGGAGATCAGCGACCGGCTGCTGGCCAGCGCGCGCGAGGTGGGCGACAAGAAGGAGATCGCCAACGTCGCCACCATCTCCGCCCAGGACGCCAAGATCGGCGAGCTGATCGCCGAGGCGTTCGACAAGGTGGGCAAGGACGGTGTCCTCACCGTCGAAGAGTCCAACGCCATGGGCATGGAGCTCGAGTTCACCGAGGGCATGCAGTTCGACAAGGGCTACCTGTCGGCCTACATGGTGACCGACCCCGAGCGCATGGAGTCCGTCCTGGAGGACGCGTACATCCTGCTCACCCAGGGCAAGATCTCCTCCATCGCCGACTTCCTGCCGCTGCTGGAGAAGGTCGCCCAGACCAAGAAGCCGCTGCTCGTGGTCGCCGAGGACGTCGAGGGCGAGGCCCTGGCCGTCCTGGTCACCAACAAGATCCGCGGTACCTTCACCTCCGTGGCCGTCAAGGCCCCGGGCTTCGGTGACCGCCGCAAGGCGATGCTCCAGGACATGGCCATCCTCACCGGCGGCCAGGTCGTCAGCGAAGAGGTCGGCCTCAAGCTGGAGCACGTCGGCCTCGAGGTGCTCGGCACGGCCCGCCGCGTCGTCGTCACCAAGGACGCCACGACCATCGTCGACGGCGCCGGCGACCAGCAGGCGATCGAGGACCGCGTCAAGGAGATCAAGATTGCCATCGAGCAGTCCGACTCCGACTGGGACCGCGAGAAGCTGCAGGAGCGTCTGGCCAAGCTCGCCGGCGGTGTGTGCGTGCTGCGCGTCGGCGCCGCCACCGAGGTGGAGCTGAAGGAGAAGAAGCACCGCCTCGAGGACGCGATCTCCGCGACCCGCGCCGCGATCGAGGAGGGCATCGTCTCCGGCGGTGGCTCGGCCCTCATCCACGTGGGTAAGGAGCTCGACGACCTCGGCCTGACCGGCGACGAGGCCACCGGTGTCGGCGTCGTGCGCCGCGCGCTGGTCGAGCCGGCCCGCTGGATCGCCGAGAACGCCGGCCTGGAGGGCTACGTGGTGACCCACAAGGTCGCCGAGCTGCCCGCCGGCCAGGGCCTCAACGCCGCCACCGGCGAGTACGTCGACCTGATCGCCCAGGGTGTCATCGACCCCGTCAAGGTGACCCGGTCCGCGGTGCAGAACGCGGCTTCGATCGCGGGCATGCTCCTGACGACCGAGGCGCTCGTGGTGGACAAGCCCGAGGAGGAGGCTCCGGCCGCCGGCCAGGGCCACGGCCACGGTCACGGCCACTGACCCGGCTGTTTCCCCCGCGCCCGTACGGCCCGCCCGGTTCCCTCCGGCGCGGGCCGTCGGCTTCCCACGGCCCGTCCCGGTTCCCTCCGGCGCGGGCCGTCGGCTTTCAGTCAGACCGTCACGTCCCTGCCACGGCTGCTGCGATCTCTTGCCTGAGACCAGGGATCAGAACTGGGCTCCCACGGCGTCTTCGCCCTACCGCCGCTGTCCCGCTCTTCTGCGACTCGGCCAGCCCCTGGCAGTGAAGCTCCAACGAGGACACCAACGGCCTGCTGCGTAGTACTTCCCCCGAGGGCACCGACTCGGTCCACACCCGCGAGGGCCCCGGTGCCGTCGCCGCAGAGTAACCCGTCCGACCTCGCAGGACGATGGACTGGGACACCCGGCTGAACGCCTCACGAAGCTCCTGGCGGCCTGCGCCTGAACCCCGAAGCGGGGAGGCCGGGAGTGCGCCTGTCTCCGCAACCTTCGGTCACGGCGTCGTTTGCGCGAGTTGCTCAAGCTGCTGGACGACCCTGTCGATCGGCGCAGAAGCGTCGATCTCGAGCGTGGAGGTGGCCCTAAGCAGCGGCTCCACGTGGGCCAGGTCACGCAGGACGGCTTCACGTTCCTCAGGGCGCTTGCCGAAGGGGTTGTTGGTGCGCGTCGCGATGCGAGCAAGCATGACCTCAGCGGGCGCGCTGAGCAGGACGACGTGGTCGAACTGCGGGTAGAACCGGCCCTGATTGGACTTGCAGCCGGCCACGAAGAGCGCGCCCTCACCGTGGTTGGTGAGTAGGTCGCTGATGGCCGGCTCACGCCACACCCAATCAGTGGATCCGTCCGACAAGGTCACCCAGTGGCTCCACTGGTCGGTATCGGTATCGACGGCGCGATGGCCCCGGGCCGCCAGCATCTCCAACGCCGTGGACTTGCCGGTTCCCGACATCCCCGTGACCAAGATCTTCGCCATCGGACGAGACTACCGAACCGTCCCGACCTCGACCGGCTTCAGGTCACCCACGTCGGGATCTGGCGGCGTCCGGTCATGGGCTTCCGCAGTCCCTGCAACTCGGACTACGGAAGCCCGCTCGGCTCGCTTCGCCGGCCGCCGCCGGTAAGTGATCACCGCGTTGGGACACCCCTTGAACACCCCCTTGGGCGGACCGGTGGCCTTCACGGCGCCTTCGGTGGGGGAGTCGGCCTTCTGTGGTCCGTTTCGGGCCGGCCGGTGTGGTGCGTCGGCTTGTCGTGGTCTGCCTCCTGGCCTTGGCGGCGTCGGTCGTCGCCGTGCGGCGGGCCCGGGGGCGGCCCGGGGGCGGGTGCGGGGAGGGGGCTGGTGGGTTTCGCGTGGTGGGGAAATGCGGCTGGGGCTTACGGGGCGGAAGGGGGTGGGGGCGGGGGAAATTGGGGGAAGAGGTGGATTATTGGAGTAAACCGGCAGTGCTGGTTAAGCGTCGGGGTCTGGCAATTGTCGTGCATTTCGGCTTATGGAGTGAAACATTATGTCAGCTCATCAGGCTTAGTGTGGTCGGCTGATTACTGCTAGTTATCGTCGCTTCAATGTGACCAATCCGTAGCCGTTCGCCATGGGGACAGGCCCGATCAGTGCGGGCATCATGCCTATCGTGAGCGAGGGAAGCGTCGCCGACGCCAAAATTGGGGTAAGGCTCGCGTCGAGACTTCCGGCACGGACGGATGACTCCGACCTTAGGGAACTGACGAGCCTCGCCGTGCAGGGAGATCGCAGTGCGATCGAATCCCTGCTCGGGGAGTTGCGTCCCATGGTGGTGCGGTATTGCCGCGCCAGGCTGGGCAGGGTTTCAGGGCAATATCACATTGCCGATGACGTAGCCCAGGAGGTGTGCATCGCGGTGTTGTCCGCGCTGCCGCGATACCGGGACATGGGACGGCCTTTCGCGTCCTTCGTGTTCGGGATCGCCTCGCACAAGGTGGCCGACGCGCTGCGCAGTTCGGTGCGCTCGGCCGTGCCCACCCAGGATCTGCCCGACGGGCCCGACGACGGCCCGGGGCCCGAGGAGACGGTGGTCCGCTACATCGAGGTCGAGCACGCGCGCAGGCTGCTGGCCAGGCTGCCCGACAACCAGCGGGAGTTGCTGCTGTTGCGGGTGGTGTCGGGGCTGTCCGCCGAGGAGACCGGTAATGTACTCGGCATGTCACCAGGTGCGGTCCGCGTAGCCCAGCATCGGGCGCTGGCCAGGTTGCGGCAGATGGCCGAGCTGGAGTCGGCTTGACGCCGGAGGACGAGCTCCATGCGCTTCTCGAGGCCGACGACCTGCTCAAGACCGACGAGCTGCTCGACGCGGTCGCGCGGGGCCGGGCGCGGGACTCGTCCGACCCTGCGGTGCGGTTGCTGGGCGCGCTACTGGACGATGTCTCGGAGGAAGTCGATCAGCGGCGCTCCTCCGTGTCGATGACGCCGTCGACGTAGCCTCGGGCGTACTCCCAGCTGACGTAGTCGGCGGGGTCGGGGTGGAAGGCCGGCTCGTGCACCTGGGGCTGGCCTTTCTCGATCATCTGGCGAAGGTTGCCGCGCAGCAGCTCCCAGTCGAAGAAGTGCTGCTCGCCGCACTCGGGGCAGTCGAGCACGAGGCCCAGCACCCCCTGCGGTTCGAGCAGGGAGCGAAAGACCTCGACGTCTGCCAGGTCGGTGATGGCCTCGTCGCGCTCGGCCGCGGTGAGTGGCTCGGCGTCGTCGAGAGCGCCCATCGCCGAGGACGGGTCGTTCGGGTCGTCCGCGAACGGGTCGCGGGGGACGTCTTCCAGCACCTTCCCACCATATGACCGAAGCGGCCCCGGCGGAGAGTATTAGCTGAGCCATCCCCGTCTGGCGGCCTCCACGCCGGCGTGGAAGCGCGACTGCGCGCCCAGCTCGGCCATGGCGTCGGCGAACCTCGCCCGCACCGTACGGACCGAGACGCCGAGCTGGCGGGCGATGGAGTCGTCGCACACGCCCTGCGCGGCCAGGCGGAGCACCTGGACCATCCCGTCGCCCCTGCGTCCCCAGGGCAGCGGCACGGCCCGTCCCCAGAGCTCCTGGAACAGCGAGCGCAGCATGCCGACGACGATCGGCGTGCGCACCAGGTAGAAGTTGTAGGCGTGGTCGGGCAGGTTGCCGCCCCACAGCGCGGGCAGGCCGGCGACCTCGGGCCCGGCCGTCATGAACCAGCTCGGCACCCGGTCGAGCGTGCGCACCTTGCCGCCGGTGTCGAGGAGCCGGGTGAGCTGATCGCGTACGCCCGGCAGGCTCAGCGTGGAGACCGGAATGATCGCCTGAACGGTAAGAAGTTGCCGTTTTTGCGCATCAATCCATGGGTCCGCAAATTTACGAACAAAATCTGCCATTGTGCGCTCGTCCGGGATTGCGGTCAACAACTCCATGGGCGGCGATTGCACAGCTATGCCGACGACGCTCTCGTAGAGGACGTCCGCGCCGTTCACCATCTCCACCGGGAATGTGCCGCTCTGATAATCGCGGCCGGCGTCGTAGTCGTGGATCAGGCCGCGGATGGAGCCGAGCGCGGAGTCGATCCTGCGGCTCTCCTCGGCCAGCCGGTCGAGCCGCTCGGCGATGACCCGGCCGAGCGCCGCCGCCGGGTGCCTGGCCAGGTACTCGCCGGACTGCTCGTCGACCACCCCCAGCCTGACCAGGTCGTCGAGCTGGCGGCCGACCTTCTCGACGGGGCCGTCCATGGCCTGGGCGAGGTCGGTGCGCGTGGCCCTGTGCAGGCGTAGCAGCGCCGTGTAAAGGGCGGTCTGCGCCGGGTCGAGGCCCAGCGTCTCGAAGGGCTCTGCGACGCGCCTGGGCTGATTACGCATTATGGGCGGCTCCGTCGGGGGGACACGGGCGTGCCGCGAGGATAACCCCGTACCGCCCGCGTGTCCGGGGCTTGCCGCGGAATCGTCGGCGGAACGTGCAACTTCGTGCAATTGCACGTTTTCACATTGCGTCGTGCCGTTGAGTGACGCAGGCTTTACCTAGCGTCGGCACCCTGAAGCGGGGCCTTGCGGCAGCCGCCATCAGGACGCGGAGGGGGGTTCGGTGGCGTGAACACGCCGCCAGGCCTGGGTGCCGGTGGCCGGGGGATGGGACGGATCACCGACCGTCCCATCCCCCTGCACTTTGCGCGTTCCGGACGGCGAGGCCGGGCGCACGACGGGGCGTGGGGCCGTCGTGCTCCCGGCTTCGTTGCGTTTTGGAGGCAGGCCCTAGACTTAGGTCAATCAGCGCAGAGGTCAGGAGGGGGCCGAGGCATGTCCAAGTTCACCGAGATGGGTTTGACCTTCGACGACGTGCTGCTGGTGCCCGGCTACTCCGATCTCCAACCAGGTGAGGCCGACACCAGATCCCGTCTGTCACGGGACATCACGCTGTCCATCCCGCTCGTCTCCGCGGCCATGGACACCGTCACCGAGGCCCGCATGGCGGTCGCCATGGCGCGCCAGGGCGGCATCGGCATCCTCCACCGCAACCTGTCGGTCGAGGAGCAGGCCCAGCAGGTCGACCTGGTCAAGCGGTCCGAGGCCGGCATGGTGACCAACCCGGTGACTTGCAGCCCCGACGACACGCTGGCCGACGTCGAGCGGCTGTGCGCGACGTACCGGATCTCCGGCGTGCCGGTGACGGACGTGGCGGGCACGCTGGTCGGCATCGTGACCAACCGCGACATGCGCTTCGAGACCGACCAGACCCGTCCGGTGCGTGAGGTCATGACCAAGATGCCGCTGGTCACCGCGCCGGTGGGGGTCTCGCGCGACGACGCGTTCGCGCTGCTGCGGCAGAACAAGATCGAGAAGCTGCCCCTCGTCGACCCCGACGGCAGGCTGCGCGGCCTGATCACGGTGAAGGACTTCACCAAGAGCGAGCAGTACCCGCTGTCCACCAAGGACGCCGACGGCCGCCTGCTGGTCGGCGCGGCCGTGGGCGTCGGCGGCGACGCCGAGCTGCGGGCCAAGGCGCTGATCGAGGCCGGGGTTGACGTCGTCGTCGTCGACGTGGCCCACGGTCACTCCAAGGGCCTGGCCGACATGATCGCCAAGCTCAAGGCCAACAGCAAGGTCCAGGTCATCGGCGGCAACATCGCGACCAGGGCGGGCGCCCAGATGCTGGTCGACGCGGGCGCCGACGCGGTCAAGGTCGGCGTCGGCCCCGGCTCCATCTGCACCACCCGCGTGGTGGCCGGCGTGGGCGCGCCGCAGGTCACGGCCATCCACGAGGCGTCCAAGGCGTGCGCGCCGGCCGGGGTGCCGGTGATCGGCGACGGCGGCCTCCAATACTCCGGCGACATCGTCAAGGCCATCGCGGCCGGGGCCGACACGGTCATGCTGGGCTCGCTGCTCGCCGGCTGCGAGGAGTCGCCGGGCGAGCTGATCTTCATCAACGGCAAGCAGTTCAAGTCGTACCGGGGCATGGGGTCGCTCGGCGCGGTGCGCAACCGCGAGCGCGGCGGCACCTCCTTCAGCAAGGACCGCTACGCGCAGGCCGACGTCGGCGGCGACGACAAGTACATCCCCGAGGGCATCGAGGGGCAGGTGCCCTACCGCGGGCCGGTCGCGGCCGTCGCCCACCAGCTCATCGGCGGTCTGCGCCAGGGCATGTGGTACGCCGGCTGCCGCACGATCGAGCAGATGCACACCGACTGCGAGCTCATGCCGATCACGGCAGCGGGCCTCAAGGAGAGCCACCCCCACGACATCCAGATGACCGTGGAAGCTCCGAACTATCACAGAAGGTAAGTTCATGACTCAGCAGGTGGAGATCGGCCGGGGCAAGACCGGGCGGAGGGCGTACGCGCTCGACGAGATCGGGCTCGTGCCCTCGCGACGCACCCGTGACCCGGAAGAGGTGTCGATCGCCTGGCAGATCGACGCCTACCGGTTCGAGCTGCCCGTCGTCGTCGCCCCCATGGACAGCGTGGTCTCGCCCGCCACCGCGATCGAGATCGGCCGGCTCGGCGGCCTGGCCCCCCTCGACCTCGAAGGGCTCTGGACGCGCTACGAAGACCCGTCCCCGCTGCTGGAGGAGTGCGCCGCCCTCGACGCCGCGGCCGCGACCCGGCGGCTCCAGGAGATCTACGACGCGCCGATCAAGGAGGAGCTGATCGGGCGCCGGATCGAGGAGATCCGGGCGTCCGGGGTGACGACGGCCGTCCGGCTGTCGCCGCAGCGCACGGTCCAGTACCACAAGGCCGTGATCGACGCCGGCGTGGACATCTTCGTCATCCGCGGCACCACCGTCTCGGCCGAGCACGTCTCGGGCCGCGCCGAGCCGCTCAACCTCAAGCAGTTCATCTACGAGCTCGACGTGCCGGTCATCGTCGGCGGCTGCGCCACCTACACCGCGGCGCTGCACCTGATGCGCACGGGCGCGGCGGGCGTGCTGGTCGGCTTCGGCGGCGGCGCCTCGCACACCACCCGCAACGTGCTGGGCGTGGCCGTGCCGATGGCCACCGCGATCTCCGACGTGGCCGCGGCGCGCCGCGACTACATGGACGAGTCCGGCGGCCGGTACGTGCACGTGATCGCCGACGGCGGCATGGGCACCTCGGGCGACATCGCCAAGGCCATCGCGTGCGGGGCCGACGCCGTCATGGTGGGCTCGCCGCTGGCCAGGGCGTCCGAGGCCCCCGGCCACGGCTTCCACTGGGGCTCCGAGGCCCACCACCCCGACCTGCCGCGCGGCCGTCGCGTGGAGTTCGGCACGGTCGGGACGCTGGAGCAGATCCTGCACGGCCCCTCCAGCGTGGCCGACGGCTCGATGAACCTGATGGGCGCGCTCAAGCGCACGATGGCCTCCACCGGCTACTCCGACATCAAGGAGTTCCAGCGGGTCGAGGTCGTGGTCGCGCCGATCCAGCGCTGAGGCGGCGACTGACCGACGTCTACGACGGCTCCCGGGGGTTGCGACCTCCGGGAGCCGACTGCTTTCCGGGGGCCTCACCGGCCCGCCGGAGCCGACTGCTTTCCGGGGTCCCCGCCGGCTCGCCGTGTCGAATCGGGACACCGCCGTTCGTGTAGGACGCGCAAGGTGACGCGCGTGTCGGCGAGGTGGTTGCAGGATGTCCGATCAGGTCGAACAGGCCTTCCGGGAGGAGTACGGCCGGGCGGTGGCGGTGCTCGTCCGCGTGTTCGGTGACATCGACGTCGCCGAGGAGGCCGTGCAGGAGGCGTTCGCGATCGCGCTGCGGCAGTGGCGGCAGGCCGGCCCGCCGCCGAGCCCGGCCGGCTGGATCATCACGACCGCCAGGAACCGGGCCATCGACCGGCTGCGCAGGGAGTCGGGCCGCCACGACAAGTACGTGCAGGCGGCGCTGCTGCACGCCAGGGACGAGCCCGTCGAGGAGGGGCCCGTGCGGGACGAGCGGCTGCGCCTGATCTTCACCTGCTGCCATCCGGCGCTCGCCCCGCACGCGCGGGTGGCGCTCACGTTGCGGCTGCTCGGCGGGCTGACCACGGCCGAGATCGCGCACGCGTTCCTGGTGCCGGAGGCGACCATGGCCCAGCGGCTGGTCAGGGCCAAGAGCAGGATCCGGCAGGCGGGGATCCCGTACCGGGTGCCGGCGGCGGCGGACCTGCCGGACCGGCTGCGCGCGGTGCTGGCGGTGATCTATCTGATCTTCAACGAGGGTTACACGGCCAGTTCGGGCGAGCGGCTGGTGCGCGAGGACCTGTGCGCGGAGGCCGTCCGGCTCGGCCGCCTGCTCGCCGAGCTGATGCCGGACGAGCCCGAGGTGTGGGGCCTGCTGGCGCTGATGCTGCTGGTCCAGTCGCGCCGGGCGGCGCGCACCGCGGGCGGCGGCGAGCTGGTGCCGCTGCCCGAGCAGGACCGCGCCCTGTGGGACCGCGCGCTGGTCGAGGAGGGGCAGGCGATCGTACGGCGCTGCCTGCGGTGGGGACGGCCGGGGCCCTACCAGGTGCAGGCCGCGATCAACGCCGTGCACGGCGACGCGGCGAGCGCGGGGGAGACCGACTGGCGGCAGATCGTCGAGCTCTACGACCTGCTGCTGGCGTTCACGCCGGGGCCGGTCGTGGCGTTGCACCGCGCGGTGGCGGTGGCCGAGGCGGACGGCGCCGAGGCTGGGCTGGCGCTGGTGGAGGGGCTGGAGGTGACAGGCTATTACCTGTTCCACGCCGTACGGGCCGACCTGCTGCGGCGGCTGGGGCGCGACGAGGAGGCGGCGCGGGCGTACGGCGAGGCCATCGCCCGTGCGGGCAACGAGGTCGAGCGGGAGTTCCTGCGCCGCAGGCGCGCGACGTTGAGGGGGACGTGAGATGGACCGGGTGTGCGTGGTCACGGGGGCCAACCGGGGGATCGGGCTGGAGGTGGCCAGGCAGCTGGCGGCGGCGGGCGACACGGTGGTGCTGACCGCCAGGGACGAGCGCAAGGCCGTCGAGGCGGCGGCGGGGATCGGCGGCGAGGTGCTGGCGCGGCGGCTCGACGTCGCCGACGAGCGATCGGCGGCCGATCTGGCGCGGGAGCTGGAGAAGACCCACGGGCGGGTCGACGTGCTGGTCAACAACGCCGCCATCCACTACGACACCTGGCAGCGGGCCTGCGACGCGGACCTGGGCGTGGTGTCGGAGGCGCTGGAGACGAACCTGCTGGGCGCCTGGCGGGTCACGCTCGCGCTGCTGCCGCTGTTGCGCGGCAGCGCGCACGGCCGGATCGTCAACGTCTCCAGCGAGATCGGCTCGCTGGCCTCGATGGGCGGTGGCACGCCCGCGTACACGGTGTCGAAGACGGCACTGAACGCGCTGACCAGGATGCTCGCGGCCGAGCTGCGCGGGGACGGCATCCTGGTCAACGCCGTCTGCCCGGGGTGGGTGGCGACCGACATGGGCGGCCCCGGCGGGCGGCCGGTCGCCGAGGGCGCGCGGAGCGTGTTGTGGGCCGCGGACCTGCCCGACGACGGGCCGACCGGTGGCTTCTTCCGCGACGGCCGATCCATCCCGTGGTGACGGGCTCGTAGGGCAGGCGGGCGTATCCTGCCTTAGCATGGCCGATCTCGTGCACACCCACGTCCTCGACATCGACGGCGACGTCGTCACCAAGCGCTACGTCGACGGCAAGGAGGGCGCGGCCGAGCGCGAGTGGCGGGCGCTCACCCTGCTGGCCGAGCACGCGCCGGGCCTGACCCCGCGGCCGATCGCCTTCGAGGACGGCGTCGTCCGGATGACCAGGATCGACGGCGTGCCCCTGCGCGGCCTGGCGGCCGGGGAGGCGCCGCTGACCGCCATGGCCGAGGCGCTCACGCGGCTGTACGAGGCCGTCCCGCCCGGCGTGCTGGCGGCCGTCCCGGTACGCCCGTGGCAGGTCGAGGCGGTCACCGGCCAGGTCATGGAATGGCTGGCCGCCTGGCGGCCCCGCGGTCCGGAGGCCGACCGCGCGGCCGAGGAGGGCCTGCGCTGGCTGGCGGGCTGGCGTCCGGGGGAGTCGGGCGTACGTCCGGCGTTCGGGGCGGGCGACGGCAACCTGGCGAACTTCCTGTGGGACGGCGTCCGCGTGCGCATCGTCGACTTCGAGGACTCCGGGCGCAGCGACCTGGCCTTCGAGCTGGCCGAGCTGTCCGAGCACGTCTCGATGTGGGTGGACGGCGAGGTGGAGATCGCCGACCGGTTCGAGCTGAGCGGCCCGCAGGCGCGCCGGCTGCGCGACTGCCGCAGGCTGCAGAGCCTGGTCTGGCTGTTCCTGCTCTCGCACGACAGCCCGCGCAATCCGCCCGGCACCTTCGATCGTCAGGTCGACAGGGTGCTGCGATCATTGGGGGCATGAGACTGGCGCAGGAGGCCGACAGAGCCGCCGTCGAGCAACTCGTCCATGACGCCTACCAGCCATGGGCCGAGATCATCGGCACCCGGCCGCTGCCCATGGAGGCCGACTACGCGGCCCTCATCGCCGCGGGCCGGGTGCACGTCACCGACGGTCTCGAAGGGCTGGTCGTGCTCATCCCCGAGGAGGGCGCGCTGCTGGTGGACAACGTGGCGGTGCGGCCCGACCTGCACGGCAGGGGCATCGGCCGGGGCCTGCTGGCCTACGCCGAGCGGGAGGCCGCCCGGCTCGGCCTGCCCGCCCTGCGTCTCTACACCAACGTCAAGATGGCCTCGAACATCGCGCTGTACACCTCGCTCGGCTACGCCGAGATCGGCCGGGCCGACCTCGACGGCCGGTCGGCCGTGGTGATGCGCAAGGAGCTCAGCCGGTGAGCACGCCCAGCAGGTGACTCACCTCGCGGGCCACGGCGTCGCGGCCCGCGTTGAGGTATTTGCGGGAGTCGACCACCCGCTCGTCGTGGGCCAGGTAGTCGCGGACGGCCCGGGTGAACGCCTTGTTCAGGTGGGTGGCGATGTTGATCTTCTTCATGCCGTTGGCCACCGCCTCGCGCAGCACGTCGTCGGGCACGCCGGACGAGCCGTGCAGCACCAGCGGCACCGGCACCGCCGCCCGCAGCTCGGCGATGAGCTCCAGGTCGAGCACGGCGTCCTTGGTGGTCATGGCGTGCGAGGTGCCGACGGCCACGGCGAGCGCGTCGACGCCGGTCCTGGCGACGTAGTCGACCGCCTCGTGGGGCTTGGTGCGGGCGCCGGGCGCGTGCACGCCGTCCTTGCCGCCGACCTCGCCGAGCTCGGCCTCCACCCAGACGCCGCGCTCGTGGCACCAGGCCGCCACCTCGGCCGTGGCCGCCACGTTCTCCTCGTCGGGCAGGGCGGAGGCGTCGTACATCACCGAGCCGAGGCCCAGCGTCACCGCCTCCTCCACCAGCGCGCGGTCGGTGGCGTGGTCGAGGTGGACCGCAACCGGCACCTCCGCGCGGCGCGCGACGGCCAGCGCGGCCAGCGCGACGGGTTCGAGCGCGCCGTGGTAGCGCACGCAGTTCTCGCTGATCTGCAGCACGACCGGCAGGCCGAGCGCCTCGGCGCCGGCCACGATCGCGGTGGCGTGCTCCAACTGGATCACGTTGAACGCGCCCACCCCTGCGGGGGACTGCCGGACGATGTCGCCGATTCCGGCGAGGGCCATGACGAGCTCCTTACGTGATGACGATCTGGGGGTGTATGTCGGCGTAGACCTCGCCGTCGAAGTCGCCGGCGACCGGCGCGGCCACGGCGGCCGCGCCCAGCGCCGCGGCCCGCCGCAGCCGGTCGGGCCACGGGGAGCCCTCGACCAGGCCCAGCGCGAGCCCCGCGACCAGCGAGTCGCCGGCCCCGGTCGGGTTTCCCCGCACGGTGTAGGGCATCCGCGCCCGGAAGGTGCCCTCGCCCGTCACGGCGAGCAGCCCGTCGGCGCCCATGGAGACGACCACGGCCTCGGCCCCCCGCTCGCGCAGCGCCTGGGCGCCCTCCTCGGGGGTGCCGCCGGGAACCGCCCTGGCCAGCTCCTCGGCGTTGGGCTTGACGACGGCCGGCCGGCCCTCCGGCGCGTGCCGCAGCGGGTCGCCGTCTGCGTCGACGATGGCCGGCACGCCCGCGCGGGCGGCGACGGCGGCAAGTGTCGCGTAGAAGTCGGCGGGGACGCCGCGCGGCAGGCTGCCGGAGACCACCACCGCGTCGGCCCCGGCCAGCAGCGACCTGTAGTGTTCCACGAACGCGGCCAGCTCGGCCGCCGTCACCTCGGGGCCGGGCTCGTTGAACAGCGTGGCCCCGCCCGGCTCGGAGACCACCAGCGTGGTGCGGGACTCGGCGGCGATGCCCGTCAGCGCGGCGGGCAGCCCCGCGGCTTGCAGGTCGTGCTCGATCGCGCGACCCGTGGGCCCGCCCGCCAGCCCCGTGACCAGGACCTCCTGGCCGAGGGCGGCCAGCACGCGGGCCACGTTGACGCCCTTGCCGCCGGCCCGCCGGTGGACGGCGCCGACCCGGTTGACGCCGTCCCAGGCGACGGACGGGACCTCGTAGGTCACGTCGAGCGCGGCGTTGAGCGTCACGGTGATGATCATCAGGGCTCCGTGATCCAGTCGCCGTTCTTCATCACGCCGTCGACCTCCAGCTCGCCGGAGAGCACCACCAGGTCGGCCGCCTTGCCGACGGCGATCGAACCGATCTCCTCGGCCAGGCCGAGCACCCTGGCGGGGGTCAGCGAGGCCACCTGGACCGCGTCGGGCAGCGACATGCCGAGCTCGCGCACGCCGCGGCGGAAGGCGGCGTCCATGGTGAGGGTGGAGCCCGCGATGGAGCCGCCCTCGACCAGCCTGGCCACGCCGTCGGTCACGCGCACCCGCATGGGGCCGAGCACGTAGTCGCCGTCGCCGAGGCCCGTGGCCGCCATCGCGTCGGTGATCAGCACCGTCCGGCCGGGCCCGGCCACCTCGTAGGCCAGGCGCAACATCGCCGCGTGCACGTGGACGCCGTCGTTGACCAGCTCGACCGTGACGCGCTCGTCCTCCAGCAGGGCGGCGATCGGGCCGGGCGCGCGGTGGCCGAGCTGCGGCATCGCGTTGTACAGGTGGGTGGCGACGGTGGCGCCCGCCTCGATGGCGGCGATCGCCTGGTCGTAGTCGGCGTCGCTGTGGCCGAGCGCCGCGATCAGGCCCTCGCCGACGGCCGTGCGGATCGTGTCGAGGCCGCCGGGCAGCTCGGCGGCGAGGGTGACCATGCGCGCGTGCCCGCGCGCGGCCTTGACCAGCCCCGACAGCTCCTGCGGCGACGGCTCGCGCAGCAGGGCGGGGTTGTGCGCGCCGCAGCGGGCCTTGGCGATGTACGGCCCCTCGAAGTGGATGCCCGCCAGCAGCCCCTCCTCGCACAGCTCGGCCAGCGAGGAGGCGGCCCTGGACAGCTCGTCGAGCGCGTCGGTGACCAGGCTGGCCATCATCGTGGTCGTGCCGTGCCGCCGGTGCAGGGCCACGGCGTCGCGCGCCTTGTCCTGGTCGCCGGTGGGGAACGACCCGCCCGCGCCGCCGTGGTTGTGGATGTCGACGAAGCCGGGGACGACGTGCCGCCCCCCGAGGCTCAGGCCGGGGCTGGGGGCCGATCCGTGGCCGACATGGGTGATGCGGCCGTCTTCGATGGTCAGCCACCCTTCGTGCACCCCTTCGGGGGTCACGATCCGGGCGTCGGCGAGAGTAAGGCTCATGAAGAAAGGATCACAGATCGCGTGAGGTGCATGGGCTCGTCGGGGTTCAGCCCACGGGCGAAGGCCCGCGCGACCGCCACCCGCTGGGCGCGCACCAGCTCGGCCATGGGGTCGAGGCCGCTGTCGAAGAACGTGCCGCCGGTCGCCTCGACCTGCTCGCGCAGGCCCTCGGGGGCGTCGCCGAGCATCCACGTGACGCGGCCGGGGCCCGCGATGCTGATCGGGCCGTGCCGGTACTCCATCGCCGGGTACGCCTCCGTCCACGACCGGGACGCCTCGCGCATCTTCAGCGCGGCCTCCTGGGCCAGGCCGACCGACCAGCCGCTGCCGAGGAAGCTGAACTGCTCGGCCTCGACGAGCCCGGCGGGCAGCGGCTCGGCCAGGGCCCGCTCGGCGTCGGCGATCGCGCCGGTCAGGTCCTCGCCGAGGCTGGCGCGGAGCATGGCGAGCTGGGTGGTGGCGAAGCGGGTCTGCACGACGGAGCTCTCGTCGGCGTAGTCGAGCACGATGACCTCGTCGGCGGCCGTCATGACCGGCGTCTTCGGGTCGGCGGTGATGGCCGTCGTGCGTGCGCTCGTCCTGGACAGCAGCTCCAGCACCTCGGTCGTGGTGCCGGACCGGGTCAGCGCGAGCACCCTGTCGTAGGGGCGGCCGATCGGCGCCTCGGACGCGGCGAACGCGTCGGTCTCGCCCAGCCCGGCCCGCTCGCGCAGCGTGGCGTAGGCCATCGCGATGAACCAGGACGTGCCGCAGCCGACGACGGCCACCCGCTCGCCGGGCTCGGGCAGCGCGCCCGCGGGCACGTCGGCCACCGCGCGGCGCCAGCAGGACGGCTGGGACTCGATCTCGGCTTCGGTATGGGTGGTCACCGCGTTCCTCCCCGTTGGTGTTTGTTTCTGCCTTTTTTATACAGTAAAAGCGCAGTTTTGTGCAGTGGTCGCTCTCGCCTCCCTGCCTGTGCCACGCTTGATCCCGTCCGGATCTCATTGGAGGCTTCGTGTCCCGCTACGATCGCTGGAACGCCATCCTGGAGCTGCTCGCCCAGGAGGGCAGGCTGTCGGTGGAGGAGGCCGCCCAGGCGCTCGACGTCTCGACCGCCACGATCCGGCGTGACTTCGACCAGCTCGCCCAGCAGCAGATGCTCATGCGCACGCGCGGCGGAGCCGTCGCCCAGAGCGTCAGCTACGACCTGCCGCTGCGCTACAAGACGGCCAGGCACGCCGACGAGAAGCACCGCATAGCGGCCGCGGCGGCCGACCTGGTGAGCGCGGGCGCCGTGGTCGGGCTCAACGGCGGCACCACCACCTCCGAGCTGGCCCGCACCCTCGCCACGCTGTCCACGCTGGAGAGCGGGTTCACGATCGTCACCAACGCCCTGAACATCGCCGCCGAGCTGACCGTGCGGCAGCACGTCAAGATCGTGGTCACCGGCGGGGTGGCCAGGCAGCAGTCGTACGAGCTGATCGGGCCGCTGGCCTCGGGCGTGCTCGAACAGGTCACCCTCGACGTGGCCTTCCTCGGCGTCGACGCGATCGACGTCGAGCTGGGCGCCTCGGCCCACCACGAGGGCGAGGCCAGCGTGAACAACCTGCTGATCAGCCGGGCCGCCCAGGTCGTCGTGGTGGCCGACTCCTCCAAGGTGGGCCGGCGGGCCTTCTCCCGCATCTGCCCGATCGAGCAGATCGACACGCTGGTCACCGACGAGCGGCTCTCCGACGAGCTCACCGGCCGGCTCACCGACGCGGGCGTCAAGGTCGTACGCGCCTGAGCCGTCCCTTGCGTTACATGGAACCGGGCGTACGGGTAGGTACTGACCGCAGTCGATGCAAGGGGAGACGATGACGGCGGGTAGGAGCGTGGCCCGGCTCGGGCCCACCGAGCGCGCGGCGGCGCTGGCGGAGATGTCCGCCCAGGAGTTCGACGTGGTCGTGGTCGGCGGCGGCGTGGTGGGGGCGGGCACCGCGCTCGACGCCGCCACCCGGGGCCTCGACGTGGCCCTGCTGGAGGCCCGCGACTTCGCCTCAGGCACCTCGTCGCGCTCGTCCAAGCTCATCCACGGTGGCCTGCGCTACCTGGAGCAGCTCAACTTCGACCTGGTGCGCGAGGCGCTGCAGGAGCGGGCGCTGCTGCTCCAACGCTTGGCGCCGCACCTCGTCCGGCCGGTGCCGTTCCTGTTCCCGATGACCCATTTCGGGTGGGAACGCGGGTACGTGGGCGCCGGCGTGGCGCTCTACGACACGCTCGGCTTCACCTCCGGGGTCACCCGCGGGGTGCCGGGCCATCGGCATCTGTCCAGGTCACGGGCGTTGCGGCTGGCCCCGGCGCTGAAGAAGAGCGCACTCACCGGCGCCGTCCAGTACTGGGACGCCCAGGTCGACGACGCCCGTTACGTGATGACCATGCTGCGCACCGCCGCCACGTACGGCGCCCGGATCGCGCCGCGCGCCCAGGTGGTCGGGTTCCTGCGGGAGGGCGAGCGGGTCACCGGCGTGCGGGCGCGCGACCTGGAGACCGGCGCCGAGTTCGACGTACGCGCCCAGCAGGTCGTCAACGCCACGGGCGTGTGGACCGACGACATCCAGGAGCTGGTCGGCGGGCGCGGCCAGATCCACGTACGGGCCTCCAAGGGCATCCACCTGCTGGTGCCGCGCGACCGCATCCACTCCCGCACCGGCATCATCCTGCGCACGGAGAAGTCGGTGCTGTTCGTGATCCCGTGGGGCCGCCACTGGATCATCGGCACCACCGACACCGAGTGGACACTCGACAAGGGCCATCCGGCCGCCTCCCGGGCCGACATCGACTACCTGCTCGACCACGTCAACGCCGTGTTGTCGGTGCCGCTGACCCGCGACGACGTCGAGGGCGTCTACGCCGGGCTGCGTCCGCTGCTGTCGGGGGAGTCCGACGAGACGTCGAAGTTGTCGCGCGAGCACGTCGTGGCGCATCCGGTGCCGGGGCTGGTGATGATCGCCGGCGGGAAGTACACGACGTACCGGGTCATGGCCCGCGACGCGGTGGACGCGGTGGCGCACGGGCTCGACCAGCGGGTGCCGCGCTCGTGCACCGACCGCATCCCGCTGGCCGGGGCCGAGGGCTACCAGGCGCTGTGGAACTCCCGCTACCGCCTGGCCCACACCTCGGGCCTGCACGTCGCCCGGATCGAGCACCTGCTCCAGCGCTACGGCTCGCTCATCGACGAGGTGCTCCAGCTGATCGAGGACGATCCGTCGCTGGGCCGGCCGCTGGCCGGGGCCGACGACTACCTGCGGGCCGAGATCGTCTACGCCGCCACCCACGAGGGCGCCAGGCACCTCAACGACGTGCTGACCAGGCGCACGCACATCTCCATCGAGACCTTCCACCGCGGCCTGGCCGTGGCGCAGGAGGCCGCCGAGCTGCTGGCCGGGCCGCTCGGCTGGGACGCCGAGCAGGTGAAGCGCGAGGTGGAGTACTACACCAAGCGCGTCGAGGCCGAGCGGCGCTCCCAGGAGCAGGACTCCGACCAGGAGGCCGACGCCATCCGGCTGGGCGCCCCCGAGATCGTGCCCGTGGTCGCGCCGGAGCGCGGGTGACCGTTCCGGCGGACCGGTCCCCCGCCCTCACGCGGGTCAGCGCAGCGGGATCCAGGCCTGACGGGCCAGCGTCGTGGCGTCGTTGACCTGGAGGCCGTCCCAGGACAGCGTCCAGAGGGCGTCACCGATGACGATCGAGCGCTGGATGCCGGGCTGGTAGGTGTAGTCCTTGTCCTGGTGGGTGGGGTGCTTGATCATGCCGAGCCTCTTGACGGCCGAGTCGTCGATCTTCAGCACGAGCGCGCCCGACTCCTTGGGGGTCATCAGCGGGAGCACCGACAGGCCGGTCTTCGGCCAGTACAGGAACGCGTGCGGGTCCCACTCGGCCTCGGAGCCCGACTCCTTCTGGAAGAGCTGCGACAGCCTGCGCGGGGCGGCCGGGTCGCTGACGTCGAACAGCGAGACCTGCGTGCCGAGCGTCCTGCCCTTGTCGCTGGCCTCCTGGCCGATGCCGATCAGCCGGCCGTCCGCGCCGGGGTGCAGGTAGGCCGAGTAGCCGGTGATCTTCAGCTCGCCGGTCACCTTGGGGGCGGCCGGGTCGCGCAGGTCGAGCGTGTAGAGCGGGTCCACCTGCTTGAACGTCACGACGTAGCCCACCGGGCCGATGAACCGGACCGAGTAGATGCGCTCGCCCTTCCCGAGGCCGCCGACCTCGCCGGTCTTGGCCATGGTGGCGGCGTCGAGCACGTACACGCTGCTGGCGCTGTTACCGCCGTCGGTGGCGGTGAGGGTGGTGGCGACGCGGAGGTGGCCCTCGTACTCCGACAGCGAGTACTGGTTCAGCAGGCGGCCGGGGACCTTGCCGGAGGCCACGTACGAGGGGGCGCCGGCGGCGCTGATGTCGAACCGGTGGACCTCGGTCTCCTCGGGCGGAGCCGTGGGGGTGGGCTCGGGTACGGGCTCGGAGGTGGCGGGCGTGGCCGGGGCGCTGCTCGTCACGGCCGGGTCGCTCGGGGTGGGCTCGACGGCCGGGGCGGCGCCGTCGGTGGCCGTCGGCACGGGCTCGATCGGCATCGGCTCGGTGACCACCGGGAACCACCAGCGGGGGTTGCTGGCGACGTACAGGCTCGTGCCGCTGCCGTAGACGGTGTCGCCGTCGGCGGCCAGGCTGATGGGCTCGGTGCCGGTCGCGGCGACGTCCTGGGTCAGGTCGATGCTGTGGACGGTGAGCAGCGAGGTGCCGGTGTAGTCGGCGGGGTGGCTGACCCGCTCGCACTTGACCGTGTCCTTCTTGACCGCGCCGGACCCACCGGTGATCTCGACCGTGGGCAGCCAGGCGGACAGCGGCGCCCGCCGGACGACGTCCTGGTTGGCCTTCTTGCGGTCGGCCTCGGAGGCGTCCGGGCTCTTGGGCTCGGGGAAGGTGATGTCGGGCTGGCTGCGGGTGACGAGCCGGACCGTGGAGCCGATCATCCTGGCGTCCACGTACGAGCCCTGCGCCCGGATCGTGCTGAGCACCTTCGGCTGCCCGGCCAGGTCGACCACGACGTAACGGGTCTCTCCGGGCGGCGCGAAGGACTTCACCATGATGTCGCCGCCGCGGAACAGCACCAGCGCGCGGTCGCCGGAGAGCAGCAGGTCGGCGGGGGCGAAGGTCGGCTCGTCCTTCTTGGTGAGCTTGAGCGAGGCGGTGACCTTCTTGGTCGCGGTGTCGATGACCCGCAGGGTGCCGTCCACGACCGTGACGATCCGGTTGCCGTCGGTCTTGACCAGGTCGGGCTCGTCCACGCCCGCCTCGTGCACGTTCGTGGTGGAGTGCTCGGGGGTGTCGGAGGTGGTCTTCGCCCGCGCGGTGGCGGCGGTGTCCTCCATGTACATGATCTGCGGGCCGCCGAACCCCCACGGGCCGACGTTCTCCGCGGCGTGCTCCCGCAGGCCCGACAGCATGTCGTCGCAACTGTCGTAGGCGACCAGGCGGACGGCGTCGAGCGTGACCTTCGGCACGGGCGCCTGGCCGGTGGCCGCCGAGGTGCAGGCCGTCGTGGCCATGGCGAGGGCCGCGGCGGTCACGGCCGTACGGAACAGCGTCTTCATGACCTCCATGACGGCTGCGCGGGCCGGATGGTTCAGGAGCCCTTGGCCGGGTTGGCGGTGAAGACCGGGCTGAAGTCGACGTCTTCCGGCACATCGAGGATCTTGCGGAGCAGGGTGCCCTTGAGGTCGACGACCTGGATCTCGTCCCTGGTGTTGTTGTCCTGCTCCCAGCAGTAGAGGTGGGTGTCGTCGTACCAGCCGAGCACCTTGTCGCAGTCGGAGGCGAACTTGTGCGTGCGGTCGCCCGACTTGACGTCCCACACGCAGGTGTCGCCGTCGCTGCCGTTGGGGCAGGTGGACAGGAACGACTCGCCCGAGGGGGAGAAGACGTCCTGGGTGCCGGCGGGCAGCGTGCCGATCGAGCGCAGGTCGCGGGTGGCCTTGCCGTCGGCGTCGAAGAAGCGCAGGCTGCGGTTCTTCTCCGGGCCGAAGGTGTTGATCACGCCCGTGCCCTCGCCGTCCCAGCCGAAGGCGGTCTTGCGGACGGCGGAGTCGTCCACCATGACGGTCTTCGCCTTCTTCGTGGCGACGTCCACGATGACGAAGCCGGGGTAGGTCCAGGTGTCGCCGCTCTTCCGCTCGATGTTGAGCAGGATCTTGGAGCCGTCCTCGGACCAGCCGCGGATGCTGGCGATCAGCGGGCCGCGGACGGTCTTGATCGTGGTGCGCTCGCCCGTCTGGCGGTCGCTGACGATGATGTAGTCGTAGTTGTCGTCGGTGTACTTGCGGCCGCGGGTGGCCAGGTAGCGGCCGCCGGGGGAGACGTTCGACTCCCAGTTGCCGGCGTACTTGCGGAACGGCCCGCGCAGCGAGTCCCTGGCGTGGTCGATCCAGTCCTCCTTCTTCTTGTCGTAGATCTCGTAGGAGGTCAGGACGATCGCGTCGGAGGTGTTCTCATAAAGGCCGATCGCGGCGCCGGGCAGCGCCTTGCGCGGCCCCTCCTCGGGGACGGAGACCGGCGCGACCGACGCCGCGACCGACGGCGTGGCGGGCGGCACGCTGCGCCCGGACGGCTGGGCGGACGCGGGCGTCGTGACGCCGCCGTCGGCGGCCAGGGGCGTCCTGTTGTTGGCGATGAGCACGACGAGCCCGGCCAGCACGAGTAAGGCGACGGCCAGCGTGGCCCCGATGACCAGCGGCGCCCTGCTCTTCCCGGCCGGCCGCCGGGGGTGGACGCCCGGGTGGGTGGGCTGCGCGTACGGGCCCGGCGGGTGCCACTGCTGCTGCGGGTACGGCTGCCGGCCCCCCGGCACCGGCCCGGTCATCGGCCCGTGCGGAGGCCCCTGTGCAGGCCCCTGTGGAGGCCCCTGCGGCGGTCCCTGCGGGTGCTGCTGCGGCGGTCCCGCCATCGGCCGCGCCACCGGCCCGGTCATGGGCGGCCCGGCGGGGACGGCCTCGGCGGCGGCCGCGGCGAGGATGGGCGAGTTCGCCGGCATCGGGTGCTGGAGCAGGCGCATGATCACCTGCTCGGCCGTCGGCCGCTGCGCCGGGTCCTTGGCCAGGCACGCGGCCACGACGTCACGCAGCGCGCCGTCGAGCACGCCCAGGTCGGGCTGCTGGTTGAGGACCCGGTTGATCACCGCGGGCATGGTGTCGCTGCCGAACGGCGCCCGCCCCGACGCCGCGTAGACCATCGCGCTGGCCCACGAGAACATGTCGGCCGCCGGCCCGGCGGTGTGGCCCATGATCTGCTCGGGCGGCATGTACGACGGCGTGCCCACGACCATGCTGCTGATCGTCGAGGTCGCGTTGAGCGCCCGCGCGATGCCGAAGTCGATCACCCGCGGGCCGTCCGCGCCCAGGATGACGTTGGCGGGCTTGAAGTCGCGGTGGACGATGCCGGCCTGGTGGATGGCGGCCAGCGCGGTCGCGGTGCCGATGGCCAGCCGGTGCAGCGTGGACCCGGTGCGCGGCCCCTCCTCCTGCACCACCCGTTGCAGCGATGGCCCCTCGATGAACTCGCTGACGATGAACGGCCGGTCCAGCTCGACGCCGGTGCCGAGGACGGCCGCGGTGCAGAACGGCGCCACCTGCTGGGCCACCTGGACCTCGCGCAGGAACCGCTCGACGCTCACGTCGTCGCCGGACAGGTCGGGGCGCAGCCATTTGACGGCGACGTGCGCGCCGGAATGATCTTTCGCGAGGTAGACGACGCCTTGGCCGCCCTCGCCAAGCCTGCCGAGGAGGTCCATGCCGGCCAGACTCGCCGGATCTCCCGGGCGTAGCGGAGCGAACGATGGCATAAGAGGATTCTGACCCCACCCCGCGAATCCGCAAAAACTACCCGCCGGTAGCCAAGCGGAATATCCTTCGGGCATGCACGTCACGTCCAGCGGCAAGACCCGGGAGATCACCGCCCCCTTCACCGGCGAGCCGCTCGCCGAGCTGCCCATTTCCACGGCCGACGACGTACGCCTGGCCTACGAGCGCGCCAGGGCCGCCCAGGCCGAGTGGGCGGCCAGGCCCGCCGCGGCGCGGGCCAGACCGTTCCTGCTGCTGCACGACGCCATCCTCGACCGCAGGGACGAGATCCTCGACATCGTCCAGAACGAGACCGGCAAGGCCCGCAAGCACGCCTTCGAGGAGGTGCTCGACGTCGCCGGGTGCAGCCTCTACTACGCCCGGCGGGCGTCCGGCCTGCTCGCGCCGCGCACCCGCAAGGGCATCTTCCCCGGCGCCACCCGGGTGACCGAGCTGCGCCAGCCCAAGGGCGTGGTCGCGCTGATCTCCCCGTGGAACTACCCGCTCTCGCTCGGCGTCACCGACGCCGTGCCGGCGCTGCTGGCCGGGAACGCGCTGGTGCACAAGCCGGACACCCAGACCGCCATGTCCACCTTGTGGACCATCGACCTGCTGGCCGAGCTGGGCATGCCGCGTGAGATCTGGCAGGTCGTGCTGGGCGAGCCCGCCGAGATCGGCGACGCGCTGCTCGACGACGCCGACTACGTCGCGTTCACGGGTTCGACCAGGGGCGGCAGGAAGATCGCCGAGGAGGCGGCCAAGCGGCTCATCGGCTGCTCGCTGGAGCTCGGCGGCAAGAACCCGATGGTGGTGCTCGAAGACGCCGACGTGCCGCTCGCCGTCCAGGGGGCGATCCGGGCCTGCTTCACCAACGCCGGCCAGCTCTGCCTGTCCATCGAGCGGCTGTACGTGCACACGTCGGTGTTCGACGACTTCGCCGCGCGCCTGGTCAGGCAGGTCGGCAACCTCAAGCTCGGCGCGGGCCACGACTGGTCGGTCCAGATGGGCTCGCTCACCTCGCAACGCCAGCTCGACGCGGTCAGCGCCCACGTGGACGACGCCGTGGCCAAGGGCGCGACCGTGCTGACCGGCGGCCGGGCCAGGCCCGACCTCGGCCCGCTGTTCTACGAGCCGACCGTGCTCACCGGCGTGCGCGACGACATGGACCTGTGCCGCAACGAGACGTTCGGGCCGGTGGTCGCCCTCTACCCCTTCGACTCGGAGGAGGAGGCGATCGAGCTGGCCAACGACACCATCTACGGCCTGAACGCCTCTATCTGGACCACCGACCCGGCCCGCGGCCGCGCCCTGGCCGCCCGCGTCAAGGCCGGCACGGTCAACATCAACGAGGGGTACGGCTCGGCCTACGCCTCCTACGACGCGCCCATGGGCGGCATGAAGGCGTCGGGCCTCGGCCGCCGGCACGGCGCGGAGGGCCTGCTGCGCTACACCGAGTCCAAGACCGTGGCCTCGCAGGCGTCCTGGCTGGGCTTCGAGCCGCCCTTCGACCTGACGTACGAGACGTGGGCCGACGTCCTGGCCGGCACCCTCAAGGCGATGCGGAAGCTGCGGATCAAGTGACGTTCGACGTTCTGGTCATCGGGTCGGGGTTCGGCGGCAGCGTCTCGGCGCTGCGGCTGAGCGAGAAGGGGTACAAGGTCGGCGTGCTGGAGGCGGGCCGCCGGTTCGACGACTCCGCGCTGCCGGCCACCTCGTGGAAGCTGCGCGACTTCCTGTGGGCGCCCTGGCTCGGCATGAAGGGCATCCAGCGCATCCACGTGCTGCGCGGCGAACGCGGCACCGGCGTGATGGTGCTGGCCGGAGCCGGGGTGGGCGGCGGGTCGCTGGTCTACGCCAACACCCTCTACGAGCCGCTCGACCCGTTCTTCCGCGACCCGCAGTGGGCCGGCATCACCGACTGGAAGGCGGAGCTGGCCCCCCACTACGACCAGGCCAGACGCATGCTCGGCGCGGTCACGAACCCCACCGTCACCCGCGCCGACGACGTCATGCGCCGGGTCGCCGAGAAGATGGGCGTGGGCGACACCTTCCACCTGGCCCCGGTCGGCGTCTACTTCGGCGAGGACGGCGTCGACCCGTACTTCGGCGGCGCCGGGCCGCGGCGGCGCGGCTGCATCGAGTGCGGGCAGTGCATGACCGGCTGCCGCCACGGCGCCAAGAACACGCTGGTCAAGAACTACCTCCACCTGGCCGAGCGGGCGGGGGCCCGGGTCTACGCCGAGTGCACGGTCACCTCGGTGCGCCCGCTGCCCTCCGGCGGCTACCGGGTCGTCGCCCGCCGGACGGGGTCGGCGCTGCGCCGCCGTTCGTTCACGGCCAAGCAGGTGATCTTCGCGGCCGGCACGTACGGCACCCAGCGCCTGCTGCACAAGCTGCGCGCCACCGGCGACCTGCCCGGCCTGTCGCCCAGGCTCGGCACGCTGACCAGGACCAACTCCGAGGCCCTGCTCGGCTTCGAGCGCACGTCGGCGGGCGGCGAGAAGCTCAACAAGGGCGTGGCCATCACCTCCTCCATCCACCCCGACGCCGAGACCCACATCGAGCCCGTGCGCTACGGCGACGGCTCCAACGCCATGGGCCTGCTGCGCACCCTGCTCGTGGACGGCGGCCAGCCGAGGTGGCCGGCGCTGTTCCGGGAGATCGCCGCGCGGCCCCTGGAGGCGCTGCGGCTGCTCGACCTGCGCCGCTGGTCGGAACGGACCGTCATCGCGCTGGTCATGCAGGCCAAGGACAACTCGATCACCGTCCGGCGCACCCGCTGGGGGCTGCGGTCGGCCCGCGGCCACGGCGAGCCCAACCCGACCTGGATCCCGGCCGGGCACGAGGCCGTCCGGCACGCGGCGGCCGAGATCGGCGGGGTGCCCGGCGGCACCTGGCTCGACCTGTTCGACATCCCGACGACGGCCCACTTCCTGGGCGGCTGCGTGATCGGCGACTCGCCCGAGACCGGCGTGATCGACGCCTATCACCGCGTCTACGGCCACGAGGGGCTGCACGTCGTGGACGGCTCGGCGGTGTCGGCCAACCTCGGGGTGAACCCGTCGCTCACCATCACCGCGCAGGCCGAGCGGGCCATGTCCCTGTGGCCCAACGCCGGCGACCCCGATCCCAGGCCCGCCACGGGCTCGCCGTACGTCCGGCTGCCCCCGGTGGCGCCCCGCCGGCCCGCCGTGCCGGAGCGGGCGCCGGGGGCACTCCGTCTGTATACACTGTAAACGTGAGCGAACGAGGGACGGCTGCGCGCATCGAGGCCGTGGCCCGGCAGATCCTGCTGGAGGAGGGCGCCGACGCCGTCAGCATGCGGCGGGTCGGCGAGGCCGTGGGCGTCACCGCCATGGCCATCTACCGGCACTTCCCCAACAGGGAGGCCCTGCTGCGCGCCGTCGCCGACGCCGCCGCCCGCGAGCTGGCCGAGGCGTGGACCCGCAGGCCCAGCGCGGGCGACGTGGAGCAGCGCATGATGGCGGCGCTCGACGACTTCCTCGACTTCGCGCTCGGCAGCCCCCACCTGTACAACTTCCTGACCTCCGACGCATGGGCGCGGGCCCGCCGCTTCCCCGAAGACTTCCGCGACGGCCAGGGCCCGCCGTTCAGCGTGGTGGTGGCGCTGGCCGAGGAGGGCATGCGCGCGGGCGTGCTGCGCGAGGACGACCCGCTGGAGACCGCGCTCGCGGTCACGGCGAGCACCCAGGGCCTGGTCCAGCAGTACCTGAGCGGCCGGATGAGCATGGCCGAGCCCGACTTCCGCGCCCTGTGCCACCGCACGGTGACCCGGGTGCTCAACGGCGTGCGGAATAAACCTTCTGTGCCCCTTTGTCCTTGACGGACATGAAGATTCGTTACGCCGGTGGCCCGACCGCCGTCATCGAGCTGGGCGGCGTCCGGCTGCTGGTCGACCCCACCTTCGACGCGCCGGGCGACCACCCGGTCGGCGCCAGGGTGCTCAAGAAGACGGCCGGCCCCGCCTTCGGCCCCGACGAGGTGGGCCCGGTGGACGCCGTGCTGCTCTCGCACGACCAGCACCCCGACAACCTCGACGACGCGGGCCGCGCGTTCCTCGCCGCGGCCCCGCTGGCGCTGTCCACCGTCTCGGCGGCCGAGCGCGTCGGCGAGCCGGTGCGCGCCCTGCCCAACTGGAGCGAGACCGAGGTCGGCCCGCTGCGGGTGACCGGTGTGCCCGCCCAGCACGGCCCCGACGGGACCGAGCACCTGACGGGCGAGGTCACCGGCTTCGTGCTCAGCGGCGAGGGCCTGCCCACCGTCTACGTGAGCGGCGACAACGCCTCGCTCGACGTCGTGCGGGCCGTGGCCGCCAGGTTCCCGCGGATCGACGTGGCGCTGCTGTTCGCGGGCGGCGCGCGCACCCCGCTCGTGGACGGTTTCCTGACGCTGACCAGCGAGGACGCCGTCACCGCCGCCGACATCCTGGGCGCGCGGCACGTCGTCCCGCTGCACTTCGAGCAGTGGGCGCACTTCACGCAGGGCCGCGACACGCTGGAGAAGGCGTTCGCCGGGCTCGGCGAGCGGTTCGTGCTGCTCGCCCCTGGCGAACAGGTCGAGCTTTCCTGAGCTCGTCCTGACAGGGTGGTCCGGTGAGCTGGAGCACGCGCGCGCTCGACGCGCTGGCCGCCGGGCCGCCGACCAGGCTGATCGACTTCCCCGTCCGGGTCCCCGGCGTGCGCCTGCTGCTGAAGGACGAGTCCGGTCAGCCCACGGGCAGCCTGCGGCACCGGCACGCCAGGGCGCTGTTCCGGCGGGCCGTGCTCGACGGCTCGATCACCGAGGGCACCACCGTGGTCGAGGCCACCGGCGGCAACGCCGCGGTCGCGCAGGCGTGGTTCGCCCGGCGGCTCGGCCTGCCCTACGTCGTGGTCATGCCGGGCGCGCCCGACCCGGCGCGGGCCCGCGCGGTCGAGGCGCTGGGCGGCGAGTGCAGGTTCGTGACGCCGCCCCTGGCCATCTACGACGCGGCCAGGGAGGCGGCCGGGGAGGTCGGGGGCCACTACCTCGACCAGTTCGGCCGGGCCACGCCGCACGACCTGGCCGAAGAGCTGTTCGCCCAGGTCCGTCCCGACTGGGTGGTGACCGGCGCGGCCACCGGCGCGACCTCGGCCACGCTCGGCGCCGCGGCCGGGGCGCACGGCTGCCGGGTGGCGGTCGCCGATCCCGACAACTCCGCCTACTTCCCGGGCTGGACCCTCGACGTGCCCGACTACGCCACCGGCATGCCCTCGCGGATCGAGGGCGTCGGCCGTCCGCGCGTGGAGCCGGGGTTCCGGTCCGACCTGGTCGATCTGGTGGTGCCGGTGCCCGACGCGGCGGGCGTGGCGGCGGCCAGGCGCATCAGGGAGGTCACCGGGCTGCCGGTGGGCGGCTCGTCCGGCACCGCGCTGTGGGCCGCGCTCGAACTGGCCGGGCGCATGCGGGCCAGGGGCGAGAGCGGCACGATCGTCTCGCTGGTGGGCGACGCGGCCGAGCGGCACCTGGCGACGTACCACGACGACGCCTGGGCCGCCGGCAAGGGCCTCGACGTCGCCGGCCGCCTCACCGAGTTGCGGCAGCGGGTCTGATCCAGCCTTCCAGCCCCGCCAGGAAGTCCTCGAACAGGTGGCGGTGGATCGTGTGCTCGGCCCCCGTGACCACGCGCACCTCGAACCCCTTGCCCCGCAACTCCTCGCGCTCGTCGCCGGGCTGTCCTCGGCGGTGTTCCTGGGCATCCCGCTGGCGATGCCGACGTTCGAGGGCATGATCGTCTACAACGTCGCGCACGGCATCGCGTTCGGCGTCTACCTGGCCGTGGACATGGCCCTGGTGACGAAGGTGCTGCCGGCCCCCGGCGACGCGGGCAAGGACATGGGCGTCCTCAACATCGCCAACGCCGGGCCGCAGATCCTGGCGCCCGCCCTCGCCGCAGTCGTGGTGGGGACGGGCGGCTATCCGGCGCTGTTCGTCGTGGGCATCGTGATCTCGCTGGTCGGCTCCGTCGGGGTCCTCAGGATCAGGGGTGTGCGCTAGCGTCGGCGACATGACGGAACTTGACCCCAGATTGCGCGCGATCACCGATTTGATGGTGTCCGAGGCGCGCGAGGGGGGCGGCAGGCACGAGTACGACGGCCAGATCCAGGACCTGTCGCCCGAGGGCGTACGGGACGGCCTGGCGCGCCTCGGCAAGGGCGACGCGCCGGCCGACCCGCACGACGCCGAGCATCTGCAGATCTTCGAGGAGGCCATGCGCATCCAGTTCGGCGAGCTGGAGCTGCACCGCAAGAACCCGCTGATCCACCTGTCCAACCTCGACCTGGCCTGCTACGACCGCGACTACGGCCCCGAGGCCGAGCGCGCCGCCGCCAGGGCCGCCCACCTCGCGCAGTGGCCGGCCGCCGTGGACGCCGCGGTCGCCGCGCTCGACCAGGTCGCGGCCCCGGTCGCCACGTCCCTGCTGGGCGCGGTCAAGGGCCTGGCCGCGGGCATCACCGACGAGGCCGCGATCGAGGCCCACGGCAGGCTCGTGGCCCACGTGGCCCGCGCCGCCGCCGAGGGCGACCCCGACGCCGCGCTCGGAGGCGCGGCCCTGGTCAAGCTCATGAGCAGCGCCGAGGGCCTGCCGGTCGACCTGGGCAGGCTGGCCGAGCGCGCCGACGCCGAACGCGACCGGCTCATGGGCCTGCTCGCCGAGTCCTGCGCCAAGCTCGGACGTTCCGAGCGGCCCCTCGACGTCGTCCGCGAGCTGGTCAAGGACCACCCCGACGCCGACGGCGTGATCGAGGCGGCCCGGATCGGCACCGAACGGGCCATCGCCTTCACCCGTGAGAAGGACCTCGTGCCCTACCACGACGGCGAGTGCCAGGTCGGGCTGGCGCCGGAGTCGCGCCGCTGGGCCATGGCCATGATGGCGTGGAACTCGCCGGGCGAGCCCGAGGGGCCGTCCTGGTACCACATCACGCCGCCGGACGCGTCCTGGAGCGAGCAGGACCAGGAGGAGTGGCTGGAGGTCTTCAGCGCCACCACGCTGCCCGCGATCAACGTGCACGAGGTGGCCCCCGGCCACTTCTCGCACGGCCGCGCGCTCCGCCGGGCCCCCTCCGACGTGCGGCGGCTGCTGCAGTCGATGGCCTTCGTCGAGGGCTGGGCCCACTACGCCGAGGAGCTGTGCGTCGAGGAGGGCTACGCGCCCGACGACCCGCGGTTCGAGATCGGCGTCTGGGTGGAGGCCCTGATCCGGGTCACCCGGCTGGCCTGCGCGATCGGCGTGCACACCGGGCAGATGACGGTCGAGGAGGGCGCGCGGCGCTTCGAGTCCGACACCCACCTGGCCGGTCCCGCCGCGCTGTCGGAGGCCCGCCGCGCCTCCTTCGACCCGACGTACGGTCGCTACACCTGGGGCAAGCTGCTCATCCTCGACCTGCGCGAGCAGGCCCGCACGCAGTGGGGAGCGGGCTTCACGCTCCAGCGCTTCCACAAGGCGCTGTTCGACCTCGGCTCGCCGCCCCTGGGCCTGATCGGCGCGATCCTGTAGCGTCGGGGTAGCCGAGCGAGCGCTAGGGAGGTTCAGGCGGTGCGTGAACTGTCCGGCAGGGTCGCGGTGGTGACGGGCGCGGCCAGCGGCATCGGCAGGGCCCTGGCCGTCCGGTTCGCCGCCGAGGGCATGGCGTTGATGCTGGCCGACGTCGATCCCGGCGGGCTGGCCGAGACGGCCGCGCTCGCGGGGAAGGCGTCCGCCGGGCCGGGCGAGGTGCTCACGCAGGTCACCGACGTCTCGGACGCGGCGGCCGTGCAGCACCTGGCCGACCGGAGCTTCGGCGAGCTGGGCGCGGTGCACGTGCTGTGCAACAACGCCGGCGTCTATCAGGGCGGCCGCCTGTGGACCAGGACCGCCGAGGACTTCGCCTGGCTGCTCGGCGTGAACCTGTGGGGCGTGCTGCACGGCGTGCGCGCGTTCGTGCCGCGCATGATGGCACAGGACACCGAGGGGCACGTGGTCAACACCGTGTCCGTGGCGGGGCTGCTCGCCGCGCCGGGCGCGGGCGGTTACGCGGTCACCAAGTACGCCGCGCTGGCCGCCTCGCAGTCGCTGGCCCAGGACCTGGCCGCCGTGGGCTCCAAGCTCCGCGTGACCGCGCTGTGCCCCGGCGCGGTCAGGACGCGGATCGACGACTCGGCCCGCTCCCGCCCGGCCGACCTGGTCAGCACCCCGACGGACGACGAGACGGCCGCCCGCGAGGCCGTCGGGGCGGCCATGGCGCGCGGCGTCGAGCCCGCCGAGGTCGCCGCCCTGGTCGTGCGGGCCATCCACGAGGAACGGTTCCTCGTGCTGACCCACCCCGAGTTCGCCGACCGGCTGCGCAGGCAGACCGAGCTGCTGCTGGCCGGCGAACTGCCCGGCGCTACCAGCGGCGCTCGTGGGACAGCACGCTCACCACGCTCCCGCGCCGCGGATTGACCAGCAGCCGGACGAAGTCGCCCGGCAGCACGTCCTGGTAGACGCGCTCCTTGGCCCGGTACGCCGGCGCCCGCTCCGACGTGCCGTCGTGCACCGCCAGGTAACAGGTGCGCGAGGAGGACAGGTCGTCGCCGTGCTCGGTCACGATCCAGCGCTTGACCACCCGCCCCTCGACCTCCTGCCGCTTGGGCGCGCCGCCGTCGCGCGGAGCGGGCTCGACCAGGACGCCGCGCCACCCGTCGCCGGTGAAGATCCACTCCTGCCGCGGGTCCACCGGGGCCGGCTCGGGCCCGGCGACCTCGCGGCCGAGCGGCGTCAGCACGAACCCCCGCCCGCCCAGCAGCAGCGCGGCCCCGGCCACGAACGCCCCGGCCGTCGCGATCCAGCCGGGCCACGACACGCCCGCCTGCGAGATGGTGACGTACCAGGGCACGGCGAGCCCGGCGGCCAGCAGCAGCGGCACGAGCATGCTCTGCCAGCGCCGCCGGGCCAGCCCGAGGTCGATGGCGCTCTGCCGCACCAGGGGCACGAACTCGGCGTCGAGGTCGCCGCTGTCCGGCATCAGGGCGACGACCGGCGCCTGCGGCGCTCCGCCCATCCGAGCGGCCACCCGGTCGAGCACCCACCGCTCGTACGGCCACACCTGCCCCTCGCCCGTCGCGGAGAGCGTGAGCCGGTCGCCCCGGATCGTCAGGAACCCGCGCCTGGCCAGCTCGAAGACCGTGGCGTGGAAGACCTCACCGGCCCGCAGCCCGCGTAAGAGCTCGACGACGGCGGGCGGCGCCGGGGGAGCAGGGGCCGCCGGGGGCGCGGCGGCCCGGCGCGTCGTCAACCCGAACGCGGCGGCCAGCGCGGCGAACCACAGGGCCCACGCCGAGGCCGGCCAGACAAGATCCACCGTTCTGTGTTAGCACGAGTGACGGTGTGAGGCCAGGCGTAATACCCGAGGCCGATACAATGAAGGCACCGCATTTCGCCTTTGGGGGGTTCTCACGGTGTCTGAATTCGACACAGTGCTGGTGGTCGACTTCGGCGCACAGTACGCGCAGCTCATCGCGAGGCGGGTGCGCGAGTGCCACGTCTACTCCGAGATCGTGCCGTCGTCGATGTCCGTCGAGGAGATGATGGCCAAGAAGCCGAAGGCGATCATCCTGTCCGGCGGCCCGTCGTCGGTCTACGCCGAAGGCGCGCCGCCCGTGCCGCACGGCCTGTTCTCGACCGGCGTGCCCACGTTCGGCATCTGTTACGGCTTCCAGGCCATGGCCCAGGCGCTGGGCGGCGAGGTCGCCCGCACGGGCGTCGCCGAATACGGCGGCACCGCGCTGGAGGTGCTCGACGAGGGCGTCATCTTCCAGGGGCTGCCCGCCGCGCAGACCGTCTGGATGTCCCACGGCGACAGCGTGGCCGCGGCCCCCGAGGGCTTCGCGGTCACCGCCTCCACGAGCGAGACGCCGGTCGCCGCCTTCGAGCACCCCGAGCGCGGCCTGTACGGCGTGCAGTTCCATCCCGAGGTGCTCCACTCCGAGCACGGTCAGGCCGTGCTCAAGCACTTCCTCGACGCGGCCGGCTGCCGTCCGTCGTGGACCATGCTCAACATCGTCGAGGACTCCGTCGAGGCCGTGCGCCGGCAGGTCGGCGACGGCCGCGCCATCTGCGCGCTGTCGGGCGGCGTCGACTCCGCGGTGGCCGCGGCGATCGTCCAGCGGGCCATCGGCGACCGGCTGACCTGCGTCTTCGTCGACCACGGGCTGCTGCGCAAGGGCGAGGCCGAGCAGGTCGAGCGCGACTTCGTGGCCGTCACGGGCGTCAAGCTGCGCGTCGTCGACGCCGCCGACCGCTTCCTGAAGGCGCTGGAGGGCGTCACCGACCCGGAGGAGAAGCGGAAGATCATCGGCCGCGAGTTCATCCGCGTCTTCGAGGACGAGAAGCGCGCCATCATGGCCGACGGCCCGGTCGACTTCCTGGTCCAGGGCACCCTCTACCCCGACGTCGTCGAGTCCGGCGGCGGCACGGGCACCGCCAACATCAAGTCCCACCACAACGTCGGCGGCCTGCCGGAAGACCTTCAGTTCAAGCTGGTCGAGCCGCTGCGCGCGCTGTTCAAGGACGAGGTCCGCCGGGCCGGCGAAGAGCTGGGCCTGCCGCCCGCCATGGTCTGGCGGCAGCCGTTCCCCGGCCCCGGGCTCGGCATCCGCATCGTCGGCGAGGTCACCCGCGACCGCCTGGCGCTGCTGCGCGAGGCCGACGCCATCGCCCGCGAAGAGCTCTCCCGCGCCGGCCTCGACCGGCAGATCTGGCAGTGCCCGGTGGTGCTGCTGGCCGACGTGCGCTCGGTGGGCGTGCAGGGCGACGGCCGCACCTACGGCCACCCGGTCGTGCTCCGGCCGGTGACGTCCGAGGACGCGATGACGGCCGACTGGGCCCGGGTGCCCTACGACGTCCTGTCGCGCATCTCCACCCGCATCACCAACGAGGTGCGCGAGGTCAACCGGGTGGTGGTCGACGTCACGAGCAAGCCCCCGGGCACCATCGAGTGGGAATGACGCCGTGTGCGAACGGCCCGGACCGGCTGACGGTTCCGGGCCGTTCGTATGTCCGGCCATGAGCGGTTAATGCAGGTCAGGGCGTTGGTTATGGTGGAAGGAGGTCGATTCGCCAGACCCCCTCGACCCCGGCCCGTGACGAATTGCTTGGCCTGTGGACGCATACCGGAAAGTTTCCTGGGAAAAGTGCGTGAGTTTGGGCCACTTCTTGGCCGTAGTGGGCAGTGGGGCACCTGAGGCGTCGATTCGTTAGAGCCCAGTGCCGGTGACGAAGGGTGCAATTGCCAACATGGCCCATGCGAGTGAGGATGTCCGGCAGCCGTTGGTGTTGCTCGTGGAGGACGATCCGCAGGATGCGCTGATCGTCCAGGAGCTGCTGGAGGACAGCGGCCTTGCCGTCCGGCTGGAGTGGGCGCGTTCGGTGGACGAGGCCCGCAGGGCGCTGGCCCGGCTGCGCCCTCAGTGCGTGCTGCTCGACCTCGGCCTGCCCGACGCCTACGAGTTCTCCGCCCTGTCGTCGGTGCTGGAGGAGGCCGGGGACGCCGCGGTCGTCGTGCTGACCGGCCTGGCCGAGGAGAGCGCGGGCCTCGCCGCGGTGACCGCCGGAGCCCAGGACTACCTGGTCAAGGGCCGGGTCGAGGCCGAATGGCTGGGCCGCACGCTGCGTTACGCCATGCAGCGCAAGCAGGCCGAGCAGGCGGCCGTGGCGCTGCACACCGCACGGATGCGAGCCAAGGAGAACGCCCGCCTGGAGCGCGGCCTGCTGCCGACCCCGCTGCTGCAGGAGATGCCCCTGGAGGTCGCCTCCCGCTACCGGGCCAGCCGCGGCTCGGCCACGCTCGGCGGCGACTTCTTCGACGTCGTCGAGACCGACGACAAGGTCGTGCACGCGGTGATCGGCGACGTCTGCGGCCACGGGCCCGACGAGGCGGCGCTCGGCGTCTGCCTGCGCATCGCCTGGCGGGCGCTGGTGCTCAACGGCATGACCGGCGTCCCGCTGCTGCGCCAGCTCGAACGCATTCTGCGGGCCGAGCGGGCCGGCTCCGAGATCTTCGTCACGATGTCCACGGTGGTCCTGGAGCCCGACCGGCACACGATGCGCGTCTGGCGCGCCGGACACCCCGGCCTGCTGGTGCACACGGCCGACTCCGTGCTCCTCGCCGACCCGCGGCAGGGGCCCGCGCTCGGCCTGCCCATCGAGGCCGACTGGGAGGAGGACCTCCTGGAGCTGCCCGAGGGCGGCGGCGTGACGCTCTACACCGACGGCCTCTTCGAGCGCCGGCTGCCGGGCGACACTCCGCGGTGGCTGGGCGAGGAGGGCCTGCTGGAGCTGTCCTCCCGGTGGACGGGCCTGGGCAGCGAGGAACTGCTCGACGCGATCCTCGCCGACGTCGAGGCGGCCTCCGTCCACGACGCGGCGGCCGACGACGTCGCCGTCGTGCACCTGCGCTGGAAAGACGAATCGTGAGCGAACAGGCGTCCGTGCTGGAGAGGCAGGCCGTGCAGAAGGTTTCCCGTACGCGTGGCGGCGAGCAGGGCTGGCGGCGGCTGACCGTCCACGGCTGGTTCGTGCTGATGATCGCGGCCGTGTCGGTCCTGGTGGTCACCTGCGTCGTGGTCGCCACCGTGATGCTCGACCGCACCGCGCGGCTGTCCGACCAGGTCATCCTGCGCATCTCGCCGGCCAGGATCGAGGCCGCCCAGTTGCGCAGCACCCTGATCGACCAGGAGACCGGCGTACGCGGTTTCCTGCTGACCGGCAACGAGGACTTCCTCCAGCCGTACACGGCGGGCATGGAGGCCGAGCGGCACAGCCGCGAGCGCATCGCCGCGCTCATCGGCGACCGTCCGGAGCTGGTCAGTGAGCTGAACGCGGTCAGGGACGCGGCGGCCACCTGGCGGCGCGACTACGCCGAGCCGCTCACCGCCGACAAGCGGGCCGACGGGGTCATCTCCGCCGCCCGCATCGAGAGCGGCAAGCACGCCTTCGACCAGATCAGGGCGCTGCTCGACCGGCAGGACGACCGGCTGGCCAAGGCCCGGCAGCGCGCCCAGGAGGAGCTGCGACAGGTCGAGCAGGTCCGCAACCTGGCCTTCGTCATCATGCTGATCCTGTTCCTGGTGGCCGGCGTCGCGATGGCGGTGCTGCTGCGGCGGGCGATCGGGCGTCCGCTCGACGAGCTGCGCGAGGCCGCCCGCGACATCGCCGCCGGCGACTTCGACCGGGCGATCCCCGCCAGCGGGCCGGCCGACATCCGCGAGGTCGCACGGGACGTGGAGTCGATGCGGACGAAGATCGTCTTTGCCCTCGAAGAGTTCCGCAAGCAGCATGTCGTGCTGCGTGAGCAGGCGGCCGGCCTCGACGCCCAGGCCGAGGAGCTGCGGCGGTCGAACGCCGAGCTGGAGCAGTTCGCCTACGTCGCCTCCCACGACCTCCAGGAGCCGCTGCGCAAGATCGCCACGTTCTGCCAGCTCCTCCAGAAGCGCTACGGCGACGTGCTCGACGAGCGCGGCGTCCAGTACATCCACTTCGCCGTGGACGGCGCCACCCGTATGCAGGTCCTGATCAACGACCTGCTCACCTTCTCCCGCGTCGGCCGCCTGTACGACGACCGCAAGCCGGTCGACCTGGCGGAGTCGCTCGACAAGGCGCTGGTGGACCTGTCGGCGGTGATCGAGGAGACCGGCGCCGAGATCGAGCGGCCCGACCCGCTGCCCAACGTGATCGGCGACCCCACCATGCTCGGCATGCTCTGGCAGAACCTCGTCGGCAACGCGCTGAAGTTCCGCGCCCCCGACCGCGCCCCGCGCATCCGGATCACCTGCGAGCAGCGGGAGAACGAGTGGCTGTTCTCGGTCACCGACAACGGCATCGGCGTGGAGGCCGAGTTCGCCGATAAGATCTTCATCATCTTCCAGCGCCTGCACAGCCGCGAGGCCTACAGCGGCACCGGCATCGGCCTGGCGATGTGCAAGAAGATCGTGGAGAACCACGGCGGTACGATCTGGCTCGACACCGGCCACACCGAGGGAGCCCGGATCAGCTTCACCCTGCCCGCCGTCACCGACGAAGGAGCAACCGCATGACCGTCCAGCCCATCGAAGTGCTCCTGGTCGAGGACGATCCCGGTGACGAGCTCATCACCCGCGAGGCGTTCGAGGACAACAAGATCCGCAACAACCTCCACGTCGTGCGCGACGGCCTGGAGGCGCTCGACTTCATCTACCAGCGCGGGGCGCACGTGGGCGCGCCGCGGCCCGACCTCGTCCTGCTCGACCTCAACCTGCCCAAGTACGACGGGCGACAGGTGCTGGAGAAGATCAAGGGCGATCCTGAGCTGCGGGCGATCCCGGTCGTCGTCCTGACCACCTCCTCGGCCGAGGAGGACATCCTGCGCAGCTACAAGCTGTTCGCCAACGCGTACGTGACCAAGCCCGTCGACCTTGAGCAGTTCATGGCCGTCATCCGGCAGATCGACGAGTTCTTCGTCACCGTGGTGCGGCTGCCGGGCCGTACCCGGCTGCCCGACGGCCAGGGCCTGGCCTAGCCGCCCTGGTCGTCCGGCCCGGTCTCGGCGGCGGGCGGGGCCGGCCGGCGCAGCGCGCGCCACGCCGACCGGGCCGCGGCGAGCAGCAGCCGCCCGGCGCTCGCCAGGAGCAGCGGCACCAGCAGCAGCCCGACGAAGATCGGCGCGGCCATGTACCGGAAGTCCTGGGCCGAGATGTTGGCCAGCACGGCGAGCTGCTGCCCGGCCACGACCGCCGCCACCCCGACCACATAGCGGTTGCGCAGGGCCAGCGCCCCCAGCGCCACCGCCGCGTACGACAGGTAGGCCCACGAGGCCCCCCGCCACAACACCCAGTCCCACTGCGGGAGCAGCGCCCCCGTCAGCCACGGCTCGGCCACCTGGTTCAGCTCGGCCGACAACGGCCGGAGCGAGAACACCCCCCGGCCGGCGAAGTCCGGCACCTTGCCGGGCCCCACGTAGGTGTCGGCGCTGGGCCGCCGCGAGAACCGGTACGTCATCCCGCCGACCACGTACGGGTCCTGCACCGGGCTCCACGCGATGGCCCCCCGGCACAGGCGGGTGCCGACGATCATCCCGGGGTCACTGGTCAGCAACCGCTCCCACAGGCCGAGCAGCTCGCCCGCGTGCGCGTCGGCGGCCGGCCAGCTGAAGTCGCGACGCCAGATCAGCAGGTTGACCGTGGCGCAGGTGCCGCCCTCCCACCACCTGCTGAGCGGCGCGACCGAGGTCATCAGCGCCTTGTCCTGCTCGGTGAACAGCTCCGGCCGCTCCCTGAACGCCACCGCCACGTCGGCGTAGGCCGTGTGGTAGACGTACGTGCTGGACGGCGGCGTGATGCCGAAGCGGGGGAACAGCAGGTTCGTCAGCAGCAGCGGCACGGCGGCCGCCACCGTGCCGACGAGCGCGAGCCGGACCCGCCGCGTGGCGACGACCACCAGCAGGACGACGACGGCGATGCCCACCACCAGGAAGCCGTTCGCGCGGAACAGCCCGAGCAGCGTCATGAGCACGCCGAGCCCGGCCAGGGAGACCCGCCGGCGCGCGGCCATGCGCGCGCAGACCCCGGCGATCATGATCGCGCAGATCGTGAACGGCACGTCCTTCCACAACGTGACCGTGAACGCCCCCACCGTCGGCGTCACCGGCGCCAGCACCGCCACCAGCGTCGTGGCCCACCGCGGCGCCCCCAGCGCGCAGAGCGACCGCGCCAGGTACGTCAGCGCCCCCGCCATCGCCGTGGTCTGCGCGAACGTGACCGCCCCGAGGTCACCCGTCCTGGTGAAGCTCAGCCACAACAACGCGTCGTAGGCCACCGAATGATCGCTCACCCACGGGCCGACGATCGTGTGGCTGAGATAGAGCACCGAGTCGCGGCTGAACAGCCCGGGGTAGAAGGCCGCCCACCAGCAGGCGAGCACCGCCTGAATGATCAGGAAGGTGACGAGGGCGACCCACGGCCTGGGACGTGCGGCGGCGGGGCTGACGCTCTCCATGGTTCCAGCACTCAGGAGGAAGACGTGCTCAGAAGTAGCTCACTCCGGAGTCGGGCCCCTTGCCGCGCAGCAGCGTCGGGACGGTGACGAGGGTGTAGCCCTGCTTCTTGAGCTCCTTGAGGATCTCGGGCATCGCCTTGACGGTCTGCGGGACCGTGTCGTGCATGAGGATGACGCCGTCGCGCTTGGCCAGCTTGAGCACGGTCGCCTTGATCTTCTTGGCGTCGCGCAGTTTCCAGTCGAGGGTGGTGCCCGTCCACAGGATCTCGGCGAGGTCCTGCTGGTCGGCCATCCGCAGCACGCGTTCGTCGGTGTGCCCGTAGGGCGGGCGGTACATCGTCGGCCGCCGGCCTGTGGCGTCCTGGATGAGGGCCTGGGTGGTGCGCAGCTCCTCGATGATGTCGTCGTCGCGCAGCGTCGGCAGCGAGGGGTGGGAGTAGGTGTGGTCGCCGATCGCGTGCCCCTCCGCGGCCTGCTGCCCGGCCAGCGCCGGACGCCGCTCGACCTGCTTGCCGACGAGGAAGAAGGTGGCCTTGGCCCCCTCCTTCTTGAGCACCTTGAGCAGCGTCGCCGTGTGCTCGCTGGGGCCGTCGTCGAAGGTCAGCGCCAGGCACTTGAGCCGGGCGCAGTCGATCTTCGGGGCGGCGGCCGCGGGCGTGGCGGTCAGGGCCAGGGTGGCCGCGAGGAGGGCGTGAATCACCACACGCGACAGCCTAGAACCATCCGGGCCCGTCCGCGTCACCGGACATCGACTTGAGATCTGACCCCGGCCTGTGGTTCGGCAGCCGTCACCTGCCCAGCCTGGCCCGCAGGAACAGCGTCACGCCCTTCAGCGACCTGACCGGGAGGTAGCGCTCGGCGCGCACCACCATCGACAGGCCCGCGTTGACCACCGCGGGCGTGCGCTGCAGGTCGCTGCCCCTCGACCGCCGCCGGTGCCGGGCCACCAGCGGACGCAGCAGCACGTTCCAGCTCCACAGCCGGTCCACCCTCAGCCCGGCCTTCTCCACCACGACGGTCAGCGTGTCGCGGCCGTAGCGGCGGACGTGGCCCACGGCGTCGTCGTGCGCCGACCACAGCGCCATGTCGCACGGGACGGCGATCAGCGCGTGCCCGCCGGGCGCCAGCACCCGGGCGATCTCCTCGGTGACGAGATGGTCCTCGTGGATGTGTTCGAGCACGTCGAACGCGGTCACCAGGTCCATGCTCGACGTCTCGAACGGCAGTGCCCGCGCGTCGGCGTGCACGGCCTTGAGCCCGCGTTCCCTGGCGACCTCGACCGCCGTCTCGCAGTAGTCCGTCGCGGTGGCGTCCCAGCCCGCCTCGACCAGCACCCGGGTGTTCCCGCCGCCGGCCGCGCCGACATCGAGGGCCCGCCCGGGACGGCCCAGCTCGCGCAGCTCCCTGCGCAGGATCGCCCGGCGCTCGCGGTACCACCAGTGGGTGTCCTCAAGGTCGAGCAGCCGGCGGATCTCAGTGGTTTCCATGTGGTTGGTTCCTTGTGCGGGAGAAGACCCAGCGGTCCAGGGCGGTGAAGCGGATCAGGGTGAGCAGTCCGTACGTGGCGACCACCGCGCTCATCTCCATCAGCCGTCCGGCCCCCGGCGACACGCTGCGCAGGCCGAGCACGGCGGAGGTGGTCAGGAGGTAGTTCGCCAGGAAGAGCAGCGCCGCCCGGAAGTGCATCGCGGTACGCCGTCCGCCCAGCCGGTTGAACGTCCAGCGCCGGTTCGCCTCGGTGTTGACGAACCCGGTGAGCACCAGCGCGCCCAGGTTGGCCGGCGCGGGCGCCCACACGCCGCGCAACGGCAGGTAGATGAGCGCGTACAGCAGGACGGAGAACACGCCGATCGCGGCGAACGAGGCGAACTTCGCCAGCGTCACCGCCCTCGGCCGGGCGACCACCGCGTCGGGATGCGTGGGCCTGAGCTCCGAACGCGCCACCTCGACGTCGGCCCGGCCCATGGACATCGACCAGGCGACCCTGGCCAGGCCCTTCAGGTCGTCGATCGCCGTCCTGACCACGCGGACGCGCGAGTCGGTGTCCTCGATCCAGTCGACGGGCACCTCGTGCACGCGCAGGCCGTTGTGCTCGGCCAGCAGCAGCAGCTCGGTGTCGAAGAACCAGGCGTCGTCCTCGATCTTGTCCATGAGCGGCCGGACCACGTCGGTCCTGGCCGCCTTGAACCCGCACTGGGCGTCGCTGAACCTGACCCCGAACCCGTACCTGAGCAGCGCGTTGTAGCTGCGCGAGACCACCTCGCGGCGGATCGAGCGCAGGGTGCGGGCGCTGTGCGCGAGCCGGGTGCCGATGGCGATCTCGGAATGCCCGCTCGCCACCGCCGCGACCAGCGGGAACAGCGCGCCCAGGTCGGTGGACAGATCGACGTCCATGTACGCGACGATGTCGGCCGGGCTCTCCCGCCAGGCCGCCTTGAGCGCGGCTCCGCGGCCCCGGATGTCGAGCCGGCGGGCGTGCACCCGGTCGTGCTCGGCGGCCAGCCGGGTGGCGATGGGCCAGGTGTCGTCGGTGCTGCCGTTGTCCACGACCGTGATGCGCCACGGCAGCGGGAACCTGTCCTCCAGGAACGCGGCCAGCGTGCGCACGCAGCCCGGCAGCGCCCGCTCCTCGTTGAGCACCGGGATGACGATGTCGACGGTCGCCAGGCCGGCCGAGGTGTCCAGGACGTTGGGGCTCGGGTCCATGGCGGCACGCGTGTCCATAGAATTCCCTGATCGCTTGCGGCGGTAGGTTCACCGAAATGGTGCTGGGGGCGTCCAGCGGGGCGCGTGCCGTTTCTGCTCACCATTCCATGAACGGGGACAAGCTTTACCTGGTCGTGAGCTCGTACACGGAGACGTCGGCGTTGCGGAAGCGCAGTTCGGCGTATTTCTCCAACGCCGGATCATTGCTGGTGAACAGCCATTTGACGCCGTATTTCCACCAGAGCCTGCGGACGTTCGCGGCCGACGGCTCGCGGAAGGCCGCGTCGTTGTCCGCCAGCCTGGCCTGGTCGGCGAACGGCACCTGGAGGTAGGGGGTCACGAACATCTCGGCGCGCGACAGCGTGCTCTCTGCGTACGCCCACCCCTCGACCAGCACCCGCCGCTCGGTGAACCCCGACACCCAGAAGTGCCTGCTGTCGCACGTACGGCGGGGCGCCGGGTTGCGGCAGTGGAGGTCGGTGGCCACCACGTCACCGGGCGCGGAATGGTCGCGCAGCCACCGTCCGGCCTCCAGTGCCCCGGCCGGGATCAGCCGCTCGCGCTCCCACGGCTCGGGCGCGACGTGCACGACCACCTCCCGCAGCGAGGTCGGCACCGCGTACCCCGCCAGCAGCGCCACCACCGCCAGCGAGAACCCCCTGCGCCGGAACGCCAGCACCACCACGGCCACCCCCGCGAGCACCAGGTACGGGACCAGCACCCGCACCAGCGCCGCACCCGGCGGCACCAGCCGCGCGGCCGCGACGGCCACCGCCGCCCCCGCCCCGGCCAGGCCGGCGACCACCGCCCACGGCACCCGCCGCCGCTCCATGGCCGCCACCACCCCGCACACCGCGGCCACCGACAGGTACGGCCGCACCCCCTCCAGGAAGTAGAGCTGCGCGTCGGACGGATGACCGAGCACCATGATCGCGCCGATGCCCGCCAGCCCGACGCCCACCGGCAGCAGCACCCCCGGATCCAGCAGCCGGGCCTTCAGCGCCAGCACGCCGCCCCACACGCAGAGCAGGCAGAACAGGTGCACACCGGCGAACACCAGCACCGGCCCCCACGGCTCGGCGGCCAGCGCGGGCGGCTGCACGTCCGCCACCACCCCCCACAACGTGCGCATCGTGGCGAACGGCGCCACCACCGTGCCCTGCGCCCCCCGCCCGAACACCACGAACTGCGCGATCAGCAGGCAGCCGGACGTGATCGCCGCCGGCACCAGCCACTCCCGCCGCAGCCGCCGCTCCACCGGCAACCGCACGACCAGCACGAACGCCAGCCCGGCCAGCAGCAATGGCAGGAACGTCGCCTTCGCCCCGGTCAGCGCCAGCAGCAGCACGGCCACCGCCGCCCACCCCGTCGGCCGCATGGCGGTGAGCACCAGCATCACGGGCGCGAACAACAACGCGCCGAACGTCTGCGTCGGGCTGGCCCACGCGGTGAACATCGACCGCGAGGTGAACACCACGCCCTCCTGCAGCACCGGCGCGAACAGGAAGTACGTGACGCCGACCGCCGCGAGCCCCGCGCCCCACCGCCCGCCGAGCCGCCGCCCGAGCACCGCCACGAGCACGATCATCGCGAACGTCATCGGCAACGTGGACAGCCGGTAGACCAGCGTCACCGGCTCGATCCCGGTGACCCAGCTCGTGGCCGCCATCTCGGCGTAGACGAACCAGTGGTAGGACAGCCGCTCGCCCAGCACCGACGGCAGCGTGGGCGGCACGTGGTTCCTGACCTCGCCGAGCAGGGCCAGGTGGTAGGGCATGTCGACGTACGCGTCGGTGATCGGCACGCGGTAGAGCGACCGGGCGCAGAAGGCCAGCAGGTAACCGGCGACCCCCGCCAGCGACCAGGCGCACCACCAGGGCATCCGTTCGCGTTCGGCCCGGCCCCGCCAGTGACGCCGCAACCGCGGCACCGCGAGGAACGCCAAGACGGCGGTGACCGGCCAGCCCAGGACGAGCAGCGGCCGGCCGGCCGCGCGGGCGAGGATGTAGACCAGGACCTCGACCGCGTACCCGAGGGCCAGCCCGGCGGCCACGTCCTCGGCGAACGACCGGCCGCCGCCGGTGAGTGCCCGCCACAGCAACGTCCCCGGCAGCGCCACCCCGAGCAGGACGTACGCGCCGAAGGCCGCCAGATCGCCTGCCGGAACGCCGCACCAGAGCAACACCCAGGCCGCCCCGCCCAGCACCGTCCCGGCCGGCAGCCACCCCGCGAGCAGCCGCCGCGCCCGCCCCGGTGCCCGCCGCCCCCTGACCCCGGCCTCCGCCACCACAGCCGTCATCGCCAAGCCACCCCCTCATGCCCCCGAGCCCCGGCCAGGGATCGCGGGTCGTGTCCAGCCCGCATCGGCGCGACCACCACGAAGGAGAGCGCCAGGCGCCGGGGGCCGCCCGTCCCGGATGACGGGCCGGTCGCCACGGGGGGATCACCGCCCGGCGGCGCGATGGCCTGCGGGGGAACGGTCGTCATCGGTGCTCCGGCCCCGAGCGCGGCCGGTTCGTCCGATGAGGGCTCATCTGACCACGGTCACCAGTCGCGTGAACTCGCCCGGCAGGTCGACGCCGTCCCACACCCGGTGGAAGCTCAACGCGCTGCCCACCGGCACCATGCGATCGACCCCGCGCCCGGCGAGCTCCCGGGCCAGCTCCTCCAGCTCGCCCAGCGAGAAGCCGAAGTGGGTCAACGTCTGGTCTTTGCGCTCGACCATCGGGATCAGCTCCGCCAGGGTCCGCACCCGCGCGTGCGCGAACGTGCCCGCGCCCAGCCACCGCCGCGGCATGGCGGCCGCCGCCGCCAGCGTCACGTTGGCCAGCGCGTTGCCCCGGAACTCGATCAGATCGACCAGCCCGTCGGCGGCCAGCCCGTAGACCGAGACCCGCTTCTCCACCGCCATCGCCGCGTCGACGTCCCAGCCGCGGCCGGCCAGCACCCGCGACACCTGCTCGGTGAAGTCGGCCCGCGCCGCCTCGCAGTCGTCGTCGGCCCCCACCCAGAACACGGTGCGGGGGGAGGAGCAGGCGGCCTGGTCGAACCAGTAGCTGTCGTTGACGAACCCCTCGGCCGCCGCCACCCTGGCCGCGCGCGGCGCGCACAGCCAGGCCGCCGCGTTCACCACCGCGAACGACGAGCGGTCGGGGAAGGTCAGGTCGCGGGCGTGCGGCGCGAGCGGGTGGCGGCGCACCTCGCGTACGGTGTCGTCGCCGCCCCAGATCACCCGCAGGTCGCAGGCCGCCGACAGGGCGGCGGTGACCGCCTCGGCACGCCGGTCGTAGGAGACGATGCGCTGCGTGGCCGTCACCACCGGATCGGCGTCGGCCAGCGCCTCCCGGAGCGTGTCGAGGACGACCGCGGCGACCGCCCCCGCCCGCGGCGACAGGCGGACCACGTTGCGGTTGCCCATCAGGGCCGACAGGGCCCAGGAGTAGACGAAGACCGTGTCGACGTTGGCCGGCGGGAGGTGGAAGACCAGGCCGCGCGGCACGCGTACGTGCGGGGTGCGCAGCTCTTCGAGGGTGCGGGCCAGCTCGCTGGGCCGCAGGAAGAACCCCAGCGAGCCCAGCTCGGGATGGCGGCGGGCCAGCGCGGGCCGCAGCAGCCGCTTGCCGAACGCCGCCAGGAACGCGCGCATCCGCTCGTCGCCCACCTCAAGGGGCGCCCCCCGCCGCACCTGCGCGACCAGCTCCTCGACCGGGACGGGCGAGCCGCCGGGCGGAAAACGCACCTCGACCCCGCCCGCGTCGCCCACTCGCGGGATCCGGGTGGTGATCGATCGATCGGTCATCAGCCGCCCTGCCCGAACGTGTCGCTGCAGCCGCGCGCCTCGGCCCGCGGCAACCTGCCCAGCACGGTGAACCGCTTGCCCGGCCAGTGGCCGTCGTCGACGCCGTGCACCATGCCGAGGTCTTCGGTCAGCAGCGCGTGGCCGGGATAGGAGGTGGGCAGGGTGCTGACCACCTCGATCAGCCCCGGCTCGCCGGGCGGGACCTCCCGCCAGGTGCCGGGGTCGCGGATGACGACGTCGGCGAAGTCAGGGCAGTAGAGCCCGTCGCCGTCGGGGCCCTCCAGGAAGACCGTGCCGATCTGCTCGACCATGCCGTAGAAGTTGTGGACCCTGGTCAGCCCGCACTCGGACGCCAGCCGCCGGCGGAAGGCGTCGTTGTCGACCGCCTGCTCGGCCAGCCGCTTCCAGCCGCCCGAATGGATCAGCACGCCCTGGGACAGGTCGGCCCCCAGGCCGAGCAGGTAGAGCCAGACCATGAACGTGAACCCGAAGACCAGGAACGGCTCGCCGCCGTGGCGGGCCAGGAACGCCTCGACGGCCGCCGCGTCGACCTCGCCCTGCTCGTCGAGGACGAAGGTGTGGTCTCTGCCGAAGTTCATCATCCCGAGCACCCCGGCCCCCCGGGCGCTCAGGGCCGGACCGCGGACGACCGAGCGGCCGTCGACGATCAGCATGGGCAGCCGCCGCTCGCCCAGCACCGCCCGCAGGGTCGCGGCCAGCATGCGCGGCTGCGCGGCGGCCGCCTCCCGGTCGAGGTAGACCCGGCTCGGCCGCTGCCCGGTGGTGCCGCTGGAGGTCAGGACCCGGAACACCGCCTCGGACGGGACACTGCGCAGCTCGTGGGTCTTGAACAGCCGCACCGGCAGCCACGGCAGGTCGGCCACCCGCTCGTAGGGCGGATGGGCGCCGATCGCGTCGAGGATCCGCCGGTAGGGCGGGCACGCCCGCCGGTGCCGCTCGGTCAGCGCCGCCAGCTCCCCGGCCAGCACTTCCTCCCGCGCGGCCGCGTCGAGCGTGAACACGCTCACCGCCCGGCCTCCGCGGCCGACTCCAGCGTCCGGTAGTCGATCTTGCCGGTGGGCAGCAGCGGCAGCCGTTCGACGGCACGCACGTCGAAGCCGCTCCAGTGGAGCCGCAGCTCGGCGCCCAGCCGGCGGGCCAGGTTGCGGCACCCGGCGGCGTCGAGCCCTTCGGCCCACACCGTGACCCGGTCGTCGCCGCTGGTCGCCGCGACCGGCACGGTGTCGCGCAGCAGCTGCTCGACGTCGTCGAGGTTGACCCGTACGCCGAAGATCTTGGCGATGCGCCTGAGCCGGCCGGTGACGTAGAGGAAGCCCTCGTCGTCGAGGCGGCCGAGGTCGCCGGTGCGCAGCACCCCGCCCAGGTCGTCGGGCCTGGCCAGGTCGGCGGCGGTCTCGGCGTAGCCCATCATCACGTTGGGCCCCTGGTAGACGACCTCGCCGCCGTCGATCGTCAGCCGTCCGCCGGGGACGGCCTGCCCGGCCGAGCCAGGCTTGTCGGCGAGCCGGTCGGGCGGCAGGACGGCGATGCGGGCCGTGGCCTCCGTCTGCCCGTACATGACGAAGAAGCGGTCGGCCTGGGCGGCGAACAGGGACACCAGCTCGGGGCTGAGCCGGCCGCCGGCCTGGGTGAGCGTGCGGATCGTGGGATGCTCGGCGCGGTCGAAGCGGAGCCTGCGCAGCATCTCGTACTGGTAGGGGACGGCCGCCAGCGAGGTGCACTTGTGCTCGTCGAGGTGTGTCCAGAAGGACCGTTCGAGCAGCCCGGCCTCGGTCAGGACGACCGTCGCCCCCGCGTGCAGATGGCTGTTGAGCACCGACAGGCCGTAGCTGTAGTGCAGCGGCAGGCTGGTGGGCGCGATCTCGCCGGGCATGATCGACAACGCCGAGGCGATGGCGGCGGCGTTGGCCGCGACCGCCTCCCGGGACAGCCGCACCAGCTTGGGGTTGCCCGTCGAGCCCGAGGTGGCCAGGAGCACGGCCAGGTCGGGATGCGGGTCGGGGGCCTGGCCGCGGGCGCCCGGCGGCCCGTCGGGCGCGTGGGTGAACCCCACCAGCGCCGCGGGCCGGAACCGGCCCACCAGGTCGGCCAGGGCCGCGGCCGACAGGTCGGGGTCGAGCAGCGCGATCGGCCTGCCGGTCTGCCAGGCGGCGAGATAGCGCAGCACGGACGCCAGATTGTTGCGCATGCCGCAGAACAGCGGCCCCGGCCGCAGCCGGGACAGGGCCTCGGCCACGCGGGCGACGCGCCGGGCCAGCTCGTCGCCGGCCAGCCCCTCCTGGTCGCCGGCGACGACGAGCCCGGCCTGCCGGGATGGGAACATCACGGCACCAGCCCGCCGTCGACCCCGAGCACCTGGCCGGTGATGTACGACGCGGCGGGCGAAAGCAGGAACGCCACCGCCTGGGCGACGTCGTCGGGCCGGCCGATGCGCCGCAGCGGGGTCGCCGAGATCGCCGTCTCGCGGTCGTCGGGCCGCAGCGTCTTCAGCATGTCGGTCTCGACGTAGCCGGGGGCCACGGCGTTGACCCTGATGCCCGCCGGGCCCATCTCCCTGGCGGCGGCCAGGGTGAGGCCGATGACGGACGCCTTGGTCGCGGAGTAGGCCGCCTGGTTGGCGCCGCCCGCCCGGCCCATGAGCGAGGAGACCAGCACGACGGCGGGCCCCTGCCCGCGCAGCAGCAGCCGGAACGCCAGTTGCAGCGTGTGGGCCGGGGCCAGGGCGTTGGTGCGGTAGAGCTCGTCGAGGGTCTCGGCGCGGGTCATGGCCAGCGGGCCGGAGGCGTAGACGCCGGCGTTGACCACCAGGGCGTCGAGCCGCTCGTGGCGCCGGCCGATCTCGCGCATGTGGCCGGCGACCGCGGCCCGGTCGGCGACGTCGCCGTGGACGGACCACGTGCGGCCGCCGGTCGCCGCGGCCACCTCGGCGGCGGCCTTCTCGGCGCGCTCGGCGTCGCGGCCGTGCAGCACGACGGTGTGGCCGGTGGCGGCCAGGGTGGTGGCGATGGCCCGGCCGATGCCCCTCGTCGACCCCGTGACCAGGGCGACGCGGGCCTCAGACCGCGGCTGCGCCGATTCCATGCTTCTCCAGCAGCTCGCCCGCCTTGGCGAACGAGCTCATGTCGATCATGTCGTCGGTGTCGATCATGATGGAGAACTCGTCCTCCATCGCCGCGATCAACGCCATGTGGGCCAGGGAGTCCCACTGGGGGATGCCGCGGTATTCGAGACCGTCGACGTGTGCGTCGGCCGGCAGGTTGAGCGCCGTGCGGAAGACGGCCCGCAGGCGGTCGAGATGACTCATGATGTCTCACTCTCTGTCCTCAAGCCACGACGCAGTGTAGCGGGGATTGCGGTGGCAGGAGAAACCAAACCCCCGACGTGAGTAATGGAAGCGTATAACGGCGCGTGGCCGTCGTTCAGGGCTGGGAATGTCCCAAGGGGCGCGCCAACCGCTACAGGGGGAATGATGGACGAATCCAATCACTGGTACGGGCACTCGCGCATTCTGGGCAGGTACTGCGAGCTGCCGGACGAGACGCCGAAGCGAATTCAGGGCTTCCTTCAACACGGATGGAACTATCTTCACGGATTTCCCCCGAACGACCATTGGTGCAGCCCCGGATATCCCCGTTTCATCTGGTCTGACGTGCTTCGTCGCCGGGGCTGGTCGATGGGCAGACGCGGCCACTACCTCATCGGCGCGCCCTGGATCTACCTGCTTCACCTGGAGCCTGAGCTCGGCGTGGTCTCCGAACGCAAGGGTACGATCTGGTATCCCTTTCATGGCTGGGAGAAGTCGTCCGTGACCGGGGATCATGCCCTCCTCGCCGACGAAATCCGAAATGTCGAGACCGAACCGGTAACTGTCTGTCTTTACTGGCTGGAATATGCGAATCCGGACATTCGGCGGGCGTACGAATCGAGGGGATTCAAGGTCATCTGTCACGGCGAGCGCGGCTCCCGGTGGGAGAGCAAGGGGCGCGACTTCCTGCGCCGGCAGCTGATCCAGTTGCGGCGCCACCGCAGGGTGGCCTCCAACCGGCTCGGCAGCGCGCTGTTCTACGGCGCCTCCGTCGGCTGCGAGGTCGCCGTCTACGGAGACCCGATGCAGTACGAGGACGAGCGCCCCGAGTACGGCGGCACGGCGCGCCGCATGCGGCTCTGGCCCGAGCTGCACGGCACGCACGTCGATCCCGAGCTGGCCGCCGAGGTGGCGCGGCAGGAGCTGGGATTCGAACATCAGGCGACACCGGAGGAGCTACGGCGAATGTTCGGATGGAAGCGGGTGCCCGGGGGAGCGCCGCCAGGAGGAGGCGCGGCGGGAGCCGGACGTCCCGGGCCCTGGGTGAGGGCGACCGCCTCCGGGCGGCCGGGCGCGCTCCACGGGGTGACGTCATGAGCGAGCGCGTGAGCGAGGCGCCCGCGAACGTGCGCCTGATCGGCGGCGAGATGCTGCTGTGGTCGGACCTGTCCAACATGGCCGGCGTCACCGACTGGCGCGGCGCGGCCCTGGAGCTGGTCAGCCGCGTGATCCCGGCGACCGGTCGGGTGCTGCTGGTCGGGCCGCACCCGCAGGTGCTGGTCGACGACGTGGTGGACCGGGCATGCGAGACGGCCGTGCTGCTGCGCTCCTACCCCGACGCCTGCGCACTCGGCGAACGCCACCCGCGGCTCGCCGTCCACTGCGGGCGGCTCGACCTGTTCGACGCGGACGAGCCGTACGAGCTGGTGCTGGCGCTCGACGGGCTGCTGCGCACGCACTCGGCCGAGGCGCCGGCGGCGGCGTGGATCGAGTCGCTGCACGCGCTGTCGGCCCTCGTCGCGCCCGGCGGGCGGCTGGTGCTGGGCGTGCGCAACGACCTGGGCGTCGACCGGTTCATCGAGGCCAGGCCCGCCGACCGGGAGGGCGGCGACGACCAGTGGGCCCCGCACGGGTTCGACCCGAGCCATCCGAGCGGGCCCGGCGCGCTCGACGGCGCCCTTGAGGGGGCGGGGCTGAGCGTCGAGCGCTGTTACGCGGCCTATCCGGGGCGGCAGGCCCCCCGGGCGTTGCTGGCGCGCGAGGCGCTCGCCTTCGACCTGCCGGAGGCGATCACGTTCCCGCTGAGCGCCAAGGGCGGCGACCGCATGCTGGTGGCCGACCCGCTGCGGCTGACCCGGCTGGTGTTCCGCCACCGGCTGGGGGAGGAGCTGGCCCCGCTGTGGCTCGCCGTGGCCACCCGGCCGCCGTCGCCCCCGCACACGCCAGGCGCGGAGGAGGCGGAGGGCGCGGTCGAGCTGCCGCTCGGCCTGATCGAGGAGGGGGCCGTCGTCCACGAGCTGACCAGGGGCGGCATGCGGCGGTTGCCCGACGGCGCCGAGCGTCCGGTCCCGGCCGGCCGGGTGGTCGAGGAGATCCTGGTCGAGGCGTGCGCCCGCGAGGACACCAGGGCCGTGCGCGAGCTGCTGTCGGCGCTGGCCGACTGGCTGGAGACCGACGGCGGCCCGTGCGTGACCGCCGACGGCCTGGTGCACGACGGCGAGCGGTTCGCCGCCATCGTCCAGACCGCCGCGCCGGCCGTGCCGCCCGAGCCGCGCGTGGTGCTGTGCAGGGTCCTGTGGCGGTTCGCCGTACGGCTGCTCGCGGCGGGCCACCACCACCCGTGGCCGTGGCCGCTGGAGGCCGACCAGCTCACGCTGACCCTCTGCGGCATGGCCGGACGTCCCTGCGACCAGGGCGACCTCGACCTGGCCCGCAAGTTCGACGCCGAGCTGGGCCACCCGGCCGAGCACGCCGACCCGCCCACCTACCGTGACCTGCTCGGCGCCCGCGACCGCCTGGCCGACCAGCTCACCGCCGCCCTGGCCAGGATCTCCCGGCTGGAGACCAAGCTCTCCTACCGCGAGCGCGAGCTGGTGCGGGCCAGGTCCAAGCTGAGAAGGACCCAGCGCAAGACCGCCGCCTACCGGCGCACGCTCGGGTACCGCCTCTCCCGCCGTCTGGCCCGCCCGCGCAAGGTCGCCCGCCGGGTCTTCCGACTGCTGTCCGGCTGACGAGCCGACGACAACGCTGAGGAGTGCATGTGCCGGTTCTTTCGGTGATCGTCCCGTTCCACAACGTCGAGAAGTACATCGGCCCCTGCCTGGACTCCATCTCCGGCCAGACGATGTCCGACCTGGAGGTCATCTGCGTCGACGACGGCAGCCGCGACGACGGGTGCGCCGAGGTCGAGTCCAGGCAGGCGGCCGATCCCCGGATCCGTCTCATCAGGCAGCCCAACCAGGGCGTCGGAAAGGCCCGCAACGTCGGCCTGACCCAGGCCACCGGCCGCTACCTGGCCTTCGTCGACGGCGACGACACCGTGCCGCGGGAGGCGTTCAAGCGGCTGGTGTCCTCGCTGGAGTCCACGGGCTCCGACCTGGCCTGCGGGAACGTCATGCGGCTCTACCGCAACCTGCTCATCCCCTCCTGGGCCCATCGGGAGGCGTTCGCGACGCCGATGCGGCGTACCCACATCACCCGCCACCCGCTGCTGATCCGCGACCGCATGTTGTGGAACAAGGTCTACCGCCGGTCCTTCTGGGACCGGCTGGGCCTGAGCTTCCCCGAGCGCATGTACGAGGACCAGCCCGTCGCCATGGCCGCCCACGTGGGCGCCCGCTCGGTGGACGTGCTGTCCAAGGTCGTCTACCACTGGCGGCAGCGTGACGAGCCCGGCTCCTCGATCACCCAGTGCCGCCTGGAGCCGGGCAACCTGCGCGACCGGATGTTGTCGGTGCTGCAGACCGCCGACCTGCTGGCCCGCGACGCGCCGGGGCTCAAGCCCGACTTCGACCGCGACACGCTCGACATCGACATGACGGTGGCGGTCGAGGCGGCCGCCACGACGGGGATGCGGCCCGAGCTGCTCGACCTGATGGTCCGCTACCTCGACGGCGTGTCCCGCGAGTCCTGGCTGAGCGCCCCGTTCGAGCACCGGATCCAGGTGCACCTGCTGCACCGGCGGCGGCTGCAGGAGCTGGCCGGGGTGCACGAGCAGGCCCGCGAGGGCCGGCTGCAACCCCGCGTCAGACCGGCGGGCCTGCTGCGCAGGCGCTGGTACGGCCGCCACCCGGCGATCCCGGCGCACCTGTCGGAGGTCTCCGGGGAGCTGGCCCTCACCGCCCGCCTGGTGTCGCTGGAGTGGCGCGACGGCGTGCTGACCGGCGCGGGCCGGGCCGCGCTGGGCCGCTTCGACGCCGGCGCGCTGCGCCGGGTGCGCCTGCGCGCCTGGCTGGCCGAACGCGCGACCGGCGAGATCATCCGCCTGTCGGACGAGGAGAGCGCCCCGGTCTGGGAGACCGTCGAGCTGGAGGAGGGCGTCGAGGCGCCCGAGCACGCCTTCCCGTTCGCGTTCGCGGTCGATCCCGCGGTGTTCACGTCCGTCCAGCTCGCTCGTCGCGGCCACTGGGACCTGCGCGTGCAGCTCAGGGGCCACGGGCTGAGGCTCGACGCCAGGGTGGCCGGGCCGCGCTGGCTGCCGCCGCAGGTGCCCGCGCCGCGCCGCAGGTCGGGCGTGTGGCTGGTGCCGGCGCGCGGTTCCAAGGGCGGGTGGGGGCTGCGGCTGCGCAACGCCCAGGCGCTCATCGGCGAGTGCCGCGTGGACGACGGCGACCTGGTGTTCTCGGGCCGGATCAACGACCTCGGCGACGGCGAGCCGGTGGTGCGGCTGCGGCGCAAGAGCGACGGCGAGGAGATGTACTTCCCCGTCGCGCTGGCCGGCCAGGACTTCTCGGCGCGGGTGCCGCTGGCCGGCATCGACGAGAGCGTCGGCCGCGAGTCGTGGTGGGAGGTGGTCATCGACCAGGGCCGGCCCATCCGCCCGCTCGTGCGGCGGGCCGGGCGCCAGGTCGCCACCGTGGACGACCGGCGCTTCCTCATCGACCGCAGCGAGGACGGCTGCCTGCTGCTGGCCGAACGCTGAGGGCCGGGCTCATCCGGTGAGGATCGAGGTGAGGGTCTCGACGACGAGGTCCTGCTCGCCGTCGGTCAGGTCGGCGAACAGCGGCAGCGACAGCTCCTCGGCGTAGTACGCCTCCGCGCGCGGGCACAGCCCACGCCGGTAGCCGAGGTCCTCGAACACCGGGTGCCAGTACGCCGGGATGTAGTTGACCTGCACGCCGATGCCCGCGGCCCGCATGCGGTCGTAGACCTCCCGGCGGCGGCCGTCGCGCACCCGGACGGGGTAGAGGTGCCAGCTCGGCGTGACGTAGGCCCGCCGGCCGGGCAGCGTGAGGCCGGGCACGTCGCGCAGCAGCGTGTCGTACCGGGCGACCAGCTCGGCGCGGCGGGCGCGGAACCGTTCGAGGCGGCGCAGCTGGCTGACGCCCAGCGCGCAGAGCACGTCGGGCAGCCGGTAGTTGAGGCCGAACTCGTGCACCTCCTGGTGCCAGCCGCCGTGGCCGGGGTCGCGCTGCCCGGCCGGGTCGCGGACCAGGCCGTGGTCGCGGAACCGGGCGGCCCGTTCGAGGCGGCCGGGGTCGGCCACCGCCACCGCGCCGCCCTCGGCGGTCGTGACGGTCTTGGTGGGGAAGAACGAGAACGTCGTCAGGTCGGCCACCGACCCCACCGGCCGGTCCTTGTAGGACGCGCCGATCGAGTGGGCCGCGTCGGCCACCAGCACCGCGCCGGCCCGCTCGGCGACCGTGCGCAGCTCGTCGTAGTCGGCGGGATGGCCCGCGTAGTCGACGCCGGTGACGGCCTTCGTGCGGTGGGTGACCAGCGCGGCGACCGAGTCGGGGTCGATGTTGCCGGTGTCGGGCTGGACGTCGGCGAAGGCCACCCGCGCGCCGCGCAGCACGGCCGTGGCCGCCGTGGCGACGAACGTGAGCGGCGAGGTGATCACCTCGTCGCCCTGGCCGACGCCGGCCGCCACGTACGCGACGTGCAGCGCGGCCGTGCCGGACGTGACCGACACGCAGGGCACGCCGCCGGTCCAGCGGGCCAGCTCGTCCTCGAACAGCCGGACCGCGGGGCCCGTGGTCAGCCAGTCGCCGCGCAGCACCTCAGCCACCGCCTCGATGTCGGACTCGATGATGGACTGCCGTCCGTAGGGCAGCATCAGCCGGCCACCATGTCACGCAGGTCGCGCACGGACAACCACCGGTCGTTGGTGTCGGAACGGTAGGAGAAGCCCTCGGGCAGCAGCTCGCCGGTCTGCGGCGCCTGGTAGCCCCAGGTCGCGATCGTGGGCTGGACGACGTAGCGGTCGGCCAGGCGGAGGGTGCGGCGGCCGTCGTCGGGGCCGATCATCTCCTCGTGCAGCTTCTCGCCCGGCCTGATGCCGATCTCGTAGACCGGGCTGTCGGGGGCCAGCGCCTCGGCCAGGTCGGTGATGCGCATGCTGGGGATGCGCGGCACGTAGAGCTCGCCGCCCTGCATGAGGTCGAAGGAGTCGACCACGAACCGCACGGCCTGGTCGAGGGTGATCCAGAACCGGGTCATGCGCTTGTCGGTGATCGGCAGGCTGCCGCCCTGCTCGGCCAGCCGCAGGAAGAACGGCACCACCGAGCCCCTGCTGCCCACGACGTTGCCGTAGCGGACGACGGCGAAGCGGGTCTCGTGGGCGGCGGCGTAGTGGTTGGCCGAGACGAACAGCTTGTCGGCGACCAGCTTGGTGGCGCCGTAGAGGTTGATCGGGCTGGACGCCTTGTCGGTGGACAGGGCGACGACCTTGCGCACGCCGCAGTCGATGGCCGCCTCGACCACGTTCTGGGACCCGGCGACGTTGGTGCGGACGTACTCGAACGGGTTGTACTCGGCGGTGTCGACCTGCTTGAGCGCGGCGGCGTGGACGACGTGGTCGACGCCGTGCATGGCGCGGGTGAGGCGGTCGCGGTCGCGGACGTCGCCGATGAACCAGCGCAGGCGGTCGTCGTCGCGGAAGAGCTGCTTGAGCTCGTACTGCTTGAGCTCGTCGCGGGAGAAGACCACCAGGCGGCGCACCCCGAGCGAGTCGAGCGCGTGGCGGATGAACGCCTTCCCGAACGACCCCGTGCCTCCGGTGATCAGAATGGACGATCCACTGAGAATGCTCACGCGGCCCCCTGAAAATCGCGCTGACGAACTGTGGTCGTTGGAGCAGGCCGGTAGCATAGCGCGATCGATCAACCACGTATGGTCACACGGGGGAATGTGATTTTGATGCGTATTGTCGGAATCATCCAGGCTCGGATGGGCTCCACTCGGCTGCCCGGGAAGGTGCTGCGCGACCTCGGGGGGCGGTCCGTCCTGGGCTGGGTCGTGCGCGCCGCGCGCGAGTCGCGGGCGCTCGACGACCTCGTGGTGGCCACGACGACGCAGGCCGCCGACGACGCGGTGGCGGCCGAGTGCGACCGGCTCGGCGTGGCCTGCCATCGCGGGCCCGTCGACGACGTGCTCACCCGGTTCATGCAGGCGCTGGCCGGCCGGGAGGCGGAGGCGGTGATGCGGTTCACGGCCGACTGCCCGCTGCTCGACCCCGTCGTGGTCAGGGAGGCGGCGCTGGTCTTCCGCGCGGTCCCGGGCCTCGACTACCTCAGCACGAGCCTGGCCAGGACGCTGCCGCGCGGGCTCGACGTGGAGATCGTCGGCCGGGCGGCCCTGGAGCGCGCCGCCGCCGAGGCCACCGGCTTCCACCGCACCCACGTGACCTCCTACGTCTACGCGCACCCGGGCGAGTCGCGGCTGCTCGGCCTCGCCCACCAGCCCGCGGCCGACGACCTGCGGGTCACCCTCGACACCGAGGACGACTGGCGGCTCATCGCCCGCGTGGTCGAGGAGCTGGGCGACGCCTGCGTCCCGGTGCGCACGCTGGTGAGCTGGCTGCGGGCCCGGCCCGAGGTCTGCGAGCTCAACGCCCACGTGCGCCAGAAGGAGCTGCAGGACGCATGAGCGGGCGGGTGGGCGTGCGCTGCGACGCCGCGGCGGGGAGTGGGGCCGGACATCTGGTGCGGTGCGTGGCGCTGGCCGAGGAGCTGTGCGCGCGGGGCGTCGAGGTGATCTTCCTCGGCGCGGTCTCCGGTTCGGAATGGGCCATGGACCAGCTCAGGAGCCGTGGCCTGCCGCTGGTGGCGGCCCCCGGGCGGCCCGACCGGCTCGCCGCGCTGGCGTGCGAGCTGCGGCTCGACGCCGTGGTGCTGGACTCCTACGAGCTGCCCGAGGGCACCGGCGGGGCGCTGCGGGCGGCGGGCTTCCCGGTGCTGGCGATCGTCGACGGCGACCCGCTGGGCCAGGAGGCCGACCTCTACCTCGACCAGAACCTCGGCGCCGAGGACCGGCCCTTCCCGCTGCCGCGCGACTCCTGGCGGCTCGCCGGCACCCGGTACGCGCTGCTGCGCGACAGCGTCCGGGGGCGGCGCAGGGTGCGGCAGCCGGGGCCGGTGCCGCGGGTGTTGTGCTTCTTCGGCGGCACCGACAGCGCGGGCGTGGCCCCCGCCTGGGCGGAGGCGCTGGCCTGCACGGGCGTGCCGTTCCAGGCCACGCTGGTCAGCCCGGAGCCGTTCGAGGCGGGCGAGGGCATCACCGTCATCCCGCCCACCGACCGCCTGCCCGAGCTGATGGCGGCCGCCGACCTCGTGGTCACCGCCGCCGGGTCGGCCATCTGGGAGCTGCTGCACCTCGGCGTGCCCACGGCGCTGAGCTGGGTGGCCGACAACCAGCTCGCCGGCTACCGGGCGCTGGTGGGCCGGGGGGTGGCCGCGGGGCTGGGCCGGGCGGCCGACGCCGAGGCCGTCGGCGTGCTCGCCCGGCTGCTCGCCGACCCCGCGCTGCGGGAGGAGCACGGCAGGCGGGGCGGCGGGCTGGTCGACGGCAAGGGCAGGGAACGCGTCGCCGACGCCTTCCTCGACCTGTGGGTCAGATGAGGTCCCAGGTCAGCGGCGTGCCGAGGGGCGCGTCACGGGTGAAGCGGCGGCCGGTCACCTCGTCGATGGCGTCGGGGGGCAGGCCGCCGGCGGGGCGGATCGACCGGACGTTCTCCCTGGTCACCGCCTCGCCCGCGCGTACGTCGCGCACCACGTAGAGCGAGCGGCGGAAACGCAGGCCCTCGCGCTCGGACTCGCGCGGCCCGAGCACCGGCCGGCCCAGCGACTGCCACGCGCGCTCGCTCTCCTCCACCAGCGCCGCCAGCTCGGGCGGCTCCAGCGAGAAGGCCGCGTCGACGCCGCCGTCGGCCCGCGACAACGTCACGTGCTTCTCGATCAGGCACGCGCCCAGCGCGACCGCCGCCAGGGCGGCCCCGATGCCGGGGGTGTGGTCGGAGACGCCGACCTCGGCGCCGGTGAGCGCGGCCAGCAGCGGCAGCGAGCGCAGGTTGCTCTCGGCGGGGGAGGCGGGGTAGGAGGCGGTGCAGGACAGCACGGCGAGTTGCGTGCAGCCCGCCTCGCGGGCCGCCGTCACCGCCGCCTCGATCTCGCCCGCCGTGGCCATGCCGGTGGAGATGACCAGCGGCTTGCCGGTGGAGGCGGCCAGCCTGATCAGCGGCAGGTCGACGATCTCCGACGACGCGATCTTGTACGCCGGCGTGTCGAGCTTCTCCAGCAGCTCCACGGCCGTGGGGTCGAAGGGCGCGGAGAAGGCCAGAAGGCCGTGCTCGCGGGCCCGCTCGAAGATCGGCTCGTGCCACTCCCAGGGGGTGTGGGCGCGTTCGTACAGCCGGTAGAGGTTCTCGCCGCCCCACAGCGCGTGCCCGTCGCCCACGCGGAAGGCGGGGCCGTCGGCGTCGACGGTGATCGTGTCGGGCCGGTAGGTCTGCAGCTTCAGCGCGTGCGCGCCGCCGGCCGCCGTTGCGTCGACGATGGCGAGGGCCCGCTCCAGGCTGCCGTTGTGGTTGCCGGACATCTCGGCGATCACGAACGGCGGCCGGTCGGCCCCGATCGTCCGCCCTCCGATGGACATCATCCTTGCTCCTCCTTGGTCAGCTGGACGGCGACGACCTCGCGCGGCACCCCGTCGACCGGCATCCGGTAGGTCGCGACCTCGGCGAACCCGAAGCGCCTGTGCAGCCGCCGTACCGGCTCGTTGTCGGCCAGCACCTCGCCGCGCAGGGTCGTCAGCCCGAGCGGGCCGAACGCGTGGTCGATGGCGGCCCGCTCCAGGCCCACCCACGCCCTCAGCACCGCGCCGGACCGTTCGAGGCCGTCGAGGTCGAGGTAGAAGCCCCAGTAGGCGCTGTCGCCGCCGAGCTCCGAGTACGTCACGACCCCCGCGCCGGTTCCGGCGTGGTCGTAGATCAGCACCTGCCTGGTCGCGTCCGCGCGGACGGCGGCCCACCAGCGGGCGTGCTCGTCCTCGGAGATCTCGTGGCCGGTGAAGCTGGCGGCGCGCACTTTCGGATGGTTGCGCCAGTGGCGCATAACGGGCAGATCATCGTCCCGGACGCGTCTCAGCACCGCTCCCCCTACCATTCGTGCTCGACTCATTGCACAACGTAGCGGATTCGATGCCAGGTAAAGAGCTCATCAGGGACGGGCATCGAACGCGGAACAGGCGAGGCGGCCACGGCATGCTGCCCTCGACCGCCTTCCACGAAAGCCAAGGAGCGTCATGATCCCCCTGCTCAGTGTCGTCGTCCCGGTCCACAACGTGGAGCCGTACCTGACGGAGTGCCTGAAATCGCTGGCCGCCCAGACCATGGAGGACTTCGAGGTCATCATGGTCGACGACGGCTCGATCGACGGCAGCCGGCGGCTGGCCGACGACTTCGTGGCCCGAGATCCCCGCTTCACGCTGATCGAGCAGCAGAACCTGGGGCCGGGGCCGGCCCGGAACGAGGGCGTCAGGCGGGCCAGGGGCACCTATCTGGCCTTCGCCGACAGCGACGACGTCGTGCCGCCGCACGCGTACGAGGTGCTGATCGCCAAGCTCGGGGAGACCGGCTCCGACCTGGCGTGCGGCGCGGTCAGGCGCATGGTGGACGGCGTGCTGGAGGACTCGATCCTGCACGAGCGCGTCTTCCGGCGGCCCGTGCTGTGCACCCACATCACCGACAAGAAGGTGCTGGTCAGGGACCGTACGGTGTGGAACAAGGTCTACCGCGCCGACTTCTGGCGGCGGCACGGCCTGCGCTTCCCCGCCGGCATCTACGAGGACGTGCCGGTCGCCATGCAGGCCCACGTCCTGGCCACCAGCGTCGACATGGTGGACGACGTCGTCTACCACTGGCGCCGGCGCGACGAGGGGGAGACCTCGATCACGCAACGCCGCTCGCAGCTGCCCAACCTGCACGAGCGCCTGACCGCCATCCGCGCCGTGCGCGCCTTCCTGGACGACGGCGCGCCGGAGCTGCTGCCCGAGTTCGACGCCCTGGTGCTGGAGAAGGACATCGTCTTCCTGTTCCAGGCGCTGGAGTCGGCGCGGGAGGCGGGCGAGGATCTGGTGCCGCTGCTGGGGCTGGCCGACGCCTGGCTGGACGAGCTGAGCCCCCGCGCGCTGGCCGGCGCGCCCTCGCTGCGCCGCCTGGAGCTGCACCTCGTCCGGCGCGGCATGATCGACGAGCTGCGCGCGGTCCGCGACTTCCGGCGCAGCCGCGTGGACGGCACCCGGGTGCGCCCCCGCGGCTTCCGCACCGTCAACTGGTACGGCGACTACCCCTACTTCCGGCGGCGACGGCGGCTCGGCATCCCCGACGACGTCTACGACGCCCGCGACGAGCTCAAGCTGATCGCCAGGGTGGACGACTGCTCCTGGACGGGCGCCGCGTACCGCCTGCGCGGCGAGGTGGCCATCCACCGGGTCGAGCGCAAGGTGGGCAAGGTCAACGTGTGGCTGAGCGACGGACGCCGCCGGGTGCCCCTGGAGGTCCGGCGCGCCGGCCGCCACGGCGTGGTGGCCGACATCGACCCCAGGGCGCTCGAAGGCGGCGGCCCGACCTGGCGGCTCCTGGTCAAGGCCGAGACCCGCGGGCTCGTGCTCAAGGGCTCGTTCCGGGACGGAGACGCGCACGGTGCGTGGCGGTTTTCCCTGCAGGGTTGGTCAAGAAGCGGCATGGACATGCCCCAGTAGTTCCAGACAGTAATCGTCAGACGGCGTTCCGTAGCCATGCTGGGATCCATGAGGACCTATTCGCTGGATGACGTCTACGAGACACGCAAGCGGAGAGACTCCTGGTGGACCGTGTATTTCGTGGATCCGGTCGCCTGCCGGGTCGCCCTTCCCGTCGCCAACCGCACCCGGATCACGCCCAACGGGCTCACGGTGTTCTCGCTGGTCCTCGGCATGGTGTCAGCGGCCTGCTTCGCGCTGGACCAGCTCGTCGCCGGCGCCCTGATGTTCTACCTGAGCTTCACCATCGACTGCGTGGACGGCAAGATAGCCCGGCTCAAGGGCACGGGGACGCCCTTCGGCCTCTGGCTGGACTACGTGGGGGACCGGGTCAGGGTCGTCCTGTGTGCCGGGGGGCTGGCGTACGGGCAGTACGTCCTGACGGACGATGTCCGGTACGTGGTGCTCGGCGCGGCGGTGGCCGTGCTCGACCTGTTCAGGTACGTCAACGCCCCGCAGATGAAGCGGGTGCGCGAGGCGGTCAGGGAGGAGCGGGGCGAGCCGGAGCTGCCCGGCGAGGACACCGTCCCGCTGGAGTGTGCGCCCGCGGACCTCGACCTGCACCTGCTCGTGGAGCGCGGTCCGCGCCCCGGCGGCCGCAGGCGGCGGCTGCCTTCCTTCTTCAGGCGCCTCAACAGGTTCCTGGCCAGGCACCGGGTGCGTTCGCACCTGATCAGCGGCATCGAGTTCCACGCGGCGGTCTTCGTGGTGGCGCCGCTCGCGGGGGCGTGGGCGCTGATCCCGCTCGCCATGGCCGCCGGCGTCCTGCTCCTGGCCAACGAGATCTTCCTTGTCTACCGGATGTGGCTCTTCACGCGCAGGCACAGCGTGCCCTCCCAGGAGAGCCGAGAGCACGTTCTCGTCTAAGTTTTCGGGGGTTAGTACGAAATGTCCGACCGGCCAGTCTTCGTCATTGGATGCCCGCGGTCCGGCACCACGATGCTCCAGCTCATGCTCCACTCGCACCCGCGCATGGCGGTGCCGCCGGAGACGCGCTTCCTCGTTCCCGCTTATTACCGGCGCCGCACATGGGGCGACCTGCGGGTCCCCCAGCGGCGCAAGGCACTGGCGCAGTGGATCGCGACCGACCGCAGCACGAAGTTCCGCGAGCTCAAGATCGACAAGGACGAGTTCATCCGGCAGGCCGTGGAGGGGCCGGGCTCGCTCGGCTCGGTCATCGGCACCGCCTTCCGCATGTACGCCGACCGCTTCGACAAGGCCCGCTGGGGCGACAAGAGGCCCAGCTACGTCAAGCAGACCGACCTGCTGCTGCGCCTCTTCCCCGACGCCCAGTTCATCCACCTGATCAGGGACGGCCGCGACTGCGTGGCCTCGCTGAAGGAGATGCCCTGGTACACGCTGGACTCCTTCCACGCGATCTCCACGTGGGCCGAGGCCATCGACGCCGGCGAGCGGCTGCGGCGCACGCTGCCCGACGACACCTACTACGAGCTGCGCTACGAAGACCTCACCGACGACCCGATGACCGAGATGAAGAAGCTCTGCCACTTCCTGGAGGAGGACTTCGCGCCGTCGATGATCTCCCCCCGCGAGGCCGCCGTCCAGGCCGTCCCGCAGCACAAGGTCTGGCACAGCAACACCCACCGCGAGGTCACCCGCAGCCGGGTCGGGAGCTGGGCCAACCGCCTGGACGACTGGGAGATCGCGCTCTGCGAGCAGGTCCTCGGCGAGCGCCTCCAGGCCAACGGCTACGAGCTGACCGGCGCGCCCAGGCCGGCCAAGGAGCACCTGACGGCCTGCCAGAAGACCATGCAGAAGCGCAAGGCCAGCCGGTCGCGCAAGGCCATGCGCGACCGCTTCAACCGGCTGCGCGAGCCCAGCCCGGTCGGCGCGCTGCTCACCTCCACGCAGAAGTCGCTGGCCGGCATCCCGCAGCAGCGTCCCGAGGTGACCGTCTAGCGCTGGATGTGCGCGAACAGCCGCTCCCAGCGGTCCAGCACGTGGTCGAGGCGGAACGCCTCGGCCCGTGCCCGGGCGGCGGCCCCCAGCCGCCGCCGCTCCTGCGCCGACCCCATCAGCGCGGCCAGCTCGGCGGCGAACGCGTCCACGTCCCCCGGCGGCACCCGTACCGGGCCCGCCGAGCGCACGCCGCCCGACACGTCGAAGGCCACCGACGGAACCCCGTGGGCGCACGCCTCCAGCAGCACGACCGGCAGGCCCTCGTGCTCGCTGGTCAGCGCCACCAGCGAGGCGTTCAGATACTCCTCCCGCATCCGGTGAGCGGGCACCAGGCCGCGGAAGACCACCCGGTCCGCGACGCCCTCCCGGGCCGCGTGCGCCCGCAGCCGCTCGCGTTCCGCGCCGTCGCCGATCAGATGCAGCTCCCAGGACGGCGGCGGCTCGGCGCGGGCGAACGCGCTGATCAGCCGGTCGAACCGCTTGACGCCCTCCAGTCGCCCCACGCCCAGCACCCGCGGCACGTCCAGCGCCGACGTCTCCCGCGGCCAGGCGCCCAGCGGGTTGGGCAGCGTCCAGGCGTTGGGCAGCAGGGCGTGCTCGGAGAAGGCCCAGGCGTCGTCGTCGCTGAGGAAGAGCGCCTGGTCGAGGTCGGGGTAGTGCTTCTTGATCGAGGCCAGGTGCCAGCAGTCGCGGGCGTGGTCGTAGGAGCCGTGGTACTGGCCGATCGAGCGGAACCCGGCGGGCAGCAGCCCTGACAGCCTGGTCACCACCGAAGGCGACGTCAGCACCGCGTACCCGGGGCGCACGCCGCGCAGCAGCTCCTTCACCCTGCGGTCGGCCAGCCGCCTGGCCAGCGGGCCCTGCTCGCCGAGCGGCCCGCCCACGACGTGCTGCCGGTAGAGCGGCCGGTCCACGTAGCGGAAGGGCGCGGCGGCGCGGTGCAGGCCGACGACGTGCACCTCGTGGCCGCGTTCGGCCAGGCCCTGGGCCAGGGTGTGGGTGACCCGCTGGACGCCGCCGAGCGTGTCGGCGTCCAGGCAGGCGAAGACGACGGTCATCGCGTGCGCCCTTCGAAGAAGTCGTCCACGATGCGGGCGGAGGCGTCGCCGTGCTCGTCGGCGCACCACAGGGCGCGGAAGGCGGCGTACTTGGCGGCGAAGGCGGCGTGCACCTCGGGCAGGTTCCGCAGCACGTCCACCAGCTCGGCCGTGGTCGTCACGCACGGGCCAGGGGCGATGGCGGGCAGGTCGTGGTAGACGCCGCGCTCGGAGAGCCGGTAGTCGTCCCAGTCGTCGATGAGGAACACCATCGGCCGGCCGGTCAGCGCGTAGTCGCACATCACGGACGAGTAGTCGGTCAGCAGCGCGTCGGAGGCCAGCATCAGGTCGTTGATCTCCGGATAGGACGCGGCCGGCCGCACGAAGTGCCTGAGCCGCTCGGGCGGGTCGTACTTCTCGACCGGATGCGTGCGCAGCACCACCACCCACTCGCCGGCCAGCTCCGCGGCCATGAGGTCCAGGTCGGCGCGTACCGAACGGCCGCTCGTCCTGTCCCGGTCGCGGTAGGTGGGCGCGTAGAGCAGGACCTTGCGCCCCGGCGGGATCTCCAGCCGGGCCCGCACGTCGCCGGCCGCCTCCGCCCGCACCAGCGCGTCGCAGCGCGGGGTGCCGCACCGGTAGACCTTGCCGTCGTAGCCGTTGGAGGGCAGGAACACCCGCGAGAACTCGGCGCTCGGCGAGACCAGCGCGTCCCACCGGGCGACGGCGGCCCGCCACTGCTCGCGCGGCCGGTCGAAGTCGCCGCGCAGGTCGGGCGCGTCGAAGCCGATCGACTTGATGCCCTGCCCGTGCCAGGTCTGCAGGTAGCGGGTGCCGGGCGGCTTGGGGTAGTCCAGCGGGAAGCCGTGGCTGTCCACCCAGATCCCGGCGCGGGCCATCGTCCACAGGTAGCGCCAGCTTCCCCGGCGGACCAGCCGCACGTCGGCGGGGAAGTTCTTGCGGCCCTTGGCGACCGACCAGACCGCCTCGATCGGCAGGCCGCGCCGCCGCACCTCCTCGTAGATGGCGCGGGGGCTGCCGTTGTAGCCCTTGCCGACGTCCGACTCGAACAGGGCGAGGTCGTCACGCCGCGGCACCACCCTGATCAGCAGCTTGTACGCGCGCAGCTTGGCACGCGGCGTGTTGAGCTTCCTGAGCAGCAGCCGTCGCGCCCGCCGCAGCGCCGAGCGGGTGCGCGAGTGCGTGCGCACGCACAGGTAGGCGGCGTAACCCTCGGCCTTCACTGTGCAGCCGGGCAGCTCGATCGGCTCCAGGTTGGGGTCCACGATCAGCCGGTCGGTGGTGACGTGGCCGTCGGAGCGGCGCCGGAAGCCGATGCGCGGGTCGCTCCTGCCGCAGGGCGCGAAGACGACCTGGCTGACGTAGCCGCCGTCGCCCGAGGGGACCGGCTGGATCGGCACCCGTTCCCGGCCCGCCTCCAGGAAGGCGTCCCACTCGGCCGGCAGCACGCCGAACGGGTCGTAGGTGCGTACGGTCATCCGCACCCGCTCGCCGTTCGTGGCCAGGCCGGTCACCTCGTGCCGCAGCCGGGAGTCGGTGTAGGGCAGCTCGGCCAGGCGCAGCGCGGTGATGTCCAGCCCCGGCGCGGCCGTGGTTCCCCAGTACGTGCGCCCGTCCACCTGCACGGCCGCCCGCGGCGCGGCCCGGGGGCCGGTCAGCGAGCCGGCCGCCACCCGCAGGTCCTCGATCCGGTCGTCCAGGATGAGCCGGCAGCAGACCCGGTCCATCGGCTCGATCCGGTCGAACACCGCGCCGGGGATCTCCTCCAGGTACGGCCGCACGACCGAGGCGAACTCCTTGACCCACACCGGGTCGCGCGCGGGCAGCGGGTTGAGGTAGACCCGCAGGTCCTGCCGCAGGAACCGGTACTGCCGGTGCGGCACCAGGTCCTGGGCGCCGTAGCCGCGCAGGATGTCGTCGCTCAGCCGGGCCGCGATCACCCGCTGCCGCACGTTGTCCATCTCGTCGATGCTCAGCGAGATCGACTCGTTCGAGCTCGCCCGGTGCCAGTGGTAGACCACCCACGGCACGATCGCGAACCGGCGGGCCAGCGCGTACAGCTCGGTGGCGAAGACGTGGTCCTCGTAGTGGATGTCCTCGGGGAAGCGCAGCACGTTGTCGCGCAGCCAGGCGACGTTGTAGAGCTTGTTGGTGCTGAAGGAGTCGAGGAAGAGCTCGGGCTCCGCGCGGATGCCCTCGACCACCCGCCGCCGGGCGAACAACGACGGGTAGTACGGGCGCAGCCGTCCGTCCCGCTCGAACAGCCGGGAGATCTGCCCCGACACGAAGTCGGCGCCGGTGCGCTCGATCTCGGTGAGCAGGCTCTTGCACGCGTGCCTGGGCAGCTCGTCGTCGCTGTCGAGGAACATGGCGTACGGCGCCCTGGCCGCGTCGATGCCGTCGTTGCGCGGGGCTCCGCAGCCGCCGCTGTTGCTCTGCCTGCGCAGGTAGCGCACCCGCGGGTCCTCGGCCATGAGCCGCGCGGCCACCTCGGGCGTGCCGTCGGTGCTCGCGTCGTCGGAGATGATCACTTCCAGGTCGCGCAACGTCTGCCGCAACACCGAACGCACGGCCCTGGGCAGACGGGCCGCGTCGTTGTACGAGATCACGACGACGCTGCAGTCCGGCATGCCCATGTCCCCCCAGAAATGACCTGCGGGAATGGCACTTCCCCCTGATAGCGGGAAGTGACCGGACTTTATGTGGTTTTTGCTGAAAATCAGCGCATAAGGCGACGAACCACCCAGATGAGGATCGTGAGCGCCAGCAGGCCGCCCGCGATCGGCGCGAGCCGCCTGAGCAGCGGCTGCCCGGCGATCTCCATCAGGTCGAGCGCCTCCTCGTCGGGCGTGCGCGAGGTCCGCAGCGTGCCCGCGGGCCGCACGTCCGGCTCGGGGACGGTCACCGCGCTCAGGTGCCGCTCCTCCTCCTGGGGCTGCTCCTGGGGTGCGACCGGCTCCACCATGGGCTCGGAGAGGAGCTGGGCGAGGTTGCCGGCGAACCTGTCGATCAGCTTGGCCCCGACCTCGGCCATGACCCCGCGCCCGAACTGCGCCGGCCGCCCGGTCACGTTGAACGTCGTCTCCACGGCCACCGACGTGCCTCCCTCGGCCGGCGTCATGCGCGCCCTGACCGTGGCCGAGGCCGTGCCGGAGCCCCTGGCCTCCTTGCCCGACGCCTGGATGGCGAGCGTGTGGGAATCCTTGTCGACGTCCTCGAACCTGGCCGAGCCCCGGTAGGTGACGGTGATCGGGCCGACCTTTACCTTCATCCGGCCGGTGAACTCGTCGCCCTCGAAGATGTCGAGCGTCGCCCCGGGCAGGCACGGCGCGACCCGTTCGACGTCGAGCAGCACCGCCCACGCCTGCTCGACCGGAACCGGGACAGTGAACTCGTGCTCGAACCGCATCGCCATCGATCCGCTCCTTCCGAGGTTGGTTGCGACACTACGTCGGGGCGGGGGCGCCCGGAAGAGGCGCCCCCGCCTCACTCAGGGAGTCCCGGCGGCCGTGCGCACTGCCCGATGGGTCAGCACCCGGGCCAGGTGACGGCGGTAGTCGGGCTGGGCGTGCAGGTCGGCGGGGGGCGAGGTGCCCTCCGCCGCCTCCTCGCACGCCTGCCGCACCCGGTCGCCGAGCTCGACGCCGCGCAACGCGGTCTCGGTCGCGCGGGCGCGCACCGGGGTCGGGCCCATGTTCGTCAGCGCGACCCTGGCCTCGGCGATCGAGCCGTTGGCACGCCTGACCGCGGCCGCCACGCCGACGATCGCCCACGACTGCGCGGTCCGGTGGAACTTCTCGTAGTGGAAGCCCCAGCCCTCGCCCAGCTTCGGCACCTTCACGCCGACCAGGATCTCCCCGGCGCGCAGCGACGTCTCCAGGTAGTCGACGAAGAACTCGGCGGCCGGGATCTCCCGTTCGCCCTGCGCCGACGCGGCCACGATCACGCCGTCCAGCGCCAGCACCACGGCCGGCAGGTCACCGGCCGGGTCGGCGTGCGCCAGCGAGCCGCCGAACGTGCCCCGGTGCCTGATCGCGGGGTCGGCCACCCTGGCCGTGGCCAGCGCCACCAGCGGGGCGCCGGCGTTCACCACCGGCGACCGCATGACCTCGTCGTGCGTGGCCAGCGCGCCGATGAAGACGTGGTCGCCCCGGTCGTGCACGCCGTTCAGGCCGGGCAGCCGCCCGATGTCCACCAGCTTGGACGGATACGCCAGCCGCAACCGCAACAACGGCAGCAACGACTGCCCACCGGCCAGCGCCTTGGCGTCCTCGTCGGCGGCGAGCTCCGCGCAGGCCGCCGAGAGCGAGTCGGGACGCACGTAGTCGAACGGTGCGGGGATCATCGCCGCGCTCCTTCCAGCGCTCGCCAGACACGCTCGGGCGTGCACGGCATCCGGATGTCGCCGACGCCGTAGGGCCGCAGCGCGTCCACGATCGCGTTCACCACCGCCGGGGTGGAGGCGATCGTGCCCGCCTCGCCGACGCCCTTGACGCCCAGCGGGTTGCCGGTCGCAGGGGTCTCGGTGCGGTCCGTCGTGAACGACGGCAGGTCCGCCGCCGACGGCAGCAGGTAGTCGGCCATGGTCGCGGTCAGCAGGTTGCCCTCGGAGTCGTAGACGGCCTCCTCGAACAACGCCTGCGCCACGCCCTGTGCGATGCCGCCGTGCACCTGGCCCTCGACGATCAGCGGGTTGACCACCTTGCCGACGTCGTCCACGGCCACGTACGAGCGGATCCTGGTCATGCCCGTCTCGGTGTCCACCTCCATCGCGCACAGGTGCGTGCCGTGCGGGAAGGAGTAGTTGTCCGGGTCGAAGGTGGCCTCGGAGTCCAGCCGCGCCTCCACGCCGTCGGGCAGGTCGTGCGCCTGGAACGCGGCGTAGGCCAGCTCCTGGATCGTGCGGCCCGACCCGGTGCCGCGCACCTTGAACACGCCGCCGTCGAACTCCAGGTCGTCGGGCGAGCACTCCAGCATGTGGGCGGCCAGCTTCCTGGCCTTCTCCCTGACCTTCTCGCACGCCTGGAGCACGGCGATGCCGCCCACGACCAGCGAGCGCGAGCCGTAGGTGTCCATGCCCTTGTGCGCGACGGCCGTGTCGCCGTGCAGCACCCGCACGTCCTCGAACGGCACGCCCAGCGCGTCGGCCACGATCTGGCTCCACGCCGTCACGTGCCCCTGGCCGTGCGGGGACGTGCCGGTGATGACCTCGACCTTGCCGGTCGGCAACATGCGCACCGAGCCGTGCTCCCAGCCGCCCGCCCCGAACCTGGCCGCCCCGAGCAGCCTCGACGGCGCCAGCCCGCACATCTCCGTGTACGTGCTGACCCCGATCCCGAGCTGCACCGGATCGCCTCGGTCCCGCCGGTCGGCCTGCTCGGCCCGCAGCTTGTCGTAGCCGAACAGCGACAGCGCCCGCTCCGTGGCCGCCTCGTAGTTGCCCGAGTCGTAGGTCAGCCCCGAGATCGTCGTGTACGGGAACTCCTCGTGCCTGATCCAGTTGCGCCGGCGCACCTCCAGCGGGTCCAGGCCCAGCTCGGCGGCGAGTTCGTCCATCGTCCGCTCGATGCCGAACGTCGCCTCGGGACGGCCCGCGCCCCGGTAGGCGTCCGTCGGCATCTTGGTGGTGAACACGCCCCGGCAGCCGAACTCGTAGGCGTCCATCTTGTAGATCGCGTTGAACATGGACGCCCCGAGCAGCGGCACCCCCGGCGTCACCAGCATCAGGTACGCGCCCATGTCGGCCAGCAGGTCGACCTGGAGCCCCCGGATGCGCCCGTCGGCGTCGGCCGCGAGCCGGATGTGCTGGAGCTGGTCGCGGCCGTGGTGCACGGTCAGGTTGCCCTCGGAGCGGGACTCCGTCCACTTGACCGGCCGGCCCAGCCGGCGCGCCATCAGCAGGCAGAGCACCTCCTCGGCGGTGACCTGCAACTTCGAGCCGAAGCCGCCGCCCACGTCGGGGGCGATCACCCGCAGGTCGTGCTCGGGGATGCCGGTCACCACCGCGAGCATGACGCGCAGGATGTGCGGGATCTGGGTGGAGGTCCACATCGTGAACGAGTCGCCGTCGGTGTCCACCAGCACCGCCCGCGGCTCCATGGCCGTCGGGATGAGCCGCTGCTGCACGTACGTCCGGTCCACGACGACGGCGGCGCCCTCGAACGCCGCGTCGATGTCACCCGAGGTGATCTTCATGGAGAACGCCTGGTTCCCCGCCTCGTGCACCTTCGGGCTGTCCGGCGACAGCGCCTCGGTCATGTCGAGCACCGCGGGCAGCGGCTCGTAGTCGATCTCGATGGCCTCCAGCGCGTCGGCCGCCCGGTACCGGTCGGTCGCGACCACGCAGGCCACGGCCTCGCCGACGTACCGGACCTCGGAGGTGGCCATCGGCGGGTGGTCGGGGATGACGACGTCGTCGGTCACCGGCCACGCGCACGGCAGGCTGCCCTGCTCGGCGGCGAAGTCCTGGCCGCTGAACGCGGCCACCACGCCGGGCAGGCCGCGGGCCGCCGACACGTCCACCCGGGTGATCCGGGCGTGGGCCATCGGGCTGCGCAGGAACATCACGTGCAGCGTGCCGGGCCGGGAAAGGTTGTCCGTCCAGCGCGTACGCCCCGTCAGCAGCCTGGCGTCCTCCTTGCGCCGGCGCGGCCGGCCCACCTCGTGCACGCCGGCCGGCTCGTTGATCTGGCCGCTGCCGGCGATCTGCCCGGCGACGGCCTCGGGGCTCAGCTCGCTCACTGCGTCCTCACCGCCTGCCCCATCTCCTGCGCGCCGCGCTTCACGGCGCGCACGATGTTGCAGTAGCCCGTGCAGCGGCACAGGTTGCCCTCCAGCCCGTGCCTGATCGACTCCTCCGACGGCTCCGGGTCCTCCCGGACCAGGTCGATCGCGGCCATGACCATGCCGGGGGTGCAGTAGCCGCACTGCAAGGCGTGCTCTTCGTGGAAGGCCCGCTGCATCGGGTGCATCGACCCGTTCGCGCCCAGGCCCTCGACGGTGACGACGTCGCCGCCGTCGGCCTGCACGGCGAGCACGGAGCAGCTCTTCACGCTCTTGCCGTCGAGCAGCACCGTGCAGGCGCCGCAGTTGCTGGTGTCGCAGCCGACCGGGGTGCCGGTCCTGCCGAGCCGCTCACGGAGTAGATGAACGAGGAGGAGCCGCGGCTCGACGTCCTCCTCGTACTTGATCCCGTCGACGGTGACGGTGATTCGGGGCATACGTCCTCCCTCAGGAGCAGGGGGAAAGGCGGACACACCCGAAACTACGCCGGTGTTTTTCCCGGTCAAGGGTTACTTGCCGCGGACCACCCGAGCGATGATCGCCACCACCCCTGCGAAGGCCAGCCCCACCACGGTCAGCCCGACCAGGAGCAGCGCGTCCGTGAGCACGCGGGTCACCACCAGGATGCCGAGCACCACGAACAACGTGCCGCTCAGCAGGGCCATCCAGTCGGTCCGGTGCAGGCGCCGGACCCGCTCGACGTCACGCGCCACGCCGCACCTCCATGTCGCCCAGGCCGCCCCGCAGGTTCAGCACGATCGTGAACTCCTCGTCCTCGGACCTGACCTCGGGCTCCAGCACCTTGTCGAACTTGACGTCCACGCCGCCCCTGATCGACTGGTCGACCTTGATGTCGCCGACCTTGTTCATCGCGTGCACCTCGACCCTGGCCGTCGGCGGCACGATCACCGTCAGCTCGCCCACGGAGACCCGGGCGTCGAACGTCAGGCTCGTCCCCGGCAGCGCCTTCAGCTCCGTCAGGTCCAGCCGGCCGTCGCCGACGCCGACGTCGTAGACCTTGCCCGCCTCAGAGGGCTTGGTCAGGTACCAGGTGGAGTCGCCGAAGTTGCGCGGCAGGCTGCCCAGCATCAGCCCCACGCCGATCAGCAGCGCGACCGTGGTGCCCGCCGCGACGAGACCGGCGCCGCGGCCCCACCAGGCGGCGATGAGCAGACCGGCGCCGATGGTGATGAGCACGGCGCCGCCGACGATGGTCGGGCTCACGCCCGCGGCCGACCTGGCCTGGACCGCCACGACGATCCCTCCCACTATGATCGCGAGCAAGATGGTGATGACCCCGATGAACGACTTGGGGCGCCGGGCCCGGGGGGCCGGGGCGGGGGCCGGGCGGCCGTACAGGGCGGGGTCGTAGGGCGACTGGCCGGACCGCCTGGCCGGGTCGAGCGGGCGGTAGGGGCCCTTCGGGGCGAAGGGCTCGCCGTAGCCGCTGTAGTCGATCGCGGTCCTGGGCTGCGGGCGGTAGGCGGGCGGCTCCTGCCGCGACGCCGCCTGAGCCTCGGCTTGCGGCCGCGGCTGCGGCTGCGGGGCCTCGACCTGCGTCTTCGGGGCCTCGGGGGCCTCAGGGGCCTCTGTGCCGGGCGTCTGTGCCTGGCGGGTCGCGTCGCGGGGGAGCTGGTGCTCCGCCGTCACGGCGCCGGCGGCCTCCATCGCCTGTGCGGCCTCGATCTTCGACATCTCGGCCCGGCCGGCCTCCGCCTGTCCCGCTTCAGGGGTTTCGGGCCGGTCCGTACGAGGTGTCTCGGCCTGCCGGCCGGCGGACATCGCCCGCAGCCGCGCGGCCACGGCCTCGGCGTGCGCGGCGGCCGTCGGCCGGGGAGCCGGAGCCGGAGCCGGGGCCGGGGACTCGGGGTGGGCCGTCACGGTGTCGCCGAGGCCGGACCAGCCGGGTTCGGCGGGACGTACCCGAGGTGCGGACGCGGGCGGCGCGTAGGGCGGCGCGGGCGGCTCCGCGTCGGGGGAGCGCCGGCGACCGAGCCGCTCGGGCATCGAGCGGGCCAGGCCCAGCAGGTCGACGCCTCTGGAGTGGGCCGCGAGCAGCGAGACGGCCAGCAGCACGCCGACCACCAGCGTGCCGGTGTCGAGCCAGACGGTCGCGAGGTTGAGCGCGAGGCCGAACCCGAGCACCGCCGTGAGCAGCGCCATCACGGCCTCGGCGTCGAGGTCGCGGCGGGTCCACTGCTCGATGATCCCCGGCCCGCCGTTGGGCTCCTTCATCAGCAGGTAGGCCGCGATGTACAGGAAGATCCCGATACCCGAACCGAGCAGGAGCACGGCGAACGCCACGCGGAACACCACGGGGTCGATGCCGGTGTGCCGCCCGAGACCGGCGCAGACGCCCATGAGGAAGCGCCCCTCGCTGCTGCGTCGCAGCTCCCGGGGCGGGGCGGCGGGTTGCCTGGGCGGAGCTTCTGTCATGGAACCATCGTGGACCGTCGGGCGGGGTGGCCGCATCCGGGAGACCCCTGACTCGACCCTGGGGGTTGTTCCCTGATGCCCGAAGTGCCCGCGACATGTGACGATGGCGATGTTATGGCAGACCAGAAGACACTTGCCGAGCCCACCGGCGATCGACCCTATCGCCGGATGCTCCGCCCCATGGAGGGCCGCCTGCTCGGCGGCGTGGCCCAGGGGCTGGCGGCGCAGCTCTCCCTCGATCCCGTCGTGATCAGGCTGATGTTCGTGCTGCTCAGCGTCGTGGACGGGGTCGGCATGGTGGCGTACGCCGTGCTGTGGATGATCACTCCGCGTGAGCCGTACGAGGGGCAGCCGCCGCAGCGCGACTGGAGCCAGCTCGCCGCGTTCAGCGCGATCGGCGTGGCGCTGGCCGCGTTCGGCTGGCTGACCGGGGCCTCGAAGGGCGGGATCGGCATGTTGCCGTTCGCCGTCGGCGGCATCGGCGCGCTCATCCTGTGGCAGCAGGCCGACCCCGAACGCCGCAAGAACTGGGTCAGCGGGGCCACCAAGAGCATCCGGACCAACCGGGTGCGCACGCTGCTCGGCGTGACGTTGGTCGTCATCGGCGCGGCCGGCTTCCTGTACGCCCAGGGCGAGCTGGCCCAGGCCAGGCCCGGTCTGCTGTTCACCGTCGTCGTGGTCGGCGGCATCGCGGTCATCGCCGCGCCCTGGCTGGCCGGCCTGTGGAAGGAGCTGCAGCTCGAACGGCGCGAGCGCATCCGGCAGGAGGAACGCGCCGAGGTGGCCGCCATGGTGCACGACTCGGTGCTGCACACGCTCACCCTCATCCAGCGCGTCTCCCACGACCCCCGCGAGGTCACCCGACTGGCCCGCTCCCAGGAGCGCGAGCTGCGCAACTGGCTCTACCAGCCCGCCCAGGACGCCGACGCCACCGTGGCCGCCGCCGTACGCCGGATCGCGGCCGAGGAGGAGGACTCGCACGGCGTGCCCATCGAGGTCGTCTGCGTCGGCGACATCGACCTCGATCCGCAGGGCAAGCTGGCGGCGATGCTCAAGGCGTCCAGGCAGGCGATGGTCAACGCGGCCAAATATTCTGAGAGCCCGGCCATCTCCGTCTACGCGGAGGTGGAGGGCTTGGAGGTGACCATCTTCGTGAAGGATCGCGGCAAGGGCTTCGACCTTGAGGCGGTGCCCCTCGACAGAATGGGCATCAGGGAGTCCATCATCGGGAGAATGGAACGTCACGGCGGCACGGCCAGGGTCCGCACCGAGCCCGGCGAGGGCACGGAAGTGATGCTGACGATGAAGGTGGACAAGCAATGACACGCGTGTTGATCGTCGACGACCACCGGCTGTTCAGATCCGGCGTACGCGCGGAGCTGGGCGACTCGATCGAGGTCGTGGGCGAGGCGGAGGACGTCGAGACGGCTGTCAAGGCCATCGCCGAGCACCAGCCCGACGTGGTCCTGCTCGACGTGCACATGCCCGGCGGCGGCGGCCAGGAGGTGCTGCGCCGCGTCCTCAGCACCGGCTCGCAGGTGCGCTTCCTCGCGCTGTCGGTCTCCGACGCCGCCGAGGACGTCATCGGCGTCATCAGGGGCGGCGCGCGCGGCTACGTCACCAAGAACATCAGCGGCAAGGAGCTCACCGACGCCATCCGCCGGGTGGCCGACGGCGACGCGGTCTTCTCGCCGCGGCTGGCCGGGTTCGTCCTCGACGCCTTCGCCTCCTCCGAGGCGCCCTCGATCGATCCCGAGCTCGACTCGCTGACCCAGCGCGAGCGCGAGGTGCTGCGGCTGATCGCCCGCGGCTACGCGTACAAGGAGATCGCCAAGGAGCTGTTCATCTCGGTCAAGACCGTGGAGACGCACGTGTCGTCCGTGCTGCGCAAGCTCCAGCTCTCCAACCGGCACGAGCTGTCCCGCTGGGCCACCGCGCGCCGCCTGGTCTGACCCTGCTTTCTGGACCGTTACAAGGTCGTTACGGCGATCGGTAGACGAATCAGGCGTCTCAGTAGTCACACATGGAAGGAGAAGCACATAATCCAGGAGTAACCCCCTTGAATCGCGTCCCCCGGTTGCTTGCCATGGTCGCACTGGTCTCGGCTGCGGCCTGTTCGGCAGAAGGCGTGCCAGCCTCGCAGGCCCCGGCGGTCCGGACGACCGCCTCCGTGGGCCTCGCCGCGGCTGCCCACGTCGCGGCTCCGGCCAAGAAGGTCAAGCTCGACATCGCCGACATCACGCCCATGGCGGAGACGGCGGAGAAAGTCGGTGTCGGTTTCCCGATCATCGTCACGTTCGACCGGGATGTGAAGGACAAGGCCGCCGTGGAGGCGCTGCTGGAGGTCCAGGCCGACAAACCGGTCGAGGGCGCCTGGCGCTGGGTGTCGGCCCGCAAGGTCATCTACCGGACGAAGACGTACTGGAAGCCGCACCAGAAGGTGCTGTTCACCGCGCGCCTCAGCCAGCTGCCCGGCAACAAGGCCGAGGACGTCACCCGCCGCTTCGCCGTCGGCACCGCGAACATCTCGGTCGTCGACACCCGCCGGCACCAGATGAAGGTCTACCGGGACGGCAAGATCGCCAAGAAGATCGCGATCAGCGCCGGCCGGGGCGGCCTCATGCGCAACGGCGTGGACGTCTACCTCACCACCAGCGGCGTGCACCTCACCATGGGCAAGAAGTCCGTCGAGACGATGACGTCGTCCTGGATGGGGGTGACCGACCCCAAGGACCCGCGCTACTACAAGGAGGAGATCCCTTGGGCGGTGCGCATCTCCGACAGCGGCGAGTACGTGCACCAGAGCGCCGGCTACTACCAGTACCTCGGCCGCTCCAACCAGAGCCACGGCTGCGTGCGCGCCACCCCGCAGGGCGCCAAGTGGTTCTACGGCATCGCCCAGCGCGGTGACGTCGTCAAGATCACCGGAACCAAGCGCAAGCTCGACTGGCGCAACGGCTGGAGCTACTGGCAGCTCAACTGGACCCAGTGGAAGCAGGGCAGCGCCCTCAAGCCCTGACCTGGAAGCGGAGCGGCAGGGCCACCTCCAAGCGCCCTGCCCTCACCACCGCGACCCAGGCGCCGCACACCCCCGACCCGCCGCCGGGACCCGGCTCCTCAGAGCCTCGCCCCCCGCTGTCGAGGGCCCGGCGCCTCAGAGCACCGATCAGCCCTACGCCGTCGGGCGCCCGGCCCCCGTCGAGGGTGGGCGCCCGTCGACCCCCAGGGGTCAGAGCTTCTCCAGGGGTGCGTACGCCAGCAGCAGCGTCTTCTCCCCGTCGGCGCCGAAGTCGATCTTGACCTTGGTCTTCTCCGCCACCCCGTCCACGGCCACCACCGTGCCGAGCCCCCACTTGTCGTGCGTCACCCGATCGCCGGGCGTCAGCGACAGGATCTGCCGCGACCCGCCGCTCTTAGGCGCCGGCCGCGCGGCCGGTTCCCGCCGCGTCGCCGCGCTCCAGGCCGACTTCTCGGGGTCGGTACGCCAGTCGATGAGCTGCCCCGGCACCTCGTTGACGAACCGCGAGGCCGGGTTGAACGACGGCGATCCCCACGAGCTGCGCACCGCCGCCCGCGTGAGGTAGAGCCGCTTCTGCGCCCGGGTGATGCCGACGTAGGCCAGCCGCCGCTCCTCCTCCAGCTCCTTCGGCTCGCCCAGCGACCGGACGTGCGGGAACACGCCGTCCTCCATCGCGGTCAGGAAGACGACCGGGAACTCCAGCCCCTTGGCCGTGTGCAGCGTCATCAGCGTGACGACGCCCTGCCCGCCGTCGGCGTCGGGGATCTGGTCGGCGTCGGCGACCAGCGACACCTGCTCCAGGAACTCCACCAGCGTGCCCTCGGGGTTGGCCTCCTCGAACTCCGAGGCCACCGAGACGAGCTCGTTGAGGTTCTCCAGGCGGGACTCGTCCTGGGGGTCTTCGGAGGCCTCCAGCTCGGCGCGGTAGCCGGTGGCCACCAGGATCTCCTCGGCCAGCGTCGACGGCGGCACGCCCTCGGCCTTGGCGATCAGCTCCTCCAGCATCGCCACGAACTCGCGCACCGCGTTGAGCGAGCGCGTCGCCATGCCGTACGCCTCGTCGGCCCGGCGCAGCGCGTCCCAGAACGAGATGCGCTCGCGCGAGGACAGCGCCTCGATCATGGCCTCGGCCCGCTCGCCGATGCCGCGCTTGGGCACGTTGAGGATGCGCCGCATCGACACGACGTCGGCCGGGTTGGCCAGCACCCGCAGGTAGGCCAGCAGGTCTTTGACCTCCTTGCGCTCGTAGAAGCGCACACCCCCGACCACCTTGTACGGCAGCCCGGTGCGGATGAAGATCTCCTCGAACACCCGCGAGGCGGCGTTGGTCCGGTAGAACACCGCGACCTCGCTCGGCTTGACGCCCTCCTCGTCGCTGAGCCGGTCGACCTCCTGGGCCACGAACATGGCCTCGTCGTGCTCGTTGTCGGCGACGTAGCCCACGATCTTGGGACCGTCGCCCTGGTCGGACCAGAGGTTCTTCGGCTTGCGGCCCTCGTTGCGCGCGATCACCGCGTTGGCCGCGGCCAGGATGTTCTGGGTGGAGCGGTAGTTCTGCTCCAGCAGGATCGTGCGGGCGTCGGGGTAGTCGCGCTCGAACTCCAGGATGTTGCGGATCGTCGCGCCGCGGAAGGCGTAGATCGACTGGTCGGCGTCGCCCACCACGCACAGCTCGGACATGTCGGCGCCCGGACGCACGACGTCGCCGTCGGCGGTGCGCAGCTCGGGATGGCCCACCAGCTCGCGGATCAGGATGTACTGGGCGTGGTTGGTGTCCTGGTACTCGTCGACCAGCACGTGCCTGAACCGCATCCGGTAGTGCTCGGCCACCTCGGGGAAGAGCTGGAACAGCGTCACCGTGTTCATGATGATGTCGTCGAAGTCCATCGCGCCGGCCTCGGTCAGCTTGAGCTGATAGGCCTTGTACGCCTGCGCGAGCGTCTTCTCCAGGTGGGAGCCCGCCCTGTCGAGCGCGGTCTCGTAGTCGACCAGCTCGTTCTTGAAGTTGCTGACCTGCGCCGAGAACGAACGCGGCGGGTAGCGCTTCGGGTCGAGCTCCATCTCCCTGCAGACCATCGCCATCAGCCGCTGGGAGTCGGCCTGGTCGTAGATCGAGAAGCTGGACGGGAAGCCCAGCCGCTTGGCCTCGCGCCGCAGGATGCGCATGCAGGCGCTGTGGAACGTCATCACCCACATCGCCTTGGAACGCGGCCCGACGAGCTTGTCGATGCGCTCCTTCATCTCGCGGGCGGCCTTGTTGGTGAAGGTGATGGCCAGGATCTCGCCCGGATGCGCGTTGCGCTCGGCCAGCAGGTAGGCGATGCGGTGGGTGAGCACCCGCGTCTTCCCCGACCCCGCCCCCGCCACGATGAGCAGGGGGCTGCCATGATGGATCACGGCCTCGCGCTGCTGGGGGTTGAGGCCGTCGAGCAAGGGGTGGTCAACAGAGACTTGGGTCGGCACCCACCTAGGTTAAGACGCGCCACCGACAAACGGCGCCCGGAATGCCTTCGACGGGGTGCCGGTTGTCCTCCGTACAGGGTCCAGGAAGGGAAGCCATGCTGGCGGAAGCCGAGATCAACCGGGTACTTGTCGTGACCGCGCATCCCGACGACGTCGACTTCGCGGCGGCAGGAAGCGTGGCGCTGTTCGTGGAGCGGGGCGTGGAGGTCACGTACCTGCTCGTCACCGACGGTGACGCCGGCGGCAACGAGCGCACCCTCGACAACTCCGGCATGGCCGAGCTCCGCAGGACCGAGCAGCTCGCCGCGGCCAAGGCCGTCGGCGTGACGGACGTGCGCTTCCTCGGCTACTCCGACGGCCGGGTGGTGCCCTCGCTCGACCTCCGGCGCGACATCGCCCGGGTGATCCGCCAGGTACGCCCCGACCTGGTCATCACCCACCACCCCGACCGCAACTACCAGTTCGTCGCCCCCAGCCACCCCGACCACCGGGCCGTGGGCGGGGCCGCGCTCGACGCGGTCTACCCCGACGCCCGCAACCCCTACGCCTTCCCGGAGCTGCTGCGCGAGGAGGGCCTGGAGGCGTGGACGGTCAGGGAGGTCTGGCTGAACGGCGGCTCCACCCCCAACCACTGGGTGGACGTCACCGCGGTCATGGACCGCAAGCTCGCGGCCTTGCAGTCGCACGTCAGCCAGGTCGCCCACGTCGAGGGCTTCGTCGACTTCGTCCGTGGCCGCTTCGCCGCCTGGGCCGAGCAGGCCGGCTTCGGCGAGGGCCACTACGCGGAGGGCTTCCAGGTCGTGCCCACGGCCTGACCTGGTCGTTCCGCTCCCGGCTCAGGGGATCGAGCCCGGCGGCACCACCCAGAGCGCGGGCTGCCCGGTGACCTCGGAGATGATGTCGAAGGCCCGGTCGTAGTGCAGGATCGTCGCCTGATGCACCTCGGCACAGGCGGCGATCAGCAGGTCGCTCGGCCCGATGCCACGGTGGTGAGAGAGCCCGACCAGTTGCCTCTGCACCTCGACGGCCCGCGACTGCACCTCCTGGTTCAGAGGCAGGCTGACGCACTGGCGCTGCGCACGCAGGATGCGCCGGTAATGGACGAGATCAGGGGCGCCGCGGAGCACCTCCAGATCTATGTGGCGCAGGTCGCGACGACCTGCGCCACATAGAGCGGGTGAAGGGCCTTGGCGACGACGTCGCTCGTCCGGATGCGGGTGAGGGCGCTCTTGTCGAGGAGGTACGTCAGTCCTGTGGTTGCCACACATGCCGCGTGATCTCCCGGTCCAGGAGATCCGGGCTTCCCTCTGTACGCCAGAACTCGAATGCCTCGATTGCGCCGGCCCTCTCCTGGTCCCTGTCGACGTCGATCACCGTACGCATGCAGCACCACCTCCGTACCTCCACCGCATATCGGGACTTCTGATCTTTGATAGCCGCATTCAGGGAGCCAGTGAGAGCTCCCGCGATGCGCGTCTCGGGTGAAGGTAAAGGCATCGAGGGGAACTTCCTGGACCGTTCCAAGGAGGTGAGGAAGGATTCTCATCTTCCGAGGTGGAAATCTCATCCCCCGCCGGAGGAAGTCTTCCCCCGGCCGTCGCGCCCGGCCTTCGCCGAGATCCTCGCGAAGAGGTAGCCGAGCGAGTTGGTCGCCAGGTGCAGCATCGACGGCGCCAGCAGCCCGCCGCGCCGCCGGAGCTCGCAGAAGAGCACCCCCGCCGCCGCCGTGGACACCACGCTGCCCGCCACCACCCGCGCGACGTCGAGACGGGCGGGCGACTCGCCCGCGGTCAGCGCGCCGAGCGCCGGGTTCGCGCGGGCCATGTCGATCGCCGGGAGGATGTGCCAGAGGCCGAACAGGGCCGAGGAGACCGCCGTGGCGGCGGCCGGGCCGTGCCGGCGGGCCAGCATGCCGTGCAGCGCGCCGCGGAACCCGACCTCCTCCAGCAGGACCGTGCCCAGGGGGACCTGGAGCAGAGCCTCCTCCAGGGCGCGGGCGCGCGAGAGCGACAGGGCGCGCTCGTCGTGGAAGAGCGGCCTGGTGCGGGGCACGGAGATGCCCACGGTGTAGACGGCGGCCACCGCCGTCGCCAGCGCGCCGCCGACGGCCGCTCCGCGGGACGCCTTCTCGAACCCCAGCTCACGCCACGACACCCCGTGCCCGCGTGCCATGGCCACGAGCGCGGCGGTGGCGGCGGCGGAGGTCAGGGGGGCGAGCCTGGGGGCGATCTTGTTGTTGAGGACGTTGGCGGCGGTGAGGACGGCGATCGAGCGCAACAGCACCCTTGCAGGCTACGTCGCATCACAGAACGTCGGCGTCCGGCGGGGGCGGGGTGGTCGGCGGGTGGGGTCAGGAGGCGGCGGAGTTGCGCCAGCCGGCGGGGAAGCGGGTGCGGCGGCGTTCCTGGGGGGTGAGGCCGCCCCAGATGCCTTCCGTCTCGCCCTCGCGTAAGGCGTAGGAGCGGCACTCGTCGATGACCGGGCAGCGGGCGCAGACCGCCTTCGCGCGGGCCTCCTGCAACGGTGAGGGCGCGAGCGGGAAGAAGAGGTCAGGGTCGCTGGACCTGCACGCGCCTCTGCGCAGCCAGCCGATCTCCTCCAGTGGCATGCCTCCACCGTAGAGGCAGGTCATGATCAGACACATCATCCTCTGGGTTGACCCGCGCGTACACCCTCAGCAGGCGCCCACGCCGTCCTCGTAGCCGCCGGCGAAGGAGGACTGGCGTTGCTCGGCGGTGCCGTGGGCGGCGGGGTCCAGCCAGTCGTCCGTGGGGTCGCCGGCGGCCTCCAGGCTGGTCATGAGCTCGTCCTCGTCGCCGGGCTGGGCGCGCAGGGAGCCTGAGCCGACCAGGGCCGCCAGCGTCCCGCCGGCGTAGCAGTCGGCCTGCAGCTCGGCCTGGACGTTCAGCTCGAAACCGGTCCTGAGCTGGGCCTGGACGGCGTGTCCGAACTCGTGGGGGATGATCACGTACACCGAGCCGTCGCCCATGTCGTTCCACAGGGACTCCATCCAGGCCTGGTCGTAGGCGATGAAGTGGCCCTCGGGGCAGTAGAAGGCGTTGTTCGGCACGGACGGCTCGCCCCCGCAGGAAGGCCCCGAACTCCCGGAGTAAGGGATGAAGTCGGCGATGGGCCGATAAGTCATCCCCTGCTGGTCGAAGAACTCCGTCCAGAACGACTCGGTGAGCGTGCGCGCGGCCCGGATGTCGTCCTCGAACGTGTCGGCCCCCTGGACGTCCCTGGACGCCGGCCGGGTGAGGCCGCAGCCGGCCAGCAGCAGGACGAGGGCCAGGACGAGGAGGCGGGGTCGCACGAGGTTCACACGTCCCAAGTGTGCACCGGATCGTTGCCGTGCATGCGGTCGATGTAGTCCAACGTCATGGCGCGTAACGCCTCGTGGCGGTCGCCGCCCTGCGCGCGCACCCGTTCGACCTGCCACGTCGCGCCCGTGCGGCCGGTCAGGCAGCGTCCCTCGATGATGCCCAGCAGCCGGTCGGCGACCGGCGTGTGCACCCCCCACGCGGCCAGGCCCTCGCGCGCCATGGGCAGCAGCCGGCGCAGGATCAGCTCTGCCGCCGGCACCTCGCCCAGCCCCGGCCAGTACAGCCGGGCGTCCAGGCCGTGCCGGGCCGCGGCGGCGAGGTTGTCCTCGGCGGTGCGGAAGGACATCTGGCTCCAGATCGGCCGCTCGGCCGACGGGAGCACGCGCATCAGGCCGTAGTAGAACGCGGCGTTCGCGGCGATGTCGGCGACCGTGGGCCCGGCGGGCAGGACGCGGTTCTCCACGCGCAGGTGCGGCACGCCGTCCACGACCGCGTAGACGGGCCGGTTCCAGCGGTAGATGGTGCCGTTGTGCAGGGTCAGCTCGTGCAGCTGGGGGATGCGTCCCTGGTCCAGCTCGGCCCGCGGGTCCTCCTCCTCGCACAGAGGGAGCAGCGCCGGGTAATAGCTGACGTTCTCCTCGAACAGGTCGAAGACGCTGGTGATCCAGCGTTCCCCGAACCACACCCGCGGCCGCACGCCTTGCGTCTTCAGCTCGGCCGGACGCGTGTCGGTGGCCTGCTCGAACAGCGCGATCCTGGTCTCGCGGTGCAGCTCCTTGCCGAACAGGTAGGGGGAGTTGGCCGCGACGGCGACCTGGGGGCCCGCGATGACCTGGGCGGCGTTCCAGTGCGGCGCGAACGCCTCCGGGCTGACCTGGAGGTGGAGCTGGACGCTGGTGCACGCGGCCTCGGGCGCGACGCTGTCGGCGTGGGTGTCGAGGCGTTCCACGCCCTCGATGCACAGGTGCAGGTCCTCGCCGCGGGCGGCGAAGATCTGCTCGTTGAGCAGGCGGTAGCGGGGGTTGGCCGACAGCGTGCCCTCGCTGATGTCCTGCTCGCGCAGCGTGGGCAGGATGCCGACCAGCACCAGGTGCCCGTCCTGGGAGCGGGCGCGCTCCTCGGCGTGGTTGAGCCGCCTTCGTACGTCCGCCTCCAGGTGGAGCGGGCCGTCGCCGGTCAGCTCCCGGGGCTCGACGTTGATCTCGATGTTGAACTGGCCCAGCTCGGTGGCCCAGTCCGGCTGCTCGATCGCGGCCAGCACCTGGGCGTTGCGCATGGCGGCCTCGCCACGGGCGTCCACGATGTTGAGCTCGATCTCCAGGCCGGCGCGGGGGCGTTCGAACTCGAAGCGGGACTCGCGCAACATCTGGGCGAAGACGTCGAGACATCGACGCACCTTTTCCCGATATTTCCGGCGATCGTCCCGGCTGAACACGACGACTGGCACGTCCCTGCCCATACCAGGAAATGTCGCACGGCTGGGCCGACATGACCAGCCGGAGATCGACACGATGTCCCCGCGGGCCGGACCACACGAAGATCATCGAGACGGCGCGCGCCCCTCCGACATCCCCGTAGGGTTCGGGCATGCGTGTATTGATTACCGGTGGGGCTGGCTACATCGGCAGCACGATCGGGTCGGCGTGCCTCGACGCCGGCATCGAGCCCGTGATCCTCGACAGCCTCGTGACGGGCCGCAGGGAGTTCGCCGACGGACGGGTCTTCTACGAGGGCGACATCGGCGACGGCGCCCTCGTCGACAAGATCTTCGCTGAGCACCCCGACATCGAGGCCGTCGTCCACTGCGCGGCACTGATCGTCGTGCCCGACTCCGTCGCGGACCCGGTCGGCTACTACCGCGCGAACGTCGCCAAGAGCCTGGAGTTCGCCGACCACCTGCTGCGCAACGGCTGCGAGCGGATGATCTTCAGCTCGTCCGCGTCGATCTACCAGGCCGGCGCGGACCACACCGTGGACGAGAGCTCGCCGCTCGCGCCGCAGAGCCCGTACGCGCGGACCAAGGCGGTCTGCGAGGCCATGTTCGCCGACATCGCCGCCACCCGGCCGATCCGCATCCTGTCGCTGCGCTACTTCAACCCGATCGGCGCCGACCCGGCGATGCGGACGGGCCTGCAACTGCGCCGTCCCAGCCACGCCCTGGGCAAGATGATCGAGGCGTACGAGGACGGCGTGCCGTTCGCGATCACCGGCACCGACTACCCGACGAGCGACGGCACGGGCATCCGCGACTACGTCCACGTCTGGGACCTGGCCGCCGCGCACGTGGCGGCGCTGCGCCGGTTCGACTCCCTGGACGCCGACGTGATCAACCTCGGCACCGGCGCGGGCACGACGGTCCGCGAGCTGGCCGAGGCGTTCAACCGGGTCGTCGACCGGCCGATCGACGTGGTCGAGGCGCCCGCCCGGCCCGGTGACGTGGCGGGGGCGTACACGCGCAGCGACCGGGCGCGGCGGCTGCTCGGCTGGGAGACCGGGTTCACCGTCGAGGAGGGCATCAGGCACTCGCTGGAGTGGGCCTCCCTGCGCGACTCCCGCCTCGCCTGACCCGCGCCCGGCGGGCGCGGGCCGGGCGCCGCGCCCGTCCCGCCAAGCGGCGACGGGACAGGCGCGGGCCTCGGCACGGGCGGGTGCTACTTGGCGACGCTGACGCCGAACGGCAGGTCGAGGGAGGAGATGTCGTCCTTGCCGTTGTCGAACTCGCTGGAGACGTCCTCAGCCGTCGGAGCCTTGATCGACACGGCGCCGCCCCAGCCGGTGAAGCGGGTGTCGACCCGCACGCCGTTCCTCTTGGAACCGGAGCCGGTGATCGCGGCCTGCGGGAACGTGGCCACCAGACGCACCGGCAGGCCGGCCGCGTCAAGAGTGAGCTTCCAGCTGATGACGCTCTTCAGCGCCTTGGCCGTGGGACGCGTGTCCATCCCGGTCGCCCGGTACCAGGGCGAGACCTTCCGCAGGTCGCGGACGGTGATCGTGCCGGCGTAGCCGCCGCTCACCGGCTTGGCGGTCTTGAGCAGGGTCTTGAGCGTGGCCTGCTCGGCGACGTTCACCGGCTGGCCGAACACGCCGGTGATGCCGCCCGTCGGGCCGTTCTTGGCCTTGAACCAGGTCTCGCCCTCGGGCAGGACCGTGGTCCACATGCCGCCGGACAGGTACGACGTCGTGCCGATCCGGATCGTGCGCTCAGGCGTGGCGAGGGCCTTTTCTTCCTCCGAAGGCTCGTCGCCCAGGTCGGACACGTTGAGGGCGAACTTGCCCGTGATGTCCGAGGCGGCGACACCCGACCTGCTGAACTGGAAGGTTCCCGTGCGCCGGATGAAGACCTCGCTGCGCGTGCCGTCGGTGACGCTGATGCGCTCGCTGAACTTCACCCCCTTGCCGGGGACGAGCTGCTTCTTCACGGCGGCCACGGGGTTCTTGGGCGCGGCCGCCTGGGCCGGAGTCGCGAGCAGCGCGGGGGTGGCGGCCACCAGGGCGGCGGCCGTCGCCAGCGCGACGCCGGTGAGGGTTCGCTTCATGTGCGGTTGTGTCCTTGTTTCGAGGGGGATTGTCGACAGCTCGGCGGCTCAGTCGAACAGGCCGAGCGAGCTGGTGGAACCGTCGGGGATGGCCTGGCGGAGCTTCTCGGCTCTCGCCCGCTTCTCGGCCATCAGGTCCTTGTAGGTGATGACCTCGTCCACCGGAGGGGCCTTGACGCTGACCTTCGCGCCCCAGCCCGAGAGCCGGGTCTCGACGAGGCTCCGCGAGCCCGGGATGAGGCTCTGGCCGGTGACGACGCGGTCGGGCAGCGCCTGGGCGTTCAGGCCCAGCCGGTAGCGGAACCCTTCGTACGCGCCGGCCCCGCGCGCCTGCGCGAGCGTCAGCGCGCCCTGGCGGAGGCCGTCCTTGACGCCGGCGGCATGCGAGACCAGGGCCTTGAGCGTCCTGGGCGCCAGCACGTCGACCGGCTGGGCCGAGGTGATGACCTTGCCCTTGAGGTGCTCCATGAGCACCCACGTCCTGCCCATGGGCAGGACGTCGGCCAGGTCGGCCGCCTGCACGTAGACCTTGCCGCCGACGCTGATCCAGCGTTGCCGGCTGTCGTCCTTGCCGATCGTCCTGAACACGACGTCGGCCGCGACGGGCCCGGACGCGCCGAACTCCACGGAGCCGGCCATGCGGGTGACCTCGCCGTCGCGCGGACGCTTCGACTCGGTCCGCGCGGTCTCGGAGATCGTCACCCCGCGGCCGGGGACGAACTGCCGCTTCAGGGCGCTGACGGGGTCCACGGCCGCCTGTGCGGGGACGGCCGGGATGAGTGCCGCGGCCGTCACCGCGGCCGCGAGCAATCGCTTCATGAGTGTCCTTAGGAGGGGGGCTACCTGATGCTGCCCAGGGAGTTGAGGGAGCCGTCCGGGATGTCCTGCGGAACGGCGCTGTCGTCGGCGAGGTCGGCGATGTCGGCCACCTGGTCGGCCGGCGGGGCCTTGACCTTGACCTTGGCGCCCCAGCCGGTGAAGCGGGTCTCGGTCGTGCTGTGGCTGGCGCCGAGGATGCCGAAGTCGAGGGTCCAGTCGCTGACGACCCTGGTGACCAGGCCCTTGGAGTTCACGGCGAGCAGGTACGAGACCTTGACCTTGGCGATTTTCTTTTCGACGCTCTGGCCGTAGATCTTGCCGAGTTCCTTCACCGTGACCGAGCCGCGGTAGATCCCGCCCTTGGTGCTCGCGGCGTGGGAGACGAGCATCTTCAGCACCTTGGGCTCGAAGACGTCCAGCATCTGGTTGGAGGTGCTCATCCGCAGGCCGGTGTCGGGGTAGCGGACCCACTTCTTGCCCTCGGGCAGGCCCTCGCTGTAAAGGCCGCCCTGCGCATATACGTGCTTGCCCACGGTGATGGTCCGCGACGGCAACAGCGACGCGTACAGGTCGGCGTTCTTGCCGGTGCTGCGATTGCGTACGTCCGAGGCGACGATTCCGGACCTGCCGAACTCCAGAACGCCGGACGTCTTCATGGTTCCGGTGCTCTTGCCGTCCATCGAGGAGCGGGACGTCTCGGTGAACCGTACGCCGTGTCCGGCGACGTACTGCTTCTTCAGCGCCTTCGCCGGATCCGCGGGCGCGGCCTGGGCCGGGGTCGCGGTCACGAGCGCCGCCGCGGAGGCCAGGGCCAGGCCCGCGATAATTCGCTTCATCCGATTCCTTCAGATCAAGAATGAGGGGAGCAGGAATCCTGCCAATTGAAGATCACGACCATATATCGACAGACACCGCATAAGGCAGCGAATTGGTGCACTTTCGGTGCAGAGGAGGACATGGTGAAGTGAGATCACCGTCACATAGCGGAAGAACCGTGCCCCGATGACCTGTGCAGGTCAAGCTTGGGGCTAGGCTTCACTGGCGGAAACGCCCGGCACGCACCCCTGAGCGTAGGAGCTCGCCGTGAGAGAGCGAGGCACGAAGCCGACACGAGCGGCGAGCGGACGCGACCGTCAGCGCAGTTGCCCGGGCCGTCGAACATCAGTCGGATAAGCAAGGACGGACCCTCGTGGACCTGTTCGAACATCAGGCGAAGGAGCTCTTCGCTGACTACGGCATCCCGGTGCCACGCGGCATCGTCGCCAACACCGTGGAGGAGGTGCGGGCGGCGGCTGAGGAGCTGACCGGCCGCGTTGTCGTCAAGGCCCAGGTCAAGACCGGCGGTCGCGGCAAGGCCGGCGGCGTGAAGGTGGCCGACGACGCCGCCGACGCCGTCGAGAAGGCCACCGCCATCCTCGGCATGGACATCAAGGGCCACACGGTCCACAAGGTGCTCGTGGAGGAGGCCAGCGCGATCGCGGAGGAGTACTACTTCTCCTTCCTGCTCGACCGCGCCAACCGTACCTTCCTCGCGATCTGCTCCGCCGCCGGCGGCATGGACATCGAAGAGGTCGCCCACAGCACGCCCGAGAAGGTCGCCAAGGTGCCGGTCTCGGCCCTCGACGGCATCGACCGCGCCAAGGCCCGCGAGATCGCGGTGGCCGGCGGGCTGCCCGAGAAGTCGCTCGACGGCGCCGCCGAGCTCATCGAGAAGCTGTGGCACTGCTTCGTCGACGAGGACGCCACGCTGGTCGAGGTCAACCCGATGATCCTGTCGGCCGACGGCCAGGTGAAGGCCCTCGACGGCAAGGTCACCCTCGACGAGAACGCCGGCTTCCGCCAGGCCGACCACGAGGCGCTGGCCGACAAGGCCGCCGAGGACCCTCTGGAGGCCAAGGCCAAGGAGAAGGACCTCAACTACGTCAAGCTCGACGGCAACGTCGGCATCATCGGCAACGGCGCGGGCCTGGTCATGTCCACCCTCGACGTGGTGGCCTACGCGGGCGAGGCGTTCCCCGGCAAGCCGTCCCCGGCGAACTTCCTCGACATCGGCGGCGGCGCCTCGGCCGAGGTCATGGCCGCGGGCCTGGAGATCATCCTCTCCGACCCGAGCGTCAAGTCGATCTTCGTGAACGTCTTCGGCGGCATCACCGCCTGCGACGCCGTGGCCAACGGCATCGTCTCGGCGTTCAAGCTGCTGGAGAGCCGCGGCGAGGCCGTGACGCACCCGCTGGTGGTCCGCCTCGACGGCAACAACGCCCAGCTCGGGCGGCAGATCCTGGCCGACGCCGCGCTCCCGCGGGTCGAGCTGGTTGACACGATGGACGACGCGGCCAAGCGGGCCGCCGAGCTCGCTGCGGTAGGTGCGTGAGTCATGGCTATCTGGCTGACCGAGAACAGCAAGATCATTGTTCAGGGCATGACCGGCGGTGAGGGCACCAAGCACACCCGCCGCATGCTCGCCTCCGGCGCGAAGGTCGTCGGCGGCGTCAACGCCCGCAAGGCGGGCATCACGCACGAGGGCCTGCCCGTGTTCGGCACGGTGAAGGAGGCCATGGAGCAGACCGGCGCCGACGTGTCGGTCGTCTTCGTGCCGCCGGCCCACACCAAGGCCGCCGTCAAGGAGGCCGTCGACGCCGAGATCCCGCTCTGCGTCGTGATCACCGAGGGCATCCCGGTCCACGACTCGACCGAGTTCTGGGCGTACGCGGTGGCCAAGGGCAACAAGACCCGCATCATCGGGCCCAACTGCCCCGGCATCGCCTCGCCCGGCGCGTCCAACGCCGGCATCATCCCCGCCGACATCACCACCGCCGGCCGCATCGGCCTGGTCTCGAAGTCCGGCACGCTGACCTACCAGCTCATGTACGAGCTGCGCGACTTCGGTTTCTCGACCGCGGTCGGCATCGGCGGCGACCCGGTCATCGGCACCACGCACATCGACGCGCTCCAGGCATTCCAGGACGACCCCGACACCGACGCGATCGTGATGATCGGTGAGATCGGCGGCGACGCCGAGGAGCGTGCCGCGGCCTACATCGAGCAGCACGTCACCAAGCCGGTCGTGGCCTACGTCGCGGGCTTCACCGCCCCCGAGGGCAAGACGATGGGCCACGCCGGCGCCATCGTCTCCGGCTCGGCCGGCACCGCCCAGGCCAAGAAGGAGGCCCTGGAGAAGGTCGGCGTCCGCGTCGGCAAGACCCCCTCCGAGACGGCCCGCCTGATGCGCGAGATCATGCAGTCCCGCTAGTCACGCTGGGAAAGCCCCGCCTGGCCGCCGCCATGCGGGGCTTTTCCATGCCGCCGGGCGTCCCACGGCCCGCCGGGCGGCGCGTAAAGGGCGGGGAAAGGGCGCGAGGCGCGTTCGCGGGGGTCTCGCGGCGACAAAGTGGACCCGCTGCGGCGCGTCAACCAAGCGATGGTTGGGAAAGATTGAGAAAATCACATCTGTGACGGCCATTCTCGACCAGTTGCGTACCGCCCCCAAGTCGGTGCTCGGCAAGCTCCCCGGGGTCTCGACCGACGACGACGAGACGAGGCGGCCGCTACCCGTGTCGGGCATGCTCGCCGCCGCCTGCACGCTCGGCGTCGGCCTGGCCGTGCTCACCACGCTCACCCTCGTCGGCTGGATCGCCGCGCCGCGCGGCACGCTCGGCGCGGGCCTGCCCGGCGTGTTCCGCGCCGCGGCGCAGCTCTGGCTGGCCGCGCACCACGCGGGGTTCGCGATGCCCGGCGGCCGGGTCGGGCTGCTGCCCCTCGGACTGATGGTGCTGCCCGCCTTCCTGCTCTACCGCGCCGGCCGGTGGATGGCCCGCGACGCCGACCTGCGGCTGCGCCTGCCCGCCCGGCTGCCCAAGAACAGCCCGCGCGAGCAGGCCAACGCCCGCCGCCGCGCGCAGCTCGTGCTGGTCGGCCAGGCCGGCGTCTCGCTGGCGGCCCCCTACGCGCTGCTGGCCGGGCTGATCGCGCTGGTGGCGAGCAACGAGATCACCCAGCCGTTCATCGGCGAGGCGCTGCTCAGCCACTTCGTGCTGGCCTTCCTGGCGGGCTCGCTGGCCACCGCGCGCATGATCGGCCCGTGGCGGATCATGCTCAAGCTGCTGCCCGAGCGGCTGCGGGCCGTCACGGTCGGCACGGCGGTCGCCACCACCGCTCTGCTGGCGTCCGGGCTGGGGCTGGTGCTGGTCGCGGTCGTGCTGAACTTCGGCCAGGTCAGGGACCTGTCGAACGTGCTCGCGCCGGGCTTCGTCGGCGGTGTGCTGCTGTTGCTGCTCCAGCTCCTCTACCTGCTCAACGCCGTGATCTGGGCCTCCTCCTACATCGCCGGCCCCGGCTTCGCCATCGGCGCGGACACGCTGGTCGCCCCGACCGGCGTCGAGCTCGGCACGGTGCCGAGCCTGCCGCTGCTGGGCGCGCTGCCCGAGAGCGGGCCCGTGCCCGCCTGGATGATGGCGGTGATCGCGCTGCCGTTCGCGGCGGGTGCGGTGGCGGGCGTGTTCGTGGCCCGGATCTCGCCCTCGCATTCGTACGAGGCCGCCCCCCTGTGGGGCTTCCTGACCGGCGTCTCCACCGGCCTGGTCGCCGGCCTGCTGGCCGCGCTGTCCGGCGGGCCCATCGGCGGCGGCCGGCTGTCGGCGATCGGCCCGTCCCCCTGGGAGGTGGCCCTGTCGGTGGCCCTGGAGGTGGGCGTGGCGGCCGGCATCTCGGCGGGCGTGGCCAACCTGCTGCTGCTCAACAAGAAGGCCCGCGCGCCGCTCGACAAGGCAGCCGCCCCGGTCCGCAAGGCGGGGGCGGCCATCGCCAAGGCGGCCAGCAAGGTCGGCCTGGCCGAGTCCGACCCGCGCCCCCTGCCCGGCCACTGGATGGACGCCACCGAGGCCGACACCCAGGAGATCCCGGTCATCAGGGACGACTGGCAGGACGAGCACGCCTCCGCCGAGGCCGAGACCCTGGCCCAGGCCCGCCCACGCCCGGCCGAGCCCTCGGACGGCCCGGCCCGCCCGCCGCGCAAGGACATCGTGGACGAGTCCGACGACCGCGGCGGCCACGTCATCTACGTCGACCCCTACGCCTGGGACCGCGACTAGGCGGCGCGCGGGGCTAGGACTGCATCGCCCCGAGCAGCTGGAGGACGTCGGGCGGCAGCTTGCGCTGCGCGGCGTCCCTGAACTGGGTGAAGCACTCGCCCTGGGCCGAGACCGTGCCCGCGCCCTTCATGCACTCCTGGTAGGCGGAGTATTCGTCCATCAGGTAGAGCTGCATCCCCGTGGCCATCGCCGACAGGGCCAGCGCGATGGAGGAGATCGTGATGCCGCCGACGGCCGTGCCGGTGGGCTTGTGGGCGCTGCGCAGCCGCGGCAGCGCGCGGATGCCCGACATGAGCGCGAACAGGGCCATGACCAGGCCGGCGAGCGGCAGCATGAACGTCATGGCCAGCGCCGCGATGGACAACCAGATCGCACGGCGACCCGCTGAATCGGCGGGCTGCTGACCCGCCGGTGCCTGCACCGGTGTCGACACCTGACCTCCTCTGCGTCGCCGGGCGAGGAACAGATACCCTGTCAGCCCCACCCTGTTTCCATTCTTTGGAGTGTGCGTGTCAAAGGCTGGGCGGCTCGTCGTCCTCGTCTCCGGCTCTGGAACCAACCTACAGGCCCTGCTGGACGCTTCCGCCGACCCGTCGTACGGTGCGCGCGTGGTGGCGGTGGGCGCGGATCGGGACGGCATAGAGGGCCTGGCCAGGGCCACCAGGGCAAATGTCCCGACGTTTGTTGAAAAACTGGGCGATCATGCGACTCGGGCGGACTGGGATGCCGCTCTCGCCGCCAGGATCGCATCGTACGAGCCCGACCTGGTGGTGTCGGCGGGCTTCATGAAGATTTTGGGCGCGCCCACGCTCGACGCCTTCCCCGTGCTCAACACCCATCCGGCGCTGCTGCCGTCCTTCCCCGGCGCCCACGGCGTGCGCGACGCGCTGGCCCACGGGGTGAAGGTGACCGGCTGCACCGTGATGCTGGCCGACGCGGGGATCGACACGGGCCCGATCGTCGCCCAGGAGGCGGTGCCCGTGCTGCCGGACGACGACGAGCCGGTCCTGCACGAGCGCATCAAGACCGTCGAGCGCCGCCTGCTCGTCGACATCGTCGGCCGGATGGCCCGCGAGGGCTGGACGGTCAGCGGACGCACCGTCCGCATCGGCAACCAATCAGGAGGGGAAAGCACGTGACTCGCATCGCCATCCGGCGCGCGCTGATCGCTGTCTACGACAAGTCCGGGCTCGAAGAGCTGGCCAGGGCACTCGACGGCGCCGGCGTGGAGATCGTGTCGACAGGCGGCACGGCCGCCGCGATCGCGTCCCACGGGATCCCGGTGACCAAGGTGGAGCAGCTCACCGGCTTCCCCGAGTGCCTCGACGGCCGGGTCAAGACGCTGCACCCGCGCGTGCACGCCGGCCTGCTGGCCGACCTCACCAAGCCCAGCCACGTGGCCCAGCTCGACGAGCTGGAGATCGACCCGTTCCAGCTCGTGGTGGTCAACCTCTACCCGTTCCAGCAGACGGTGGCCTCCGGCGCCTCCGACGAGGAGTGCGTCGAGCAGATCGACATCGGCGGGCCCGCGATGATCAGGGGCGCCGCCAAGAACCACGCCACCTGCGCGGTCGTGGTCGACCCCGCCGCCTACGGCGACGTGCTCGCCGCGCTGGACGAGGGCGGCTTCACGCTGCACGAGCGCCGCCGCCTGGCCGGTGTCGCCTACGCCCACACCGCCGCCTACGACGTGGCCGTGGCCAACTGGTTCGCCGGGCCGTACGCGGGCGGGGAGGAGGAGTTCCCCGAGTTCACCGGCGTCGCGTACGAGCGCAAGGCGACCCTGCGTTACGGCGAGAACCCGCACCAGCGCGCCGCCCTCTACACCGCCGGCTCCGGCGGCCTGGCCAACGCCGAGCAGCTGCACGGCAAGGAGATGTCCTACAACAACTACCTCGACTCCGACGCGGCCTGGCGGGCGGCCTGGGACTTCGCCGAGCCGTGCGTGGCCATCATCAAGCACCAGAACCCGTGCGGCATCGCCGTCGGCGCCGACGTGGCCGAGGCCCACCGCAAGGCGCACGCCTGCGACCCCGTCTCGGCCTACGGCGGCGTGATCGCGGTCAACCGCGAGGTCACCGTCGAGCTGGCCCGGCAGATCGCCGACGTGTTCACCGAGGTCGTCGTGGCCCCCGGCTTCAGCGCGGAGGCGCTGGAGGTGCTGCGGGCCAAGAAGAGCCTGCGCCTGCTGCGCTGCCCGGAGGGGCCGTCACAGCCGCTGGAGTTCCGCCGCGTCGACGGCGGCCTGCTGCTGCAGGCGGTCGACCGGATCGACGCCGGCGGCGACGACCCGTCGGCGTGGGAGCTCAAGACCGGCGCGGCCGCCTCGCCCGAGCTGCTGGCCGACCTGGCCTTCGCCTGGCGCGCCTCGCGCTCGGTGAAGTCGAACGCGATCCTGCTGGCCGCCGGCGGCGCCACGGTGGGCGTGGGCATGGGTCAGGTCAACCGGGTCGACTCCTGCCGCCTCGCGGTGAGCCGGGCGGGGGAGCGGGCGGCCGGCTCGGTCGCCGCCTCCGACGCGTTCTTCCCGTTCCCCGACGGGCCGCAGGTGCTGATCGAGGCCGGGGTCAAGGCAATCGTGGAGCCGGGCGGCTCGATCCGCGACCAGGAGGTGATCGACGCCTGTGAGCAGGCGGGCGTCACCCTCTACTTCACCGGCACCCGCCACTTCTTCCACTGATCACCGGTTCATCGGATAAAGGGCAACAAGAGATCACTTGTTGCCCTTTATCCGTTTTGGCGGCGAGCATCGGCACTCCCCGGTTACCCTGATTGCCGCCCTGCTGTGCTGATTCCCCCGGAGTTTCCATGCTCGACGCGACCCTGCATGCCTTCGTGACCATGAACGGCTTCTCGACCAGCCCGTTCGTCCTGCTGGTCCTCGCCTTCATCGGTGCCTACCTCGGCAGCCGGGTCGTCGAGCTCATCCCGTACACCCGCCGGATCATCGAGCGCCGCGAGGCCCGCTTCGCCGAGCGCGACTAGCCGCCGGTTCTCAGATCTGCCGACGGACGCCTCGGCGCGCCGGCGGACCATGGTCCGGCCGCTGCCGCTGCCGCTGCCGCTGCCGTACGAGCGAGATCGTGAAGCACTCGTTCCGGCCCCCGGTAACGCGTCACCGCACGGGACGGACGCCGACGCCGTCGAGGTAGGTCTCGATCGCGCCGAGTTCGGCGGTGCCGACCACGGCCGCGACGTATCCGTCCGGCCGGATGAGCGCCCACTGCTCGGGCGACAGCCCGTACGCGCTCCGGACATGGCCTCCGGTGTCGAGGATGTCGTCGCCGATGACGTGGATGCGCAGGCCCCTGCGCGGTTCTGGGACCGCGGCGTCGCCGGGCTCGTAGCCGAGCAGGGTCCAGTGCGGTCCCTGGAACAGGCTGAACAACCGCGTGGCCGGCCCACCCGCGCCGGTGACGGGGGCGTCGGGCGCGCGGTCGCCGGCCCCCACGCCCTTGTGGGGCTCCAGGCCGGTCAGCGACAGCGACGAGTCCGGGTAGCCGACATCGAGCTGGGTCACCTCGCGGCCCCGGCGCATCTCGCGATTCTTGGCCGCTTCGAGCAGCTTCTCGGACAGGCCGAGGACCGCCTCGGCGACCGGCCGGCGCTCCTCCTCGTAGGTCGCCAGCAGTGACTCCGGCGCGCCGTCGAGCACGGCGGCGAGCTTCCAGCCGAGGTTGTAGGCGTCCTGGATGCTCGTGTTCAGGCCCTGCCCGCCGGTCGGCGGATGGCAGTGCGCGGCGTCCCCGGCCAGGAGCACGCGCCCACGCCGGTAGGCGTCGGCCAGCCGGGCCTGCATCGTGAACACCGATGCCCAGGACACCTCGCGGATCACGATGTCGTCCTGGCCGCCGCGCTCGTGAAGCAGGGCGGTGAGCCCTTCGGCCGAGAGGTCGACGTCCACGTCGAGGGGGACCGGGGCCATGTACTGGAACATGCCGGTGCCGTGGAGCGGGCACAGCGAGACGCTGCGCTCGGGCTGCTCGTTGCCCCAGCGGTGCCAGACGCGCGACGAGGCGCCGTCGGCCCGCACGTCGGCCACGAGCGCCCGCACGCCGAGGGACTTCCCGCGGAACTCGATGCCGAGGGCCTTGCGGACGAAGCTCGATCCGCCGTCGGCGCCGACCAGGTAGGCGGCTCGCACGGTCCGCTCCCCGCCGGAGGTGGCCATCCGCGCGGTCACGCCGTCGGGGTCCTGGTCGAAGCCGACGAGTTCGCAGCCGTACTCCGGGGCGTGGCCGAGTTCGGCCAGCCGCTCCCGCAACCGGCGCTCGGTGCGGAACTGCGGAACGAGCAGCGGGATCTGGTACGGCTCGGCGGGCGTCGGCTCCGGCAGGATCCCGGCGTGCCTGTCGACCGGTCCGTCGGGGGTGTAGGTGCGCAGGGGAGGATATTCGCCTCCCGAGGCGACGATCCGGTCGACCACGCCGAGGTCCTCGAACACCTCCTCGGTGCGCGGCTGGATGCCCTTGCCGCGTGAGCCGATGAACGGATGCGGCGCCTTGTCGACCAACCGGAACGCGATGTTCCTGCGGGCGAGATCGATGGCGAGGGTCAGTCCCGCCGCGCCGGAACCACAGATGATCACATCAAGGTCTTCGTTGCGTGCCACGGTTCACTCTCCGTCGGTGGCGGCCGGGCAGGTCGGCCCGCCCGGCGCGAATTTATGTGTATTAAGCACGGAGTATGATCCGCAGCCGGAGCGGCCGTCAAGCCGCGGGCCACGGTCGACGCGGCTTCCTGATCATCAAATGCATCACTTTGAGCTGCTCTTTCGCGTCCAGCTATGCATGGAGAAAACCCTGATCCGGGTGTTGTGATCACGCTGTTCCGGTGCCCGAAAATTATGTGTATTCTGAGCACATCTTCGCGTCCTCGCCGTGCGAAGGAGGCGTCTCCGCCGGTCTGCCGGAGGCTGCCGGTATTCTTGGCACCTCCCCGTCCGCAAGGGCACGTAAGGCATCGGTGGCGAGCATGGCTTCCCAACACCGCCGGCACATCACGTTCCGGCGCCTGCATGAATCGCTCGTCGACCTGATCGCGCTCATGAACCTGCCGCAACGCGACGAGGTCCTCATGGCCGAAGCAGGCATCGATCTCGACCGCGCGTTGTTCAAACTGATCGTCGGAATCCGGCGGTTCGGGCCGATCGGCGTGGTCGAACTCGCCGAACGGGCCGGACGCGACCACACCACCGTCAGCCGGCAGGTGGCCAAACTCGCCGAGCTCGGCCTGATCGAGCGGCGTCCGAACCCGGCGGACCGACGGGTCAAGGAAGCCGTGATCACCAGCGCGGGCCGTCGCGTGACGGACGCGCTTGAGGAGGCCCGGCAGCGGCTCGTCGACTCCGCGTTCGCCGAATGGAGCGACCGGGACCTCGTTCAGTTCGAGCAACTGATGCGCAGGTGCGTCGACGACATGCTCGCCATGTCCGCGGCCGACAAGGAAGAGAGCGGCTAGGGCGTCGAAGCCGGCGGGACGCCCCCGGCCATCGCCTGCTGCGCCAGGTTGTCGACCGGCTCGGCGGCGCCGGGCGTGCCGAGCGCGACCTGCAGGACCTGCTCGCCCCGGTCGACGGTCGCCGATGTCGGGATGGTGGAAGTGACTGCCGGGCGTGAGGCTGCCGGACGGCTCGGCCGCGGCCCGCACCCTGCGGAAGTCGGGACTGGCGATCACCAGCTCGCCGACGAGTTCGCGCAGGTGGACGTCAACCTCGCCGAGATCACCCTCCAGCCCACCGCACAGGCCGTCTGACGCTGCCTCCCGCCCGGCCTAGGCCGGCGCGACCGGGTGGACGCGGAGGGCGGGCGGCGCTCCAGCTCGACGAGCCAGCGCTCAACCTGGTCGAGCCGGCGGCCGGACCGCCACTCGCGGCCGGCTCACTGGCCGGACAGGCGCCAGGCCAGCCGGGCGGCCCCGGCCAGGCCCGCGCGCACGCCCAGCGTGGTCGGCCGCACCCGGACCGCCCGGACGAACGCCAGCCCCGCCACGTCGTCGAGCGCCCGCTCCAGCGGGCCGAACAACACCGCGCCGGCCGCCGACACGCCGCCGCCGATGACCACGGTGTCGAGCTCGACCGCGGCCGCCGTGGAGGCGATCAGGCCGGCCAGCGCCCTGGCGCCGCGCTCGAAGGCCGAAAGCGCCACCGGATGCCCGGCGGACGCGTCGGCGGCCAGCGCCCTGGCGTCGCGGTCGCCGGTGGGCGCCCAGCCGTTCTCCAGGGCCCAGCGGGCCAGGTTGGGGCCGCTGGAGTAGCGCTCGACGCAGCCCCGGCCGCCGCACTCGCAGCGCTCGCCGCCGGGATCGACGCTCATGTGGCCGACGTGCCCCGCGTTGCCCGCCGGGCCGAGCAGCGGCGCGCCGCCGATCACCAGGCCGCCGCCGATGCCGGTGGACACGACGACGCCGAGCAGCGACGTGCTGCCCTGCCCGGCGCCCAGCCAGTGTTCGCCGAGCGCCATGCACTGGGCGTCGCCGGCCAGCACCACGGGCAGGCCGGTCAGCCGCCGCAGCTCGTCGCGCAGCGGGAAGCCGCGCCAGCTCGGCATGTTCACCGGGCTCACCGTGCCCGTGGTGAGGTCGAGCGGGCCCGCGCAGCCGACGCCGACGGCGTGCGGTGCCGGGCCCCCGCCGGTCACCTCCGCGACGAGGGCCGCCAGCGCGGACATGACGTCGGCGCGCGGCGTGGGCCGCGCGGCGGAGCGCAGCAGGGAGCCGGCCTCGTCGACCAGCGCGGCGGCGAGCTTGGTGCCGCCGATGTCGACGGCGAGTACGCAGGTCATCCGGGTATGGGTTGGCCGGCCCGGCGGAGGCCGCCGAGGCGTGGCAGGGGGAAGCGGGCGCGCAAGGGGAACCTCCGTGGGACAGGGTGCCGGCGCCCGACACGATATGCCCTTCCTTGATCGATGACAACGATGTCATCGTTTCCCTGTGGACAACGGACGCCGCCTGCCTCCCATCTGTGGAAAAACTGTGGACGGACGCGCGGCCGGTGCCGGGAAGCCGACCAGTCGTGGAAGGATTGACGGCATGAGCGCAGTGAAACTCGACGGCAAGGCGACAGCCGCCAGGATCAAGGCAGACCTCGCGACCCGGGTGGCCGCGCTCAAGGACCGCGGCATCACGCCCGGCCTGGGCACCGTCCTGGTGGGCGACGACCCGGGCAGCCAGATCTACGTCGCGGGCAAGCACCGCGACTGCGCCGAGGTCGGCATCGCCTCCATCCGCGTCGACCTCCCGGCCACCGCCACCCAGAAGGACGTCGAGGCGGCCGTCGACGAGCTCAACGCGTCCCCGGCCTGCACCGGCTACATCGTCCAGCTCCCGCTGCCCAAGCAGATCGACACGATGGCGCTGCTGGAGCGCATGGACCCGGCCAAAGACGCCGACGGCCTCCACCCGGTCAACCTCGGCCGCCTCGTCCACATGGTCGACGCGCCCCTGCCCTGCACGCCCCACGGCATCGTGCTGCTGCTCCAGGAGTACGACGTGCCGATCAAGGGCGCCGACGTCGTCGTGGTGGGCCGCGGCATCACCGTCGGCCGCTCGCTCGGCCTGCTGCTGACCCGCCGCAGCGAGAACGCCACGGTGACCCTCTGCCACACCGGCACCCACGACCTGGCCGCCCACGTGCGCCGCGCCGACATCGTCGTGGCCGCGGCCGGCGTGCCCGAGCTCATCACGCGGGACATGGTCAAGCCCGGCGCGGCCGTCCTCGACGTGGGCGTGTCCCGGGTCCACGGCAAGATCGCCGGTGACGTGGCCCCCGACGTCGAGGAGGTCGCCGGTTTCCTCACCCCCAACCCGGGCGGGGTCGGGCCGATGACCCGCGCGCTGCTGCTGTCCAACGTCGTGGAGGCGGCCGAGCGTTCCTGAGTGATCGGGGGATGAAGCCCTGATGGGGGGAATGGGAAGAAGAGCCAGCCCTACCCCCATCACGGAAGGCCGATTCATGGACACCCCGCTCATCGCTGTCGAGGGCACCTACGAGGAGATGGGGGCCGAGGTCGGTCACCGTACCGCCGACCTGGTCGCGCGGAGCGTCGAGACCTACCTGCGGCGGTTCCGCGACAAGTCCGGGCTCTCCTCGGCCGACGTGCTGCGCTGGGGCCAGACCTTCCTCGACGTGGCCAGGGCGTACGACCCGAGCATCGCCGCCATGCTGGAGGGCCTGGCGGCGGGCGCGGCGCAGCCGGTCGAGCACATCGCCGCGCTCAACGCCCGTACCGAGCTGCTCGACGGCACCGGCTACCACGACGACGGCTGCACCGCGCTGGCCGTCCTGCCCAAGTACACCCGCGACGGCCACACCCTGCTCGCCCAGAACTGGGACTGGCATCCCGAGCAGGGCGCGGTCACCTTCCTGCTGGCCACCCGCGACACCGAGGGGTTCGCGGTGCTCACGCTGGCCGAGGCGGGCATGCTCGCCAAGTCGGGGCTCAACTCGGCGGGGCTCGGCGTGTGCGCCAACCGCCTGCAGTCCGACCGCGACCAGGCCGGGGCGGGGGTCCCGTACCACTTCCTGCTGCGGGGGGTGCTGCAGGCCGACCGCATGAGCCGGGCCCACCGCAAGGTGCTCGACGTGCCGCGCGTCTCCTCGGGAAACCTGCTCATCGCCGACGCCGGAGGCGAGGCCATCGACCTGGAGGTGGCTCCGGGCGCGTTCGGCGCGCTGCTGCCGCGCGACGGCCTGCTCACCCACGCCAACCACTTCGAGGCCGAGCTGCCGCTGGAGGACATGAAGGCGGCCAGGTCCGGCCTGACCCTGCTGCGCCCCGAACGCGTGCGCCACCTGCTGGAGGACACCGCCGCCGAGCGCGCGGTCGGCCTCGAACACGTCGTCGCCGCCCTGCGCGACCACTACTCCTTCCCCGACGGCGTCTGCCGCCACCTCGACCCCGACGCCGGCCCGGCCGAGGAGTGCCACACGGTCTACTCCGTCGTCATGGACCTCGACGCCCGCGAGCTGGCGATCGCCGGCGCGCCGCCGTGCGCCCGCCCGTACGAGCGGTGGGCCCTGGACGAGGTCTTCAAGCCGGACGCCACCCCCGAGCTCTGCTTCGACCCGGCAGCCGACGACGGTCGCCGCCCTCCGGCCTGGTGAGCCGGCTCACGGCCGGAAGTCCCGGTCCACGGCCACGGTGACGTCGAGCAGCAGGGGCTCCTCGCGGGCGGCCAGCGACGGGATCACCTCGTCGAGCACGGCCCCCAGCTCGGCGGGGCCGTCCACCCGCCGGGCGGGGCAGCCCAGCGACCTGGCCAGCGCGGCCATGTCCACCTCCGCGAACGGCGGCCAGGGGGCCTTGCCGCCCTGCCGGTCGGCCAGCCGGTCCATGACCGCGTAGCGGCCGTTGGCGAGCACGACGAACAGCGCGCCCACCCGGTAGTGGGCGGCGCTCCACAGGGCGTGCACGCCGTACAGCGCCGAGCCGTCGCCCACGACCGCGACCACCGGGCGTCCGGGCAGCGCCATGCGCAGGCCGACCGCGGCCGGCACGGCGAACCCGAGCCCGCCCATGGCCGCCGAGACGAAGCCCAGCGGGTTCCTGGCCGGGACCAGCCGGTGCAGGTCGGGACGGGACGACGGGGTCTCCTCCAGCAGCACGACGTCGCGGGGCAGCCGCCGGGCCAGCTCGCGCAGCACGTACGCGGGCCGCAACGGCTCCCCGCCGGGCACCTCAGGAGCCGGGGCCGGTGGAACGGCCGCCGCGGCGGCGGGACGGGCCGGCAGCAGGGCCGCCAGCCGCTCGCAGACGGCCCCCGGCGGGGCCAGGACGGCGAGGTCGGCGGGGCTCCGGTGCGCCTCGGCCGGGTCGTCGGTGACCACGGCGACCGCCGTCCCCGGCTCGACCAGCGGCCCCGGCGCGTACGGGTACTGCCGGAACACCGGCGCCCCCACGGCCAGCACGACGTCGTGCGGCGCGAGCACGGCCCGCAGCCGCTCCCGGTCGGCCGGCAGCACCCCCGCGTACTGCGGATGGTCCTGCGGGAACCCCGCCAGCGCCCCGAACGACTCCTGGAACACCGGGCACGCCAGCCGCTCGGCCAACCGCACCAGCGGCCCCCAAGCCGCACCAGCCCCCGCCACGATCGCCGGCGACCGCGCCCCGGCCAGCAGCTCGACCAGCGGCGCCAAGCCGGCGTCGGGCACGGCGGCGGGCCGCAGCACCCGGGCCGGGGCCGCCGGGGTCTCGCCGGCGAAGGGCGCGTCCCAGTCGTCCATCGGCACCACGACCAGGGCGGGGCCCCGGTGCGTGACCGCCTCGTGAAAGGCCCTGGCCAGCGCGCCGGGCACGTCCTGCGCCCGCACCGGCTGGTCGGTCCACACCGGGTAGTCGCCGGCCAGCCCGGCCAGCCGCCCGGCGAGGAACGGCTCCAGCGCCAGGTGCCGCCGGTCCTGCTGCCCCACCAGGACGACCAGGGGCGCCCGGTTCACCCGGGCCGTGGCGAGGGCGCCCACCGCGTTGCCCAGCCCGGCCGTGGTGTGCAGCACGGCCAGCGCGGGCTCGGCGTGCCCGATGGCCCAGCCGGTGGCCATGCCGACGACCGAGCCCTCGTGCAGCGCGAGCACGAAGCGGAGGTCGTCCGGCAGGCCGGTCAGCAGCGACACCTCGGTCGAGCCGGGGTTGCCGAAGATCGTCGTCAGGCCGTACCGCCGCAGCACCTCGAACGCCGCCGCCCGAACTGTGCTCATCGTGCCCCTCTCGCCTGCTGGATCCGCCGGTAGAACTGCCCGCGCAGCTCGCCGGAACGCGGCAGCGACCGGGTGGTGAGCTGGTCCCGGTCGCGCGGCAGGTCGATGGCCAGGTTTTCCAGGTCGGCCCTGGTCTGCGCGTCCACGGCGGCGAACGGCTCGTCCATGAGCAGGACCTGCGGCTCGCCGCGGCCCGCGCGATCGCCGCATGCTGCTGCATGCGACGCACGGCTGCTCCTAGGTGTTCGCTTTGCGCACAGGTATTCTCTGTCCGAACAGCTCCATATGGCGGAAACTACGCCCTTGTCGGCTTCTGTCAAGGGATCACCATGGTCGATCATGTGCAGTCGCTGGCCAGAGGGCTGGCGGTGATCCGCGCGTTCAGCGCCGCGGCGCCCGAGCTGACGCTCAGCCAGGTGGCGCGGGCGACCGGCCTCAGCCGCGCCGCCGCCAGGCGTTTCCTCATCACGCTGGCCGACCTCGGCTATGTGCGCAACGACGGCCGGCTGTTCGCGCTCACCCCGCGCGTCCTGGAGCTCGGGTACGCCTACCTGTCCGGCCTGTCGCTGCCCGAGGTCGCCGGCCCCCACCTGGAACGCCTGGCCGCCGAGGTGCACGAGTCCGCCTCGGTCGCGGTGCTCGACGGCGAGGACGTCGTGTACGTCGCCCGCGTCGCCACCGCCCGGATCATGAGCGTGTCGATCAGCATCGGCACCCGCTTCCCGGCCTACTGCACGTCGATGGGCCGGGTGCTGCTGTCCGCCCTGCCGCCCGGCGACCTGGACGACTACCTGGGACGGGCCGCGTTACGTGTGCTGACCTCCAGGACCGTCGTGCGGCCCGACGCGCTGCGGGCCGAGCTGGAGCAGGTGCGCCTGCGCGGCTGGGCGATGGTGGACCAGGAGCTGGAGGAGGGCCTGCGGTCCGTCGCCGCGCCCGTACGCGACCACGCCGGCCGTACGGTCGCCGCCGTGAACGTCTCCACGCACGCCGGCCGCACCAGCCTGCACCAGGTCAGGACGGGGCTGCTGCCGGAGCTCCTGGCCACGGCGGCGCGCATCGAGGCCGACCTGGCGAAGGTCTCGGTGACCCGCGCCTGACGCCCTCCTGCCGGTCGCCGATCGTCCGTCACCGGTTGCGGTAGCGGTCGGTCGCGTCGCGGGTGGCCCGGATCGCCGCCTCGGCCCGGTCGTAGGTGCGCTGGGCCAGGCCGACGAAGATGCAGTCGACGATCAGCAGCTGGCTGATCCGGCTGGCCAGCGCGCCGGGCCGGAAGGCGGTCTCCCGGCCGGCCGACACCAGCGTGTGGCTGGCCAGGTCGGCCAGCGACGAGCGCGGGTTGTTGGTGATGGCCACGATCAGCGCCCCCGCCTCGGCCGCCGTACGGGCCGGGACCAGCACGTCGGGCGTCTCGCCGCTGCAGCTGATGGCCACCGCGACGTCGCCGTCCCGCAGCAGCGCCGCGCTGGTCAGGGCCAGGTGGGCGTCGCTGAACGGGTGGCTGGACAGGCCGATGCGCAGCAGCTTCTGCGACATGTCGGCGGCCACCAGCCCGGAAGCCGCCACGCCGTAGACGTCCACCCGCCGGGCCACCGCGATGGCCTGGACGACCTCGCCGAGCTGGTCGGGGTCGAGCTGCGCCGCCGTGTCCGCCAGCGCGTCGGACTCCGCCCGCGCCACCTTGGCGATCACGTCGGTCAGCGGGTCGTCGGGGGCCAGGTCGCCGGGCACCAGACGTTCGGGCTGCTTGGCCACGGCGGCGGCCAGCGCGAAGCGCATCTGCGAGTAACCGGCGAAGCCGAGCGCCCGCGCGGTGCGCACGATCGTCGCCTCGCTGGTGCCCGACACCGCGCTGAACTCGGTGATCGTGCTCCGCACGACCAGCCCCGGGTCGTCCAGGATGATGCGCCCGATGGCCTGCGCCGCCGGGGTCAGCGACGGCAGCACCGCCCGCACGGTGGCGACCGGGTTCGCGGGCTCGGTGTTCAACGGGTCAGCCATTCGGCCGCCGCCTGCGCAGAGACGCGGGAGATGCCGTGCGTGGCGAGGTGGGCGGCCCCGACGGGCGCGTCGCTGATGCCGGTGTCCACCACGATCGCGTCGGGCCGGACGGCCAGCGCCCGCGCCAGCGCCTCGCGCACCCACGGATGCCGGGCCGTGTCGTGCACCACGAGCACCACGGGACGGTCGTCGAAGGCGGGCAGCTCGCCGCCGCGGTCGAGGCGCACCCTGGCGGTGTTCGGCAGCCGGGCGGCCAGCGCCGCCGCGATGCCGGTCGGCGTGGCGGGATCGACCGCCTGGTTGAGCCGGGTGTTGACCTCCACGACCAGCGGCCCCCGGTCGAGCACGGCGGTGCCGGTGGTGGTCAGCGCGGCCCTGGCGGCCTCCAGGCCGACGCCCTCGTCGATGTCGGCGCGGGCCTTATCGCGCAGCTCGGACCGTTCGGCGTACCAGGTGGACAGGGCGAGCACCCGGCCGGCCGCCTCGGCCAGCCGCTCCTCCGCCAGCCGGCCCGTGCGCACCGCCTCGACGATGGCGTCGCGCATCTCGTGCAGGCTGCGCTCGTCGGCCCGGCCGGCGCAGATGGTGTCGACGCCGGCGGCCAGCGCGCGCACCGCGATCTCGCCGGGGCCGAACATGGCGGCCACGGCCTGCATCTCGATCGCGTCGGTGACCACCACGCCGTCGAAGCCGAGCTCGCCCCTGAGCAGGTCGGTCAGGGCGCTGTGGCTGAGCGTGGCGGGCATCGCCGGGTCGAGCGCGGGCACGAGCAGGTGGCCGGACATGATCGAGCGCACCCCGTGCGCGATGGCGGCCCGGAACGGCGGCAGGTCGCGCTCGTCCAGCACCGCCCGCGAGGCGTGCACGGTGGGCAGCGCCAGGTGGGAGTCGGTGGTCGTGTCGCCGTGCCCCGGGAAGTGCTTGGCGCAGGCGGCCACGCCCGCGCCCTGCACCCCGGCCACGTATGCGACGGTGTGCCGGGCGACCAGCTCGGGGTCGGGCCCGAACGAGCGCACGCCGATGACCGGGTTCTCCGGGTTGGCGTTCACGTCGGCGGAGGGGGCGTAGTCGAGGGAGATGTCGAGTTCGGCGAGCATCCGGCCGATCTGCCGGCCGACCCGCTCGGTCAGCTCGACGTCGTCGGCCACGCCCAGCGCCCGGTTGCCGGGGAAGGAACTGCCGGCGAGCACTTCGAGCCGGGTGACCGCGCCGCCCTCCTCGTCGATCGCGACGATCGCGCCGGGGTTCTCGGCGCGCACCGAACGGACGAGCTGCTCGCCGATGGAGTTGCGGGCGAACAGGATGACGCCGCCCAGGCCCTCGCCCAGCGCGCGGCGCAGCCAGTCGGGAGGCGACGTCCCTTCGAACCCCGGCTGGAGCACCGTCATCGCAAGTCGGACCAGCTCTGCGCTCATGCGGCATTTTCCTTCACGGTTGTTGATCTGAAGGTAATTTTCTGTCATCGTCGCCCTCGACACAACCATTGTCGAGAGGCCACCCCCCATGCCCAGCAGAAGGACTCTCCTGAAGGGTCTCGCTCTCGCCGCCGCCGCGTCAGCCGTGCCGCTGCCGGCCTTCGCCCAGGCAGACTACGTCCCCCCGCTGCGTCAGATGCGCGGCATGTGGATCGCTTCCGTCGTCAACATCAACTGGCCCTCGAAGCCGGGGCTGAGCGCCGACGAGCAGAAGGCCGAATACCTCGCCTGGCTCGACGTGGCCGTGCAGCGCAAGCTCAACTCCGTGTTCGTGCAGATCAGGCCGACCGCCGACGCGTTCTGGCCGTCGCCGTTCGAGCCCTGGTCGCAGTACCTGACCGGCACCCAGGGCCAGGACCCCGGCTACGACCCGCTCGGGTTCGCCGTGGAGGAGACCCACAAGCGCGGCCTGGCCTTCCACGCCTGGTTCAACCCCTACCGCGTGTCGATGCAGCCCGACCCGAGCAAGCTGCACCCCGATCACCCCGGCCGCAAGAACCCCGACTGGATCCTGCCGTTCGGCGGCAAGCTCTACTACAACCCGGGCATGCCCGAGGTCCGCAAGTTCTGCCAGGACGCGATGATGGACGCGATCACCCGCTACGACATCGACGGCCTGCACTTCGACGACTACTTCTACCCGACCAACACCACTGCTTTCGACGACAGCGCCGCGTTCGCCAAGTACGGCGCCGGCTTCCCCGACCTGGCCTCCTGGCGACGCAACAACGTCGACCTCATGGTCAGCGAGATGCAGCAGCGCGTCCTGCAGGCCAAGCCGGAGATCGCCTGGGGCATCAGCCCGTCGGGCATCTGGCGCAACAAGGGCACCGACCCGCTCGGCTCCGAGACCAACGGCGGCCAGTCCTACGACAACCTGCACGCCGACACCCGCGGCTGGGTCAAGAAGGGCTGGCTGGACTACATCGCGCCGCAGCTCTACTGGTACATCGGGCAGCCGCCGGCCGACTACTCCAAGCTCGTCCCGTGGTGGTCGGACGTGGCCGCGGGCACGAACACGCTGCTGTGGATCGGGCAGGCGGCGTACAAGGCGGGCGACCCGGCCCAGGCCGCCGAATGGCAGAAGCCGGACGAGCTGTCCAGGCACCTGACGCTCAACCGCGCCCACCCCGAGGTCGGCGGCGACATCTGGTACAACGCCAACGACGTCAAGGTGGACCGGCTCGCCTCCATCACGACCGCCGTCAACGACCACTACCAGCGGCCCGCGCTCGCGCCCGTGCTGCCCCGCCTGGCGAACGGCGAGCCGCCGCGCCGCCCGGTGGTGGCGTACGCGCTGCGCCGCACCGGCGGCGTCGAGGTGCGCGTGGTCGCCACCGGCCGGGACGAGCCGTTCCAGTTCGCCATCTTCCGCTTCCCGGACGAGGCCGGCCAGAACGCCTTCGCCGACGCGCGCAACCTGGTCGCGGTCGTGCCCGCCGACCGCCAGATCCGCTGGACGGACCCCGACGGCAAGCGCGGCGACCACTACTACGCGGTCGCCGTCGACCGGGCCAACAGGACCAGCAGGCCCAGCCACGGTTTCCGGGTGATCTGAAGGACACCGGTGAAGGAACGCTGACCTCCGGCGACGAGCGCATGGCTCACCAGCGCGCGTCGCCGGCACGTTCCCTGACCGGCGTCGAGCACGGCGCGCGCCACCGGCCTGTCGGCCCGCGGTCGCCCGCCGTCGCCCGTTCCGCGCCCAGCAGGGGTGAGCGCAGTGATCTCTCGATGGTTCCGACGCTGCCGGAACCCCTCGCCGAAGCCCCGGTCGCGATCTGGCTCCCTCTAGGAAGCCCTCCTACCGGCCGCCGACGGCTGCTGCTCAGCCGCGGCGCCCGCCGACCGCTGTGGTGGCACCACAGGGGTCGGGCGCACCAGCCCGAGCGCGACGACCTCGTTGGCGAGGCGCGTGCGGCGGTTGGTGCCCTCAGGAATCCTGAACTTCTGGTACAGCCGCAGCAGGTGTTGCTTGACCGCGGCTTCGGTCACGACCAGGTCGTCGGCGATCTCGCGCGCCGTCGCCGGAGCGACGAACGCCTCGTCGGACAGCGCCGGCCTGCAGAGCGAGGTCAGCACATCGACCTCGCGCCTGGTCAGCTCGGGCGCCGCCGCCCTGCGCAGCTCGACCTCGGGGGTGAAGTCCTCACGGGGGACTCCACCGATGCGACCCCGCGCCGCGCCGAACGAGACGACGTCTCCGTCGTCAAGGACCCTCCGGGCGATCGGCCTGCCGTTCACCCGTGTGCCGTTGCGGGACAGGCCCAGATCAACGACGTACAGGTAGGGTCCTCGTCTGACGAACTCGGCATGGAGTCGAGACACACTGGGGTCGGTGAGCCGGATGTCCACACCCCGGCCTCTCCCGACCGTCGTGATCTCGGGGCGCAACGGGACCACGTCGCCGGTGTCCTCGATGCGTATGAACGGCCCCTCCACGGCAGTTCCTCCCCAGGTAGCCCGCCGTAACTATTACTACAGCTCCGGCTTACCCAACCGAGGGGATGCGGAATCTCCTTTGCCGAAAGGAGAATCCCCCGTGAAATTGGTTTGGACCTCTGCGAACGGTTTTACCTGCTCACGGGTAGACTTCGGAGGAAGATAAGCGGAGGAAACACTCATGGCGGACAAGCCCACGAAAGGCCTGGCCGATGTCGTCGCCGCGTCCACAGCGCTGAGCGACATCGACGGCAAGGCCGGTCGCCTGTTCTACCGTGGATACGACATCCACGATCTGGCCGGCCGAGCGACGTTCGAGGAGACCGCGTACCTGCTGCAGCACGGCAGGCTGCCCGACCGGGCCCAGCTGGAGGCGTACGGCGCCGACCTGGCCCAGGGCAGGGAGCTCGGTGCGCTGGTCGCCGCCAACGTGGCGGAGATCGCCGAGAAGCAGAAACCCATGGAGGCGCTCCGCTCCCTCGTCTCACTCTCCGGCGCCGACGACCCCGACAAGGACTCCACCGCCCCCGACGCGAACCTGCGCAAGGCGGCCCGCCTGACCGCGCAGCAGCCCGTGCTGGTCGCCCGCTACCACGCCGCGCGCACCGGCGGCGCGGTCCCCGAGGCCGACCCCGAGCTCAGCATCGCCGGCAACTTCCTGCTCCAGGTCACCGGACGCGCCCCCGAGCGGCGTGCGGTCGAGATCTTCGACGAGTGCCTGGTGCTGCACGCCGACCACACGATGAACGCCTCGACGTTCGCCGCCCGCGTCTGCGCCGCGACCCTGTCGGACATGCACTCGGCCATCGTCGCGGCCATCGGCACGCTCAAGGGCCCGCTGCACGGCGGCGCGAACGAGCAGGTCATGAAGACCCTGGAGTCGATCCCGCCGGGCGGGGTGGCCCAGGCCGTGCGCGACAAGCTCGCCGCGGGCGAGAAGATCATGGGCTTCGGCCACCGCGTCTACAAGACCGAGGACCCGCGCGCGACGCATCTGCGCCGCATGTCCGCCGAGCTGGCCGAGGCCGCCGGCGACGACACCTACTACCGGATGTCGAAGGAGATGGAGGAGGTCGTCTTCGAGACGAAGGGCCTCTATCCGAACGTCGATTTCTACGCGGCGTCGGTCTACCACTACCTTGGCATTCCGACGGACCTGTTCACCCCCGTCTTCTCGATCAGCCGCATGTCCGGCTGGACCGCGCACGTGATCGAGCAGCATGCCGACAACAGGCTGATCCGGCCCGACAGTGAATACATTGGCGAGCGCGATCAGAAGTGGAAGCCAATAGAAGAGCGTTGAGCCGAGAGAACGAACGTGAACGCTGGGGACCGTTCCCGCTGATCGTGGCGGGAGCGGTCGCCGCCGTGCTCGTGATCCTGTTGGTGGACCCGCGCTGGGGCGGGTTCGCGCTGGGCGGTGTGCTGATGGTCGCCGCCGCGCTCCGGTTCGCCGGGTTCGACGGGCAACTGGCCGTCCGCGACAAGAAGACGGACGTCATCACGCTGATCGCGTTCGGCTTCCTCATGGCCCTGACCTCGCTCGCGCTGTACAACAACGGGTTCAAGGCCTGGCTCCTGTCCCTTTTGGCCGGTTGACGGGACGGTCCGATAGCCTCAACGCATCCATTCATTGAAGGGGAACCATTCGCATGCCCAAGATCAAGGTGGAGGGTCCGGTCGTCGAGCTCGACGGCGACGAGATGACCAGGATCATCTGGCAGTTCATCAAGGACCAGCTGATCCTTCCCTACCTCGACGTCGACCTGAAGTACTACGACCTGGGGATCGAGTACCGGGACTCGACGGACGACCAGGTCACCATCGACGCCGCCAACGCCATCAAGAAGTACGGCGTCGGTGTGAAGTGCGCCACCATCACCCCCGACGAGGCGCGGGTCGAGGAGTTCGGGCTCAAGAAGATGTGGAAGTCCCCCAACGGGACCATCCGCAACATCCTCGGCGGCGTGATCTTCCGTGAGCCGATCATCATGTCGAACGTGCCGCGGCTCGTGCCCGGCTGGACCAAGCCGATCGTCGTCGGCCGTCACGCCTTCGGCGACCAGTACCGCGCCACCGACCTGGTCATCCCCGGCGAGGGCACCCTGACCCTCACGTACACGCCGAAGGACGGCTCCGAGCCGATCGAGCTCGACGTGTACGACTTCCCGGGCAGCGGCGTCGCCATGGCGATGTACAACCTCGACGAGTCGATCCGCGACTTCGCCCGCGCCTCCATGCGCTACGGCCTGGCCCGCAACTACCCGGTCTACCTGTCGACGAAGAACACCATCCTCAAGGCGTACGACGGCCGCTTCAAGGACATCTTCGCCGAGGTCTTCGAGACCGAGTTCAAGGCCGACTTCGACAAGGCCGGGCTCACCTACGAGCACCGCCTCATCGACGACATGGTCGCCGCGGCGCTCAAGTGGGAGGGCGGCTACGTCTGGGCCGCCAAGAACTACGACGGCGACGTGCAGTCCGACACCGTCGCCCAGGGCTTCGGCTCGCTCGGCCTGATGACCTCCGTCCTCATGACCCCCGACGGCCAGACCGTCGAGGCCGAGGCCGCCCACGGCACCGTGACCCGCCACTACCGCGAGCACCAGAAGGGCAACCCCACCTCCACGAACCCGATCGCCTCGATCTTCGCGTGGACGCGTGGCCTGGCCCACCGCGGCAAGCTGGACAACACCCCCGCCGTGACCGACTTCGCCAACAAGCTGGAGCAGGTCTGCATCGAGACCGTCGAGAGCGGTCAGATGACCAAGGACCTCGCCATGCTGGTCGGCGGCGACGCCAAGTGGCTCACCACCCAGGACTTCCTGGCCGCCCTGGACGAGAACCTCAAGAAGAAGATGTCTGCTTGAGAGAAAGCGGCCTCTACCTGCGGCTTCGTCGCACGGTAGGGGCCGTTTCGCATGTCCGGGGCCGTCTGCGGGCCGTCTCTGTCGGCGGGCGTCGGTCCGGGGGGTTGACGGGCGAGCAGGGGCGATTATGGTCCGTTTAGGAAAGTTTCCTAAGAGAAGCTTCCGTCCCTCTCACGCATCAGGAGGCGTCCTCGTGCTGTCCAGGAAGTGGGCCACCGGCCTGCCCGCCGCGACCCTGCTCACCACCGCGCTGCTCGCGGGCTTCGCCCCGGCCGCCCACGCCGTCCCCGACGGCTGCACCTCCAGCGTGAACGGCTCCATGGCCGAGAGCCGCTGCACCGGCGGCACGGGCCAGCACCAGATCGCGATCACCGTCCTGCACGTCAACCCCGCCGTCGGGTACGTCTACAACGTCGGCCCGTGGGTCTCTCCCGGCCAGGTCTCCTCGGCCGCCATCCCGCCCGGCACGATCATCTCCATCCGCGTCAACAAGCGCTGACCCGCTGGAGGCGCCAGTCGCTCGCGGTGAGGCGGTACAGGACGTGGCGGCGCAGCCGGTGGCCGGGCGGCAGGACGGGATGGTCGAAGTCCCCCTCGGGGTCGTGGACCATCCCGAGGCGCCGCATGACGGCGCTGGAGCGGGTGTTGACCGTGGCCGTGAAGGAGACCACCTCCGCCAGGCCGAGCCGGTCGAAGGCGAAGCCGAGCGCGGCGGTGGCCGCCTCGCTCGCGTAGCCGTGCCCCCACGACCTGCGGTCGAGCCGCCAGGCGATCTCCGTCGCGGGCATGAAGGGGGCCTCGAACGTCGGCCGGTGCAGGCCGGTGAAGCCGATGAACTCGCCGGTGTCCAGCCGTTCCAGCGCCCAGCGTCCCCAGCCCTGCCGGGTGATCAGGTCGTCGCCGGCGTCGGCGAGCGCGTCGCTCTGCTCGCGGCTGAGCGTGGCGGGGAAGTGTTCCATGACCTCGGGATCGGCGTTGAGCTCCGCGAAGGGCTCGCGGTCGGAGGGGCGCCAGGGCCGCAGCAGCAGGCGCTCGGTACGCAGCTCGACCGGCGGCAGGTGGGTGGAGTCGATCACCGGTCACATCTTATGCGCGGGACGAGGTGGGGGAGCTCGTACTCTTGGTCCCGTGTTGAGTAGTAACCGGCTGCGTGTCCTGCTTGAGGTGTTCAGGACGGGCAGTATCGCCGGTGCGGCCAGGGTGCTGAAGTTGTCGCCGTCCGCGGTGTCCCATCAGCTGTCCCGGCTGGAGCAGGAGGCGGGGGTCGGGCTGGTCGAGCGCAACGCCCAGAGCCTGCGGCTGACCGAGGCGGGACGCCGCCTGGCCATCCGGGCCCAGGAGGTCGTCGACATCATCGAGGCGGCCGAGAAGGACCTGCTCGCCCAGGCCAGGGTGGACGCCGGCGAGCTGCGCATCGGCTTCTTCGCCTCCGCCGGGTACCGGCTGCTGCCGCTGGCGTTGTCGCGGTTCGCCTCCCGGTATCCCAAGGTGGCGCTCGACCTGGTGGAGGGCCAGCCGTACGAGCTGCTGCCCGATCTGGAGCGCGGCGCGCTCGACGTGCTGGTGGTCTTCGAGCACGCGCTCGATCCGTGGCAGTGCCCGGAAGGGGTGGAGGTCGTCCACCTGTTCGACGAGCCGCAGTTGCTGGTCCTGCCGACCGGCCACGCCGCCGCCCAGCGGCCCAAGGTGCGGCTGGCGGACCTGGCCGAGGAGCCGTGGATCACCACGTTCGGCGCCGAGCACCCGGTGTCGATCCTGGAACGGGCCAGCACGCTGGAGGGCTTCTCGCCGCGGATCCGCTGCCGCAGCGACCACTACGAGGTGACGATCGGCCTGGTGCGGGCCGGGCTCGGCGTCGCGCTGGTGCCGAGCCTCGGCCTGCAGGGCGCGACCGGGCTGCACACCTGCCGGCTGACCACGCCGAACCTGTTCCGCAGGATCGGCGTGGCCAGGCGGCCGACCAATCCCAACCCGGCCGCCCGGTCGTTCCTGGCCTATCTGCGTACGGCCTCGGCCCAGCTCAGGAACTCGCTGGAGCCGTCGTTGCGCTGAGGCGGGCGGCGACGTCCAGGCCGGCCCGCCGTACGGCGGAGGTCAGGTCGTGCTCGCTGCCCGCGGGGCCGTGGGCCAGGACGGCGTAGGCGACGCGGCCGTCCATGATGCCGACGTCGGACCGGACGCCCTCGTCGGTGCCGGTCTTGTTGGCCAGCCAGTCGCCCTCGGGATCGTGCCTGACCAGGGCGGGGACGAGCCCGTGGTCGGTGTTCTGGCGCATCCAGCCGCGCATGAGCGCCTGCCAGCCGCCCGGACCGGCGAGCAGCGCGGCCAGGCCGGACAGCTCGGCCGCGGTGCCGATCGCGAACGTCGGCGGGTCCTGCGGGGTGCGCGGTTCCCTGATGCGGTCGAGCAGCCTGGTCCGCGACAGCCCGAGGGCCGCGGCGGCGGCGTTGACCCGGTCCAGGCCGATCGTGCGCAGCAGCGCGTTCGTGGCGGTGTTGTCGCTGACGGCGGCGGTCAGCAGGGCGAGGTCGCCGATCGTCCAGACGCGCGCGGACAGCGACGTGAGCAGCCCGGAGCCGCCGCAGTAGTCGTCGTCGTGCAGCGTCACGGGCGTGTCGGGGGCCAGGATGCCGCCCTCGACGCTCATGGCCACCTCGGCCAGCAGCAGCAGCTTGCCGACGCTGGCCAGCGGCAGCTCGGCGTCCTCGTTGACGCCGTGGAACTCGCCCGTCACCAGATCCCTCGTCGCGACGGCGAGCGTGATGTCGTTCACCGCCCGATGATCCTTCCTGGTCTGTCCTCGGTGAGCCTGTTGTCCTGCACGGCGAGCCGTCCGGCCACCACGACGGCCCTGATGCCGACGGGAGGCAGCAGCGGGTCGGCGTAGGTCGCGCCGTCGGCCACCGTCGCGGGGTCGAAGAGCACCAGGTCGGCGTGCGCTCCGTCGCGCACGACGCCCCGGTCCGCCAGCCCGAACCGGTCGGCCGCCATGCCGGTCATCTTGTGGACGGCGGTCTCCACCGGGAACAGCCCCTGGTCGCGGGAGTAGCGGCCGAGCACCCTGGGGAAGGTGCCGGCCAGCCGGGGGTGCGGATGGCCCGGCTTGGGCACGCCGTCCGAGCCGATCATGACGTACTCGCTCGCCAGGACCCGCTGGACGTCGTCCTCGCGCATGGAGTGGCTGATGATCGTCACCTCGCCGTCCTCGGCGAGCAGCAGCTCGGCCGCCGCGTCCACCGGGTCACCGCCCAGCTCGGCGATCGTGCGGCCCTCGGCCTCGGGATGACGGGTGGCGCAGGCGACCGAGATGCGGTCCCAGCCGCCGTTGCCGACGGTGTTCTCCCAGCCCGGCACGCCGTCCTCGATGGCCGCGCGCATCCGGTCGCGCTGGCCGGGGTCGCGCAGCCGGTCGAGCAGCGCCTCGGTGCCGCCGTCGTTGGCCCACGGGGGGAACATCGCCGACAGCGACGTGCTGCCCTCGGTGTAGGGGTAGACGTCGCAGGTCAGGTCCATGCCCTGGGCGCGCAGCGCGGCGATGCGGGGGAGCGTGCGCAGGGTCTTGCCCCAGGCGTGCTTGCCGGCCGTCTTGTGGTGGCTGACGTGCAGCGCGGCCCCGCTGCTGCGGGCGATCTCGACGGCCTCCTCCAGCGCCTCCTCCACGCGCGACATCTCGTCCCGCAGGTGGGTGACGTACGGCTTGCCGTGCCGGGCCGCGACGCGGGCCAGCGCGACCACCTCGGCGGTGTCGCCGTACGTGCCGGGGGTGTAGATGAGGCCGGTGGACAGCCCGGCGGCGCCGGCGGCCAGCGCCTCGTCGAGCAGCGCGCACATGGTGGCGAGCTCGGCGGGGGTGGCCGGGCGGTCCTCGTAGCCGAGCACGCCGGCCCGCAGGGTGCCGTGGCCGACGAGGGAGGTCAGGTGGTTCGACCGGGGGGCCCGCTCGTGCGCCGCGACGAACCCGTCGTAGTCCTCAAAAATTGGGATGTCGCCGCCGAAGCCGGCCCTGCTCGACCGGCGCAGCGCCGGCACCCGGTCGGGCAGCGCCGGGAACAGGCTCGACCCGCAGTTGCCGCAGATCTCCACCGTGACGCCCATGAGCACGGGCGCGGCGGCCAGCTCCCGGCCCGCCTCCCCGAGCAGGGTGACCGCGTCGGAGTGGGTGTGCACGTCGATGAACCCGGGCGCGACCACCAGCCCGGCGGCGTCGATCACCCGCCCCCCGCCGCCGTCGGACGGGCCGCCCCCGGGCAGCAGGACGAGGCGGTCACCGCGGACGCCGACGTCGGCCCGGCGCAGCGGCGCGCCCGTCCCGTCGGCCACGAGGCCACCGCTGATCAGCATGTCGAGGCTCACGCGGCCGAACCCTCCCTGAGAAGCGAGCCGTTCACAGCACCTGCCCGAGGAAGGCGCGGGTGCGCTCGTGACGCGGCGCGGACAGCACCTCGCGCGGCGGCCCCTCCTCCACGATCACGCCGTCGTCGATGAACACCAGGTGGTCGCCCGCCTCTCTGGCGAAGCCCATCTCGTGGGTCACCACGATCATCGTCATCCCGCTGGCCGCCAGGTCGCGCATGACCTGCAGCACCTCCTGCACCAGCTCGGGGTCGAGCGCGCTGGTCGGCTCGTCGAACAGCATGAGCTTGGGGTCCATGGCCAGGCTGCGCGCGATCGCGACCCGCTGCTGCTGGCCGCCCGACAGCTGCCTGGGGTAGTGGCCGGCCCGGTCGGCCAGCCCCACCCGGTCGAGCAGCGTCTTCGCGCGCTCGGCCGCCTTCGCCTTCGACAGGCGCTTGACCGTGCACGGGCCCTCCATGACGTTCTCCAGCGCGGTCATGTGCGGGAACAGGTGGAAGCGCTGGAAGACCATGCCGATCTCCTGGCGCTGGCGGCACAGCTCGCCGGGCCGCAGCAGGTGCAGCTTGCCGCCCTGCTCGCTGAAGCCCATGAGCTCGCCGTCGACCCACACCCGGCCCGCGTCGATCGTCTCCAGCCGGTTGACGCAGCGCAACAGCGTCGACTTGCCGGACCCGGACGGGCCCACCACGCAGACCACCGCGCCGGCCGGCACGTCGAGGCTGACGCCCTTCAGCACCTCCAGCTGGCCGAAGCGCTTCCGGACCGATTCGATCTTCACCATGCTAGTGGCCACGGCTGAACCTCCTCTCCAGGGAACGCTGGCCGAAGGTGGCCACGGTGGTGAGCAGCAGGTACCAGGTGGAGGCGACCACCAGCAGCGCGATCACCTCGAAGTTGTCCAGGTAGATGCGCTGGGAGACGGTCAGCAGCTCCGCGCCGGAGATGACCGAGACCATCGAGGTGGTCTTCAGCATGGAGATGAACTGGTTGCCGGTCGGCGGGATGATCACCCGCATCGCCTGCGGCAGCACGACCCGGCGCAGGATCTGCCGGTGCGTCATGCCCAGCGACTCGGCCGCCTCCCGCTGCCCGGGATCCACCGAACGGATGCCCGCGCGGACGATCTCGGCCATGTACGCGCCCTCGTTGATGGTCAGCCCGAGCAGCGCCGCCGTGAACGGCGTGATCAGCTCGTTGGCCGGCCACTGGAGGAACATCGGGCCGCCGAACGGCACGCCGAGCCCGATCTCGGGGAAGACCAGGCCGATGTTGAACCAGAAGATGAGCTGCACCAGCAGCGGCGTGCCCCGGAAGAACCAGGTGTAGAGGCCGGCCGCGCCGCGCAGCACCGGGCTGTCCGACAACTGCATGACGGCGGCGACCACGCCGAGGGCGACGCCGATGACCATGGACAGCGCGGTGAGCGCGATCGTGATCCACAGGCCGCCGAGCACGCGGCCGTCCAGCAGGAACTCGGCGATGACGTCCCAGTGGAGGTTGGGGTTGACGATGACGGTGTAGGCCAGCCACGCCATCACCAGCGCCGCGACCACCGCCGCGACGAGCCGCCCGGGCCTGGGCGGCTTCACCGCCTCGATCGGGAGTTCCATCATGCGCCGGTGTTGATCGTGACCTTGGGCACGGCGTTGGCCGTCGTGCCGTACTTCTCCAGGATCTTGCCGTACTCGCCGCTGTCGATCAGCTCCTGGAGCGCCTTGGCGACGGCGTCGCGCAGGCCGGTCTGCTTCTTGTCGATCGCGATGCCCCAGGGGCCGGCGTCGTACTGCTCGGCCAGGACCTCGTACTTGCCGGTCTCCTTGGCGTACATGGCGGCCACGGGGGAGTCGACGATCGTGGCGACGGTACGGCCGGAGTCGATGGTGAGCAGGCCGGTGGGGGCGTCCTCGCTCTGCATGATCTCCATCTTCTGGGCGCACTTCTCGTTCTGGCGCTTGCCGATCTCCAGGTTGGAGCTGCCCTTGGCCAGGACGACCTTCTTGCCGCACAGGTCCTCAAGGGTCTTGATGCCCTCGGGGTTGCCCTTCTTGACCATGATCGAGCCGCCGGCGTTGAAGTAGTCGACGAAGTCGACGGCCTTGCGGCGCTGTTCGAGGTCGCTGAGCGCGGCCATGGCGATGTCCCACCGGCCGCCCTGCAGGCCGGGGATGAGACCGTCGAAGGAGGCGTTGATGATCCGGGTCTTCAGCCCGAGCCGCTCGCCGACCGCCACGGCCAGGTCGGCGTCGACGCCGGTCATCTCCTGGGTGCCCGGCTTGTACATCTCCATCGGGGGATAGCCTTCCGAGGTCGCCATGCGGAGCTCGCCGGACTTCCGTACGGAATCCGGGACGAGGTCCTTGGCGCTCTTGCCGGTCGAGGAGGGCGGCGTGGGGGCCGCCGCCGTACCCGAGGTGGACCTCCCGCATCCCGCGCCGAGCGCGCAGGCCGCCACCAGGGCGATGACCAGGTGTGTTCGCATGGCATGTCATCGTGGCCAGGCAGTCAGGCGGCACCAAGCCTCGTGAAGGCATGCGACCCTGAGCAACGAATCCGTCGATGCTCGACCCTTCATGCCCTCGCGGTTGTTTACGCTCGCCCCTCATGAGTTTGGACATCTGGCCCCAGACCACCACATGGCACGACGGGGAGCTGCGGCTCGGCGGGATCGGCGCGGTCGAACTGGCCCGGGAGCACGGCACGCCCGCGTACGTGCTGGACGAGGCCGACTTCACCGCCCGCGCCCGCGCCTGGCTGGACGCGCTGCCCGACGGCGACGTGCACTACGGCGGCAAGGCGTTCCTCTGCCCCGAGGTGGTGCGCTGGCTGGACCGGCTGGGCCTGTCCCTGGACGTCTGCACGGGCGGCGAGCTCGCCGTGGCCATGGCCGGCGGGATGCCGCCGGAGCGGGTCGTCTTCCACGGCAACAACAAGTCGGCCGACGAGCTGCGCAGGGCCGTGGCCTGGGGCATCGGCTGCGTGGTCGTCGACTCCTTCGCCGAGATCGAAAGGCTCGCCGCGATCGCCGCCTCCCTGGGCGTCCGGCAGCGGGTGATGATCAGGGTGACGCCGGGCGTGGACCCGCACACCCACGCCTTCATCGCCACCGGCGGCGAGGACTCCAAGTTCGGCTTCTCGCTGAGCGCCGGCGCCGCCGCGCTCGCGGTGGCGCAGGTGACCGCCGAGCCCGCGCTGGAGCTGTACGGCCTGCACTCCCACATCGGCTCGCAGATCTTCGAGCTGGACGGCTTCGGCACCGCCGCCGCCAGGATGGCCGCCTTCGCCGCCGAGACCGGCGTCACCAGGCTCGACCTGGGCGGCGGCCTCGGCATCGCCTACACGCCGGACGACCCCACCCCGCCCACGCCCGCAGAGCTGCTCGCCGTCCTCAGGAAGGAGACCGCGGGCCTGCATCTGGCCGTCGAGCCCGGCAGGTCGATCGCCGGGCCGTCCACGGTCGCCCTGTACGAGATCGGCACGATCAAGGGCCGGTACGTGAGCGTGAACGGCGGCATGAGCGACAACCCCCGCCCCGGCATGTACGGCGCCGCCTACACCGCCGCCCTGGCCAACCGCGCCTCCGACGCCCCCACGAGCGCGTTCACCGTGGTCGGCAAGCACTGCGAGAGCGGGGACGTGCTGGTCAGGGACATCGCGCTGCCCGGCGACGTGCGGCCCGGCGACCTGCTCGCCGTCCCGGTGTCGGGCGCGTACCAGCGCTCGATGGCCGGCAACTACAACCACGTGCCCAGGCCACCGGTCGTCGCGGTGCGCGACGGGCAGGCGCGGGTCATCGTCCGCCGCGAGAGCGAGGAGGACCTGCTGCGGCTCTACCTGTGACGCGGCCGCTCTACCTGTGACGCGGCGGCTGGGCCGCGCCGGCCGGTCAGGGCGTGAGCTTGGCCAGGTCGGGGGCGTAGGCGGTCATCCAGCTCGGGTGCAGCCGGTAGTAGACCACGTCGTTCTCCCAGTCGAAGGCGTCCGCGCCGTAGAAGTCCTTGAAGTAGTCCAGGATGGCCGGCCAGTCGGCGGCCGGCTCGCCGTCCCGCGGGTTGAGGATCTCCACCCTGCCGTGGGTGAACACGCCCAGGTCCTCCCCGCGCATGTGGGCGACGCTGGCCGCCGGGCGGGCGGCGAGGTGGCGCGCCTTGGCGGCGCCGCTGGCCGTGCCGAAGTGCCATTTGCCGTGCAGGAAGTGGCCGTCGGCGCCGCTGATCCGCGGCTCGCCCTTCGCCGTCACGGTGGACACGGCGAGGACGCGCATGCCGGTCAGGATCCCGGTGAGCTGCTCGGCGGTCAGGGTGCGCTCGGTGACGATCGAGCGCAGGTGCGAGGTGGAGCGGGAGAGCGAGGCGTCCAGGAGCGCCTGGAGCTCTTCGAGCTCCTGCGGGGTTTCGCGCATTGAGGTCCTTGTCTGTACGTACGTACCGGCCCGCGGTCGGCGCCGGCCGGTGGGACCATGCTCGACCGGAAACCCGACACCCTGTGTCGTGTTTTCCGGAACTCAGGACGAATCTCTGACGCGGGCCGCCTGTTCCTCCTGGACCCTGCGGGCGGTGCGGAGGAAGCCGAGGATCACCGCCAGCTCGTCCGGCCCATAGCCCTCCAGCGCCCGCGCGCCCGCCTGGCCGACCGGGACGAAGATCTCGGCCTCGGCGGCGCGGGCGGCGTCGGTGGCGGCGACCAGGACGCGGCGGCGGTTGGCCGGATCGGGCGCGCGGGCCACCATGCCCGCGCGTTCCAGCCGGTCGATGACGGTGGTGACGGCCGCCGGGCTGAGCTTCAGCGCGAGGCTGAGCGCGCCCGCGGCGACCGGCCCCTCGGCCAGGACGACGTCGAGGCAGCGCAGGTCGGTGCGGTTGAGGCGGAGCCGGGCCGCGGCGGCCTCGTCGAAGGCGTCGAAGCTCTGCTGCAGCTGCCGGAGCTCCATGGCGATCTCTCCGACGACGGAACGTTTCGACATTCGAACCTTTCTGCTATCGTACTTTTCGTCAGTCGAAATGACGATATCACTTCCGGAGGCACCGCCATGCGCTCGACCACCCTCGCCGCGTCCGACACCGCCGAGATCCAGCGCCTGTTCGCCGACTTCATGGCGGCCTGGACCGCCGGGGACGCCCGCGCGTTCGGCGCCCTGTTCACCGACGACTCCGACTACGTCTCCTACGACGGCACGATCGCCCGCGGCCGCCGCGCGCACGAGCTCAACCACGACAAGCTCTTCCGCGGTGTCCTGGCCGGCTCGGCGCTCGTCGGCGACCTGGAGTCGGTGCGCTTCCTCACCCCCGACGTGGCGCTCGTGCACGGCACGGCCTCCGTCCTGATGCCCTGGCGGTCCACGCTGCCCAGGCGGCGGCTGTCCCGGCAGACCGTCGTCGCGGTGCGGACGGGCCAGGGCTGGCGCATCGGCGCGATCCACAACGGCCGGGTCCGGCCGGTCACCGTCCCGGAGCCGGACGCGTTCCCGTCCCGGATGTCGCAGCTGATGGCCCGGGTCGCCCGCCGGCTCGGCCTCGGCAGGAGATGACGGTTTTCGCAATCCCTGACCCTTCCTTGACGAGGTCGCGGCGTGGCGCAGTTGATCATCTGGGTAAGGCCCAACCTGTAACAGTCGTACGCGTCTCGGGGGGTTCGGATGCGACTGGGTATTTTGACAGGAGCGGGGCTCCTTGCGGCCGCCGTCGTCCTGACCGGGTGCGACTCGCCGCCCGACACTGCCAAGATCACCGACAGCAAGGCCGAGGCCGCGGCCAGGCTGAAGCAGAGCAAAGCGGCCAAGATCGCGCTGGCGCGCAAGGTGAAGGCGAACGAACTGGGCCAGATCCCGGTGCTGATGTTCCACCGGGTCATCAAGAACCCGGCCACCACCGACGACAGGACGCCGCAGCAGTTCCGCTCGGACCTCGAACGGCTGGTCAAGGAGGACTACGTCCCGATCAGCGCGTCGGAGATGGTGACCGGGAAGATCAACGTCCCGGCGGGCAAGCATCCCGTGGTCCTGACGTTCGACGACTCCTCGCCCTCGCAGCTCACGCTGAACGAGATGGGCGTCCCGCAGCCGGACACCGCCGTGGCGATCCTGCGCGAGGTGGCCGCCAAGCACCCGGGTTTCCGGCCGGCCGCCACCTTCTACGTCACCCGCGACATGTTCGGCAAGACCGTGCGCGAGGAGCAGGCCCAGACGCTGGGCTGGCTCAAGGACAACGGCTTCGACATCGGCAACCACACCCGTGACCACGTCAACCTGCACGGACGCTCGGAGAAGGAGGTGGAGGACCAGATCGGCGGCATCGCCAAGCAGATCGACGACCTGACCAAGGTCAAGCCCAACTCCATCGCCCTGCCGTACGGCAACCAGCCGCGCAACAAGAACTGGGCGCTGCACGGCAAGCTCTACAACCACGCCGGCGCGTTCCTGGCCGGATACACGCCCGCGCCGTCGCCGTTCAGCAAGGCGTTCGACCCGGGCGGCATCCCGCGGATCCGGGTCATGGAGAAGAAGGGCGACTGCGCGCAGTTCTGCTCGGCGGCCTGGCTCGACTGGCTCAAGAACAACCCGGACATGCGCTACACCTCGGACGGTGACGTCAGCACGGTCGCGTACCCGAAGTTCAAGAACCCGTACCTGCGCAAGTCCTTCACCACCTGGAGCCTGCCCTACTGACGGACGCGCCCGAGCACCACGCTCAGCTCGGCGGGTTGCAGCATGAAGTCGGCCACCTCGCCGGTGACGTCGATCGGGCGGACGGCCGCGGTGCGCAGGTCCAGCACCAGGTAGGCGGTCTCGCCCAGCGGGCCGTTCGCCCTGACCGTGAGGGTGTCCTCGTCCTCCCAGCGCAGCAGGGCGGCGAGCCACCAGCCGGTGGCCAGCCGCGGCGTGACCGTGCGCACGTGTTCGCCGGTCTTCGTGTCGAACAGGGCGACGCCCTGCTGGAGCACGCCGCCGGGGGTGAGCTCCCGGTGCCGTGACGCGATCAGGCGGCCGGAGGGGGACGGTTCGATGGCCCACTCCACGTTGCCCGGCATGGTGTAGCTGCGCAGCAGCTCGCCCTTGGGCGAGTAGACGGCGAACCACACCGACCTGAGGTGGCCCGGGGAGCGGCGGGAGGGCTCGCCGCTCTTCATGACGAGACCTTCCGACGTCCATCCGGCGACCTGCCCGCGGTCCGGGAGGCGGGTGGCGGTGCCGCGCGCGACGTCCACGATCACGGGCGGCTCCAGCACCACGTCGGTGTCCTTGGTCAGACGGTCGGGCTGGAGGAGCAGGTGCCGGCCGTCCAGGGAGAACAGCGGCGGCTGAGCGCCGAACAACGCCGTGACGGTCCCGCGCGGCTGCCTGACGGGGAGCCGTTCGACGGCTCCCGTCCGCAGGTCGGCCACGACGTAGGTGTTGTCGCTGTCCCTCAGGAAGGCCGCACGCCGGCCGTCCCGGCTGAGGGCGAACATCGTCCCGTCGAAGCTGTACGGCAGGCGGCCGCGCTCCGCGCCGTCCCCGACGAGGATCATGTGCGCGCACTCGTCGCAGCTCGGGACGTACGCGTAGCGGATCGGGGTGGCGTACTTCGTGCGCTTCGCGGGCTTCACCGGCTTCTCGGCCGTCTTGGTCGCAGTGACCGGCTGGGAGCGGACGAACCGCACGCCGGGCTCCGCCGTCAGGGGCGCGGCGACCCACGCGGCGGCCAGCACCACGCTCAGGGCGGCGGCCCCCGCCCGCCAGGGCAGCCTCCGGCGGCGCGTCACGCCAGCCTGCCGACGACGACCTCGCCAAGGCGGGAGGGGACGTTCTTCACCTGGCGGCTCTTCCCCGTCTCCAGGTCCACGAGGTACAGGACGGGATCGTCCCAGCCGAGCATGACGAGCAGGCGCCCGTCCTCCGTCCACCGCACCAGCTCGGCCTCGACGCCCGGCCCGCCCAGCGTCGCGCGCGCCCGCACCCGGCCGCCGGTGCGCGGATCCATGGTCAGCACCTCGTTTTCCGAGAAGAGGACCAGGCGGTCGCCGTCGGGCGTGAGCAGCGCCTGCAACGCCGGGTCGAAGGGCGTCCTGGTGCGTACGGCCCCCCGCGCGTCGAGCGTGACCAGCTCGGTGTCGGGGGCGCCCTCCAGGGCACGCCGGCCGGTGGTGGCCACCACCTTGCCGGGCACGACGCCGATCACGCGGCCGATGCCGGGCAGCCGCCTCCGGGCCCCGGTGACGGCGTCCACCAGGTCCACTCCGTCGGGCCAGGTCAGGATGACGTGCCGGTCGTCCTGGCCGAAGGCCGCGTCGGGCACGCCTTCGCCGGGCCGGGTCAGCGGGCGCGGGGCGTTCTCGGCGGACAGGTCGTGCAGCACGAGACGGCCGGTCGCCGCGTCCAGGTAGATCAGGCGGTAGCCGTCGCCGCTGATCACGAGCGGCGCCCGCCGATTGCTGATCGGCATCACCGCGCGGGCCTGGGGAAGGGCGACCGTCTGCCATGAGCCGGCGCGTCTCAGGTGCAACCGCCAGCGGTGGTGGCTCTGGTCGGCGTAGCCGATCGGCGCGGGGAGCGGCCCGGTGAGCGCCGCGGGAGCAGGCGGCGAGGCGCCACGCCAGACCACGAGGCCGTTCCAGGCCATGATCAGGCAGACGGTGACCAGCGCCGCCGACACGGCGCGCCAGGGCACCCGCCACCGGCCCGGCACACCGGGCCGGGGACGTCCGGAGAGGATCCAGGCGAGCAGGGGCAGTCCCCGAACCGCAACGTGGCTGAGGAGAAGCAGGTCGTCGTGGAGGCCGGGCAGCTCGGAGAGCGGCGCCGCCCACAGCGCTGCCGCGCTCCCGCCCGCCATCAGCATCCGGGCCGTGTCCGACCTCATGGCCGCCTCGGCGGCGACCAGATCGGCGGGCCCCTGCGCGAGGGGGCGGCCCAGATCGTGCAGCACGGCCTGGACGATCACCACGACGGCGAGCGTCCACGCGGCGGCGGCGCGTCCGGCGAATCCGACGTCACCCAGGAAGGAACGTGCCACCACGTGGAGCGCGACGCCGCAGGAGAGGGCGGCGCAGATGCGCCAGACGATGACGAGCGGTCGTGACCCGAGGCCCAGCCGCGGCGCGCGGAGCGTCCGTGGTCTCGGCCCGCCGCCCCTGGACAGCTCGCCGGCCAGCACTCCGAGGGTCCAGCCGCCCACCGGCAGGAAGAGGCGGAGGCCGAGGTCGCCCGAGACCGGCGGCAGCGCCATGAGAACCGTTCCCGCACTCGCCCCCGCCCACCGGAACCGCCGGGTGACCTGCATGTGGCGCAGCATCGCCGGGCCGTTGAACGCGGTGAAGGCCACCTGCTGCCGGGCCGAGAACCGGTCCGCGGCGGCCCGGCTCATCGGCCTGTTCGCGACGAGCGCCGCTGTCGCCGCCGACAGCACCGCGACGGCGACGACGATCACGATCACCATGAAGAGGCCTCTTCCGGCCCACCCAGGAAGGGGGCACAATACGCCTTTCCGGGACGGAAGGGGCTGGCGTGGTTTCTCCGGAGATCTGGGAACGGCTCGACCACCGGGCGGGCATGCTCACCCGCCGGCAGGCGTGGCGCTGGCGGGCGACGGCCGCCGCCGGCGCGGCGACGGCGCTCCTCGTCCTGGCCGGCTGGTTCAGCGGCGCCCTGTTCCCGCGCGTCGAGGAGCTGGGAGGCAACAGCTCCGTCAGGAGGTCCCAGGACGAGCTCGGCCGGCCGACCGGTCTCCAGGGCACGGTGAGCCGGTACCTCCACAACCAGGGCCACTTCCCCGTGACGGTCACCGGGGTGGGTGTGGAGGGAGCAGGGCTGACGATGACGTCGGCGCGGGGCGAGGACGGGCGCGCCCTGCCCCTGACGATCCCCGCCGGGCAGGGCGTGTCCTTGAGCCTCGGCGTGGTCGTCACGGACTGCGCGGCCGCCGCCTCCACGGGTTCCCGTGTGGTGCTGGAGGTCGATCGCTGGTGGGGGCGCGTCGCCGTGCGGCCGGAGGTCAGAGGCGACCTGTACCACGCGGTGGACCTGGACTGCCGGTGACCGGCTCATGTTGATCAACCGTAGCGACCGGCGGAGTTGGGACGCCAGGTTGGAAGGAGGATTTCCTGATTGCACTCTGATGTCCGCGGCGTGCGAGGAGGTCGTCGAAGACCCGATCCGTGATCTGCGACCAACCAGTCAAGACCGCTGTTACAGGGTCCGAATGGACGCTGTGTACGGGCTTTGTGCAAAAACCGGTGAGTCACGAACGGTTAACGGATCCCTGGGAAGTTGCTGAGCGTCGTAAAGTTTGCGTGGTTGGGGTTCAGTGAACGTGGGGAAAGACGAATGCCGCAGATCGCGCCGCTGGTGGCCGGCGATCCAGCGCTGCTGGGATCGTTCCGGCTGTCCGGACGGATCGGCGAGGGCGGCCAGGGGATCGTCTACCTGGGCGTCAACGAGCAGGGCGAGCGGGCCGCGATCAAGCTGCTGCACGTGAAGTTCAGCGGTGACACGATCGCCAGGTCGCGCTTCGCCAGGGAGCTGAAGGCGGCCCAGCGGGTGGCCTCCTTCTGCACCGCGCGGGTGATGGAGGCCGACCTCGACGGCGACACGCCGTACATCGCCAGCGAGTACATCGACGGGCGGGCGCTGCGCGACATCGTCGAGACCGACGGCCCGCTCAGCGGCACGGTGCTCGACCGGCTGGCCATCGGCACGGCCACCGCGCTCACCGCCATCCACCACGCCTCGATCGTCCACCGGGACTTCAAGCCGGACAACGTGCTCATCGCCGCCGACGGGCCGCGCGTGGTCGACTTCGGCATCGCCCGCATCATCGACTCGACCGGCACGATCACCAGTCGCGCGATCGGCACACCCGCCTACATGGCGCCCGAGCAGATCGCCGGCGACGACATCGGGCCCTTCACGGACGTGTTCGCCTGGGGCGCGACCATGGCCTTCGCGGCCACCGGGAAGGCGGCCTTCGAGGGCAAGTCGATCGCCGTGGTGCTCAACCGCATCCTGAACCACGAGGTCGACGTGGAGATGATGCACGAGCCGCTGCGGGGCGTGGTGCGTTCGGCGCTGGCCAAGTCGCCCGACGAGCGTCCCTCGGCCGACCAGCTCCTGCTGCGCCTGCTCGGGCAGACCGGCACGGCGGCCGGGGCCTCGACGGCGGTGCTCACCAGGGGCGTGCAGGTGGCCGGCGACGACACGACGCCGTTCACCCGGGTGTCGGCCACGTCCATCACCGACCGGCCCGCCACGCAGGCCACCGGCCACCCCGCCGGCCCCCCGTCCGGCACGGCCGCCGGCACCGCCCCCGCCCACCCGAACACGACCGGGACCGGCTCCGCGCACCCGACCGGCACCGGCTCCGCGCACCCGACCGGCGCCAGGTCCGCACACCCGACCGGCACCGGCACCCCGCACACGACCGGCACCCCGCACACGACCGGCACCGGGACCGGTGTCTCCGGGCGTGTGGAGACCGTGCAGTCCGGCCAGGGCCAGGGCCAGGGCCAGGGCCAAGGCCAGGGCCAGGGCCCGGCGGCGAGGCCCCTCGACGAGCCCGTGCCGTCCGGAGGCCGGCGGCGGCTCAAGGTGTGGCTCGCGCTGGCCGCCGCGCTCGTCATGCTGGCGGTCGTGGCCGTCGCGGCGATGGCGAACGGCTGGTCGCCGCTGGCGTTCAAGGGCGAGGTCGTGACCCCCGTGCCGACGGGGAAGAAGAACTCGCGGCCCCCCACGTTCGCCTCGGTGGTGGACAAGGTCGCCCAGACCGGAAAGATCATCGTCGGCGTCAAGGGCGACCTGCCGGGCGTCGGCCTGCAGAACGGCGACGACTTCAGCGGGTTCGACGTCGAGGTGGCCAAGCTCGTGGCCGCCGCGCTCGGGGCCGAGGAGACGGTGTTCACCCGGGTCGGCCGGAACGACCGGGCGGCCGCGCTGGCCGAAGGCAGGGTCGACCTGGTCGTCGCCACGTACTCGGTGGACAAGAGCGAGACCAGGTTCGCCGGGCCGTACTACGTGGCCCACCGCGACGTGCTGGTCCGCGCCGGCACCGGCATCGACTCGCTGGACGACCTCAAGGGCAAGAAGATCTGCGCGCTCGACACTCCGACGGTCGGCGAGGTGCAGGACAGGGTGAAGGTCGAGCCCGTGACCGCCGGCGACTACGCGGCCTGCATGGATCTGCTCAGGAACGGCAAGGTCGACGCGGTGCCCGGCGAGGACCTGATCCTGGCCGGGTTCGCCAGCCGGGAGAACATGCGTTACAAGATCATCGGTGCCAAGCTCGACAACGAGCGGTACGCGGTCGGCATCCGCGACGGCGACGCCAAGACCTGCACCGCGGTCAAGGGCGTCATCGCCGACCTCTACCGCACGGGCACCATCAAGAAGCTCCTGAGCAGCCACTTCGACAAGGTCGACTTCCGGCCCGAGCTGAAGGTGCCCGCGATGGAGCCCTGCGGATGACGAGCGGTAACATCCGAAAGTCCAACGAATTCATCCAGTGAGTTAGGGGAAGGCCATGGCCACGCCCGTCAAGGTAACCGTCACCGGGGCCGCCGGTCAGATCGGCTACGCACTGCTGTTCCGCATCGCGTCGGGACAGCTGCTCGGCGCTGACGTCCCGGTCAAGCTGAGCCTGCTGGAGATCCCGCAGGCGGTGAAGGCGGCCGAGGGCACCGCCATGGAGCTCGACGACTGCGCGTTCCCGCTGCTGTCCGGCATCGAGATCACCGACGACGCCAACGTGGCCTTCGCCGGCGCCAACGTCGCCCTGCTGGTCGGCGCCATGCCGCGCAAGGCCGGCATGGAGCGCGGCGACCTGCTCGGCGCCAACGGCGGCATCTTCGGCCCCCAGGGCAAGGCGATCAACGAGCACGCCGCCGACGACATCCGCGTCCTGGTCGTGGGCAACCCGGCCAACACCAACGCGCTCATCGCCCAGCAGCACGCGCCCGACGTCCCGGCCGAGCGGTTCACCGCGATGACCCGCCTCGACCACAACCGCGCGCTGTCCCAGCTCGCCGCCAAGCTCCAGGTCCCGGTCACCGAGATCAAGAAGATGACCATCTGGGGCAACCACTCCGCCACCCAGTATCCCGACCTGTTCCACGCCGAGGTCGGCGGCAAGATCGCGGCCGAGCAGGTCGAGGGCGAGTGGCTGCGCGAGACGTTCATCCCGACGGTCGCCAAGCGCGGCGCCGCCATCATCGAGGCCCGTGGCGCCTCCTCGGCCGCCTCGGCCGCCAACGCCGCGATCGACCACGTCCACGACTGGGTCAACGGCACCGAGTGGACCTCGGCCGCCGTCGTCTCCGACGGTTCGTACGGCGTGCCCGAGGGGCTCATCTCGTCCTTCCCGGTGCGTTCGGTCAACGGCCGGTACGAGATCATCCAGGGCCTGGAGATCGACTCCTTCTCCCGCGAGCGCATCGACGCCAGCGTGCGCGAGCTGACCGAGGAGCGCGACGCCGTCCGCGAGCTCGGCCTCATCTGAACCCGGCGCGACACTTCGGACGCGCGTCCCCGGCTCAGCGGGGGCGCGCGTCCGCCGTCGTGAGGGGGAGCGCGGCGCCGCGGGTGCGCTCGGCCCAGCGCGTCACCGGCGGCACGGCCAGCCCGGCGGCCAGGAAGACCCCGCCGAACAGCAGCCAGCCCGGCAGCCCCCAGCCCACGATGACCGTGGTCATGACGGCGGGCACGACGATGTTGGACACCTGCTGGCCCATGCCGTACAGGCCCTGGTACTGGCCGATGGCGTGCGGCGGGGCCAGCTCGTACGACAACCCCCACGAGCCCGCGGCCTGCAGCAGCTCCCCGAAGACGTGCAGCAGCGCGCCGCCGAACAGGGCGACCACCGCCACCCAGGCCGGCTGTCCGGCGGCCAGGGCCAGCAGCACGCAGGCCAGCAGGAGGAACACGCCCGAGCGGCGCTGGGCGCGGGCCGCGCCGGCCGCGTCGTCGGTGCCGCGGCTGAGCCGCACCTGCAGGACCGTGACGGTGACGGTGTTGATCATGGCGACGGCCGCCACCGTCCACGTGGGCGCCGAGGTCCGGCCGGCCACCCAGAGCGGGATCGCGATGGTGAGCAGCCCGTTCTGCATGAACAGCACCGCGTTGAGCAGCGCCAGCACCGCGTACGGCCGGTCGCGCAGCACGATCCAGACCGGCTCGCCCGCCTTGCGCGGAACGGGCGCGACGGCCGGCACCCGGAACCCCAGCAGCGCGCTCCCGAGGTAGCAGAGCGCGCACCCGAAGATCATCCCCAGGTACACGGGCCGGCTGTCGAAGTGCAGCGCCGCGCCCGCCCCGAGCCCGCCGACCGACCAGCCGACGTTGGTCACGGCCCGCAGGTACGCGCGCACCCGCACCCGGTCGGCCGCCGGCACCGCGCCACCGACCAGCGCCGCCCGCGCGGTGCCCTCGCCGGCCTCGGCGAACGTCACCAGGGTGACCACCACGACGAACCCGGCGAACCCCGACACCAGCGCGTACACCGGCACCAGCAACCCGCCTGCGGCGGAGAAGGCGATCTGCACCCCGCGCGGCCCGACCAGGTCGGACAGCCGCCCGGCGGGCAGCCCGGCGGCGAGCCCGACGGCCGCGGCGATCGTCATCCCCAGCCCGATCTCGCCGTCCGACAGGCCGACCGAAAGCTTGAAGAACAGCACACTCACCGTGACGAACAGGCCGCGGCCCAGGGCACGCAGGAGTGTGGCGTACGTGAGCGCGCGCACGGGCCCGCTCTCGGGGAGGAGTGACACGGCGGAACAGGTTACTTGTGCGGGGAAACGTCCTTCTCGTCCGCCCCCGGACAGGAGGGGACGGGCTGGGCGGCCGGCGCGGGCTGGGAGGTCGCGTAGATCACCCCGGCCGCCGCGGCGAGGCTGCCCAGCAGGATGAGGGCACCAAAGAGCAGCTTCGTGACCCTTGGTGAAAAGCTCCTCACATTTCGGTATCACAGCATATAAACGCCGCCCAGATCAGGCGTTCCCGGAAAGTGCCGTCCACGCGTCGGAGACGATGTCGCGCAGCGCCGCCCGCTCCGCCTTCCATCCCAGGTCGCGCTGGATCCGCGCGGACGAGGCCACCAGGACGGCCGGGTCGCCGGGCCGCCGGTCGCCGACGACGACCGGGATCTCGTGGCCGGTGACCTCGCGGCAGACCGAGATCACCTCCTGCACGCTGAACCCGGTGCCGCTGCCCAGGTTGTAGATCTTGTGCTCGCCCTCGGCGACCGCCTCCAGCGCCAGCAGGTGCGCCCGCGCCAGGTCGCCGACGTGGACGTAGTCGCGCACGCAGGTGCCGTCGGCGGTGGGGTAGTCGGTGCCGAAGACGCTCACCGAGTCGCGCTCGCCGGTGGCCACCTTGAGCACGTTCGGGATGAGGTGGGTCTCGACCGTGTGGCGCTCGCGGAAGCGGCCGTAGGCGCCGGCCACGTTGAAGTAGCGCAGGCTCACCGCGCCGAGCCCGCGGATGCCCGCGTAGGCGCTCAGGGCGGTGTCCACGGCCAGCTTCGAGGCGCCGTAGGGGTTGGTCGGGCGCGTCGGGTCGTCCTCCTCGATGGGGGAGCGCTCGGGCTCGCCGTACGTGGCCGCCGTGGAGGAGAAGACGATCCGGCGCACGCCCTTGTCGCGCATCGCGTCGAGCAGGGCCAGCGTGCCGCCGAGGTTGCCGGCCCAGTAAAGGCCGGGCTTCTCCACCGACTCGCCCACCAGGGACTTGGCCGCGAAGTGCAGCACGGCGTCCATGCCGTCGAGCGCGTCGTGGGCGTTCGTGATCGACTCACGCACGAACCGGGCGCCCTCGGGCACCGCGTCCTCGTGGCCCGTGGACAGGTCGTCGAGCACGGTCACCTCGTGCCCCGCCTCGACGAGCTGCGCGGCGACGACGCTGCCGACGTACCCGGCGCCTCCGGTGACCAACAGCCTCATGTGTACTCCTGTTTAGATATGTTTGATTTTGTACGGCTTGCCGTTCAGCATACGCGGGAAACCCGCCGAGTACGCTGCCAACCACCATGTTTGACACCCTCGCGGCGAACATCGCCCTGGTCCTGCTCTTCATCCTGGTCGGCGGGTTCTTCGCGGGCGCGGAGATCGCGATGGTCTCCCTGCGCGAGAGCCAGGTCCGCAAGCTCGCCGAGCGCGGCCGGAGGGGCGAGCGGGTGGCCAAGCTCGCCCGCGACCCCAACCGTTTCCTGTCGGCGGTGCAGATCGGGGTGACCGTCGCCACGATGCTCTCGGCCGCCTTCGGCGCCGACCGGCTCGGGATGGAGCTCGTCCCGGTGCTCGAACGCTGGGGGGTGCCGCAGGGGGTCGCGCCCGTGCTCGGGCTCGTGCTGGTGACGCTGGCCATCTCGTACGTCTCGCTGGTGCTCGGCGAGCTGGCCCCCAAGCGGCTGGCCCTGCAGCGCACCGAGGGGCTGTCGCTGTTCGTCGCGCCCTTCCTCGACCGGATCGCCGCCCTGTCGCGTCCGATCATCTGGATGTTGTCGAAGTCGACCGACCTGGTCGTCCGGCTGCTCGGCGGCAACCCGGAGGCCGACCGGGAGGAGGTCACCACCGAGGAGCTGCGCGACATGGTCGTCGGGCACGCCGAGCTCACCGCCGACGAGCGCAAGCTCATCGCCGAGGTGTTCGCCGCCGGCAAGCGCCAGCTCCGCGAGGTCATGCTGCCCCGCACCGAGGTCGAGTTCATGGACGCCGAGACGCCGCTGGCCGAGGCCGCGAACCTGGCCGCCGCGCTCCCGCACTCCCGCTTCCCCGTCTACCGCGACTCATACGACGAGGTCATCGGTTTCGTGCACGTGCGCGACCTGCTCGACCCCCAGCTGATCGGGCGGACCGAGCCCATCAGCGCGGTCGTGCCGATCCGGCCCGCCAAGTTCGTGCCCGCCTCCAAGCGCCTGCTGAGCACCCTGAACGAGATGCGCGACGAGGGCCAGCACCTGGCCATCGTGGTCGACGAGTACGGCGGCACCGCCGGCATCGTCACCATGGAGGACCTGGTCGAGGAGCTGATCGGCGACATCAGGGACGAGTACGACGTCGAGGAGGACGTCGTCGTCCTGCCCGCCGGCGAGATCGAGATCGACGGCCTGACCAACCTCAACGACTTCGCCACCGAGACCGGCGTACGGCTGCCCGACGGCCCGTACGAGACGCTGGGCGGGTTCGTGATGGCCATGCTGGGGCACGTGCCGGCCGCCGGCGAGCAGGTGGAGATCCAGGGCTTCGAGCTGACCGTCACCGAGCTGGACGGGCGCCGGATCGCGCGGGTGCGGGTGAAACGCCGGGCCGCCGTCGAGTCGCCGCCCGACCAGGATTCCTGACACAATTGCCTGCTATGGCCAGACCTCGTGTTCTCTCCGGCATCCAGCCCACCGCGGACTCATTCCACCTGGGCAACTACCTGGGTGCGGTCCGTCAGTGGGTCACCATGCAGGAGACCCACGACGCCTTCTACTGCGTGGTCGATCTGCACGCGATCACCGTGCCGACCGAGCCCGCCGCTCTGCGCAGGCGCAGCCGGGTGGCCGCCGCGCAGCTCTTCGCCGCCGGCCTCGACGCCGAGCGCTCGACCGTCTTCGTGCAGTCGCACGTGCGCGAGCACACCGAGCTCGCCTGGATCCTGATCTGCCTCACCGGCATGGGCGAGGCTGCCCGGATGACGCAGTTCAAGGACAAGTCGGCCAAGTTCGGCGAGAGCGCGGCCAGCGTCGGGCTGTTCACCTACCCGATCCTGCAGGCCGCCGACATCCTGCTCTACCAGGCCAACGCCGTCCCGGTGGGGGCCGACCAGAAGCAGCACCTGGAGCTCACCCGCGACCTGGGCCAGCGCTTCAACCACCGCTTCGGCGACACCTTCACGCTGCCCGACCCGTACATCCTCAAGGAGGTCGAGAAGATCACCGACCTCCAGGACCCGACGGCGAAGATGTCGAAGTCGTCCTCCAGCCCGGCGGGCATCCTCGACGTGCTGGAGCAGCCGGGGCCGCTGCGCAAGAAGGTCATGCGCGCGGTGACCGACACGGGCTCGGAGGTGCTGTTCGACGAGGAGAACAAGCCGGGCATCTCCAACCTGCTGCGCATCCAGTCGGCGCTGACCGGCACGCCCATCCCCGACCTGGTCGCCCGCTACGAGGGCCAGGGCTACGGCACGTTCAAGAAGGACGTCGCCGAGGCGGTCGTGGAGACGTTCACGCCGATCCGCGAGCGCACGGAGAAGCTGCTGGCCGACGAGGTCGAGCTCGACCGCCTGCTGGCCGTCGGCGCCGAGCGCGCCGCCGCCGTGGCCCGGCGGACGATGGCCGAGGTCCGCGACCGGGTGGGCTTCCTGCCCAAGGTGTGACGCGGGAAGGGCGGCGGGCCTGCCGCCCTTCCTCCGGTCGTCACAGGCGTGCGCGTTGGTCGAGGGGGCGTACGCGCAGGCGGGCGCGGAGCGCGGCCAGGCTCCGGCCGGTCAGCCGCACACCGCCCGACACGGCGGTCCATCCCGACCGTCCCCGGCTGAACGCCCAGCCGGGGAACTCGCGCATGGCCTCCTCCAGCAGGCGTTCCATGACGACGTCAGCACTCGGCGTTGTGGTCATGGACGCACAGTGCCACCCCGGACCCGCTCCGTGACGAACCGCGGCGACAGATCTCCCCGTTCGGCCGGAGCGAACTCAGAGTTCGGTGGACGGCCTCACACGTCGATGTTGTGGCGCTCGGCGAGGAAACGCACCTCCGGCGCCCACGACGGCCGCGCGCGGCGCACCAGCGAGCGCACCATCTCCCGCAGCAGCAGCTTGTGGTCGAGCTCCTCGGGGCTCTCGCGCTCGATCCGCAGCAGGTAGACCAGGCTCGCGGCGTCGTCGCCCAGGTCTTCGCAGGCGCGGGCGACCTGGTACAGATGCGTGGTGCGCCGCTCGATGGACGGGGTCCTGCGGATGTCGATGTCGTCGGCCAGCCGCAGCACGGCCTCGGGGCGGCCGGTGTCGTGCTCGATGCTGGCCATGTGGATGGCGACGTTGGTGGGGCCGAAGAAGGCCAGGTCGTAGGCGTCGGAGTGGTCGTCGGCGCGGGCGGCGAGCCGGGCGGCGGCGCCGCGCACGGTCTGCCTGGCCTGCTCGTCGTCGCCGCCCCTGGCCGCGCTGATGGCGGCCAGCAGGTGCAGCGCGCCGAGCGCCTTGATGTGCCGCACGTCGCCGTCGGCCACGTGGGGTTCGAGGATCTCGATGCCGCGCCGGGCCACGTCGTGGGCGATCTGGTGCATGTCGTCGGAGAGCATCGACTGGCCGAGGTTCCAGTGGGCCCAGGCGAGCATCAGCGGGTCGGCCGACTCCTCGGCGTAACGCATGGCCCGGTCGGCGGCCAGGTGCGCGAGGTCCACCCGTTGCAGGTGCTTGAGCACCCCTCTGGCCAGCATGTACGCGTCCGTCGCGGTCCGGTAGGCCGCGGGGGTGCGCTCGGCCGCCAGGCTCTCGGCGTCGGAGACCAGCGAGGGCAGCGCGGCCATCAGGATCGAGTACCGGCGGGCCGAGGTGAACCAGGCGTTGCGCGCCGCCGCCACGCGTTCGGTCAGCTGCTCGGCGTCGGGCGGTTCGAGGTCGGGCTCGCCGGCGCGGCAGGCGAACAGGGCCCGCTCGATGTCGCGGATCTGCGGCCTGCTGGGCTCGTGGGAGTCGCGGGGGGTCTCGCCCAGGAGCACGGCGGTCCGTACGCCGAGGACCTTGGCGATCTCGCGGAGAAGGGGCAGCGAGGGGGTGCGTTTTCCGTGTTCGATCAGTTCGATGTGCCGGGTGGTGCAGCCGGACTGGGTGGCCAGCGCGGTCGTGCTCATGCCCCTTCGTTCGCGCTGGAGTCGCACCATCTGCCCGGTGCTGATGTCGGTCATGGGGGTGACGCCTCCTGGCTTGGTCCCAACACAGCACAGGCTAGGGTCACCGGAGCGGCCCTGCCATGCGTTCCCCCTGGTCAGGAGGTATGTCGGCAAGCTCCCACGCCTCGGCTTCTACCCGGGTTTGCCCGCTATTGGGCTGATCGGGAGTGGTGGTCGCGCAGCCGTCCGAGCAGCCCGACGAGCTGGTCGCGCTCGGGGCCGGTCAGGGGCGCCAGCAGCTCGTCCTGGACGTCGTCCACCAGCCCGTCGAGCCGGGTGAGCCGGTCGCGGCCGCGCTCGGTCATGGAGATGACGTTGCGCCGGCGGTCGGCGGGGTCGGGCGCGCGCTCGACGAGGCCGCGCTCGGCCAGCTCGTTGAGCAGCGCGACCATGTCGCTGCGGTAGATGCCGGTGAGCCGGCTCAGCTCGGCCTGGCTGGCCGGGCCGGACTCGCGCAGCGCGACGAGTACCGCGTAGTGCCACTTGCGCGCGTCGGCGCCCGCGAGCCGGTCGCTGACCAGCCGGTCGGCCTGCATCGCGACGTGGGCCAGCAGCCGGCTCGGCAGGCCGCGCAGGCGGTCGGGGGCGGCCCGGTCGGCGGCGTCGGACATGTCGTGGCTCATACCGGCGATCCTAATCCCTTTGCGTTAGTCGCACTAACGATGTACATTCGTTAGTGCCATAAACGTTAGTGTAACGAACGAAAGAGGCGCGTCATGCCTGTTGCCGAGGTGCTGGACTCGACCATGTACTACGAGGACCGGGGGGAGGGCGTGCCGATCGTCTTCCTGCACGGCAACCCCAACTCCTCCCACCTGTGGCGCAACGTGCTGCCCGGGGTGGGCTCCGGCCGGTTGCTCGCGCCCGACCTGATCGGCATGGGCCGCTCGGGGCGGCCCGACCTCGCCTACCGCTTCACCGATCACGCCCGCTACCTCGACGCCTGGTTCGACGAGCTCGGCCTGGAGGAGGTCGTGCTGGTCGGCCACGACTGGGGCGGCGCGCTGGCCTTCGACTGGGCGGCGCGGCATCCGGGCCGGGTGCGCGGGGTGGCCTTCTTCGAGACCATCGTGCGGCCGATGAGCTGGAGCGAGCTGGGCGAGGGGCCGCGCGCCCGCAGCGAGCTGATCAGGAGCGAGGCGGGGGAGCGCCTGGTGCTCGACGACGACTTCCTGGTGCGGACGGCGTACACGGGCGGGGTGCTGAACCCGCTGGGCGAGGAGGAGCTGCGGCCGTACCTGGAGGCGTACGCGACCAGGGAGAGCCGCCGGCCGCTGCTGCAGTGGGCGCGCTCGATCCCGCTCGACGGCGACCCGGCCGACGTGGCCGAGGCCGTCGAGCGCTACGACAAGTGGCTGGCCGACAGCGACGAGGTGCCCAAGCTGCTGCTCACCTTCGACTCCTCGCCGACCCTGCTGATCCAGGGCGAGGTGCTCGACTGGTGCGCCCGCACCATCTCGGCCCTGAAGATCGAGCACCTGGGCCCGGCGGGTCACCACGCCCCGGAGGACCAGCCGGAGGCCATCGCGGCGGCGATCGGCTCCTGGGCCGACCGCCACGCCCTGCGTGCGAGCTGACGGGCGCGTCCAGCGGAAACGGCGGGCTAGCGGAAGCGGCGGCGGCCGACCAGGGCGAGCACCTCGCGCAGGGCATCGGCGGCGGCTCTGACGTCCTGCTCCGGCACCCCGGCCAGCACCTCCTCGTGCGCCCGCGAGGAGGCGTCGAGGGCCGCCAGGGCCACCCGGCGCCCCTCGGCCGTGAGCTGCACCCACCGGCTGCGCGCGTCGCCCGCGTTGGCCTCCCGCTCGACGTAACCCGCGGCCGTCAGGCGCTGGAGCACGTTGCTGGTGCCCCCCGAGGTGAGCAGCAGCGCCTTGGACAGCTCGCTCGGCTTCATCCGGTGCGGCGCGGGTGTGCGGGCGAGCGCGGCCAGCACGTCGAACTCGGCGTAGGTCAGCCCCAGCTCGGCCAGCTCCGCCTTGATCGCCTGCTCGAAGACCAGGTGCAGCCGGGACAGGCGCTTGCTCAGCTCCAGACCGGCGATCAGCGACGACGACAGCCCGGACTCCACCCAGCGCGGCACCATCGCGTCGATCTCATCCGGTTTCACGCCAACGAGAATACCCATCGCCAGATTGCTTTTCGAAAAGCTTAATGAGAAGCTTTTAGGTATGAGAAACACTCTGCTGATCAAGAACGGCACCGTGATCGACACCGAGCCCGAGCCCGTGGTGCTCGGCCAGGTCGACGTGCGCGTCGAGGACGGCGTGCTCGCCGAGGTGGGCCCCGGCCTGCCCGACGTCCCCGGCGCCGAGGTGATCGACGCGACCGGGCGGATCGTGCTGCCCGGGTTCGTCGACACCCACCGGCACACCTGGCAGGCCGGCATCAGGGCGGTCGCCCCCGACGTCGCCTTCGACGGCTACCTGAGCCGCGTGCTCGGCGAGCTGGCCCCCGCCCACCGCCCGGCCGACGTCTACGCGGGCAACCTCGCCGGCGCGCTGGAATGCCTCGACACCGGCATCACCACGCTGCTCGACTGGTCCCACATCCAGCTCTCGCCCGCCCACACCGAGGCCACCGTGCGGGCGCTGCGCGAGTCGGGGATCAGGGCCGTGCTCGGCTGGTGCCACGGGGGCGAGCCGGGCGGGCTCGTCCGCGAGGGGCTGCGGGTGCACGAGGAGCACTTCGGCGCGGGCGGCGGCCTGGTCACCATGGTCGTCGCCGCGCTCGGGCCGGAGATCGTGGCGGAGGAGCACGCGCTGGCCGAATGGCGGCTGGCCCGCGAGCTCGACCTGCCGGTCACCGTGCACATGGGCGTCGGCGGCCCGGACAGCGCCGCCCGCGGCCTGGCGTTCATGGAGGCGAACGGCCTGCTCGGGCCGCGGACCACGTACGTGCACGCCAACAGCTACACCGACGACGACCTCAAGCGCGTCGCGGCCAGTGGCGGCAACGTGTCGGTCTCGCCGGTCGACGAGATGACGCTCGGCCTCGGCTACCCGGTCAGCGGGCGGGCCAGGGCGGCGGGCGCCCCGACCGGCCTCGGCATCGACACGGTGAGCTGCGCGCCGGGCGACATGTTCAGCCTGATGCGGGCGGCGTACCTGCTGGAGCGCGGCCGGCCGGACGGCGGCGGCATGGGCTTCACCACCCGCGACGTGCTGCGCATGGCCACCGTCGAGGGGGCCGAGGTGGTGGGCCTGGGCGACGTCGTCGGCTCGCTGCGACCGGGCAAGCAGGCCGACCTGCAACTGCTGCGCACGGACACCCTCGGCATGGCGGCGGCGCACGACCCGATCGGCGCCGTCGTGCTCAACGCCGACCCCGGTGTCGTGGAAACCGTGCTGGTCGGCGGGCGTGTCGTCAAGCGAGATGGGCAGATGCTCCACCAGGATCTGGCGGCGGTCCTCGCGTCACTGACAGAATCGGCCGACGCCGTGACGAGGTGATCGTTCGCCTCGGGCGGGCGGGGGTGAGGGCGTGATGGCGAGTCTGAACGAGCGGATCGCGTCGCTGCGCGCCTGGGGCCGGACGACGCTCGACCACTGGCGGGTCCGCAGGCTGTGGATCGACCACCTGGTCAGAGCCGTGCGCCGCTACCAGCTCCAGGGAGGCGACCGGCTGGCCGGCTCGGTCACCTACTTCTCGTTCCTGTCCTTCTTCCCGCTGCTCGCGCTCGGGTACGCGGTGCTCGGCTACACCCTCGACGCCAGCAGCGCCACCAGGGAGGCGCTGGAGACCGCCATCAACGAACGGCTCCCCGGCATGGCGACCGACCTCAACCTGGAGCAGATCGCCGGCGCCAGGACGACGGCGGGCATCATCGGCCTCCTCGGCCTCCTGTACGCGGGGCTCGGCGCGATGGACGCGCTGCGCGCGGCGCTGCGCGAGATGTCGATGACCACCGTGCCGCCCCCGAACTACTTCCTGGGCAAACTGCGCGACCTGATCTCGGTCATCCTGCTCGGGGCGACGCTGGTCGTGTCCACGCTGGTGTCCGGGGCCGCGACCACGGTCACGGACAAGGTGCTCGACCACGTCTTCGGCGACAACTCGCCGCTCAGCACCGAGGCGTTCCGGATCTTCGTGGTGGTGGCGAGCGTCGTGGCCGACTGGGTGCTGTTCGTGATCCTGCTCGGCTGGGTCGCCAAGCCGGCCGAGCCGTTCAAGGTCATCGTCAGGGGCGCGCTGCTCGGCGCGATCGGGTTCGGGCTGCTCAAGCAGGTGGCGAGCCTGCTGCTCAGCACCACGCTCAGCAACCCCGTCTACGGCGCGTTCGCCGCCATCGTGGGGTTGCTGGTGTGGATGAACTTCTCGGCCAGGCTCGTGCTGCTGGCCGGCGCGTGGACGTCCACCACGGGGTTGTGCCCGCCGCCGTCCCCGTCGCCGATCCCGTCGATCGGCGACCCGCTGGGGGTGCCGGCGGCCGACCCGGGCCAGGCGGCCGGCCCCGAGTGCAGGGGCACGACCCCGCACCCGACCTCGGAGCCCTGAGCCGGCCCTGACGCGCTCCCTGGCGTCAGAGGCGGGACCTGTTGCGCTTGCGGCGGATGCCGAAGCCGAGCCAGACGAGCCCGAACAGCAGGCCGCCGCCGATGACGGCCGAGCCGACCGTCCGGGTGGAGTCGGTCTGCTTGGAGGCCGCCGTGTCCAGCAGCGGCGGCTGGGCGGCCGGCGTCACCCGCGACACCGGCGCCGACGCCTGCGGCGCGGCCCGCACCTGCTCGGGCACCGGCTCGACGAGCCGCCCGACGGGGGTCGCCTTCCCCCTGACCGTGAAGCCCCAGTCGAGCAGCTTGGCCACCTCGTCCCAGAAGTAGCCCTCGTGCCGCATGATCGTGACGAGGATCGTGTGGCCGCCGCGGGTGGCCGCGCCGACGAAGCTGCCCTGCGCCTTGGACGTCCAGCCGTTCTTGACGCCGATCATGCCCTGGTAGCGCCAGAGCAGCTTGTTGTGGTTGCTGATCTCGTAGTAGTCCTTGGGCGCCGGAAACTTGGCAACCTTTGTACTGATATATCGCCGAAAATCGGGGTTTGCGAGGCCGGCGCGGGCGATGAGCGCCAAGTCGTACGCCGAACTGCTCTGCCCGGGTTTGTCCAGGCCGCTCGGGGTCTTCGCCACCGTGTCGTACGCCTGCAGCCGCCTGGCCTCGGCGTTCATGTCGCGCATGGTCTGGGCCACGCCGCCGTTCGTCTCGGCCAGGGCCATGGCCGCGTCGTTGCCGGACGACATCATCAGCGCCCGGAACAGGTCGTCGACCTTGTACGTCATCTTGGGCGTCAGCCCGACCGCCGTGCCCTCCTGGTTGCAGGCGTTCTGGCTGGGCCGGACCCTGCGGTTCTTGTCGAGCTTCGGCAGCAGCGTCAGCGCCGTGAGCGTCTTGAGCGTGCTCGCCGGCAGGTAGCGGCCGTGCGCGTCCTTCGCGGCGAGCACCTGACCCGTCTCCACGTCCGCGATGACGTAGGAAGTAGCCTTGCTCTCGGGGGGCGCCTTGACGCCTTGGGGTTGCACCAGCCCACGGCTTCCCAGCGCGTCACCGCCGACGGGTGTCGCCGGGGCGGCGGATGCGGTCCCGCTCGTGAGCGTGACCGCGGCGAGAAGTGCCGTAACCGGCACAAATTTCGTCCACATGGCGGTCTCAGCGTAGCTCCGTGTGAATGCCCATGTGGCGACACATTCCCCGGATGATCCGCCTTCGATACTGGAGAGATGACCATGTCACCAAAGATCGCCGGTTTCCTCGTCATCCTCGGCGTGTTCATGATCGTCGAGTGGATCAACCTCGGGTTTAACTTGGCCGACGGACATCCCACCGGCTTCTACGTCGTGCACGGGATCCTGATCGGGGTCAACGTGATCCTCGGTGCGGTGCTGGCCGTGATCGGGTGGCGCGGACTGCGGGAGGCGGGGATCAGGCGTCGCAGAGAAGGCGGCGGGTGAGCGCGTGCAGCTCGTCGGCCTCCTCGCGCGAGTCGCCGATGGAGGTGAAGCCCAGCTTGCCGTACTCGGGGATGGCGCCGAGCAGGTGGAAGACGTTGCCCGTGCGCCGGTCGGCGTCGAAGCCGATCCCGAGCCGCCGGGCGGTCCGCATGACCTCGCCCGGCGTGCGGCCGCGCAGGCAGGAGGAGGAGCAGTTGTCGGTCGCGGTGTAGTACTTCGGCTGGTCCCCGGCCATGAGGAGGCCGGTGGCCGGGTCGTACCTGGCCCCGGTCGTCAGCACCACCGCGCCGTACGGGTGCGTCGTGCCGCCGATCCGAAGGTTGATCTCGCACAGCAGCGCGGCGTAGCCGGCGTCGGCCTTGAGGGCGAAGAAGTCCATGCCGAACAGGCCCACCACGCCCCGCTCGGCCAGGATGGCGGCGATGCGCTCGGCCGACTCGCCCACCTCGTGCCGGTACTCGGGGGCGGCGGGGAACGTGCAGCCCTGGTAGACGTCGTTGTTGGGGCCGCCGAGCACCTGGTCGTGCGTGGCCAGCACGGCCGCGTGCCCGCCGGGCGTGATTCGGGCCAGGGCGCTCGGGTAGTAGAGCGGGCGATGTTCGATGAACTCCTCCACCACCGCGCCGCGTTCCCTGATCTTCGTCGTGAAGCTCGTCCAGGTCTCCCCGGCCGCCGAAAATCGGGTCAGCGAGCGGTCGGCCTTGTCGACGATGGCGTTGCCGAGGCCCGAGTAGCCGTCGTTGAGCTTGACGATCACCCGTTCGCCGGGGAGCGAGTCGATGGCCTCGTCGATCGCGATGATGCTGTGCACGTCGCCGAAACCGCGTGCCATGGGCACGCCGGCCTCGTGCCCGACCTCGCGGGCGCCGCTCTTGGAGCCGTAGTAGGCCAGCGCGGTGGCGGGGCCGTAGATGGGGACGTTGAGTGACGCGGCCAGCTCCTCCTCGGTCTCGCTGAGGACGAACGGCACCAGCCAGGTGTCGGCGTCGATCGCCGACCGTAACCGGTCGAGGACGTCGGGTCGGCGCAGCAGCGTCCGGGTGAGGGGTTGCGACCAGGGCTCGTCGAGACTGATGAGCTCCAGGCGCTTGGCGGCGTCGTCCGGGTCGGGGAGGAAGGCGAGGTAGTAGTCGATGATGTCGGGATCGATCGGCGCGGAGGAGAGGTAGATCACCTTGACCCCGGGTTCCCGGAGCGTCAGGAGGAGGAAGAGCAGGCGCTCCTCGTACGATCGGGCTGCCGTGATGCGGCGCAGCTCGTCCTGCGGCAGGGAGAGCGAGGGTACGACCACCAGGGTCCCCTCGCTCGGCTCGAAGATGCTCAACCCGGCATACTTCTCCCCGAACGGGATATTAGTGATCATATAGCGAGTGAAACACGCATTCTTCACAAATGCAGCAAGCGCCAAAGTGTCATGACCATGACAGAAGGTGACAGGATTCGAAATCGGTGAGCACGTTTGGAAGTGGCGACATCGGGTCACCATCTAATGATCCCTTGTGACTATTTTCCGGATCAGGTAGGCATGTGCGGAACGTGACCACCTGCGGTTACGGGCATGCCGTCGGCCAACTTTTGGTGTATCTGTCGGCGCGAAGGCGCACGGGAGCGATAAAGTCAGAAGCATCGCCACCGGGCTCGCGGCTTACCGCCGTGCACCCGGGCTGCTGCGACCGATGAACGCGAAGCCCGTGCTGACGATCTCGCACCGAAACCTACGGGTGTGGCTTTTGATTCGCCGAACGGCCGCCTCAACCAGGTGGCTGCCGCAGGATGGACTTTTTCGAGAGCGTTATGAGCCGACGTCCGTGCGTGGGACGCGCGGCCTCGACGGGATGGATGGTGACATATGCGGGGACGTGAGCTGCGGGGAGAGCTGGACGCGTTCCTGGCGGAGATCGAGCAGGAGCTGGTGGCGTTCCGTCGCGACCTTCACATGCATCCTGAGCTCGCCTTCGCCGAATACCGCACGACCCAGCGCATCGCCGACCGGCTGACCGCCGCGGGGCTGACGCCGTCGGTGCTGCCGCGCGGCACCGGTCTCATCTGCGACGTGGGCAGCGGCGACGGGCCGACGATCGCGCTGCGGGCCGACATCGACGCGCTGCCGCTCCAGGACGAGAAGGACGTGCCCTACCGCTCCACCGTCCCCGGCGCGTGCCACGCCTGCGGGCACGACGTGCACACCACCGTTCTGCTCGGCACCTCGATCTTCCTGGCCCAGCAGGCCGCCGCCGGGCTGCTGCCCGGCCGGGTCCGGCTGATCTTCCAGCCCGCCGAGGAGCTGCCCGGCGGCGCCCTTGAGGTCATGGCCCACGGCGGCATCAGCGGCGTCGACCGGATCTTCGGCCTCCACTGCGACCCGCGCGTCGACGTCGGCCAGCTCGGTCTCCGGAGCGGGCCGATCACCTCGGCCTGCGACAAGATCGTGGTCAGGGTCTCCGGCCCCGGCGGCCACACCGCCCGTCCCCACCTGACGGCCGACCTGGTCTTCGCCCTGGCCAAGATCCTCACCGAGCTGCCCGCCGCGCTCTCCCGCCGGATCGACCCGCGCTCCTCGCTCAGCCTCGTCTGGGGCCGGGTCGAGGCGGGCTCGGCGGCCAACGCCATCCCCGACGACGGCATCGCCGAGGGCACGATCCGCTGCCTCGACGAGAACGCCTGGCACGCCGCCCCCGACCTGATCAAGGCCCTGCTGGAGTCCGTCGCCGGCGCGTACGGCGTCGAGGCCGTCATGGACTACACGCGCGGCGTGCCGCCGGTAGTCAACGACGAGGTCAGCGTCGAGATGCTGGCCGAGGCGGCCGAGCGGGCCCTCGGCGCGGGCGCGGTGGTGCCCACCCAGCAGTCGCTCGGCGGCGAGGACTTCGCCTGGTACCTGGAGTCGATCCCCGGCGCCTTCGCCCGGCTCGGCACGCGCTCGCCCGACGGCGTCACGTACGACATCCACCAGGGCACCTTCGACGTCGACGAGAAGGCGATCGCGATGGGCGTGCGGGTGATGGCCGCCACCGCGCTGACCGCGCTGTGGGACGTCGGCCCGATCGACTCCATCAGCAACGCCATGGCCTGAGCGCCGCTCCGACGGCCCGCCGCGTCGCGCGGCGGGCCGTCGGCATGTCAGCCGAGCCTGCCGAACACCACCGGCAGCCGCAGGGACGAGTGTCCCGGCGACACGGTGACCCGGGTGCCCGCCGGATAACGCAGGGTGTAGTCGCGGTCGGTCGAGATGATCACCAGGCCCAGCCGGTGGCCCTTCTTGAACAGGTAGTCCTTGGGCTGGAAGTCCCAGGTGAAGGTGTACTCCTTGCCGGGGCGCAGCGGTTCCGTGCGGTCGGCGCGGTGGCGGTTGCGCACGTCGAGCCACCCTCTGGAGACGATCTTGTACGCGGTCGTCGCCGTGCCGAGCCGCCTGAGCGTCGTGCAGCCCGTGTCACCCGGGACGCCCTCGCCGTAGCAGTAGGTCTGGCCGGTCGACAGCAGGGTGCCGTCCGGGCGCACGTCGGTGCCGTAGTCCACCAGCAACGCCGTCAGGTACGGCGAGGCGCCGTCCTTGAACGAGGCCCGTACCGAGACCGTCGGCGTGCCGGAGATGCGCACGTCGGCGGGCAGCTCGCCGGTCCGGTACGCCAGCCGGTTCGGGTCCGGCCCGGCCGCCTCCACCAGTTGCTCGGCCGTCCGCGCGCTCTGGTCCACGAAGGACTCCGCGGGCGACAGCGGCCGGGGCAGCAGGCCGAGCCGTTCGCCGGCGGCCGGGTGCAGCGCGACCGTGGTGGCCCCGGGCAGCGGCCAGGAGGCGTGCTGCTGCCACTCGCCGACGCCGATCTCCACGTCGGCCTGCGGTTCGCGCATGATGCCCGAGTCGATGCCCTGCAGCCAGTAGTCGAACCAGCCGTGCAACTGGCGCAGCCACTCGGCGGTGCGCAGGTTGAAGGGGTTCATGTGGGTGCCCTGGTGCAGCCAGATCTTGCGCGGCACGTGCCGCTCGGCCAGGGCGTACCACCATTGGGCGAACTGCTTGGTCTTGACGTTCCAGTCGTTGAGCCCGTGCACGAGGAAGACGCTGGCCTTCACCTTGTCCACGTCGTTGAGGTAGTTGCGGGCGTCCCAGAGCGGGCCGTAGTCGCCGGTGATCCGGTCCTGGCTCGCGGTCAGCGCGTCCATCTTGGCGCCGCAGACCTCGAAGCCTCGGTCCCTGGTCAGCACGAACTTGGCCAGGACGTCCAGGTCCTCGCCCTGGTAGCCGCCGGGGGCCAGGACGCCGCCGTTGGCCCGGTAGTAGTCGTACCAGCTGGAGATGGCGGCGATCGGCACGATCGTCTTCAGGCCCTCGACGCCGGTCGAGGCGACGGCGTTGGGCAGGGTGCCGTTGTAGGAGACGCCGATCATGCCGATCTTGCCGGTGGACCAGGTGGCGCTGACCTCGTTGCCGTCGGCGTCGAAGCCGCGGGCGCGGCCGTTCAGCCAGTCGATGGCGGCCTTCGGGCCGGCCGTCTCGTTCCGGTCGCCGGTGGACGGGCAGCCGGTGGCGCGGGCGCTGCCGACGTTCTCGACCAGGGCGATGGCGTAGCCGCGGGGCACGAAGTAGTTGTCGTAGTAGCCGTCGAAGGGCTCGCCGGCGAGCTTGTTCGACAGGGACTTCAGGGTGGGCAGCGGGTTGCCGTTCGCGTCGACGTCCACCGGGTGGTTGGGCACGTCGTTGCCGGGGGCGTAGTAGGGGCTGGCCTCCATGATCACCGGGACCTTCAGGCCCTGGTCGGTCTCCTTGGGGCGCAGGATGTCCATGGCGACGCGGTCGGGCTGCCCGTCGTCGTCGCTGTCGGTCCCGGCCACCTCGACGAAGACCGTCTGCTTGACGGCGTCGGCGCGGGAGAAGACGGGCTGGGTGGCGTTGTTCTCGATCTTGAGGGTGGGGGTGGCGGCCGTCGCCGGGGCGGGCCCGCCCAAGGTCACGGCGAGGATCGCGACCAGCGGTACGGCCAGTGTCTTCCAAGGCTGCATACGGGGCTCCGATACGAAATTTCCACCGTTGATCGGAATCTCTGCCATGATCGACCGCTCGGCAAGGGCCCCTTCCATACCAAACTTGGGCAAAATCTTCCGGGGGCCGTCCCAAGTGCTTGAACCCAGATTCAGGTCACGGACGCGCTTGATGTCGATAACGGAGAGGTTGCGACCCTGTGTGCCGGTTTGGTCTGCCCTGGTCAAGCAACTATCTTCCGTGCAGGTGCCGTACGTTTCTTCGCGCCTGCGATGAAGTTCGACGGCGAGGAAATGGAAGGGAGTCGCCTTGCTCGGCAAGCGATTCAGCAGGATTGCCGTCGGCTCGGTAGCCGGCGTCATGCTCATGGCAGTCGCGGCCTGTGGCGGCGAGGGCGGAGGCACCTCGGCGAGCACGCAGCCGAGCTCCGGCGCCAGCAGCGAGGCCCCCAAGGGCGGCCTGAAGGTCGGCCTGGCGTTCGACGTCGGCGGCCGTGGCGACAAGTCGTTCAACGACGCCGCCTACGCCGGCCTGGAGAAGGCCAAGACGGAGCTGAACGCCGACATCAAGGAGCTCAGCCCGGCCGCTGACGGCTCCAACCGCGGCGACCTGCTGCGCCAGCTCGCGGACGCGGGCTACAACCCCATCATCGGTGTCGGCTTCGCCTACGGCGACGACATCAAGAAGACCGCCGCCGAGTACCCCGACGTGCAGTTTGCCGTCGTCGACTCGGCCTCCAACGGCCCGAATGTGACCGGCCTGCTGTTCGCCGAGGAGCAGGGCTCCTACCTGGCGGGCGTCGCCGCGGCGACCAAGTCGGAGGCCGGCCACGTCGGCTTCGTGGGCGGCGTCGAGAACGACCTGATCAAGAAGTTCCAGGCGGGCTTCGTGATGGGCGCCAAGTCCGTCAAGTCGGACATCAAGATCGACATCAAGTACCTCACCCCCGACGGTGACTTCTCCGGCTTCAAGGCCCCCGACAAGGGCAAGGTCGCGGCCGAGAAGATGTACCAGGACGGCGCGGACATCGTCTACCACGCCGCCGGCGACTCCGGCCTCGGCGTGTTCCAGGCGGCGGCCGCGGCCAAGAAGAAGGCCATCGGCGTCGACTCCGACCAGCGCCAGACGGTCAAGGAGACCGACCTCCAGTCGGTCATCATGACCTCGATGCTCAAGCGCGTGGACGTCGGCGTCTTCGAGTTCGTCAAGGCCTTCCAGGGCGGCGCCAAGGGCGGCAGCAACACCGTCTACGACCTCAAGGTCGACGGTGTGGGCCTGTCCACCACCGGTGGCGAGATCGACGACATCAAGGACAAGCTCGACGCTGCCAAGAAGGACATCGTCGACGGCAAAATCACGGTTCCGTCCAAGCCGTAATCTGGGTAGGAACGGACGACCGAGGGCCCGGAGTCCCCACTTCGGGCCTTCTGGCTATCCGCCCCGTCCGCCCCCCATGCTCTAGGAGAGGCGAAATGAGCTCGGACACCCTCGCCGCGGTGCAACCCGCCGTAGAGCTGGAGGGCATCACCAAGCGTTTCCCCGGCGTCGTCGCCAACCACGACATCCGCATCACCGTCGAACCCGGCACGGTCCACGCGATCGTCGGGGAGAACGGCGCGGGCAAGTCGACCCTGATGAAGATCCTCTACGGCATGCAGAAGCCGGACGAGGGCACGATCAGGGTCAACGGCCAGGAGGTCAGCTTCCGCACCCCCAGCGACGCCATCGACGTCGGCATCGGCATGGTCCACCAGCACTTCATGCTGGCCGACAACTTCACCGTGCTGGAGAACATCGTCCTCGGCGCCGAGCCCACCAGGGCCGGCGTGCTCGACACCGGCAGGGCGCGGGCCCGCATCGCCGAGCTGGCCAGCAGCCACGGCCTGCGCGTCGACCCCGACGCGCTGGTGGAGGACCTCGGCGTCGGCGACCGCCAGCGGGTGGAGATCCTCAAGGTCCTCTACCGCGGCGCCCGCATCCTCATCCTCGACGAGCCCACGGCGGTCCTCGTGCCGCAGGAGGTCGAGGAGCTGTTCGAGAACCTGCGCGAGCTCAAGGCCGAGGGCCTGACCGTCATCTTCATCTCGCACAAGCTCGACGAGGTGCTGAACATCGCCGACGCGATCACCGTGATCCGCCGCGGCACCACCGTCGCCAGCGTCAACCCCGCCGAGGTGACCGCCCGCCGGCTCGCCGAGCTGATGGTCGGCAGCGAGCTGCCCACGCCGGAGACCCGCGAGTCCACCGTGCGCGAGAGCGTCACGCTGAGCGTGTCGCGGCTGACGATGGAGGCCGACGGCTTCCGTGCCGTCCCCAGGGGCACCTCCGTCGACCTGTACGTCGACAAGCTGCGCGAAGAGGGCAAGCGCCTGATCCTCGACGACGTCTCCTTCGACATCCACGCGGGCCAGATCCTGGGCATCGCCGGCGTCGAGGGCAACGGGCAGTCCGAGCTGATCGAGGCGATCATGGGCATGCGTCCCGCCCACGGCACGATCACCCTGGGCGGCGTGGACATCAGCGCCTGGTCCACGCTGAAGCGCAGGGAGGCCGGCATCGGCTACATCCCCGAGGACCGCCACCGGCAGGGCCTGCTGCTGGAGGCGTCCCTGTGGGAGAACCGGGTGCTCGGCCACCAGACCAGGCCCCCGGCGCGCAGCGGCATCTGGGTCGACCGCCGCGCCTCCAAGGCCGACACCGAGCGCATCGTCAAGGAGTACGACGTGCGCACCCCCAGCGTGGAGACCCTGGCCCTGGCCCTGTCCGGCGGCAACCAGCAGAAGCTGATCGTCGGACGCGAGATGAGCGGCGAGCCCTCGTTCCTCATCGCCGCCCACCCCACCCGCGGCGTGGACGTCGGCGCCCAGGCCGCCATCTGGGACCACCTGCGCAACGCGCGGGCCGCCGGCCTGGCCGTGCTGCTGATCTCGGCCGATCTCGACGAGCTGATCGGCCTGTCCGACACGATCAGGGTCATCCTGCGCGGCCGGCTCGTGGCCGAACTCGATCCTTCCGACGTCACGCCCGAGCGGCTTGGCGGTTACATGACCGGCGCCATCGCCGGCACTGAGGAGACGTGATGCCCGCCGGGCTCAACCGGGCGCTGCTCACCGTCGCAGGCGCCGTCGTCGCCATCATCCTGGCGATCGCGATCTCCAGCGTGGCGATCATCGCGGCGGGCGCCAGCCCGATCGACGCGTTCGCCGCCTTCTTCGACTTCGGCGAGACCGCGCGCTCGGTGTCCAACGGCATCGCGGCGTTCCTCAACCGGGCGGTGCCGCTGTTCATCGCGGGTCTGGCGGTGGCCGTCGGCTTCCGCATGAACCTGTTCAACATCGGCGTCGAGGGCCAGTACCGCATCGCGGCCATCTGCGCGGCCTACGTCGGCTCGACGTTCACCGCGCCGAAGCCGATCCAGATCCTCGTGATCATCGTGGTCGCGGCCGTCGTGGGCGGCGCGTACGCGCTGATCCCCGCGGTGATGAAGGTGACCCGCGGTGTGAACGAGGTGATCTCCACGATCATGCTCAACTACATCGCCATCGCCCTGGCCTCCTACCTGGTCCGCGGCCCGTTCGCGGGCCAGCGGGCGGCCGGCCAGCTCACCACGACCACGCCGCAGCTGCCCGAGTCGGCCATGTTCCCCAACCTGAACTTCGTCTTCGACTGGTTCGGGCTGCTGGCGCCCACCCGCGGCGGCGGCGTGTGGGGCTTCCTGCTCGTGGCCGTCGTGCTCGGCCTGGTGGTCTGGGTCGTGCTGGAGCGCACCCGCTTCGGCTTCAACGTCAAGGCCAGCGGGCTCAACGGCCCGGCCGCCTTCGCCTCGGGCGTCAACCCGAAGAAGATGGTCATCGCGGCCATGGTGCTGTCCGGCGCGATCGCGGGGCTCATCGGCCTGCCCGAGATCCTCGGCGACAAGGGCGCCTTCAACTCCAACTTCACCGCCGGCCTCGGCTTCCTCGGCATCGCGGTGGCGCTGCTGGGCAGGAACAAGCCCGTCGGCATCGCGATCGCCGCGCTGCTGTTCGCCTTCCTCGACCGGGCGCAGGGCGCGCTGCAGATCGCGGACGTGCCGTCGTCGGTCATCACGATCATCCAGGGCGTCATCGTCCTGCTGGTGGTCATCGCGAACGAGGTGACCAACCGCATCGCCATGCGGCTTGAGGAGCAGCGGGCCGCCCGGCAGCTCGACACGAACAGACCGGTTGAGGTGGCAGCATGAGCAGGGTCGGCAAATACCATCTGGCGCTGCTCGGCGTCGCCGCGCTCATCCTGCTGCTGTCGCTGGTGCGGATCATCTCCGGCCAGGACGACCTGACCTCCTCCGGCACGTTCAACGCGGCGCTGCTGCTCGCGGTGCCGATCGGCCTGGCCGGTCTCGGCGGCCTGTGGGCCGAGCGGGCCGGCGTGGTCAACATCGGCCTCGAAGGCATGATGGTGCTCGGCACCTGGTTCGCCGGCTGGGCCGGATACCAGTGGGGCGCCGTGGCCGCGCTGGTCGCCGGGCTGCTCGGCGGCGCGCTCGGCGGGCTCATCCACGCGATCGCGACCGTCACGTTCGGCGTCGACCACATCATCAGCGGCGTCGCCATCAACCTGCTCGGCCCCGGCATCACCCGCTTCCTGTCCGAGGTCCTCTACGGCGAGGGCACCTCGGCCAGCGCGAAGGGCGCCGGCATCACCACCTCGCCGGCGATCAGCTCGGGCGCGCCCGAGGTGAGCCTGCCCGTCCTGTCCGACGGCCCAGACCTGCTCGGCAAGCTGGAGAGCACCCACTGGTTCCTGCTCTCCGACCTGGCCGGCATCCTGCGCGGGCTCACCCACGACGTGAACGCGCTGATCATCCTGGCCGTGCTGCTGCTGCCGGTGACGTACCTGGTGCTCTGGCGCACGTCGTTCGGGCTGCGGCTGCGGTCGGCGGGGGAGAACCCGTGGGCGGCCGAGTCGCTGGGCGTGAACGTCTACCGGATCAAGTACCTCGCGGTCGTCGTCTCCGGCGCGTTCGCCGGGCTCGGCGGCGTGTTCCTGGTCTTCGTCTCCAACAAGTACGTCGAGGGCCAGACGCAGGGACGCGGCTTCATCGGCCTGGCGGCCATGATCTTCGGCAACTGGCGGCCCGGCGGGCTCGCGGCCGGCTCGTCCCTGTTCGGCTACGCCAGCGGCCTGCAACTGCGCAGCTCCGGCGAGGCCAACGCGGTCACCACGTTCTTCCTGTTCGGCGCGCTGCTGCTGGTGGTCTACCTCGCGCTGCAGATCCGCAGGCTGGTCGTGCCGAGCCAGCCGGCCGAGATCGTGGCCAGGGGCGTCAAGGACTACACCGTGATCGCCGCCGCGGCGGTCGGCGCGCTCCTGCTGTTCTGGCTCTGGCGGACCGTGGAGACGCTGCCGGGCGAGTTCGTCTTCATCACGCCACACGTGCTCACGCTGCTCGTGCTCCTGGTCGCCTCGCAGCGTCTGCGGATGCCCAAGGCCGACGGCGTACGCTTCCGTCGGGGGGATCAACATTGAACATCGATTGGGACGGCCTGCGCGCCGAGGCCGCCACGGCCATGCGCAACGCCTACGCGCCGTACTCCAAGTTCCCGGTGGGGGCGGCGGCGGTCGTCGACGACGGCCGGATCGTCACCGGCTGCAACGTCGAGAACGCCTCGTACGGGCTCGGCCTGTGCGCCGAGTGCGGCCTGGTGTCGGCGCTGCAGATGTCGGGCGGCGGCCGGCTGGTGGCCTTCACCTGCGTGGACGGCCACGGCGAGCTGCTCATGCCGTGCGGGCGCTGCCGTCAGCTGCTGTACGAGTTCGGCGGTGAGAACCTGCTGGTCGAGACCGTCGACGGCCCCAAGCGCATGGCGCAGATCCTGCCGTACGCGTTCGGCCCCGACGACCTCAGCAGGAGCTCGTGACCATGGACGCCATCGAGGTCATCCGCGCCAAGCGCGACGGCGGCGAGCTCACCACCGCCCAGATCGACTGGGTGATCGCCGCCTACACCCGCGGTGACGTGGCCGACGAGCAGATGTCCGCCCTGGCCATGGCCATCCTGCTCAACGGCATGAACCGGCGCGAGATCGCCGACTGGACGCAGGCCATGATCCGGTCGGGCGAGCGCATGGACTGGTCGATGCTCGACCGGCCCACGGCCGACAAGCACTCCACGGGCGGCGTCGGCGACAAGATCACGCTGCCGCTGGCGCCCCTGGTGGCGGCGTGCGGGGCGTACGTGCCGCAGCTGTCCGGGCGCGGGCTCGGGCACACCGGCGGCACCCTGGACAAGCTGGAGTCCGTCCCGGGCTGGCTGGCCTCGCTCTCCAACGACCAGATGCTGCACGTCCTGCGCACGGCCGGCGCGGTGGTCTGCGCGGCGGGCTCCGGGCTGGCCCCGGCCGACAAGAAGCTCTACGCGCTGCGCGACGTCACCGGCACCGTCGAGTCGATCCCGCTGATCGCGTCGTCGATCATGTCGAAGAAGATCGCCGAGGGCACCGGCTCGCTGGTCCTCGACGTGAAGGTGGGCTCCGGGGCGTTCATGAAGACGACCGAGAGCGCCCGCGAGCTGGCCGAGACCATGGTCGCGCTCGGGAGCGACGCGGGCGTGCGCACGGTCGCCCTGCTGACGGCCATGGACCGGCCGCTCGGCCGGGCGGTGGGCAACGCGCTGGAGGTCGAGGAGTCGATCGAGGTGCTGGCCGGCGGCGGGCCGTCCGACGTGGTCGAGCTGACCGTACGGCTGGCGCGCGAGATGCTGGCGGCGGCCGGGGTCTCCGGCAAGGACCCGGCCGACGCGCTGCGCGACGGCTCGGCCATGGACGCGTGGCGGCGGATGATCTCCGCCCAGGGCGGCAACCCCGACGCGGTCCTGCCGCGGGCGGCCGAGAGCATGACGGTGGCGGCGCCGTCGTCCGGCGTGCTGGCCCACCTCGACGCGTACGCCGTGGGGCTGGCCGCCTGGCGGCTCGGCGCCGGACGGGCGCGCAAGGAGGACCCGGTGTCGTTCGGGGCCGGGATCGTGCTGCACGCCAAGCCCGGCGACCTGGTGCGCGCGGGCCAGCCGCTGCTGACGCTGCACGCGGACGAGACGGCCAGGTTCGAGCGGGCGCTGGACGCGCTGGACGGCGGCTACGAGGTCGCCGAGTCGGGGCGCGAGCTGCTGCCCCTGGTCATCGACCGCATCGGCTGACCATCGAAAGCACGCGTGCGCGGCGGCCGGACCCCTGCCCGGGGACGGCCGCCGCCGCTTTTCCCTGGCCGCGTACCTGCTAGGTGGTGACGGCGGGGACCTCGGGCACGTCGGTGAAGACGCCCGCGAGCACGGCGCGCTGCGTGGGCAGCGCCTCGGTGTACCGGGCGCGCCCCTCGTCGGTGATGCAGACGAACACGCCCCGGCGGTCGGAGTCGCACGTGCCGCGGGTGACGAACCCGCTCTTCTCCAGCCTGGCCACGACCCTGGACAGGGCGCTCTGGCTCAGGTGGACCTCTTCGCAGAGCTCCTGGATGCGCAGCTTCCTGTCGTGGTGGACGATCCGGTCGAGCACCTCGAACTCGCTGGGCCCGAGCCCGTGCCGCTCGCCCAGCTCCCGCTCCAGCGCGCACATGGCCTTCGCGTGTTTGGCCAGGACGTAATGCCAGGTCTCGACCACGAACTCCTCGTCCATGTCGCGGAGGTTACCATCTCGGGAAGTTTCATGCAACGACATTAAATGCGCTTGCATTAGATGCTGCTGCATGTATTGTTCTGACTCATGTCCTCTTCCTCATCCCGTTGGGGCGCGCTCGCCGTGCTCTGTGCAGTGATCTTCCTTGACGCCCTTGATGTCTCCATGGTCGGTGTCGCCCTGCCGGCCATCCAGCACGATCTGGGCCTCAGCACGTCTTCCCTGCAGTGGGTGGTCAGCGGCTACGTGCTCGGCTACGGCGGTCTTCTGTTGCTCGGGGGCAGGACCGCCGACCTGCTCGGGCGGCGCAGGGTGTTCCTGGTCGCTCTGGGCGTCTTCGCCGTCGCGTCGTTGCTGGGTGGCGTCGTGGACGACGGGGGCCTGCTGATCGCCGCCCGGTTCGTCAAGGGTGTGGCCGCCGCGTTCACCGCGCCCGCCGCTTTGTCGATCATCACCACCACGTTTCCTGAGGGCCCGGAGCGCAACAAGGCACTGAGCATCTTCACCGCCTGCGCCGCGAGCGGCTACTCGCTCGGCCTCGTGCTCTCCGGCCTGCTGACCGGGCTCGGCTGGCAGTGGACGCTCCTCATGCCGGTGCCGGTCGCGGTCATCGCGCTGATCGCCGCGCTGAAGGTGCTGCCGAAGGTCCAGGAGGAGCGGGCCGAGGGCGGCCACGACCTCGTCGGCGCCGTGCTGATCACCGCCTCGATGTTGCTGCTGGTCTTCACCGTCGTGCAGGCTCCCGAGGTCGGCTGGGTCTCGTTCCGGACGATCGGCTCGCTGGTGGCCGTGGCGGTGCTGCTCGGCCTGTTCGTCCTCACCGAGCTGCGGTTGAAGCACCCGCTGGTGCGGCTCGGCATCCTGCGCTCGGGCCACATCGTCCGGGCCAACCTGGGGCTGCTCATCCTGATGGGTTCGTACGTGGCCTTCCAGTTCGTGGCCATGCAGTACTTCCAGAACCTGCTGCACTGGTCGGCGCTCGGCACGGCCATGGCGTTCCTGCCCGCGGGCCTGCTCGTCGCGGTCACCTCGACCAAGATGGGCGACTTCGCCGACAGGTTCGGCACCGCCAAGCTGATCGTCATCGGCGCCGCGGCCCTGGCCGGCGGTTACGCGATCTTCCTGGGCATCGACGAGACGCCCAGCCTGGGGGGCCTGGTGATCCCCGGCATGGTCCTGATCGGCGTGGCGTTCGCCCTGTCCTTCCCCTCCCTGAACATCCAGGCCACCACCGGCGTGGACGACGACGAGCAGGGCCTGGCCTCCGGGCTGCTCAACACCTCCGGCCAGGTCGGCGGCGCGATCGTGCTGGCCGTGGTGACCGCCGTGCTGACCTCGGGCGGCGAGACGCTGTCGATCGGCGCGCTGCGCTCGGCGATCGTGGTCGCGCTGGTGCTGGCCCTGGTCGGGCTGGTGATCTCGGCCACCGGGCTGCGCTCGCGCAAGGCCGCCGCAGTCGAGGCGGAGGACGTGAAGGTCTTCGAGGCCGTCTGACCTCCCTGTGATCGGGAAGAGGGTTCCGCCGGGGGGCGGGGCCCTCTTCCTCATTCCTCCGGGGCCTTCCTCATCTCTCCGGGGCCTTCCTCATCTCTCCAGGGCGCCGAGCGGGTCGGAGTAGTCGATCCACTCCGTCGCCGAGTCGCCGAGGTCGGCGCTCTCGCCGGTGCGGACGTCCACCTGGACCAGGTGGACGTCCTCCTCGTCCCACAGGCGCACGAGGACCTTGTCGCGGCTCAGCCAGCGCTCCACCCTGATCACTTCGAGGTCGTCGACGTCCAGGCGGGGGCGGGGGCCGGTGACGCGGCCGGTGCGGGCGTCCATGGTGACCAGCCGGTCGTCGGCCGTCACCAGGGCCAGGGAGCGGCCGTCGGGAGCGAGCGCGGCGCCGTGCTCGATGAGGGCGGGGTCGATCCGGAAGCCCTTCGTACGGGCGCCCGCGCCGTCCAGCCTGAGTGTGCTGACGGAGGCGTGGCCGGGGACGGCGGTGGTGTCCCGGCGTTCGGCGACCACCCGCGTGCCGTCGTCGTGGACGGCCAGGATCTCGACGTCCGCGCCGCGGACCGTGCGGGTCGTGCCCGTGCGGAAGTCGAGCACCGCGCTGTCGTCCGCGTCGCCGAAGGACAGCGCGAAGTAGCGGCCGTCCGGGGACGAGCTGATGTGCGCCTCGCCGTCCCCGGCCGTGGCGTCGATGCGCTTGACCACGCCCGTGGGCAGGTCTTGGACCAGGTAACGGCCCTGCGGGTTCTGGTAGAGGAGCCGGTGGCCGTCCTGGCTGAGGGCCAGCGGCATGTACTCGCCGGTGGCCGGGTCGTAGCCGGCCCGCGCGTCCGGCAGCCGCCACTCCGCGCCCGAGCGGGTCGTGAGCACCCACTGGCCGCAGGGTTGCGGGTCGCGGGCGTCGGCCTCGGCGTCGCGGCAGTAGCCCGGGTAGGCGAAGCGGACCGGGTCGGGGAGCGCGGCGGGCAGCGGGTCGCGGATCTCCTGGGCGGGGGCCCGCGTCCCGGGGCCGATGGGGGAGCGGGCCGTCGCCTCGTCCATGCGCGCGGCCAGCGCGGACAGCCCCGCGGCGGCCGCCGCGACCATCGCGGCGACCAGGCCGAGGGAGGCGCACGTCCACACCGACGCCCGGATCCTGCGCCGCGCCGTGACCCGGCGCAGCACGGTCTCGGCGAGGTCGGCGAGGCCGGCGCGCGGCATCCCGGCGGCCAGGCCGAGCAGGGCGGCCCGCAGGGCCGGATCCCCGGGCGCGGCATCGTGGGGGCCCGCCGCCGGGGCGGCGAGCTCGGGAGCGGGGCCGAGCGTCCAGGAGGCGGTGGGTTCGGGAGCGGGGGCGAGCGTCCAGGGGGCGGTGGGTTCAGGAGCGGGGGCGAGCGTCCAGGGGGAGGCGGACGTCGCGCCGTTCCTCGACCGGTCGCCCTGGCGACCCTCGGCCATGTCCGCGCGTTCCTCGGCCATGTCCGCGCGTTCCTCGGCCATGTCCGCGCGTTCCTCGGACGGGTTCGCGCGTTTCTCAGGCGGGTTCGCGGGGTCCTCGGGCGGGTCCGTGGGGTCCTTGGTCAGATCCGCGGGGTTCTCGAACAGGGTCGGGTGGGTGGCGCGGAGCTGGGTGCGGGCCCGTCGCAGCTCGTCGTCCAGTGCGCCGATCCACAGGCCCGTGACCTGGGCCGCGTGCGGCAGGCTCAGCCCGTCGTGGAAGGTGACGACGACGGCCGCGCGGGTCCTCGGGGCGAGTCCGGCGAGCAACTGGCCCTCCGGGACCGGCCAGGGGGCGCCCGTCGCGCCCAGGAACCGTCCGTACAGCTCGCGCAGCACCGCGTCGGCCGGGCGGTGGTAGCGGATCGCGGACCACCGGCGGCAGGACGCGACGAGGGCCGCGGTGGCCAGCTCGCGGGCCTTGTCCGCGTCGCCCGTCAGCAGGTAGGCCGTGCGAGCGAAGGAGGGCCCATAAGACGCCAGAAAAGCCGATAAGTCGTGGGATTTGCTCACTTGTATGACTCCTTGGAGGTTGATCAGCGTAGAGGCAGTCCCGGCTCCGCGGAAGTGCCCGGGAAACCCGGGCCGATCCGCCGCCAAGCCGCTTGCAGGCCCGTGGGCTGGGCATCTACCGGGCATGCGCCCGTCATCCCCGGCCGGCGAGCGGTCGTCGCGCCTTCGCCTCGCCGTCCCGCTCGCCTGCCTCGCCGTCCTGACCGCGTGCGGCAGCTCCTCGCAGACCGCCCGGCTGGACACCCCCGCGGACACCGGTCCCGGCACCGCCACCCCCCGCAGCGCCCCCTCGGACGTCCCCACCAGCACCGCCGAGGTGGACGTCGAGCGCGACGGTCTCGACCCGGCCGTGGTGACCGGCGTCCGGTACGCGACCCACGACGGCTACGACCGGGTGGTGATCGACCTCAAGGGCGACATCCCCGGCTACAAGGTGAAATGGGTGGACGAATTCCTCCAGGACGGTTCCGGCGAGCCCATGGGCGTCCAGGGCGGCGCGTACCTGCAGCTCACCCTCTTCCCCGCCAACGCGCACGACGACGACGGCTACCCCACCTGGAAGGGCGGGCCCGTCTACCGGGCCGGCCTCAGGAACGTCTCCCACGTCGTCAGGACCGGCGACTTCGAGGGACGCGTGGGCGTCGGCCTGGCGCTCGCCCGCCGGGCCGGCTTCCGGGTGAAGGAGCAGTCCGCGCCGAGCCGGCTGGTGCTCGACGTGGCACACTGAAGCCCGTGGTGAGAAAGATCGAGGGCCCGACCCGCATCCCCGTCCCCGGCGGCAAGATCATCGACGAGCACGTGGGGCGCGTCAACAGCGGCGACGAGCAGGTCTCGATCGCTCACATGACCGCCCCGCCCGGCTGGGCCGAGCCCGCCCAGACCCCGTCGTTCACCGAGTACACCGTGGTCCTGCGCGGCAGCCTGCTCGTCGAGCACGACGGCGGCACGGTCGAGGTCGGCGCGGGCCAGTCGGTGGTGACGTCGCCGGGGGAGAAGGTGCGCTACAGCGTGGGCCCCGACGGCGCCGAGTACGTCGCCGTGTGCCTGCCCGCCTTCACGCCGGAGAGCGCCGGCCGCGACTGACCGCCCGCGACCGACCGACCGGCCGGGCGTGCCTCACGGGTGTGCCGGGAGGGTTGTCCACAGGCGGGCGCGACGTGTGCGGCGGCGGAGGAGTGTGCTCATATCATGGCCAGATGAGCCCCACGCTTGACAAGATCCGGCAGGCTCCCAAGGTGTTGTTGCACGATCACCTCGACGGCGGGCTGCGCGCCGAGACGATCGTCGAGCTCGCACGGGAGATCGACTACGGGCGGCTGCCCTCCACCGACCCCGACAATCTGCGCCTCTGGTTCGAGGAGGCCGCCGACTCCGGCTCGCTGGAGCGCTACCTGGAGACCTTCGACCACACGGTCGCGGTCATGCAGACCCGCGAATCCCTGGTCCAGGTGGCCGCCGAGTGCGCCCGCGACCTCGCCGACGACGGCGTGGTCTACGCCGAGGTGCGCTTCGCCCCCGAGCAGCACACCACCATGGGGCTGAGCCTCGACCAGGTGGTGGAGGCGGTGCTCGAAGGGTTCACGCTGGGCTCGCAGGGGCGCGGCATCCGGGTCGGCACGCTGCTGACCGCGATGCGCCACATGGCCCGCTCGATGGAGATCGCCGAGCTGGCCGTCCGCTACCGCGACGTCGGCGTCGTGGGGTTCGACATCGCCGGGGCCGAGGCCGGCTACCCGCCCACCCGGCACCTCGACGCCTTCGAATACCTCCAGCGGGAGAACGCGCACTTCACGATCCACGCCGGCGAGGCGTTCGGGCTGCCGTCGATCTGGCAGGCCATCCAGTGGTGCGGCGCCGACCGGCTGGGCCACGGCGTCCGGATCATCGACGACATCACCGTGGCCGGCGACGGGTCGGCCAAGCTGGGGCGGCTGGCGGCGTACGTGCGTGACAAGCGCATCCCGCTGGAGATGTGCCCCACGTCCAACCTCCAGACCGGGGCCGCCGACTCGATCGCCGAGCACCCCATCGGGCTGCTGCGCAGGCTGCACTTCCGGGTCACCGTCAACACCGACAACCGGCTGATGAGCTCGACGAGCGTGTCCCTTGAGTTCGCCAAGCTGGTCGAGGCGTTCGGCTACGGCTGGGACGACCTGCAGTGGTTCACGGTCAACGCGATGAAGTCGGCCTTCCTGCCGTTCGACGAGCGGCTGGCGTTGATCAACGGCGTGATCAAGCCGGGGTTCGCGCAGATCAAGTGGCAGCCGTGAAACACACCTACCGGTCCAAGACCGGGTTCGTGCTGGGCTGCGCCTGGCTGGTCTTCGTGGCGTTCAACGTGTGGGACCTGACGGCCCACTACAACGGCAAGCCGTCCATGGTGGCGCTGGCCGTGCTCGGGGCGATGACGGCGCTCGTCTACGCGATCGCGGTCCGGCCCGCCACCGTGGTCGGCGAGGAGGGGCTGCTGGCCCGAAACCCGCTGCGTACGACGTTCCTGCCGTGGGCGTCCGTGGGCGAGGTGACGGTCACCCACTCCATCGCGGTCCGTTACGGCGGCGAGGGCGCCGACGAGCAGGTGCTGCGGTTGTGGACGCCCATGAGCAGCGCCAGAGAGCGGTCCAAGGCGCAGCGGCGCGGCGTGCCCAAGCCCCAGCGGGGCGGCCGGTTCCGGGTCGAGGCCACGGTCAGCAAGGCCGAGCAGGCCGCCGCCGAGGCGTTCACCGGCAAGACCCACGCCGACTTCGTGGGCGACCAGATCCGCGACCGCGCCGAGGCCGCCCACCGCCGCGCGGACCCGGCGGCCGCGGCGGCACCGGTCAAGGTCACCTGGTCCTACGACTCGATCGCCGTCCTCGTGGTCGCGGTCGCCCTGATCATCGCCGCCATCGTCATCGCCTGACCGCCCCCGGCCCGAAGGCGAGGGCCGGAGGGGCAGGGCTCCGGCGGGTGAGGGCCCGTCGGGTCGGGAGGTTCGACAGATCAGGGGCCCGGCGGGTCAGAAGCCCGGTGGGGCAGGGGGTTCGGCGGGCCGAGGGCCCGGTGGGGCAGGGGGTGGCGGGTCAGGGGGTTCGGCGGGTTAGGAAGCGGGTCATGCCGGCCTGGGCGAGGCCCGACTGCTCCACCTGCCGGGCGGCCACGGTCTCGGCCTCGAAGGCGCGCTCGACCTCGGCCAGCGGCGGGCGCAGCAGCCTCAGGTGCACGGCGGTGGCGGTGCCCGGCCGGGTCCAGTGGCGCACCCGCGCGATCGCCGTCTCCACCAGCTCCTCGGCGGGCACGAGCTCGTCCAGCAGCCCGGCCGCCAGCGCGTCGGCGGCGTTCAGCCGGGCCGAGTCCAGCACCAGCCGCAGCGCCCGGCCGCCGGCCAGCCGGAGCAGCAGGTGGCTTGCGGCGTTCGAGATCGACAGGCCGAGGTGGTTCTCGGGGAAGAAGTACTCGGCGGCGGGGGCACCGATGCGGCTGTCGAAGCAGAGCGTCCACTCGGCGGCGCCGCCGACGGCCAGGCCGTTGACCGCGGCGACCACCGGCACCCGGGTCTCCAGCACGGCCCTGGTCATGTCGTGGAACAGCTCGACCTCCGCCTCCAGCGGCTTGCCCGCCGCCTCGGCGATGTCCTCGCCCGCCGAAAACGCCCGGCCGGCGCCGGTGATCACGATGCCCCTGGCGATGCGGCCGTGCGCGCGGACGGCCGCGGCCAGGTCCTTGCGCATGCCGGCGGTCAGGGCGTTCAGCTTCTCGGGGCGGGCGAGGGTGATCAGGGCCACCTCGTCGCGTACGGTCACGTCGATCATGCCGGGTCCTCCGTGGGGATGGCGGGGGCGGCGCGCTGGTCGCGGCCGGGGCGGAGCAGGTGACGCTTCTCGATGCGGGCGGACGGGGTGAGCGTGAACGACTCCACGAACTCCACGTACGCCGGGACCTTGAAGCGGGCCAGGCGTTCCCTGGCGTGGGCGATGACGGCGGCGGCCGTGCCGGCGTCGGCGGCGTGACCGGGGCGGAGCTGGAGGAACGCCTTGGGCAACTCGCCGAAGAGGTCGTCGGGGATGGGCACCAGGGCCGCGGACAGGACCGCGGGGTGCCCGGCGAGCACGCTCTCGACCTCGGCGCACGAGATGTTCTCACCGCCCCTGCGGACCATGTCCTTCAGCCGCCCGGCGTGCCGGATGCGGCCTCGCGCGTCGCGGACGCCGAGGTCGCCGGTGTGGTACCAGCCGCCGCGGAAGGCGTGCGCGGTGGCCTCGGGGTGGTTCCAGTAGCCGGTCATCATGGGCGTGCCGCGGACCAGGATCTCGCCCGTCTCCTCGTCGAGCCGGACCTCCTTGCCGGGCGGCGGCGTGCCCAGCGCGCCGGTGCCGACGGTGTCGTCGGCGTCCGGGTCGGCCATCAGGTCGCAGCCGCTCTCGGTGGAGCCGTACAGCTCGCGCCAGGGCGCGCCCCAGCGCTCCTCGAACGCGCGGTGCAGGCCGGGCGCGATGCCCGAGCAGAGCACGAGCCGCATCCGGTTGTCGCGGTCGAGGGGGCTCGGCGGCTGCTTGTGCATCAGCAGCGGCATGGTGCCCAGCACGTACGTGAGGGTCGCGCCGTGCTCCCGGACGGCGGGCCAGAAGCCCGAGGCGGAGAATCGGGGGAGCACCACCTGCGGGATGCCGCCGAGCAGGCAGAGCAGGGTGGTCCACTGAGGGTCCATGTACGAGTACGCCTGGGCGATCAGCAGCACGTCGTCGTCGCGCAGGCGGACGAGGTCGGCGACGACGCGGGCGGTCCTGACCCAGTAGTCGTGGGTGAGCAGGCAGGCTTTGGGGAACCCCGTCGTCCCCGACGTGTACTGAAAATTGGCGACATTGTCCGCGCTGAGGGATATGTCGAGAGGTGGGCCGTCGGTCAGCTCGTCCACGAGGTGCACCACGCCCGGCACGCGCGCGGCGTGCTCCGCGCCGGTCAGGGTGGCGACCGCGCCGGAGTCGCGCAGGACGTGCTCCAGGTCGGCGGCCTGGTACCGCACGTTCACGGGGACGGTGACCGCCCCCGCCTTCAGGACGGCGAACCAGCTCAACGGCCACCACGGCTCGTTGTCCAGCATGACGGCCACCCGGTCGCCGGGGCGTACCCCCTGGCCGGCCAGCGCGCGGGCCAGACGGTCGGAGACGGCGTCGGCCTCGGCGAAGCTCAGCGAGGCCGCCGGGAGGGCGGGTGAGGAAGCGGGGAAACGGAGGAACTCGCGCTCGCCGTACGTGCTAGCGGCGTGCCTCAGCAGGTCGGGGATCGTGGTGTGCATCCGGCGGCTCCCACGGGAAGACGGGCAGCAGGCGTCGATCGAGGGGCGCCACGACCGGGCCGGCGGCGCGTACGGCGGCCAGGCCGATCGTGACGAACTCCGCGCACACCTGCTCCAGCGTCGAGTCCCCGTCGGGGCGATACCACTCGCTGGTGCCGGTGCACATGGACATGAGGGCGAGGCGGGTCAGCTTCTGGTCGGCGACGTGGAAGACGCCTTCGGCGACGCCGTCGGCCAAGGCGCTCGTCCAGTGGCTCTCGTAGGCGTCGCGCAGGGCGATGACCTCGGTGTGCGCGGGCGAGCCGGGGGTCAGGGAGCGGAGCTCGCCGTCCATGACGCGGCTGGTCAGGGGGGTGAGCGCGTGCAGGGCGGTGAGCGAGGTGATCAGCAGGGCGAGGCGGTCGGCGGTACGCGTGGCCCCGTCCAGGACGCGGGCGGTCGAGTCGATCAGTCCTTGCAGGCCGGTCCGCATGAGGTCGGCCAGCAGGGCTTCCTTGCTGTGGACGTGGTGGTAGACGCCGGCGTTGGTCAGGTTCACCGCCCTGGCCAGGTCTCTGATGCCGGTGGCGGCGTAGCCCTGCTGGGCGAAGAGCCGCACCGCGGCCGTCCTGATCCGGAGCAGTGGGTCCACGTCCATGGCGACCTAACGAACGTTCGGTTGCTTCTTACGCGGGAAATTACCCCATGTCCCTAGAAATCGCCATAGGTTGACTCTGACACCGTGTGAGCCCCTACTTCTGGACCCGACATGTTCAGCATCGGAGATTTCGCTCGGCTGGGGCTCGTGTCCGTACGCATGCTCCGCCACTACGACGCCATCGGCCTGCTGCGCCCCGCGCACGTGGACCCGCTCACCGGTTACCGGTCCTACCAGGCCGCGCAACTGGCCAGACTCAACCGGATCGTCGCCATCAAGGACCTCGGCTTCACGCTGGAACAGGTCCGAACGATCCTGGACGAGAAGGTCAGCACCGAGGAGCTGCACGGCATGGTACGGCTGCGCCGAGCCCAGCTGGAGGCGCAGATCAACGCCGACCTGGCCAGGCTGCGCGGCGTCGAGGCGAGACTCCGCAGCATCGAGACGGAGGGGCACATGAGAACCGCGGAAGTCGTGCTGAAGAAGATCGACCCGGTCCGGGTCGCGCAGCTCAGCGCCAGGGCGGCCAGCTACGAGGGCGAAGACGTCGGCCCGGTGATCGGGCCGCTGTTCGCGGAGGTCTGCGCCCGTGTGGAGCGGGCGGACGTCCGGGTGGCCGGCCCCGGCCTGGCCTACTACCGCCAGGAGGACGACGGCTCGGTCATGGTCCACGCCTGCCTGCCGGTCAACGTGGACCCCGATCCCCGCCACGACTTCGAGATCAGGGACCTGCCCGCGATCGGCACGGCGGCCACGATCATCCACCACGGCCCGATGGAGGCCGTCGGACCGACCTTCCAGGCCCTGGCCCACTGGATCGAGGAGAACGGCTACCGCTCGCTCGCCCTGGCGAGAGAGGTGTCGCTGCACTGCCCGCAGGACCGCGCGGAATGGGTGCACGAGCTGCAGATCGAGGTGGCCGCGGCGTAGTGGAGGCGAGCGAGCTGGAACACCATCGGGTCGAGCTGACCGGCTACTGCTACCGGATGCTCGGCTCGGGCTTCGAGGCCGAGGACGCGGTGCAGGAGGCGTTCGTCAGGGCGTGGCGCACGTACGAGCCCGGGCGGGGGCCGTTGCGCCCGTGGTTGTTCCGGCTCGCCACGTCCGTCTGCCTGGACATGCTGCGCGGGCCGCAGCGGCGGGCGCGGGCGATGGACCTCGGGCCGCCGGCGCGTCCCGGCGACCCGCTCGGCGATCCGCTGCCGGGGGACGCCTGGGTGTGGCCGGTGCCCGACGGGCGCGTGTTGCCGGCCGACCCGGCGGAGCTGGCGGTGGCCAGGGAGAGCGTGCGGCTGGCGTTCGTGGCCGCGCTGCAACGGCTGCCGCCGCGGCAGCGGGCCGTGCTCATCCTGCGCGACGTGCTGAAGTGGCAGGCCGCCGAGGTGGCGGGGCTGCTGGGGGTGAGCGTCGCGTCCGTGAACAGCGCGTTGCAGCGGGCCCGCGCCCGGCTCCCCGCGGTCGCCCCTGAGGACGCCCCGGAGGACGCCGCGGTCGACGGCAGGCTGCTCGACCGCTACGTCTCCGCCTTCGAGCGGTACGACGTGGCCGCGCTGGTCTCGCTGCTGCACGAGGACGCGACGATGTCGATGCCGCCGTTCGCGTGGTGGCTGCGCGGCCGGGAGGCGATCAGGGCGGTCCTGCTGGCCGCCGGGGCGCCCTGCGAGGGCACCCGCCTGCTGCCGGTCGGGGCCAACGGCGCGCCCGCCTTCGCCCAGTACCGGGACGGGGAGGCGTTCGCCCTGGTAGTCCTGGAGGTCGGCGGCGGAGTCGTCACCGGCGTGACCACCTTTCTCGATCCCCGGCTCGTGCCGTTCTCCGGCCTGCCGATGAGTATCGGCCGGCCGCTCCGTACTGACAGGTGAAGGAGGACAGACACATGCCACAGATCGTCGAACTTCCCGAGCGTCCTTACCTCGGGATCACGAAGACCATCACGATGACCAGTTTCGGCCTCGTCGGGGACCGGATCGCGGAGATGATCGGCTGGCTCGCCGAGCGCGGGCACACGATGGCCGGAGCCCCGTTCTTCCGGTACCACAGCATCGACATGCCGCAGGACCGGCTGGTGGTGGAGGCGGGCGTGCCCGTCACCGAGCCCGTGGAGGGCGAGGGCGAGTTCCACGCGGGCACGCTGCCCGCGGGCCGTTTCGTCACCGAGTCCCACCACGGCCACCCCGACCAGCTCTCCGGCGTCATCGAGTCGGTGCTGACGTGGGCCGCCGAGCAGGGCCTGACCTGGGACATGACCGAGAAGGACGGCACCGAGCACTGGGGCTGCCGGCTGGAGCTCTACCAGACGGACCCGCGGATCGAGCCCGACCTGAACAACTGGGACATCGACCTGCAGTTCCGCCTGGCCTGAGCCGGCCGTCACGCCGCGTTCGCGCGGGGCAGCAGCGAGGTCAGCAGCGCGGCCAGCACGAACAGGGCCGCGCCCGCCAGGCCGATCGCCACGATCCCGTTGAAGAACGCGGCGTGACTGGCCGCCAGCAACTCGGCGGCCCGCGCCGGGGCGAGCGTTCCGGCCACGGCCGCCGCGCCCGCCAGGGTCTCCCTGGCCGCGTCGGGCACGTGCGCGGGCAGGGCGTGGTGGTAGACGGCCGCGGCGACCGTGCCGAGCAGGGCCAGGCCGAGCGTCCCGCCCAGGAAGTTGCCCGACTCGGCCAGCGAGGCCGCCGACCCGGCCTTCTCGGGCGGCACCGAACCGACCACGATCCCCGTGCCCAGGGCGAACAGCGGGCCGGTGCCCAGCGCCAGCACGGTGATGGCGGTGATCACCACCGGCAGCCCGGCCTCGGCCTGCGTGAGCAGCGCCGCCCCGGCGGCCGACAGCGTCAGGCCGCCCATGACGGCGGCGCGGGGGGCGACGCGGCGGGTCAGGGCAGGGGTCAGCGTGGTGCCCAGCGCGACGCCGAGCCCCATGGGCGCGAACCACAGCGCCGACTGCGCCGGGGTGTACCCCAGCACCGACTGCAGGTACTGGGTGACCAGGAGCCCGGTGCCCGCCATGGCGATGCCCGCCAGCACGAGCGCGGTCAGGATCAGGGTGAGCGGACGCTGGGCGAACAGGCGCAGGTTGAGCAGGGGAGCGTCGAGCGTGAGCTGCCGCCGTACGAACGCCGCCCCGAACGCGAGACCGACCGCGATCGCGGCGAGCGGCGCGCCGGGCCCGGCCGACGCCGACGAGGCGGCCAGCTCCTTGACACCCCAGACCACCGGCAGGATCGCCAGCATCGACAGCGCGACGCTGGCCAGGTCCATGCGCCCGCCGTCCGGGTCGCGGAACTCCGGCAGCAGCAGCACGCCGCCCACGAGCAGCACCGCGATCACGGGGACGGCCATCAGGAACACCGACCCCCACCAGAAGTGCTCCAGCAGCAGCCCGCCGACCACCGGCCCGAGCGCGGCCCCGGCGAACTGGCAGGTGGCCCAGACGGCGATGGCCGTGCCGCGCTGCCGGGCGTCGCGGAACATGTTCGTGATGAGCGCGAGCGTGGAGGGCATGAGCGTGGCGCCGGCGACGCCCAGCACCGTACGGGCGGCGATCAGCATGGCGGGGCTGGCCGCGTACGCCGCCACGAGGGAGGCGACGCCGAAGGCCGCCGCGCCGGTCAGCAGGAGCCGGCGGCGGCCGATGCGGTCGCCGAGGCCGCCCATCGTGATCACCAGCCCGGCGACCATGAACCCGTAGATGTCGATGATCCACAACTGCTGGACGGCGCTCGCCCCCAGCTCCACGCTCAGCCGGGGCAGCGCCAGGAACAGCGCGTTGATGTCGACCGCGACGAGCAGGGTGGGCAGGGCGAGCACCGCCAGCCCGGCCCATTCGCGCCGCCCGGCCCTCGGTTCGGCGGCGGTCTCGGTGAGATGCGGCATGTCGGGAGCCTCCTGGTGTCGTCCGTTTCACCAGGAGGTCGGAGCCCGGCTCGCGCGCTCGACGTGCTTTCCGGAAAAGTTTCGCGGGGCATGTCGAGAGGGACGCGCCGGCTCCGACCACGGCACGACGGAACTCGCCCGACCACGAGGAGAGACGATGAAGTTTCTGTTGATCATGCAGGTGAACCAGCAGGTCATGGACACCCTGAGCGAGGAGCAGCGCGAGCTGATCATGAGCGGCCACGGAGCGTTCATGAAGACGATCCAGGAGTCCGGCGAGATGATCGGCACGCAGGCGCTCGGCGACCCGTCCACCAGCGCCGTCGTCCGCACCCGCAACGGCCTGCCGGCCGTGACCGACGGCCCCTTCCTGGAGGCCAAGGAGTACATGGGCGGCTACTACATCGTCGACTGCGAGAGCCGCGAGCGGGCGATCGAGCTGGCCGGGATGATCCCCGACAGCCAGATCGAGGGCCTGGCGATCGAGGTCCGGCCGATCATGTTCTCGGCGGGCGCCGACATGTGACCGGGCGGTGGGCCCGCGGCGCGGGCCCACCGGTCTACAGGCCCAGGCAGGCGGTCAGGTCGGCCTTGAGGCCGTCGAGGTCGCGGGCGGCCGACGCGCGCGCCTGCGCCACCTCGCCGGTCACCGGCACCACGACCTCCAGGTAGCACTTCAGCTTGGGCTCGGTGCCCGACGGGCGGACCACGACGCGCCCGCCGTCCGACAGGTGGAAGCGCAGGCCCTCGGTCGGGGGCAGGCCACCGTCGCCGCGGCTCAGGTCGTCCACGGCCTCGACCGTGTGGTCGCCCAGCGTGGCGGGCGGGGCGGCGCGCAGGCGGTCCATCGCGCCGGAGATCAGCGACAGGTCGGCGACCCGGAAGCTGAGCTGGGACGTCGCGTGCAGGCCGTACCGGACGGCCTGGTCGTCGAGCAGGTCGAGCAGCGTGCGGCCGGCGCGCTTGGCGGCGGCGGCGACGGCGGCCACGGTCAGGGCCGCGCCGATGCCGTCCTTGTCGTGGACCGGCAGGCCGGCGTCGGAGCCGACGCAGTAGCCGATGGCCTCCTCGTAGCCGAAGACCAGGCCCTCGCCCGCCTTGACGATCCACTTGAACCCGGTCAGCGTCTCGCCGTAGCGCACGCCGTGGGCCTGCGCGATCTTGCTCAGCAGGGTCGAGGAGACGATCGTGGTGGCCACCAGCCGGTCGCCGGTGGTGTGCGTGATCACGTGCTCGGCCAGCAGGCCGCCGACCTCGTCGCCGGTCAGCATGCGGCACGTGCCGTCGGACAGCGGCACGCCGACCGCGCACCGGTCGGCGTCGGGGTCGTTGGCCAGCACCAGGTCGGAGCCGAGCTTGGCGGCCAGCGCGACCGCCAGGTCCATCGCGCCGGGCTCCTCCGGGTTGGGGAAGGCCACCGTCGGGAAGTCGGGATCGGGGTTGCGCTGCTCCTCCACGGCCATCGGCGTCTCGAAGCCCGCCGCGAGGAAGGCCCCCGTCAGCGTCCCCGAGCCCACCCCGTGCAGCGGCGTGTACGCCACCCGCAGCTCGCGCGCCTGGCCCAGCGGCAGGGCGGTCACCGCGTCGATGTAGTCGTCGACGATGTCCTCGCCCAGCTCGGTGAGCGTGCCCGGACCGTCGAGGGGGAGCTGGTCGACCCGGCCCACCGCGTCGATGGCGGCCGAGATCTCCCGGTCGACCGGCGGCACGATCTGCGAGCCGTCACCCCAGTAGACCTTGTAGCCGTTGTCCCTGGGCGGGTTGTGGCTGGCGGTGACCGTCACGCCCGCGTCGGCCCCCAGATGGCGGACGGCGAAGGCCAGCACCGGCGTGGGCAGCGGGCGCGGCAGCAACGAGACGTGCAGCCCCGCGCCGGTCAGGACGGCGGCGGTGTCCCTGGCGAACACGTCGGACTTGTGCCGGGCGTCGTAGCCGATCACGACGTGCTTGCCGGCGCCGAGCACGCCGGCCAGACCGGCGGCGGCGCGCATGACGGTGACCCGGTTCATCCGGTTGGGGCCCGCGCCCAGCTCGCCGCGCAGGCCGGCGGTGCCGAACTCCAGCTTGGCCTGGAACCGCTCGCGAAGGGCGGGCAGGTCGTCGTCCTCCAGGAGATCGGACAGCTCGGCCCGGGTGTCGGGGTCGGGGTCCTGGGCCAGCCACTGGCGGGCGCGGCGCAGCAGGTCGGCGTCCACGGGCGGGAGCGGGACGTCCCCCTCGGCCTCCGGCGGGATGCCGGCGGTCACAGGCGGTCCACCACCTTGGCCAGCAGCACGCCCATGCGGGCGGCCGTGGCGCGGCCCACCTCCAGGACCTCCTCGTGGTTGAGCGGCTCGCCGGACAGGCCCGCCCCCGGGTTGGTGACCAGGGAGACGCCGAGCACCTCCAGGTTCGCCTCGCGGGCGGCGATGGCCTCCAGCACGGTGGACATGCCCACCAGGTCGCCGCCGAGCGTGCGCAACATCCGGATCTCCGCCGGCGTCTCGTACGTCGGGCCGCGGAAGGCCACGTAGACGCCGTCGGCCAGGGTCGGGTCGATCTCGCGGACCAGGGCGCGCAGGCGGCGCGAGTAGACCTCGGTGAGGTCGATGAAGGTGGTGCCGGTGATCGGGTTGGCGCCGGTCAGGTTGATGTGGTCGCTGATCAGCACCGGGTCGCCGACGTTCTGGGTCTCCGGCCGCAGGCCGCCCGCCGCGTTGGTCAGCACGACCGTGCGCACCCCCGCCGCGGCCGCCGTGCGCACGCCGTGGACGACCGCGTCGACGCCGAGGCCCTCGTACAGGTGCGTGCGGCCGAGGAAGACCAGCGCGTGCCGCCCGGACGGCGTGCGCACGACGCGGATCTTGCCGCCGTGCCCGGCCACGGCGGGGGCGCGGAAGCCGGGCAGATCGGTGAACGGGATCTCGGCCACGGTCTGCCCGATCGCGTCGGCGGCGGGGACCCACCCCGACCCCATGACGAGGGCCACGTCGAAGGTGTCGAGGCCGGCCGCGCCGGTCAGGGCGGCGGCGGCCTCCGCGGCCAGGGTGTATGCGTCGTTGCTCACATCTCAGTAGTTTAGGAGCAGCCTGTCCAGAACCCGCACCCCGAACTGCAGCGCGTCCACCGGCACCCGCTCGTCCACGCCGTGGAACATCGAGGCGAAGTCCATGTCGCCGGGCAGCCGCAGCGGCACGAACCCGAAGCCGCGCACGCCCAGGTCGGCGAAGAAGGTCTTGTTGTCGGTGCCGCCCGACATGCAGTACGGCACCGCCCGCGCGGTCGGGTCCTCGGCCTTCAGCGCCGCGATCATCGACTCGACCAGCGCGCCGTCGAACGTCGTCTCCAGCGCGATGTCGTGGTGCACGAACTCGCGGCGCACGTTCGGCCCGATGAGCGAGTCGACGGTCTTGAAGAACTCCTCCTCGAAGCCGGGCAGGAAACGCCCGTCCACGACGGCGGTGGCCTGGCCGGGGATGACGTTCGACTTGTAGCCGGCGTCGAGCTGGGTCGGGTTGGTGGTGTGGCGCAGCGTCGCGCCGACGAACCGCACCAGCGGGCCGAGCTTGTCCAGCAGCGGGGCCGGGTCGTCCTCGTCGAACGGCAGGCCGAAGGCGTCGGCGACCTCGGTGAGGAACTGGCGCACGGTCGGCGTGTAGGTGAGCGGCCACTCGTGCCCGCCGAGCCGGGCCACGGCCTTGGCGACCTCGGTGACCGCGTTGTCGGAGTTGAGCATCGAGCCGTGCCCGGCGGTGCCGTCGGCGACCAGCTTCATCCAGGCCAGGCCCTTCTGGGCGGTCTCGATCAGGTACAGCCGCAGCGACGGGTCGACCTCCAGCGAGTAGCCGCCGACCTCGCTGATGGACTCGGTCACGCCCTCGAACAGCTCGCGGTTGTTGGCCGTGAGGTACTTGGCGCCGTACACGCCGCCGGCCTCCTCGTCGGCGACCCAGGCGAAGACGATGTCGCGGCGCGGACGGCGTCCCTCGCGCTTCATCTGGCGCAGCACGGCCAGCATCATCGCGTCCATGTCCTTCATGTCCACGGCGCCGCGGCCCCAGATGTAGCCGTCCTTGACCTCGCCGGCGAACGGGTCGACCGACCAGTCGGCGGCGTTGGCGGGCACCACGTCGAGGTGGCCGTGGACGAGCAGCGCGGGCAGCGACGGGTCGGTGCCCTCGACGCGGGTGACCACGTTGCCGCGGCCCGGCTCGCTCTCGACGTACGTCGCCTCGATGCCGACCTCGTCCAGCCTGGCCATGACGACCTCGGCCGCGGCCCGCTCGCCGGGGCCGCTGCCGTCCCCGTAGTTGCTGCTGTCGACGCGGATCAGCTCCACGCACAGGTCGGCGACTTCGTTCTCGGCAGGTGTCATGGCGTCTTCTCCAGGGTGAGCAGTCCGGACTTGTGGAGGTGACCGCGCTTGTACGCGCGGGTGATGAGGGTCAGATCGCTGTCGGTGATCTCGTCGAGCCGGCCGAGCACGTCGGTCATGAAACGATAGAGGTCCGCCTCGTGGGCCACCGCCACCTGCACGATGAGGGAGTGGGTGCCCGAGGTGGCGGCGCAGTAACGCACGTTGGGGTGCTCGGCCAGGCGCCGGCCGGTCTCGCCCAGCCCGTACGGCCGCACCTTCAGCCAGAGCATGGCCTCGACCTCCAGCCCGAGCAGCGCGGGCTCGACCTCGGCGCGGGGCAGCAGTAACCGGCGGTCGATGAGCGAGCCGACCCGCCGGCGCGCGGTCGGCACGGACAGGTCGAGCCGTTCGGCGATCGTGGTGAAGGCGGCCCGGCCGTCGGCCGCCAGCAGCTCGGCGATCTCCTTCTCCAGCGGCGACAGGCCGTCCTCGTCGGGCAGGTCGGGGGGCGGCGGCGCGGGGCGCAGTTCGGCCACCTCCCGCTCGGTGAGGAAGGGCGCGTGCCACTCGGCCACGGTGGTGAACGTGTGCAGCACGACCTGGGTCTGCGTCTGGAGCACGCCGTCGATCTCGCTGATGTCGTGGGCCAGGATGGTGTGCAGGTCCTGCCGGGACGGCGGCACCAGCTCGCAGGCCAGGTCGGCGGCCCCGGTCAGCGCGTAGACCGACCGCGTGTCGCGCCGGTCGGTGAGCGATCTTGCCACCTGGGCCGCCGTGCCGGGCCGCACCTGGACGTGCAGGTGCGCGGGGCGGCCGTGGCCGGTGCGCAGGTCGTCGTAGATCGCGGTGACGCGGACGACGCCGTCGGCGATGAGCCGCTGGAGCCGGCGGGCGACCGTGCGTTCGTGCTCGCCGACCGCCCTGCCGATCTCGCCCCACGAGGCCCGCGGGCTCACCTGCAGCGCGGCCACGAGCCGCCGGTCGAGAACGTCCACCTGCAACCGCTTCCGTGTCGGGTTTGTAAATAATTGCCCAGACATTTGACTGTTTCGGTCTTCCGAATGCACAGTAAGCCATCACTCCACGTGTCAGCAAAAGGAGCACATGCCGTGTCGACCTCCCCCGTCGTGCAATCGCCGCTCGGCATACCGAAGAGCAGGGTCCGTCAGCTCATGGCGGCCAGCATCGGCAACGTGGTCGAGTGGTACGACTGGTACGCCTACACGTTCCTGGCCACGGTCTTCTCGGCGCAGATCTTCCCCGACAGCTCCGGCAACAGCCTGGTGCCGCTGCTGAGCTCGTTCGCGGTGTTCGCGGTGGGCTTCTTCATGCGGCCCCTGGGCGGCCTGCTGGTGGGCGCGTTCGCCGACCGGTACGGCCGCAAGTCCGCGATGACCTTCACCATCATCCTGATGGGCGGCGGCTCGCTGCTGCTCGGCCTGACCCCCACCTACGAGGCCGTGGGCCTGCTGTCGCCGGTCATCCTGACGCTGGCCCGGCTGATCCAGGGCCTGTCCGTGGGCGGTGAGTTCGCCGCCGCCACCACGTTCCTCGTCGAGTCGGCCCCGCCGCGCCGCCGTGGCCTGTTCTCCTCCTTCCAGTACGTCAGCACCACCATCGGCCAGCTCATCGCCTCCGGCCTGGCCGCGGTGCTCACCTCGACGCTGGTCAAGGAGGACATGAGCTCCTACGGCTGGCGCATCCCGTTCCTGGTGGGCGCGCTGCTCAGCCTGGTCGGCCTGTGGATCCGCAAGGGCGCCGACGAGACCTCGGCCGTCGCGGAGGAGATCCAGCGGGGCGAGGTCAAGCGGCCGGGCATGTTCGAGTTCCTCAAGCACCACCCCAGGTCCGCGCTCACCATCGTCGGCATCACGATCGCGGGCACCGTCGCCTACTACACCTGGACCAGCTTCCTGCCCACCTACGCGCAGATCACGGTCTCGTTCGACAAGGCCGAGTCGCTCCAGGTCGGCACGATCTCGCTGGTGTTCTTCATGCTGCTGCAGCCGCTGCTCGGCCTGCTGTCGGACAAGATCGGGCGCAAGCCCATGCTGATCGCCTTCGGGCTCGGCTTCCTGATCCTGCCGGTGCCGCTGCTGGGCCTGCTCACCGACTCCTTCGCCAGCCTGCTCGTCGTGCAGATGATCGGCATGGTGTTCCTGGGCTGCTTCACCTCGGTCTCGGCCGCGGTGAACTCGGAGCTGTTCCCGACCCGGGTGCGGGCGGCGGGGGCCGGGTTCCCGTACTCGCTGACCGTGGCGATCTTCGGCGGCACCGCGCCGCTGATCGGCACCGCGCTGCAGAAGGCCGGCAACCCCGGGATGTTCCCGTGGTACATGTCCGCCCTGGCGCTGATCTCCACGCTCGTGTACGTCTTCGTGCTGCGCGAGACCAAGGACGAGCCGCTCCGCTAGGGCGCCGAGGTGCAGGGGCGCTCCCGAAGCTCCTTGACGTAGTCGTCGGGGGCGCCCGCGCGCTCGGCCGCGTCGGCCAGGTTGCACAGGTAGCGGGCCGAGGGCAGGCCGCCCTCGTAGCCGTCGAGCACGTAGAACCAGGCGACGACCTCGCCGTCGAGGGTCTGCACCCGCAGCCGCACCTTGTGGTAGGCCCCGCGGACCGCGCCCTCCCACTGGTCGAGCGAGGTCTCCTCCCACTCCGGCACGTCGTAGAGCACGACGAAGACGTGCGCGTCGGGGTCCTCCACGATGGTGGCGAGCGAGCTCTCCCACTTGCTGTCGGTACGCCCGAAGGTCAGCCGCCACCCCGTCAGCCAGCCCACCCCCCAGATCGGGGAGTGCGGGGCGCGCATGGCCATCTGCTCGGGGTCCATGTTCATCCCGTAGGAGCCGTAAAGCCGTAGATCATTCGGCTTCCCTGATTGATCCGAAAGCCACGCCACGATCCACCCCTCTCGCCGGGTGCCGCTCGTCATCCAGCTACCGCGCCATCCTGCCACGCTGACCCGGCGTGTCGGTCCATCAAGCCGGGCACGGAAGGCCCATGTGTCCCCCATGTCCGCCGGAGCGTGATCCCGTCATGGGCCGGTTGCGGCTTCCGGGGGCACGTGCGGGAGAATGGGACACGTGACGAGGATCGTGATCATTGGTGGCGGGCCGGGCGGCTACGAAGCGGCGCTGGTGGCCGCCCAACTAGGCGCACAGGTCACGATGGTCGAGCAGGACGGGCCGGGCGGGGCCTGCGTGCTCACCGACTGCGTGCCGTCCAAGACGCTGATCGCCACCTCCGTCCGTAAGCAGGCCCTGCTCGACGCGCCCTCGCTCGGCGTGTCGTTCTCGGGCGGCCCCGACGGCGACGCCGGTGTGGTCGGGGTCGACCTGCCGCTGGTCAACAAGCGGGTCAAGGAGCTGGCCCAGGCCCAGTCGGCCGACATCGCGACCCGGGTCGAGGCCGAGGGCGTCGAGATCATCAAGGCGCGGGGGCGGCTGGTCGATCCGCAGGTCGTGCGCGCGGGCGACCGTACGATCAGGGCCGACGTGGTGCTCGTGGCCACCGGCGCGACGCCGCGCGTGCTGCCGGGGGCCGAGCCCGACGGCGAGCGCATCCTCACCTGGCGGCAGCTCTACGACCTGGAGGAGCTGCCCGAGCACCTGATCGTGGTCGGCTCCGGCGTGACCGGCGCGGAGTTCGCCGGCGCCTACCGCTCGCTCGGCGCTGAGGTCACGCTGGTCTCCAGCCGTGACCGGATGATGCCCAACGAGGACGCCGACGGCGCCGAGGTCCTGGAGGAGGTCTACCGGCGGCGCGGCATGAACGTCATGGGCCGCTCGCGCGCCTCCTCCGTCAAGCGCACGGCCGACGGCGTGGTGGTGACCCTGGAGGACGGCCGCACGGCCGAGGGCTCCCACGCGCTGATGACGGTCGGCATGGTCCCCAACACCGGCGGCATCGGCCTGGAGGAGGCCGGCGTGCAGCTCGACCGCAACGGCTTCGTCAAGGTCGACAAGGTCTCGCGCACGTCCGCGCCCGGCGTCTACGCGGCCGGCGACTGCACCGGCGTGCTGATGCTGGCCTCGGTCGCCGCCATGCAGGGCCGCATCGCCGTGTGGCACGCGCTGGGCGAGGCCGTCCAGCCGCTGCGGCTGGCCACGGTGGCCTCCAACATCTTCACCGACCCCGAGATCGCGGCCGTCGGCGTGGCGCAGCGCTCGATCGAGGCGGGCGAGATCGACGCGAACGTGGTCAAGCTGCCGCTGGCCACCAACGCGCGGGCCAAGATGCAGGGCTTCAACGACGGCTTCGTCAAGCTGTTCTGCCGCCCCCACACCGGCATCGTGCTCGGCGGCGTGGTCGTGGCACCGCGCGCCTCGGAGCTGATCCTGGCGGTGTCGCTGGCCGTGCAGCAGCGGCTGACGGTCGACCAGGTCGCCCACTCGTTCGCGGTCTACCCGTCGCTGTCGGGCTCGATCACCGAGGCGGCCCGCCGTCTCATGCAGCCCGAGGCCGCCATCGGCATCTAGCCGTCCCTCCTCAACGCGCGAAGCCGTGCGGGTCGTCCTGACCCGCACGGCTTCTTGCTGTCCGCGCTTGCTTCCAGAGTCATTGGATAGTACTGTTATCCAATGTCGGATAACGATACTATCCAATGAGGTGTTCCGGTGACGGTGATCGTTCTTTTGGTGGCCACGCTGGGCTTCCGGCTGCTGGGCGCGCTCGGCGTGCGGCGGTTCGGCACGTGGCAGGTGTCGGTGGCGCACGGGCTGGCCGTCATGGTGGTCATGACGGGAAGCGCGCACTTCGTCCCTGAAGGGGTGACCTTCATGCCGAACCACGGCGACCTGGTGCGCATGGTGCCGCCCTTCGTGCCGTTCCCGGCCGCCGTGGTCTACCTGACCGGCGTGCTGGAGCTGGCCGGGGCGATCGGGCTGGTGCTGCCCGCCACCCGCCGGGCGGCCGGGATCTGCCTGGCCCTGCTGTTCGTCGGCCTGCTCCCGGCGAACGTCTACGCGGCGGTCTCCGACGTGCCGTTCGCGGGCGGGGAGGCCACGCCGCTGTGGGAGCGCGTCCCGGAGCAGGTGCTGTACATCGCCGCGGCGCTCTTCGCCGCCTGGCGGCGGGCCGTGGCCGTCCGGGAGGGCGTGCGGCCCGTGCCCGCCGCCCGCTGACCCGTCGTCTCCTATGCGGGTGGGCCGGTCAGGGCTTCCAGGCCGGGTCGCGGCCGATCAGGCCGAGCAGCCGGTCGAACGCCGGGGCGTCGTCCGGCACCGCCACCGGCGGCCCGAACGCCCCCCTCTGCCGGCCCATCTCCACCGACTGCTCCGTGAACCCCAGTGCGCGGGCGACGGCCTCGGCGTCCGGCTCGTACGCCTGGTCGGTGGCCCTGGCCAGGTCCCAGCCGTGCACGACCATGTCCACCAGCCACAGGTGGGCCACCATGGTCATCGGCAGGCCGCCCAGCGCGGCGCACGTGCCCTCCCACGCCTGCGGCCGCGACCAGGCGGCCAGCATGCGCTCGGCCCGCTCGGGGAAGTCGCCCGCGTACGGGCCCTGCTCGGTGCGCTCCCCGCCGTGCGCCAGCGACGCGAACATCTCCGCCACCCACTCCAGGTGGTTGACCAGCGCCTTGACGTCGAACTCCGCGCACGGCGTCGGGGACCCGAACTGCTCGGGCCGCACGGCGGCCACCAGGCCGGCGGTCCGGTGGGTGGCCCGGGTCATCAGCGGCATCATGTCTTCCATGGCAGACATGATGTCCCGCCTGCCTCGGGCGCGGCTTGTAGAAACGCGACAGCGCGGCTGGGTCAACCCCTACGCGGGGCTGGCCGCCTTCGACTTCGCGCGCCAGGCGCCGTCGCCGGAGCTGGCGGCGTACGTCGACCACTTCTGGGCCGTCACCTGGACCGACCTCGCCGAGCCGTACGAGCAGCGCATCCTGTCGCACCCGACGGTGAACATGACGATCGTCCAGGACTTCCACCGGATCGCGGGGGTGATCGACGGCGGCTTCTCGTACACGATGCGGGGCACCGGCCGCGCGCTCGGCACCCGCTTCCGCCCCGGCGGTTTCCGGACGTTCCTCGGCGGCCCGGTGTCCGAGCTCACCGGCCGGTTCGTGGAGATCGGCGAGATGTTCCCGGCCACCGGCCCGGCGCTGGTCGAAGGCGTGCTGGCCGAGCCGGACCCGGGGGCCGCCATCGCGCTGGTGGAGGCGTTCCTGCTGGCGCTCGGGCCGGCGCCGGACCCGCCGGCCGAGGAGGCCGCGGCCCTGGTGGGGCTGGCCGAGGACGACGTGACCGTGACCAGGGTCGACGAGCTGGCCGCGCGGGCGGGCCGGTCGGTGCGCTCGCTGCAACGGCTCTTCCGGGACTATGTCGGCATCGGCCCCAAATGGGTGATCCGCCGCTTCCGGCTGCACGAGGCCGCCGAACGCGTGCGGCAGGGCCTCGACCTCGCCACGCTCGCCGCCGAGCTGGGCTACACCGACCAGGCCCACCTGACCCGCGACTTCACCGCCGCCGTCGGCATGCCGCCCGCCGCCTACGCCCGGCTCAACGCCCACGCCTGACGCGTCACCATTCGCGGGTGGCGATCAGCTCCTCGACGTCGGCTTCCGGGAAGCCGTAGGTGGTGGCCACGAACCAGAACTCCTCGGCGATCGCCTCCCGCGCGACGGTCTCGATCTCGCTGCCGGCCTCGTGGAACTCCTCGTCGAGCGCGTTGAACTCCTCCGTGGCGGCATGCGTGAGCGCGTAGAGGGCGGCCAGGTCGCCGGGCCGCTCGGTCTCGACGCGTTCGCACAGCCGCAGCAGGACGGCCCTGCCCTTGTCGACGACGTGGTCGGGGTAGTAGCCGTCGGCGTAGAGGGCCTTGAGGAAGGCGTGGCCGATCACCTGCGGATGCGTGGGGGACAACCCGATCTCCATTTCCGTGCGGACGCGGTCGGACGGCTCGATCATGCCCGCCGCCACCGACAGAATCCGCCGGACGCGCCCAGGTCAGCGCATCAGCTCGTACGCCGCGTACGCCGTGATCCCGTACGCGAGGTGCGGGACGACGTCGGAGACCCACGCGCCCGCCGGCCACTCGCTCGGATGCGTGACGTCGAGCAACGTCAGGGGCACGTTCGAGCCGGACATGGCCAGAGCGGTGAGCGCCAGCACCCCGACCGGCCACGACCTGCGCCGCCCCGACAGGAACCCGTAGGCGATGGCCGAGGCGACGCCGGTCGCGTACCCCATGAGCGAGCCCAGCGCCTCCGTGCGGTTGGCGGCCCGGTCGCCCTCGCCGAGGTCGGTGTGCGTCAGGCCGGACAACTTCGCCACGGCCTGCCGCGGCGTGCTGCTGGCGGCCCGCGCCCGGACGAGCATGTCCAGGTAGGAGACGGTGTTGAGCGCCGTGGTGCCCGCCGCTCCCGCGATCAGTCCCTTGACGAGTGTGTGCATGCCCTGGCCGCTACCCCGACCGGCCCGCCCGTCACCCGCGCGGGGGACCTGGGAACCGGCGCGCGGCCGGCGCGCCGTACCGTGGCAGGGTGAGCGCCGATGGAATGTCCGCCGCGCTGTCGCCGTACGTGACGACGCTGGCCGCCTACGACCTCGGGCCCGGTTCGGGCGGGGTTCATCGCGGGCTGCCGTCGTCCACGCTGTCGGTCACGATCCCCGAGGACGGCCCGGTCGACATCGCCTGGCTCGGGCGGCCGGGGCCGGGCCGGCGGCTGCGCGCCGCGGTGGCCGGGCTGCACCTCGACGCGGCCGAGCTGCGGCAGCGGGCGGGCACGCGCGGGGTGTGGCTGACGCTCACCCCGCCGGGCGCCGCCGCCCTGCTCGGGGTCCCCGCCTCGGCGCTGGCCGGGGAGGTGGCCGACCTCGCCGACGTCGTCCCGGCGCTGGCCGACCTGCCGGAGCGGCTGGCGGGCTGCCGGTCCTGGGCCCAGCGCCGCGCCCTGGTCGAACACCGTCTGCTCGCGGGGCTGGCCCGCCACGGCGACCGCGCCGCCCGTCGCGCCTCGCGGGCCACGCTCGCGGCCCTGTCCGGGACCGCCCGGGTCGAGGAGGCCGCCCGGCTGCTCGGGTGCTCGCGGCGGCACCTGAGCGGGGCGGTGCGCGGCGAGTTCGGGGTGACGCCGAAGGAGTACCAGCGGCTCGTCCGCTTCGAGGCCGCGCGGCGCCGGCTGGTGGCCGCCGCGCGCTCCGGACGGCCGGCGCTCGCGGAGGTGGCCGCCGCCTCGGGCTTCGCCGACCAGGCGCACCTGACCAGGGAGTGGCGCGCGATGGCCGGTTGCACGCCCACGGAATGGCTGCGCGCCGAAGGCCCGCCCGCCCCGCCTCCTCCCGTTCCACATTGACACGCGGGCCTCCGGCGCCCGCCGTGGTCCGTGCCCGTTTGTTCAAGACCCCGGCCGCCGCGCGCCGCCACGATGGCCGCATGGACCTGCACTTCGTTCCTCGCCTCATCGTGCCCGACCCCGACCGGGCGTCCGCCTTCTACCGGGACTCCCTGGGCAGTGAGGAGGTGTTCCGCGCCGCGCCGGGCGACGACGGGCGGCCCAGCGTCATCGAGCACCGCCTCGGCGGCGCGGCGTTCCGGGTCTCGCCCGCCGTCGCCGACTGGGGCTGGCTCTCGCCGGACGACCTGGGCGGCTCGCCGGTGCTCCTGGAGATCGTCGTCGCCGACCCGGACGCCGTCGGCGAGCGCATGACCGTCCAGGGGGCGCGGACGCTCGTGCCGATCGAGAACCGGCCCTACGGCCTGCGCTCCGGCCGCCTCCGCGACCCGTACGGCCACCTGTGGATCCTCACCGGCGACCTGCGCTGAGGCGCCGGGCGGCGCGGTGGCCCTTTTTTCCCGCGGGTCCGGCCTGTCATGCTGCTCGGCATGGAGGACATGGCTCAGGCGCACGTCCGCATCCGGCCCTACCGCGAGGAGGACCGTCCGGGGGTGCTGGCGCTGGCGCCCCGGCTGGCGGAGGGGGTCGCGGCCTGGCGGGACCCCGGCGCGGCCGTACGGGCGGCGGAGCGGTGGCTCGCCGGCTCCGTCGCCGCGGCGGGGGAACGACGGGGAGCGGTCTTCGTCGCCGTGCGCGGCTCCCGGGTGGTCGGCGTCGTCTCGGTGGACCGGCAGCGGCACTTCACCGGCGACGAGGACGCCTACGTCGGCGAGCTGGCCGTCGCCCCGGACGCCGTCCGCACGGGCCTGGGCCGCCGGCTCATGGCGGCGGCCGAGGACTGGGCCCGTGACCAGGGGCTGCGCCACCTCACCCTGGAGACGGGCGCCGCCAACACCACCGCCCGCCGGTTCTACGCCGCTCTCGGCTACACGGAGGAGAGCGTGCGGCTGGCCCGGTCGCTGGACCGCGCCGTCCAGACCCGGCTGAGCTGAAGCACGCTGCCGGCGAACAGCAGCGCGCCCAGCGGCACGTGCAGGGCCGTCACGTGCGCGATGCCCAGCGCGACCTGGGCGCTGACCAGCACCAGGAACCCGGCCGCGTGCATGATCGGCTTCGGCGAGCCGCCGCCCGGCCGCCACGCCAGGATCGCGGCCACCAGGTGCAGCACCGCCACGACGAACACCGTGTACGCGGCGGCGCTGTGCAGCGGCTGCCCGTTGGGCACCGACAACAGCAGCCCGGCGGTGACCGGCGCGGCGAACAGGGCCAGGGTCTGCAGGATGATCGCGACACGTAGCAACATGGGGTACTCCTCGACCGCCGGGTGACGGCGGTCCGCTTCTGGGGCTTGCCTTCGAAAGTCCGACGACGTGGCCGCCGGAAATGTGAGGTGGCGCGGTGACCTCACATCCGGGAGCGCCGTCTCGTCGGACACACTAGGGCAAATGCGACTAAGGGAGTCGTCCACATCATGACCACCGCACCCGACCCCGGTCTGGACGCGATCATCAGCGAGCGCCGGCAGCTCATCAACCTGGCCTACCGCCTCCTCGGCTCGCTGGCCGACGCCGAGGACGTCGTCCAGGAGACCTACACCCGCTGGTACGCCATGTCACCCGGGCAGCAGGAGGCCATCGAGTCGCCGGGCGCCTGGCTGACCAGGGTCGCCGGCCGCATCTGCCTGGACGTGCTCGGCTCGGCCCGCGCCCGCCGCGAGCGTTACGTGGGCGAATGGATCCCCGAGCCGCTGCCCGACCGCACGGAATGGGCCGGCGACGACCCCGCCGACCGGGTCACCCTGGACGAGTCGGTCAACATGGCCTTCCTCGTCGTGCTGGAGTCGATGACGCCGGCCGAGCGGGTCGCGTTCGTCCTGCACGACGTCTTCCGCTACCCCTTCGCCGAGGTGGCGGCGATCGTCGGCCGCACCCCGGCCGCCTGCCGCAAGCTGGCCTCCTCCGCCCGGCACCGCATCGACGCCGCGCGGACCTCGGTGACGCCGGCGGCCCGGCAGGCCGGCATCGTCCGCGAGTTCAAGCAGGCGTGGGAGGCCAAGGACATCGACGCCCTCATCGCCCTGCTCGACCCCGGCGTGGTCGGCGTCGCCGACGGCGGCGGCGTGGTCAACGCCGTGCTGCGGCCGATCGAGGGCGCCGGACGGGTGGCCCGCTACGCCGTCGAGATCGCCACCAGGGCGCCGGCCATGACGCTGCTGGAGCGCACCGTCAACGGTCGCCCCGGCCTGGTGGCCCAGCGCGACGGCGTCACCGTGATGGTCGTGGCGTTCGACGTGGCGGAGGGCCGGATCAAGCGGCTGTGGGCGGTGCGCAACCCCGACAAGCTGCACCCCTGGACGGCGGCCTGACCCTCACATTCCCGGACGCTGCGTCGTCGGACCGCCGAGACAGGATTCGCAGAAGAAGGGAAGCCGATGTCCACGACGACCGAGCAGGGGAACCTCCAGTCGCGTCTGCCCGATCCCTCCAGGTTCTTCCCCGAGTTGGGGGAGATCGCGGTGGCCATGACCAAGGCCACCCGCAACGGCGCGATCCCGGGGAGCACCGTCGGCCTGGTGCAGCTGCGCGCCGGGCAGATCGTCGGCAGCACGTACCACACGGTCCGGCAGGCCGACCTGCTGCGCCGGGCGGGGGAGCCGGACGAGCGCCTGGCCGCCGTGGCGTCGTGGCGGGACGCCCCCTACTTCTCGGGCGCCGAACGGGTGGCGCTGGAGCTGGTGGAGGCCGTCCTCACCGCGAACCCGGCCGGGGAACGCGTCCCAGACGAGCTGTACGCCAGGGCAGCGGCCCACTACGACGACAAGGCCCTGTGGACGCTCGTCCTGGCGATCAGCCAGATCTGCTTCTTCATCCCCGTCGCCGTCATTGCCAAGCCGATCCCCGGCAGGCCCCCCGGCAAGAACTACACCGGCTGACGCCGGGCGGCTACGCGACCGGGACGGCGGTCCCGGCGAGCAGGCGGCCGACCTCTTCCCGGTCGGCCTTCCTGCCGTAGTCGGCGAACTGGAAGGTCTCCTCCTTCAGGAACTCCGCCCAGTGTTCGAGCACGAACGCCCGTCCGGCGGCCACGTCACCGGGCGGGGGAGCCTGGTCCAGGAAGCCTCGCTGCCACGGCGCGAACTCCAGGAACTGGGAGGCGTGGGCCAGGCACGCGTCCAGCTTGGCCGTCAGCACCGAGGACACGTCCACCACCACGTCGGGCCGGTGGACGGGGGCGGAGGCGTAGTCCGTCATGAGCAGGCACACCGGCATGCGCTGGAGGGCCGGCTTGCCCACCTCCAGGTTGCGTGTCATCGCGAACTCGACCGCGTGCGCGGCCAGTTGCCCGGCGGCCCGGTTGTCGGGGTGGCCGCCGCCGTCGGCGTGCAGGGCGATCACCAGGTCGGGCCGCCAGGCGCGGATCTGCGCCAGCACCCGCAACCGCAGCTCGACGGTGGGTTCCAGCATGCCGTCGTGCACGTCGAAGATCTCGTAGTCCACCACGCCCAGCGCGTCGGCCGCGCGCCACGCCTCCTCGGCGCGGCGGCGCGTCAGCGGGCCGCGCTCCAGCTCGTGGTGCCCGGCGTCGCCGTTGGTGAGGGTCAAAAACTTCACCGCGTGGCCGGCCTGTGCCAGCAGCGCGGCCGTGCCGCCCGCGTAGATCTCGGGCTCGTCGGGATGAGCGGCGATCACGAGGGTTCTCAACATGTGCGTCCTTAGGGGTTGGATTCACCGGTACGACCGGCCGTACCGGCTTGGAAGACCCGCTCGCGGGTCAGGTCCAGGGCGTAGCTGAGAGCGCCGCCGAGCACGGCGTTGCCGCACACGGCGCTGAGGGCGACGGTCACCGGCACCAGCGGCGTCGAGGCCAGACGGTCGGCGACCCGCGCCCTGAGCGGCTCGCCTCCCGCGACGCACAGCGGCCCGGCCAGCACGACCAGGCCCGGGTCCAGCACCCCGATCGCGGCCGTCACGCCGAGCGCCACCCGCGCGGCGGCGTCGTCCAGGAAGCCCTGGGGAGCCTCGGCCAGCGTGCGGCTCACGGCGGTGAGCGTGGGGTCGCCGGGCAGGCCGTGCGCCTGCGCCAGCGCGGCCAGCGGCTCGGCGCCGAGCAGCGCGCCGAGCGGCCCGCCGTCCTGCCCGTAGCGGCGGCCGGTGGTCACCGGGTCGGGGACGATGACCGAGCCGACCTCGCCGCCGCGTCCGGTGACGCCCCGCCAGAGCGCGCCGTCGAGCACGACCCCCGCGCCGACCCCGCCGCCCACCCAGAACAGCACGAAACTGCTGTCGTCGTGCTCCTGGAGCTCGCGGATGGCGACCAGGTTGACGTCGTTCTCCAGGCGCACGTTGCCCGGCAGGTCGTCCAGGCCGGACCAGCCCGCCAGCTGCACGGCCTGCCGCAGCCGCCGCCCGTCGGCCTCCACCACGCCCGGCACGCCCACCACGACCTGATCGAGCTCGTCCAGCTCGAAGCCGGCCGCGCGGACCGTCTCGGCCAGCAGCCGCCGGGCGTCGCCGGTCGCCTCGGTGCGATGGGTGCCGAGCACCCGGCCGGTCAGGTCGGCGACCGACACCTCGATCGAGCTCGTGGTGAGATCGACCCCCGCGACGCGCGCGGCCGAGCCGTCGAGCTGCCACATCTGCGCGGCCGGCCCGGCGTTGCCCGGCTTGAGGCCGGCCTTCCTGGCCAGCCCGCTGTTCTCCAGCCTGCGCAGCACCTCGGCCGCCGACGCCTTGGACAGGCCCGTGTGCAGTTCCAGCTCGGCGCGGGTGAGGCCGCCGTGCTCAAGGAGCAGGGTGAGCGCGGCGCGCTCGTTGAGCGTGCGGAAGACGGTGGGGTTTCCTGAAGACATTCCTACTTCAGCGCTCCTGAGGTCAGCCCGGACTGGATATGTCGCTGGAAGACGATATAGATCAGCACGACGGGAAGCACCGTCATGCTGAGCGCGGCGAACAGTCCGGGCCAGTCGGCCTCGTACCCGGCGATGGTGGAGATGTCGGCCACGCCCTGGGTGATGACCCACAGGCTCTTGTCGCCGGGCAGCAGGACCAGCGGGATGAGGTACTGGTTCCACTGGCCGAGCACGTTGAAGATGGTCAGGCTGACCAGCGCCGGGCGGGCCATGGGCAGCATGACCTGGAAGAACGTGCGGGTGTGCGAGGCCCCGTCGATCATCGCCGCCTCGGCCACCGCGTCCGGCAGCGCCCTGAAGAAGGACGTCAGGAAGAACACCGTGAACGGCAGCGAGTAGGCGACGTAGACCAGGACCAGGCCGACGTGGCTGTTGAGCAGCCCGAGCCCGTCCACCACGAAGAACAGCGGCACGAGCGCCAGGAAGACCGGGAAGGCCATGCCGGAGACGAACAGGAAGTAGACCAGCCGGTTGCCCGGGAAGCGGTAGCGGGCCAGCACGTACGCTGCCATCGAGCTGAGCAGCATCGTCCCGGCCACGCCGAAGAAGACCACGATGACCGTGTTGAGCAGGTAGCGACCGATGTTGGCCCGCTCCCAGGCTCGCGCCCAGTTGTCCCAGCGCAGCTCGCCGGGCAGTTGCAGGGCGTCGCCGAAGATCTCGGCGTTGCTCTTGAACGAGGCCAGCAGGGTCCACAGCAGCGGGGCGATGATGAGCAACGCCCAGAGGCCCAGAACAGCCTGGATGCTGATTTTTCGGAACATTTCAGTAGACGACCTTCTGGCGGCGGGTCACGCGCAACGTCAGCGCGGCGAAGGTGAGGGTCAGGAAGAACAGCGCCACGCCCATGGCCGAGGCGTAGCCGAACCGGGAGTAGGAGAAGGCGTTCTTGTAGATCTCCGTGGCCAGCACGGTGGTCGCGCCGTCCGGCCCGCCCTGCTCCACCGACAGGACGTTGACCAGCGCGAACCCGTCGAACGCGGCGATCCCCAGATAGACCCAGGCCACCTGGACGGTGTCCCACACCAGGGGCAGCGTGATGGAGAAGAACGTGCGCAGCCGCCCGGCGCCGTCGAGGGCGGCCGCCTCGAACACGTCCTTCGGAATGGCCGCCATCCCGGCCGAGAACAGCACGACGTAGAAGCCGACCGCCTGCCACACCATCACCGCGATGATCGACCACAGCGCCAGGTTCTGGTCGGTCAGCCAGCCGACCGGCTCGACGCCCAGCTTCGCCAGCGCGCCGTTCAGCACGCCGCTCGCGTCCGGCCGGTAGACGGCCTTGAACAGCACCCCGACCACCGCGACCGCCAGCACCTGCGGCAGGAAGAAGATCACCCGGTAGAAGCGGGCCCCCGGCGTGCCCGCCGAGTCGCCGAGCAGGTACGCGAAGACCAGCGCGAGCGCGATGGTCGCCAACGGCAGCGTGACCAGCAGGACCGCGTGGTTGCGGACCGCCTGCCAGAACGTGTCGTTGCCGAGCATCCGCCGGAAGTTGTCCAGGCCGACGAAGTTCAGGTTCGCCGACACCCCGCGCCAGTCGGTCAGCGCGATCTGGAACGCCTGGACGTACGGGCTGATCACGAAGACCGCGTAGAGGACCACGGGCAGGGCGAGGAAGCCCGCGACGAAGCCGTGCCGCCTCATCGCTCAGACGCTCCTGGTCTGCTTGGCGATCGCGGAGTCCGCCTTGAGCTCGTCGGCCTTCTTCTGCATGTTCGCGCAGAACTGCTCGGGCGTGATGCGTCCGGACATCACCGAGTTGGTCTGGACCTGCCCGTGGTCGAACAGCTCCTTGTACCAGCCCTCGAAGCGGGCGTCGGTGATGATGTTCGTCCCGGCCGCCTCCTGGGCCTTGGCCGCGCTGCGCACGGCCGAGGTCAGGTCGAGGCCGTCCACCACGCCGTTGACGACGGTGAGGTTCTTGGTCAGCTCGGTGTAGCCGCGCGCGCCCTCTCGCGACAACATCAGGCGCAGGTACTCCAGGCCGCCCTGCGGGTTCTTGCCCTTGGCCGCCACGAAGAACGCCTCGCTCACCCCGATCATGATCGCCTCGTACGGCATCGCGTCGGCGGCGGTGATGCTGGGCACCGGGGCGATCGCGTACTCGAACGAGGCCGGCCGGTCCTTGGCCATCTCGTTCTCCAGCCAGGAGCCGCAGGGGTAGAACAGCACCTTGTCCTGCAGGTGCTTGACCTGCGTCTGGGTGTGGTCGAGCCCGAAGTACGCCTTGTCGCCGAAGTCGCGCTGCACCTGCGCCCACGCCGCGACGGCCTGCCGTACGGGCTCGGCCTGCCAGGCGCCGTCGGCGAGGTTGTCGATGTCGACGATCACCTTGTTGCCGCCGATCTTGGCGGCGCTGTAGACCAGGTTCCAGAGCTGGTAGAACGGGCCGACCTGGCCCGGGTAGGCGAACAGCGCGATGCCCGCCTTCTTGGCCTCCTCGCCGAGGGCGTTGAACTCCGCCCACGTCTTCGGCGCCTGCCAGCCGCGCTGGTCGAACAGCTTGGCGTTGTACCACAGGGCGCGGTGGGCGACCGTGTACTGCAGCACCCGGGGCACGCCGTCGATCAGCGAGTTCTCGTAGACGCCGCCGACCAGGGTGTCGCGCACCTTCTTGGCCGGGTCGGCCAGGGAGGGGGCGTCGAACAGCGGCGTCAGGTCGGCGAGGTGCCCTTCGGCGACGAGCGACTGCAGGTCGAGGGCGTCGGGGCCGGAGTTGTTGACCACGTCGGGCGCGTCGCCGCTGATGAAGCGGGGGCGCAGCTGCGTGCCGACCTTCTGGGTGGGCACGTGCTTGATCTTGGCGGTCTTGTACGCCTTGCTGTAGAGGGCCTCGTGCAGGTCGGTCGCGTAGCCGTCGCCGTTGCCGCCGCTGAAGATCACGACTTCCAGTTGCCTGGCGGCGTCCACGCCGAGGGGGTTGGCGGCCGAGGTGGGCGCGGCCGAGGTGGAGGCGACGGGAGCGGCGGAGCGGCCCGTGGCGCACGCGGCGAGCAGCCCTGCGCCCGGGCCCGCCGTCAGGGCGGTGAGTCCGATACGTCGAAGAACCTCACGTCGGCTGGGGTTGGTGGACATGGGTGGCCTCCTTGACCGCCAACCGTCCGGATACTTTCCAGACGGTTGGCGGCCGACTCTAGACTTACCGCTCCACGTGCGTCAATACCTCTCTAGAACAGCGCTCGGATTCTCAGGACCCTGCCTGGACCTTCTGGAACTGGGCTCGAAGGCGAGCCTTGGCGTCCTCGGAGGCCCCGATGCGGTCCAGGCCGTTCAGCGCGGCCCCGACGATCGGCGGCTGGTCCGGGATCACCTGCTTGGCCAGCGGAGCCCGTACGGCGAACCGCTCCTCCAGCATCGCGACCAGCAGCGGGATGCGCGCGTGCAGCACGCCTCCGCCCAGCACGACCTCCGTCGGCGTCTCCAGCAGGTCCAGGCGGCGCAGGCACACCTCGGCCATCACCACGATCTCGTCGGCCAGCCGGGTGACCAGCTCCAGCGCGATCGCGTCAGCCGACGCGGCGGCCTCGAACACCTTGGGGGCGAGCGCGGTCAGGTGATGCCGCTCGATCTGTCCGAAATGCACCCCGAGCACCACCTCCTCGACCGTCCGCGTGCCGAAGTGCTCCTTGATCAGGCCGGCGAGCGCGGTGGGCGCGCCCCTGCCGTCCTCGGCGCGGATGGCGTGCCACAACGCCTCCTCGGCCAGGCCGCCGCCACCGCCCCAGTCGCCGCTGATCCGGCCGAGCGCGGGGAAGCGGGCCACCCCGCCCGTGGGCGAGACGCCGACCGCGTTGATGCCCGCGCCGCACACCACCGCGACGCCGCTCGGCCCGGACGCCCCCGACCGCAGCAGCGCGAAGCTGTCGTTGCCCACGACGACGTCGGCCGCCATCCCGCGGCCGCGGAACTCGGCCGCCAGGGCCTCCTCCTCCACCGGCAGGTCGGCCCCGGCCAGGTAGGCGTAGAGCTGGTCGGCGTACGGGGGAGCGGCCGCCGGTCCGAGCGCCCGCCGCACGGCCTCCTCCACGACGTCCACGGCCGCCGGCACGCCGACGGTCTGCGGCTCGAACGGCCCGCCGTCGCCCTGGGCCAGGATCGTGCCGTCGCCCGAGAGCACGACGACGTGCGTCTTGCTGTTGCCCGCGTCCACGGCGATGATCACCATGGCAGGTACCGCTCGTTCGCCGCCAGCAGCAGGCCGGTCAGCTCGTCCGCGACGGCCTCCTGGCCGATCAGCGGATGGGCCAGCAAGGCGTTGCGCACCCGGTCCGCGCCGCCGTGCAGCGCCGCGTCGAGCGCCAGCTCCTCGTACGCGGAGACGTTCGCGATCAGGCCCGCGTACAGCGGCTCCACCGGATCGACCGGCAGCGGCGCGGCCCCGGACGCCGAGACCCTGGCCGGGACCTCGATGACCGTCTCGTCGCGCAGGAACGGCAGCGTCCCGTCGTTGCGGGTGTTGACCACCTGGACGTCGCCCCGGTCGCCGAGCAGCGAGGCGATCAGCGCGACGGCGGCCTCGGAGTAGTAGGCGCCGCCCCGCTTGTCCAGCAGCTCCGGCTTGGTGTCCACGGCCGGGTCCGCGTACAGCTCCAGCAGCTGCTGCTCCATCGCTGCGACCTCGGCCGCGCGCGACGGCTTGGCCCGCTGCTCGCTCACCACCAGGTCGTGGGCGTAGAAGTAGCGCAGGTAGTAGGACGGGACCACCTGGAGCCTGCGCAGCAGCCCGACCGGCAGACCGATGTCGTCGGCCAGCTCCTGCCCGTGCTCGGCGAGCAGCCGCGGCAGCACGTCCACGCCGTCGACCACGACCGACCGCTCCCACGTCAGGTGGTTGAGCCCGACGTGCCCGAGCGCGACCCGCTCAGGCGGCACGCCGAGGTGCCGGGCGAAGCGGCGCTGGAACCCGATGGCCACGTTGCACAGGCCGATCGCGCGGTGCCCGGCGTCCAGCAGCGCCCTGGTGACGATGCCGACCGGGTTGGTGAAGTCGACGATCCAGGCGTCGGGGGCGTGGGCGCGGACCTGCTCGGCCAGTTCCAGCACGACCGGGACCGTGCGCAGGGCCTTGGCGAGACCGCCCGCGCCCGTCGTCTCCTGGCCGACGCAGCCGCACTCCAGCGGCAGCGTCTCGTCCACGTTCCGCGCGGTCTGGCCGCCCACCCTGAGCTGGAAGAGCACGGCGTCCGCGCCCGCGACGCCCTCGGCCACGTCGGCGGTGGCGATCACCTTCGCCGGGTGCCCGGCCCTGCGCAACATCCTGCGGGACACGCCCGCCACCAGGTCGAGCCGCGTGGCGTCCGGGTCGATCAGCGCGATCTCGGTGAGCGGCAGCTCGTCGCGCAGCCTGGCGAAGCCGTCGATGAGCTCGGGGGTGTAGGTCGAACCGCCCCCGATCACGGCGAGTCTCATGGGCAACTCCTCAATTAGGAAACTTTCCTAACCGCCGAACCTACCCGACCTCCTCCGATTCGACTCCTCCCACCCCGTTCCAGAAAATTTCCGCTCACCGTGTAGAGAGCCCGGCGCCGGCTCCGACTCCCTGGTGAAGGCGCCGGACGGGCGCCACGGACAACAGGAGACGAACCAGGATGAGCAAGGTCACGTGCGACATGGGGATGTCCGTCGACGGCTACGTGGCGGGGCCGAACCAGAGCCTGGAGCAGCCGTTCGGCGACGGCGTGGGCGACCGGCTGCACGAGTGGATGTTCGCGGAGCCCGAGAAGCACGCCGAGGTCATCGAGGCCATCACGGCGGCCGGGGCGTTCATCATGGGCCGCAACATGTTCGACCCCGGCCGCGGCGCCTTCGACCCGGACTGGACCGGCTGGTGGGGGGAGGAGCCGCCGTACCACGCGCCGGTGTTCGTCCTCACCCACCACCCGCGCGAGCCGCTGCCCATGAAGGGCGGCACGACGTTCCACTTCGTCACGGACGGCATCGAGGCCGCCTTCGCCATGGCGCAGGAGGCGGCGGGGGACCGCGACATCGCCATCGCCGGCGGCGCCGCCACCGTCAACCAGTACCTGGCCGCCGGCCTCATCGACGAGCTCCGGCTGCACGTCGCGCCGGTGATCCTCGGCCGCGGCGAACGCCTCCTGGCCGACGCCGGCGACATCACCCTCAGCCCCGCGGCCCCGCCCACGGGCACCGATTTGGTCACGCACCTGACGTACCGGGTGGTCCGCTAGCGAGACTTCCAGGCCGGCTCATACGACACGGTGGCCGTGCGGTCCGGCAAGGTGCGCGTCGCTCCCGACTGACAGCGCGGCCACCAGGCTCACGTCGTACAGCCCCCGCCGAATCGCCTGCCGGCTTTGTCCGGGAGCTCGATCGCCGCGCCCCGGCGTCATGCCTTTCCGAAGGGAGACGGCATGGAGAAGTGACATGAACTCCCGTCAAGCGGCGGGGCGTTTCCTGCGACAAAGCGCTGTCGCCCGGATCCGGCATGAACGGTAGCGCGGCGCGCGCACCTGGACGGCAATCCCATGCCCTTGACCTGCGGAGACGCTATGACTTCCGATGTCAGCGACCATTTGTCGCCCAGAGCGCGTTTCGCTCGCGACCTCGCGGAACGCCGTAAAGCGGCTCGTCTGACGCAGTTCGCGCTTGCTTCACGCATTCACTGCCACGAATCACTCGTCAGTCATGTCGAGAAAGGCCGGCGGGTTCCCACGCTGGAATTCGCGCGCGAGGTGGACAAGGCGTTCGGAACCGACGGCCATTTCGCCGGCCTCCATGAGCGGATCTCCCGGTTGTCCGCTCTGGGCTGGTTCGCGCGGTGGGTCGAGGAGATCGAACCGCAAGCCGTCATCCTGCAATCCTGGGATCCGCTGTTGATCCCCGGCATCCTGCAGACCGCCGGCTACGCCCGCGCCATCTTCTCCACCGCCGTCCCGCGGGATCGTGTCGAAGAGCGGGTCCAAGCCCGCATGCGGCGCATGAGGATCTTCGACAGCGACAGCCCTCCGGCCTTTCTCGCGCTCATCGACGAAGGAGCGCTGCACCGCCCGGTCGGAGGGCCGGAGATCCTGGCGGAGCAGCTCCGCCACCTGCTGGAACTCACCTGCCATCCGAACATCACCATTCAACTGGTGCCCGTCGCCGCCGGTTGTGTGGCCGGCACCATGAGCGCGTTCGCGCTGGCGCGGCTGCGTGACGGCTCGGAGGTGGTCTCCGCCGACTCGGTCCTCTCCGGTCAGGTCACTGGAGATCACGAAGCGGTCATGAGCCTCAAGCAGCGGTATGACACCATCAGAGCGGACGCACAGCCGAAGAACGTCACACCCCGGGCGATTGAGGATGCGATCAAAAAATGGACCCAGTAGACCTCGGCGGAGCGGAATGGCGTAATCCAGCGCCAGCGGTGACAACGGCCAGTGTGTCGAGGTCGCGATCAATAAGGGGTGCGGGGACCGATATCCCGCCGAAGCCCTGCTTGAAGGGGGCTGAGGGTGAAGCTTCAGGCTGAAGAGAACGGGATGGCGAGTGCAGGCTTTGCGCGCACGCCCGGCGGCAGCGAGGACGGGCCCGACGTCGACGTCCGTGCACAAGCTCACAGTCAGGTCGGCCGGGCGAAGATTAGTTGCAGTCCATCGTGTCCACGGGCTCGGGCCAGCGTCCCACCCGGTGCACCGAGGAAACTCAGGATGGTGATGGCCTCGTCCTGGTCCCGAGAGGAGAGCGAGGTCCAGCCGAGAATATGGCTCTCGTCGTACCAGGCGACGAAGCTGTCGGGGTTGGCCGGGATCTGGGCGAGCAGGGCACCGTCCTCCACACGCCAGGCACAGATCTGACCCGCGGGCCTGACACAACGGGTGGTGAAGATCCGGCCGGAAGGGGAGGTCCAGTTCTGCCGGTCCAGGAGTTTCCCCACATCCTTGTAACGGTGTTCGACGGTGCCGCCGAGAGTGAAGAACGTGACGTCGAGCTGGTCCTCCTCGATGTCGTCCTCCTGCCCTGACTGCACAGCCACAGTGCTGGAATCCGCTCCCCAGCGGAACGAGCCCGCGTATCGCCCGCCGTGCCGGATCCGGACGAACCGGGATCTCATGGCGGCCAGGTCGATGACGACGAAGCCGGTGATCGTGCCGGCGTCCTTGGCGGTCAGCAGCAGGTTTCGTCCATCTGGAGACCAGACAGGGTAATCCACGCCCATGGGCGCTTCCACGGTGGGAACCTTCCGGGTGGAGCGGGTCGCGGTATCCAGGATCGTGACCGGGTCACGGCCGTGCGAGGGGTAGGCGTCGGTCACCCGGGCTCCCCAGGCGCCGTTGGGTGAGAGGGCGTCCATGGTCGGATCGAGCCTGGTGAACGTCTGCCGCTCTCGGACGTACGGGTGGCCGTCGAGCAGGTACGCCGCAACCGGAGAGGGGCCGACAGCGGGTTGGGCCAGTGTCACGCGCGTCCCGGGCAGGTGAACCAGCGTCAGCCGCCGGGATGGGGCGCCGGGTGGGGCGGTTCCCCTCCGGCTGTCGTCGTCCACGCCCCGGAGCCGCGCGGCGACGAATCCGGCGAGCTCCAGTAGTCGGTGGCGTAGCGGCAGATGGCCCGATGTCATGCTCGCCACCACCGGACCGCTCCGGAAGTAGACGGTGCTGGGCAGGGCGGCGTCGGCCACAGCCTGGTCTCCGACGCCGTCGACCGGACGGAAGGCGTACGTGTCACCCAGCGTGTCGATCATGCGGGCGGCGTCGTCCGGGTCGTCGTCGGCCACCCAGAGCACTCTCACGACCAGTTCCGTGCCGTCGGGCCGGGTATGGCGGCAGGCGATCGGCTTGGGCATCGTGTAGCCGGACAGTGCCGTTTGGACCGGTGCAGGAGTGAACGACGCGTCCGGCCGAAGCCCACAGGCGTCTGGCCAGCGTCCCGGATCGGCGCCCCCGAGCCATGGCGGACCGCTGACGTCCGGGACTCGGCGCAGGGCGGCGAAACGTACGCTGCGCGTCTGCCCGGCCCCGGACATGACGCCTCCCACGTATATCCGCTGTCCGTCCGCCACCAACGGCACGGCGGGCAGGGGAATGCTGTACGAGGTCACCGCGCCGCCGCTGGGATCGATCATGTCGATGACGGGGAAACCGCCCTGGCCGAGATCCCGGACCGCGACACCGCCGTCCAGCAGGTTCGCGTACCTGGGCGCCGGTCGTACCTGCCACACTGGCGCGCCGTCCGGCCAGGACGTCGCGGCGAGGACGTCGTCCTCGCCGCTGTGGTACGTCGTCAGCAGCAGGTTTCGGTTCCGGGCCATGACGCACCGAAGCCAGCATTCCCGGTGGCGGACGACCGCACGGCCCTGGTCGTCGTAATAGCTGATCCCCTCTCCGTCGGGGACCGCGATCACACCATCGGCCGCATGGAATGTCCGAGTTTCGCTTTCGGTGAGGGGAATCGAGGTAAGTGTGCGGCCCGTGGCAGGGTCCAGTCGAAGGATGCGCGAAGATCGTCCACAGGCGAGGAGGACCACAGCGTCCGCGGCACGCGCCGCCGTGCCGGAAAGCGTGCATCCGGCAGGTACGTGGAAGGACCACAGGTCTCGGCCTGTTTCGGCGGCAACGCCTGCCAGGGTGCTCCGCTGGGCATGCCATGCGAAGAACACCGGCGCCCGGCCCTGGACGGCGGCAGATCGTTGCCACCCGGGAGGGAGGGACCACCCGGGCCTGCGCCAGAGCCGCCTTCCTGTGGCACTGGCCACGGCGATGAGCTCATGCCGGTCGCTCGACCGCACCGACGGCTGCTGGTAGTCGATGACGACGGCAGCGGCGGTGACGTCCCAGCCTGTCGCGGACGCCGTGGTGAGCCGGTGCTGCCAGCTTCTGCGCCCGTCGCCTGTTCCGAGCGCCAGCACACCCTGAGAAGTGCGTACGAGAAGGTCGCGAGCGGTGAGAGCGTGTTCGTAGCCGTCAAGGGGGATCGACACGTCGGCCTGCCAGAGCAGTCGCAGTTGCGTGCTCGGCCAGGCCATGGCCGGTGCACTCGCCGGCACCGAGAGCATCGCCATGAGCAGGACTGCCGGCAGCAGCAGCCTCAACGTCCTCTGCACGACTTGTTCCTGCCTGTCACCCGGAAGCCCAGGCTCAAGGCGCTGGGGTCGTTCCACACGGTGGAGTACCTCCGGGCCTCTGCGGTGACCCTGAACGGTTGTCCATCTGGATCCCTGAAGAAGGTGCTCTGAGGTTTGCTGTCGGCCTTGTAGGAGTAGACCACTTCGATGTCCCATTCGTACCAGCGACGCTTGGCCGTCGCGGTGAACTCGACCGTGGTCCGCTCGCCGTAAGCCAGGTCGATGCTCTTGGGCAGGAAGCGCGAGCCGCCGCCTTCGGGCCTTTGCCGGTCGAGGTCCGCCACGATTTTGTACTCCTCCGCGCCGCCCTGCGCGGGAAGGGTGAGGCAGGTGCCCGTCGGCGGGGGTCCTGACCTGAGGATCCGCGGCCGGACGTCAATGATCCTGATCGCGCTGTTGCGCTCTCCCTCCAGAATCAGCACCACGTTCATGGTCGACACGCGTGCCGCACCGTGCCGCGTCAGAATTCTGATGAGATCCGCGTTGGTCGGGTCGCGTAACAGTTGGGCGTGCTCGTCAGTGGAGAACGCGTCCGCCATCGCCAGAGAGTCGCCCACATTTATCCTCGCCGATGCCGTGCCGACCAGCGGGGGCGGGCCGGAAGCGTCCCGGAGCGCGTCCACGAGGGCGGGCCATGATTGCGCCACCGCCACGGCGGTGGCCAGGATGACGCCGACGGCGAGCCACCGCACCAGCGAATGTCTTCTCGCGGACGGCCGAGGGCTGATGATCACATCCCGGGCTGACCCGATCTGGACGTTGTCGCCACCCACGATCGAGTTGCTCAGCACTTGCGCGGCGGCGGGTTCGCGGGACTCCGCATCTGGCAAGCTGGTCATTCCGCCGTCTCCCGAGAACGGGCCATCCGGAGGGCGAGCCGCACGGCGGCCTCCCGATCGTCGACGCCGTCCAGGCGCATCACTGTGTCACCGGCACGCGCCACGACTGTGCCCAGGTACTTGTCGACGTACAGTCGGACGTCGGGCTTGTGACGGATGAGCTGGTCCGGCGTCGCATCCAAACTCCCCGTCACGGCTTCGAGCACGGCCTCCGCCTCGTTCGAGGTCCTGCCGACCCACAGGATGGAAAGCGTGAGAACGGGGTGCTCGTCGTCGTCGGGCATCAGGTCGCAACCGGCGGGTGTGTCCAGTCCGAGCTCCGGTGGCGCCGGGCGAGGGCGTGACGTGTAGCCGGCCCCGGGAAACTCGGCGGCCAGCACGGACGGCGGAAGAAGGGCGCACGCATCGGGCCACCTGCCGCGCTCGACGCCGCCTCGGGAGACGGCACCGAGGTCGCGCGACGGAGTCAGCCGATGGACGACCATGACGCTGGTGTCCTCGTCCGGGGCGGGAGCGTTGAACAGCAGTTCATGTCGGCCGAGGTGGAACAGGCCCAGCTGGCCTGGATACGTGGCGACAGGCGTCTGTCTCCCCGTCGCCGGATCGATCATCACGACGATGAAGGCCCGGAGGTCCTCGCCAAGCCGTCGCCACCCGTACAGTCGCCCCTCGATCGCCTCAGCCGACGCGAGGTCGCCCGCCTGGCCGCTGACGACGATGATTCGGCCGGTGCGGCGATTCACCACATCCGTCACCATGGTCTCGGTGTCACTGCGGTTGGACTGCCGCACGACCAGCAGCCCCATGCCTGTGGCCGCGAGCATGCACGTGCACATGAGGTCACCGGTGCGTGCGTAGAGTTGCTCACCGTTGACGTCGTAGACGGTGAAAGCGTTGTCGCTTTCCAAGCCGATCGCACCGCCGGTGAGATTGATCAGCGCATTCCCCAGGGGGAAGACCTCCCGATCCCACAGCAGGCGCCCGGTGAGAGGCTCCAGGACACGCAGGCGGCTGTGGCGACCACACCTCATCAGCAGCGCGACCGCCCACTCGTCCGCGTCGCCGGCCTCATAGGCGCAGCCCGCAGGCATGGCGACTGCCCACTTCTGACGCCCGTCCAGGACGTCGAGCGCTCGGACCACGCCGACGGCGGGCAGGCGAATGAACACCCGTCCAAGCCCCACACCCAGATATCGGAGGAAGGGCGTCGGCAGCTCCGCACCATACGGCCCGGAGGCGAGTTGCCAGAGGACCGTGCCCGTACGGCCGTTGAAGATCAGCAGACTGTCGCCACTAGGGTCGTCCCCTTCCGCGTCGCTGTTCGGGGCGGCCGCGACGACGTAGTCGCCAGTAGCCCCCAACTGCTCCTCCGGCGGGGTGTAGTCCCTGAAGTCCGACGCGTCGAAGGTCCATGACACGCGCCCGGTGGCGACGTCCCTGCCCTCGATCTTGTCTCCAGGCGTCATGATCAGCATGTCGTCGAGCACGAGGACGCCCGCACCGCCGTGGTCGGTCTGCCGCCACGCCTCGGAAAGCACACCCGGGGGAACGGGCGGCCCCGCGTTCGCCTCCGGAGATCTCGCCGGCCTCGATGGCGACGGCGCGAGAACCACCAGGCAGACGAGACACAGCAGGGCGTGCCACGCCCACGACTTGCGGACGTGCTGCCGGGGCGTCATGAGGTGCTGATCGTTTCGCACCGCCTCTCAGCGCCGATGAATGTCGACGTCCCGTGCCGAACCGATCTGGATGTTGTCGCCGGAGATCGAGCTGCCCGAGACGATCTGACTGCCGTTGTTCGCCGCGATCGCGGACTCCGGGATGGCACGCAGCAACGCGACCACGTCTTCGGCCAGTCTCGGATCGGCGGTGAGCGCCTTCTTGAGCTGTCCCCGCAGGGCGGCGCGGCTGTCCTCGTCGTCGGGCGTTTCCACGACCTCTTGTACGGCGGCCTCGATGCGGTCGCGGCTCTCCTCCCGTCCCAGGAAACGTTGCAGCAGCCTGCGGCCCAGATTCACCGACTCATCGGCCGCGAGATCCTGTGTCTTGGTGAGTACCGCGGCTCCGTACGCGCCGATGGCCGCCGTGATGTAGGGCATGACCTGGTTGGCCACCGTGACGATGTCCACACAGCCTCCTCGTTCAAGGGACTTATCCCCAATGTTGGGGCGAGGGTTACATGAGCGAGCGCACTACCTTCGCCTTGCGTTTCGTCTTCGGCTCGGCAGGCGAATCGTGTCCCCGAGAGGTGCAAAGCTCTTGCGAGGCCCGCACGAGAACCGGATCCGTCCTGTCGGGTGAAAGGGGGTGTTCAGTCCGAAGAACGGAGTCGAGAGTTTGACGCAGGACACCGAGGTGGACGACGCGGAGGTGATCAGACGTGCCCGTAGCGACCCCGCCGCCTTCTCGGCGTTGTACGACCGGCACGCCCCCGCGCTCCACAGATATGTCACCCGCCGCCTGGGCGATTCGCTGGCCGACGACATCGTGGCCGAGACGTTCCTGGACGCCTTCCGCCGTCTCGCCCGCTACGACACCGCCCACCGCGACGCCCGGCCCTGGCTGTACGGCATCGCCGCCAACCTGATCGGCAAGCACCGCCGTACCGAGACCAGGGCCTACCGCGCCCTGGCCAGGACGGGCCTCGACGCGGTGGCCGAGAGCTACGCCGACCGGGTGGCGGCCCGCGTGTCGGCCGGGGCGGTGCACCGCGAGCTGGCGGGGGCGCTCGCGACGCTGTCGCCGCCGGACCGCGAAGTGCTGCTGATGATCGCCTGGGCGGACCTCAGTTACGAGGAGGTCGCCCGCGCGCTCGGCGTCCCGATCGGGACCGTGCGGTCGCGCCTGCACCGCGCCAGGAGGAAGACCCGGGCGGCCCTGGGCGGCATCGACCCGTCAGCCCTCCACGACCCCGCCCCGCCAGCCCGCCACGACCCCGTGCCCCCAGCCGTCCGTGACGCCGCGCCTCCGGGCGTCCGCGACGCCGCGCGCTCAGCCAGCCACGACACCGACGAGGAGGACCCCGGCTGTGGACGATGACCTCACGCTCCTGCGCGAGCTGCGCGCGGACGCCCCCGCGCCCGACGCCGACCGCCTGCGCGCCGTGCGCGCCCGAGCCCTCGCCTCGGCGTCAACCCCGGCTCCGGTCCCGGCGCGGAAGAGGCGCCGGTTCTGGGCGGTGCCGTCGTTGCTGGCCGCCGCGACGGCCGCCGCCGCCGTGCTCGTGGCGGTGAACGGTTCCCGCACCCCGGCCCCGCCCCCGCCGAACGCCATGACCACCATGCCGGTACGCGCCGAGACGGTGCTGCGCCAAGCCGCCCTGGTGGCCGAGGGACGCCGCAAGCACCAAGAGCCGCGCCCCGACCAGTGGTTGTACCGGAAGGACCTGGTCAAGCAGCCCGGCGAGGAGCGAGGCACGGTCCAGGAATACTGGACCCGGTACGACGGCACCCGCCAGGCCCTCCGCCAGAACGGCGGCCCCCTGGGATTCCAGGACATCACCCCCCACCCGGGCGACGACGACCTGACACCCCGGCAGTACGCGGCCAAGCTCGCCGACCTCCCCACCGACCCCGCCGCGCTGCTGGATCACGTCAGGGGAGACCGGCACTGGTCGACCCTGCCGAAGGGCGCGGAGCCCGAACATCCGGACGCGCGGGCGTTCCGCGTGCTGTCGGTCTACCTCGACGCGGGCGTCCCCATGCCGCCGAAGGTCGAGGCCGCCATCTTCCGTGCGCTGGCCGAGCTGCCCGGGGTGCGGGTGGACCTCGGCGTACGGGACGCGGCGGGCCGGGCGGGGATCGGCATCGCCTACGAGCCCCCCGGCTCCGTCCCCGGCGGGTCGACGCGGGACGCGCAGGGCCGGATCGTCTCGCGGTCGTACCTGGTGCTGGACTCCGCGACCTACCGCTTCCTCGGCAGGCGCGTGGACACCCTCCAGGACGAGGTGGTCGGTGGCGAGGTGCTGGCCCGCAAGGGCACGTTCTACGCGAGCGCCGACCTGGCGGCGGGCGTGGTGGACGAACCAGGCCGGACCCCCTGACAACAGGCCGTTACGGACGCGCGCCCAGGCGGTCCACCCAGCCCATCTCCTCGTACGTGGTCTGGATCAGCGGCTCGGACCGTCCCGGCGGGCGCAACTCGTAGGCGAGCAGGCGCCCCGTCGCGACGTCCACGACCAGGCGCGACTCGCCCGCCCCCGCACCGCTGCCCGGCGTGGTCAGCGTCAGGGCGACGCCGGTGCGGCCCAGCGGGTCGGTGACCTCGCCCAGCGACCTGATCGCGGGCTGCCCGGCGAGCAGCCGATACAGGGCGGACCGGGTTCCCGGACTGAGGGGACCGGCGAGCAGGTCCTGCGCCGTCGTCCACACATAGGAGGTGAACGTGGGCTTGCCGGGCCACCAGTCGCCGGGCTTCTCCTCGTCGAACAGCCGCCGCAGCAGGCCCGCCAGCCTCTCCTCGTCGGCCGGGAGGGCCAGCAGCTGGCGGAGCGTGTAGCGGTGGTTGCCGATCAGGAAGCGGAGTTGCATGGCGTAGTCATTGCTCGACGGCTTTCCGCCGCTCAGGTCGGGGGAGCCGAGCCGCCTCCATCGAGCCTCGTCCTGGGGGGAGGCGAAGGTGATCTTCGGGTCCTGGCCGGTCACGGTCCGGCTGGGCGCACCCCGGCGGGCCGCGTACCAGGTGTCCTGGGTGTGCGCCACCCTGGCCGAGAACGTCGGATTGTGGCGTACCGGCTGGGTGGTGCGCGCGCGGACGTGCCAGTACCGGCCGGCGGCGGCGGGCCCGTGCCCGGCGGACTCGGCCGCGGCCAGCAGCACGGACCGCGCGTCCAGCGCCCGGCGCGCTCCTTCCGAGGACGCCGGCGTACCGGCCGGAGCGGCGCTCGGCGGCGCGCCCGCGGGGGCGATCCCAGTGCCGACCCCAGTGCCGATCCCGGTGCCGCCGAGGATCACGAAGGCGGCCGCCGAGGCGAGCAGCGCGCCCGCGGCGGCCCGCGTCGCGGTGCGGATCCGCCTGGCCCGGCGCCCTCGTCGTACCAGCGCGGGCACCGGCGGGGGCGTGGGCGCGGGCCCCTCGCGTCGGGCGAGATCACGCAGTGCCCGCGCCAGGAGATCCTGGTCGTCCTTCATCGTGCTGCCTCCTGATCTTCGCGCAGAGCCGTGCGCAGGCGCGCCATCGCTCTGGAGTGCTGGCTCTTGACGGCGCCGACCGAGCAGCCGAGGACGGCCGCGACCGCCTTCTCGGTCAGGTCCTCGTAGTGCCGCAGCACCACCACCGCCCGTTGCCTGGGCGACAGGGAGAGCAGGGCGCGGCGCAGGTCCTCGTGCGGCTCGGGGAGCTGCTGGCGGGGATCGGTGTGCTCGGGCGGACTGGCGGTCGGCACCTCCCGCCGTCGCCGCCGCCACCGGCTGACGTTGCCGTTGGCGAGCATGCGCCGCAGGTAGGCGTGCGGGTCGGCGGACCGCACCCGTCGCCAATGGACGTACAGCCGCACCAGGCAGTCCTGCAGCAGCTCCTCGCCCCGGTGCCGGTCGCCGGCGAGCAGGACGGCGACGGCCATGTGCCTGTCCCAGGCCGCCGCCACGAAGGCGGCGTAGGAGGCGTCGTCGGATGGATCACTCACATGGCCTCAACGCGGAAGCGGGCCGGGAAGGTTGACACCGGAACGCGAAAAAGGCGCGCCCCCCGGAAAGGGAGGGCGCGCCCGTCAGGGTCGGCGCAGGGGTTTACCAGTCGCCGCCGCCGAAGTCACCGCCGCCGAAGTCGCCGCCGCCGCCGAAGTCGCCCCAGCCGCCGCCTCCGCCGCCGAAGTCGCCTCCGCCGCCGAAGTCACCGCCGCCGAGGTCGCCGCCGCCGCCGTCCTGGTAGCCCTCGGCGTAGCCGGCGCCGTAGCCGCCGCCGCCCCAGCCGCCGTGGAACATGCTGCCCATCATCGTGCCGATGAACATGCCGGTCATGATGTCGCCGAAGCCGCCGTAGTAGCCGTAGGCGTACGGCTGGTAGGCCGGGCCCGCGTCGTAGTAGGGGCGACGGTGACCGTCGACCATGACCTCGCGCATCTGCGGGTCGAAGCCGCGCTCGACGGCCTCGGCGTCCATCGCGCAGGCCGGCACGTCGCGCACCGCGCCGCCGGGCGGGGCCCAGCGCACGTCACGGGCCGACGGGCCGTGCTGCGGGTTGAAGAAGCAGGGGGCGCGCCGCTCGGGGATCGGCTGGTTGTTGACCTTGGCCTTCACCACGGCCAGTGCGTAACGGCCGTCCTCAAGGGTCTGGGTGACCTCGCGGACCTGGTCGGGCCGCTGGACCGCGTTGAGCTGGACCTTGGCCTTCTCGTAGGAGTCGAGCGCCTGCTGCCACTCGGTGATGTGCCCGCCGCCCTGGCCGGCGAGGGTGACGTCGGTGTCGAGCTCGGTGATCTCCTCACCCAGCTTGGTGACGTCCTCCTCCACGGTCTGCTTGACCGCGGCGAGGTCCTTGGCCTCCTGGATGGCGCGCTTCTTCTTCTTGTTCTTGGAGTAGAGGAAGTAGCCGCCACCGCCGACCACCAGCAGGCCGAGCAGGGCCACCAGCGCGAACTGGCCGCCGGCGCCGGGGTTGGCCTGGCTGCTGGGGCTGAGGGCGCCGCTGCGGTCGTTCTTGCCCGCCGCGTCGACCCGGTTCGCGAAGTCCTTCACGCCCGCCACGATGTCGCCCGAGTTGGCGTCCACCGAGAGCTTGACCAGCTGGCCGGCGAGGTTGTTCCGCAGGGCGTTGGACCCGGCGAACATCGTCTCGCCGTCGAACACCACCACCGTCACCCGGGGGCGACCGGCCTCGACCAGCGCCTTGCCCAGCGACGACAGGTACGGCCCGACGGTGGAGTTGTCAAAGGTGCCGTCGGGCAGCGCGACAGCGTAGATCTTGCTGTCGGCGTCCTTCAGCGCGTCGTTGATGTCACTCTGCTGGCTGGAGCTCAAGGGGGAGCCCGACACCACGTAGAGCGGGGCCTTCTTCCAGTTTTGCACCACAGTCTGTGCGTCAGGTGGCGCCGCCGCCGCGTCGGCGGCAGGGGACAGCGTGAGAACGACGAACAGCCCGGCGATCAGAGCCGCGATCGCGGCCCCTGCTCGGCGCAGCGAATGGGTCATTGGCAGCAAGCCTCCTTCGCCCATGAGGACGAACGGGCGGTCGGCAAAGTTCCTCACTGGGCACGTTACCTGCCCGCGACGGCGCGCAGGCACAGGGGAGCGGGCTCAGGCGTCCTTGATCTCGCAGATCGTGGCGCCCGACGTGACGGTCTGGCCGACGGCGGCCGACAGGCCCGTGACGGTGCCCGACTTGTGGGCCGTCAGCGGCTGCTCCATCTTCATGGCCTCCAGCACCACGACCGTGTCGCCCTCGCTCACCACGTCGCCGTCGTTCGCGACGACCTTGACGATCGTGCCCTGCATCGGGCTGACCAGCGCGTCGCCGCCGGCCGTCGCGTGCTTCCGCGCGCCGCCGGCGCGGCGCGGCGCCTTGGCCGCGGCGGGCGCGGGCCCGGCCATGCCGAGCCCGGCCGGGAGCACCACCTCAAGGCGCTTGCCGCCGACCTCGACCGTCACCGTCTCGCGCACCGCCGGGGCGGCCGGAGCCGCGGCCACCTCGCCCGCGTACGGTTCGACCGGGTTGTCCCATTCGGTCTCGATCCACCGCGTGTGCACGGCGAACGGCTCGGACGTGAACGCCGGGTCCGTCACGACCGCCCGGTGGAAGGGCAGCACGGTCGGCATGCCGTCGATCTCGAACTCGGCCAGCGCCCGCCGGGCCCGGTCGAGGGCCTCGTGACGGGTGCGCCCGGTCACGATCAGCTTGGCCACCAGCGAGTCGAACGTCTGCGGCACCGTCATCCCGGCCTCGTAGCCCGAGTCGAGGCGGACGCCGGGCCCGGCCGGGGCGCGCATGGCGGTCAGCGTGCCGGGGGCGGGCAGGAAGTTGCGGCCGGCGTCCTCGGCGTTGATCCGGAACTCGATCGAGTGGCCGCGCAGGGCCGGGTCGTCGTAGCCCAGGAGCTCGCCGTCGGCGATCCGGAACATCTCGCGCACCAGGTCGACGCCCGCGACCTCCTCGCTCACCGGGTGCTCGACCTGCAGGCGGGTGTTGACCTCCAGGAAGGAGATCGTGCCGTCCTGGCCGACGAGGAACTCGCAGGTGCCGGCGCCGACGTAGCCGGCCTCCTTCAGGATGGCCTTGGAGCTGGTGTAGAGGATGTCGATCTGCTCCGGCGACAGGAACGGCGCGGGCGCCTCCTCCACCAGCTTCTGGTGGCGGCGCTGGAGCGAGCAGTCGCGGGTGCTGACCACGACCACGTTGCCCGCGTGGTCGGCCAGGCACTGGGTCTCGACGTGCCGGGGACGGTCGAGGTAACGCTCGACGAAGCACTCGCCCCTGCCGAAGGCGGCCACGGCCTCGCGCACGGCCGACTCGTACAGCTCGGCGACCTCCTCCAGCCTGCGCGCGACCTTGATGCCGCGGCCGCCGCCGCCGTACGCGGCCTTGATCGCGATCGGCAGCCCGTGCTTCTCGGCGAAGGCCACGACCTCCTCGGCGCCGGAGACCGGGTCCTTGGTGCCGGCCACCAGCGGCGCGCCGACCTTCTGCGCGATGTGCCTGGCCTGCACCTTGTCGCCCAGCGCGGCGATGGCGGCCGGGGGCGGCCCGATCCAGGTGAGGCCGGCCTCGATGACGGCCTCGGCGAACGAGGCGTTCTCGGCCAGGAAGCCGTAGCCGGGATGGACGGCGTCGGCGCCGGAGCGCGCGGCGACGTCGAGCAGCTTGGCGATGTCGAGGTAGGTCTCGGCGGGGGACTGCCCGCCCAGCGCGTACGCCTCGTCGGCCACCCTGACGTGCAGGGCGTCGATGTCTTGGTCGGCGTAGACGGCCACGCTGCCGATCCCCGCGTCCGTGCACGCGCGGGCCACCCGTACGGCGATCTCGCCGCGATTGGCGATCAGAACCTTCCGCACCGACCTTCGTCCCTTCCTCGTGGTCCTCGTGGTCCTCGTGAGTGCTCAGCGGCCGAGGTACGCGCCGCCGTTCAGATGCAGCACCTGCCCCGTCATGTGCCCGGCTCCCGCGGATGCCAGGAAGAGAACGGTATCGGCCACGTCGGAGGGGGTGCCAGGGCGGCCGTTACGCGTGTTCCGCACGCGGGCCCTGATGCCCTCCTCCGTGAGCCTGCCGCGGAAGAACTCGGTCTCCATCACCAGGCCGGGAGCCACGACGTTGGCGGTGATGCCCCGGGGGCCCAGCTCGGCGGCCAGGTCGGCGGTCCAGGACTCGACGGCGGCCTTGGCGGCGCCGTACGAGCCGGACCCGGTGCCGCGCGCGGCGATCGAGCCGATGGAGACGATCCGGCCGCCCTCGCCCATGCGCGGCGCGAGCGCGGTCGTGACCAGCACGGCGGACAGCAGGTTGGCGTTGAGGTTGGCCCACCACGCCCCGGCGACGTCCGCCAGGTCGCCGGACTGGTCGCGGTCCAGGTTCGTGTTGCCCCCGGCGTTGTTGACCAGGACGTCCACGTGGGCGGGCAGGCTGTCGAGCGCGCCCTGGACGGCGGCCGGGCTCGCGGCGTCGAACGGCACGTACGCCGCCCCCAGCCGCGCGGCGGCCTCCTTCAGCACGTGCTCGCGCCGGCCGGTGATCGTGACGCGGTCGCCGAGGGCGGCGAACGCCTCGGCGATCGCGTAACCGATGCCGGTGCCGCCACCCGTCACCACGACCTCGCGCATGAGTGGATCACTCCTTTAGATCCGAATAATCCTCTGGACGACCATAGCCGCTCGGCATAACGGGGGCGACGGGCGGTGGCCCGCTTTATGGTGAGGGCGCTTTCACCAGTTCCAGGAGGTATGCATGAGCCAGAGTATGCTCGGCGGCAACCCCGCGGAAATGCAGCAGATGGCCAGCCAGTTCACGCAGCAGTCAGAGGCGCTCCGCACCATCATGACCGCGCTCGACCGCGAGGCGGCCAAGGTCGGCACCGCGTGGACGGGCCCCGGAGCCCAGCGTTTCAATCAGGCCTGGCAGAACTACCGCACGGCCTTCCAGCGCATGACCGAGGAGTTGCAGGAGGCTTCCCGGGTCATCGGCACGTACCAGCGGAACATCGAGTCCGCCACGCAGTGAGCACGGACAGGGGCCCTGGCCCGCCGCCGGGGCTTCTTCCGTCGTGAGGGGAGCTTTCCTCCCGGATCGGGCAGGCTACGCTCTTTCTCCATGATTGGTCGCGCCTTGGCGGCGAGCGTGCTCGCCCTGCAGTTCGCGGCGGCGCCGGCGCAGGCCGCGCCCGTGCGGTGCACGCCCAAGAAGGCCACCATGGCGATCGCCGAGACCTGGGCGCAGCGGCGGGTCAACGCGGAGAAGGTGTGGCCGCTGACCACGGGCCGGGGCGTCACGGTCGCCGTCATCGACAGCGGCGTGGACGAGACCCACCCCCAGATCCGGCTGGGCGGCAAGGCCGACCTCACCAACACCGGCTTTCGCGACTGCGTCGGCCACGGCACGGCGGTCGCCGGGCTCATCGCCGGCCAGCCGCGCAAGGACATCCCCTTCCACGGCGTCGCCCCCGGCGTGAGCCTGCTGTCGATCAAGTACGTCACCGGCGACAGGGGCGACGTGGGCCTGCTGTCCAAGGCCATCAAGACGGCCGTGGACGAGCACGCCGACGTGATCAACGTCTCCGTCGAGGCCTCCAACACCCCCGACCTGAAGGCGGCCGTCGACTACGCGCTGGAGCGGGACGTGGTGATCGTCGCCGCCGCCGGCAACCTGTCGAACGACGACGGCACCTCGACCCCTTCCTACCCCGCCGCGTACGACGGGGTGCTGTCGGTGGGCTCGGCGACCCCGGACGGCGGGCGCTCGACGTTCTCCAACCCCAACGCGGTCGCCGTGCTCGGCCCGGGGGAGGGCGTCAGCTCGACCTGGCCGCTCAAGGGGTACCAGTCCGCCCTGAAGGGCACCAGTTACGCCGCCCCGTACGTGACGGGCGTGGTCGCGCTCGTCCGCGCGCGGCATCCCGGGCTGACGCAGCTCCAGGTGCGCAGGCGCATCACGCTGACCGCCGACGGCGCGTCCGGGACGGGCACCGGCGCCGGGATGGTGAACCCGCTGCTCGCGGTGACCGCGGTGCTGCCGTCGGAGCAGGTGGCCGTGGCGCCGCCGGTGCCGCCGCCGCTGCCCGCGACCGTCGTGCGCAAGGCCGTGCCGCCGGACCAGCGGTCGATGGAGGTCGCGACGATGGTCGCGGCGGGCGGGTTCTCGCTGGTCGGGGTGGCGTTGGCGGCCTGGGTGTTCGTGCCCATGGGACGCAGACGGCGCTGGCGGCCCGGCTCGCCGCCGGATATCGGGAGAATTGACGGTTAACTGTAAGAGTGGCCGCCCGAAACTGCTGATGCTTATGGGGCTTATTTGGTTAAATGTCTCTGATCATGACGGACTCCTGAAAGGACGGTCATGGTGGAGAAGGACTCCCCCCAGGCAGCAGTACCGGAGCGGATCGGCGATCACGAGATCGTGAGCCTGTTGGGACAGGGCCCGCGTGGCGCCGTTCATCTGGGCAAGGAGTCCGAGGACGCCGATCCGGTCGCCATCAAGACGCTGACCGTGGACCCCGCGGCCGACCCGGACTTCGTGACCCGGCTCAAGGACGTCAGCCGGGTGTCCAGCTCGTACGTGGCCCGCACGCTCGACGCCGGCGTCCAGGACGGCCTGCTCTACGTCGTACGTGAGCACGTCGAGGGACGTTCGCTGGCCGAGACCGTCGCCGCCGACGGCCCGCTGACCGGCGACGCGCTCGAACGCGTGGCGGTCGGCATGCTCACCGCGCTGACCGCGGTGCACCTGGCCGGATTCGCGCACCGTGGGCTCACCCCCGACAACGTGATCCTCACCGGTGAGGGGCTGCGCGTCACCGACATCGAGATCGGCGACCCGGCCGGCGAGGTCGGCTACCGCGCCCCCGAGCAGCTCAACGGCCTGCAGTACGGGCCCTACGCCGACGTCTTCGCCTGGGCGGCGACCGTGGTGTTCGCCGCCACCGGCTCCGCGCCGTTCGGCCAGGACGCGCACGCCGTGCTCACGGACGAGCCCAAGGTGGACGGGCTGCCCGATCCGCTGCGCCAGACGGTCCTCGCGGCGCTGTCCAAGGACGTGTCCGGGCGGCCCACGACGTACACGGCGCTGCTGCGCCTGCTGGGGGACGACAAGGCCCCCATGCCGGCGGCGCCGATCGAGGGCGTGCCGGTCCAGGCGCCGATCGACGGCGTGGCGGTGCAGATGCCGCCGTCGCCGATGGCGCCGTCCGACCCGGCGGAGCTCGTCACCCTGATCGACGGCCAGCCGCCCGTGCCGGGCCAGCCTCCGGTCCCGGGCCAGCCCCCGGTGCTGCCCCTGGCCATCGAGGGCGCCCCGATCCCCAACGGCCCGATGCAGCCGGGCCCGATGGCGAACGGCCCGATCCCCAACGGCCCGATGCTGAACGGCCCCATCCCGAACGGTCCGATGGCGCACGACCCGATGCAGCCCGGCCCGTTCGTGCCCGGTGTGCCGCCGCAGGGCCCGATGGGGCATGAGCCCATGCAGCCCGGCCCCATGCAGCCCGGCCCCATGCAGCCCGGCCCCATGCAGCCCGGCCCCATGCAGCCCGGCCCCATGCAGCCCGGCCCGATGCAGCACCTTCCCGTGAACGATGAGCCGGTGCAGGGCGTCCCGGTGCAGTACCCGCCGGTGCCCGTGCAGGCCGCCTGGGGGCCGCCGTCCGGACCGCAGAACCCGCCCGTTGAGCCGGCGCAGCCCGCGATGGCCGGTGCGGGCAGCACCGGACCGGCGCGCAAGCCGTTCCCCATCGGCCTGGTCGCCGGTGTGGTCGCGGTCATGCTGCTGTCGGCGATCGGCCTGTGGGGCGCGAGCCGCTACTCCTCCAGCGTCACCTTCGAGCCCGCCGCCGCGGCGGGCTCCGCGTCGCCCAGCTCGGGCGCGGCGGCGGCGGCCCAGAAGGCGGTCACCACCGTGCCCACGCAGCCCCAGCCCGAGGTCACCGCCCCCTGGGCGACCACGCCGTCCCCTGACGACGACGGCGTGGGCCCGCTGGTGCTGCCGGACGACGACACCTCCGCCGACACCCCGCAGGTGCCGGTGCTGACCACGGTGCCGACGCCGACGGCGACCCAGCAGCTGACGGTCCCGACGATCCAGCCGACCGTGCAGGAGCGGAAGACCACCAAGGAGCCGGAGCCGACGGCCACGGTCACCAGGACGGTCACCCCGACTCCCTCCGCGACGCAGACGCAGACGCAGCAGCCGACCGAGACGCCCACCCAGAAGCCGACCGGGGAGCCGACGCAGAAGCCCACGGAGAAGCCGACCGAGAAGCCGACCGAGAAGCCGACCGAGAAGCCGACCGAGAAGCCGACCGAGAAGCCGACCGAGAAGCCGACCGAGAAGCCGACCGGGGAGCCGACGCAGAAGCCCACGGAGAAGCCGACCGAGAAGCCCATCCAGGCTGCGCCGACCCAGACGCCCACGAAGGCGCCGGAGCCCAACCCCCAGAGGCCCACCCAGGCGCCGGAGCCTGCCAAGACCACCGCACCGCCGGCGACCAGGCCGACGCCGAACCCCTACACGCCGACGCAGGTGTGCGGATCCGGCTTCGTGGTCCAGCGGTCGACCCCGTTCGCCGGCGGCACGACGTACCAGCTCTACAGCAGCAGCACGGGTCAGAACTGCGTGGTCACCCTCAAGTCCGGCCCCGACGTCGGCAAGGCGACCCCGATGAGCGCGACCTTGGAGGTGCAGGGCGGCCCGAGCAGCACCGACAGCGGCAACTACGAGTACTACGCCGGCCCGGTCAAGCTCCCCGCCAAGGGCAAGTGCGTGCGTTACGCGGGCAGCGCGGGCTCCGGCAACACCAGTGCGGACTGGGGGAACTGCGGCTAGGCCCGATACCGAGTCGAGGCCGGAAGGATCTCCTGCTACATGCCCGGTGGCCCTGGTGGGCCATCGGGCATGGCGTGACCTGCCGGACGCCTCATGGATCCGAAGCCTCCGGCGGCCGGGAGACCCGAACTCCGCACAGGCGCCAGGTCTCAGTATCCGCGGTAGCCGGACCCGGTCTTCATGCCGACGACCCCCGGCACCGCGGACACACTGCCGTAGCGCTCGATCGAGTAGCGCACGCCCGCGATGATGTTGTCCACCGGGTTGTAGATGTCCCGGTGGCCGTCCAGGGCGTGGGCGTTGAAGGTCGGGTCGATCGTCTGCATGAGCCCCTTGGAGGGGTGCCCGGCGGCGGCGTTGGAGTCCCACAGGTTGATCGCGTGCGGGTTCCCGCCGGACTCGTGCTGGATGATCATCCAGATGTCGTCGACGTTCATCTTCCCGACCGGGTAGCCGTGCTCCTTGAGGATGGCGACGGCCTCCTCGATCCACTGCTTCACCTTGCCCGTGGGCGCCGGTCCGCCGCCCGCGGGAGGGGGCGGGCCGCTGGAGCCGTAGCCGCCGATGATGGGGCTGCCGCCGGTGCCCGAATAGGGCGAGGTATAGCTCTGGGTACGCCGCCAGTCGAACCGGTGCCCGGCGTCCGGCACGAACTCCTGGTCGCCGGCCGCCTTGATCTTGGCGAAGGTCGTCGTGCGCTCGCCCAGCGCCGTGCCGATGGCGTTCTTGGCGTCGGTGACGGCGTCCTTGGCGTCCTTGACCGGTTTCCTGGCGTTCTCGGTCTCCTCGCGGACCAGGCGGCCGATCTCGGCGTCCAGGTCCTCCTGCTTGGCGTCGGGGTTGGCCGTCCGGTGGTTCTGGACGCGGGTGAGCAGGCGGTCGCAGATGCCGTCCACCTGCCGCTGGGAGCTCTCCAGCACGCCGGCGGCGGCGTCGAGCGCGTCGGCGCAGGAGTTGAGCGCGTCGTGCAGGCCCTGCCCGGCCCTGCCGTAGTCCCCCATGTAACGGACGAACGCGTCCGCCGAGTCGCCCTCCCAGGCCAGGTCCACGGTGGTGACGGCGCTGCCGAGCTGGCCGGAGTCGGCGAGCACCTTGCCCGCGGCCGTGCGCCAGCGCTTGGCGATGCCGCGGATCGCGCCCGGGTCGCCGCTCACCTGCCCGGCCAGCGCGGCCAGCGTGGGGCCGCCGGGCAGGGCGTTGATCGCCTCCGGTGCGCTCATGCCGGGGAGTTCGCCTTCCGCACGTTGCTCTCCACCAGGTCCAGGGCCCGTTCGACGCTCTGGACGAGGCTCTTGGCCTTGCCGAACTCGCGGTCGGCGACGCTCTCCACCTGGTCCACGGCGGTCGCGAGGGCCGCGGAGTCGGCCAGCTTGCCGAAGATCGAGGAGTCGGCGGCGCCGGCGGGGAAGCTCTCCGCCAGGTCGCCGAACTTGCCCGCCACGGTCTTGGCCGCGATGCGGCAGTCGTCCAGGGCCTCGAAGTGGATGTCCAGTCCTGCCATCACTCCTCCTCCGCCGGCGGCCAGAACGCCGTCTGCGCCAGCCGCGAGCCGAACCTTCTGTCCACCACGAAGCCGCGTCCCGGAGGCTGCGGCTGGGCGCGTACGTTGCCGAACAGGAAGCCCTCGTCCCTGCTGCCGGACAGGATCACCGCGGGGCTGGCCATGTCCTTGATGCGCTGGATCACCGGGTCGAACATGGCCCGGCCCAGGCCGCCCATGGCCCGCGACATGATCAGGTGCAGTCCGATGTCACGGGCCTGCGGCAGCAGCTCGACCAGCGGCAGCAGCGGGTTGTTGGACGTGGCCACCAGGTCGTAGTCGTCGACCACGATGTACAGGTCGGAGCCCTTCCACCAGTCGCGGGCGCGCAGCTGCTCGGGCGTGAGGTTGGCCGGCGGCAGGCGCTTGAGCAGGGCGTTGCGGGCGTCGTTGACCAGTTCGAGCGCGGCGGCGCTGGAGGCGGCGTAGCCGATGCGGTTCTCGCTGACCGCCGTGTCCAGCAGCGACCGGCGGTAGTCGATCACGATCATCATGGCCTCGCGCGGCGTGTGCCGGGCGACGACGTTCTCGGCGATCACCTTGAGCATGTTGGACTTGCCGCTCTCGGTGTCGCCGACCACGACGAAGTGCGGGTCGGCGTCGAAGTCGATCAGCACGGGCGCGAGCGCGGCCTCGTCCACGCCGATCGCGATCCGGGATTTGCCGGTCTCCTCCACGCCCGGCAGCGACGCGGCGGGCAGCACCGACGGCAGCAGCCTGACCTGCTTGGCGGGCGGGCCCTGCCAGGAGTCCCCGATCGCCTGCACCAGGCCCTGGAGGCCGGCGGCCAGGTCGTCGGAGTCCTGCACGCCGTCGATCCTGGGCAGCGCGCCGAGGAAGTGCAGGCCGTCCTTGGTCAGGCCGCGTCCGGGCACGCCTTCCGGCACGGCCAGCGACTTCTTCCTGTTGATCTCGGACTCGTACGCGTCGCCGAGCTTGAGCTCCACCCGCGTGCCGAACAGGTCCCGGATGCCGGGCCGGAACTCCGACCACTTGCCGGTGGCCGCCACCACGTGGATGCCGTAGCCGAGGCCGCGCGCCGCCAGGTCGGTGATGACCGGCTCCAGGGCCTCGAAATCCTGCCGGATCGTCAGCCAGCCGTCCACGACGAGGAAGATGTCGCCCCAGCCGTCGCCCTGGAGCGAGCCGTCGGCGACCCGCCTGCGGTAGGTGCTCATGGAGTCGACGCCGTTCTCGGTGAACTCCCGCTCCCGGTCGCGCAGGATCGAGGCGATCTCGGCCACCGTGCGGCGCACCCGGTCGGCGTCCAGCCTGGAGGCCACGCCGCCGACGTGCGGCAGCCCCTCCAGCGAGGCCAGCGCGCCGCCGCCGAAGTCCAGGCAGTAGAACTGCACCTCGCGGGGGGTGTGCGTGAGCGCCATGCTGGTGATCAGCGTGCGCAGCACCGTGCTCTTGCCGCTCTGCGGGCCGCCGGCCACGCCCACGTGCCCGGCCGCGCCGGACAGGTCCAGCCAGTACGGGTCCCGCCGCTGTTCGAACGGCCGGTCGATGATCCCCACCACGGCCTGCAACCGCCCGCGGCCGGTCCACCCGGCCGTGGACAGCCCCAGCTCGGGCGTGACCGACAGCGGGGGCAGCAGGTGCGCCAGCGTGGGCGGCTCGGCCAGCGGCGGCAGCCAAATGCGGTGCGCGGGCGGCCCCTGGCCCACCAGGCGGCCGACGACGATGTCCAGGAGGCTCTGCTGCGCCTTGTTGCTCTCCTCCTGCGCGGCGGGGTCCTCGGGCGGCTCCTCGACCATCGGGACGGGCACGAAGTCGGGGCCGTACTCGACGATCTCCCGGACCGTCACCGAGCCGTCGGTGGTGGCGACGTGCCGCGGGTCGACCTGGTGGGGACCGGACACGTACGCGGCCTTGAACCGGGTCATGCCGGACGTGTCGAACTTCAGGTACCCGTTGCCCGGCGCGGACGGCAGCTCGTAGGCGTCGGCCACCCCCAGCACGACCCGGCTCTCCATGGCCGAGAACGTGCGCAGACCGATCCGGTACGAAAGGTGCGTGTCGAGCCCGCGCAGCCGTCCCTCCTCCAGCCGCTGCGAGGCCAGCAGCAGGTGCACGCCGAGCGAGCGCCCGAGCCGGCCGATCATCACGAACAGGTCGATGAACTCCGGCTTGGCCGTCAGCAGCTCGCTGAACTCGTCCAGGATGACGAACAGCGTGGGCAGCGGACGCAGGTTGGCGCCCTGCTCGCGGGCCCTCTCGTAGTCGCGCAGGGAGGCGTAGTTGCCGGCCGCGCGCAGCAGCTCCTGGCGGCGCACCATCTCGCCGTGCAGGGCGTCGTGCATGCGGTCCACGAGCGGCAGCTCGTCCTCCAGGTTCGTGATGACCGCGGAGACGTGGGAGAGGCCGTCCAGGCCGAGGAAGGTCGCGCCGCCCTTGAAGTCCACGAGCACGAAGTTGAGGATCTCCGAGGAGTGCGTGACCGCCAGGCCGAGCACCAGCGTGCGCAGCAGCTCGCTCTTGCCCGAGCCGGTCGCGCCGATGACCAGGCCGTGCGGGCCCATGCCGCCCTGGGCGGACTCCTTGATGTCCAGCTCGACCAGCCGGCCGTCGGCGCCGAGGCCGATCGGCACCCGCAGCCGGTTCCGGCCGGCGCGGGGCCGCCAGGTCACCGACGGCTCCAGCCGGGTCGGGTCGCCGACGCCGAGCAGCTCGGTCAGCGTCGTGTTCACCGCCAGCACGTCCTGGGCGTCGCCGCCCTTGGCCGAGGAGGCGCGCAGCGGCGCGAGCTGGCGCGCCAGCCCCTCGGCGCGCAGGTAGTCCAGCGCGTCGGGGTCGCCGAGCCGGTTGGTGTTCTCGCGGCCCGCGTGGTCCAGCTTGACCATGTGGAAGCCGGCGGCGTCGATGCGCAGCCGCAGCGTGCTGCGCTCCTCGACGGTCCCGGCCGAGTTCGACAGGTCGATCACGGTGACGCCGTCGATGGCGTCCGCGCCGAGCTGGGAGTCCTGCGGCACGTGCCCGCCGTCCAGGATGAGCACGTGGTACGGCAGCGCGTCCGGCGAGGCGCCCGGCTTGAAGCGGGCCCGCTCCTTCAGCTCCGCGCCCACCAGGCGGTCGAGCTGGGCCAGGTTCTCGGCCATGAGCCTGACCTGGCCGGCGCCGTCGGTCTCCTCCGGGTGCAGCGCGTGCGGCAGCCACTTGACCCAGTCCCAGTGGCTCATCCACTCCTTGCTCGCGCACACCATGATCCGCATGTCGTCGGGGGAGTGGAAGACGGCCATCTGCGCGATCATGGCCCGGACCAGGTCGCGGACCAGGGCGGGGTCGCCGTCCAGCTTGATGCGGGAGAAGGAGTGCAGCGCGACGGCGACCGGGAGGCGTTCGACGGTCGAGTGGGTGCGGATGAAGCGGCGCAGCGCGCCGGCCGACAGGGCGTCCAGGTCCTCGACCGGCTTGGAGTCCGGCGGGATGAGCTGGACGGCCAGCTTCTGGATGCCGGTGCCGAGGCGTACGGTGCTGAAGTCCTCGTCGCGGGGGCGGCGCTCCCACAGGCGCGGGCCCATCGCGGTCCACCACAGGGTGTCGGGGGCCGGGCCGCTCCACTCCAGGGCCTCGCGCTGCTGGATGGCCGCCTTGCGCACCTTCTTGCGGATCTGCGCCAGGTAGCGGAAGTAGTCGCGGCGGGCGCCGTTGAGCCGGGCCTTGCGCTCGCCGGCCTGGCGGCCCATCTGGCCGACCGTCATGCCGACCATCGAGAACGCGAACAGGCCGCTGGCGACGTACATGATGGGGTTGGCGTTGGTGCCCCCGGCGGTGAACATCAGGCCCATCGCCGCCGCGCCCGCCACCATCGGCAGGTACGTCAGCACCGCCATCATGCCCTGCGACTGGACCTCTGGGATCTCCGGTGGGGACTCCAGCAGGATCTCACCGCGCGGCGGCTTCGGGCTGGGGCGGCGCTCCGGGCGCCGTACTACGACGATGCTCACCCTTGTGACAGGCCCTTCTGGTGCTCGGAAGAACCTTCTTACCAGATGTGCCTAACGTCCGAGTTGAGGTCTGAGTTAACTCTGTCTCGCTATGTTGTGTTTGTGACATCGCTGGCCGAAATCCCCCCTCCACAGCAGGGCGCGTTGCACCAGGTGCCCGCTCCGCTCCCGCCGCTGTGCCACGTGACGGTGGTAGGGCCGCGCAGGAAGGCCGACCTGGCACTGCCCGCCGACATCCCGCTGCCGCACGTCCTGCCGGGGCTGCTCAGAGCCATGGGCGAGCTGGGCGGCGACATCGCCACCGCGCCCGGCTGGACGCTTCAGCGGCTCGGCGGCCCGCCCTTCGACCTGGGACAGAGCCTCGGCGCGCTGGGCGTGCTGGACGGCGAGATCCTCTACCTGCGCCCGCGCGCGGTGTCGCTGCCGCCGACCAGGTTCGACGACGTCGCCGACGTGGTCGCCACCGGCGTGCGCGAGGGCAAGGGCAAGTGGTCACCCGACCTGACCCGCGGGCTCGGCGGCGGGGCGGCCTGCGGGCTGCTCGTCGCCGGCGCCGTGGCGCTGGCCTTCGGCGGCCTGACCCCCATGGTGACCGCGATCGTGGCCGCGGCGCTCGCGCTGCTGATCGTCGGCGTGGGGATGGCCATCTCGCGCGCGGTCGGCGACTCCGGCTCCGGCGCGCTGATCGGGTACGCCGCCCTCCCGTACGCGTTCCTGGCCGGGCTGCTGGCCCCGGCGGCGGGCGGCGGGCTGATGACCGTCGGCTCGCCGCAACTGCTCGGGGCCCTGGCCTGCACCGCGCTGGTGGCCACGCTCGGCGGCACCGCGATCGCGGACGGCGTGCCGGGCTTCCTCGGCACGGCCATCGCCTCGATGACCGGCGCGGTCTGCGCGGCCGTCGTCATGGTGACGGGGGCGTCACCCGCGGGCGTGGCGGCCGTGGGCGCGGCCGTCGTGATGGCGCTCAGCCCGCTGGTGCCCGTGTTGTCGTTCCGGCTGGCCCGCGTGCCGCTGCCGGTGATGCCCACCAACGCCGAGGAACTGCGCGGCGACAACCAGCGGCTCGACAGCGCCTCGGTGCTGGAGCGCACCGGCGCGGCGCGGCGGTACGCCACCGGCATGGTCGTGGGCGTCGCGCTGGTCGGGGCCGGGGCGCACGCGCTGTTCGTCGCGGACGGCCGGTGGATCTCGGTGGCGATGTCCGTGGTGCTGGCGTTCACGCAGATCATGCGGGCCCGGGTGTTCCAGGGCGTCGGGCAGCGGCTCTGGCTGCTGCTGGTCGGGCTGGCCGCGCTCGGCGCGGTGGCCGTGTCCGTCGGGGTCGGCGTGGGCGGCGTGGCCTCGGTGGCCGTGGTGCTCGGGCTGCTGTGGGCGGCCATGGTGGTCGTCGGCATGGGCGTGTGGCTGCCCGGCGGCAGGCCCTCGCCGTTCTGGGGGAGGGCCGCCGACATCCTCGAATGGGCGCTGATCGTCGCGCTGGTGCCGCTGGCGCTCGGGGTGCTGGAGGTCTACGCCTGGGTACGCGGCCTGGCCGGTTAGCCGGCTCGTCCCCGAAGTGAACATCACGAAGCCCTGATTGTGGTTAACTCGCACCGATGTGCCCTATGGGAGGGATGGTGTCGGTGACGGATTTCGGGGACTTCGGCAACATCGACATGGACCGGCTCCTGAACAGCATGGACGAGCAGCTGAGCAAGTCCGAGGAGCTGCAGAAGGCCATGTCCGCCCTGGTGGGCAGGGGAGAGGACGAAGGGCACTTGGTCGTCGTCGAGTACGCCCAGGAGGGCCTGCGCACCCTGGACATCCACCCGAAGGCGATGCGGCTGAGCGCGGCCGAGCTGTCGGAGCGGATCAAGGAGGCCATCGCGGCGGCGACCGCCGACCTGCAACGCCAGGCCGACGAGCTGCTGACCGAGATCTTCGGCGTGCACGGCAACCCGATGCGCATGCTGGAGAACCCCGACCGGGCGCTGCGCGAGGTCCGCAAGGCCGAGGCCAGCTACGAGCGGGCGTTTGAGGACGTAATGGGAGAACTCGACAGAATCCGCCGCGAACTGGACCTGTGATTGACCAGGGCGTTTGCTGACATGTCGAGAAGTTGTTACATCTTGGCCATTGGGTCTGCTGTTACTCATGGGCAGTTTGGTGCTTATATGGTTTAGCGACCGAAATGATCGTTACGGAGGTGACGAGTGTCCGAATTCTTTGGGGCAAGCCCGAGCCAGATCAAGGTGGCCTCTGGCCACGTGGTGGACACCGCCCAGTACATCGAGGGTCTGAGGACGGCGGTGGAGACGACAGCCAACGGTCTTCTCGCGACCGGCTGGCTCGGCCCGGCGGCGGCCCGGTTCAAGAACGCCATGACCAACTGGGACAACTCCATGCGGAACGTACGGACCGACCTGGAGGGGATCGCCGACAAGATGGGCGTCAACGCGGTCGTCTACTCCGCGGCCGACCAGGACGTCCAGGCCGGTATGGGCCGCGTCGAGTCCCTGATCAACGTCGACATCAAGTAGGAGGGGGACCGCGGTGTCCGCTGAGCTCGACTTCACCAAAGTCAACTTTGGGCACATGGAGCTCGCCCAGGGCGACTTCATCAAGATCCTCGGCTCCTTCGAGAAGGCCACCGACGACCTGATGGCCCGGCTGAAGAACGACCTGGCCGGCCATTGGGAGGGCCCGGACGGCGCCGAGACGTTCTTCCGGCAGCACGAGCAGAAGTGGCAGGCCGCGGCCGCCCAGATGCGCGGGCAGCTGGACGAGCTGCAGAAGGCCGTCCAGATCGCGAACGAGAACTACCGCGCGGCCGAGAACCGCAACAAGTCCATCTGGTACGACGGCTGACGTCTTCTGCTCGGCCACCCGCGCGGTGGCCGAGCCTGGTGATGGGAGGATCATGGCCGGGCTCGAACCCGAACCGTGGCCGGGGCTCGACGACACCGACGCCGAGCTCTACTACAACGTGGGCAAGATGCGGGCCATCGCCGACGACCTGGAGATCGCCCTGGCGCTCACGCAGGGCGCCGGCGGCAACAGGGACGGCGTCACCGGCTCGGTCGAGACCCTCACGAGGTACTTCGCGCTGGGCGAGGAGCACATCGGGCGGTGGCCGGCGGCCAGCGCCCTGGCGCACAGCGTGGGCAGCACCGGCGCGGACCCCGGCGGCCAGGTGTCGATGGAGGGCCGCGGAGCGCTGCTGACCGCCCTGTACCAGGACTACGTCGAGTGCTGCCAGAAACTGGTCAAGGCCATCAGGGACAGCGCCGACAGTTACGCCAAGACGAACCCGGGCCGAGAGTGAGCAGCGTTGGCTGAGCGCAAGGTCGACATCCGTGACAATTCCCGGCGGCCGAAGAGCGAGCCGGTCACCGCGTCGCGGGAGCAGATCGAGGGATGGCTCAAGGCCACCTCCGCCATGGAGGTGCACGACCGGGGCCTGTCCTACAAGCAGGTGGCCAAGGTCGTCCGCGGGGTGGCCGACGCGCTGCCGCAGATCGGCAAGGATCTGTCCGGCGCCTGGCGGTCGGACACCTCCGCCCAGGCGCAGCGGGCGCTCCAGCTGCTCCACGCCTCCGGGCGCGAGATCGCCGAGGCCATGGACAAGATGTCCGAGGCGCTGATCCTGTACGGGCGCGACTACCTGCCCAAGGCGATCGAGGAGGTCGAGGCCGCCAAGAACCAGAAGACGGCGGTCCCGGCGCCCTCGCCGGGCGCGCCGCCGAAGCCGCCGTCCGCGACGCCGTCGCCGTCGTATACGCCGCCGGTGCTCGGGCCCGTGACCTCGCACAACGTGCCGGAGCCCAAGCCGGGGCTCACCAAGTCGCCCACGGAGATGCAGGCCGACGTGGCCCGGCGGGCGCTGGAGAAGCTCAACAACCACATCGTCGACCTGTACGACTTCCGGATCCCGGAGAGCGTCGTCGTCGAGCTGCCCGAGGTGAAGCCCGCCGAGGCGCCGGCTCCCGAACGGGACATGCCGCTCACCGACCACTCGCCGTACGGGAAGGGCTCGTACTGGACCGGCGGCGGCCATGACAGTGGCGGCACGGGCGGCTCGACCGGCTCCGGCACGCACGGCGGCTCCGGGGGATCGGGCGGTTCGGGCGGTTCGGGCGGCGGCGGCACCGGCGGCCACGACGGCGGCACCGGCACCGACCCCCGCCCCGGGGACCAGACCCCCGGCGGCGACAACCCGGGCACCGACCGGCCGGACACCCCCGGGACGGACACCCCCGGCTCCGACCAGCCGGGCGGCCAGGGCACCGGATCAGGGACCGGCGGCTCGGCCACCACCGGCGACGGCACCACGCCTCCCGTGCTCGACAACAACACCACCGGTGACCGCGCCACCCAGTCGCAGGACGTGGACGTCCGCGACCCGCGCGCCACCGAGACCGCCGGTTACCACCCGACCACCACCCCCGGGTACCCCGGCACCCCGAACCAGCCGTTCGTGACCCAGCCCGCCTACCCCTCGCCGTCCGCGGGGACGCCCGCGGTGATCGGCGGCCCGGGGTCGTACGTCCAGGGGAGCGCGCCCGCGGCGGCGGCCAGGACGGGCGCGATGGGCGGCGCCGGCATGCCGTTCATGCCGTTCGGCGGCAGCGGCGGACCGGCCCCCGAGGAGGGACAGGTCGAGACCTCGACCCTCCTGAAGGAGGACAACGACGTGTGGAGCCACCACGAGGGCTCCATCTCACCGGTGATCGGCTAAGGAGGCGGCCATGGCACTCGAACTGGACCCCAACTGGCCCGGTCTCGACGGGGACAAGGACAACTACACCAACCGCACGGAGATCAAGCGCATCGCCGGCGAGCTGAGCGAGCTGCTCAAGAAGCTGAAGACACCCACGCTCCCGCCGGTGACGCAGTTCCTGACCGCGCCGGGGCAGAAGGCCCCCGGGCCGAAGCTGCCCGAGGGCGCCGGCTCGCTGCCCGATCTCCAGCGCTACTGCGCGCTCAGCCAGAACCAGATGGGCGAGTGGCCCGCCGCCATGCACTTCGGGCTGGCGGTCAACTCGGCCTACTCCCAGCTGATCGGCGAGCCGGGCTCCACCAGCGGCCTGTACGCCGCCATGGTCGGGCAGGGCGACAGCACGGTGGAGGCGCTGCTCGACATCTCCAAGGCCTCCGACGGCGCCGAGCAGGCGACCGAGGAAGCCGCCGCGCGGCGGGAGGCCTGACACCCATGGCCGAGCCCAAGAAGCAGACGTTCAAGCTCGTCTACAACACCGGCCCGGTCGACACCTCCACCCCGGAGGTGTCGTTCATGGGGAGCATGTTCAGCGACACGCTCGAAAAGGTCATGAAGTGGATCGACGACACCGACCCGGAGTCGATCAAGCTCGCCGGCCTCTACTACACGCGGGCCGAGACGCTGCTGAACGGCTTCGCCGGTGAACTGAAGGCCAAGGCGGCCGAGCTGGCCAAGAACTACACGGGCCCGGCCGCCGTCGAGACGCAGAAGCAGCTCCAGACCCTGCACGCCAGCGTGCGCGAGCTGGCCAGGAAGCTCGGCGAGATGGGCCGCCCGGTCCATGCGTACGGCGAGACGCTGAACTGGGCGCAGGCCAACGTGGTCGAGTCGATGGACCACGACTCGCGCACCGACCGCGACGTGGACTGGGCCGGACGGGTGCCCTTCTACCGGCTGTACCGCGGGGACAAGCGGGCCGTCGAGCACCTCAAGAAGGTTAACGAGCGCATCGTCGAGCACTACAAGCAGCTGCCCGTCGAGGTCCAGACCGCGTTGCCGGACCCGAGCGTCCCCGAGCTGCCGGACTTCAACAACGGCGGCGGGGGCGTGCCGGGCGCGCCGGACCTGGACGGCAAGGGCGGGGCGGGCAACATCCCCGTCTCCTCGATCGGTCCGGACGCCGTGCCGGGCGGCCCCGGGTACATCGACGGCAAGGTGCCGGGTGACGGGGGAACGGGCGCCTACCCGGCGGTCCACTATCCCGACGGCTCGGGCACGAACGGCTCCGGCGTGAACGTCGGCGGCGTCCAGGGCTACGACGCCGGGGACAACCCGTACGGCGGGGCCGACTCCTCGGCCCTGAACGGCGCCTCGCTGGGCTCCACGCCGCCGGTTTCGACCGCCGGCCTGCCGTCGGGCACCGGCGACGACACCGCGAACCTGGCCGGGTACGACCCGCCCATGTCGGGAATGCCCAACAGCGCCTTTCCCACGACGACGGGCGGCTCGCCCTACGGCGGCGGCGCGGGATCGGGAGCCGGAGGCGGCTTCGGAGCGGCGGGCGTGGGCGGGGGCGGGGCGGCGGGCGCCGCCATGTACGGCGCCGGCGGCGGCTCCGGGTTCGTCGCTCCCGGCATGATGGGCGGAATGCCCGCTCGTGGCGGCGAGAGCGGCGAGAAGCACGACAGCGAGAACTCGACCTGGCTCGCCGAGGACGACGACGTGTGGGGCGGCCCGGAGGGCACCACGCCGAGCACGCTCACCTGAGGCCGCGCTGCGCGCTCGCCCGGCGCCAGGAGCCGCCGCACCACGCCTGCGGGCCGATCCTCGCGACCGGCCCGCCTCTGGCGCGCGGTCCACTGCCCGCCCGCAAGCCGCTCCCCGTGCGGGGAGCGGCGGTGCGGGGGGCGCCCGGAGGCGCCGCCCCGCTCATGGACGCGCGGTCGCGTCAGCCGCAGTGCTCGAAGGGGCTGTCGTACGCGGTCGAGCCGATCGCGCCGCCCCACTTGACGCAGGTACGCAGGGCCTTGGCCCGGACCGGGCCGGCGTAGTACTGGTAGCTGCCCGCGTCGGTGCTCCTGGCCTTGCCCTTGACCTCCAGGTAGGCCCGCACGGCCGCCTTGCCCGAGCCGCTGTTGCGCAGCGTGGTGACGCAGTTCTGGCCGGTGGAGGCCGAGTACAGCAGGACGACCCGGCCCTGGTTGCCGAGCGGCGCGGAGTCGATCTGCTTGTAGCCCGCGCCGCAGATCTGCTCGGCCGAGTACGGGTTGCCGCCGCCGCCGGTGCTGGGCTTGCCCGGGTCGGCGGGCGCGGGCGTGCCGCCGCCGCCCTGACAGTTGTTCGACTTCAGCGTCTGGTGGCTGTAGCCGAAGGTGGTGCCGTTGAACTTGGCCGCCACGATCTTGCCCGACGACGTGCGCTGCTCGTAGTGCAGGTGGGCGATGATGCCCTTGTACTTGGCCGAGGTGTTGCCCACCTGGCCGATCTGCTGGCCCTGCGCGACGTTCGCGCCCGGGGAGACCGTGCGCTTCTTCATGTGGGCGTACAGCGAGACGCTGCCGTCGGAGTGCCGGATCTTGACCACGTTGCCGAAGCCGTCGGTGGTCCGGTACTCCGACATGATCACCTTGCCGGCTGCCGAGGCCACCACGGTACGGCCCATGTCGGCGTTGCCGTCGCCGTACGAGCCGTTGAAGTCGATCTCGTAGCCACCGGTGTGCGCGCTGCTGTCGTTGCTGTCGCCGGTCCAGGTCTCGCCGCACGGGAACGGAAGCTGGTGGACGACGGCGGCGCTGGCGCCGGCCGCGCTCGTGCCGGTGAGGGGCAGCGCGGCGATGCCACACACGCCCACAATCAGGGTCTTGATCCGCATGTGGGAAAGGCTGCCATCCTGATCAACGGCCAGTCTAGATCATTCGCAAAGTGTTCACGCTAAAAGTTGATATTTGTCGATATCGTAGCCAGGACTGTGCAAAACGCAGTTTTCGGACAGGGAGGGTCAGATGGGCGCAGGGGAGAACTCCGCCGCCAGCCTGGGACTATCCCCGGCGGGCCTCGGCGGGGCCACGATCCGGTTCACCGACAAGAAGATCAGCAAACTGGGCAGCGACATCGCCGACCAGGAACCGGGCATGGGCAAGATCGAGACGAACACGAAGGGGATCAACATCGAATCCCCCGGGTTCGGCGTCGTCGGCCTCGGCCTCTCCTACGCCCACGAGCAGATCAAGAACGGCGCCGGCGACACGGTCGCCATGGCCAGGTCCGTCCTGAAGGACTACAAGACGGCGCTGGAGCAGCTGGAGAAGAACTACGAGAAGGTCGACAAGGACAACGACGGCCTGATCAAGGAGTACGGCGACGGCCCTCCCCCCGGCGGCGGCATCGATCCGTCCAAGCTGGGCGGCGGCCCCGGCGGCGGCCTGCCGCCGATGAACCTGCCCGACGACAAGCTGTCGGACAAGAAGTTCCCCGACGACAAGCTGCAGGACTACAAGCTCCCTGACGACAAGCTGTCGGACAAGAAGTTCCCCGACGACAAGCTGCCGGACGACAAGTTCCCCGACAACAAGCTGCCGGACAACAAGCTCCCGGACAACAAGCTCCCCGACAGCAACCTGCCCGACCCCAACGCCATCAACGCGAACCTGCCCAAGACGCCCTCCATCGAGGATCAGCTCAACCACAACACCGACGTCCCGGACCTCAAGAGCACGCTCCCGGACCCGTCCCAGACCAAGCTGTCCGGTCTGGACCCCAACGCCCTGAACTCCGCCATTCCCAGCACCGGCAACCTGACCGGCCGTCCCATCGATTTCCCCACGTCGGGCGGCTTCGGTGGCTCGTCGGGCTCCGGCGGGACCACCACGGGCGCGGGAGCGGCGGCCGCGGGCGGCCTGCGCGGCGCCGGCGCGGCCGGCATGTCGGGCATGCCGTTCATGCCCATGTCGGGCGGCGCGGCCGGCAACGAGCAGAACCGCGAGCGGGAGAAGCCGGAGTACGTGCGCGGCGACGAGAACGACTGGCTCGACGACATGGACATCGCGCCGCCGGTCCTCGGCGAGTGAGAAGGAAGACGACATGGCATACGAAGAAGACCGCTGGCTGATCCTCGCCGCGGCCGGCGTGGCGACCGCGAACGCCGCGGTGCTCTTCGAGTACCCGCTGGCCAGGAACGTCGCGATCATGGTAGGCGCCCTCGTGTCCAACCCCGGTGCCGTGGCGAAGGCGGCCATGGAGTGGTTGGCGCCCGTCGTCGGCGAGGACGGGTTGGACTTCGAGGCCATCAGCAGCGCGATCGTCAAGCTCGCCGAGGAGGTCGCCAGCAAGGAGTACTGGACGGGGCCGGCCTGGGAGGTGTTCAAGAAGTCCGCGGACGACTTCGCCCAGCAGGTGAAGGCGGCGTCGGCCTACTTCCAGAACGTCTCCAGCGGCATGGACACGATCGCCACGCTCTACCACTATGCGGTCTACGTCGCCTGTCTGGTGGCCGCGATCACGACGGCCCTCGCCGCCGCGAAATGGCTGACCTTCATCGTCCCCATCTTCGTCGCGGTGGTGATGCGGGGGCAGATCAACGGCATCCTGATCGCGCTCGCCCAGATCCTCAGGGGCATCGTCGGCAAGAACGTCAAGTCCGCCGCCATGCTCGCGGGCATCCTGGCCACGGTGAACGGCATGTGCGCCATGATGACCCAGGTCATCGACAAGGGCCGCCCGAACGCCAAATTCGGGCCCAGCGACCTCGAGTACGTCAGCAACGGGGAGGAGAAGCCCGGCACCCTCCAGCGCAAGAACGGCGGCATGCCTGACTTGACGACGGCCAGCGGCCTCATCTGACCCTGACCCCGCACCTCGTCCGGCGGCCCCGGCCCGGCGGCCCCGGCCCGGCGTCCGCCGGGCCGGGGCCGCCGCTCACTGGGCCGTGACCTGCACCGGTGAGCGCGCCGCCGTCGGGTCGAGCGCCGGGCCCTCCGGGATCAGATGGACGAGGTTGTAGGGCACCGGCGTGACGTCCTCGGCGCCGTACCCCAGCTTGTTGATCTGGTCCCCGGTCTGCAGCGGGAACCTCCTGCCCTGGTCGGTGAGCAGGAAGTAGGTCTGCACGAACGCCTTCTGGCCGTCCCCGGGCAGCAGGCCGCCCAGGGCCGCGCCGCCGGCGGGCAGCAGCACCTGGTCGAAGTGCTCCTGGTCGCTCCGGGACGTGGGCACGGGAATGGTCATCGTCGCGCCGACCGTGATCTTCGCCTGCGCTGAGCCGTTCTGCGTGTCGGCGTACACCGCGCACAGCGCTGCCGAGGACGTGACCGTTCTGGGCAGGCTCGTCGGCAGGCCGCCGACCGTGAGGGTCTCGCGGGAGGTCCGGCCGTTCGCGGTGGCGGCGTCGATCTCGAGCGGGACGGCGGCGCGCCTGCCGTACGCGGCCTTGGTCCTCGGGTCGGCGAGCAGCAGCGTCGCCTGGGTGAGGTTGACGGGGGCGAGCCCGTCGGCGAGCAGCACGTACCAGCGGTCGGGAGCCCCGCCCATGCCCTTCACGGTGTAGACCTGACCGACCGCACCCTTGCCGCCCCCGGGGGCGACGGCGCGCCGGCCCAGGCCGGTGATGGGCGGCGGCATGAAGTCGGGGCCGGGAGGGATCGCGTTGATCCAGGTCGAGGGCACTCTTCTGGGATGGGCGTTGAGCGCGCGCACACCCGTCTCGGTCACTTTCATGCGCCGGTCGTTCCAGACCACCCAGCCCTGCTGGCCATCCGTGACGACCAGCGCGTCGCCGCCCACGGGTGTCCCGCCGACGTCCTGTCCGCCCACCAGCGTGACGTACGGCCCCCGCGCCCCGGCGGCCTGCGCCGGCTCGGTCACGCACGCCGACCACGGGCCCTTCACCAGCTTCTCGCGGGCCGGAAGGCTGTCCGGCGCGCCCGCGATGCCCACCAGCGGCCCGCGCGGCAGCGTCGCCAGCGACGCGGCGGAGACGTTGCGCACCTTGAAGTCGGTCGCGTCGAGCAGCAGCAGCGCCGAGACGTAGTTGGCGGTCGGCAGCAGCCGCCCCTGCTCCTGGCTGTAGACGTAGGTGGCGCCCGTCTCCTCCTCGACCAGGAGCTGGCCGGCCTCGGTCAGGTTCGTCGCCCCGCCGGGCTTGAGCAGCCCCCAGATCCCGAACACCGCCGCGATGAGCACGCCCACGAGCACGCCGCAGAACATCGCCACGTTGTGCCGCCGCATGGGCGTCTCCGGCACATCGGGCTCAGCCTGCAGCAACGCCATGCCCAGGCGCTGCTGCATCAGCCGATGAGCCTGGTAGAGGTCCTTCCGGGTCTGCATCTCACCTCTCCCGTATCGCAGGGATCAGCATAGAACGCTCTTGTGTCATGAACCTCTACGGAAGTAGCAAACCCCAATAGAACGCCCACGGAACGAAGGCCACGCCCGCCGCGACGAGCAGGCCCAGCCGTACCCGCTCGCCGGTCGCGCGTTCGCGCCGCCACGTGCGCGCTGCCAGCGCCGTCGCCACGACGGTGGCCACCGCGACGGCCTGCAGCGCCAGCCAGACGAGCGGCCTGCCGAGGAGCATCGGACCGGGCGCGGCCAGCTTTCCGCCGGTGGACATCAGGTAGAACAGGTAGGCGAACCCGCCCAGCGCCGCCGCGAGCCCTCCGGCGCTGACCACCCGAGCCGCCGCCGTCCCCTTGGCCGGCGTGCCCCGGACCGCCGCCGTTTCTTTGGTCGGCGTGCTCCGGACCGCTGCCGTTTCTTTGGCCGACGTGGCCCGGACCGCTGCCGTTTTCGCGGTCGGCGTGGCGTGGGCGGCTGTCGTTTCTTTGGTCGGTGTGGGCCGGGCCGCGCCGCGGCCCCGGATCCGCCGGACCACGGCGACCGCCGGATATCCGGCGAACCCGGCCAGGAACAGCGCCAGGACCGCCGTCTGCGCGAAGGCCGACTCCCACCACGCGGGTGGCGGCGTCCCGACGGAGTCCTCCGCCTGGACGGGCGCGGGCCCCGACACCTCCGCGACCGGAGCCTGACCCGAGGTCGCCTTCGCCACCCAGCCGCCCACCAGCTCGGCGTAACCGGGAGCGAGCTCGGGCAGACGCGTGACGCCGCCGTCCGGGGTCACATGAGCCGCGTGATCGGCCTTCTCGAAAAACCGGAACGTGTACCGCCTGTTGCCGCCCTTCTCCAACGCCGCGCGGAAGATCGGCGGCGTCTCGCGAGGCGGGGTCAGCAGATCGTGCACGCCCCAGATCGCCAGCACCGGCTGCCGCACCGCGGCCAGGACCGGCTCGGGATCGTAGTAGGGCTCGGGGAACATGTCCCCGTCCGCGATCACCCGGTACAGCTTGGGCTCGGCGTGCTCGACCAGCGACCCGCCTACCCCCGCCTTGCGCAACCCGGCCGCCACGGCCCACGTCTGCTGCCGCAGGGGCTGCAACGCGTTGGCCCCGACCACCACCACGAACGCGATGTCCTTGGACTTGGAGGCGGCGAGCGGCGCCACCCACCCGCCCTCGCTGAGCCCCCAGATACCGACCTTGCCGGGATCGACCCCGGGCTCCTTGCGCAGCGTCGCGACCGCGCCGAGCGCGTCGTCGGCGAGTTGCGCGTACGACCGATGGAACAGCGAATAGTTCACCGAGCGCTTGTCGTAGATCAGCACGGTCAGGCCCTGCCGGGCGAAGGCGACGGCCTCACCCAGCAACTTCTCCCGAGACGTCCCCGTCCCCGCCCCATGCACCAACACAACCCCAGCCCGCCCACCCCCACCGCTCGCGCCCTCCCCGGCGAGGTCGTCCCGGCTCAGCCCGGTCGCGCGCCCGGTCTGGAACGTGCCTCCGGTCTGGGCCATGCTTCCGGACTGGCCCTTAGCCCCGACCTCGGCTGTGCCCCCGGCCTGCGCTCTGCCTCCGGCCTGGGCCGCGCTGCCGGCACCTGAGGGGCTGATCGCGCTGGCCGACGGGCTGATCACGCTGCCGTGCATCTCCAGCCCACCGCTGCCGCGGAACGTCACCTCATGAACCGTCAGGTCACCCGGAACCGCAAGGCCACCGGGAGCCGCGTGGCCACCACTAGCCGCCTGGCCGCCAACAGCCGCCAGGTCACCGGCAACCGCCAGGCCGCCGGGAACGGTGAGACCGCCCGGAACTGCCGGTCCCGCGCGATCGGGCTCGACCGCCCCGGCCCCAGCGCCGCGCCGTCCTTCACCGGTCATTGCGGCCTTCTGGCCGAGATCGGCCGTCGTTGCGGCGTTCGAGGTGACGTCGGCGGCGGGGGCGGCACGACCCAGTCCGGGCGTACTGAGCCATAACACGACGCCCGCGACGGCGCTGAGGGAGACGGCGGCAGAGGCCGTGAAGAGGTTTCGCATATTGCCGACAGTAGTCTGCAGAGATATCTCGGCAAAGAGATGTCTGCAGATATCGTCCTCAAGGACTAGCCTGCTCCTCATGAAGGACGACGAGCCCCTGGTGCTCCACGATCCCGACCGGCTCAAGGCCCTGGCCCATCCCATGCGCCGCCGCATGCTGACCCACCTGAACATCCATGGCCCAGCCACCTCCACCACCCTCGGCGAGCTGCTCGGCGCCAAGACCGGCACCACCAGCTACCACCTGCGCCAACTGGAGAAGTACGGCTTCATCGAGGAGATCCCCGAACGCTCCTCCGGCCGCGAACGCTGGTGGCGCCGCGCCAAACTCCCCAGGGACATCCGCCTCCCCGAGCCCGGCGACCTCGGCCCGGAGGATCAGGCGGTCCTGACCGAGTTCCACCGGATCGGGCTGGAGGAGGACCGCGCCCTGCTGGACCGCCTCCCCGCCGCCTTCCAGACCGACCCCGACTGGGTGAAGGGCTCCCGGGGTCTCGCCCGCATGACCAAGGACGAGCTCAGGGAGTTCCACGACGCCTACGTGGCCCTGCTCCTGAAATACAGCCACCCCGCGGACGAGGCCCCACCCGACGCCCGCCCGCTGTACGTCCGCATGTACACCCTCCCCGCCGACGACTCCTGACCCCCACAACGCCGCCACCCGCACGCATCGGGCCCCAGGGAGGCCGACCGGCCGCGGTGGCGTGGGCCCTGAACCCCCTCCCCGTCCGACGAGCCTGACCTCGGATGCCATGCCCAGGCCGCCTGGACCCGTGCGGTCCTCAAGGGGTGGGCGACGTGGGATGGGTCGGGTGGCTACGGCTGAGTGGCTCGGGCGGCTCGCGGAGGGAGGTTGGGTGGGTGGTGGGTCAGGAGGTGTCGGGGAGGGCTGTTTGGATGGGGGTGATGTTGCCGGTGGTGACCAGGAGGCCGCGGCCAGGTGGGCCGCCGCCGGCCCCGCGGGGCAGGCGGATGCTGAACAGGTCGCCGTCGGTCGGGCCCTGGACCGACAGGAGCACGCCCGTACGGGACTTGCGGGTCTCGGCCACGAACCCGCGATAGGCGACCGCCAGGTCACCGGTGGAGCCGGCGATCAGCAGGCCGTGATCGCCGTCCCTGCCCGAGCGGAGCACCTCCTCCAGGGACGTGCCCAGCGGTGAGTCCGGGTTGACCAGTTCGGCGTCGTCCACGACCACCACGTACTGGCCCAGGTCAGCGACCAGTTCGGATAGGTCGGCGGCGTTCCCGTCGAGGACGGCCACCGCGTCCGCCAGGTCGCGCAGCGGGCTTCGTCTGGGAGCGACGGCGACGACCGGCGTGCCCGCGGCGATGAGCGACCGCGCCGCCGTCACCAGGACGGACGACCGCCCCGACCGCGACGGCCCCGCGATCACCGCGCCCGGCCCGTGGGCCAGCAGGTCGACGCCGAGCGGGGTGAGCGCGTCCCCACCCGCCCCGACCAGCGCCCACAGCGGGGACGGCGGAGTGAACGCCGGATCGAGGTCCATCGTCTGGGACGCGGTGACCCGCATCGGCAGCGCGTCGACGCGCAGCGGCTGTTCGCCCTCCCCGGGGCGCCCCCCACGCCCGGCGGCCTGCGGGCTCGCGCTGCGGGCCAGGGCCTGGAGGGCGGCGACCTGGGCGGGGCCCGCGGGGTCGGCGGAGAGGAGGGCGATGTGGTGTTCGGTGATGCCGTGCTCGCCCAGCGACAGGGCACGGCCCGGAGGCATGGACACGGGCAGCCCCTTGAGCGGGAACCCGGCCAGCCCGTAGTCGGCAGTGTCGGACAGGCGCAGCAGCAGGCGGTCGTCGAAGACCGTCGAGACCTGGCCGAGCAGGCCGGACCGGTCGCTGGTGACCACCGCGCGCAACCCCACCGCCGGGCCCTCGCGCAGGAGCTGGAGCAGGGCTTCGATCAGGCGGCCGTAGTCGTAGCTCTCGAACGCGGCGACGAAGCCCTCCCAGCGGTCGAGCATGAACACCAGCCACGGCAGGCGGTGACCGGCCTGGCGGTATTCGGCGAGCGAGGCGTGACCCGCCTCGGCCAGCAGTTGCTGGCGGCGGCCCACCTCGGCGCGCAGCCGGCCGAGCAGCCGCTCCACCCGTTCGATCTGGTCGCGGGTGACGACGGCGCCGCAGTGGGGCATCGCCATGACGGGCAACAGCGCGCCCGAGCCGCAGTCCACCGCATGGACGTGCACGTCGGCGGGCGACGTCCGGGCCGCGATGGCGCCGGCGATGGTCCGCAACGCCGTCGAGCGGCCGCTACGCGGGGCGCCCGCGATCAGCAGGTGGCCGCCGTCGGCCAGGTCGAGCGCCAGCGGGCAACGATCCTGCCGCCACGGACGGTCGGTCACCCCGAACGCCAACGGCGCCACCTCCTCGAACCCGCCGCCGGCCACCTCGTACGCCACCCCAGCCGCACCTTCCGGCACCCCAGCCCCCTCGTACGGCGACGCGGGACCGGCGTGCCCGGCTCCGAGCGAGCCCTCCGGCGGGGCGGCGGGCAGGTCGAGCACCAGGTGGGTGGGCAGGGGGTCGAGCCACGGGCTCGGCTGGGCCGGGACCCCCGCCAACCGCCCCGCCTCGACGAGCGCGTCCGCGACCAGGCCGAGATCGGTGACCGCCGACTCCTCGGCCGGCTCCGGAGGCGGCGGAAGCGGCCTGCCGAGCGATCGCCAGTCGACGTCGAGCACCCGCACCCGCCCGGCCGGCCCCCCGGCGGACGGAACCCGCGCGGGGCTCCGCCCGCCCACCCTGGCCGTCTGGACGGCGATCGCCGCCCCCACCCCCGACCGCACGTAACACCGGCCAGGGGTGGACTTGGAGATCGCGGCCGCGTCGGGCAGGTCGATGACGTCGGTGGACTCGGCGGGCTCGGTCACCCGCAGCGCGATCCGCAGCGAGGTGTTGGCCTGGATGTCGGCCGTGACCACGCCGGCCGGCCGCTGGGTGGCCAGGATCAGGTGGATGCCCAGCGAACGGCCCCGCCGCGCGATGTCCACCAGGCCGGCCACGAAGTCGGGCAGCTCGGCCACCAGCGCGGCGAACTCGTCGATGATCAGCACCAGGCGCGGCATGGGGGCCTGGCCGGCGTAGTCGTCGATGTCCTTGGCGCCCGCCGCCAGCAGCAGGCGTTCCCTGCGCCGGATCTCGGCCGCCAGCGAGTCGAGGGCCCGCTGGGTCAGGTGCCCGTCGAGGTCGCTGACCATGCCGACGGTGTGCGGCAGGCGTACGCACTCCTTGAAGGCCGCGCCGCCCTTGTAGTCGATCAGCACGAACGTGAGCTGGTCGGGCCGGTTGGCCACCGCCAGCGAGCAGATCAGCGTCTGCAGCAGCTCGGACTTGCCCGCGCCGGTGGTGCCGGCGATCAGCCCGTGGGGGCCGTCGAGCTTGAGGTCGACCGAGAACGGGCCGTCGGGGCCGACGCCGATCAGCGCCTCGGTGGTGCCGCGGGCCCGCCACCGGCCGGCCAGCTCCTTGCCGGACGGGTCGGGCATGCCCATCAGGTCGAGCAGGCGGACGGCTCCGGGCAGGTTGCCCGACGGATCGTCCCGGCTCACGTCGCGGATGGGGGACAGCGCCCTGGCCAGCCGGTCGCACCAGGCGGACGAGACCAGGTCGCCCAGCACCGGCCCGATCACGTCGAGACCGCCGCCGAGCAGGCGGACGAGGCCGTCGGAGCCGCAGGCCGCCACCGTCTGGCACTCCTCGGGCAGCAGCCGCTGGTCGTCGTCGATGGCGAGGGTGAACACCCCGGACCGGGGGCCCTGCCGCAGGACCTGGGGCATGTTGGGCAGGCCGCGCAGGATCTGGGCGCCGTCGAGGATCACCAGGACGTCGTGCGGACGGACGTCGTAGGAGGAGAAGCTGGGCTTCTCGGGGCCGCCCAGATCGTCCCAGCCTGTGGGGATCTTGCCGAACTCGGGGATGGCGGTGTTCTGGCGTTCGTCGATGAGCGCGGCCAGTTCGGCGACGCGGCGGGCGGCCGACTCGGGGTCGGTGCCGACCAGGGCCACGCAGTCTTCGCCCGCACGCGGGGCGCAGTGCGGCAGCCAGCGCGTCCAGCCCCAGCGGCGTTCGCCGTCGGCGCGCGCGGACACGACCACGATGGCCAGGTCGCGCGGGCTGTGCAGGGTGGCGGCCTGGGCGATCAGCCAGCCGGCCAGGCTGGTCGCGGCCCCGCGCGGGCCGGTGACGCCCGCGACGCCGAGCCGGCGCATGGCCAGCGCCACCGGCACGGCGCGGCAGAGCGGCGGCTCGATCGGACCGCCCTGCTCCTCCGACAGGTCGAGGTTGGCGGGCAGGTCGGCGAGGCCGACGCGCAGCCGCAGGGAGTCGGCGTCGTGGATGCGGCGCTCCCACAGACGCCTGCGCGGCCCGGTCGCCGTGAGCAAGACCTGGGCCGGGTCGGGCGCGTCGGACCTGCGCGCGGCCTCGTCGGCGGCCCTGGCCCGCTCGACCTCCTCGTCGTAGGCCCGGACGCGTTCGCCGAACTCCTTGAGCGCCTGCTTGTGCTTCTTCCTGCCGTGGCGGCGGTCGCTGACCCACTGGCCGATCATGATGATCGGCGTCATCAGGGCGACGAGCAGGTAATAGGGGGCGTGCAGGGCGAACGCCAGCGTCACGCCGAGCACGGCGGGCAGGAACGCGGCCAGCAACTGCAGCCGCATGCCCTCGGATCTGGTGGGCTCCTTGGGCTTGACGAACCTGCGCTCCGGCTCTGGACGGCGCAGCCTGGGCGGCCGGTTGTAGGCGAGCCCGCCCTCGCCCCTGGGCGCGAGGTGGGCGTCCTTGGGCTCGATGGAGGTGAGCACGAACACCGAGGACCCGCAGGTCAGCACCGCCTGGTCGGGCCACTCGGCGGGCCCGGTGAGCGCCCTGCCGTCGAGCTCGGGCATGTCGCCCTGCTCGGCGGCGAACTCGGCCGCCTCCCGCTCGGCGACCCGCGCGGTCAGCTCGGCCACCTCCTCGGCCCACCGCCCCTTCAGCTTCAGCCTGGAGGGCTGCCCGGAGCTCTGCCGGTGCGCCCGTTCGACGGTGATCGCGTCAGGCGTCACGCGCACGGCGACGGCCTCGGCGGCCAGGAGGGGATCGGCGACGGCCATCGCGCAGGTCGGGTCGGACCCGATGACGTGCACGCCCAGCCCCAGCCGGTGGACGGCCCCCGCCGCCGGGCCGCCGATCACGCGGATCTCGGCCACCCCGCCGGGCTCCTCGACCACGGTGGCGCGGGCCAGGCGCGGGTCGAGCGTGACCTTGTCGCCGTCGCGCAGGACGGCCGCCGCCGGCGCCCGCGGATCGAGCGGACGCCCGTCACGCCAGAGCAGCGCGCCGGACTCACCGGGCACGTCGGCGGGGACGTGGAGCCGGTCGGGGACGCGCGGACGGGGGATGCGCGCCTCGGCCCCGCCCCGCACCCCGGCCTCGGGCGCCAGGCCGTAGGGCGCGCGCGTCCGCGGCAGCTGGACGACCTTCGCCATGGACGTGCGCCCGCTCAGCGCCTCGGTCACCCCGGCCACCGTGGCGCCGCCGTCGCCGTCGATCACGACGTCGCGGTCGCCCTGCTCGCCGAGCACGGTGAGCATGATCCGCATGTGCCGTCTCCTCGCTCGACCTCGGGCGCCAAGGTAGCGCCAGAAGCGAGAGTAGGTGTCCCGGTTGACGCCACCGGCATGAGAACGCGGTTCTGTGGATAACTCGCGCGCCCAGCGTCACGATCAAGCCTGAAAAAGTTGTGATTAATGCGACTGAAGATAAAACTGTGACCAGCATGCCGATAAATCGGTATTCGTCAACTTGGTAGAGACAATAGGCATCGATTATTCCGGGTTGACATCGCGCCACCTGCGAAACAAGCATGGGTCCTCGCATTCCGCCCACGCCCCACCCGGGCGCCCCACATAATGGGCGTGAATTCCGCATTTCACAATGGGAGCCCCCCACCCATGAGGACCAGTGAAAAACCTGTCGCCGACAACGCGGCGGCGGGGTTGTCCGGCCCGGCCTCGCGCAAGCTCCCCGTGCCCCCACGCGAACGCAAGCCGGCCCTCGCCGCGCTGGCGGTCCTGCTCATACTCGGCGGAGCGCTGGCCACCACGCTGCTCGTGCTGCGCAGCGGCGACCGCGTCTCCGCCATCAGGATCACCCAGCAGGTCGGCGCGGGCCAGGAGTTCGTGGACGGCATGCTCGAAGAGGTGAAGATCGCCTCGGACACGGGCGTCGACTACGTCCCCTGGTCCCGGCGGTCGGAGGTGACCAAGAGCTTCGCCGCGGTCACGATCCTGCCGGGCACCCTGCTGACCAACCAGATGGGCAGCAAGGCCAGCGACGAACTCGGCCCGGGAAAGGCGACCGTCGGCCTCGCCCTCAAACCCGGCCAAATGCCCGCCGGCATTCAACAGGGCGACCGCGTCCAGGTCGTGTACGTGCCGAACCGGACGGCTCAGGGGCAAAGTCGCGTACTGGCCGAGAGCGCGCTCGTGTTCAGCACGGGCGACAAGAACCGGACCGGCGGCAATTCCGGCCAGATCACCGTGATCGTCGATTCGTCGGACTCACCGCAAATACTCGCCTATGCCTCCAGCGGAGAGATCGCGGTGGCCGAGCTCCCGGGAGCGCGCTGACGTGGCGCTGATCGTTCTGGCCGCCGACAAGGGCGCGCCCGGCGTGACCACCGCGGCCACCGCCCTCGCGGCGGTGTGGCCGCGGCCCGTGCTGCTGGCCGAGTGCGACCCGGCCGGCGGCGACCTCGCCTACCGGCTGCCCGCCGCCGACGGCGGCGTGCTCAACCCGGGCAAGGGCCTGCTCACGCTCGGCGCGACCGCCCGCAGGGGCCTCGAACCCGCCCAGATCCACCAGCACACGCAGAAGATCATCGGCGGGCTCGACGTGCTGGCCGGGCTCACCCACGGCGAGCAGGCGGCCGGGCTCACCTGGCTCTGGGGCCCGCTGGGCAGGTCGCTGGCCGCCATCCCCGACGCCGACGTGATCGCCGACTGCGGCCGCCTGGGCTCCCACCCGCAGATCGCCGACCTCCTCGCCGAGGCCGAGCAGGTGCTCCTGCTCACCAGGGCGACCCTCGACCACGTCGCCCACCTGCGCGAACGCCTCCAGATCACCAAGGCGCACGGCGTCGTCGTGATCGCCGACCCGCGCAACTACCGGGCCTCGATCGAAGACGTGCGCAGGATCGTCGGGCCCATCGTCCAGTTCGTCCACGGGCTGGCCCACGACGCCAAGGGCGCCGAGCTGCTGCGCGGGCAGTGGGGCGGCCGGCTCGACCGGTCCCTGCTCATCCGCACGGCCCGGGACCTCGCCGCGAGGCTGGTGAGCCACCGATGATCGACCACACGCTCGTCAAACGTTTCCGCCAGGAGGTCGGCGACCGGCTGGCCCAGCAGCGCCGGATCGACCAGGCGAGCGGCGTCCCGCCGATGTCCGGCGAGGACGAGCGCCAGTTCGCCAGGGCGCTGATCTCGCAGGTGCTGGAGGAGCACGCGCGCAACGAGATCGGCCTCGGCCGCACGCCGCCCACCATCGAGGAGGAGGAGGCCCTGGCGGCCGGCATCCACGCCGCGCTGTTCGGCGTGGGCCGACTCCAGCCGCTGCTCGACGACCCCGAGGTCGAGAACATCGACATCAACGGCTGCGACCGCGTGTTCGTCAGCTACGCCGACGGCCAGGAGCTCATGCAGGACCCGGTCGCCGAGTCCGACGACGAGCTGGTCGAGCTGATCCAGATCCTGGCGGCGTACTCGGGGCTGTCCAGCAGGCCGTTCGACACCGCCAACCCCCAGCTCGACCTGCGGCTGCCCGACGGCTCCCGGTTGAGCGCGGTCATGGACGTGACCGTGCGCCCGGCCGTGTCGATCCGCCGCTCCCGTCTCGGCAAGGTCTTCTTGTCCGACCTGACCGGCAACGGCACGATCAGCCCGGAGGTCGGGAGGTTCCTGACGGCCGCCGTCGCCGCCCGCAAGAACCTCATGATCGCCGGGTCCACCAACGCCGGCAAGACCACCCTGCTGCGGGCGCTGGCCAACGAGATCCCGCCCAGTGAGCGCCTGATCACCGTCGAACGCGCCCTTGAGCTGGGCCTGGACCAGTTCCCCGAGCTCCACCCCAACGTCGTCGCCTTCGAGCAGCGCCTGCCCAACTCCGAGGGCCAGGGCGAGATCTCCATGGCCGAGCTGGTCAGGCGCTCGCTGCGGATGAACCCCAGCCGCGTCATCGTCGGCGAGGTGCTGGGCGATGAGATCGTCACCATGCTCAACGCGATGACCCAGGGCAACGACGGCTCGTTGTCGACGATCCACGCCAACTCCAGCATGGAGGTCTTCAACCGCATCGCCACCTACGCCCTGCAGGCCGGCGAGCGTCTGCCCATCGACGCCACGCACATGCTCATCGCGGGCGCGATCGACTTCGTCGTCTTCATCGAGAAGCGCAACGACTACCACGTCGGCGGCACCCTGCGGCGTTACGTCTCCAGCATCCGCGAGGTCAACGGCTGCGACGGCCGCGTGTTGTCGAGCGAGGTGTTCGTGCCCGGTCCCGACGGCACGGCCGTCCCGCACGCGCCGGTCTCGTGCCTGGAGGAGCTCGTCGCCCACGGCTACAACCCGGGAGGCTGGTGAGGATGGCGTTCGACCTCGACCCGCTCGCGATGGTGGCGGGCGCGGCCGCCGGCGGCGGCCTCTTCCTGTTCTTCCTCGCCCTGTACGGCCTGCGCCGCCGCCCGTCCCAGCCCAGACGCCCGCTCGTCAAGATGCTGACCACCCGCACCGCCGTCGCCGCGGTGGCCGCCGGCCTGGTCCTGGTGGTCACGGGCTGGCCGGTCATGGCGGTGGGCACGGTGCTGCTGGTGTTCGCCTGGCGCGGCCTGTCCGGCGGCGCGGCCGAGGAACGCGCCGCCATGCGCCGCCTGGAAGGGCTGGCCGCCTGGACCGAGTCGCTGCGCGACACCATCGCCGGGGCGGCCGGGCTGGAGCAGGCCATCCCGTCCTCGATCAGGGCCGCCGCGCCCACGCTCCGGCCCCACCTGCGGGCCATGGTCGACCGCCTGCACACCAGGATGGCGCTGCCGGAGGCGCTGTCCCGCTTCGCCGACGAGCTCGACGACCCCTCGGCCGATCTGGTGATCGCCGCGCTCATCCTCAACTCCCGGCTGCGCGGCCCCGGCCTGCGCGACGTGCTCGGCGCGCTCGCCGTCTCGGCCCGCGAGGAGCTCGACATGCGCCGCCGCGTCGAGGCCGAACGCCGCTCGACCAGGCGCAGCGTGCAGATCGTGGTGATCACGGCACTGGTCTTCGCCGGGCTGCTCATCCTGTTCAACCCCGCCTACGTCAGCGAGTACGGCTCCACCCTCGGCCAGGCCGTGCTCGTGGTCGTCGGCGGCCTGTTCGGCGCCGGGTTCGCGTGGATGCGGCGGCTGGCCAGGTTCGACAAGCCGACCCGGCTGCTGATGGGGGGAGGCGGCCATGGTTGAGGGCGTGCTGGCCGGGGCGGTGCTCGGCCTCGGCCTGTTCGTGCTGGTACGCGCGTTGTTCCCGGCCCGTCCCGGGCTGGTGGCGCGGCTGCTGGCGCTCGACGCCGTGCGCGAGGACGCCGACGCCCCGCGCATCCAGCTCCTGCTGCCCGACGAGGAGGTCAGCGCGTTCCGCCGCGGCCTCGGCGCCCGCCTGGCCCGCCTCTACGGCGCCCGCGGCTGGGAGGCCCGCTCGGTCAAGTCCGACCTGGCCCTGCTCGGACGCTCGTTCGAGGCGTTCCTGGCCACCAAGGTGCTGCTCGCCGCGAGCGGCCTGCTGGCCTTCCCGATCCTGCTCGGCTGGCTGGCGCTCATGGGGTGGGGCGTGTCGTTCACGGTGCCGTTCTGGTCGGCCGTGCTCGTGGCGCTGCTCTTCTTCTTCCTGCCCGACCTGCAGATCCGCAAGGAGGCCGCGGCCATGCGACGCGACTTCCGGCACGTCGTGGGCGCCTTCCTCGACCTGGTCTCGATGAACCTGGCGGGCGGGCGCGGCGTGCCCGAGGCGCTGATGATGGCCGTGTCGGTCAGCGGCGAGCAGCCCAACTGGGCGATGGGCCGCATCCGCGACGCGCTCGGCGGCGCCCGGATCGTCGGCATCACCCCGTGGCAGGCGCTCGGCCAGCTCGGCGAGGAGATCAACGTCGACGAGCTGCGCGACCTGTCGGCCGCGCTCGGCCTGGTGGCCGACGACGGCGCCAAGGTGCGCGCCTCGCTCACCGCCAGGGCCGCCACCCTGCGCCGGCGCGAACTGGCCGAGATCGAGGGACGCGCGGGCGAACGTTCGCAGTCGATGCTCGTGGCCCAGCTCCTCCTGTGCGCCGGTTTCGTGATCTTTCTCAGTTTTCCCGCCGCGATGAAGATGTTGGGGGCCTGATGAACCATCCCTGGATCGTCTATCTCACCGCCTACCTGGGGGTGCGGATCCAGCGCGCCCGCACCGCGCCCAGCAGGGGCGCCTCCGCCGTCGAATGGGTGATCATCACGGCCATCATCGCGGGCGTCGCGCTCGGGCTGGCCACGCTGATCAAGACCCTGGTCGAGCAGAAGTCCAGCGAGATCCAGGGCACGTTCGGCGGTGGCGGCGGCGGTGGTGGCGGAGACTCGTGAGCGGGGCGCGACCGTGATCGAGCTGGCGTTGCTGATGCCGGTCATCCTCGCGGTCGCGCTCCTCGTCGTGCAGGTCGCGCTCTGGTTCCACGGTCGCCAGATCGCCGAGGCGGCGGCCAGGGAAGGCGCGCGGGTGGCCAGGTCGGCGCCGTTCGACTCGGGCGACTGGCAGGGCGCGGCCACGGCGAAGGCCACCGACATCGTCAAGGCGGTCGGCCCGCGGCTGCTGGAGAACGCCGCGGCCACCACCTCCGAGCGCGACCCCGACCAGCGCTTCGTCACGGTCACGGGCAGCGCCGTGCAGGTCGTGCCGCTGCTGCCGCCGCTCACGTTCACGATCACGGCGACCGCGGGCGGGCCGATCGAGTGCTTCCGTCCCGACAACGGCGGTGATGACTGCCGATGAAGCCGGGAGAGCGCGGCTCGATGGCCGTGGAGACGGTGATGCTCGCCCCCGTCTTCCTGCTGTTCCTCATGTTCCTGGTCGGGGCGGGGGTGCTGGTGGAGACGCAGGGGCGGGTCAACGGCGCGGCCAGGGACGCCGCGCGGGCCGCGTCCGTGCAGCGGAGCTTCGACGACGCCGGCGCCGCGGCGGAGAGCACCGCCAAGACCGCTCTGGACGACAAGTGCGGCGCCAGCACGGTGAACCTGGACGGATCCACCTGGGAGGCGGGCGGCCAGGTGCAGGCGGAGGTGACCTGCGAGCTCGACCTCGGCTTCCTCGGGTTCGGCGGCGCCAAGCGGCTGACGGGCACCGCCGTGGTGCCCCTTGAGCAGCTCGTCAGGAGGGAGCCGTGAAGGCGGGGGAGCGGGGGTCCATGTCGGTCTTCACCGTGCTCTTCTCGGTCGTGGTGTTCCTCCTGGCCGGGCTGCTGGTCGACGGCGGCGCGGCGATCAACGCCCGGCTGCGCGCCGCCGACGTCGCCGAGCAGGCCGCGCGGGCGGGCGCGGACAAGATCGACGTCGACCGCCTGCGCACCGGCGGCGAGGTCGCCCTGCTGGACGAGGGCCAGGTCTGCGCCAGGGCCGACGAGATCGTCGCGGCCCAGGGCGGCGACGGCGTGGCCCGCGGCTCCTGCTCGGTCCAGCAGGACCAGGTGACGGTCAGCGTCTCGGTGCGGTGGGAGGCGTTCTTCCTCGGGGCCCTCGGGTTCCCGGGCTCGGAGATGAACGGCGAGGCCACGGCCGCCCCGGAAGCCAGGTAGACCGATTCCCGCCACTCGGTGGCCGGGGCAACGCACGAGGCAGGACGCTGGACGGAGGAAGGGAGCGGCGATGCCGACGCGAGAGCCGACGCGAGAGCCGGCGCGCCCCCCGGGGCGGCACCAGCCCAGGCGGCCGCCTGCGCGCATCCCGGCCAGGCGGACCTTCGGCGACGTGCTCGCCGGGCTCGCGGCGCTGGTGGCGCTGGTGGCGTTGGTGGGCGGGGTGCCGTACGCGCTGCTCAGGTTCGCCGGGCCGCCGGTCACGTCCGAGATGCTCGATCTGCGGTTCTTCACCGCCGAGGCCGGGCCGAGCACGATCCAGGCCGTCCTGGTGCTGCTGGTGTGGCTGGCCTGGTTCCAGCTCTTCGTGTGCGTGCTGGTCGAGGTGTACGCCGGTGTCCGAAGAGTCGGGATGCCTGCCCGCGTACCGCTGTCGGGCGGCACGCAGGCGCTGGCCAACAAGCTCGTCGGCGCGGTGCTGCTGCTGTTCACGGCCGGGGCCATGATCGCGCCCATCGCGCGGATGGCCGCGCCGCCCGCCGCGCCGCCGGTCACTGCGGTCGCCTACTCCGCGCCGATCGTCGAGCAGACGCTGGAGACCCACAAGACCAAGAAGGTGTACGTCGTGCAGCCCCCGCACGGGAGGCACCACGAGAGCCTGTGGGAGATCGCGGAGAAGTGCCTGGGAGACGGCCGCCGATATCCCGAAATTTACCGACTCAACCAGGCCAAGGAGCAGCCGGACGGCACCCGCCTGCGCATGGCCGACCTGATCAGGCCCGGCTGGGTGCTCGACATGCCGGACGACGCCAGGAACGTGCACATCGTCCCCGCCGGCCAGTCCCGCGAGCAGACGCTGCGCGAGCACCCCGGCGTGGCCCACACCCGCGCCCAGCCCGACGCCCGGCACCACGCCGCCAAGAAGGCCACGGAGGGCACGGAGGGCACGGAGGGCACGGAGGGCAGGGCCACCGAGAAGAGCGACAAGGACCAGGCCAGGCACCGCAAGCCCGACGTCCGGCAGGACCAGCCCGAGATCACCATCAGGGAGGCCCAGAGCCTCGACCTGATCGACTACCTGGCCGGAGCCTCGCTGGCCGCCGCCGGGCTGCTGGCTCTGCTGGCCAGGAGGCGGCGGGAGCAGTTGTGGCGCAGGATGTTCGGGCGCCGGATCGTCCGGCCGCGCGACGACGCCGCCCAGGCCGAGGTCGCGCTCAGGCTGGGCGGCGACGCGCCGGGCGCGCGCATCCTCGACATCGGGCTGCGGCTGCTCGGCGCCGAGCTGGCCGCCCAGCACCGCACCCCGCCCACCGTCTACGGCGCCCACCTGTCCCCGCGCACGCTCGACCTGTGGATCCACCCGCCGGACGACGACCCGCCCGAGCCGTGGACGGCCCAGGACGGCGGCCAGGTCTGGCGCCTGCCCGCCCACGAAGGCCGCCTGCTGGAGGAGCAGCCGGGCGGCGCGCCGTACCCGGGGCTGGTCTCGATCGGCACGGACGCGAGCGGCCGGGTGCTGATCGACCTGGAGGCCGCGCAGGGCCTGATCAACGTCCGCGGCCCGCAGACCACCGCGGCGCTGGCCGCGCTCGCCGTCGAGCTGGCCACCAACCGCTGGTCCGACCGCATGCGCATCACGCTCGTCGGGTTCGGCGAGGAGCTGACCGTGATCGCCCCCGACCGGATCAGGGCCGTCGGCAGCCTGGCCGAGGTGCTGCCCGAGTTGGAGGCGACCGCCGCCCCGCGCCGGGAGGTGCTGACCGGACGCGTCTCCGGCAGCCCGCGCGACGCCCACTACCTGCTGTCGGCCGTGGCGCCCACGCACGAGGAGGCCCGCCGCCTGGCGCTGCTGGCCCGCCGGGACACCGCCGGGTACGTCCTGGCCGGCGACGTCCCGCACGCCACCTGGACGCTGGAGATCGGCGACGACGGCAAGGCGCGCATCGCCGAGCTGGGCTTCGAGGTCGAGGCCCAACTCCTGCCGCGCCGCCACTACAAGGCGCTGATCGACCTCTTCCGCACCGCCGGACGGCTCGACGGCGAGGCCTACCCCGAGGCCGAGCCGCTGGAGGGCCTGCACCCGCCCGCCGTCGAGATCAGGATGCTCGGCCCGATCGAGATCGCCGGGCTCGCGCCCCTCGAAGAGGGCCGAATGGCGCTGGCCACCGAGCTGCTGATCTACCTGGCCACGCATCCCGGCGGCGTGCATCCCGTCGTGCTCGGTGGCGTGTTGTGGCCGCGCGGGGTCCAGACCATGGTCAGGGACGCCACCATCGCCCGCGTCGCCGACTGGCTCGGCCCCGAGCACCTGCACGTCGACGAGGCCGGGCGGCTCAGGCTCGGCCCCGAGGTCCGCACGGACTGGGCCCTGTTCCGCGAGCTGGTCCGCCGCTCCCGGCACGACCCGACGGCCCGCACCGTCCTGCTGGAGAAGGCGCTCGGCCTGGTACGCGGCCCGCTCCTGGCCAACCGCCCGTCCGGCCGGTACGCCTGGCTGGCGGCCGACGACCTGGAGTACGACGTCGCGGCCGGCGTGGCCGACGCGGCCCACCGGCTGTGCGAGCTGCGGCTGGCCCAGGACGAGCCGGACGCGGCGGTGGCGGCCGTCCGGGCGGCATTGCTGCTGGCGACCGACGACGAGGGGCTCTGGCGCGACCTGCTGCGGGCCACCCACGCCACCGGGGACGCCGTCCGCATGCGGGCCGTGGTCGAGGTGCTGACCCGCAGGGCCGCCTCCCACCCGTACGGCGGCGGGATGGCCCCGGAGACCGAGGCGTTGATCGAGGAACTGCTGCCCTCGTGGCGCATCCACGTGGTGAGGGAGTCGTCCGCATGAGACGTATGACGGTGATCGCGCTCGTCCTGCTGGTGGCGGGGTGCGGGCAGGCCGAGCGGCCGTACACGCCGCAGCAGGGCCCGTCAGGGACCGCCTCGGCGACGGCGCCCGCGACGGGAGGCTCGGCGCGGCCCTCCGCGGACGCGCCCGGCGTCGAGACGGTCGAGGTCGGCGGCGGGAAGCTGCGGGTCGACATCGACTGGCCCGCCCGGCGCGACCCGCTCATGCGCGTCATCACCGACTGGTACCTCACCTCCCGCAAGGTGATGGTCTCGGGAAGCGATCGATACCTGAAGGATCTGGATCTCGAACTTCAGGCGGTGCGCCAGGCGTATGACGGAGTACGCCGGTACACCGAGGAGGACAGAAGGGTGAAGGGCGTCGCCAGACTGTACGGCCTGCGGGTCACGAAGGTGCTGGACAAGGGCGCGCAGATCGACACCTGCGTGGACGAGTCGAAGGCACGCGTGGTCAGCGCGAGCAGCGGCGAGGCCGTCTCGCCCCAGCCCTCCATCATGCGCGCCCCCTACCTCCAGAGGGCCCTCGCGCACCGCGGCGACGACGGCGTGTGGCGGATCCGGGAATTCCTCTATGACAAGGAAGGATGCGCGCGATGAACCGCGTGATCTCGCTGGCCACCGCGGCCCTCATGCTGCTGGGCCAGCTCGACGACCCCGGCGAGACGGCCGGCAGCCCCATCGAGCACGGCCGGACCAGAGGGATCGAGCTGCGCAACTCTCGGATCGTCATCTCCGGCAACGGCGCCAAGGGCGGCAACACCGACGGATACGTCCTCAAACGCCCCTGCTGGTACGAGCCCGGCATGACGGGTGCCGAGATGCTGAAGTCGCAGGAGGCCCTGCGCGACTACTGGTTCAGGTACACCAAGGACGCGTCCGAGGAGGGCTTCCAGGAGTTCCTCAAGCAGTTCAAGGACAAGGTCGGCAAGGACGGACGCTGGTGGGGCCCGGCGTACGACGCCTCCGACCCGAAGGGCCAGGTCTGCTTCGCGGCGCTCGACCCGTTCGTGTTCGTCCCGCCGGGCACGACGCCGCCCGCCGGGATCACGATCCGGGAGCTCGCCGAGATCGCCAGGGCGTCCCTGACCGTGCCCGAGCCCACGATCAAGCTGAGCCCCGACGCCAAGAGCTTCGTCAACCTGCCCACCTGGGTCTGGCTGGAGGGCCTGGGCGAGCGGCGCAGATCGGTGACCGCGGAGATCCCGGGCGTCATGAGCGTGACCGTGGTGGCGACGCTGAAGAGCATCAAGATCGACCCGGGCACCACGAAGGACCGGGCGGAGGTGCACGAGGAGGGCTGCGGGGCGGCCGGACGTCCGTACGCCAAGGGGGCCGCGTTCACCTGCGGCGTGCGTTACCTGCGAGCCTCGATCGACCAGCCGCGCGAGGCGTACCGGCTCACCGTCACCACGTCGTGGCCGGTGGAGACGACGGGTGACGCGGTGCCGTTCCAGTTCGCGCCGGTCGAGGCGGGGGCGACCCGGGACGTGCCGGTCGGCGAGATCCAGAGCAACGTGAAGCCGTGAGGGGCCGAGCTGGGCGATCACCGGGGCCGGCGGGCCTGGGCGATCAACCGCGGCCGGGCGGGCCTAGGCGATCACTGCGGCCAGCGGTGCCAGCTCGGGCTGCTCGGCCGCCTCCGCCAGCACCTCCTTCAGCACGGTGTCGTGCGTCGGGCCCGCCGCGGTCAGCAGATCGCGGCCGTCGGGGGTGACCTCGGAGTAGATGCCGCGCCGGTCGTCCTCGCACAGGTAGCGCTTGAGCAGGCCGCGCTTCTCCAGCCGGGTGACCAGCCGGGTCGTGGCGCTCTGGCTGAGCACGACCGCGCGGGCGAGCTGCTGCATGCGCATGTGCCAGCCGTCCTGGCGGGCCAGGGCGTCGAGCACCGTGTACTCGCTCACGCTCAGGCCGTGCGCCTTCTGCAACGCCTTCTCCAGCCTGTCCTCGATCTTCGCGTGCAGGGCGGCGAGGGTGCGCCACCCCTGGGCACGCGCCTCCACGGCGTCGTCGGCCAGAGGCATGTGAACCCCCTCCTCGTGCTCGTGTCAACGATTAGCAAGCGCCTGCAAATGATGCCTACGCCGTCTAACGTCGCATGAGCCCCATTCTATGCCGCCCTGCCGACGGGGCCCGCATCGCCCGAAGGCGATCACAGGGCCGACGCGAGACCGTCGCGTCGGCCCTGTGATGTGCTTCAGCTCCGGTCGAAGAGCTCTTCTGCGGCCTCGACGGTGAGAGCCTTGTCGATCCAGCTCTCGAGAAGGCCGAGGTCGGTGCACTGACCGATCCGGTCGGCCGCTTCCTCCGGCACCGTGATGCCTCGTGCCTCCAGGATCCGCAGGATCGCCTTGGCCTCGCCCTTGGCCTCTCCCTTGGCCTCTCCCTTGGCTTCACCGAGGGCCTCGCCTTCGGCTAGGCCTTCGGCCTTGCTCTCGGCGACCCACTGGCGGACCCACTTGCTCTTAGGCTCGCGTGTTCCCATGGCCATAGTGAACTCCAGGAATTTGTTGACGGCGACCTCGGGCAGCATTGCGAGAACGAGGTCAACGTAGATTTCATGCTCTCTGGGCAGATGCTCCAGAGAGTCGACGAAGGTTTGCAGGATCTTGAGGCCCTCCTCGCCCTCGTTGCCGTGCACGATGGCCGAGAGCGTGGCGAGCTCCGGTTCGGCGATGGCCTGGAGGAGGTCGGTGACCTTGGGGATCTGGTCAGGTCCGATCACGATCGGATGGAGTGTCCAACCGGGGTGCCCCATGTCGATGGCCCGCGCGCACTTGCGCGCCTCCTTGCGGTCTGGGCAGAAGACCAGCAGCAGGCACGGGCCCTTGATGCGGGCACGTAGCGTGGCCAGGTAGACGGGCCAGGACCAGGCCTTCTCCTCCCGGTACCGCCGCTGCACCTCCACGACGACCCCTGCCAGCGGCTTTCCGTCATTGAGGACGACGACCGCGTCGGCCCGGAACTCGGTCGGCTGGCAGGCGGTGAAGTCCGGACTCTCCAGCCGGGCCTCATTGAATCGGGGGACCGGCACGCCCGCCTCGGTCAGCAAGGTGGCGACGAGGGAGGGGCGTTGCCGGACGAGTTCCAGGAGGAACTCATGTTCCAATGTCGGCGACATGCGAACACGTTACCGAACGCAGTCGTTCCATTACTTTAGGTTGAGGGTTTGTCCGCTTTCGTGGGCGAGGAGCCATTCCTTGACCGGGACGCCGTAGTAGTAGCCGCCGTAGCCGCCCGTGCTGGGCAGGACGCGGTGGCAGGGGACGAAGGGGGCGATGAGGTTCTGGGCGCAGGCGGAGCCGGCGGCGCGGGCGGCGGTACGGGGGAGGCCGGCGGCCTGGGCCAGCTCGGCGTACGAGACCGTCGTCCCCGCGCGGACCTCGCGCAGCGCTTCGTGCAGGCGCTTGCGGGTGGGGGAGCCGGGCTGCGAGACCGGGACGGCGTCCAGGGCGTCGAGGTCGCCGTCGAAGTAGGCCCGGACGGCTTCGGCGGGGGCGCCGAGGTCGTCCGCCACGTCGAGACCCTCCGCCTGCAGGGCCGGGGTGAGGCGGACGAACATCTCCGCCGGGTCGGCCGTGAAGCCGCCCGCGACGAGGACGCCCTCGCGGGTGAGCAGCGAGAGCGAGCCGATCGGCGTCGGCAGGACCTGGGCAGTGATCATGAAGAGCTCCAGAGGTGCAGGGCGGCGTAGGCCCGCCAGGGCCGCCACCGTTCGATGTGGTCGTCGGGGATGCCCAGGGCAGCCATGCGCTTGTTCAGCACGAGGTCGCCCGTGGGCCAGGCGTCGGGGTCGCGCAGCGCGCGCAGCGCGATGTAGCTGGCGGTCCAGGGGCCGATGCCGGGCACCTTCAGCAGCTCGGACCCGGCCTCGGCCGGGTCCTGGCCGCCGTCGAGGTCGATGTCGCCGTCGGCGACCCGGCCCGCCAGGTCGGCGAGGGTGGCGATCCGGCGGTTGGTCAGGCCGAGGCCCGTCAGGTCGGCCTCCCGCAGCTCGGCCGCGGTGGGGAAGAGCGGGCCGCCGGTCCTGGCGACGATGCGGCCGAGCAGAGTACGGGCTCCGGCCACCGAGATCTGCTGGCCGACCACCGCGCGTACGGCCAGCTCGAAGCCGTCGAACGTGCCCGGCACCCGCAGTCCGGGCCGGGCCTCGACGAGCGGGGCCAGCGAGGTCTGGCCGAGCGCCTCGGCGATGGCGTCGGGGTCGGCGTCCAGGTCGAGCAGGCGGCGGCAGCGGGCGACGATGCGGGCGAGCTGCCGGGTGTCGGCCAGGGCCACGTCGAGCGCGATGTGGTCCGGCCGGGGGGTGAGCGTGATCGTCCCGCCCGGCACGGCCCTGGAGTACGACTCCGGGCCCGCGACCTCAAGGCCGGGGATGGCGCGGGAGGTCAGGAACCCGAACACGCCCGCCACGTCGTACGGCTCGCGGCGGTGCAGCCGCAGCCTCAGCGTGACCGGCCCGGCGGCCTCGGGCTCGGGCGGCGCCGCCGGACGCCCGGCCGTGGCGCGCAGCTCGCTGGGCGTGAAGCCGTACGTCTCCCGCATCGTGGCGTTGAACTGCCGCACGCTGCCGAACCCGGCGGCGAACGCCACCTCGGTGACCGGCAGCCCGGTCTCCGTCAGCAGCTGCTTGGCCAGCAGGAGCCGCTTGGTGCGGGCCACGGCCAGCGGCCCGACGCCCAGCTCGGCCACGAACAGCCGGTGCAGGTGGCGTTCGGTGATGTGCAGCCGCCGGGCCAGCCCGGCCACGCCGCGCTCGTCGGCGGCTCCGTCGTCGATCAGCCGCAGGGCCCGGCCGATGAGGTCGCCGCGCAGATCCCAGCCCGGATCGCCGGGCGACAGCTCGGGACGGCAGCGTTTGCACGGCCGGAACCCGGCCGCCTCGGCCGAGGCCGCGTGCCGGTAGAAGCGCACGTTCCTGGAGGAGGGGGTACGCGCCGGGCAGATCGGCCGGCAGTAGATGCGCGTGGTCGTCACCGCGGTGTAGAAGCGCCCGTCGAACCGGGAGTCCCTGGCGGAGACCGCCCGGTAACAGGAGTCGAAGTCGAGCTCTAGGGGTGACATGCCCCCGAGACTATGCGCGGGCCGCGGGTGCCGACCGGCGGAAATCGGACCTCACCATGAAAACGCAGGTCAGCAGGTCAGTACGGTCGATCGGCGGTATTCGGACCTGATCGGCGAAGGGCTGAGAAGTGGATCGGCAGCCAGCTCACGGCCATGAGCAGCGCGCCCGCCCAGAGCGGCGCGCGCACCCCCCACACCTCGCCGAGCAGCCCGGCCAGCAGCCCGCCGAGGCCGACCGCGCCCATCAGCAGCAGCCGCATGGTGGCCGTCATCCGGCCGAGCAGGCGGTCCGGCGTGACCCGCTGCCGCATGCTGACCAGCAGCACGTTGTTCACCCCGGTACGGAAGGTCAGCACGAACCACGCCGCCGCCGCGGCCCACAACCACGGCCCGGCGTCGAGGAGCGGGATCACCAGCGCGGCCGGGGCGGTGGCCAGGCTGACCAGCCACACCGCGCGGCCCGTGCCGAAGCGCCGGCCGAGCAGATGGGCCGACGACGACCCGGCGAGCACACCGAGCCCGCCCACCGCCAGGTACGCCCCGAACACCCACTCCGGATAGCCGAGCCGCCCGACGATGAGCACCGGCAGCAGGACCGAGCAGAGCGGGAACGCCAGGTTCGCCATCGTGCCCTGGACCAGGGCCGCGACCAGCACCCGGTTGCCGAGGATGAACCGCACGCCCTCCGCGATCCGGGCCCGCAGGGACTCCGCGGCCTCCGGCGAGCCGTCCCCGGGGATTGCCGGTTCGGGGACGCCGCGCAGCCAGGCCGCCGACCACAGGTAGCTCAGCGCGTCCAGCAGCACGGCCAGCGGCGCGCCCACGACCTGGGCCAGCACCCCGGCGAGGCTGCGTCCGGCGACGTCCATGCCCGCGGCCGTGCCCACCAGCAGCGAGTTGGCCGACGTCAGCCGCTCGCGCCCGACCAGCCCTGGCACGATGCTCATGGACGCCACGTCGAACAGCAGCGACCCGGCCCCCACGAGCACCGTCACCACGTAGAGCTGCGCCATGGACAACGCCCCGGCCCACCAGGCCGCCGGCACCGACAGCAGCGCCACGGCCCGTGCGGCGTCCATCGCGATCATCAGGCGGCGCCGCCGGACGCGGTCCACCCACGCCCCGGCGGGCAGCCCGATCACCAGGGCCGTGAGCGTGGCGAGCGCCGAGAGCAGCCCGACCTCGCCCGCGCCCGCCCCGAGGGCGGTCACGGCGAGCAGGGGGAGGGCGACGTAGGTGATCTGGCTGCCGAGCTGGCTGACCGCGCCGGCGACGAACAGGTTGCGGAACGCGCGAAGCCGCAGAAGCGGAGCTTCCATCAAGGTTGCTGACATGTCGGCAGGATGCTGAAATGTCGAGCAAGGCCGCTATCGATTAAGTGACAAGCAAATTCAATGACCCTCGACCTGACGTTCACCGCCCACGACCTCGCCAACATCCGCTTCGCCGTCTCCCCGCTCGGCGAGGTCGTCGCCAGCGCGCGCGTGGTGAAGAACCCGGCCGCGCACCCGCTCCTGCGTCCCTGGGCCGACCAGGTGCGCCGCCGCCTCCAGGACGTGGACTGGCGACTGCTGTCGGACCTGGTCCCGGTGCCCACCGTCTCGATCGCGGGCTTCACCTGCACCCCGCCCTCGACGTCCATGCCGGACCTGGAGCTGGAACTCGCCACGATGCGGGGCGCGGCCGCCCGGGTCCGCACGGATCTGGACCACATCGGCGGTCCCCGGACGAAACGGGTGCAGGCCCTCTACGACGACCCGGAGCAGGGCCTCGAACGCCTGGCCACTGAGGTGGCCGGTTACTGGGAGGCGGCGATGGCGCCGTACTGGCCGCGGATCAGGTCGCTGCTGGAGGGCGAGATCCTGCACCGCGCCCGGCTGCTGGCCGAGGGCGGCGCCCAGCGCATGCTGGCCGACCTCGACGACACCGTCACCTGGGACGACGGCACGCTGCGGTTGGAGCACCGGTACGTGTCCGGCCGCCGGTCACTGAGAGGGCTCGGGCTGCTGCTGGTGCCGTGCGTGTTCGCCTGGCCGCGGGTCCTGTCGGTCACGACGCCGCCGTACCAGCCGACCGTGCGCTACGCGCCGCGCGGCATCGCGACGCTCTGGGAGCGCCGCGAGGTGGACCCGCCCGAGGCGCTGGCCGCCGTGCTCGGCAGGACGCGCGCCCGGCTGCTGGCCGAGCTGGACCAGCCCGCCTCGACGCGCGACCTCGCCCAGCGCGCCGGGCTCTCCGAGCCCGGCGTCAACCAGCACCTGACGGCGCTGCGCAAGGCCGGCCTGTGCACCGCGCACCGCACCGGCCGGTACGTGCTCTACGCCCGCACGGCGGTCGCCGAGACGCTGCTCTACTTGGAGGAGACCCCCACCCCCAGGTCGAACTCCCGGTAGACGCGCGCCCAGAACCCGTCGCGCAGCCAGACCCGGGCCTCCGGGTAGGGCCGCAGCGAGTGCCCGAGCTCCTTCTCCGCCTCGATCAGCAACTCGGTGTCGATCACCGTCGGCAGGATCGGGCCGGGCAGCAGGTCGCGGATGTTGTCGCGGCCGCGGGTGAGTATCCACTTCTGGGCGACGTGCTCGCCGACGTCCTCCACGCGCGGACGGCTGGGCCCCAGCTTGGCGACCTGGCCGGGCTTGGCGTGCGGCTTGACCGGCGCGCGCCCGGCGAACACCTGGGCGGGCGAGGGAGCCGTGACGGGCGGGGTGACGGCGACCGGCTGCGGAGCGCGACTGAAAAACGGTCTCAGGAAATCGGCGGAGATCACTTCCACCGTGTCGGACTCCCACACCAGGCGCTCGGCCTGGTTGGTGCCGTAGGGCGGCTCGACGCCCCACAGGTGGATGCGCACGCCGTACGCCTGAGCCGCCTCGACCGCCGGAACCATGTCCTCATCGCCCGCCAGCAGGATCGTGTCGGTCACCGCGTGATGCCGGGCGAGCGCCTCCAGGTCGCTCCTGATCTGCGCGTCGACGCCCTTCTGCTGGCCGCGGGCGTTGAGGTTGCCGAGGCGCACCTTGACCCACGGAAGCTGGGCGATGACACGCTGATCGACGGTCGGCACACGGTCGCGGGCGGCGTCATACCAATAGATCCGCAGAAGTTCGCCGGAAATACGTTCCTCTGCATGTTTCTGTAGACTCTGGATGAGCTCATCGGCGGCCACCCGATATTCCTTGCGTTCCTTCGCGCCGAGCAGCACCTCACCTGCCGCAGCGTAGAGATAACCGACATCCACTAGGACGGCGTACTTGGCTGCCACAGGATGCGGCATGAGGTCTGGGATGGCCATGTCGTCCTCCAGGCCGCGGTGTTAGTTGATCGGCTGACTATATACGCCTACTTTCTCTAGATAGTCCCAACTCCCGGGGAACTTGACACCCGATTCCCGGGATCTATCTAGGGTAGTGCGCTCATCCGCCAAGCCGCCTTCCCCGGCAGGCCAGGGTTACGCATACCTCTGGCGGGGTTTCGCCATGTTTGTCTACGGGGTCTCTCGGGTTCGGCGTACGAGCTCCGCCGCGTGGCGAGCACGGCCACCACGGCCGCGATCTCCTCGGGCGTGGCGTCGCCGCGGACTATGCGCAGGTGGTCGCTCATAGAGGAATGTTCCCATGCTTCTTCGGCGGCAGCGAGGCTCTCTTGTTACGCAACGCGCGAAGTGCCCGGACAACTTGCGGCCGGGTTTCGGACGGCCGAATCACCGAGTCCACATAGCCGCGTTCGGCCGCGATGTACGGATTGGCCAAAGTGTCCTCGTACTCGGTGACGAGCCGGGCGCGCTCGGCGTCGGGGTCGTCGGAGGCCGCCAGTTCGCGCCGGTAGAGGATGTTGACCGCGCCCTGCGCGCCCATGACCGCGATCTGGGCGGTGGGCCAGGCGAGGTTGACGTCCGCGCCGAGGTGCTTGGAGCCCATGACGTCGTACGCGCCGCCGTAGGCCTTGCGGGTGATGACCGTGACCAGCGGGACCGTGGCCTCGGCGTAGGCGTACAGGAGCTTGGCGCCGCGGCGGATGATTCCGTTCCATTCCTGATCGGTGCCGGGGAGGAATCCCGGTACATCAACAAAAGTCAGGATCGGAATATTAAAGGCATCACAAGTTCGAATAAATCTGGCGGCCTTCTCGGAGGCGTCGATATCCAGACATCCGGCGAAATGCATCGGTTGGTTGGCGACGACCCCGACCGGCTGGCCGTCCACGCGGCCGTAGCCGACCACGATGTTCGGCGCGAACAGCGCGTGGACCTCCAGGAACTCCCCGTCGTCGAGCACGTGCTCGATCACCTGGTGCATGTCGTACGGCTGGTTGGGGGAGTCGGGGATCACCAGGTCGAGCTCGGGGTCGGGCGCCAGGTCGGCGGCGGCGGCGAAGGCCGGTGGCTCGTCCAGGTTGTTGGAGGGCAGGTAGGACAGCAGCGCCTTGACGTAGTCGAGGGCGTCCTCCTCGTCGGCGGCCTGGTAGTGGGCCACGCCCGACTTCGTGTTGTGCGCGCGGGCCCCGCCCAGCTCCTCGAACGTGACCTCCTCGCCGGTCACCGTCTTGATCACGTCAGGGCCCGTGATGAACATGTGGGACGTCTGGTCCACCATCACCACGAAGTCGGTCAGGGCGGGCGAGTAGACGTGTCCGCCGGCCGCGGCGCCCATGATGAGCGAGATCTGCGGGATCACGCCGGAGGCGTGCACGTTCCGCTTGAAGATCTCCGCGTAGAGGCCGAGCGCGACCACGCCCTCCTGGATGCGCGCGCCGCCGCCCTCGTTGATGCCGATGATCGGGCAGCCGGTCTTGAGCGCCAGGTCGATCACCTTGACGATCTTCTCGCCGTACACCTCGCCGAGGGAGCCGCCGAAGACCGTGACGTCCTGGGAGAACACGCAGACCTGACGGCCGTCGATCGTGCCGTGGCCGGTGATGACGCCGTCGCCGTACGGACGCCGCTTCTCCAGCCCGAACATCGTGGACCGGTGGCGGGCGAACTCGTCGAACTCCACGAACGAGCCCTCGTCGAGCAGCGCGAGCACCCGCTCGCGCGCGGTCATCTTGCCCTTGGCGTGCTGTTTGTCCACCGCCGACGACGAGCCGGCGTGCACGGCCTCGTCGAGCCTTCGCTCCAGGTCGGCGATCTTGCCCGCGGTGGTGTGGATGTCCGGCATCTCCGGCATGGGATCGGCGGCTGCGCTCATGCGCGTTAGGCTAACCCGTCCTCCTAGAGTGGATCCATGACGGATGCGGTTCGCTCCCACGGCCTGTACAAGCGCTACGGCGCGCAGGTCGCGGTGGCCGGGGTCGACCTCGTGGTCCCGGCGGGCAGCTTCGCGGGCCTGGTCGGTCCCAACGGGGCCGGCAAGACCACCACGCTGAGCATGATCACGGGCCTGCTGCGGCCCGACGGCGGCCAGGCCGCGATCGACGGGTTCGACGTCTGGCGCGACCCGGTCGCCGTCAAGGCGCGCATCGGCGTGCTGCCCGAGGGGCTGCGGCTGTTCGAGCGGCTGTCGGGCCGCGAGCTGCTGCTCTACAACGGCCGGCTGCGCGGCATCCCCAAGGCCGACGTCGAGCAGCGCGCGGGCGAGCTGCTCGACGTCATGGACCTGACCGGGGCCGCCGACAAGCTCGTCGTCGACTACTCCACCGGCATGCGCAAGAAGATCGGGCTGGCCGCCGCGCTGCTGCACAACCCGTCCGTGCTCTTCCTCGACGAGCCGTTCGAGGGGGTCGACCCGGTCAGCTCCAACACCCTGACCGAGGTGCTGCGGCGTTTCACCGCCTCCGGCTCGACGGTCATCTTCTCCAGCCACGTCATGGACCTCGTCGAGCGGCTGTGCGACTGGGTGTCGGTGATGAGCGGCGGCCACATCGTCGCCCAGGGGCCGCTGGAGCAGGTGCGCGGCGGCTCCAGCCTCAACGAGGCGTTCATGCGGCTGGTCGGCGGCGGCTCCCGCGCCCACGGCGAGGCCGGGCTGAGCTGGCTCGGCGCCCGCCCCGGCAACCAGCCCCCGACCGTGCCCCCTGCCATGCCCCCGACCGCACCCCCGACCGCGCCCCCTGCCATGCCCCCGACCGTGCCTCCGGCCGCCGCCGCGCCCCAGGACACGCCGTGAGCGCCGCAGGGAAGGCGCCGGGGAGCCCCGCCGGGGCCGTCCCGGACAGAGCCGCCGGGGCGTCCGCCGTCACGGGGTCGCCCATGGCGACGGCCGCGCTGTTCGCGCGGCTCAAACTGCGCCTGATGGCCGGCAACCTGCGCGGCGACGTGCAGCGCAAGCTCGGCTTCGTCTTCACCCTGCTCGCCGCGGCCGGCCTGGCCGTGCTCGGGTTCCTGCTGATGAGCCTGCTCAGGCTGGCGCCCTCCGACGTCGCCGCCGAGCTGGTGATCGTCGCGTTCGCGTTCTTCCTGGTGAGCTGGATGATCGTGCCGCTGCTGGCGTTCGGGCTCGACGACACGCTCGACCCGGCGCGGCTGTCGCTGTTCCCGCTGCGTACGCGCGAGCTGGCCGTCGGGCTGTTCACCGCGTCCGCGACGGGCGCGTGGCCGCTGGCGATGCTGATCGTCACGGCCGGCGCGCTGGTCGGGCTGCCCACGGGCATCGGGGGCGTGCTGCTCGGCGTGCCCGCGGTGCTGCTGCAGTTCGCGCTCTGCGTGGTCACCTCGCGGCTGATCACCACCGCGCTGTCCGGGGCGCTGCGCAGCCGGCGCGGGCGTGACGTGCTGGCCGTGGCCGCCCTGTTCGTGGTGCTGCTGGCGCAGCTGCCCAACCTGCTGATGAACCGCGGCCTCGGCGACCCCGCCGCGATCCTCCACCGGCTGGCCGGCGTCCTGCGCTGGACGCCGTCGGGCATGGCCGCGCACGCCATGGCCGACGGCGGCCTGGTCGGCGTGGCGGAGCTGGCCGCCGTCGCGGTGCTGGTCGTGGTGGTCGCCTGGCTGTGGATCAAGGCGCTCGGCCGGGCCCTGGTCTCGCCGGACGCCTCGACGCAGGCGGCCTCCGTCCGCCGGGAGCGCGGCCTGGCCGACCGGCTTCTGCCCGACGGGCCGCTGGCGGCCGTGGTGACCAAGGAGCTGAAGTACATCAGGCGGGAGCCGAGGTTCCGCGTGGGCTGGTTCTCGTCGGTCGTGGTGACCGTCGTCCTGGCGTTCTCGCTGAACAACAGCACCGAAGGGCAGGCGGGGGCGGTGCTGCCGGTGCTGATCACCGGTATGGGCGCGCTGATGATCTCGTTGCAGTCGGGCAACGCGTTCGGCATCGACGGGCGTTCCCTGTGGATGAACGCCGTGGCCTTCGGCTCGGAGGAGGACCTGCGCCGTGACCTGGCGGGCCGCCACCTGGCCAACATCCTGGTCGCCGCGCCGCTGCTGCTGCTCGTGGCGGTCGCGGCGGCGTTCCTCACCGGCAGCCAGGAGGCCGTCGTGCCGGCGTTCCTGACCGGGCTGGGCGCCCTCGGCGTCGGGCTCGGGGTCGGCTCGGTGACCAGCGTGACGATCCCGTACACGCTGCCCGAGCGGATGAACGCCTTCAGCGGCGCCGCGCCCGGCCAGGGCGGTCAGGCGTTCGCGTCGTCGATCGGGGCGATGCTCGGGATCGCGCTGATGTCGCTGCCGATCGTGCTGCCGCTGGCGTTCGGGCTGATGTGGGTGTCGGTGCTCGCGCCCTTCTACGGCCTGCTGATCGAGGTGCTCGGCAGACGCCTCGCCGGCAAGATCGGCTTCCCCCGCCTCCCCGAGCTCCTGGCGGCCGTCTCCAAGGCGAGCTGACTGGCCTCACTCCGTGAGGCCGGCTCGGTCGCCGGATGCCGCCACCTTCCCCCGCTCTGGTCGCTGCGCTCCCGCCGCTCCTCCAGGTGACGGCGCTCCCTCGCGGTGGTCTAGTCCAATGGGCGAGACCGCCATGCGGTCGCCGAAAGTGAGTCGATACCCTTCGAAGCATGATTGACCAGGGGCTCGAGCGTCGTAGTGCCGCCGTGACCGAGATGCCTGACGAGCTGCGCCACGACGTGCGCATGCTCGGCAAGCTGCTCGGCCAGGTGATCGCCGAACAAGGTGGCGAAGACCTGCTGGCCGACGTCGAACGGTTGCGCAAAGCCGTCATCGCGGCGCGCAGAGGCGAGATTTCCGCCGACGAGATCACCGAAATGGTCGCCGGATGGGAGATCGAGCGGGCGGTCGCGGTCGCCCGCGCGTTCACCTGCTACTTCCACCTGGCGAACCTGGCCGAGGAGCACTACCGGATCCGCACGCTGCGCGAGCGCGACGCCGAGGGGAGGGTGCAGCGGGAGTCGCTGGCGCAGGCCGTCCACGAGCTCGGCGAGGAGCGCGTGAGCGAGCTGTTGCAGGGGCTGGAGCTGCACCCGGTGCTGACCGCGCACCCCACCGAGGCGCGCAGGCGCGCGGTCGTCACCGCCATCCAGCGCATCAGCGGTCAGCTCACCGAGTACAACGCGCCCGGGCGCGGCGCGTCCGAGCGCGCCGAGAGCAGGCGCCGCCTGCTGGAGGAGATCGACCTGCTGTGGCGGACGGCCCAGCTGCGCTCCACCAAGCTCGACCCGCTCGACGAGGTGCGCACCGCCATGGCCGCCTTCGACGAGACGCTGTTCCGCATGGTGCCCCAGGTCTACCGCTCGCTCGACGCGGCGCTCGACGCGGGCACCGGCACCCGTCCGCCGCTGGCCAGGCCCTTCATCCGCTACGGAAGCTGGATCGGCGGCGACCGCGACGGCAACCCCAACGTCACCGCCAAGGTCACCCGCGACACGATCCAGATCCAGTCCGAGCACGTGCTGACCGCCCTGGAGACGGCCTGCACGCGCATCGCCCGCACGCTGACCGCCTCCGCCCAGTTCTCGCCCTGCTCGGCCGAGCTGAAGGGCGCGCTGGCCGCGGCCGTCGACGCGCATCCCGAGCTGGTCTCCGAGCTGGCCACCCGCTCGCCGCGCGAGCCGCACCGCCAGTGGCTGCTGTACGTGGCCGCCCGCATCGCCGCCACCCGCCGCCGCGACCTCGACCTCGCCTACCGGGCGCCCGCCGAGCTGCTGGCCGACCTGCGGCTGGTGCAGGAGTCGCTGGCGAGCAGCGCGCCGCGGCAGGCGTACGGGGAGCTGCAGCACCTCGTCTGGCAGGTCGAGACGTTCGGCTTCCACCTGGCCGAGCTGGAGGTGCGCCAGCACTCGCAGGTGCACGCGGCGGCCCTGGAGGAGATCAGGGCCGGCGGCGAGCTGTCGGAGCGCACCGAGGAGGTGCTGGCCACGATCCGGGTGATCGCCTGGATCCAGGAGCGGTTCGGCGTCACGGCCTGCTCCCGCTACGTGGTCTCCTTCACCCGTTCGGCCGACGACATCGCTGCCGTCTACGAGCTGGCCGGGCACGCCCTGGGCGACCGGGCGCCGGTGCTCGACGTGGTGCCGCTGTTCGAGTCCGGCCAGGACCTGGCGAACTCGCCGCGCGTGCTGAGCGGCATGCTGGAGATCCCGCAGATCCAGGACCGCCTGGCCGCGACCGGCCGGCGCATGGAGATCATGCTCGGCTACTCCGACTCGGCCAAGGAGCTGGGCCCGGCGGCCGCCACCCTCCGCCTCTACGAGGCGCAGGAGGAGCTGACCGTGTGGGCCCACGAGCACGACGTCAAGCTGCGCATGTTCCACGGCCGCGGCGGCGCGCTCGGCCGCGGCGGCGGCCCGGCCAACCGGGCGGTGCTGGCGCAGGCGCCCGGCTCGGTCGCGGGCCGCTTCAAGGTCACCGAGCAGGGCGAGGTCATCTTCGCTCGTTACGGGCACATCGCCATCGCCCGCCGCCATCTGGAGCAGGTCACCAACGCCGTGCTGCTGGCCTCCTCGCCCACGGTCGGCGCCCGCACGGCGGCCGCCGCCGAGCGGTTCCGCGGCCTGGCCCAGCAGGTGGCCACGGCCTCGGAGGAGGCCTACCGGGCGCTCACCGAGGCCCCCGGGTTCCCCGAGTGGTTCGCGCTGGTCAGCCCGCTGGAGGAGATCGGCTCGCTGCGGCTCGGCTCCCGTCCGGCCCGCCGCGGCCTTGGGGCGCCGCGCTCGCTGGACGACCTGCGGGCCATCCCGTGGGTGTTCGCCTGGGCCCAGACCCGCGTCAACCTGCCCGGCTGGTACGGCCTGGGCACCGGCCTGGCCGCCGTCGGCTCCCTCGACGAGCTGCGCGCGGCCTACGCCGAATGGCCGCTGTTCAACGCGATGCTGGACAACGCCGAGATGTCGCTGGCCAAGACCGACCGGTCGATCGCCAAGCGCTACCTGGCGCTCGGCGGCCGCGACGACTTCGCCCGCCAGGTGCTGGAGGAGTACGACCGCACCCGCGAGCTGGTGCTGCGGGTGACCGGCCACACGCGGCTGCTGGAGAACCGCAAGGTGCTCTCGCGGGCCGTGCAGCTGCGCGACCCGTACGTCGACGCGCTGTCGCACCTGCAGCTGCGGGCGCTGCGCGCGATGCGCACCGAGGACCTGTCGGAGCAGGAGCGGGAGCGGCTGTCCACGTTGCTGCTGCTGTCGGTCAACGGCGTGGCCGCCGGCCTGCAGAACACGGGCTGAACACGCGCGGACGGCCCGGCGGGGGGCCGGGCCGTCCGAAGTGCGCGGAATCAGCGCAGGCTGTCGAAGAAGGCCGTGATGTCGGATGTGAGCGCCTCCGTGGCGCTGTGAGCGGTGTAGTGGCCGTGGGCGGGGGCGGGCAGGGTCTTCCACGAGACGATGCCGTGGTGGTCGCGCTCGGCGAAGCGGCGGATCGACGTGAAGTCGCCCTCGGCCATGGCCAGCGCGGTCGGGGTGGTCGTCGGCTCCTGCGGCTGCTCCATGCGGGCGTTCTCCCAGTAGAGCCGCAGAGCCGAGCCGGCGGTGCCCGTGAACCAGTGGATCGAGGCGTTGGTCAGCACGAAGTCGTCGTCCAGGTCCTCGTCGAAGAGCTGGGCGAGCCAGCCGACGAGCCCGGCGGGGGAGTCGGCGAGGGCGTGCGCGAGCGTCTGCGGCTGCTGCGACTGCAGGACGTTGAACGCGCCCTTCTCCTTCCAGAACCAGTCGAGCACGGCCAGCCCGGCCTGGTCCTCCTCGCTCAGGTCGGCGAACTCGGCCGGGTCGCCGGAGGGGAAGGAGAACAGCTGGGTGACGTGCACGCCGACGACGTGCTCGGCGTCGATCCGGCCCAGCTCGGGGGAGATCATCGAGCCGCCGTCGTTGCCGACGGCGCCGTAGCGCTCGTAGCCGAGGCGGGCCATCAGCTCGGCCCACGCCCCGGCGATGCGCCGGTTGTTCCAGCCGAGCTCCTTGGTCGGGCCGGAGAAGCCGAAGCCGGGCAGCGACGGGACGACCACGTGGAAGTGGCGCGACAGCGGCTCGATGGCGTCGAGGTACTCGGCGACGGTGCCGGGCCAGCCGTGGGTGAGGATCAGCGGCAGGGCGTCGGGGTTGTCGGAGCGTACGTGGATGAAGTGGATGTTCTGCCCGTCGATCTCCGTGGTGAACTGCGGGTAGGCGTTGAGCCTGGCCTCCTGGGCGCGCCAGTCGAAGCCGGACTGCCAGTGGGCCACCAGGCGCTTGACCCGCTCGACGCCCACGCCCTGGTCGGCGCCCGGGATCTCGTCGGCGAAGCGGGTCAGCGCGAGCCGGGCCCGCAGGTCGTCGAGGTCGGCCTGGGAGATCTCGATGCGGAACGGGCGGATGCTCATGAGGGGTCCTCTCGACCGAAGAAGCGGAACGGCTTGTTCTGTTCCAACTATAGCAGAACGGAACGCTTCATTCCACAATTTTCACAAGGCGGTTCCAAGTGACTTCCAAGGATCACTGAGCAGCATGGGGGCTTTGATGAGCGCAGAAAGGGACCCCCTCATGAAAAGGACAGCCTTGCTGCTGGGCGCGGTGATGCTCGGCAGCCTGCTGGCCGCTCCTCCGGCCCTGGCCGCCGCCGCCCCGGCGACCTCGGTGACCCGGGTCAGGGCCGTTCCCGCCGGTCAGGCGGGGGAGTGCCCCACGACCGTGGCCTTCTCCGCCACCGTGGCCGCCAAGGGCAAGGGCACCGTGCGGTACCGCTGGGTACGCGGTGACCGCAGCAAGAGCGCCATCAGGAGCTTCCGCGTGAACGGCGCGCGCAAGGTCGTCGTGAGGGACCGCCAGACCTTCGACCGCGACACGACCGGCTGGCAGGCCGTCGAGGTGCTCGGCCGGCGCGGCCTGTCGGCCAAGGCCCGCTTCCGCGTCGCCTGCGCCGGAGCCCCGCAGCGGTACGACGTGGTCAACCCGCTGCCCGCCCAGCCGGACAAACCGCTTGAGGCGGCCGCGAGCGTGCAGGCGAGCCCGCCCCGCCAGGACGGCCACTGCCCGGCCACCGTGACGTTCACCGCGACCATCCAGGTCTCGCGCACCCCCGCCAAGGTCGGCTACCAGTGGATCGACAGCGCCACGGGCGAGGGCGCGGTGGAGTCGCTGTACTTCGCCGCCGGCGCCCCGCGCAGCAGGCAGGTCACGCTGCCGCTGTCCGTGGGCACCTCCACCGCGGGCTGGAAGTCGGTACGGATCCTCAACGCCGGCGGGCACGACTCCGCGCGGGCGTCGTACGAGGTGACCTGCCGCGCCACGCCGGGCCCCAAGCCCACCACGACGCCCACCAGCACGCCCACCCCGACGCCGACGACCTCCCCGACGCCGAAGCCGACCACGACCACGGAGCCCCCGGCGCAGCAGCCGCAGGCGGCGATCAGCGCCCTGACGCCCGGCGACTACGAGGGCTACTGCGACGAGCCCATCGCCTACCAGGCCACCGGCCGCATCACCCTCCCGGCGGGCCCGGCCGCCAGCGTCGGCTACTGGTGGACCCTCGACGGCGCCGAGTGGCAGCACCAGACCGTCAGCTTCCCGGCCGGCACCCAGCCCAGGTCGCAGGACGTCACCGCCGCCTGGAGCCTCGACCAGTCGAAGACCGGCTCCCACAAGCTGGCCCTGACCACCCAGCCCGCCGCGGCCCAGGCCGCCGAGCGCACGTTCGCCCTGTCCTGCACGACCGACCCCGACCCCGCCAAGCTGGCCATCCCCTACATGCTGACGCCCGTCTACCAGGGCGACTGCACCGGCTCCATCGGCATGCGGGCCGACGCCCGGATCACCACCGACCGCCAGGCCGAGGTCCGCTACCGCGTCGTCGTGGACGGCAAGCCCGGCCCGGTCAGGACGCAGGAGGCCAAGCCCGACAGGGCCCAGATGATCGGCGACCTGTTCTACATCTCCCCGAAGGCCAGCGGAAGCGGTGTGATCCGCATCGAAGTGCTGAACCACAACAAGCTGGTCAGGGAGAGGCCGTACACGGTGACCTGCGTGCCGGTGGACCCGTCGCCGGGCACGGTGCGGATCAGCGAGTTCCGGCCGGTCCACTACTTCGGCGACTGCGCCGAGGCCCCGTACGTGACCGCCCACGGCGCCTTCCGCGCCGCGCCGGACACCGAGATCACCTGGCGCTGGGTCATCGACGGCAAGCCCACGGAGCCGGCCACGTACAAGACCAACTCCGGCGGTCTGCTCCAGGTGCAGGCGGCCAACTGGCACCGGGACACGAAGACCTCCGGCGTGGTCCGGCTGGAGGTGCTGAACCACAACAAGCCGGCCATCGAAGGCACCTATCCGGTGACCTGCGAATAAGCCTCACAAGGCAACTAGGACGTGACGACGCGCTCCTGCCCGGCGTAGACGTTGCAGCGCTCGCCGCGCAGGAACCCCACCAGCGTCAACCCGAACTCCCCGGCCAGATCGACGGCCAGGGACGAGGGCGCCGACACCGCGCAGACCGCCGGGACGCCGGCCGCCAGCGCCTTCTGCATGATCTCGTAGCTGGCCCTGCCGCTGACCATGAGCACGTGCTCGGCCAGCGGCAGCCGGTCCGCCAGCGCCGCCCAGCCGACCAGCTTGTCCACGGCGTTGTGCCGGCCGACGTCCTCGCGCAACGCCAGCAGCGTGCCCGTCGCCGAGAACAGGCCCGCCGCGTGCAGCCCGCCGGTCTTGCCGAACACGCCCTGGGCCGCGCGCAGCGCGCCCGGAAGGCCGTAGAGGACCTCGGGGGTGAGTTCGAGGGAGCCCCTGGGGATCGGCTTGCACCGGCCGTGCAGCGCGTCGAGGCCGGCCGAGCCGCAGACGCCGCACGCGCTGGAGGTGAGGAAGTGCCGGTCGAGCGCGGGCAGGTCGGGCACCGGGCCGTGCAGGCGGACGGTGACGGTGTTGTAGCGGGCCTCGGGCGGCAGGTCGTCGTCCGTGCAGTACGCGATGGCCGCGATGTCGTCCGGCCCGGCCAGGCCCTCGCCGCTCAGGAACCCGGCGGCCAGCTCGAAGTCGTGCCCCGGCGTGCGCATGGTGATGGCGACCGTCTTGCGGGCGCCGTCGCCGCCGGTGAGGCGGATCTCCAGCGGCTCCTCCGTGGCCAGGTCGTCGCGCCGGTCGCGGGAGCCGGAGCCGGTCAGCTCCCGGATGCGGACGCGGGTGGTGGGCCCGGGACGCGCCTTCACAGCGGCCGCACGGTGACGAGCGCGTTGTAGTCGGGGATGCGCGCCTGTGGCGAGCGCCGGGCCTCGTCGAGCAGGACGTTCCCCTCCGGCCAGTGGATCTGCAGGTTGCCCGGCATCAGCGGGGCCCGCAGCACCTTGCCCTGGTAGGAGCGCTCGCCCGCGCGCAGCTCGACCGGCGCGCCGTCGGCCAGCCCGAGCCGGTCGGCGTCGTACGGGCTCATCAGCACGGCCTCGCGCGCCGCGCCGTTGAAGCCGTCGAGCCGCTCGTGGACCATGCTGTTGAACTGCTTGCCGCGCCTGGTCGCGACCTTGAACGTGCCGTCGGGGCGCTCAAGGGCGGGCGGCTCGACCACGGAGAAGACGGCCAGCCCGTCGGGCGTCTGGAAACGGCCGTCGGCGAAGAGGTGGCGGCCGCCGTACTGGACGTTGTCCCCGAACTTCCGCAACCCGGAGATGCCCTGGTAGAACGGCACGACCTGCTCGATCTCCGCACGGATCTGCGGAGTGCCGGTGAACCGCACATGGTCGGCTATCTCCGGACGGGTACGGGCGGCCAGCTCGGCGAAGATCTTCCACTCCGGCCACGCCTCGCCCACGCGCGGCCCCTCGACCTCGGGCGAGAAGATGATCCGCCGCTCGGTGGAGGTCTCGGTCACGCCGCCGACCATCTCGTAACGCGTCTGGGCCGGCAGCAGCAGCACGTCGCCCTCGCCCGGCACGAGCATCTGCGAGGACAGCACGATGTCGATGTGCACCCGCAGCCCCAGCCTGGACAGCGCCTCCCGGCAGTAAGCGGGGTCGGGCAGCACCTCCAGGAAGTTGCCGCCGGAGGAGACGAGCGCGTCGAGCTCGCCCCGGTGAGCCGCGTCGATCATGTCGGTCGCGGTCAGCCCGGCCGTGTCGGGCACCTGGAAGCCCCACAGCTCGGTGAACTTGGCGGCGTTGGCGGACGTGATCGGCAGACCGCCGGGGAAGCCGGTCGCGTACGCGCCCATCTCGGCCCCGCCCTGCACCCCGCTGTGCCCCCGGATCGGCATCAGCCCGCACTTGTCACGCCCGAGGAAGCCGCGCGCGAGCGCCAGGTTGACGATCGCCCGGACGTTGTCCTCCCCGTAGGAGTGCTGGGTGATGCCCATCGACCAGACCAGCACCGCCGAGCGCGCCCGCCCGAGCAGCTCGGCCAGCCGGAACATCTGCTCCTTGGTCGCCCCCGAGAGCGCTTCGAGCTCGGCCCACGACTGGGCCTCGACGGCCTTGCGCGCCTCCTCGAACCCGGACGTGCGCCCGGTCACGAACGCCTTGTCCACCCAGTCGTTCTCGATGAGGTGCTTGAGGACGCCGTTGAGGAAGCCGATGTCGCCGCCGACGTTCACGCCGAAGAACTCGTCGGTGATCTTCGTGCCGAACAGCGCGGACTCGGCGTTGGAGGGCACCCAGTACTTGTCCATGCCCGGCTCGCGGTAGGCGTTGACCATGGCGATCCGGGTGCCGGCCTTCTTGGCGTGGTAAAGGTACTTCATCGCGACCGGCTGGTTGTTCGACGGGTTCGAGCCGATGAAGACGATCAGGTCCGAACCGATCCAGTCGGTGTAGGAGCAGGTCGTGGCCGCCGCGCCGATGGTCTGCTTGAGGGCGACCGTCGAGGGCGAGTGGCAGATGCGGGCGGCGTTGTCGACGTTGTTGGTGCCGAGCGCCCGCACCGCCTTCTGCGCCGCGTAGTAGTTCTCGTTGGGCACCCCGCGGCTGGTCAGGTACGTGCCGAAGCGCGCGCCGCGCAGCCGTTCGGCCGCCACCCGCAGCGCCTCGTCCCACGTGACGCGGGTGAAGCCGGGCTCGCCGGCCCGCCGCAACATCGGGTACGGCAGCCGCCCCAGCTCCCGCAGCTCCGCGCTCTTGCGCCCGGCCAGCCCCGAGACGTCGCGCAGCAGCGACACGTCGAGCGCGGGCATGGTGTTGAGCGGCAGCAGGCGCAACCTGATGTTGCACAGGTGGATCTCGTCCATCGTCCAGTCGCGCATGCCGTGCGTGCCGAGCGCGCAGCCGTCGCAGGTGCCCTGGTTGAGTATGCGCCAGGCGTAACGCCTGTTGCCCTTGACCGACCTGAACGCCTTCCACAGCTCCAGGTAGTTGTTCGGCTTGCGCAACCCGAGGCCGAAGGGCCGCCACGATGCCCAGTTGCGAGGGTCAGGACGTCTGCTCATCCCCCCATCTTTACCCCTCATGCGGACTTCGAGACCAGCCGGTGCGGTGCGACGACCTCGGCGCGGGTTCGGCCAAGATAGGGGGATGGCCTCCTCGCGCTACTCCGACCTCGACCGTCCGCCGCTCTCGGAGGCCGCGCTCAACCGCGCGCTCGTGCGTCCGGGCGCCCTGTGGACGGGCGTCACCGTCGTCGAGACCACCGGCTCGACCAACGCCGACCTCGCCCTGGCCGCCCAGGCCGGGGCCGAGCAGGGCCGGGTGCTGGTGGCCGAGTCGCAGGTCGCCGGCCGGGGCCGGCTCGACCGCGCCTGGTCGGCGCCGCCGCGCTCGGGGCTGACGTTCTCCGTCCTGCTCAGGCCCACGACGCCGGTTCCGACCCAGGGGTGGCTGCCGCTGCTGTACGGCGTGGCCGCCGCCTCGGCCGTGCGCCGGCTGGCCGAGGTCGACGTGCGCCTGAAGTGGCCCAACGACCTGCTGGTGGGCGAGCGCAAGCTGGCCGGGGTGCTGGCCGAGCGGGTCGACGACGCCGTCGTCATCGGCATGGGGCTCAACGTCTCGCTGCGCGCGGAGGAGGCCCCGGTCGAGACGGCCACGTCGCTGGCCATCGAGGAGGCGGCCTGCGTCGACCGCGACCCGCTGCTGCGGGCCGTGCTGCGCGAGGTCGAGAGCCACTACCGCGAGTGGCAGGCGGCCGGCGGCGACGCCGAGGCCGCCGGGCTGCGCGCCGCCTACCTCGCCGTCAGCGCCACGGTCGGCCGCGACGTCCGGGTGGAGCTGCCGGGCGAGCAGGTGCTGACCGGGCGGGCCACCGGCATCGACGGGTCCGGCCACCTCCAGGTGGAGTCCGGCGGCGAGCGCTACACGCTGGGCGCCGGAGACGTCGTGCACGTGCGGGCCGCCCGATGAGCAAGGGCGTAGCCGCTCGGCCGGGTTGGTGGCAGCATGTGCGGCATGACCCTTCCCGACCACCATCTGACGCAGGGTGAGCAGCGCGTCCGATCCTTCCATCCCCACTGGAAGCGCCTTGTCGGCCCGTTCTTCGCGCTGATCCTCATCGCCGCGGCGGCGGGTGCGGCCCTCTACTTCTTCCCCACCGCGTGGGGGGAGAGCGTCACCTCCTACGGCAGGATCGCCGTCGTCGTCATCGCCGTGATCCTGCTGACGATCTTCTCGTTCGTGCCCTACCTGCAGTGGAAGAACACCGGGTACGTCCTGACGACCCACCGGTTCACGATCAGCAGGGGCGTGCTCAACAAGTCCACCGACGAGATCCCGATGGCCAAGGTCAACACCGTCAGCTCCGACCAGACGTTCCTGGAGCGCATGCTCGGCTGCGGCACGCTGACCGTCGAGTCCGCGGGCGAGCGCGGCCAGATCGTCCTGCGCGACATCCCGCGCATCCAGGACGTGCGCATGGACCTGTTCAAGCTGGTCGAGGACGCGTCCGACGGAGAGATCGACGGCCACTGAGGGTGGCGTAGCCTGCTGATCGTGAACGCCACCCAACCGCCCGGCAGGCCGACCGCCGAGCAGATCGAGCGCACGCTCGTCGGCATGCCGGCCCGCCACACCCGCGCGCAGGTCGCGGCCGGGGCCGGGGTGTCGCAGGAGCTCGCCCAGCGCATCTGGCGGGCGCTCGGCTTCGCCCAGTTCCCCGACGACGCCGTGGCGTTCAGCGACGCCGACGTGGCCGCGCTGCGCCGGGTGCGCAGCCTGATCGACGGCGGCCTGCTCGACGAGCAGACCGTCATCCGCATGGCCCGCGCGCTCGGCCAGACCACCGCCAGGCTGGCGCAGTGGCAGGCCGAGATCGTGATCGGCACGATGGTCCCGGACTCGCGCACCGACGCCGACCTGAACGGCGTCCTCGACACGGCCAAGGCCCTCCTGCCCGACTTCGAGCACCTGCTGGTGCACGTCTGGCGGGCCCAGCTCGCCGCCGCCGGCACCCGCCTGCTGGCCGTCGCCGACGACCGGGACGAGCGGGGGCCGGCCCGCGTGTCGATCGCCGTCGGCTTCGCCGACCTGGTCTCCTTCACCCGGCGTTCGCGCGAGCTGGACGAGCGGGCGCTGGCCTCGCTGGTCGAGGGCTTCGAGTCGCGCGCCGCCGACGTGGTGGCCGCGCACGGCGCGCGGCTGGTCAAGACGCTCGGCGACGAGGTGCTGTTCACCGCGCCCGCCCCGGCCCAGGCCGCGGCGATCGCCCTCGACCTCGCCGACAGCCTGGAGCTGCGCATCGGCATGGCGTACGGGCCGGTCGTGCCCATGATGGGCGACGTGTTCGGCACCACCGTCAACCTGGCCGCCCGGCTCACGGCCATCGCCCGGCCGGGCACGATCCTGGTCGACTCCGAGCTGGCCGAGGGCCTGGCCGGAGCGCCGGACGGGATCGAGGTCCACAAGATCAGGAGGCGGCCGGCAAGAGGGCTCGGCGTGGTCCAGCCCTATGTCTTGCGGAGATCATCCTCCTGACACAAGATGGCTGCCATGCCGTACGAAGTGCAGGGCGTGATCGCCCGCGGTAAGGGCCAGGAAGTTTCGCTGGAGACGGTGGTCGTCCCCGACCCCGGGCCGGGCGAGGCGGTGGTGAACGTGCAGGCCTGCGGGGTCTGCCACACCGACCTGCACTATCGCGAGGGCGGGATCAACGACGACTTCCCCTTCCTGCTGGGCCACGAGGCCGCGGGCACGGTCGAGGCCGTCGGCGAGGGGGTCACCGGGCTGGCGCCCGGCGACTTCGTGATCCTCAACTGGCGCGCGGTGTGCGGCCAGTGCCGCGCCTGCCTGCGCGGCCGGCCGTGGTACTGCTTCGCCACCCACAACGCCACCCAGAAGATGACGCTCAAGGACGGCACCGAGCTGTCGCCCGCGCTCGGCATCGGCGCGTTCCTGGAGAAGACGCTGGTGGCCGCCGGCCAGTGCACCAAGGTGTCGGCCGAGGCCCCGGCCCAGGTCGCGGGCCTGCTGGGCTGCGGCGTGATGGCCGGCATCGGCGCGGCGATCAACACCGGCGGCGTGACGCGCGGCGACAGCGTGGCCGTGATCGGCTGCGGCGGGGTCGGCGACGCGGCGGTCCTGGGGGCGTCGCTGGCCGGGGCGTCCCGGATCATCGCCGTCGACGTGGACGACCGCAAGCTGGAGTGGGCCCGCGGGTTCGGCGCCACGCACACGGTCAACTCGCGGGAGAACGACCCGGTCGAGGCGATCCGCGACCTGACCGGCGGGTTCGGCGCGGACGTGGTGATCGAGGCGGTCGGCCGGCCGGAGACGTACGAGCAGGCGTTCTACGCCCGCGACCTGGCCGGCACGGTGGTCCTGGTGGGCGTGCCGACGCCGGAGATGCGGCTGGAGCTGCCGCTGCTCGACGTGTTCGGCCGCGGCGGCGCGCTGAAGTCGTCCTGGTACGGCGACTGCCTGCCCTCGCGGGACTTCCCGATGCTGATCGACCTGTTCCTGCAGAACCGGCTGCCGCTCGACCGGTTCGTCACCGAGACGATCGGGCTCGACCAGGTCGAGGAGGCGTTCGCCAAGATGCACCGCGGCGAGGTGCTGCGCTCGGTGGTGGTGCTCTGATGATCGACCGCGTCATCACCTCCGGCACGTTCTCGCTCGACGGCGGCACCTGGGAGGTCGACAACAACGTCTGGCTGGTCGGCGACGCGCGCGAGGTCGTGATCATCGACGCCGCGCACGACGCGGACGCCATCGCCGCGCGGGCCGGCGGCCGCCGGGTCAAGGCCATCGTGTGCACCCACGCCCACAACGACCACGTCAACGCCGCCGGCCGGCTGGCCGAGCTGACCGGCGCGCCGATCCTGCTGCACCCGGCCGACCAGGTGCTCTGGGAGCAGGTGTACGGGCCGGAGGTGGCGTACACGCCGCTGGCCGACGGCGAGAAGATCACGGTGGGCGGGGTGGCCCTGGAGGTGCTGCACACGCCGGGCCACTCGCCGGGCGCGGTCTGTCTGCACGTGCCGGACGCGGGCGTGCTGTTCAGCGGCGACACGCTGTTCAAGGGCGGGCCGGGGGCGACCGGGCGGTCGTACTCGTCCTTCGACACGATCATCGAGTCGATCGCCGGGCGGCTGCTGTCCCTGCCGCCCGAGACGGTCGTGCACACCGGCCATGGCGACTCCACGTCCATCGGTGCGGAGGCGCCGCACCTGGAGGAGTGGCGGGCGAGGGGCCACTGACCTGCGGGGTCAGGTGAATGTGACGCCTCTAACATAGGCAAGCCTTACCGAAGTGAGCTATCTTAGGTGTGCCTAACCTAAAGGCGTCCCCTTCCTGCTCGCTTGAGAGGCCTGTCCCCGGATGTATGTGTGCATTTGTCGTGCTGTGACCGAGAACGAGGTCCACGACTGCATCGCCTCCGGGGCGAAGAGCGCGAAACAGATTCGCGACACCACTGGGGCCGGTGGGGACTGTGCCCGTTGTGTACGGAAGATCTGTGCGATCCTGAAGCAGTCTGAAGAACTGACGACCGCATAGCCGCACCGTGACGAGGGGCCCGTTCATGCAGGGCGACAAGCAGATCATCGAACTCCTCAACGAACAGCTGACCGCCGAGCTCACGGCGATCAACCAGTACTTCCTGCACGCGAAGATGCAGGAGAACTGGGGATACACCAAGCTGGCCAAGCACACGCGCGACGAGTCCTTCGAGGAGATGCGCCACGCCGAACGGCTGACCGACCGCATCCTGTTCCTCGAAGGGCTGCCCAACTACCAGCGCCTGGGCACGCTGCACATCGGCCAGACCGTCGAGGAGCAGCTCAAGGCCGACCTGGAGGTCGAGCTGGCAGTGGTCGAACGGCTGCGCCCGGCGATCCAGCTGATGAGGGAGAAGGGCGACATCACCTCCGCCCGCATCTTCGAGGACATCCTTGAGGACGAGGAGGAGCACATCGACTACCTGGAGACCGAGCTGGGCCTGATGCGCAGCCTGGGCGAGCAGCTCTACCTCGCCCGCTACGCCGAGCCCCAGTCCGTCGACGACTAGAGCCCCCCGTTCTCTCCGGCCCCGCCGCCCGCCCGGGCAGCGGGGCCGTCGTCGTTCCCGCCGCCCCCGGGCCGCCCCCGGGCCGCCCCCGGGCCGCCCCCGGCGGCCTGACGGATACTGGGGGAGGCGAGCCCAGGACACCTGTGAGGGAGTGGTCTGCATGCTCTATCTCTTCGGCTTCGAGCGCATCGGCGTGGCCGTCGGCGACCTGTACTTCGTCGACCCCGACCCGGGAGAGCACCAGGAGGGCGCCGAGCACGGCGTGCGCCTGGAGATCCGCAGGCTCGCGCCGGGCGAGCTCAAGGGGTCGATCTACTCGGCCCGTCCGATCGTCGTCGATCAGCTCATCTGGCGGGTCGACCTGCTGGAGTCTGTCGACGGCACGCCGGGCAGCTTCGACCGTACGCACCACCACCCGGGCTCCAGCGGCTGGGAGCCCGACCGGCGGGTGTTCGACGAGGAGCTGTCGGCCGAGCCGCTGAAGTGGCTGGGGGAGCGGCTGGCCGACCTCGACGGCGTGCTGCGGCAGTCCGGCGTCGATCCCGCCGAGGTCGGCGCGGACGACGCGGCGAGCCTGCGGGAGACCGCCCCCGAGATCGTCGACACCGTCCGCCGCCTGCTCGACCGGGTGCGCGCCGGCGAGCTCGGCACCGCCCCGGCCGGCGGCCCGGCGGCCTCCGTCCGGTCGAGCTGGCTCTGAACGGCACGTTCCAGGCATTCCGGCGCCCGGATCGGGGTATCACGCTCCGGGCGCCGCGCCGGGCGCGACGCGTCCCGCGGACGCGGGCGTACGTGGTGTGATGGGAAAGCCTGGAGCGCTTTGTGTTTTCCCCTCGATAATCGCGGTAATTTAATCACGACTAACCCTTATTTAGCTTCGTTTGCCCAGGTCAATGGATAGGTCAACGACAAGTCAAACCGTGCGCTGTGCCCGGGAAACGATCGCCTAAGGTCCTACGATCGCTTCATGACCTGCGTACTTCTCGCCGAGGATGACACCTCGATCTCCGAGCCACTCGCGCGTGCGCTACGCCGCGAGGGCTATCAGGTAGAGGTGAGCCCCGACGGCCCGCAGGCCCTGGAGAGGGCCCTGTCGGGCGGCATCGACCTCATCGTTCTCGACCTCGGGCTGCCAGAGATGGACGGTCTGGAGGTCGCCCGCCGGATCCGTGCCGAGGGGCACGGCACCCCGGTTCTGATACTCACGGCCCGCGTCGACGAGGTGGACACCGTCGTCGGCCTCGACGCCGGCGCCGACGACTACGTGACCAAGCCGTTCCGGCTGGCCGAACTGCTCGCCCGGGTGCGCGCGCTGCTGCGGCGCGGCACCTCCGAGACCCCGGTCGTGCAGGGGGTCCGCATCGACGCCGACTCCCGCCGCGCCTGGATGGGGGAGAAGGAGCTGCACCTGACGACCAAGGAGTTCGACCTGCTGCGGGTCCTGGTCCGCGACGCCGGCAAGGTCGTCACCCGGGAGCAGATCATGCGCGAGGTGTGGGACACCAACTGGTGGGGTTCGACCAAGACCCTCGACATGCACATCTCCTGGCTGCGCCGCAAACTCGGCGACGATGCCGCCAAGCCCCGATACATCACGACGGTCCGGGGAGTCGGCTTCCGGTTCGAACGCGAGTAGGCGCATGCGCCGTCGACTGCTCTCCTCCACACTGGTCGTCGCGGTCATCGCGGTCCTGTTGCTGGGGGTCCCCCTGGGCGTCGTGGTCAGCCGTCTGATCGTCGACGAGGCGGCTCAGGAGCTCGGGGCGGAAGCCAAACGTCTCGTGGGCGAGGTCGAGTACGCCCGGGTCCAGGAGACCCCGCTCGACCCGCAACAACTGGAGCAGAAGTACCCGGGCAGGTACATCCAGATCTGGGAACGCGGAACCCCTCTGCGGGTGACCGTCGTCGGCACCGCGCCGGCGTCGGGTCACCTGATGACCGAGGACGCACAGACCAACACCGGGGTCTATGTCCGGATAAGTCGTGACCGGGATCAGGTCGAGCGCGACGTCCGGGCCAGGCTGCTGCTGATCGTGGCGCTGGCCGTCGCGGCGCTCGCGGTGGCCGTCAGCCTGGCCGTCGTCCAGTCGCGCAGACTGACGCTGCCCTTGCAGGACCTGGCGAAGATCGCCGAGCGGCTGGGGTCGGGCGACGCGCGGCCCAGCAAGCACCGCTACGGCATCCCCGAACTGGACCGCGTGGCCCAGGTGCTCGACCGCAGCGCCACCCGCATCTCCGACCTGCTCACCCGCGAACGCGAGTTCGCCACCGACGCCTCCCATCAGCTCCGCACGCCCCTGACCGGCCTGACCATGCGCCTGGAGGAGATCGTCGCCGCCTCGAACGAGCCGGAGGTCGTCCGCGAGGAGGGCGAGGCGGCCATCGTGCAGGCCGAGCGCCTGACCGCGGTGATCGACGAACTGCTCGCGGCGGCCCGCCGCCAGCGCCACGCCCAGGCCGAGCCCGTCGCCATCGACGAGGTGCTCATCCAGCAGATCACCGAGTGGGAGCCGGTCTTCCGCGAGGCGGGCCGCACGCTGCACCTCGACGGCACCCGCGGCCTGAAGGCGATGGCCACCACCGGCGGCTTCGGCCAGGTCATCGCCTCGCTGCTGGAGAACTCCCTGCGCCACGGCGGCGGCACGGTCACCGTCACCAGCACCTGCGGCGACAACTACATCGTGATCGAGGTCGCCGACGAGGGCCCCGGCATCGCCGACGAGATCGCGCCCAAGATCTTCGAACGGAACGTCAGCGGCGGCGGAGGCACCGGCCTCGGGCTCACCCTCGCCCGCGCGCTGGCCGCCGCGGACGGCGGGCGGCTGGAACTGGTGCGCCGCCGGCCGGCGACGTTCGCCATCTTCCTGCGCCCGGCCGAGGAGGACAGCAGGAACCGCGTGGTCAGCGGTCCTGCCTGATCTCCGGCAGCTCCACCGGGATCGGCTCGGTGGCCTCCAGGAACACCCACTTCTTGTACGACCAGTAGCGGAACAGCGTGCCGAGGCCGACGCCGGCGAAGTTGGCGATGTTCAGGCTCAGGCCGTCGTGCAGGTGGAGGGTGTACTTGGTGAAGCCGATCACCAGCAGGCCGAACAGCAGGGCGACGCCGTTGAGCAGGAAGAACAGGAAGTATTCGCGGCCGAGGCCGCTCTGCTCGCGGTGGCGGAAGGTCCAGAAGCGGTTGCCCAGGTAGGCGAAGGTCGCCGAGAGCGTGGTGGCGAGCACCTTGGAGGTGAGGGGGCCCCACTCGAAGCCGAGCAGGAAGAGGTTGTAGACACCCGTGTCGAGCAGAAAGGCGACGGCCCCGATGCTCCCGAATTTGGCCAGTTCGTGAACCAGGGACTCGAACCGCTGGTAGAGGCGCTTGGCAAACTCCACGTCCGCGCTCGGTCCTTTCCCTCGTCGAGACTGACCACCTCAGCGTACCGGCGATGTCGTACGGCCGGTGTCAGAGGGCCGAACATACCCCGCAAAGACCACTTCTAGAAATATCGCCTTATGGGCGGCATTTCTGAAAGATCGGCATTACGCTGCCGTTCAGATCGCGGGCCCGCCCGCGACGTCGGACCTGCCGCTCCAGACGGCCGCCCTCCCGGGAGCCACCTGTGCCGCTTCGACTGCTCGCGTCGGTCCTGGCCCTGCTCGTCACGGGCTGTGGCGCGACCGGCGGCGCCCCGGTGCTCCAGGAGGACCGCACGCCTGCCCCGGCAGCCGCGCCACGGGTCGACCCGGCGACCGCCGAACAGGCGTTCTCGCTGCTCCGGCAGCTCGACGGGGCCTGGCAGCGGCGGGACTGCGCCGCCGTACGGGAGCTGACCACGTGGGCGGAGCGGACGCTGGACGGCCGTGCCTGCGAGGCGACCCGGAACGGCCGTCCAGCCCGTCCCGCCGACCCCGTCTACGTGCTGCCCGACGCGGGCGACTGGTTCGCCGCCCTGGCCCGCGAGCCCTCACCCGCGTACTACCTGTTCTTCCTGGAGGACGGCCGCTGGCGGCTGGGCGCGGGGCCGGTCCCGGTGCCCGGCGAGCCGGCGCGGGAGGCCGCCGAGGCGCCGTCGTCGCTGGTCAGACAGGCCCGGCTGGTGCCGCAGCGGCATCTGACGTACCTCACCGACCCGGCCGGGGTGGCGGGCGTGCGCTTCCCGGCGGGGGATCCGCTGCGCGGGCTGCTCAAGGACGTCACCGCGAACCGCGCCGACGTCGAGCTGTTCGGCACGCGCACCCTCGCGATCCCGGTGGCCGCCGGTTCCGTCCTGGTGTTCGACGCCCTGCGGCTCACGTACCGGGGAGGGCGCACGGATCTGGTGGTGACGGCCAGTCTGGTCGGCACGGGCAACCGGATCAGGACGCTCGGGCTGCGCCGGGGGCGTGCCGGTTGACGGCGGCGGGGTGCCGCGGTGGGAGGGCGTGAGTTGACAACGGCGAGGTAGTCGTTCCGTCCCGGTAAGCTCACCTCACGTGAGTTCCTACAGTCCCATCGGGCCGGTCGTCGGCATCGTCGGCGCCGGTCAGCTCGCCCGGATGACGCAGTCGCCGGCCATCGCGCTCGGGGTCGAGCTGCGGGTGCTGGCCGCCGCCCCCGGGGAGAGCGCCGCACGAGTGATCGTCGACACCCAGGTCGGAGACTACCGCGACCTGGCCGACCTGCGGGCGTTCGCCCAGGGCTGCGACGCGATCACGTTCGACCACGAGCACGTGCCGACCGAGCACATCAGGGCCCTGATCGCCGACGGCCACGCCGTGCACCCGGGCGCCGACGCGCTCGTGCACGCCCAGGACAAGGCCGTCATGCGCGAACGGCTGACCGCCATCGGCGTGCCCTGCCCCGCCTGGGCCCGCGTCGCCTCGTCGGCGGACGTCGCGGCGTTCGCCGACGAGCACGGCTGGCCGGTCGTGCTGAAGTCGGTGCGCGGCGGCTACGACGGGCGCGGCGTGTGGGTCTGCCGCACCCCCGACGACGTGGCCGAGGCGTTCGCCACCGGCGTCGAGCTGATGGCCGAGGCGTTCGTGCCGTTCGAGCGGGAGCTCGCGGTGCTGGTGGCCCGCTCGCCCCACGGGCAGGGCGTCAGCTACCCGGTCGTGGAGACCGTGCAGCAGGACGGCATCTGCGTCGAGGTGCTCGCCCCCGCCCCCGGCATGGACCCCGAGGAGGCCGCCGTCGCCCAGCGCATCGGCCTGAAGATCGCCCACGAGCTGGGCGTGACCGGGCTGCTGGCGGTGGAGCTGTTCCAGACCGCCGACGGCCTCGTGGTGAACGAGCTGGCCATGCGCCCGCACAACAGCGGCCACTGGACGATCGAGGGTTCCACCACGTCCCAGTTCGAGCAGCACCTGCGGGCCGTGCTCGACCTGCCGCTCGGTTCGCCCGCGATGACCGCCCCGGTCGTCGTCATGGCCAACCTGCTGGGCGGCGACGACCCCGACCTGTTCAAGCGCTACGAGCACGTGCTGGCCCACGACCCCGGCATCAAGCTGCACTTCTACGGCAAGGAAGTGCGTCCGGGCCGCAAGATCGGCCACGTCACGGCCCTGGGCGCCGACCTCGACAAGGTGCGCGCCCGCGCCCGCCACGCCGCCGTCTACCTCATGACCGGGGAGTACACGTGACAGAGCGAATCGGGATCGTCATGGGGTCGGACTCCGACTGGCCCGTGATGAAGGCCGCGGCCGAGGCCGTGGCGGAGTTCGGGGTGCCGTTCGAGGCCGACGTCGTCTCGGCCCACCGCATGCCGGTCGAGATGATCGAGTACGGCCGGCAGGCGGCCTCGCGCGGCATCCGGGTGATCATCGCGGGGGCCGGCGGGGCGGCGCACCTGCCCGGCATGCTGGCCTCGGTGACGCCGCTGCCGGTGATCGGGGTGCCGGTGCCGCTGAAGTACCTCGACGGGATGGACTCCCTGCTGTCGATCGTCCAGATGCCGGCCGGGGTGCCGGTGGCCACGGTGGCGGTCGGGGGCGCGCGCAACGCGGGGCTGCTGGCCGTCCGCATCCTCGGGGCCTCCGACGCCGGGCTGCGTGAGCGCATGGAGGAGTTCCAGGGGCGTCTCAAGGAGCAGGCGTACGCCAAGGGTGAGAAGCTGCGCGCCGAGGCCGCGGAGCTCTGAGCAGGCAACTCAGGGCCGTCCAGGGGCAGACCGGGCTTTCCGGGCGCCCGGTTCCCCGTGGTGAGGGGTCCCGGGCGTTCGGAGAGGTGCCGCGGCGGGGCTACGGGCGGCCGAGCGCCCGGTAGTGCCAGCCGGCCGAGCGCCACACCTCGGAGTTGAGCGCGTTGCGGCCGTCGACGATGCGCCGGGTCGCGACCACCGCGCCCAGCTCCTCCGGATCGAGCTCCAGGAACTCTTTCCACTCCGTCAGCAGCAGCACCACGTGCGCCCCGCGGACCGCCTCGACGGCCGACTCGCCGTAGTTCAGCTCCGGGTGAGCCTTACGAGCGTTGTCGAGCGCGATCGGGTCGTAGACGGTGACCTGTCCGCCCTGGTGGCCGATCGTCACGGCGACGTCCAGGGCGGGGGAGTCGCGAATGTCGTCCGAGTTCGGCTTGAAGGCCGCGCCCAGCACGCCGACCGTGCACCCGTGGAACGAGCCGCCCGCCAGCTCCCTGGCCAGGTCGACCATGCGGGCGCGGCGGCGCATGTTGATCGCGTCGACCTCGCGCAGGAACGTCAGCGCCTGGTCGGCCCCCAGCTCGCCGGCCCGTGCCATGAAGGCCCTGATGTCCTTGGGCAGGCAGCCGCCGCCGAAGCCGAGCCCGGCGTTGAGGAAGCGCCCGCCGATGCGGTCGTCGTACGAGAGCGCCTCGGACAACTGCTTGACGTCGGCGTGCGCGGCCTCGCAGACCTCGGCCATGGCGTTGATGAAGGAGATCTTGGTGGCGAGGAAGGCGTTGGCCGCCGTCTTGACCAGCTCCGACGTCGCGAAGTCGGTCACCACGAACGGGACGTCCCCGAGCGGCGCGTACACGTCGCGCAGCACCTTCTCGGCCCGCTCCGAACGCACGCCGAGCACGATGCGGTCGGGGTGGAGGGTGTCCTCCACCGCGAAGCCCTCGCGCAGGAACTCCGGGTTCCACGCCAGCTCGACGCCGACGCCGGCCGGCGACAGGCGGGCGAGCTTGTCGGCCATGCGCTCGGCGGTGCCGACCGGCACGGTGGACTTGCCGACGACCAGGCACTCGCGGTCGAGCAGCGGCGCGAGCGACTCGATGGCGCTGTCCATGTACGACACGTCCGCGGCGTACTCGCCCTTCTTCTGCGGTGTGCCGACGCAGACGAAGTGCACGTCGCCGAAGGCGGCGACCTCTTCGTAGGAGCTGGTGAAGCGAAGGCGCCCGGAGTCGAGCCCACGGCGGAGCACGGGTTCCAGCCCGGGCTCGTGGATGGGGAGCTCACCGTTGTTCAGCCGGCGGATCTTGTCCGCGTCAATGTCGAGGCCAAGGACTTCGAATCCGAGATCCGCCATGCAGGACGCATGCGTGATGCCCAGGTATCCGGTCCCGATCACCGTGAGGCGATATGGCACGAGCGAGCTCCTTTCGATCGCCAGGCATGCTACCGGCCTTCGCTACCTCCTTCGTGCCACCTGCGTCTGTTCGCAAACCGTACTAGCTGGTAACAAAGTGCTCGGACGTCCTAGTATCTAGGCATGAGCTTCCCTCTCTATGCGCCCGCCGAAGAGCACGACATGCTCAGGGAGACGGTCCGCGCCCTGGCCGACGAGAAGATTGCGCCGCAGGCCGCGGCGGCCGACGAGTCCGAAGAGTTCCCCTGGGACGTCTACAAGGCCCTCGTCGCCGCTGACCTGCACGCCGTGCACGTTCCCGAGGAGTACGGGGGCGCCGGGGCGGACGCGCTGGCCGCGGTGATCGTCATCGAGGAGGTCGCGCGGGCCTGCGCGTCGTCCTCGCTCATCCCGGCCGTGAACAAGCTGGGCACCGTGCCGCTGCTGCTCTCGGCGTCCGAGGAGCTCAAGCAGCGTTACCTGGCGCCGGTGGCGAGGGGCGAGGCCATGTTCTCGTACGCGCTGTCCGAGCCGGAGGCGGGCTCCGACGCCGCCGCCATGAAGACCCGCGCGGTTCTCGACGGCGACCACTACGTGCTCAACGGCACCAAGATGTGGATCACCAACGCCGGCGTCTCCGAGTACTACACGCTGATGGCCGTGACGGACCCGTCCGCCGGCGCCCGGGGCATCTCCGCCTTCGTGGTGGAGAAGTCCGACGAAGGCGTCTCCTTCGGGCCGAAGGAGAAGAAGCTCGGCATCAAGGCCTCGCCGACCCGCCAGGTGATCCTGGAGAACGTCCGCATCCCGGCGTCCCGCATGATCGGCGAGCCCGGCACCGGCTTCAAGACGGCCCTCGCCACCCTCGACCACACCCGCGTCACCATCGCCGCCCAGGCGCTGGGCATCGCCCAGGGCGCCCTCGACTACGCGATCGGCTACGTCAAGGAACGCAAGCAGTTCGGCCGCCCGATCGGCGACTTCCAGGGGCTGCAGTTCATGATCGCCGACATGGCGATGAAGCTGGAGGCGGCCAGGCAGCTGACGTACCGCGCGGCCGCCAAGAGCGAGCTGGCGATGCACGGCCGGCCGCAGAAGGACCTGACGTTCCTGTCGAGCGCCGCCAAGTGCGCCGCCTCGGACGCCGCCATGGAGATCACCACGGACGCGGTCCAGCTGTTGGGCGGGTACGGGTACACGAAGGACTTCCCGGTGGAACGCATGATGCGCGACGCCAAGATCACCCAGATCTACGAGGGCACCAACCAGATCCAGCGCATGGTCATGGCCCGGCAGCTTCTCAAGTAGGCATCCGACCTGCAGAACCCGAGACCGCGGAGGCGGTCCCGGGTTTCGCGGGGGAGGCCGTGGGGATCGCCGGACGACCCTGCTTCGAACGTGCCGAGGTGAGCATGCACGAGCTCGAACTGGTCGACCTGGTGGACGAATCTCTTTCGCGCTGCCAGGTGACGACGTGGACCGATGGCGAGACGTACGAGCTGCGGCTGGATCGCGCAGGCGTTTCGCCGATCAGGGTTCTCTCGTCGGTCGACTTCGAAGACGGTTTGCGGCAGCTGAGAGCGGTGCTGGAGCGGCGGAATCTGCTGGTGCTGTGCAACAGGTACCGTCGCGATGCGTTCGTCTCCTCGATGTCACGTCAAATGAGTGAGGGTCTTTCGTGCTATCTGGTCGTCGCCGGGGAACCTGTATCGCCGGAATTGCTTGTCGACAGCCTTGGGCCCGCCTTCAGGGGTGATGTCGTCTCAGCCGAGGAGGCGTCGAAGTTCATCGGTGAGTGGATCGCCGGCTTCGATGACTGAGGAGTCTCTTATCGGGGTCGCCGTGAGCTGCGGCGATTTCGTGTTGGTCAGACGAAGCCTTCGGCGACGAGGCGGGGGTGACGTTGCTCGGTCAGAGGTTCCAGGTCGGGGAGGCGTGCTCGGTGACCAGGTCGTCGGCGCGTTCGTGGATCAGCGCGTGGAAGTGGTGCTGGATCGACCTCAAAGTTCCGGCCGGCAGGTGGTGGTGGATGACCGGGGTGAGTGGCCTCAGGAGGGCGTGGTGTCCCCGGCGGGTGGCGATGTCGATCGCCCGTTCTCCTTGAGCCGTACGGAGCGTGCGCCAGGCGCCGCGGGAGATCAGCCGGTGCACGACGCTGACGTCGGCGCCGTGCCAGGCGGCCTGGTGGAGTGGGGCGTATCCGCTGGTGCCGCCGACTCTGCCGCCGTTGATCCACTCGGGATGCTCTTCGAGTAGCTCGAAGACTCTGGACCAGGCGCCGTCGCGTGCGGCGTCGGCCAGTTCGTCGCGTTCTTCGAGCAGATGGTCCTTGTAGGTCGAGCGCAGAGTGACGCCGTCCCACCTCGAAGCCTGGTGCTGTTCCATGCAGCCTCTGTCCGTCCGGTCACGGAGACACACCAAGGTACGTCACAACGCGTTTAGGCTGGAGCTGCTTCTGAGGAGGTGGCCGGGGTGACGTTGACCGAGGTGATGGCCGAGCTGGCCGCGTTGGAGGATCCCAAGGCGCGCGAGGTGAACGAGAGACACGGCGACGATCACGGCGTGAACCTCGGCAAGCTGCGCGCCCTCGCCAAGCGGCTGAAGACGCAGCAGGAACTCGCGCGCGGGCTCTGGGAGACGGGTGACACCGCGGCGAGGTTGCTGGCGACGCTGGTCTGCCGTCCGAAGGCGTACGAGCGGGACGAGCTGGACGCGATGGTGCGCCAGGCGCGTACGCCCAAGGTGCGCGACTGGCTCCTGAACTACGTGGTGAAGAAGAGCCCGCACGCCGAAGAGCTGCGGGTGGCCTGGTCGGCCGATCCCGATCCGCTGGTCGCCAGCGCCGGGTGGGCGTTGACCGTCGAGCGCGTGGCGAAGAAGCCTGAGGGGCTCGACCTGGTGGGGCTGCTCGACGTCATCGAGGCGGAGATGAAGGACGCCCCTGACCGTCTGCAGTGGGAGATGAACAACTGCCTGGCTCACATCGGGATCGAGCACGCCGAGCACCGCGCCCGTGCGATCGGCATCGGTGAGCGCCTGGAGGTGCTCAAGGACTATCCGACGTCCCCGGGGTGCACGTCGCCGTTCGCGCCGGTGTGGATCGCCGAGATGGTACGCCGGGAGCAGGGCGGGGCGGCTCACTAGAGCGTGCCTGGTGCCGAGACGAAAATCGTTCGAGAGGGTCGCTGACTGTCCCGACGTGCTGATCGAACTGCCTCGGGTGTTGCGTCACCTGGATCTCAAGAGGGATTTCTTCGGCTCGAAGGAGGCTCGCGGGGCATGCAGCGTCGTCTTGATGAGCTGGGGCCGGATTTCGAGCTGCTGGCCTCTGTCGCGCACGACGTCTACGGGAGAATCGCCGGTTCAGATTCCGCAGCGTTGGACGAGGGCTGTTCATGGGCGCGGCGTTCTCGGCGGCTTCCCTTTGATTCCGGCGCTCGGCGGCGTCCCGGACGGCGAGAAATGGGATTTCGAAGACCTCCGGGACTTTGTGCGGAGGCTGCCGCGCATAGCTCGTCATCGAGGATTGTCAAGGGCGGGGAGGAGTTTCGTCATCACCCGGAATCCGTGCGGGTCCAGGGCGGGGAGTTCTTCGGAATCCTGGAAGTCGGAGTCCCGGAAATCGTGACGCGTGTAAAGCGCGATGGTCGGGGCGTTTCACATGGACACCAGCTCGACGCTGTCTGCCGTCTCGGTCGGGACTCCGCCGGCCATCCCGGCCGGGCGTCCGTCGAGGAAGGCGACGACGTTGTGCGAGCCGCGCATCGTCAGGCGGGCCCGCCAGCGTTCCTCGCGGTCGCCGTCGCCCTGCCAGTCGGCCAGCGCGGAACCGAAGGCGGGGCCGGCGTCGGCGAGCGCGGCCAGTGGTAGTTCGCGCCAGAGCGGCCAGTCGTCGGGCTCCAGGACGCGTAGTTCGACCATGTTCCGACCTTGGCGGCCGACGGTGGGGACGGGCAACGGGATTTGCCGCCGGAGGGGGCGGGTTACGGCGTGCGGTCGGTGCCGGCGCTTTCGCGGCTCCAGATCTGCCTGGCACGGGGAAGGTCCCTGATGGTGCCGCCTTCCGGGATCATGCCCCAGAGGAAGGGGACCAGGTAGGCGGGTGGGCCGTCCAGGAGTTCGGTCAGTTCGTCCTCGGTGATGGCGAGGGTGAAACGGGGGCCCGGTCGGGCGGGGGTCCAGCCCTGTTCGAGGGCGCGGCGGACGCATGCGGCGACGAGCGGCGGGCGGATCGCGATCGTCCGGGCTCCCCGCCAGTTGTCCGGCCGGGCGCAGGGGAGTGACACGAGCAGGACGCGGCCGGGATCCTCGTCGCGTTCGACGACGAAGGTGAGCGGGGCCGCGGAACTGCCGTCGCCGAAGGCGGGTCTGTGGCTGACTCGCCAGCGGAAGGCGGTGCCGTCGACCGTGATGAGCCGCGAGCCCTTCCTGGGCATCGCCATGGGCGCCTCCGGATGCTGCCTTCGCGACAAATGGGTGCAGGACGGTCGCCAGCGTAACCCGCCGCCGTCCGCGACCAGGACCGGAACGGGCGGGACCGGAACAGGCAAAACCGGAAGGGGGCCGGGGGAGGTGCGGGCCTGGGAGGCGCGGTCCGGGAAAGGTGCGGTCAGGGGGGAAGGGTGGGACCGGTGCGGGGTCTCCGACCGGTCCTCGGTGCGTTCGCCGTCCGTGCGGGTGCTGGTGCTGGTGCGGGTGCGGGTGCGGGTGCGGGTGCGGGTGCGGAAGTGCGGGTGCGGGGGTGTGCGGTTGTGGGACGTGCCGGGGCGTGAGGGTGTGCGATCGCCGGACGTGCCGAGGGGGCGGTTGCGGGACGGGTGGGGCGGGGTCAGCCGCTGGTGTCCTGTGAAGGAGTCTCGGGTTTCTGGGAGTTCAGCCAGGTGTGCACGGCCGAGGTGCCGGTGATCCAGAGCGCCGCGAAGCCGCCGGAGGCCGTCGCGCCCGCCATGATGGCGCCCGCGACCGTGCTGCCGTTCCCGGTGGCGAGCAGGCCGGCGACGACACCGACGAGCAGCGCGAGCAGGGCGCCGCTGACCGCCGACCAGATGAGGGTTGTCTTGCTCATTGATGTCCCCTTGCCGTACGGGCTTGTTCGTTGACGTAGGAGTACCAGCGGGAGTCGGGGGCGCGTCCGCGCAATTGATCGTTCCGGCCATGATCGCGCTGGCCTCGGACGTATTCGGACGGAATCGGATGGATTCGGCCGAGAAGGGCTGATGGGGCGGATGTGTGTGATGCGCCTGGCACCCCGACAAGACCGACTTATGGCACTATGGCTGCTTATCTCAACGCAACGAGAGGGTGGCGCCTGCCCCTCTTCTCGAAATGCCACTTCCACTCTTAAACCGGACAACGGTGTCCGAACCGGGGCGGCTCATGAAGGATGTCGGTCAAGGCGAAGATCACCTTGCTGTGCTCGTGACACGTCTGAACAGATTGCGTGAAATCGAATGCGGAAACCCGTCGCTGAAACGGATTGAGAAAGTCGCGCTCGCCCTTTTGGCCGAAGAGCCCGAACGAAACAGATGGCGCCGGCCGTTGCCGAAGTCGACCGTGTCCGACCTGTTGAACGGCAGGTCGCAGAAAGTGCCGGATTTCCTGCTGATGCGGACCATCGTCGAGGTGTGTCAGGTGATCGCGGTGAAGTCCGGCATGCCCATCGAGTCCGTGGCGGAGCTGACCGCCGAGTTCAGCGCCCTGTGGCAGGCCGCCAAGGCCGAGGCAGGGGAGGCCGCGCGACGCCGGAACGGGTCGCCGGCCGCCGCCCGGACCGGCGGGGACGTCCTGGAGCCCGCGCCCGGCGAGCAGTCGTCCTGGCAGCCCTCGCCCACGGAGCTGCGGGTGCCGCTGCATTGGGGACGTCTGGGCATGTTCCGGCTGCGGTCGGCGGAGAGGGGTGACGCCAGGGCCGCCCACGAGCTGGCGGTGCTGCTGGCCTGCGAGGCGTGTGGCGCGGATGGGAAGGAGGCCGAGCACTGGCGGCGGCTGGCCGCGTACTGGAACCACCGGGCGCTCGGCGCGGTGCCGGAGGCGGCGGGCTTCCAGCTCCGCGGACGCCGGCTGGTGGTGATGGCCAGGGCGCTGGCCGAGAAGTACGCCGAGGCGGGCAAGCCCAGCTCGACGTACTTCTGGAAGGCCGTGCGGCAGGCGGAGACGTCCGTGCGGGCGGTTGAGGCCCGACAGGAGGCGGAGGTCGGCTGACGCCTCCCAAACACCAGCGCGCCCTTACAGGCTGGAGGTCGGCTGACGCCTCCAAGACACCGGCGCGCCCCCACAGGTTGGAGGAGAGCCGGCGCGGCCGGAGGAGGGTCAGCGGGTCAGGACGCGTACGTTCCCGTACGTGCTGCGGGCGAGGATGGTCCTGGAGCTGGACTTCGTGCTCTTGATGTCGGAGTGCTCGGAGCCGTCCTGGCTCTCGACCTTCACCTGGTAGGAGTCCTTCGGCACCCGGACGGTCACGCCGCCCTCCCGCGACTTCACATCCAGGTCCGCGGGCGGCGCGGCGAAGGCCAGGGAGATCGAGCCGTCCAGGGTGCGTCCGTGCACGCTGGACGATCGCAACCCGTCGCCCTCGATCGTGCCGGAGTCGGTCATCAGGCGCAGCTTGCCCGAAGTGTCCTTGACCTCGATGCGGTCGCCGCTGGAGACGTCGACGTCCTGGGTGAGGCCGTTCAGGATGACGCCGTCGGGGGAGTCGATCGTCAGCCGCACCCCGGCCGGGACCCTCACGTGGTAGCGCGCGCCGCAGTCGCCGACGATGAGCGTGCAGTCGGCGCTGAGCCGCAGCACGCCGTCGCGCAGCGACCAGGAGGGGCTGGTGGACGCCTTGCCACGCGTCCAGCGCCGCACCTCGACGGCCGGGCTGGTGGCGGGCAGCACCCGCACCCCGCCCAGCGACGACGAGATCTTCAGTTCGGCCCCCGTGAACGGGAACGTCCGGACGGCGGGCACCTCATCGCTGTCGAAGCGCACGCTGCACCCGGTGACCGCCAGAATTGCCACGATTACCAGCAAAAGCCTCATGCAAACGATCGTGGCGAAGCGGCGGCGGAGGCCCATCGGCCGTTCGACCGATGGGCCTCCGCCATTCGGCCATAGGAACCACGGCCCCGACGCCAGAGCGCCGGGGAAAAGACGGTGGGGCTACAGCGCCGACAGCAGGGCGTGCACGTGCGGCAGGGGATCGCGCCCCAGCGGCCGGACGACCACCGTCCCCGCACCCGCCGCCCACATGCTCCTGACCTGCTCCGCCGCCTGCTCAGGGGTCCCGGCCGCCATGACGACGTCGTGCGGCGACACGCCCAGGTAGGCCGCCTGTTCCCGGACCACCGGATGGGCGAGCCGGTCCGCCTCCTCGCCGATGTGCAGGAAGGTGAAGACGCCCAGCTCGTGGTCGTCGCCCCCGGCGATCCGCTCGACGATGCCGGGCAGCTGCGCCGGGCCGACGCCCTCCGGCACGATCGTGCCCTGCGCGACGCGTCCCGACAGCGCCAGCGAGCGCGGCCCCTTCACGCCCGCCAGGACGGGCGGCGGCACGGCCGGCGGATGCACCAGCGACACGCCGTCGAGGTGCACCGCCTTGCCGTGCATGGTGACCGTCTCGCCGCACAGCAGGGCGCGTACGGCCGTGATCGTCTCCTCCAGCAGGGCGAGCGGCGACGGCACGGCCGCGCCGACCTGGCGCATCCATTCCTGCACGCCGTGCCCGATGCCCGCGGCCAGCCGGCCGGGATGCATCCGGGCCAGGTTGCCGATCTCCATCGCCAGCAGCATCGGGTTGCGCAGCGGCGCGGGGGTGATGCCGATGCCGACGCGCAGCCGGGACGTGACGGCCAGCGCGGTGGCCGCCGCCGAGACGCCGCCGGTCCAGCCCAGGTCCTCCACCACCCACAGGTCGTCGGCGGCGGTCTCGTCGAGCGCCCGGGCGAACGGGATCAGTTCCTCAGGCGGCAGATCCCGGTCGAACATCACACCAAGTCTCACGAAGCCCTCCAGTAGTAGCGGAACAGCCGGCCGACCTCCGAGTATCCGGCACGCAGGAAGGCGTTCGCGGTAGGCGTGTCGCCCACGTCGGTCCCGGCGACGATGCGACGTCGGCGCCGGCGGTCCAGGCGAGCGTCAGCCGTTCGACCTCCATGACGAACCCGGCCCCGGTCAGCGCCTCGTGCTCCACCGCGCGGTCGACGACCGGGGTCAGGCCGGGCGGGAGCGAGATGTCGTGCATGATCTTCCCCAGCCCCGTCTCGCGCAGGCCGCGGCGCAGCAGCGCGGCCGCCGCCGCGGAGTCGGGGCCGGGCTCGAACTGCCAGACGATCACCGGGTCCGCGCCCGCGAAGGGGGCCCAGAACGCCAGGCGCGCCCGCCCTTCCGCGAAACACCACTCCGGCCGGGTCCTGCCCTCGGCGAAGGCGGCGGCGAGCTGGGAGCGGGCAGGCTCGGGGAACTCATCGAACAACGTGCGGGCCTCCGGACGTGAGAGGGATCTTCCCGCGAGCCTACGAGGCTACGAGCCGGCGGCTCCGGAGAGATGTGCCCTCGATGACATCACGTCCATGATCCCGGCCGGACGGGGTCAGGCGGCCGGATCGAGGGCGGCACGGGCCTCGCCGAGCGAGGCGCTGGTCTCGAAGTGCCGGTCGAGATTGGTGATCGTGAGCAGGTGACGGATCATGCCGGGCCCGAGGACGAGGATCATGCGTCCTCTCATGTCCTGGACGTGACTGAGCGTCGCCACCAGGACGCCGAGGCCCACCGAGTCGCAGAAGGGCACCTCGGTCAGGTCCATCACCAGGTTGAGCGGATCAGCCGCCGCCAGCGCCTGATCGAGCTCGGCGCGAAGCCGAGGAGCGCCCGCCACGTCGAGATCGCCGACGACGTGCAGGACCGTACAGGGGTCCTCCCGCCAATACTTGACCACCATGCCAATCACGTGCCCTGGCTTTACCTGGTTATGCCTATTTCTTGCATATGTTCTCCATGGCGGTCTTGGTCGTCGGCGTGGAGCTCGGCTTGCTCGCCGGGGTGTCGGGCTGCTTGAGCTTCTTGATCTTCGGCTGGTCGCTGCCGGCGATCACCTCGACGCCCTCGACGTCGGCCTGCTTCAGCTCCGCGCCCGGGATGACGGACGCCACCAGGCGCGCGGCCGCCTCCTGGCTCGCGGCGTAACGCACGAGCGTCTGCTTGTGGTCCTTCTTGCCGGTGTTGCCCGGCTCGCCGGGCACCTTGAACCCGGAGGCCACCAGCGCCGACTTGGTGCGCGCCCCCAGCCCCGTGATGAGCGTGCCGTTCATGACCTTGACGGTGACGCTCTCCGGCGGGACCACGGTCTTGGCCGGCGACGGCGTGGCCGTCTTGGTCGGCACGGGCTTGGCGAGGTCCTGGTCGGCGTCGATGCGGCGGAACATGTCGCGGGCCGCCGGACGGTCCCACAACACCGCTGACTCGCCGGTCGGGGCCTTGAAGTCGACGTTCGCGAGCGGCACGTCGGCGAAGCGGACGTCCTCCAGCGACACGTCGCGCAGCTGGGTGGCCAGCCCGATCAGCCCGTCGTCGGGGTCGACCTTCACCGTGCTCAGCGTGGAGTTGACGAACGCGGCGAGCTTGGCCGGGTTGGCCAGCGTGTCGGCGCTCAGCGCCCGGTTGAGCAGCGCGGAGATGACCTGCTGCTGCCGGTCGATGCGATCGAGGTCGGAACGGGCGGTGGCGCGGGTGCGGGCGTAGCCGAGCGCCTGGGCGCCCTGGAGCTGGTGGGTGCCGGCGAGCAGGTTGAGGCCCGTCTTGGGGTCGTTGATCGGGATGGGCGTGCAGACGGTGACGCCGCCGAGCGAGTCGACCACGTCGATGAACCCGAGGATGTTCACCTCGATGTAGCGGTTGATCTCCAGCCCGGTGGCGGCCTTGACGGTCTGCATGGTGAGCTTCGGCCCGCCGAACTGGTAGGCCGAGTTGATCTTGTGGTCGCCCTTGCCGGGGATCGTCGTCCAGGTGTCGCGCGGCAGGCTCACCACGGTGACGCGCTGGTGGTCCTCCGACAGGTGGATGACCATCATCGTGTCGGTGCGCTGGCCGGACTCGCGGCCCAGCTTGAGCTGGTTCTGCTGCTGCCGGGTCAGGTCGTCGCGCTTGTCGACGCCGACCAGCAGGATGTTCTCGGCCCCCTGGGACTTGGGAGCGGTCACGCCCGCGTCGACCGTGCCGATCTGCCGCGGGGTCGCCCACACCACGCCGGTGGTGACCAGGATGCCCGTGGACAGCAGGCCGGCGACGATCACGTTGCGGCGGCGGGCCTTGGCGCTCCGCACGGGCCTGCGTGGACGGGTGGCAGGAGTGAGCCTGACGCCGCCGTAGGCGTCGCCGCCCACCAGCACGCCGCCGTCCTCCTCGCCCGCTTCGCGCATGCCCTCCTCCTCGGATCCGCCGGGGACACCGGGGCTTTCGATTGCCCTTCTCCCCTGGTCGTACAGTAGCGTGAGCCCCGCCATGAAGCAGTTCCCCGACTCGCCGCACGCGCCCGCGGAGACGCGCGGCTGGCCCCCCATCTCCGTCGTCATGCCGGTCCTCAACGAGGAGCGGCACCTTCGCGAGGCCGTCGACCAGGTCCTCGCCCAGAGCTACCCCGGTGAGATCGAGGTCGTCCTCGCCGTGGGTCCGTCCCAAGACCGCACCCAGGAGGTCGCCGACGCCATCGCGGCGGCCGACCGCCGGGTGACCGTGGTGCCCAACCCGACCGGTCGCACGCCCAACGCGCTCAACGCCGCCATCGCCGCCGCACGCAACGGCATCATCGCCAGGGTCGACGGGCACGCCATGCTGCCCTCCGACTACCTGCGCGTCGCCGTCGAGACGCTGGCCGAGACCGGCGCCGACAACGTGGGCGGCGTCATGGCGGCCGAGGGCGTCACACCGTTCGAGCAGGCCGTGGCCTGCGCCATGACCTCCAAGATCGGCGTCGGCGCCGCGGCCTTCCACGTGGGCGGCACCGCGGGCCCGGCCGACACCGTCTACCTCGGCGTGTTCCGCCGCTCGGCGCTCGACCGGGTCGGCGGCTACGACGAGCACTTCCAGCGGGCCCAGGACTGGGAGATGAACCACCGCATCCGCCAGACCGGCGGGCTGGTCTGGTTCCAGCCGCGCATGCGGGTCACCTACCGTCCGCGGCCCAACGTCAAGGCGCTGGCCAAGCAGTACTTCCACTACGGCCGCTGGCGGCGCGTGGTCGCGCGCACCCACGAGGGCACGATCAACCTGCGTTACCTGGCGCCGCCCGCCGCGGTGCTGGCCATGGCGCTGGGGCTGGTGCTCTCGCCGTTCTTCCCGCTGACGCTCGTCGTCCCCGGGGGCTACGCGCTGGCCATCGTGGCCGGCTCGGCGGTCACCGGCAGCGGGCTGCCGGGCGCGGTCAAGCTGCGGCTGCCCCTCGTCTACGCCGCCATGCACGTCTCGTGGGGATGGGGCTTCCTCACCAGCCCGCGGAGGTTGTCCAGGCCGCCACGCTGATCACGAGCCCGAGAAGACCCGCTCGACGGCCGCGTCGAAGCGGGTCAGCGCGTCCGGGTACTCCGGCCCGAGCAGGTAGCTCCTGAGCTTGATCCTGGCTCGGGCCAGGGTGTCCTCACCGTCCAGGAAACCGGCGAGGGCCGCGAGGTCCTCGCCGAGGAGCACCCCCGCCTCGGTGCTCGGGTAGCGCTCGTGGAAGGCGCGCTCGGGCAGCCCCGCGACGTTCGTCACGGCGTACGGCTTCTCGCTGGCCAGGAAGTCGGCCACGACGCTGGAGATGTCGCTGATCAGCAGGTCGCACTCGTTGAAGCAGTCGTACAGGTGCGGGCTGTCGCCGGTGACGATCAGGTGCCTGATCTCCGGCGCCCCGCCGGGACTCGACGGATGCCTGGCCTTCGACCTGGCCAGCTCGGCCGCCTCGATCATCGACACGATCCTGCGGTGCGCCCGCGCGGCGCTCTTGTCGCGGTGGCCGGTCAGCGGGTGCGGCTTGTAGATGATCCGCAGCTGCGGGTCGTGGTCCAGCAGGGCGCGCACGATGCGCGGGCCCATGGTGATCAGCGACGTGTGGAACAGGTCGTCGTTCCAGCCCTCCCAGGTGGGGGCGTAAAGGACGGTCCGGTACGGCAGCCCCGGGCCCTCGGTCGAGATGCCTTCGAGCTGCGGCCGGCCGACCTCGTGGATGCTCTCGTCCCGGACGCCCACGCGGGCGCGCCGGTAGCGGTCGCGACCGGCCGGCCCGGCCACCCACACCTCGTCGTACACCCGCGAGAACGGGTTGAACGAGGCCTCCTTGTCGCTGTCGCCGTGGTTGAGGAACACGCTGCGCAGCGTCGGGATGCGCAGCATGTGGACGTTGCGGCCGACGTTGGAGACGTACAGGCAGAGCTTGGCGCTGAACAGGGCGCGGAAGCTCATCAGGTCGGCCGAGGACGGGATGCAGACCATCGGCAGCGTGGTCGACTCCAGGTGCCTGGCCATGCCGCGCTCGCGCAGCACGACGATCGCCCGCCGGTTGATGCGTTCGAGGGTGGGCAGCCACATCCTGGCCTGGTAGGCGGCGGCCGTCGCGCCGGAGAAGTACAGGATGACCTCCGGGTCGTAGGCCCTGACCTGCCCGCCCACGACCTCCAGCACCCTCGCCCGGTCGCCGAGCGGCCGGGTGCGGCGCACGTACGGCAGGAGCGCCAGCACGCCCGCCACGCCGAGCAGCAGCGCTACGCCCGCGCCGGCCGCCCCGGCCGCCGCGCCGAAGGTCGCGCCGAGCACCGGCAGGGCGTCGAGCCCGAGGAAGCGCAGGCCGCGGTGGGCGCCCAGGAACGGGGGCGGCATCCTGGGGATGCGCAGCGCCGACACGTCGAGGTTGCGCGTGGTCACCGGCATGCTGCTGAGCGTCTGCCGCAGGCGGATGGCCAGCCCCGAGTGCGCGGCCCGCGCGCCGTGCAGCGCGAACAGCCCGGCGGCCAGCGCCACGAACCACGGCGAGGCGGCCCCCGACACCCGCGCCACCAGCAGCAGCGCGGCCGTCTCCCTGGCCGCGAACCGCAGCGTGGTCCCCAGGTGCATCCGGCTGAGCAGTTCGGTCAGCCCGCCGGCCAGGCGTGCCGCGGCGAACTCGACGGCGTAGGAGACCACGGCGACCAGCCCGAACAGCAGCGGCGCCGGCCACAGCGCCGAGGCCAGCAGGACGGGGTAGCAGCCGAGCAGCGCGCCGATCGCCAGCAGTCTTCTCATGCGACCGCACGGTAACAACCCGCAGGTCAAGCGCCTTCCACGCGAACGTCTACGACATGCCCGGACACGTCAGGAGATGGACCCCCTGATCGCGAAGAGCTGCTCGGCGATCCGCAGGTCGTCCGGATGGGTGACCTTGATGTTGCGCTCGCTGCCGGGGACCAGGTGGATGGGCACCTCGGGCAGGTAGCGCAGCACCACGCCGCAGTCGTCGGTGGCCGGGCGCTCGGCGAAGCCCGGGTCGGCCATGGCCCGCTCGTACGCCTCACGGATCACCGAGAGCCGGAAGCACTGCGGCGTCTGGCTGCGGCGCAGCCGCGAGCGGTCGAGGACCTCGCCGATCACCTCGCCGTCCGGGCCGGGCACGGCCACCAGGACCGTGTCGGAGCTCGGGATCGCCACGTTGACGGCCCGGTGGGTACGTAGCGCCGCCACGCACTCGGTGATGATCCGCGGCTCCAGAAGGGGCCGTACGGCGTCGTGCAGCAGCACGTCGCACTCCTGCGTGCCCAGCGCTCGCAACGCCCGCCACGTGCTCTCCGTACGGCTCCGGCCGCCCTCCACGATCTGGGTGACCTTGCGGTGGCCGCCGTTCGCCACGATCTCCTTCACCCGGTCGGTGAAGCCGGGCGTCATCAGCACCACGATCTCGTCGATCTCCGGCGCCTGCTCGAACACCGCGATGGAGTGCTCCAGAATCGTCCGCCCGGCTACTTCGATGAGCTGTTTGGGTATCTCATGCCCGACCCGCTGCCCCACGCCTCCCGCGAGGAGCACTCCGACCGACCGCCGCGCTGCATCCATGTCGGCAGCGTAACGGTCCTGTTCCGTGATATCGCGCGCCCCTGTCGCTACGCTGTGTCCACGCACTCCCTACCGGGAGGAGACCTGCGCTTTGCCCGACTCACTCACCCGCGAGGGCACGACCACCTCGGTGGTGCTGCTCGCCACGACCCCGGCGTGCCGGCTCTCCTGCGCCGACGGCACGCTCCTCGACCGGCTGAGCGACCAGTTCGCCGCGCTTCCCGTCCGTGACGTCCAGGTGGTGACCCCCGGTGGCGGGCTCGGGGCCGACCTGCGCGGGGTGGCCAAGATCGCCCGGGTCTCATCGGGCACGGTCGTGGTGCTCCCCGCCGACCTCGTCGCCCACACCGAGGCGCTCGCGCTGCTGCTCGAACATCCCGCGCGCGACACCGGGGCGCTGGTCTCCCACGACGAGGCCGCCGCCCCGATGCGGCCGCCCGTACGCGTCGAGTCCGGCAGGGTGGTCGCCGCCGGCAGCTCGTTCCACACCGTCCCGGAGGCCAACGCCACCTTCAGGGGCGTGCTCCAGACCGGCGAGGCCGACCTGGCGTCCCTGGCCGACATCGCCGAGGAGCTGGCCGAGCTGGCCGACCTGGGCAAGCTCGGCCCGGTCACCCCCGTCGAGGCGGTCGACCTGCTGCTGGTGGGCCTGGTCAGGGCCGGCGTACGGGTGCGCGCCGCCTCGATCGGCCCGCTGCACGCCGACCGCGTGACCGGCCAGCACGCCGCCGACAGCGCCCTGACCAGGCTCGCCGAGGTCGACGAGGCCAGGGTCCGGCTCGACACCTCGGTCAAGGAGGACGACGGCTTCTTCGCCACGTTCTTCGTCTCGACCTGGTCGCGCCACCTGATCAGGCCGGCCGTCCGCCTCAAGCTGACCCCCAACGCCGTCACCGGCGTCTCGATCGGCCTGGCCGCGCTGGCCGCCGTCTGGTTCTCGGCCGGCACCCAGTCCGGGCGGGCGGCCGGGGGCGCGCTGTTCGTGATGTCGTTCGCGCTCGACTGCCTCGACGGGCAGCTCGCCCGCTACACCCGCACGTTCTCCCCGCTCGGGGCCTGGGCCGACGGCATGGCCGACCGGCTGAAGGAGTACCTGGTCTACGTCGGGCTCGCCTTCGGCCACGGCGAGACCACGATCTGGTACCTGGCCGCCGCCGCGATGATCACGCAGGTCGTCCGCCACACCATCGACTATTCCTACGCCGGGGCGCTGGCCGACGCGGGCCGCGTCGGCGCGCTGTGGGCCAGGCCCGCCCGGTCGCTGCTGGAGCCGGCCGACGCGCGGCACGCCCACGGGATGCTCGGGCTCGCCCAGCGGCTGGAGCGCGACTCGCTCGCCCGCTGGCTCAGGAAGATCGTCGTGCTGCCCATCGGCGAGCGGACGGTGCTGATCGCCGTCACCGCCGCCGTGTGGGACGCCAGGGTGACGTTCGTGTCCCTGCTGTGCTGGGGCGGGGTCGCCGCCCTCTACCAGCTCGCCGGGCGCCTGGCGAGGTCGGCCCGGTGAGGGCCGCCGGGGCGGGCGAGGCGGCGGCGGTTCGCCGGATCGGGAGGCAGGCAGCGTGATCTCCGTGCACATGACCCCCGTGCCAGAGAGCAGGGTCGTCGCCTACCGCGACGACGGGCCGCTCTCGCGCGCGATGGGCCTGCTCGTGGCCGGGCAGCTCCCGCCGCTGCCGCCGGTGATCGCCGGCACGTTCGTCACCGGCGTGCTGCTGCTGATCGGCGTGGCCGGGTCCGACGGGCTCGCGGTGTTCGCGCCCGCCGTGACGCTGCTGCTGGCCGGGCCCGGCAGCACCCATCCGCACGACGGCCGCTTCGACTGGCTGGTGCCGCCGATCCTGCGGCTCATCGAGTACAGCTTCGTCGCCGCCTGCGGCTTCGCCCACGGGCTGCCGCCGGTGCTGACCTTCCTGCTGCTCGGCGCGCTCGCCTTCCACCACTACGACCTGGTCTACCGGCTGCGCCAGCGCGTCTACCCGCCGGCCTGGCTCTCGACGCTCGGCCTCGGCTGGGACGGCCGGATGATGGCGGTCTCGCTGGCCGCCCTGGCCGGCTGGATGACCGCGGGCTACGTGCTGCTGACCCTCTACCTGTGGGCGCTGTTCGGCTGGGAGAGTGTCACGTGCTGGCTGGCCGCGCCCCGATCGGGCGTCGAGGCGAGCGAGATGGGAACGCAAGACTAACGCCGGATTACCCGCGAAGGGGCCAAAGGCAACTAACCTTTGGGCACACGTAGTCATGCTCGACCGAGGAGTGCACGTTGCTGGGAATGGTTCTGGCCGCCGGGGCCGGACGACGCCTGCGGCCGTACACCGACACGCTGCCCAAGGCGCTCGTGCCGGTTGACGGCGAAACCACGATCATGGACATCTCGCTGCGCAACCTCGCCGAGGTGGACCTGCGGGAGGTCGTGGTCGTCGTCGGTTACGCGGCGCAGGCCGTGCACGACCGCAAGGAGGAGCTGGAGAGGCGCCACGGCGTCAAGCTCACCCTCGTGCACAACGACAAGGCCGAGGAGTGGAACAACGCCTACTCCCTGTGGTGCGCCCGCGACTACTTCGCCCAGGGCGTGCTGCTGGTCAACGGCGACACCGTCCACCCCGTCTCGGTCGAGAAGACGCTGCTGGCCGCCCCCGGGACGAGCGACGTCCTGCTCGCGGTCGACAACGTCAAGAAGCTGGCCGACGAAGAGATGAAGGTGACCCTCTCCCCGGAGGGCTCGCTGCGCCGCATCACCAAGCTGATGGACCCGGCCGAGGCGTACGGCGAGTACATCGGCGCCACGCTCATCAGGCCCGGCGCGGCCGAGCGGCTGGCCGACGCGCTCAAGACGACGTTCGAGCGCGACCCCCAGCTCTACTACGAGGACGGTTACCAGGAGATGGTCGAGCGCGGCGAGGCGATCCACGTCGCGCCCATCGGCGAGGTCGACTGGGTCGAGGTGGACAACCACGACGACCTGGCCAAGGCTCGCACCATAGCCGTTCGCTACTAGAGGGAGCGCGCATGCCGCTTCTAGCGAGGATGCTGCCGGCGCCCCTGACCATGGAGGTCAGGCGCGGCGCCGTCGCCGAGCTCGGCGCCCTGCTGGCCGACAGCCGCGTGGCCACCTCCGGCCGGGTGGCCGTGGCCGTCGGGCCCGGCCAGGGCGACCACATCGAGCGCCTGATCGCCCCCACCCTCGGCGAGGCCGAGGTGTTCAGGGTGAGCGACGGGTCGGTCGAGGCGGCCGTCTCACTCGGCGCCGACCTGCGCAAGGGCGCCTACGAGGTCGTCGTCGGCGTCGGCGGCGGCAAGACGATCGACGCGACGAAGTACGCCGCCTCCCTCGCGGGCATCCCCATGGTGGCCGTGGCCACCAACCTCTCCCACGACGGCATCTGCTCGCCCACCGCCTCCCTCGTCTACGAGGGGGGCAAGGGCACCTTCGGCGTGCCGATGCCGCTGGCCATCCTGGTCGACCTCGACTTCGTGCACAACGCGCCGAAGTCGCTGGTCAGGGCCGGCATCGGCGACGTCGTCAGCAACCTGTCGGCGATCGAGGACTGGCAGCTCGGCAACGTCGAGCGCGGCGAGCCCATCGACGGCCTGGCCTGCTCGATGTCCCGCACCGCCGCCGAGGCGCTGGTCGGCCGGAGCGACGGCATCGAGTCCGACGCGTTCCTGACCGTCCTGGCCGAGTCGCTCATCCTGTCGGGCATGTCGATGGTCGTCGCCGGGTCGTCGCGGCCCGCGAGCGGTGGAGATCATGAGATCCTTCATGCCGTGGATCAGCTCTTCCCCGGCACCTCCAACCACGGCGAGCTCGCCGGCATAGGTGCCGCCTTCTGCTTCTTCCTGCGGGAGGACGCCGCCAGGGTGGCCCAGGTGGTCGACTGCCTGCGCCGGCACGAGCTCCCGGTCGTGCCCGCCGACATCGGGCTGACCGGCGAGCAGTTCGCCGACGTGGTCGCGCTGGCGCCGTCGACCCGTCCCGGCCGTTACACGATCCTGGAGCACCTGCGCATGCAGGACTCCGAGATCCGCGATCGGGTGGGGGACTATGTCCGGGCCTTCGGTAGCTGAGCTGCGGCGGGTCGCCCAGCCCGAGGGCCATCTCGACCGCAGGAACGGCGAGCACTGGGCAGGCGTGCTCTACATGCGCCGGCTGTCCATCTACGTCACGTGGCTGACGAGCAAGACGTCGGTCACGCCCAACCAGCTCACCTGGGTGATGACGGTCGCCGGGGTCGCGGCGGGCTTCGTGCTGGCCCTGCCGGGGCTGTGGGCGGCCGTGCTGGCCGCTCTGCTCGTCCAGGTCTACCTGCTGCTCGACTGCTCCGACGGCGAGCTGGCCCGCTGGACGGGCAAGACGTCGCTGGCCGGGGTCTACCTCGACCGGGTCGGGGCCTACTTCACCGAGGCCGCCGTGCTGGCCGGGCTCGGCTGGCGGGCCTCGGCCGTGCTGCCCGACTGGTACACCGTGCTCGGCTTCGCCGCCGCGCTCGGCGCCATCCTCATCAAGGCCGAGACCGACCTGGTGGAGGTGGCGCGGGCCAAGGGCGGGCTGGGCGCGTCCTCCGAGGCGTCGGCGGTGCAGTTCCGTTCGGGGCTGCTCGGTCTGGGCAGGAGGATCCTGGCGGCGACGAAGTTCCATCGGATCATGCAGCCGATCGAGCTGTCGCTGCTCGCGGTGGCGGCCGCGGTGATCGACCTGGCGACCGGCACGCTCGGGGCCTCCCGCGTGCTCATCGTGGCCTGCGCGATCGCCGCCGCGCTGCAGACCGTGCTCCATCTGATCAGCATTATGGCGTCGAGGCGGCTTGGGTGATCTCATGTCGGAACCGGAGGAGCTTCCCGTCCGTCGTATTGATCGGACGTCCGCCGTTCGGTGGGGGTTCACCATCGGTTCCGATACGCTTAGCTCCACCATTGTCAACAAGATGCAGACCAGCAGACTCGGTGATCATGAAAGAATGCTCCGCTCGTGTCCTCAACGCGTCAGGACGATGACCCGTTGAAGATCTCGTGCGTCATCCTCACCATGGGCAACCGGGTCGCGGAGCTGAACCGGGCCGTCGAGTCCGCGCTCAACCAGGTCGACGGCGACGTCGAAGTGGTGATCGTGGGCAACGGCGCCGACGTGCCCCAGGTGTCGGCCACGCCACCCGAGGGCTCGGCCGCGGTCGTGAAGACGATCCGGCTCGACCACAACACCGGCATTCCCGCCGGCCGTAACCGCGGCGTCGAGGAGTGCTCCGGCGACGTCGTGCTGTTCCTCGACGACGACGGCTGGTACGCCAACCAGAAGGTCGTCGCCCACGTGCGCGACCGGTTCGCCACCGAGCCCGACCTCGCGGTGATCTCCTTCCGGGTGATGGACCCCGAGGGCGGCGTCGGCCAGCGGCGGCACGTGCCCCGGCTGCGCGCGGGCGACCCGCAGCGCTCCTCGCCGGTCACCACGTTCCTCGGCGGCGCCTCGGCCGTGCGGCGTTCGGCCTTCCTCCAGGTCGGCGGCCTGCCGGAGAAGTTCTTCTACGCGCACGAGGAGACCGACCTGGCCTGGCGCCTGCTGGGCGAGGGCTACCGGATCGAGTACGACGCCGAGACCGTCATGTACCACCCGCAGGTCCCGCCGACCAGGCACGCGCAGTTCTACCAGCTCAACGCCCGTAACCGGGTCTGGCTGGCGCGGCGCAACCTGCCGTGGCCGCTGGCGTTCCTCTACCTGACCAACTGGGTGGTGCTCACCCTGATCCGCGAGCGCCGTTCGGGGGTCGCGATCAAGGCGTGGTTCTCCGGGTTCTTCGAAGGGCTGCGCACGCCCGCGGGCGAGCGTCGTCCCATGGCCTGGCGCACCGCCTGGCGCATGGTCAAGCTCGGCCGCCCGCCGATCGTCTAGACCGCCTCCGCCTCGCCGAAGGTCATCGAGGCATGGGAGACGGTCGAGGCGAACAGCGCCCGCTTGGGCAGCCCCAGCTCGCTGAGCTCCTTGGCGATGGGGTGGTTGCCCAGGCGGATCAGCGCGCCGCCCGGCCGCACGCGCGTGCCCCCGGCCCGTACGGACCAGGGGATGCGCCGCGTGACGCCCTCCAGATGGGTGAAGGCGTCGAGCGGCGCCATGGCGGCCGGCGCCGGCACGCCGGGCCTGATCAGCAGGTCGAGCACGAGCCTGCCGTCCTTGCGCAGCACACACCGCTTGTACGGCGACCCGAGCCGCAGCTCGATGTCGGCCAGCTCCTTGGGGAAGCCCCAGATCGTCCGCCCCGCCTCCAGCGTGAACCGCTGGTCGACGGGCAGCCAGTGGACGAAGACGCCCGCGCCGCGCAGGTCGCCGAGCCCGACCGAGCCCGCCGCCCCCGGCCGCCGGATCAGGAAGGCCATCCCGAACTCGTGGTAGGTGTCGAGGTCACCGTTGCGGTAGTCGACGAACACCAGCACGCACACGGCCTTGCCGGGGAACACCTCGGCCACGTCGAGGCCGGAATAGGCGATCACCGCCCGCGCGGCGTCGGCCCGCACCGCGTAGAAGGCGCTGCAGACCTCCGCGTCCTCCACTCGCACAGGCATGCCCACCGTCCGGCCCTGGATCAGATGCGATGCCATGAGACCAGTACATCAACCCGGGGGCCCGCTGGCCATTCCTACACCGCCAGCGCGTGTTCCGGCAGCGCCGCCCACGACTCGGTCAGCTTGACGAAGTCCGCCGCCCGGTCGGGCCAGTGGTGGCGCAGCCGGGCCTCGGCGTGCCCGACCGCTCCCAGGTCGGCCCGCCGCACGGGGTCCTCCTTGAGGTCCAGGACGGCGTCCAGCAGCGCGTCCACGTCCCGGGGCACCACCAGGCCGCAGCCGACGGCCCGCACCAGCGGGGCGGCCTGCGGGGTGGCGATCACCGGCAGGCCCCGGCCCATGTAGTCGAGGATCTTCGTGGGCGGCCCGGTCACGGTGTCGGCGGCCAGGGACAGCCCGGCCAGCGCGCCCTCGGACATGCGCAGGGCGTGCCGGTTGGGCACGTACCCGAACCAGTCGAGCAGGCCGACGCGCTGGGCGTCGCGCAGCAGCGGGCGCACGTCGCGGTCGGCGGCGCCGATGAGGTCCATCCGGATGCCGTGCGGCGCCAGGCGCTCGGCCAGCGCGATCAGCTCGGCCACGCCGCGCTCGGCCGACAGGCGGCCGATGTGCACAACCCTGGTGTCGCCGGGAGGGGGCGGGCTGGGCGACACCAGGGTCGCTTCGGGCACCTCCGCGGAGGTGATCACGTGATGCCGTCTTTCCGCGCGGGCCCGCCGCCTGGGCGAGACGTCCTCGCGGACGTCCCAGACGACCGGAGGGCGCCGGTGGGGCAGCGCGCGCAGCAGCCGGTGATCATGGACGATCAGCAGGTCGGCGTCCCGCACGCCGCGCCTGAGCGCCGCGCGGGCCTTCCCGTACGGGGCCTGCCGGGCGACGTCGACGGCGGTGAGCCCGACGGCCGGGGTGACGTTGTAATAGGTGAACGGCGCGACGTAGGTCACCTCGTGGCCCGCGTCGAGCAGCGCCCTGATCTGCCGGTGCATGATCCGGGCGTCCTCGGGATGATGGACGGTGGTGGCGACACATGCGCGCATGTGTCGATGCTCCGCGCCTACCAGGTCAAAGGCGTTAACTCAGGTGAAAGGGCCGCTTAACTTCCAGAGGGGCGGCGATAGAGCCAGGTCAGGCGGGGTTCGAGCACCCACTTGAAGACGGTCCGCGTCTCCGGCAGGCACAACACGATCGCCAGTGCGAACGAGCTGCACGCGATGGCCAGCACGCCGAGCGGCCCGTGCAGCCACGGGAGCGCCAGCCAGCCCTGGTCCTTGGCGATCAGGACGGGGATGCCGTGGAGCAGGTAGCAGTAGAGCGTGCGGGTGCCGAGGTCGGAGTACCAGGTCTCGCCGCGCGGCACCAGCGCCAGCACCGCGAAGGACATCGCCAGGGCGCACACCAGCAGCCCGACCTTGAGCAGCAGGCCCATCCACCAGGACAGGTCCATGTCCTGGAAGCTGTGCTTGAAGTAGAAGGGGTCGAGCGGCGCCTTGGGCGCGATGACGATGGCCACGGCCGCCGCGCAGAGCAGAGTGACCCCCGACGCGATCTTGATCCACAGCTTGTTGAGCATCTCGAAGTGCTCGGGCTGCATCACCAGGCCGATGACGAAGAACGGCAGCAGGCCGAAGAAGCGGTCCATGCTGAAGTCGCCGGTGATCTGCGAGAAGCCGGCGAACATGTAGATCACGATGGCCACCGGGACCGGGTGCTTCATCCGCTTCCACACCGGTGTGGACAACCGCCAGAACAGCAGCGCCAGCAGGTACCAGTTGAGCCACGCCGGATCGATGATCGTGAGGCTCCACTTCTGGCCGAGCCCGTAACGGACGGCGGCGTAGCCGATCTCCACGATCACGTACGGCACGACGAACGTGTCGACGAGCTTGTTCGTCTTCGCGTTGGAGTTCCAGAAGTTCCTGGACAGGTAGCCGCTGATCATCACGAACAGCGGCATGTGGAACATGTAGATGTAGATGTAGAGCGCTCTGGAGGAATGGGTCGAGAGCGTGGGCACCAGCGAGTGGCCCAGCGGCACGAGCGCGATCAGGATGAACTTGACGTTGTCGAGGTAGGGGTCGCGCCTGCGCTTGGGCGGCTCGGGCTCCTCGGCGGGCTCCTGCCGCTCCTCGGGGCGCTCGCCCGTCGCGATGCCGTGGGGGTCGGTCTGGTTGCCCCAGACGGACTCCTGAGGCAGGGGCCAGCGAGCTCCAGTGTTCGCCGGCCCGCCTTCCTCGACGGGGCCGTCAGGGCTCCGCGGGGTCGTGACCGGTGGGGAGAACTTTGTGTCAGACACTGGGGAGCTCAGCTTCGCTAGGGGCCGGGGTGCACGACGCAACTCTGACATTTCATACTTACAACCGCCTTAACAGCGGCCGTGTCGCGCTGCGTCGCCGACCCGCAAACATTATCCCGATCTAGTGGTCCCTGTCTCACCAGAAGTCCGGTTCCACAGGGAACTTGGAGCCTCAGGTGCACACGTTCTTCTGGTCGGCGGCCGTGATGGTGCTGTTGTTCACGCTGTCAGGAAGCTTGGTGACCTTGACCGACTTGAAGTCGGAGCCGACCACGAGCTGGATCACCGGGGCGCCCTTGCCGCCCGCGCCGGCGGCCGTGCCGGTCGTGCCGGAGGTGTAGGGCTGCGGGTTGGTCGCGGCGACCTTGCCCGCCGAGGGAGCCGGCTTGGGCAGCACCGCGCCGGACAGCACGGCCGCGTAGTCGGCGCCGGTGGCGGCGCCCTTGGCGTAGTGGATCTCGCTGGAGGGCAGGCTCGCGCCGTCGGCGGCCTGGTAGTTGCCCACGCCGACGACGTTGAAGCCCTGCTTGGCCAGCTCGTCGGCCACCAGGCGGGCCTTGCCCGGCGTGGTGGTGCCGTTGAGCACCTGGACCTTCACCTGCTCGGGCTTCGGCGTGACCTTGGGCTTGGTGCTCGCGCTGGCACTCGCGCTCGGGGTCGGGTCGGGGAGTTCGGTGTCGCTGATGATGGAGGCCCACAGCGCGGAGGCGTCGGGCTCCTTCCAGATCACCCGGTTGGGGTCCTGCGGGTCGGGCAGCCACGGGATCGTGGTGAGCTGCACGCCGCCCGCCGTCAGCTCCTTGGCGCTGGTGGCGATGTCGATGAGCTGCTGGGTGTCGTTGGCCAGCTCGGGGTCCATGGTGACCGAGCCCGCCGCCGCCTTGATGAAGCCGGTCAGCTTGCCGATGTCGGTGAGCAGCTCGCTGCTCGTGGCCTTGGCGATGACCTTGCTCAGGAAGATCTGCTGGCGCTTGATGCGCTGGATGTCGCTGCCGTCGCCGTAGTGGCGCAGACGTACGTAGCCGAGCGCCTTCTCGCCGTTGAGCAGGCTCTTGCCCGGAGGCAGGACGAGATGGGACGCCCTGTCGTTGACGCCGGACTTGAGGCAGATCTCGATGCCGCCGAGGGCGTCGACGATGTTCTTGAAGCCGCTGAAGTCCACCTCGACGAAGTGGTTGATGCGGATCTGGGTGAGCGTCTCGATCGTGGAGATCGTGCACGCGATGCCGCCGGAGTTGTACGCCGAGTTGATCATGTCCCGGCGGGGCGGCATCTCGGCCTTGGTGGTCTCGTTCTTGCACTTCGGGATCTGCACCATCGAGTCGCGCGGGAAGCTGATCAGGCGCGCCTTGTCCCGGTTGGGGGAGATGTGCATGACGATGATCGTGTCGGTGCGCTTGCCGCCCGCGTCGGCCGTCCTGGCGAGCTGCTGGCCGTATTTGGCGTTGCCCTTGCCCGCGCGGGTGTCGGAGCCGACGAGCAGCACGTTGAGCGCGCCCGTGTCGCGCGGACGCGGGTTGATGATGTCCTCTTTGACGCTCTTCTGGGTGATGTTGCCGAAGGCGTCGCGGTAGACGGTGTAACCGGTCAGCGCGCCGGCCACCATGACCGTGGTGGCGGCGATGCTGACCCAGGCCAGCACCCGCATCTTGCCCTGACCGCCGCCGCCGCCGTCGCCGCGGTGGCCGCGTGGGGGCCGGTCGTCGGGCGGGGGAGGCGGGGAGCCGGCGGCCCTTCGCGCCATCCGGCTGCCCGGAGCGCTGGGGGCGACCCTGGCGTCCTGGACGGACGCGCTCCTGTAGTCACTCATACGCCCCCTAGCCTCGTTCCCTGCGCCAACGCGCCGGCTTGGTCGCTCCGCGCCACGAGATTAGGTCACGTACGGCGTGCCCGGTGCCATGACCGCCGGAAACGACCGTGACCCGGGCGTGATGTTTCCGCGGCACAGCATACTCAGAGCCGGACATTTCGTGGAATATCATTGCCAAAGTCTTTCCCGCTTTCTGACCGTCCCCGCAGGTCAGGCCGGACGCTCAGCGCCGCCGCGAGGCAGGCCAGAGGCACGGCCGGGAGCACGTACCGGTAGTCGAACTCGGCCACGGCGGGCGGTGTGACGAGCAACACAACGGCTGCCGCCCAGGGCGCCGCCCACGCCGGCGGACCGGCGTGCCGCAGGCCCCGCGCCCGGCGCACGGCGGCCGCGACGGGCGGCGCGAGCAGGAGCGCCAGCAGCACCGGGCCGGGCAGGCGCACCACGCTCTGGTAGCCCCGCAGCCATCCGGCGTAGGGCTCGACGATCTCCGTACCGATCGCACCCTGCTCATAGAGCTTGGCATAGTCGGCGCCGACCTGCGCGGGATAGCGGCCAGGTGGGCCGGGTGGGGTCACCGGGAACTCGTAGTAGGCGTAGACCTCCGCGTCGGGGTAGACCGGCCGTCCCCACGCGAACGTGCGGGCCAGCTCGGCCAGCACCGAGCCCGCGTAGTCGAGCGGCTGGCTGGTGACGGCGAGGGTCGCGAACCTGGAGGCCAGGTCGTCGTTCGCCTTCGAGAACGTGATCCCCGGCAGCTTCACCAGCGGGGAGTCCTTGCTCCAGATGTACTCCTGCGACGGCGGGCGCAGCTCCGGCGGACGGGGGTCGCACAACACCCGCAGGTCGGCCGGCGGGTTCATCCTGGCGCAGTCGGCGAAGGACATCGTGCGGGCGTAGAGGAAGACGCCGTTCGCGCCCACCAGGCCGACGCGGTGGTGGGCGGCGTAGAACCAGCCGCCGTAGGCGATGACCGGGACCAGCGCGGCGGCCAGCAGCACCCCGGCCAGGCCCACGCGCCTGCGCAGCACGAACCACGCGGCCAGGACGAGGATGAGCGGCTGGCCGACGGTCCTGGTCAGGGTGGCGGCGGCCAGCAGCAGGCCGATGGCGGCGACGGTGGCGCGTTTCTCGGTCAGGCTCAGCGCCACGGCGGCCACGACCAGGAACAGGAACAACGTGTCGGAGACCAGCAGGTGCTCCAGCTCGACCTGGTACGCGTCGAGCAGCACGGGCACGGCCGCGAGCGTGCGCGCCCAGCGCGGGGCCCGGCGCGCGGCCACGTAGACGAGGACGCCGGTCGCCAGGCCGAGCAAATGTTGCGCGGCGGTGACCGCCCAGAAGCCGTGGAAGGGCTCCAGGAGCTTCATGAACATCGAGTAGCCCGCCGGGCGCACCAGGTCGGGGCGCGGCCGGAAGACGGTGACGATGTAGGTGTAGGAGTCGGGGAACCACAGGGCCGGGCGGTAGCCGAGCATGGCGAGCGCGCGCAGGGCCGCGCCGGCCGCCAGGACCCCGGCGAACCAGCCGTGCCGCCGCCACCAGGCAGCCTCCCGGACGCGCGCGAACCAGCCGTGCCGCCGCCGGCCGGGCTCCTGGACGCGGGCGGGGGTTCCCGCGCGCGGCTCCGGTCTCACCCGCTGGTCATCCCGCTCCTCCTGCACCTCGCGTACGCTACCCGCGTTTCCGCGGACGCCGTGACCGCGGCGTTGGATACGCTCGCTCACCGATGGAACGTGATCGATCGGGCCGCGTGCTGGCCGCGTTGTCGGTGTCGCCCGCGCTCGCCCTGGCGGGCTGGCTGCTCGCGGGCCTGCCGCTGCTGCTGGCCGGCCGGTTCGCGCCGCTGCCCGCGGTGCTGCTCGGAGTGCCCGCGGCGGCGCTGCTGTGCTGGGCGGGCACGCGCGGCGTCCTGCGCGGGAGGCGGGGCGCGGGCCAGGGCGTCCAGGCCACGCCCTGGCAGGTGGCGGGGGTCGTGGCGGTGGCCGCCGGGTCGGGCGTGTTCAACGTCGTCATGCATTCCGAGCAGCTGCTGGTCCGGCGCGACCCGGCGACCTACGCCCAGTACGCCGCCTGGATCGCCGGGCACGGCTCGCTGCCGATCCCGGACCAGGCGGCGGCGTTCGGCGGCCACCACCCCTCCCTGTACTTCGACAGCGTCGGCACGTATGCGGTGGACGGCGGGGTGGTGCCGCAGTTCATGCCGGGGCCGCCGCTGGTGTTCGCGATCGGCGACTGGCTGGGGGCGCCGTTCGCGGTGCCGGCCGTGCTGGGGGCGCTGGCCGTGCTGACGGTGGCCGGGGTGGCGGCGCGGCTGGCCGGTGGCCGGTGGGCGGTGCTCGCGGCGGCGGCGTTCGCGGTGAGCCTGCCGATCCTCTACACCTCGCGCACGACGTTCAGCGAGATCCCGTCGCTGATCCTGCTGTTCGGCGGGCTGGCGCTGGCCCAGGACGCGATCGAGGTCGAGCGGCCCGGCTGGCGGCAGGGGCTGCCGGCCGGGCTGGTCCTGGGGCTGGCCGTGCTCGTCAGGGTCGACGGGTTGCGCGACGTGCTGCCGGTGCTGGCGTACGCGGGGCTGCTGGTCGCGATGCGGCGCTCCGGCAGGCCGCAGGGCGCGGTGGGGCTGCCGCTGCTGGCGGGGCTGGTGGCGGGGGCGGGGCTCGGGCTGCTGGCGGCGTACGTGCTGGCCCGTCCGTATCTGGAGTATCTGTCCGGGTCCGTGCGGCCGCTGCTGCTCATCTGCGCGGTCGTGCTCGTGCTCACGCCGGTCGGCGTGGCCGTCGCGCCCAAGCTGGCCGGGTTCCGGCCGCCGCGGTGGTTGCCGACGGCGGGGGCCGCGCTGGTCGTGCTGGTGATGGCCGGTCTGTACGCGCGTCCCTGGTTCCAGACCGTGACCAGGAAGGCCACGAACGAGGAGGACGCCCGCACGGCCGAGTTCATCGCCCAGATCCAGCAGGCCAACGGCCTGCCCGTCCAGGCGGACCGGCTCTACTTCGAGCTCTCGCTCCACTGGGTGACCTGGTACATCGGCATCCCGGCCGTCGTGCTGGCCACGGTCGCGGCGGCCGTGCTGCTGCGCAGGCTGCTACGCGACGGCAGGCCGTTCGTCTGGCTGCTGCCGCTGGCGATGATCGGCTGGACGACGATCACCACGCTGCTGCGGCCCGAGATCACCCCCGACCAGCCGTGGGCCTCCCGGCGGCTGGTCCCGGTCGTGATCCCGGGGCTGATCGTGCTGGCGGTGTGGGGGCTCGGATGGCTGCGCGAGCGGTCGTGGCCGCGGGAGCGGGTACGGCGGTGGGCGACGGTCGCGGGGGTGCTGCTGGTGCTCGTGCCGCCGGTGGTCACTTCGATCGGCACCGCGTTCACGCCGGTCGAGCGGGGGGAGGCGGCGGCGGTCCGGTCGATGTGCGCGGCGCTTCCGGCCGAGGCGTCGGTGCTGTTCGTCGAGCGGGTGACCGGCGACCGCTTCACCCAGCTCGTCCGCGGGATGTGCGGACGTCCGGCGGCGCAGGTGAAGCGGCCGCCCGGAGGCTCCGACCTGGCGGCGGAGCCGCAGGTCCGGGCCGCCGTCGAGAGGGTCAGGGCGGCCGGCCGAGTGCCGGTCGTGCTGGCCGCCGACCCCGCCCAGGTGGCCCCTTACGGGACGCCGCGGCAGATCATGGGCCTGGTGACGCGCCAGGACGAGCGCTCGCTAGTGGACCCGCCCAACGGGACGTGGACTCTGCGGGTGAACGTATGGATGGCGGTGGGTTGACCCCGCTCTGGACGTATCGCGATAGTTCTGGACATGTCTGACACCGACGAGCTGTCGTTCGGCGACGACCGGGAGCCGTGGTTACGGCCCTGGATCAGGGCCCACCAGAGGACGGCGGCGATGATCGTGGCGGCCGTCCTGCTGGCGGCGGCGCTCGGCGGGGGCGGCTGGTACCTGCACCTGCGCTCGCTCCTGCCCTCGCCGCCGCCCGTCGGCGCGCTGCCCGTCGTGGACGGCTTCACCGTCACGCTGTGCACCGAGGGCACCCAGGGCTGCCCGGAGGGCACCGCCGAGCGGGTGCTGGCGCTGGTCCGGCGGATCCCCGAGGCGGTCGCGCCCACGCTGGTGCCCGCCGACGAGGTCGAGCGGCGCTGGGCCCAGACGGCGATCATCACCGAGGGCCTGACCAGGCCCCCCGATGCGAACTGGATCCCGATGATCGAGGGCGGGGTGCGCGGACCGGCCGACTACGACGCCGTCCGGCGGGGGCTGGCCGAGGAGAAGGGCGTCCTGCTTCTGCCCCGGGTGCCCGACTTCTGGCGGGGCAAGGCGGACCTGACCGTCGTGATGTGCGGTCAGTGGCAGGAGGACGCCGCCTGCCGGACGGTGGCGACCGAGGCGCAGCGCGACGCCGTCGTGGCCCGGCTGCGCGAGCTGGACGGCGTGGCCGAGGTGTTCCTCCAGGACAAGCCATTCGGGCTGCGGCTGGCCCGGCTCTATCGGAGCGACGCCCGGCCTCTCACGCTCGCCGAGATCCCCGAGGTGCTGTACGTGCGCTTCGACGACCCCGCCAGGGCCAAGGCGGTGGGTCAGGAGATGCTCAGGATGCCCGGCGTAGGATGGTCACAGCTGATCAAGTGAGTGTAAAGCCCGTCGATGTGGACTCGGCTTCCAGCGGGGCAGAGTACCCTCGACCCCCGTGAGCACGCTTGAGACCCCCAAGAGTGGACCTGCCGTGGAAGAAGCGCCGTACGTCACGATTGTCCTGCCCTGCTACAACGAGCAGGACCACGTCATCGACGAGGTCGAGCGCATCACGCGGGCGATGGACTCCAGCGGCTACACCTACGAGCTGGTCGCCGTCGACGACTGCTCGACCGACCAGACCCTGGCCCGGCTCGAAGAGGCCGCGCCCGAGTACCCCCACCTGCGCATCCGCGCCTTCCACCGCAACGGCGGCTCGGGCACCGTGCGCCGCATCGGCACGCAGGAGGCCAGGGGCGAGATCGTCGTCTGGACCGACGCCGACATGACCTACCCCAACGAGCGCATCCCCGAGCTGGTCCAGATCCTGGAGAAGGACCAGACGGTCGACCAGGTCGTCGGCGCGCGCACCACCGAGGAGGGGTCGCACAAGATCCTGAGGGTGCCGGCCAAGTGGGTGATCCGCAAGGTGGCCGAGAAGCTCGCCGGGCAGAAGATCCCCGACCTCAACTCGGGGCTGCGCGCGTTCCGCAAGTCGGTGGCCCGCCCCTACCTGCGGCTGCTGCCGCCCGGGTTCTCCTGCGTCACGACGATCACGCTGTCGTTCCTGTCCAACCAGCACGACGTCTACTACCTGCCCATCGAGTACGCCAAGCGGGCCGGCAAGTCGAAGTTCAGCTTCGTCTCCGACGCCTATCGCTACATCCTGCAGGTGCTGCGGATGATCATGTACTTCAACCCGCTCAAGGTGCTCATGCCGCCCGCGCTGTGGCTGGTGGCGATCGGGCTCGTGAAGGGCGTCTGGGACATGATCCGGCAGCCGTTCTACTTCCCGGCCAACACCGTCATGATCTTCCTGTCGGGCCTGCTGATCGGCTCGGTGGCGTTGCTGGCCGACCTGATCGTGCGGTCGCGGGGGGAATAGCGCGTGCGCATCGCGATCGTCGGCCCGACCCATCCGTACAAGGGGGGCGGGGCGCAGCACACCACCGAGCTGGCGCACCGGCTGGCGGGTCAGGGCCACGACGTGGTGATCGAGTCGTGGCGGGCCCAGTACCCGTCGTTCCTCTACCCCGGGCAGCAGACGATCTCCGAGCCCGAGGGCACGCCGTACCCGCGGACCGCGCGGCGGCTCGACTGGCGGCGGCCCGACGGGTGGTACGCGGCGGGACGCCGGTTGCGCACGGCCGACCTGGTGGTGCTGGCGGTGCTGAGCTCCGTCCAGGTTCCTCCGTACCTGGGGATCCTGTCCGGGATCGGGGGGCAGGCCCGGACGGTCGCGCTCTGCCACAACGTGCTGCCGCACGAGCGCAAGCCGTACGACCAGCCGCTGATGAGGGCGCTGCTGCGGCGGGTCGACGGCGTGCTGGCCCACTCCGAGCAGCAGGCCGAGCTGGCCAGGGGGCTCGCGCCGGGCAAGTCGGTCGGGGTGGCGGGGCTGCCGCCGCACCTGCCGTCCACGTCGGCCGAGAAGTCCGGCGGGGTGCGCCGGCGGTTGTTGTTCTTCGGGATGGTACGCCCGTACAAGGGGCTCGACCTGCTGCTGCGGGCGTTGCCCGAGGGCATCTCGCTGACCGTGGCGGGCGAGTTCTGGGGCGGCCTCGACGAGACGAAGGCGCTGATCGACGAGCTGGGCCTGGCCGGCAGGGTGGAGCTGCGGCCCGGGTACGTCCCCGCCGCCGACGTGCCGAAGCTGTTCGCCGCGGCCGACGCGCTGGTGCTGCCGTACCGCAGCGCCACCGCCAGCCAGAACGTCTGGCTCGGCCACGAGCACGGCGTGCCGGTGATCGCCACCCGGGTGGGCGCGCTGGCCGACCACGTGACCGACGGCGTCGACGGCCTGCTGGTCGAGCCGGGCGACGCCGGGGCGCTGCGCGCGGCGATCGAGCGCTTCTACGCCTCGGGCGAGCCGGAGAGGTTGCGGTCGGGGGTCAAGGCGGTCGATCCCGAGCCGTTCTGGGCCGCGTACGCGGGCGCGCTGCTCGCCCTCTGACGGCCCAGCAGGAACGCCGCCCCCGCGGCGACCGCGTCGGCCAGCGTGAACGCCAGCCGGGACACGATCGCCATCGCGATGGCCGGAGCGGTGCCGATGACCGGTCCGAGCACCAGCACGAGCGCGCCCTCCCGCACGCCCACCCCGGCGGGCACCACGAAGGCCAGGATGCCGGTGCACCAGGCGAACGCGTACGCGCCGGTCGCCACCAGGTAGAGGTCGGGGCGGCCGGACAGCAGCCAGGTGTGCAGGCCGTAGACGAACCAGCCGAGCGCGGTCCAGGCCACCGTGACGACGACCGTGCGGCCGGGCAGCACGCTCTCCAGCGGCTCCTTGCGGGCGATGCGCAGCGCCAGGTTGAGCCCCCAGGTGAGCACCCTGGGATGCAGGCACACGATGATCACCGGCACCAGCAGCACCACGTACCAGGCCCGGCGGACGGCCTCGTGCGAGCTCAGCGTGGCGGCGGCGATCGAGATGCCGACGCCCAGGTTGACCACCAGCCCGAGCGAGATCGTGGCGAACGTGCGCCGCGGCGGGCTCCCGTGGTCGCGCCCGAGGTCCATCATGGCCGCGTACGCCCACACCGCGCCCGGGATGTACTTGCCGAGCTGGCCCACGAACATGATCCGTCCGGCCACCCGCAGCGGCAGCCGCGTGCCGAGCCCCGCCATGATCTGCCGCCAGGCCGCCAGCATGCAGACCTGTCCGGCCAGCACCGCGCCGAACGCCCCAAGCACCGCCCACGGCGACAGCCTGGAGAGGGCCTGCGTGGTGTCGTGCCAGTTCCGCGCCAGGCCGTAGCCGAGGAAGGCGAGGGCGACCAGCGCGAGCAGGACGCGCAGCAGGCGGCGCAACATCAGCCCAGGCTACGCGGGAGCCCGGGGGAGAGCCAGCATGTGTGCCAGGTCAGCCTGCCGAGGCCCGCGGCGCGGGTACTGTTGGGCGACGTGGGCAAGCAACGGGTCGCGCAGCTCGAGTACTCCGAATTCCAGTCGGCCATGCTCGACGAGGACAAACGCCGCCGCAAGGCCGCGAAGATCATCGCCGTGCTGGAGCACTTCCAGGGGCCGCTCGGCGGGCTGACCGTGGGCGACGTCGGCTGCTCGGCCGGGTTCATCGCCGACGAGCTGGCCCAGGCCGGGGCCAAGCACACGCTGGGCATCGACATCGACGTGCCGGGGCTGCGCAAGGCCGCCGACCGGTTCGGCGAGCGGGTGGCGTTCGTCTGCGGCGACGGCACGGCGCTGCCCTTCCCCGACGGGTCGATCGACGTGCTGGTGTTCAACCACATCTACGAGCACGTGGTCGACCCCGACGCCGTGGTGGCCGAGATGCACCGCGTGCTGTCCGACACCGGGGTGCTCTACCTCGGGCTCGGCAACCGGCTCGGGGTCGTCGAGCCCCACTACAAGCTGCCGTTCCTGTCGTACCTGCCGCCCGCGCTGGCCGACCGTTACGTGCGCGCCTTCGGCCGGGCCGACCACTACTACGAGCGGTTCAGGACCCGGCGGGGGCTGCGCCGGATGCTGCGCGCCTTCCACGTCTGGGACTACACGTTCCCGGTGCTGGCCACGCCGACCAGGTTCGCCGGGTCGGAGCTGTTCCCCGGTCTGCCGGGCCGGCTGGTCAAGGCCGTGCTGGCCCGCGCGCCGCGCGAGGTGCTGCGGCTGCTGCTGCCCGTCGTGCCGACGTACCTGTGGGTGGCCACCAAGACCCCGCGCAGGCCCGCGGGGCCGGCGCTGCCGCAGCCGCCCGAGCGGGTCCTGCCGCTGTGAGCCTCGTGGACGAGACCGGCGCGAGCGCGATCCCCAAGCGGTCGCTGCCGCGCCGGCTGCTGCGCTTCGGCTTCCTCGCCGTCGCGCTCGCCTTCGGCGCGTGGGCGGTGGCCAGGCAGTGGGACGCCGTGGTCGCCGGGTTCGCCCGGCTGTCGTGGCCGGCGCTGGCCGGGTCGCTCGTCGCCGTGGTCGCCGCGCTGCTCGGGGCCATGCTCACCTGGCGCACGCTGCTGGCCGACCTGGGCTCGCCGCTGCCGCTGCGACCGGCCGCCAAGGTGTTCTTCGTCGGCCAGCTCGGCAAGTACATCCCCGGCGCGGTCTGGCCGGTGCTCGCCCAGATGGAGATGGGCCGCGACCTCGGCGTGCCGCGTCCGCGCAGCGCCGCGGCGTTCTTCCTGATGATGCCCGTCCAGATCGCCAGCGGTCTGCTGGTCACGCTGGTCACGCTCGGCTGGCACCGGTTCGGCTGGGTGCTGCTGTTCATCCCGCTGCTGCTGGTGCTCCTGGAGCCCAAGGTCGTCAACGGCGTGATCGGCTTCGGCCTGCGCAGGCTGAAGCGCGAGCCCCTGGAACGCTCGCTCACCCGGCGCGGCATGCTCACCGCGCTCGGCTGGGCGCTGGCCGGCTGGACGGCCTACGGCGTGCACTTCTACTTCGTCGCGCCGCAGGGCGGCCTGCTGTTCGCCGTCGGGGCCTTCGCGCTGTCGTGGTGCCTGGGCATCGTGACCTTCGTCGTGCCGGCCGGGGCCGGGGTGCGCGAGCTGGCGATGGTGGCGGTGCTCGCCCCCGTGCTCGACAGCGGCGCGGCCATCGCGGTGGCCCTCTGCTCCCGCATCGTCATCATCCTCGGTGACCTGATCTGCGCAGGTATGGCAGGAATTGCCGCACGTCGCGACTCGGTGTGATTTGGCCCACGATTTGGGGGAGGGTGGTCATAAGCTGAATCAAAGAGGGGGGACTTGCCAGGTCCCACGTCGATCTTGAGGGGAGAAGATCCACGTAATGCCTCGAGTGCTCGTCGATGCCGCCGCGGTCCCCGCCGACCGTGGTGCGTTGATCCGGTACGTGGACGGGCTCGTGGCCGCGCTCCACCAGGCAGGGACCGATCTGGTCGTGGTCTGCCAGCGTGCGGAAGCGGAAAGGTACCAGCGGCTGGCGCCTTCGGCCCGTGTCGTCCCCGGCCCCGTCGCCATCACCAACCGGGCCGCCCGGCTCGCCTGGGAGCAGACCGGCGTGCCGCTGCTCGCCCGCCAGACGGGGGCCGAGGTCATCCACGCCCCCTACTACTCCATGCCGCTGCGTTCCGGCCTGCCGACCGTCGTGACGGTGCACGACGTGACCTGGTTCACCGAGCCCGAGCAGCACAGCCCGGCCAGGGCCGCGTTCTTCCGCTCGGCCACGCGGACCGCCGTCCGGCACGCGCAGCGTGTCATCGTGCCGTCCAAGGCGACCAGGGACGAGCTGGTCCGCGTGTTGTCGGCCGACCCCACCCGCATCGACGTCGCCTACCACGGCGTCGACCTCGCCCAGTTCCACCCGCCGAGCGAGGACGAGGTGCGCCGGGCGGCCATCAGGTGCGGGCTGCGCGGCCAGCCGTACGTGGCCTTCCTCGGCAACCTCGACCCCCGCAAGAACGTGCCCAACCTGATCCGCGGCTTCGCCGCCGCCGTCAAGCGGCTGGAGACGCCGCCCGCGCTGGTGCTCGGCGGCGGCGTGCACGAGGACGACGTCGACGCCGCCTGCCGCGAGGTCGAGGCCACCGTCCGGGTGATCAGGCCGGGATACCTGCGCGCGCCCGATCTGCCGGGGTTCCTGGGCGGTGCGCTCGTCGTGGCGTTCCCCTCCCGGGGCGAGGGCTTCGGCATGCCGGTGCTGGAGGCCATGGCCTGCGGCGCGGCCGTCCTCACCAGCCACCGCACCTCGCTGCCCGAGGTGGGCGGCGACGCCGTCGCCTACACTGAGCCGGACGCCGACAGCATCGCCGACGCCCTGGGCGAACTGCTCGCCTCCGCCGACCGGAGGCGGCAGTTGCAGGAGGCCGGGCGGGCGCGGGCACGCGAATTCACCTGGGAGGCCTCGGCGGAGGCGCATCTCAACTCTTATCAACGCGCAATCGAATAGTTCGCTACTCTCACGGAGTGATGGAGAGCTCTTTGCCAGACCTCGAGGCGATCCTCCTGGTCGGGGGGCAGGGCACACGCCTGCGTCCGCTGACACTGGGCACGCCCAAGCCGCTGCTGCCGACCGCCGGAGTGCCGTTCCTGGCCCACCAACTCGCCCGTGCCCGGTCCTTCGGCGTGCGCCGGATCGTGTTCGCGACCTCGTACAAGGCGGCGATGTTCGAGCCCGCCTTCGGTGACGGGTCGGCACTCGGGCTCTCGCTCGAATACATGACCGAGGAGACGCCGCTCGGCACCGGCGGGGCCATCCGCAACGCCGCCGAGGCGCTCACCGGCGGGCCCTCCGACCCGGTGCTCATCCTCAACGGCGACATCCTGTCCGGCCACGACATCGGCGACCAGGTGCGCACCCACTGCGAGCGCGGCGCCGCCGTGACGCTCCACCTGACGGAGGTGGACGACCCGACGCGGTTCGGCTGCGTGCCGACCGACGAGTCCGGACGGGTGACCGCGTTCCTGGAGAAGACCCCCAACCCGGTCACCAACCGCATCAACGCCGGCTGCTACGTCTTCACCCGCTCGGTGATCGACTCGATCCCGCGCGGCGAGGTCGTCTCCGTGGAGCGCGAGACGTTCCCCGGGCTGATCGACTCCGGCGAGCTGGTGCTGGGCTACGCCGACCGCACGTACTGGCTAGACGTGGGCACGCCGGCCGCGTTCGTGAAGGGCTCGCGCGACCTGGTGCTCGGGCGGCTCGACTCGCCGGCGCTGCCCGGCCCGCAGGGCGAACACCTCGCCCTCGACGGGGCGAAGATCTCGGCCGAGGCCAAGGTCCAGGGCGGCACCGCCGTCGGCGCGCGGGCCGTCGTCGAGGCGGGCGCGTCCGTGGTGGGCTCGGTGTTGTGCGACGACAGCGTCGTCGAGGCGGGCGCCACGGTGAGCGACTCGGTCGTGGGCAAGGGCGCCCGGATCTGCGCCGGCACGGTCGTGCGCGACGCGGTGATCGGTGACGGCGCGGTGGTCGGGCCGGGCAACGAGCTGCAGGGCGGGGTGCGCGTCTGGCCGGGCGTCGAGCTGCCCGAGCGCGCGGTCCGCTACTCCAGCGACGTCTGACCCGCCCACCGGGGTCGCGCGGGTGAGCGACCACCCGCCGCCGCGCGGCAGACTGGACATGTGATGGAACGCAGGTGGGAGCCCGACGGGCCGCTCGACGTGGAGCTGGCCCTCGGCCCCCACCGGCGCGGCACCGGTGATCCCGCCTGGCGCCGCACCTCCGACGGCTCGATCTGGCGCGCCTGCCGCACCCCCGACGGCCCGAGCACGCTGCGGGTGACCGTGACGGCCGCGGCCGTGCGGGCCCAGGCGTGGGGGCCGGGCGCCGGATGGTCGCTGGAGACCCTGCCAGCCCTGCTCGGCGCGCTCGACGACGTCTCCGGCTTCCGCGTCCGGCACGACGTGCTGGCGGACGTGGCGCGCAAGCACGCGGGGCTGCGCATCGGGCGTACCGGGCGGGTCATGGAGGCGCTGGTGCCCGCGGTGCTGGAGCAGAAGGTCGTCGGCCGGGAGGCGTGGCGGGCCTGGCGCTACCTGCTGCGCCACTACGGCGAGCCCGCCCCCGGTCCCGCCCCCGACGGCATGCGCGTGCCGCCCGAGCCGGTCGTGTGGCGGCAGATCCCGAGCTGGCACTGGCACCGGGCGGGCGCGGAGGCCGTCCGGGCCCGGACGATCGCCAACGCCGCCTGGCACGCCGCCAAGCTGGAGGCCGCGGCCACCACGGACGAGCTCGACCGGCTGCTGCGGGCCCTGCCCGGCATCGGCGTCTGGACGTCGGCCGAGGTGCGCCAGCGGGTCTTCGGCGACGCCGACGCGGTGAGCGTGGGGGACTTCCACCTGGCCAAGCTGGTCGGCTACGCGCTCACCGGGGAGAAGACCGACGACCAGGGGATGATGCGGCTGCTGGAGCCGTACCGGGGGCATCGGCACCGGGCGACGGTGCTCGTCTGGCTCAGCGGTCTGCGACCGCCCGCGCGCGGGCCGCGGATGGCCGCGCGCGACTACCGGTCCTTCTGACATCCCGCCCTGAGTGCGCGTCACGAACTCAGGGGTGCGTACTGTGCCTCTATGAGTCTTGTCAGTGATTCCGCGCTTCGCCGTGCCCTCGCCCGTGCCCGTGACGGCAAGGCGCTCGACCTCACCGAGGCCGTCGTGCTGCTGCACGCGCGCGGCGAGCAGCTCGACGCGCTGCTCGACCACGCCTCCCGCGTGCGCGACGCCGGGCTGAAGGCCGCCGGCAGGGAAGGGGTGATCACCTACAGCAGGAAGGTGTTCATCCCGCTGACCAGGTTGTGCCGGGACCGTTGCGGCTACTGCACGTTCGCGACCGCGCCGCACAAGCTGGAGTCGGCCTTCCTGAGCCCGGACGAGGTGCTGGAGATCGCCCGGCAGGGCGCGGCGATGGGCTGCAAGGAGGCGCTGTTCACGCTGGGGGACCGGCCGGAGGACCGCTGGCACCAGGCCCGCGAGTGGCTGGACGCGCACGGCTATGACGACACGTTGTCCTACGTGCGAGCCATGGCCATCCTGGTGCTGGAGGAGACCGGGCTGCTGCCGCACCTCAACCCCGGTGTGCTGAGCTGGCGTGACCTGCAGCGGCTCAAGCCGGTCGCGCCGTCGATGGGCATGATGCTGGAGACCACCTCGCGGCGGCTGTTCGAGGAGAAGGGGCAGCCGCACCACGGCTCCCCCGACAAGGACCCGGCGGTACGGCTGCGCGTGCTGGAGGACGCCGGCCGCAGCAACGTGCCGTTCACGACCGGGATCCTCATCGGCATCGGCGAGACCGTCGAGGACCGGGCCGAGTCGATCTTCGCCGTCCGGAAGGTGGCCCGCGAGTACGGCGGCATCCAGGAGGTCATCGTCCAGAACTTCCGCGCCAAGCCGGACACGGCCATGCGCGGCCTGCCGGACGCCGACCTGCACGAGCTCGCGGCCACGATCGCCGTCGCGCGCCTGGTCCTCGGCCCCCGCGTACGCCTCCAGGCCCCGCCCAACCTGGTCGACTCCGAGTACGCGCTCATGATCCGCGCCGGCATCGACGACTGGGGCGGCGTCTCGCCCCTGACCCCCGACCACGTGAACCCGGAACGCCCCTGGCCGCAGATCGACGACCTGGCGGCGCGTACCGCCGAATCCGGCTTCGACCTGCGGGAACGCCTGACGATCTACCCCGAGTACGTGCGGGCCGGCGAGCCCTGGCTGGACCCGCGGCTGTTCGCGCACGTCGAGGCCCTGGCCGACCCCGGCACCGGGCTCGCCCGCGAGGACGCCTTGCCGCAGGGCCGTCCCTGGCAGGAGCCGGACGGCGGGTTCACCGCCGCCGGCCGGGTGGACCTGCACGTCGAGGTGGACACCACCGGCCGGGCGACCGACCGGCGCGACGACTTCGACCACGTCTACGGCGACTGGACGGCCCTGCGCGAACGCCTCGGCCCGATCGCCGCCTCGACGCCGAGCGACGTGCGCCAGGCGCTCCGGCGGGCCGAGGCCGACCCCGCCGGGCTGACCGATGCCGAGGCCGTCGCGCTGCTGGGCGCGGAGGGCGAGGCGCTGGACGAGCTGGCGGCCATCGCCGACGCGCTGCGCGCGCAGGCCGTCGGCGACGAGGTCACCTACGTCGTCAACCGGAACATCAACTTCACCAACGTCTGCTACACCGGCTGCCGCTTCTGCGCCTTCGCCCAGCGCAGGACCGACGCCGACGCGTACACGCTCAGCCTGGACCAGGTGGCCGACCGGGCCGAGGAGGCGTGGGCGGCGGGCGCGACCGAGGTGTGCATGCAGGGCGGCATCCATCCCGACCTGCCGGGAACCGCGTACTTCGACATCGCCAGGGCGGTCAAGGCCAGGACGCCCGGCATGCACGTGCACGCGTTCTCCCCGATGGAGGTCATCAACGGAGCCTCCCGGACGAACCTGTCTATACGCGACTGGCTGGAGGCCGCCAAGGAGGCCGGGGTGGACTCGCTGCCCGGCACGGCGGCCGAGATCCTCGACGACGACGTGCGCTGGGTGCTGACCAAGGGCAAGCTGCCGGCCAAGGAATGGATCGAGGTCATCACCACGGCCCACAAGGTCGGCATCCCGACGACGTCCACGATGATGTACGGCCACGTGGACCACCACCTGCACTGGGTCAGGCACATCAAGCTGATCAGGCGGCTGCAGGAGCAGACCGGCGGGTTCTCGGAGTTCGTGCTGCTGCCGTTCGTGCACACCAGCGCCCCGATCTACCTGGCCGGCATCGCCCGGCCCGGCCCCACCGCCCAGGAGAACCGCGCGGTGCACGCCCTGGCCAGGATCCTGCTGCACGGCGCGATCTCCAACATCCAGTGCTCGTGGGTCAAGCTCCAGGACGACCTGTGCCGCCAGGTGCTCCGGGGCGGCGTGAACGACCTCGGCGGCACCCTCATGGAGGAGACGATCAGCCGGATGGCGGGCTCGGAGAACGGCTCGTACAAGACGATCAGCGAGCTGCGCGAGATGGTCGAGGTCACCGGCCGGCCGGTACGCCAGCGCACCACCGAGTACGGCAGCCCCACGGCCGAACGGCTGGCCGCCGCGCAGGCGAGCGACGGGGTGTGCCAGAGCGTGAGAAGAATCTTGCCGATGGCATAGTTGTAACAAGTTAAATCCCGTTCGTCCCTTTGTTATACCGTATGTCCGTTTTCCTGGTAACCTAGAGTCATGGAGAACGCATACGAGATGAGCACCGAACGGAAGTCCGCTTCTCTGGTCGCGGCAGTAGATGAATACATGCGGATCAAGAGCCTTGGTTCATGGAGCAAGACCGGTTCAAGCACGGCATGTATCCGGTCAACGCTGAACGTATTCACCCGTGAACTGGAGAAGCGGTTAAAGCGCTCGGCCTACACCACCGACCTAACCGACGAGACGGTTATGGGGATCATCCATGATCGGTGGCCAAACGACGGTATCAAGACCACGCACGCTGGCCAGTGGGGGAGGATCAAGACCTTCATCCGCTGGCTAGCCGTTTCGGGATATCAGGTCGGCCCCCTGCATGCCTTTCTCGGGACCAGGCCGGTACGACCTAAGCCGCAAGTGAGCTTCATGTTCGCGGAGGAAGAGGCGAAGGTCTTTGACTCCACGTACGCCTACTCTCCTAAAGACGCTTGGCTTATCCGTATCGGCTACCTTCTCAGGCGTCGGGCTGGCGAGCTGGGAGCCATGAAGGTCGGAGACTTCAAACCCAAGCCCACCCCTGATGCCCCTCACGGCACGTACACCTTCACCAACTTCAAGGCCAAGAACGGCCGCAAGACTCTTCGGTTAACCACATCCCAACGGGAAGCCTTTGACGGCTGGTTAGCGGACTACGAAAGACTTGTAGGGCAGAAGCCGTTAGCCGACTGGTACATGTTCCCCAACTCCAAGGGAGACGGAAAGGTCACCCCCGGCAAGAAGAGGGGGCGCAGACTCCTGCCCGAGGAGCCAATCAAGGACCTTCCTAGGATCTGGAGGGAAGCCTTCAAAGAGGCGGGAGTCTATTCCCGTTGGAAGGCATCCCATGCCGGAAGGCGAGGCGGGTTAACTGACCTCTTCTATGCCCTAGAAGAGGCGGGCGTCTCTGACCCCATGCAGCACGTTCAAAGAACGGCTGATCATTCTGACCGCAGGGTTACGGCGGGATACATCCAAATGGATGAGGGCGAGCGGAAGACTCACGATGCTCTCCAGCTCGTGGACGACATACGAGCCGGCAGGGCTCCAGCTCCTAGCCAGACAGAGCAACGGGACGAAAGGCAATCTGCTACCCATACCGGTGAAAACATGGCGGAGGTTATCCATGTCCGATTCGGACAAAGCAGACGCTGACCATAGTCTCTGTCCAGGTCGTCAGCGCAGCGACGATCAGGAGCCCTCCCCCTCTCCTGAAGGACGAGACGTGCAGAGGGGGAGGGCTACCGCAGGAGGGTAGATGGGGCCCGCCCGTCACGACACAGGGGGGCGGACGGGCCCCATCCCTCCATCACAAGTACATACATGATCTCCATAGGGGCAATCCTGGTCCGGCGTGCTTCCTATGGAAGGAAGTGAGTACCCCCCGTAGGTTCTTACTTCCCGGTGATCCCCCGTAGCTCCCTCCAAGGCCCTGCTATGGGGGATTACTGGTGTCCCGAGTAATGCTAGGCTGGCCACTGCCAGGAGTAAGAGTGTTCCATCTTGCCCTCCTCACTGGCAATCAGTCAGCAGCTCGAATCATGTGCCCAAAGGGCTGGTGACGAAGATGCCCCCCTGTCGCCTTCCTAGGCTGGCAGGGGGGTTTTCTCTTGCGTGAGTGATCCACTCCTATACGTGACTACTTAAAGATTCTTTATGACACGACGAAGAGAGCCCCTACCCGAAGGTAGGGGCTCTCTCCTTAAGTACGGCTAGCTATCCTTACGGCCTAGTCCCACGTCAGGATCAGCCGGATTCAGCGCCTTGATAACAGCCGTCAAGATTGTCACGGCAACACCGTCCAGAGCCAGGCTCCAGTCACCTCCGGACTGTACGACGGCAACGCCTACAGAGCTGAGTGCAACCGCAACAAGAGTGTTAAGCAGACTCGCATACTTACCCATGATCTTCTCCCGATGTCTCCAAGCCTCTTGGTCCAGCACGAGACAGAAAGGCAGTCCAGCCGGAGTGATGACCCGGCGTGAAAGGATGGCGCCTTTTTGTGATCTTGTGCTAGCTTTCTTTTGTCCTTGGCTTTCGTGATGGTTTGTGAAGGACTCCGGAAGGCCCCTTGTCCTATGGGATGGGGGGCCTTCTGTACGCCTAGGGAAGCTTGAGCTTCTGGCCAGCCTTGATTAGAGCTGGATCGTCACCGATAAGCCCCCGGTTGGCTTGATAGATGTCCTTCCACTTAGAGGCATCGGCATAGAACCGAACAGCCACCTTGGAGAGGGAATCTCCGGCCTTGACGGTATAGGTCCTGGACTCCTCATCAAAGACGGGATAGCCGTACCCGAGGATGTCTCTAGGTGACCTCGCTACACGACGGACCGCATCGCCCTTATTGCCCTCAATGGTGTAGACATACGGGCCCTTCACGTACTCTACGATCCCCACATGGTCTGCCTGGTCGTCGCGGTTCCAGTCGAAGAACACGATTGCCCCAGGCTTAGGGGTGTGACCCCACCGCTTCTCTCTCTTGAAGTAGTTCACCCATGAGGGGCAGTAGGCAAACCTGCCGACAGACTTGAGACCCACGGTGCTGGCGATGTAGCTGACGAACATGGCACACCAGGCCGCGGACAGGTAGGCGCTACCAGACAGCTTGGCGTACCAGCGGGTGAAGAGGTTAGGTCTACCCTTCGTCCCTACGAACCGCTTACCGGTAGCGAGAAACTTACTCCTCGTCGTCATCGTCGGGATACCACCCCTCTTCCTGAGAGACCTCAATCTCTCCCTCGGGAACGTCCACCTCGTCAGGCATCGGCTCCCTTTCCGAATAGTCGCGCAACGTCTATTGCTCCAATCCCCTGGTAGCGGCTATCGATCTGATCGGCGGCATAGTGACCTGGCTTCAACTGGCCCCGCGTAGTCCTGGAGTGCTCCGAGTAGGACGGAGGGCCCATCGGCCAGTCGTCCGGGATGCCCACAGAACGCAGGCGTCCTAGAACCGCGTCAGCTCCAAGGAAGGGCTGATCCGTGAATGGGTCGGCAGGCCGGCAGATGACTGCCACGGTCACCGCGTAACTGCCGCCTCCCCACATCGTTCCCGTGTGATCCAGCGGGGCCCCCACATGGACCTCACCCGTTGCCGGATGCCAGAGGAGATGGGGAACTGTCCCCTTGCGCTGTAGGTACTCCCAGGTGTTGAGAGTGGAGTCCATGTGAGCATCCACCCCGAACCAGAGGGCAACCATTTCCCCCTCGGGTACGTGCCTCTCGTGTCCCTTACGGAATGCGGGAGAGAATGAGGGCATCTACCTTGGTCTCCAGTTGCTTAAGCCGCGCCTCATTGAGCACCCCTAGTTCAACCGCCTTGCTTGCTAGGTCCTTGGCTTCCTTGGCTTGGTCGTAGAGGCTAGATCCCCCGTTGGGAGTGATCTGGCTTTTCAGGTCTTGGATGGCCTTACGGACAACCCAGCCCACGAGACCAAGGACCACCGGCACAGCAACGCCAGAGACGATCTGCACAGTCAGCTCACTCATGAGGACAACGTCCTTAGAGCTACGGTCAGCACTCCTCCCCATCGGGATCCGTTAGTACCCCGAGCGTCTACCTGTCGATATTCCATGGCCTCGATAGTGCATAGGATCGCTGTATTGCTCCCAAGATCCTGGAAGAGAACCGCGTCGCCCGAGGAGTCAAGGGCTTCCAGTGCCTCAAGTCTCTCCATGGCAAACCCGGTCCATCCATGAGTCACTTCGTTACGATCCCTCTCGTAGTCAAAACACATGAGAGGAATCGTGAACTGCCTAGGCCGAGGGCCACCAGGCAAGGACTTGAGCTGATAGGAGCGGAACACCGTACCTTGAGTGTGATCGGAAGCCCTGTTGAGAGTGAACTTCAGACTAAGGAACTCCTGAGGCGTACTGGGATAGTTGATCGCCAGGTCTAGAGACTGGTCACTACCACTCGTCAAAGAGATGAGACTTGTCTCATTCCCGTCCTCGTCAACGGTGGAGACCGTCATGGGGCCCGTGAAGTCACCTCGTACGTTGAACCGCTTGAACAACTTCGGCCAGACGGTTCCGAATCGATGCCTTCCAGTCAGAAGCCAACCAGTAGTCTCCAGGTCAGTCGGGTGCTCTCGATAGACTCCCGAGTCAGTCACACCGAAGATGGCTAGGCCGCTTGTCGGCAGGATGGCTACCGAGTCCACAGAACCCACTGCATGACTCTGAAGGTCGGTGGCGTAGGGGAAGGCTCCATTGGGGAACTGACTTCTCAGCTCGACCCTCAGGAGTCCGGACGTGCCATCAGTGAAGCCGTCAGAGTATCCGCAGAGGAACCCATTCCCGCGAGCGGTCACACACTTGACAGAGGCCGGCGTGTCCACCAGAGGTCCGTACTGGAGGGCGCCACCAGTACCCATGACAGCCACGCGCACACCCTTGCTCGTTCCGATGCCCAGGTAGGTACCGAGGTAGGCATGCATGGACTGAACGGTCTCACCGGTAGGGAACTGGGCGACCACGGTCGCGTTGGTCAGGGTAGGCACAGCTCCCGTGGCATCTAAGGCGAGGCGGATGATGACCGACTCCGAGCCAACACCACCAGAGATATAGATTGCCTCTGGTCCCTCTGCGATGTCGGTCCATCTCCAAGAGGCATTGGGGTGGGAGTAGACCGCAGCCGGGAGAATTGCAGAACCGAAGGCGGGGATATAGATGCTGTTGTTGATGCCTGCTACGAGCCGCTGCTTAACCCATCCGATAACCACAGACGAAGCCGCGGTTAGATCCCACTTCTGAGATGCAGTACCAGACCCGCCAGGGATGACCATGATGTCATCAGCGGTAGCGAAGTACACATCACTACCATCGGTGGTGATATCAAGGATTGTGGCAGACCCGTCATACACCTTGGTCTCTGTGCCAGACGCATCACCCTGCCAGACATCAGCCCCATCCACCCGATAGTACTTCTCGACTCCGCCGCTTAAACCGGTGATAACCTTCACCGGCCCAGAGGCCGCCTTAATGAGGGTAGTGGTCGGCAAGAGGGACACTTGGCCCGGAATCCAAGGATTGACACCTTCGCTGGACGTGAAGCGGAATGCAGCAGTCTCATCAAGCTCCGGATCCCCATACTTGATGCCTGCACCATAGTGGAATGAGCTTTGAGATCTGAGCCACCAACCACTAAGGGACTGCTCGCCTGGCTCAAGACTTGTGTCAAGCTGTTGCTTTCGGAACTGGGCCGTTGATCGAGTGAGAGGATTCTCCTTATCGATCTTCAGTAGAAACGGGATGCCACTGATTGCCACGTCATAGGCGTTGAGTGCGTCACCGAATGGAGATGCGGCGGACTTAGGCTTGAACGCCAGCCGAAAGGGCAGCCCCTTACGTACGTCATAGAAACTCACAGTGGAGCCGACCAGTAGACGGACAGCCTGTAGAAGAAGCTCCTTGTGCTTGCGCCAGGACCATAGTTGAAATTGACCCGAAGCCCTAGTTCATCCCCTGCATTGCAGGCGTAGCCGACACCTAGATGCAGCTTCCAGAGGCCAAACGTCTGCGACGACCCGCCACTTGTGATGGCATTAGTGGCTTGAGCAATGGTGATCCCTGCCCCCGCAGCTCCACCCGCGTAGTACACCAGATAGGCATCAATGACGTGATTCTCATTGTAGGCACTATCGGTGAGGTCGCTCACGTTGATCTGATATATGCCTGGCTTAGGGCAGAGGATACGTGTCGGCTTCGCGGCAGACCAGAGGGGGCCTACGTTATAGGTAAAGGTGCCTGTAGCAAATGAGACATCGGTCTGAGTGTCCGGCACCACCGACATGCTGCCGACGACAAACATCCGCAGCTTTTCAAAAGCGTTGATAGCTCCGCCGGACGCTGCATCGGTGTGGGTATGCTGGGCAGCCGAGAAGTTGCCGATGACTGGACTCGCCAAGGTGGCGTTACTGATGGTTCCGCCACTGATGGTCCCGCCGTTGATGGTGGGAGTCGTCAGAGTCTTATTGCTAAGAGTCTGAGCCGTCGTAGTACCAACCAGGGCAGCGCCACCAGTGAGCCCATGGATATTCGTCGTGGCGTTGATGTGCGCATTAGCGTCGTCAATCTCGCTTGCGGCAACACCGTGAACAATCTTAGCGCCGATGTCGTGAGAGAGCGCAGTGGAGTTGTCATAGCCTCGGTCTACCGTCCAGTTGGCCCCCGCAACAGCGGTAACTAACATGATCTCTTCGCTGGACGTGCCGAGATCAACGATGATAACGAAAGGCGTAGTAGCCGGATAGCCCACCGGCGTATCAACGCTAATGGTGGTAGCCGAGGCGTTGATAGCAACAGACAGCGTGGTTTCCCGTGCATTAGAGCTGTGGTAAATCCTGGCCATTAGATAAGTCTCCTTGTCCTATGCACGGTAGTCCCATGAATCCGTAGTAGCCGCTCCCGCTCGTTGCTCAGTGCTTCCAGGTACAGGCCATAGAAGAACTTGGCCGCGTTCACTCCAGCGCCAGGCGGAACCAACTGACTACGAGCAGAGGACTCGACCGCTGCCGTCTGTAGGCGAGGTGGCTCCAGGAAGCCAATCAGCCGGTAGCACGCCCCGTAGAGAATCGCCTCTTCCGCAGTAGCAGCTAGACCAGAGGCAGTGAAGCTCTGGCTCTCATCGTCAAGCGGAGTCGGGGAAGTGATGTAGGAAACCCGGATCGTCCTCCCTGGAACAATGGGCTCCCAGATGTCTACAGACTTGCCACTAGGGAAGGCATCGGTATCCGCGTTCGGATCAAACCTGTAGTCGTTGGCTCGGATCCATGTACGACTCGGGCCAACACTTTCCCAGGCCAAAGAGTGCAACTGCTCACAGTCGGCAGGCAGCGCGTAGGTGTTCCGCGCAGCGACATACGGGAACGTGGCAGCCTTGAACGTGAACAGATCTGGATAGCTGGACTCAATACAGGTGTTGATCGTCTCCAGGACCTTGGCACGCGAGTATCTAGGGGAGTTGACGACCGCAGTACCGGCGAGATGACTCACGGCCTGAGTGGACCTGTAGCCACGGCCGAAGGGGGAGAGGGCGACCGTTCCGGCCTGCCTGTCAACACCCTTGATCCACACAAGCTCTGAACCGATCTCGGCCAACCCCTGAGAGAGCTGGCTCACGTCGTCCACTGCCAGGGTGAGGTCAGCGGGAGACACGTCAGCGGTAAGGAACGTCTGCTCGGCCTGGTCGAGACTGTCCCCCTGGAGGAGCTGTAGAACCCTGTCAGCCAGGGACCCGAGCGTGGCCACTACGGGATCCTCGAAAGGGCCTCACAGGCCCCCAGTCCATCTGTGCCGGCGAGGACGTTGCAGACGCCCTGAAGGGCTAACCAGCGCTCTCTGTGCTCGTCTCCGCCTACCTGGAACGCCTTGAAGTTCAGGGCCCCCGTCACGTCGTAGTCGCGCGGGCATGCCGCCCACACCTTGGCGGCGGCGGCAGCGCCCAGTCCATCAGTCCCAGCCAAGCGATTCAGCTCCGCCTGTAACTCCATAGGCAACCCCCTCCCTGTCCGACCACTGTCTAGCTGACTCGACGTCCACTCGATTCGTACTCTTCGGCTGCATCCCTTCACGTCTAGCGGACGCATAGGAGTCAAGGTCTCTATCCCAAGTCTTCTGCTTGGTGTAATCCAAACCCTTCACAGACTGGCAATAGGCGACCTTGATGTTCTTACTCCTCATGCACTCGCCGAAGGTCCTATGAGGACTAGGCGACCAAGAGCAATTGCACTGGTGTGCCATCAGGCATCGATGTAGGAGAAGGAGTAGCCGTCAAGGCCGCCGTACTGGAAGGCGATGTCCTGCACCCTTCCGGCATAGGGCTTAGACCAGGCGCCGGTGTTCTCCTTCAGGCGATAGGCAGCCGTGCCATCACCGAAATCCACCCCTTCGCCCTGATGCCTGGGGGTCGCGGTAGTCGTGAACGTGAATCTGCGCATTAAACCTCTTCCAATGTGATGTTCGATCCATAGCCAGCCGCGGTCAGCTCCTCTGCCTCGTCAAGAGAGATGACATGCCGATAGCCGCCCATCCAGTACTTGAGAGCTTGCTCCAGGTCGGTAAGGGCCGGATATCTGGTCTGATAGATAGAGCCGTCCGATCTCTGTATGACAGAGATGCCCCTATGGACTCCGTATCTGACGTGAAGGACGTTGCGACCCGCAGGTGTCTCCTGGACGCTAGGTGGCCTGAAGACCAGGGAGTGGCGATTGGCCACCTTGAGAAGGTCGGAGACGTACTCAAGGGAGGCGATCCCAACAGCCTCCAAGCTTTGGGGGTAGCCGAGCTGGAGGAGCGCAGAACCGTGTGCCTCCGCCGAGGGGATGCCGGTAGGGCGGGCGAACTGCTGCTGGACGAGCTTGGTAGCGCCGAACGACTGACCCGAGGGGATGCCGGGGACGCCCAGGCCGGCGAACACAGCGAGAGAGCCGAACACCTCTCCTGAGACGATCCCGCCCGAGGCCACGGGGAGGTTAACGTTCAGCGTCCCCACGCTCTCACTGGACGGGATACCGGGGAGGGTGAGCGATTGAGGGAACGCGGCGCTTACGGCTGTCGCGCCAAAGGTCTCCCCGGAAGTGATACCCGATGGAGAGACTAGAAGCGATGCACTAGGGATAAAAACCGTGATTGACACGGCTGCATCAATGGTAGCCGAAGCGGCAGCATTGAGGTTAGTCGTCGCGGTTCCGGATGCGAGCGCCTTGGTTGCGACGCCAGCTAGAAGGAAATTGAGCTGTCGAGTCTCCCTCTGGGTAAAGGTACTGGGGGCACTAAATGACTGCGTGCCTGTCGCATTTACAAGGTCGCCAACATAGAACCTGACTTCAAGACCGGTTGAAGCGGTAGGAGTAAGGCCCGGAGTAACAACGTTCGGCGTGGCGAAGGTGGTACCCGTAGACTTAGCGATATCAGGCAGGATGCCCGCACCCTGGATAGCAATAATATAGACAACGGATACAGCTCCAGACTGCTCCGAAGTAGCCTTAGTGAAGCTATAGGTAGATGGCTCACTAGGGCCAGCAACCTTGTACCACGAACCCGCCGAAACGTATTGAACGGCCGGAGTCTGAGGAACAATCTGTGTCCAGCCGGACGGTGTCGTCGTGGGGAATGGGGAGACGGAGGAGTCAATCGCCTGGAAGGCGACCAGGATATCCCCTTCCACCACCCCGCTAGGCTTATTAACCGTAAAGGGTGTGGCAGTGCCAGCGTCAACAGCGGCGAAACTGATAGACCTGTAAGAGGCAGGCACTAGCGCCTACAGCTTGAAGATTCGGTTAGATCCCGAGTCGAATACGACCGTGATATCTCCGCCATTGGGAGTGACAGGCAGACCGCTAGCGGTATCAATAGCCGCAATCAAAGGGGAAGTGGCTGCCGTACCAGTGTCCTTGACAAGGATGAGATGCTGGCATGCCGCACCAGCAGCAACAGCGGAGTAGGTGACATCGGCAGCATCGGCGACACCGGACGTTGCAGTCTTGCTAGTCAGGTTGCCTGAGGTGGCCACGATGGTTCCGCCACCACCACCGGTGATATCCGATAGGAACTCGTGGGTAGCCAGGTTGGCGGTATAGCCACGGACTAGATAGAGCTTGATGTTGTCAGAGGTCCAGGAGAGTGCGCCCGTGAGGAACTTCTCCCTACCCTTGTCATAGAGGGCATTAGCCAAAGGAGTACTCCGTGAGGAAGGCCCCTAGGCATATGCCTAGGGGCCAACCTACCTATGCCTATTAGGCGATAGAGCTAGAGGTCTCAACGCGAATAAGGGCGTCCTCGCGGAAGCGGTTCCAGCCCAACATGCCGTACCAACCCAGAGGGGTGAAGCGACCGAGCTTGTCAGTGGTCGGACCCTGCCGAACGGACGGCTCCTCAGCAACCGCCTCAGCAAGGGCTTCACGGCCCATCACAAGAGAGCGGTAGACCTTGGCCGAAGATGCGCCATCGGTAGCCACCGGCATACGCGGAGACTCGATGTAGTACGCGCCTTCGTACTGGCCGATCATGCCCGACCAGATGGACTCAGGACCGCTGAAGTTGTGCGGGTCACGCCAGCCGGCCGAACCGGTCTCCTTACGGAGGTCGTGAGAGACGTCCGGGTGAATCCACGTGGCGTACAGCTCGCCCTGCCGGGGGAGAACCTTGAGGCCCCGGAGCTTGGCAACAGCGAACCGCGGAATCTCGGAAGTGAAGACATCACCCGAGGCGACCGCGCCGGTAGTACCAGCGCCACCCGTCTTGAGGTCGGACTTCAGAACACCACCGTTGACACGGACAACATGAGTGCCGCCCGTCAGGACAGGGGCCACCAGCTTGTCGAGCTGATCCCGCATATGCCAGGAGATCTGGTCAGCCAGACCGCCAGTCACATCGGTAATGGCGATGAGCTGAAGACGCCTGGTGTAGAGGATCGTCGCACCGTACTCCTTCAGAGTGACGGTGATAGACGTAGTACTAGGGACCGCGATAGCGTCCGGGTCTTCCGTCTCGGAGAGTTCCGCAACGTTATCAGTGATGTCATTCCAGAACTGGAAGACAATGGACGCAGACGGGAAAGTCTGGTCAACCGCCCGAGTGTCCGCCATGGCCCGGAAGATGGGTTCACTGCGGAGCTGATACCTGACGTACTTGTCTAGGGCAGTCTGGACGAGAGAGGTACCGAGGCTAGAAGCATCGGACCACGTATAGGCGTTAGCCAACTATATCCTTTGAACCTACCTTCTTCAGGTAGGGCACACGATGACTACTTGAGATTGGCCCACCCCTTTTCCAGCGCCTCACGGAAGACCTCAAAGGGCACTTCCTTCTCAAGGTGCGGGTTAGTGAGCATGGCCTCTAGGTCTTGCTGAGGGATACCAGGAGCACCACCGGTAGATACCTGCTGCATCTGCTTGAACTGCTGCTCATCCACCTTCGGAGCCTGATCCTTCATATCGGTAGGGGCATCCTCTTCCTTAGCCTCCTGCTTCTGTGCAGGCGTGAAGAGACCTCCATACCGTTCAACCCACTGACCAACCGATTCCTCGGAGACCTCGACATCCTTGGGAAAGAGGTCAATAGCGTCCTTGGGGATGCCCTTGGACGTCAGCAACTCAGACACCTCCTGCCGCCGCACCTTGTCGTTCAGACTGGCGAGCTGCTTGCGGAGGTCGGCCGCTTCCTGCTTCTGCCGCTCGTAGGCGTCCCGCAGAGCACGGGGGCCGGCGGGCTGGCTGTCTTCCTGGGAGTCGAGATCCCAATCCTGATCGGTCATAACGGTCAAAATCTCCCATCTTTCGTGTTAGGAACGTAGGCCACCCATCTCAGTCGGGGAAACACAATGGGGCTCCTACTACCGGGCTATATACGCCTACGTGGGCCGGTGGATCACGTAAGGAGTGGGATTCAGGGACTTGCACCCTGTTGACCTAGCGGTCCGTATGTGTATGGTTTTCGGACAGCCGTTACCCCTGGAGGTAGTGACCTCCATACGACCTGCCCTCAATAGGGGCAGGGTGCAACTGGAACTACTTGAACGACCTGAACACCCGTGTCCACGTCGTCTCTGAGACGTGCAGACATCAGCACTGCTACTCCTGCGAAGTGGACGAGCCCGCTAGGGGCTATCGACTCTGCTTCGAGTGCCATCACATGTATGTCACCGCAGGGGACCTACTAGACGCCTATAACGAGCGGTCCACCGTTGGAGTGGACAACGCAGAGCAAGTCACCTTCTGCCCGCTCTGTCTACACACCTTCTAAGTGGGATACATCATCATGGGCTCATTCCTCATGGGCGCCATCGTCATAGGTGTCATATACCTAGTAGCGCGAAGGCACTGGGAGTAGCATGCACGACAGAATCCTTCTACAGCAGATATTCTTTGAGCTCACCGACGGAGTAAACGAAAAGCTCTTGACGGTCTACGAAGAGAGAACCGGCAAGAAGCTCTCCATGGAGACGCTCAAGCGACTCTTTGCCGATAGGCAGATCGGCACCGGAGTAACCGTAGTGCGCGGCATGGGCAAGGTGCGATGGGATATCACTGTTCCCCTCGTGCGGGAGGACCCATGGATCATCCTCTATCCGAAGCGCTTCACGGACCAGTACAACGCTAGGGCCGACAAGAAGATATCCCGCTACACCCTTTCCAGGTGGCTCCAACTGCAAGGGGTGAGAGTGGCGCACCAATCCGCTCACTGGGATGAGGAGCTTCTTATAGCCCTCGCCAACCGGAGAGGAAAGCCTTACGTCATACCGGAGGAACTTGCATGAGGACCATGCTCACTGTCCAAGAGCCATGGCTAGTGGAAGCGGAACTGCTGGGCGCACAGCTCAAGTCCCTAGACTACGGCTTCCATGTCAAAGAGCTAGAGCCAGGCCGCTGCGTTCACGTGATGCGCATGCTGTTCAACTGGAGGATCGTTGAATGGCATGGGGTATGCGATAGCGTACTCGGCCACGGCGGCAAGTACTGGTGCTATCAAGGGATCGGGCTGCAATCCTTCCTGCTGGCAGTAGGACAAGCAGTCCAGTGGGACGGTACAGACGACTCGATGCCTGCGCACTGGATCAGGAACTACAGAGGGGAATACGGGGCCGATGCATTGGGGTGAACTCAAGAAGCGACAGCGAGACCAGATCATCGCCGCTCTCTACCAAGACTCATCCGAGGACGGTATCCACAGAGTGGCCCGCCGATTCCGACTCAAGCTCCACTTCGTCAAAGGCATAGCACACGGCTCCTACCCAACCATCCACCGTGGCAAGATAAGAAGCAGCAAATAGAGAAGGCCCCCCACACTTCCCCGTGGGGGGCCTCTTCTAACTAGGCTCCACGATGAGGTACTGAAGTACCGAGGTATCCCCGGCAGTACCAGTCACACTGAAGGAAACACCAGCCGACCTGGCAGAGATCCAAGCATCACCATGGGTACCCACGACGTTTTTGTTGGTTAGGAAGATAGCGCTATTGGCGGTAACCAGAGTGTTGGCTACAACTACCGGTGTAGCACCGTTGAGCGTCAAGGTACCGAACCGCTGGTTAGTGCCAGTAGGGACACCAGCAAGGACATCCCCACCAGTGACGTTTCCAGTCTTCTTGTTTACCGAAGAGACATGCTGTCCCAAGTAATACTCTCCTTAGAATGAACCTCGGGTGCCAACCCCGAGACTTGACCTGTTCAGACCAGACTCACCGCTGAATGATCCGGTCTCCCGTGACTGCAAGCGCCTCCGTCTCTCGGAGGCCATCCCACTACGGCCTAGTAGCTCGTCCTCAAGGTCGGCCTGTCCGTATGTGGAGTCGTCGTAGATGTCGCCCAGGTTCTCAAGCGTCGGCAGCGCAGACCCGATCATCTGGTAGGCGGAGGCAGCCTGAGACCGGTCCACGCCCATGGACTCGAAGTAGTCGGCCCTGGCCTGACTGAGCCTCAAGCCCTGCCTGCGAGCCTCAGCGCCAATCTCAGCCTCTCTGACCCTCTTCTGAAGGATCGGGAGGGCCCTGGAACGGTCGAGCATCGCGGCCACCAGGTCACCTTGCCCTAGGCCATACTCCCGGAGGCTTTCCAGGTAGCCGGTATCCGTGTTGGACACAGCCCTAGCTGCGAGCTGTACCCGATCCTGAATCTCGGCTGGAGAGACATCCTGTCCAATCCAGGAAGTGAAGTCGTCCAGGCTGTCATAGAAGCCGGCCGGCATGCCGTTACTCTCAAGGATCTGACGGTAGGACCGCTCAAGAGACAGGTACTCCGCGGGCGACAGAACCGCTAGGCCAGCCTTCCGCCTCGCCTCATTGCCAGCGAACCGCTTCTTATACTCGTCGGTGTCCTGAAGCATCAGCATGACGGTATCTGCGTCATATCCTTGCTGTACCATTTCCAGAATTTTAGGCGCCAGAGTACCTAGGCCCCAGCTCTCAAAGGTGCGCTTGAGGTATTCATACGCGTTCCTATTAGCGTTGCTGTCCTTGTCGGAGTTGGAGCTGCTGCCCGTCTGGTTAGGTGGGCCGCTCGCTGAAGGAACCCACTTGCCGCCCGAATAGACGTACCACTTGCCGTCCTTGAATCGGTACTGTCCCGATCCGGACGAAGCGCTACTACTGCTTGCGCCTGGATCCCAGCCGCCCTGAACCCCGCCATATGAGCCCTCAATGAGCGGCATCAGAACACCATGCCAAACTGCTGGCCGATGGTACGAGCGGTAGAGTTCATGGCCTGTCTGGCGTTGTTCGTCTTAAGCCATCTAGGGTCCTTGCGCAATTCATTCTCAAACTGCCACAACGGCTTAAGCTCCGCCTTGCCGTTCTCCTTATTGATGTTCGTCAGGGCTGTCCTAATGGTGGGGTCGTAGAGGTCAAGGGCTTGCGAGTCAACCTCAAGAATCCGTCCCATTGCCTCCATGTAGGGCGAGGCGATATCCCTAACCGACATGCCCCCCTTGATCTGCTCAGAGAGCGTCGGGAACGCGGATAGGGCCTGCTGCTGCAACCAGCCCTTGTAGTCCTCTGTGGTCCTCGTGCCGTTGAGGATTCCCTTCAACCAGCCACCTAGAGCACTCTCGTCAATCCTGACACCCATCTGGAAGGCATACTGCCTGAGCTGGTCTTCGGCCTCGCCGGCCTCGCCGTAGTACCCACCCTTGCCGTTCTTGAGATGCTGAGACAGCATGCTCCTCAACTTCGCGTTATCCCAGCCGAAGGAGAGAGCATCCTCAGCCATATCCCACATGGTCTGCCAGCCGAGGCGGAGACCCATCGTGCCAGCCAATTGAGTAACGTTGTTGTAGATGGTGCGCACCCGAGCGCGCCACGTCTCAGGGTCGGTGTACTTGAGTGCTTCAGTCTGACGATACGTCTCGCTGTGCTTCTGATACCAAGAGGTCCGCCGGATCTCCGCAATGAACTTCTCCTTAGACCACGAACCCTTGATGGCCTGCTGGAAAACCTTCCAGAGAGAGTTATCGGACTTCAGAAGCGAGTACGCCCAGTTGTAGTACTCGGCCCATTCTTGCTGCGTCTTCGGCTTCTTTGCTGGCATTAGTAGCTGAGCTTCACCCCCCACGCACCTTCATTAGCCCCCAGCTTCCTCCGTCGTACAGTGCCCCGCACTCGCTTACCATTGACAACCACCCATGTGGCAGGGGCCTCCACGATTTCCCCGTTCCCGAGGTACAGAGCGATATGGTCAGCGCCAGGGATGGACGGATTGGAGTCCCACGCAACCAGGTCGCCTGGCTCCAGCTTGTCGAGGGACACCCTCTTCCCGCGTCCAGTCTGGCTATAGGAAACGCGAGGCATATCTACGCCCGCCTTATGGAAGGCGTAGAACAAAAGCCCTGAACAGTCGAACCCGCCTTCAGCATCGGACTCGCCACCCCACACGTATTTCCTGCCCAGCTTCTCTAGGGCGTACTGAATGACAAGCTCTCTCGTCTTACCGGTCGTAGGGATCTTAATGTTGTCTTCCTTCGGATCCGGCAGGGCGGAAAAGTCCGGCTCCCACATCGCATTGACGCCAGGCGCCACCACTCCCGAGGAAGGGTTATACGAGATCGCCGCAGGATCCTGCACAGGACTCTCAAGGCCAGGAGTAACAGGAGAGGCCAACTGAGTGCCGAGGTCAACACTCGGCTCAATGTATCCGCTAGGAGGCCACGGCATTAGACCGGAGCCTTAAGGGCCTCGAAAAGCCACGGCACCATGATGCCCGCCGTCTGATACGCAGCCGCCTCTTCCTTGTTATGGCCCAGCGACCAGTCCACCGCAAAGTCGGAAGCGTTCAAACCCTGCTTCACCTTGGAGCTGGACGATGAGTTGCCCTTGCCATCCGTGGTGGTCGTCGTGGTCGTCGTGGTCGGATTCTTGTTCTCGGCCGCAAGCAGTTCCCGCTTGAACTCCTCCACCTCCACATCAGTCGCCTTACGGCCTAGCCTCTGCGAAAGCGCTGCCTGTGCAAGCTGCTCGGCTGTCAAAGCGTTGGTGACGCTGACCGTGGTCTGAGTGGAGGTCGTAGTCTTGGGCGCTGCCGCCTGAGTACCGTCAGCGGTCCGCTTCAGGATGTCCAAGGGACTCACCCGCTTACCGACCATCCAGAAGCGAGCAGCGGTCTGAGTCAGGCCAGACCAGATGGACGCCATTTGGTCGACGCTGCCGCCCTTGGTGTCGAAGCCAGCGTTCTCCATCAGCTCAGCCATCCGCTTGGCCTGTCCCGCATCCCAGCGATAGGGGTCCATCTGGACCTCAGCAATGCTGCGCGTCAGGTCGCTGGGCTTGGTCACTTCACGCTGACGGTTGGGAGAGTCGGGATCCCGGATCACTCTGCCTCCCTTGCTCCGCCCCTCCCACACAGGGGACTGAGCCGTCAGGGAGTACGGATCCTTGGTGGCGGCCGTAGTACCGAGCTGCGCCTTGTAGTCGTCCAGGAGGCCACGCACCTCGGCGGCCGGATCCGCCGGCCTCTTCGGCGCTGTCGTCGAGCTGGGCGACGTAGGAGAGGGTGAGGGGGAGGGGGAAGCCGCGGGAGTGGGAGTGCCCAGGCCAGACGCCTCCTGCTCAGCAAGGATCTTCCGTGTCTCCGTGAGGTGAGGGTTCTCCTTGAACTTCGCCTCACCGTTCAGGAGAGCCTGTGTCGCCTCCCACTGCTTCCGTTCGACCTCACCGGTAGTCAGGCCCTTGCCGGAGCTGAGGGCCCACGCAGGGCCGAAGAGGATCCCGAGGAAACGCTTAAACTCAGGGTCGTTAGAGTCCCACCAGGCCATTACTCCTCCTCTTCTCCTACTCGGCGTTGCAGTCGGTCATTGCTCAGGTACCTCCAGAAGATTCGCGAGAAGACGGTATTCCTCTCGGCGTATTGCTCCTGGGTACTCTTCCAAGCCACAGCTAGATCCCTGTTTGCCTCCGCCTGGAGCGTATGAGGAAGCCCTTGCTTCTTCAGTTCATCCAGGACGCCTAACATGGTCTCCCTGTCCCTTAGATACATGGCCAGAGTTTGCATCTCGGGCTTCAGGAGTTCCCTAGGGTTCTGAACAAGGTAGGTTTGAAGCTTCTCAATCGTCGCCGGTACCTTGTTCGGATCCGTCTTGTAATACTCCTCGGCCCATTTCGGATATCTCTCGGCGACTCGCATGGCGAGCTTCTTGCGGGCGAAGTCAATGAAGTCGAGCGGGATATCCTTGTACGGCAGCATCCCGTCTAGCACATCCATATACTGTCCGAACTCGCGGAAGCCCTGTTTGACTTCGGCTTCATCAAGCGCTTCCTTAGGGGAGCGTTCCTGACGTGCCGTCTCCTTGGAACCAGGCCCAAGCTTCTGCCGCTTCTGCGCGTCATAGACGTACTGATCGAACTCGGGATTGTTGATCTGCCCGACGTAGATACTCGCTAGATCCGGATCCTTGGCAATCAGCTCCTTAACCTTCTGACTCTTGTCCCACGCCTCACGGCTGGCCGGCAGACCCGTCGCATTCTTAGACATCGACATGGTGAAGATATAGAAGTCATTGCCGTAGCTAGCCAAGAATCGCTCATCGGCACTCATCTCATCGCCAGGCTTCTCCTGTGCCCGCAAGCCCTGAAGGCGATCAATGTAGAACTGATATGGCGACTTGTACTGCACCGAGAAGGGGGCAATGAAGCTCGTGAAGGCACGCAGCTTGAAGTAGGCGTCCGTGCGATCCTCAATCTCCTTGAAGAACGCTTCCTCTGAAGGCATAGTCCGCTTACCAAGCTTCGCCCTCATGATCTCCGATTGAGCGATACTGGCAAATGCAGTAGCCCGAGAGCCATCACTGATGGACTCACCCGAATCCCACAAGCGTCTCATCCAGGCCGGTAGCAACCCATAGACGAAGTTGTCTTCGCTACCGAACGGGATAGCCCACTTGTAGACCTCAGGAAGAGTCGTCGGATAGTGGTCAGCGAACTGACCCACTCCGTACTGCACAAGAGGCCCAGCACCAGGAAGCCACCACGGGTCACCCTGAAGAACAAGGTTCATGGAAGGCTTGGAGATCTCGAAAGAGCCACCCTCAAAACCCGGAATGCGCTTAGCGAACTCCTCGGGTAGGCGTACCTCAATCTTGGCTTCCCTGTTCCAATCCAGAGGATTCCAGGAGCCAGGATCCTTAACCCACTCGCCCTTATCATCCTTCGTCTTCACAGTGAACCGAGGGACAATGTTGCCCGCCTCGTCCTCCGTGGCACCAAGGTTCATCTCGTTGGGAGCATTCCAGAGCTTGGCTCCCTGAATCAACGTCTGAGGCTTGTCCATAGCGATACGCGCCCACTTGGTCAAGCTGTCTTCCCATGCCGAAAAGAAAGCAGAGACAAACCTCAGCTTGTGAGCAATATCGGACTTGGTGCTGCCGTCATACAGTAACTCATTGATCTGCTTAAGGGATCGCTCCCTAGCGATGTGCTCTACCTGCCGAAGGTGATCGCTCGTCCACTTACCATCAGCGGTAACGCGGCCAAGCTTCTGCAGCTCCGCCACCTTGGCGGGATCGGCTAGTTGAGTCTCGGATACGTTGTGATACCGCTTGACGTTATTGATGTAGAGCCGTCGAAAGACCGGATGCCGCACCAGCTTGTCAGTGGGAACCTGACCAAGCCACTTAAAGCCGAAGTTAGTGATTGCCTCGATCTTGTCGTACACAGAACCTTGAGACAGATTCAAATCCACAGTAGGACCATGCACTGTGGGCCTGACCGCTTGATCGGGAAACAGGTCCTCCAGGACATCCCGAGTGACCTTTCCCTCCAGGGCCAAGCGGCGAAGCATGAGAGGGTCAGGCAGGTTGTTGAGCATGGGCACGTAATTGTCGACAACCGCCTGAGCCCTGCCTACAAGCTCCTCAATCTCTTCAGAGGACTTCTTAGCCCAGGCAGCTTCCCGCGGATTGTGCTTGTCCTTGCGGCCTAGCCGGGACAGTACAGCTCTACCGTCCTTCGTCCGCGTCAGCCAACGAAGAACCTCATCCCCCGACATGCCCTCCAGGAACTTGCGGCCTAGCTCCGACTTGCCGATCTGGTTGTGGATGGCATGAACCCATGAGTCCATGTGGGTCACCATGTCGGGCGTGACCACATCCCACTGAGCGTGATGGCGCCGAAGGTTGGCCAGGATGTCGGCTGCTGTGTTGGTGATGTTGTTGAAGGACGAGCCGACCACATATTGATAGGTCTCGGCTCTGCCGTCGTACGGGGCCCGGTAGGCATGGCCTCGATAGTTGAACCCCAGGGCCGACTGTGTGACGACGCTCCCGAGGTCCCGCCCCATCTGGTCGTAGGACTCCGCCAGCATCCGCCGAGTCTCGACAGGATCAGCGTCCAGGAGCCGAGCCGTCAGCCGTACCGCCGCGTTCGACCCTGCCGCCTGAGACCTGACATAGGCGTTGTCCAGGCGAATGGCCGCGTTGGCACGCAGGCCCGCACGGAAGCCGGCACCGAGATTTCCCACGACGCCCATCGCGCCGAGAGAGGCCAAGGCCCGCAGAGTGTCATCCGTCAGGTTCCGGACGGTGTAGCCGACACGAAGCAGGTTGGTGGCGGACCACACGCCATTGAAGACCTCAAAGGCATCTTCAAGGAACTGCTTCCCACTCGACTTGTCACCGAGACCCATCGTCCTCAAGGTGTCGCCGTGCTTCTCAAAGATGCGCTCATACGCCTTGAGGTCCTTCAGCGGGACGGAGTTGACCTCCTGTGTCTCAAAGAGAGCCCACTTAACGAAGTTGCCGTCCTCGTCATACACCCCATAGACCTGATCGCCCTCGGCTTCACCGCTCTTAATCTTGGCAATAAGCTTGTTGCGGCGACCAATACCCTCCTCGGCGATGAGAAGGGCTTGCTTCTTACTAAGCCCATATCTCATGCCCAGCTTGATGAGGGCTTCCTTCTCCGTCTTGCGGATGACCTCGGTACGCTGCCCCATATCCATGGCGGTCAGGTACTCATTCATACGGCCGTTTATCTGGGCCTCATCGAAGACGCCTGCATGACGCATATACGCATGGAGCGCCGGGGACGTATCCTTACGGTTCACATCAAACCATGTGGGCGGCCTCTTATCGGTGAAGCCATGAGCCAGCTTGAAACCCGGATAGGTGACAACCCGCGTCCCATAATCAAACGCCTTGCCAGGAATGAAGTTCTCAGACCATTTAGAGAACGAGCCCTCCTGGTAGGCAATCGCCCTATCAGCCTTACGGGAATCGCTCATGCGGGGGACTCGGAAAACCATGTCACCCCAGATGCCACCAGCGTCATCACGACTGCCGATAGCGCTAGTGATAAACCCGAGCGTCTTAGGGTCCTTCTCAATCTGAGCCTTGGACAGTCCGCCAAGGACACCCTGAACGACCTTGCTCGTAGTCCAGGCCGGAACGGTTGCCTGCTGCTTCCTCGTCAGGCGGGCGGCAGCCTTGACGTTAGCCAGCGCCAGCGGAGGGGTTCCCTTCGGAATTCCACTCTGCACCGGAGACGGAGGCAACCACTGGCCAGTCTGCGACTTGTTGACGATCGCAAGAGCCAATGGCCGATTGGACAGATTATTGACACTCTGGATTCGACGCGCCAGACCATCGGCCCTCTCCGCTAACGCCTGGCGAGCAGTCAGAGAGCCGAAGCCATGCGCAATAACCAGGCGAGCGGTATCCACATCCTGCTCATCAAGTAGTCCCGCAAGGATGCCCGCGGCATCGTCCTTCTTGCTCATCTGGGCAATCATCGGATGCTCAATGATCTGACGCGCACTCTTACCCGAGGCCCACGCCAGAAACTCATTCACCCTATCGCTATGGGCGAACACATCCGGGTCGGTCTCCTTGACCCCTAGCTTGGTCCGCTGAAATAGCTGACGCTCTAGCCAAGGGTCAGCAGCATGGGAACCCATGCCGTAAATCTTGGACACATTCTGAGCAGCCTCGCCAACACGAGCGACCTTGGTTACTGGATCCAGATACCAGGTAGCGGCAGCATCGGTAAGACCAGTGACCACATTAAACAGAGTGTCGTTCTTAAGCTCAGCTACCTGCCGATCGTCAAGGACATCAGCTCGCGTCCCTAAGGCTCCACTGAAGACAGAAAGGGCACCTCCGCCAACCGGCGAACCGCCCATCCACCCACCCTGACCGATGGAGGTATTGGCGGCTAGATCCCAACCCTTGGAATAGGTAGCAGGGTCTAGAAGCGCCTGGCCGTACACATCGGGGAAGGGGCCGACCCCCTCAGTAGGGGGACCGTAGCCCTGCTGCTTGGCCCACGTAGGAGACTGCGAAAGATTGATGACTCCCTGGGCAGCACGCAACGGGTAAGTGGCCTTATCCTCTGCCCAGCTCAAGCCTTCGGCGATCCCCTGAACAGGGGAAGCGACAGTCTGGAAAGCCGCGTTACCTAGACCAACAGGGACACGGGCAGCAGTACGAAGAACCTCTTCAAAGGTCTTGTCGTCCTCACCGAAGACGCCATTAGCCACATCCCAGAATGACGACCAGGAATCGCGGAGGGCCGCGCCAGCGATACCCAGACGCTGCCACCACTCCATCAGGCGTTCACCGCAGCCTTGATCTGACGGACGATCGTTCTCAGAGAAGGCATCGCGTTGGGCTGGTTGGCCAAGAACTCAAGGACAGGGAGGTAAGTGGAGAGCGTCTGCTTGTCCTGCCGTAGCAGCTCGTCAGGCGTGGTGAGTCCCAACGCCTCCAGGCCGACGCCAGCCCCGACAGGAGCGCCAGCCGTCACAGGCTCCCCCGGACGGGAGGAGGCAGCACCGAACGGAGTCACCTCCACAGGAGCGCCAGGAGCAGCGCCAGGCCCACCGGCAGCAAGGTTGTCCATGGCCATGGGCGCCCCAGCCTGAGCCTCCTGGAACGCCGCCTGTTCGCCGTAAGCCGCGTCGCCGAGCTGCCGCATGGACTGAGCCGGCCCGCCGTCCGTACGACGGGAGAGACGACCAGGACCAGAGGCCGGCGCGGGGTTGCTCGGCTCCCGGTAGCCTCCGCTAGGCAGAGGTGATCCTCTCGATAGCCGTACGGGCCTGATCCTGGAACGCCGCTTGCTCACGACGCCAATTGCTGTGGGACGCCATGGCTGAACCGAGATGGGTCACGCCATCGGTCAACGCCTCCAGGACACCTGAGACGACTACAGCCCCAAGGATAGGGATGGTCATCCATGACCACCGGATAGCCGGTAGAGGCTCAAGCTCGTCCTCGTCGTCGTACTGGCCCACTCAGCTCCTTGTGTTTCCTAGTAGGTAGAAGAACCGCACCGAGGCGGAACAGAGTTCACCTTGCCAGTGGAACCCCGAGTGCCAGCACCAGCATTGATGGCATGGCAACGCAGCTCCGACTGAACAGGAGTGGAGTCCTTGGCCGGAGGTCCGCCCTGATGCTTAGGAGCACGGGTAGAGCTGGCCATAGACTCACCACCCTTGCCCTTGCCAGGCAGAGAGGGAACAGGCTTAGGGGTATACATCTAGTTAGTCTCCTTCTGAAGCGTCATGCAGGTAGTGACCTCTTAACGTTGACTGTGTTGGTAGGCGCTCCACCGCTATTGAGTCCAGCGAGCATGGCCATGATGTCTGGCCTTCCACCGGGCCCCATGGTTGCCTGCCCCTCCGCGACACCAGGAGGTAGGCCCCCGCCACCGCCGCCCGCAGGTCCTCCACCTAGGAGAGCGGCTAGAGGATCTGAGGAGGATCCTTGGGGGGCCGTACCTTCTGGAGCCTCGGGAGGCGCGAACGCAGCGGTCACAGCGTCCTCAAGAGCCGTGCCCTTCTGACGACGCTTGATGACCTCGCCGAGCTGGCCAAGCACCTGGGAGGGATCCATGCCCGATTGGGCAAGCATGGGGATGGTCTGAGCCAGGGCCGCGATGGACTGGAGCAGGGCGGACCGCAACTCCTCGACCTCGATGCGGGTCTCTTCCTCGCTGACATTGATCCCGAAGGGAAACTGCCGCCTGGTGAAGTCCCGAGAGATGAGGCGGTCACCTCGCATCTGGAGGAGAGCCACAAGGGCCCGGTTGGGATCCAACCCCATGGCGAAGCCGTAGGTGACATCACAGGTGTAATCGCCGTTGACATCCCGGCTGGGCTTCCAACGGATGGAGTAGGGGACTCCATCTGCCTGGCCACGGATATCCCGCTCATGATCACCCCAAAGCTTCTCATCCATCTTCAGGGCAATACGAACGATGTCCTTGAAGGTCTTCCGGAAAATCTCCTGAGCCGCCTGAATGCTCGCATTGAAGCCGCCTTCAAGAGCCCTTACGCCTTGACCGGTAACGATAGAGGCATCCATGTTCCCTGTACGAGTCTCGGGATAGCGGGCACCGGTACGCAGCTCCATCGAAAGAAGCTGACTCTCCTGGAAGGCGGCAGGTGAGAACTCCTGTCCTACAACCCTGACCTTCTCAGGCGAGTTGGTACGGATGGTAGCTCCAGGCCCAACAGAGAACTCCTGGACATCCATAGGGACCGCGATAGGAGCCTCCACCGAACGCTCCGCGGCTTCCATGCCCATCATCGAGAACCGGTTCTTGGCTAGCTGGATCCAGATCACGTCATCGTATTGACCTCGGGCCACATCGGTAACGCCTGGCCTCTGAGCCACCACCACGCATGGCTCGTCCAAGAAGTTCGGCATGTAGTTGAGCTGAAGGTTCTCCCTCTCGGGAATGAGTACTCGCCACTGGTCCTTGTCGTGGTACATGATGACCTCAAGCAAGGCATTGCTATTGGGGTTCAAGTACTCACCGCAGATCTGATACGTCAGATCTGGATACAGGGAGCACAGCTCCATGCAGGTCTTACGGATACACCGAGTGAGAGAGACAAGCCGCCCCCATCGGTCAAACTCTGGATAGCAGCCCTCGGGGCTAATGAACGAGATCCTTGGCACCTTGGCTTCAAAGTCTGGCTCAAGGATGGCAGGCATAAGCCCAAAGGACACGTAGTAGTCGGCAGCCGTATACATCTGAGCCTGAACGCTGGATACCTCTAGGTAGTGAGCTACACCCTTGGTCTTCTTGTCCGCGAACTTCCGAGCGGCATCACTGGTTGCAGTAGCGGCAGAGCAGTTGAAGGCCGGCAGGGGAGCAAGCATCTCCGCTGTATCCCTCGCGGCAATGTCAATGTGGTTAGCGATGATGGCCTTAGGGACGTCATCGCTGAACATGTCAGGGGCTACCTCATGCAGGTTACCTGCACGGATGGCCTTGATATCGGCCATGTTCTGATCCCGCTCAGCATACCTCTGGCGGATCTCACGCCACCGGTAGCCGATCTCAGCAGCAGTCAGCAAAGGTGTTCCTCAAGTTCCTCCCTGAACTCCTCAACATGCGTATCAAAGTGCAGATCAAGGATTCTCCGAGCAGCCGACCTGGCTTCCTCGGACAAGCGTAGATTGCCTGCTACGGCAACAGTCCACTTGCAGATAGGGCAGGTAAGGATGTCCATATCCCCTACCCCCACTGGTCTTCCATGAGGTCATCAAGATACAGAGTCGCTTGCCTACGCAGTCGATACCGAGGCGTATACCGCGACCGGTGATGAGTGTTCGACTTCATCGTGTGCTGCTCAACCAGATTCCTGGCCTTCAGCTCTGCAAACCAGAGAGCCATAGGCAAGTCCATCTTGAGGTCCTTGCCCTTGATGCCAGGCTGCCAGGTAATCAATTGCTCAATCAGAGCCTTGATGCCTTCGGAGTTGTGAGACGAAGGAAGCTCGATCATCTGAGTAGAGAACAGAGGGGCAATACTGGCCACACCGAAGTCGGGATCCAGCTTGTTGGAGCCAGTGTAGTGCTCTTGCATGGTCACACCCCGATTCGCTAAGTAGCTTCTGATCTCTTCATCTCGCGTCAAGTACAGTTGGAAGGCGTTCTTCTCAATCACCCATGTATTAGGGCTATACTTCTCGGTCCAACCTCGGATCAGGTCCTTGATCTGCTGAGGGGACGGGTTAGGCATGCGGTGGGCATCGAGCACGTATCGCATCTGAGTCTTCACATCCACGCCATAGATGACCGTGGCAGTCTCACCAGCCATAGCCGGGTCCATACTGGCGATCACGTACAGACCATCCATGCCCTGGTCCCTGTGGTACTTGTTCTCCTTCTTCAGGAGCCCCACTGTCCGGTTGCCGTTGACACAGGCCCGGATGGCTGTAGCCGTGAAAATGCTGGCCTCTGAGACGTCCTGCTGCTGGTAGACCATGCTCCAGGTGCGGGGGTCCAGGATGCCGCGCCGCGCATACAGCCTCTTGCCGTCCCACCGGGGGTACAGGCCGGCGGCGTCGGGAGCGTCCTCCGCCCCGATCCAGGGCACGTTAGAGCGGGGCCAGAGGGTCACCCAGTCCGCTGGATCGTCGGCGTACTGGAGCACGGCCGGTTGAGCGAGGTAGGTCCACGGAGACTTGCCGTCGGGGTACCTGTCTGGGTTCCGTAGCTCTCGATAGAAGTCGACGGAGTCCACCCGTGTACCCGCCACGATCAACCGACCCGCAGGGCCGAGGCGGGTCAACACCTCCTGCTGAACCCAGCGGATCTGGCTCTCGAACTGGTTGGCGTTCGACAGAACGATGCAGTCATCTAAGAGGATGAGATCAGCTCTGGCGCCATAGATCTGGCCACCGATGCCCAGGCAAGCCAACGTAGGGTCCTTCTCGGAGGAGTCCCTAGACTCACTGCCTAGATACACCTGAGTGGACTGCCACACGGTTCCGGGGCCCTTGAAGCCATCGACAGGAGCGAAGTCCGCTTGAAGCCTTGAGTACCGCGGATGGGTTAGGCGCTGCTTCACCGCATAGACGAACTGCTTGGACATCTCCTGTGTCTTGGAGACCAGGAGGATACGAACATTAGGGTCCTTGCAGATCCGATACGTCACATAGTCCACTGAGAGAGTCATGGTCTTGCTGTGCTCAGGCGGACAGTTGATCAGGATGTGTTGCCGGGAGCCAGGCTCATACTTGATGGCCGGATGCAAATCTCTGGGCTCTCGACCTTCAATAAGGTCAATCCACTGGAGCTGATGAGTGAAGGTCTCCATACCGAGGTACTTGGCACGGAAGTCCTCGAAAGCGCCGGCGCGCTTCTGACGGATCTCCTCATCAGACTCCGCACCTCGACCAGACCTAGCAAGGTCACACTGCTCCTTGAAGGACGAGTCCCTAGAGCGGTACTGGTTGTAGGAGGTGACAGACCTATCAGCCTCTTGGCACGCATCCTTAACCGTCAACCCTCTACGGAGGGCATCAACGATACGACGCTTGGCCTCCTCGGTTGAATAGACGCTAGCGCGCCTACCCACTAGCTAGAAGGCTCCCTTGGCCAAGAACTGATACCTCTCCCATACTTGTACCTATATATATAAGACCTATCTACATACAGAAGGCCAACCCCTTGAAGGGTTGGCCAGTAGATATGAACCCGCCCCTCAAGGGCGGGTGTAGTAGGTACTCACTCCGTTCGGCACCTCCGGTGCCTCACTACGTTCGTACCTACCTATATAGGTCCGCCTCGGAGGCCATATCGCTATGCCCATTGATAACGATCCCATAACGTGAACCTAGAGTAGTCGGATAGCTCATATGGAGGCCATATGCATATACAGACCGTAGCGCGATGTAAAAAAAATTTGACAGGAGATAGTAGGGGGTGGAGGGTGGCCGGCTTAAAACCCCTGGGGTCAAACGGGTACGAATCGGTACGAAACGGGCGGAGCCTACCTCGAAACGAGGTAGAGACATCAGATGACCCCATGTGCTGTATACCGCAGACTATACCGTTTGTGCAGGTAGAGCCCTTGTGTGCATGTAGGGGTACAAGCGCCCCAACATGGTACGAATCTGGGCATATCAGGGCAGATGTGGGCATATAGAGGCAAACGGCCGACAGTCCTACCCTGCCTGCCAGCAGGGCCACCCATGCTGAGCTGCGCAAGTATGTACTTACTGACTGTCTCACTATGTGGACACATTGAAGCGTAGGCCGTACGGTAGATCTTGAGTTGTGCCTGTTCTGTCCCTTTTCCTGCCTTGAAGTCTGACTTTTATGTCACTAGTTGGTAACGAGTTGAACGCGAGTTAGCATCAGCCATTCCTGCCCTTCAGTGCCTAGTTCAGTGTGTGCATTGCATTACCAACTCAATAGCTCCAATCGCCCCCGCCACTACGGGAGGGCAATACCGAGACGGACATCCGATCGGTAGGAGCGCCCCTATGGGAGGTCACTTCGGTGGCTAAGGGTCTTCCCCTCCCGAGGAACACGTTGCTTGTGAACTTCATAGCGGTAGGCGCAAAGCACAGGGTTTGGCGGTGAAGGGTCATACGGACCCCTTCTAGAGGATCTGCCTCTAGGAGCTGAAAACCTCGTTCATCCAAAGGGATGCTGTCTGACAACGATGATCAGGCTGATAGAGGCACTGAGTAGTAAGTCCGCTCTGTGTGAGTGTGCAAACTCCCTTAGAGGGGGTTACCGGTGGGGAGACCTTTGGTTGAACCGTTGGCTATCCCCTCACCCAATAGGGCGTACCTAGGCACAGTGAGAGATTGGCTGGCTATCCGTCGATTGAGACTCACTGACTAGGTACTCCCGTTTGGGTAACCACAAGGGATAGGAGTAGCTATGGCTACCAAGCACTACGTGAACATCACCAACCGTCGAGTGGAGGTAAGGGTCCTTGCTTCGGTCTACGGCGGTATCCAGGTGGAGGCAGTGAGGGCATATCCCGCTGCTGGCATCTGTAAGGGCCAGATGTTCACTGTGAGCCATGACCTAGTCGTGAAGGAAACGGCTAGGCGACAGAGAGACGTCAAAAGGGCCCTTGCTCATCAGAAGCGTATGAGGGCACTCGCTAAGGCTGCAAAGGAGGGCTCAGAGAGCGCTGAGAGCGCTTCTGAGAGCCCTTCAGCGTCGGCCGGTAGTGGACAGGCCAAATGCCCTGTATGCGCCACAGAACACGCTCCAGGCGCATGCACGATGAACGTGGTTTTAGAGGGAAAGTGACCCTCTGTCCCTAGCCGTGAAGCGGTATGGCTGTCATAGGCCACTAGGGACGCTCGGGAAGGGAGACAACACATGATCTGGATTGAGCATGTGGCGTTCTGTCTGGTGATGATCCTTCCTTTGGTTCTCATCATCAGGACAGTCAGGTAATCCAACACGGGAAGGGCACATCCCATGGAACACATCACCGCTGCCTTCAAGCGCTACCACAACGCGCGGAAGGGCGTTCACTACCTTGTGACGCTCGTTCTGTTCGCTGCGGAAGCGGTAGCTGTGGTTGCCGTACATGACGCGATGGTTCACCTCACCCTTAGCGGCTCCATCGCTATGTGGGAGGTAGGCGTGACTGCACTGGGCGAGTAGGGCCTAGGCCGGTAGGTCGGTCCACAGCGTGAGCTGTGGGCCCTCCGGTCTGCCTAGACCGAAGGGAGGACAAGGATGCTCGCAACCATCGGCCTAATCGTCATAGCCGTACTCATGGCGGGATCCATCGGAGTCGTCATATGGCTTGACGGAAGGTGAGTCAGCTAGGGATGCCTGTAGGCCACTGGTCTATAGGCATCGGCCTAGTAGTTCACCAGGACTACTAAGAGGGAGCACACCAAAGGGGTTCACATGGTTCTGTCGTATGACTTGCTCATGCCTGCCGTGAAGCGGCTGGTAGAGACACGTCAGAACTGGATGTATTGGCAACAGAAGGCCGAAAAGTCGGGGGACACCTACGACAAAGGCCGATGGTTTGAAGAAGCCGGAAGGTATGACGGACTTCTGGAGGCCATCAGTTCTGTAACACAGGAAAACTCCGCCGAATGGGACGCGCGTTGTCAGTCCACCGTCGAACAGATCACGGAAAAGACGGACCGATACGCGGATGACTTACTCAACTCCTTCGGGTACGTGTGATTGGTGAGTCAGCCAAGCGAGCCTATCTCTAGGAGAAGAGGTAGGCCGCTCTTGGTAGTTCACCTGGACTATCTGAAGGGAGCACACATGGCAACCGTCAAGATGATGGTTGGTGGCCTTATCGGGATCATCAACAGGGATGTTGAACTAGACATACCTGATGCGGTGATCGCCAAAGGCGATGAGGCCATGCTCAAGTGGGCGAACAAGAACATCACCTACTTGGACCAACAGACGTTCAAGGCCAGGTCTTACGAGACGACCGTTCTCCGCGAAGTCACGGAAATGAAGCTGGAGAAGTGAAGCAAACAGACGAGCCTAGGGCTTCACCTCCCTAGGCCGCCTCTGTCTGTTCACTCAGACACACGAAGGGAGCACACATGAGGTACGGAGGCGACCTCCGTAAAGGGGATATGCCCCAGATCAACATCGGGGATGTCCTGGAATTCCGCATCGGAGACTTTGAAGTCCTCGACTGGGCTCACAAGCCAGGATCCGCAAGGCTGGCCGAGCCTGAGCAATACCTGTTGCTCTTAAAGGACAGGTACTCCAGCGGGCTAAATCATCACGTCGCCTACCTGGGCCACAAGGAATGGCGCCAGGGAGAAACGTGCCGTCCTACGGTCCAGATCTACACGGAGGAGCAGGCGCGGAGGATATTTCACGAGAAGGCCGAGCGAAATAACTTCGCTGTCCGCAGCAGGTGAGTCAATCAGGCGAGCACACCTCATCGTAGGTGTGCCGTCCCTGTCTGTTCACCAACAGGCAAGCACACAAGGGAGAAGGCGGAGATGGAACCTCACGAAATAGCGAAAGCTTGGTTTGAGGAATCATCGGCGGCCCCCAGGGCGATAGACCAAGTCCTCATTGAACTGCAAGCGATGCTCTCGGTTATTGAGGACATGGAGCGGGACGGGAAGAACCCGGACCGTAGCCATACCGTCAAGGGGTCGAGAGACATTCAGGCCATGATGTGGAAGACGATCGAACCATTCCTAGAGGAGTGGCTATTGACTCGGGGGTACCCGAGCGGATTCGCCTTCCTAAGCAGGGTCATGGAGGCGGCGGCCGAGCTGCGCAGGCCGCACATTCGAGGACTTAGGCCACGCCCCAGGCTAGTCCAGAGGTGAGTCAATCAGGTGAGCCTATGGGCGGTTGTCCATAGGCCAACCCTGATAGTTCACCGGAGCTATCAGGCACACAAGGGAGTGGCGATGGAATTGCCCGACATCATGCAGGGCGACGAGATCGAGATCCTTACCGGCAAGGCAACCGTGTTCTACGCGCTACGCCTGCACAAGCCGGGAGGTAAGGAGGAAAGGTATCTCCTCCTGCTCTGGCGTGATCACCCGCAGAATCCCTTTGTCGTCTGCTATTTGGACGCTAGGGGATACGCGGGGAAGGAATGGGATCACGGCTACTACGCGGACAACGCGACCAACGCCATTAAGGAGTACCAGAGCAGGGTCATGGAAAACGTTCAGCTCATGTGACTCAGTCAGGCGAACCCACAAGCGTCCGGGTTTGTGGGTCGGCCCTGATAGGTCACCTACCTATCAGACAGAGGGAGCATACGAATGGTGGACAAGGTCACGAAGTGGGATCTCATCTCGGATGAATGCAGAGCAGACCTCGAAAGGATCCCTTTCGGGAAGCCCTGTACTGGGTGTAACGCCACTCTGGAGACCGAGGCAGACTTTGCCAAGCACTTCATTTTATATGACCGTTCATACCGCAACCTTGGGTACTGCCCCGTTGCGGGACCAGGACATAAAAGTTGGTGAACCAATAAAAGGGTCTGCAAGCTACGGCTTGTAGGCCCTTTGGTCTGTTCACTACAGACTCAGAAAGGGGCACACACCAATGGCAGAGCTGGCACCGCTGGAGCAGATCAGGCGTGTTCTGGGGGGAGGTCATAAGGGGACCATCGTCAACATGGACGGTCCCACGATAGACATCCTCTTTGAGACCGTCGGAAGCGCAGCGGGATTCCTCGGGATACTCCGAAGGGAATTCCAGGAGCACGCGATTCTGATGCTGGAGCCGGGCAACCGGTATCTAGGGGAATGCGTGGCGAGGATCCCCAAGGGGAGCGACCCATTCGGTACGAGGGCAGCCATTCAAGCGGCCAACGAATTGTGAACCGGTAGGGGAGCCCGCGGGAGTCATTCCGTGGGTTGCCTGGTCTGTTCACAGGCCACCCTACGCCGGAGGGCACACCGGCCAAAGGGAGGACACACAATGGCATGTTCGTACTGCGCGACTATGCGCGGCATGAGCCTTCCCGACCACTCCACGGAGATCTACATGGAGTCCCTTCGGGAGTGCGATGATCTCGGCTCGGAACTCTCCGAGTGGATCAAAGAGCGTCTGCCGGCCGAGCACGATTTCCCCACGGTCTGGACCATGCGCACGCACATCCGCAAGGAACACATCAGGTATCACCGCGAGCACGGGACCTCATGCGCTCTGTATGAGCAGCTAGAGAAGAAGGTGGGGGCCGAAAAGCTCCTGGAGCTGACGTCATGACCCTAGAAATCCGTCAACCTCCCTTTAGCCAGTGGGGCTACTGGGAGATTTATGAGGGCGGAAAGAAGATCGGGGAACGTAGTCAGTACACCGATGGGGCCCGCATCAGTCGGACGGATCACTGTCAGGTACACGCCTGGAGCGATTCCATGCACTGGAGCGCTAACGACCCCTTCCCCGGAGATCGGAAGTTCGATCACTGGGAGAAGTTCCACGAGGTCTAGCAATAGCCCTTTGCCTGCCTCTCGCAGGTAGGCATTGGAGATTTGCTAGGAGGGCAAATCTGGAAAGGGCACACATGTTCATAGGGTGCATCGAATGGCCTGCCGTAGACGGGGCGGACGTCGTTGTATTCACGGACGAGTCGGTTCCGAGGCTCATGCGCGTCTGTGCTGAGTACCTGGCCTCCCAGGTTCCGGCCGAAGACGCTGACGACTTCCCGGACCTCGACCTTGAGGACTCCAATTCCGTGAAGGATTGGCTCTCCATCTCCAACGAGGTGGATAACTTCGGATTCCTGACCATCCACAAGCCCGGAAAGCCAGGGACTCGCGCCAACTGGATTCCCCTTGTCGGCGTCCAGGGGGATGAATACCTCACATACGAGGAGCTGATTGCTAGGAACTAGCGATAGCCCATGGCCTACAGGCAATCGTCTGTAGGCCATGGAGATTCGCTAGATAGGCGAATCGGAAGGGAGCGCACGGAAATGACTGGTCAGAGAGTGCCGGCGATCGGATCCCTGGTGAAGGGGAAGCGCGTGGACGGGTCGCGGGTCCTCGGGACCGTACTGCGACACGGGTACGGCACTACCGAGCTGGGCGTTGTCGATCCCCTAGACGCGGCGGCCCACATTGGTCAGCGGGTCCAGGTCGGCACGCGGGACCTGGAGGCCGTCAAGCTCATCTGTGTCCAGGCACGCCTACTCCGCAGGGGGCGCCGGTTCTACTTCACCGAGGCAGGTTCGTTCCCTGACACGTTCGCGGACTGGCACGGCTACAGGCAGCGCCCTCGTGTGGACCAGGAGACGGGGGAGCCCACGGGGGAGACAGAGAGGGTCATCATCTACACCACGCAGTGGGGCTACAAGGATGAGATCCCTCATAACTTTCCCGTCTGGATTGAGGACTAGCGATAGCCCATCATTCGCCTCCCTCGGGAGGTGAGTGGTGGAGGGTCGCTAGGCCCTAAGAGAAGGGAGCACACATGCTTACCAGAGAGCAGGCGGACGCCTTAGTCGAGGCCGGTATCGCCTACCTCAACGAACAAGCACCGTGGCATGGGGAGCTGAGGAACTGGCTCCGGGACATCAACGTGGAATGTCTGGAGATGAATGTCACTGAAGAGGACGTTCTCGGCCAGCTATTCGGCGACTACGACACGGGAAAGAAGAAGCTCAAGCTTTCTGGCGAGGAGTCGGTAAGGCTGGGGTTCGCTCTCGCCGGTGATAGCGACTGGCACACGATGGGTGACTACGTCATCCTCGGAGCGGCCTGGATCGAAAAGCTGAGGCGGCTCAAGAAGGACTAAGGCTGTCGGCTCCTATGCCTCCCTAACAGACGGGGAGGTATGGGGGCCTGTGGTCAATAGCCCACAATCAGAGGGAGCGCACAAGATGAGCGATGAGGAACCCCAGGAAGAGGTATGGACCTTTGGGGGTAGCCGAGTCAGTTCCGATGGCAAGCGAGTACATGCCTGGATAGATCCGAACGGCGTCCCGCTGCTGTACGCGGCGAAGGGGACATATGCGATCGGGTCGCTCTATAAAGTCAAGGTCCTTCGCAAGGGTGAACGTACGACGAGGTACGGAGAACCGCAATACACCGGAGAGCGGACCAGCGAGGAATTCCGGGAGGGGCTTTGGGCTGAGCATAAAGCCGCGGAGGCCACCCTAGCCCTCAAGGCCAAAGAGCGGGCGGACAAGCGGGATGACCCTATCGAGGATGCGATAGACAAGCTTGCCTATCTCATCTCGACCGTACCCGTCTCCCAGAGGACCAATCTCAGGGCCTATGTCATCAGTCGCCTCATGAAGGCTAGCAAATAGGACTAGGACTGTTGCTTCCTATGCCTCCCCTATCAGGGGTGGAGGTATGGGGAGTTGCGGAGTAGTCCGCAGAAGGGAGCACACATGGAAGAAAAAGACGTCAAGGCCATCGCTATTAAGTGGCTGGACGACGGGCCCAACGCCCTGGCGATGAAGAGGTATGACCTCCTTCTCCAACGGCATAGTGACTGGGAAAGCGACGTGCGTTCTCAAGGGAAGGACCCTGCAAGGCAAAAGCGAGATGCAGTGTTCATGGGCCGACGACAAGCAACGGCGGAGCTAATCGACGTCTATCTGACTGACTGGCTCGACAACCACGGCCTTCCGATCGCCTATACGGTGAGGCAAGAAGTCTTCACCATGGCTCACCGACTCCTCACCGGCCAAGAGAAGATAGAGGACTAGGTGGAGGGATGTCGCTAGGGCATAGGCAACTGGAATGCCTTCGGCTACTCCAGGCACAAGGACCCTATCCAGATAGCGGCTGGGTACTGCACACGCATTCGCTAACCGTTATCACGCTGAACAGTCTGATCAATCACGGGCTAGTCAGTAGCGAACGGGTCTGGCGTGAGGGCGTCGTTGAACCCGTCTTCCGCTATGAGATCACGCACAACGGCAAGGCAATGCTCTCCATATCTCACGTAGGGCGTGGGCCTCGGCCCACTACGGAAGAGGAGATCAGGCGGGACGAGCGAAGGAAGGTAGCTGAGGAACTTCTCATCGCTTCTCGGACAAGCCGGAAGCTCGTTCAGCATGGCCTGTACTACGCGGCCATGTTGGTAGACCCAGACGTCACGGAACGGGATGAGCCGTTGTTCTGACGCGGGGCCGGCACGTCTAGGCAGTCAGGTTGGCTCACAGGATCTCCCTGTGGGTCTTCCTGGTCACCTAGGGAAGGGAGAAGGCATGTCTCACTGGCATGTCGGGGTAAGCGCGAACGGTCGCCTTATTCCGGAGCGACAGAAGTGTTTCCACGGCCCCGAGGCCGAATGGGAACGGCTCCTAGAAGAGGCCAAAGGATGGGTAGCCGACGAGATCGGTTCAGACAGTCAGATGGCTGAAAGGACGGCAGAGAACAACGAAGAGAGAGACAACTCCAAAGACGACTACGCCAGACTGTCCGAATCCATCGCAGAGTACGAGGGTCAGGAAGATGGCTGGTATGCGGTGACTACGGCCGACGGCATTGAGTGGGGCTACCGGCTCCTCGCCGTAGAGGGTGACTGCGACGAAACCGTTTAGGTCTGTCATTGCCTCCGCCTCTCGTAGGTGGGGGCATTAATGGATCTAACCCAGGTCCAGAGAAGGGAGGTAGTACATGGACGATGATCCAGGCCCACTAGATCCGAGGGCGTTCCATGAGATGGACGCCGCGGTGGAACAGATATGGCGACTCTTCTTCTCTAGCCAGAGTGAGCCAGAGATGCAAGGTTGCCTCAAGGTGATTCGTCAGATGAAGCAGGATGCCCATAGGGGTGGAGCTGAACGGATCGCCGATGGCATGCGGGGCCCGAGCTGGAGGAAGGGCGAGTTCAACGCCTATTCCGTCATGGTAGGGATTGCTCTCCTGCTGGAGCAGAGATTAGAGCGGGCGATACCCCCGACCGAGTACTAAGTCATTGCATCCCATGCAGGCTATGTCTGTGTGGGGTGTTGCGGCTTGGTCCTAAGTCGCTGGCAAACCCATGGAGGGCACACCATGGAGACAGAGGTAGAACCTCTAGCCAAGATTCTGCCCGTATACGAGTCCAGGCACCTCTACAACCTGAGGGCCTTTCTCGTATCGGCGCGGGAGAAGGGTAAGGCGGTATACCCCGGAGGACGTAGGCACAGCGCCGGTTACTGCATGGTGACCGAAGCTGCGCTTCTCGCCTATGAGGTAGAGGACCTTATTCGGCAAGAGGCGGCATCTCGGAGGAGCGCGTGACGTACTCCTACGAGATCCAGGTAGACAGGGGCTTCCGTCTGTTGGAAGAGAAGGCCCCCCGCACCTGGAGAGACAGAGTCAACAGGGCCGACCTGAACATGGGCGACCCTGACTCATGCATCCTCGCCCAGATCTTCGGCAGCTACACGGCCGGCCTGGAGGCACTGGGGTTGCAGATCGGAACCTTCGGCGAGATGCGGAACGGGTTCAACGCGGTCTGTCCCGAGGAGCACAGAGATCTCACGGAGGCTTGGCTTCAGAAGCTAAGGGCGGACGCGAGAAAGAGGAAGACGTGAGACAAGAGTTCCGTCTAGTCATCGAATGTCCCTACGACAGTACTCCGGTGAAGCCGACCGAAATCGAGCTGCTATTAGGTCGAGAGCTGGGATTGGTCTCGCCCACGATATCGGCTACGGAGGTCATCGAAGAGGCAGGAGCAGCCGGAAGTAAGGAGTAGTGAACCGTTCAGGGGGTGCGCAGGCGGGTGTCTGTGCATCCTCTAATCGGTTCAACACGGAGCCGAGAGAGAGAAAGGGGAGTATGAAGCTATTCAGATTCATAGGGCACTACTGCACGCCTCTATGGCCGGTGGTGCTCATAGGTGGGCCCTTGTATTCGGCGTTCATGCCGGAGACTACATGGGCTGAAGTCCTAGAATACGTCCTCATAATGGGTTCAGGCGTACTCATCCTCTCAGAGCTAATGGCCCATCACGGGAGGCTCTGTGAGTTGTGCGCAAGGGCCATGCCTCTGAACGGGGCCGAGAAAGCCGAGAAGCATCGGGCTTGGCTTCGGCTCTACCACAAGTTCAACACGGGCCTCGCTATCGGTCTCATGGCTGGTGGCGTGCTGCTATATGCCTTCGGGCATGTCCTTCCTATGAGAAGGGGGGTGGCTGAGGTCTTGGGGATCTTCACCTTTGCGATTCCCATGAGCGTCAACATGATTCTCGGTTGGCGTCACAACCGGCTCTATCGGTGGTGCCCATGGTGCCACTGGCGAGGAGGGGGACCGAAGGAATGGGTTCCTGAACCTGATCCCAATCCGGCACTAAGCAAGTAGAAAGGCTGATCATTGCACCAGTACCCATCCCTTAGGGCACAGAGGGACGGGATGGGTACGCAATGGAGTGATCAGCTCCAGAAGGGAAGGGAGATGTTAGATAAGCACGACGTGTCTCAGGCAATAGCCAGGTACCTCGATGTGTTTCCGATCGCCAATGATGAGGCGGCCGGCTTCACAACCGAGGAGCTAGCTAAACGCCTGGGGATAGTCTGGCTATCAGATGAAGGGGAGAATGCCGAATGGCTGTAGATACACGCGGCCTAACGAATACCACTCTCTTCATGCTCACGCTGACTGCCGCAGGACTCATCTGGGTTGTATGGATATGTCGGGACCTCTATGCAGAGGACTTCCGGTATTACTACCGATGGCTCCTACGGAAGATCCGCGGAAAGGGGTGATCGCCTGGTATTGGGTTTCACTTCCCTATGCCACGTATGGGATAGCGGTGAAGGGCGGCAAGGTCATCCTTGCCGCCCCCATCGCTGGGTGGATGGTAGGGAAGTCGTTCGACTCCGTCATGTACTGGCTCAAGGGGAAGGGGGCGAGGGTGGTTCCTCTGCCTCCGGATTGCCCTTGACGTAGGTACCACTGCCAGACCAGCTCTCGGCCCAGTCGGCATCTTTCAAGTGCTTGAGTGCCTTCTGGGCCGTGGAGTTGGTGACGGAGTACTCCTGCATGAGGGCATGGATGCCAGGTATGCGATCACCTGGAGCCAGCTCGCCTGAGCGGATCTGGTCCTTGATGATCTCCGCAATCTGCGGCCACAGGGGCTTGCGTCGGTCAAGATCGCGCCGCTCAAGATCGCTCATGACCAGTCACCATACGTAGCTGCGCTGCTCAGACATAGTGGCGGCTAAGGGTCCAGATGACTCCTGAGCAGCCCTTTACCCTCATGAGGACTCCTCAGGACTGGTTAGGAGCAGCTAGCTAGGCGTAGCCTGACAGGCATGGACACAACGCACGTCGCCCAGCTCCCGGACCAGCCGGCGGCCCCGAGCGTCGTCCCTCTCCCGTACGAGGGATGGGCTGGGCGAGTTACCTCAACAGCCCCGTGGGCTGGCCAAACGAGTACGGATCTCTGGTACTACGCGACTCGTGACCTGGACCCCTGGCAGCGAGACCGAGGCAGAGCGGCTGTCGTCACTGCGGTGACGGCTCACGGCCTGGTCGAGGCGGTTGCCGAGGAGATCAGGAGGGAGGGCAGTCTCCGGTGATGGCAAGCAGGGTTCCGAAGGTCTCTCCCGAGGTCATCAACGAGGTTCGTCGACTAGCCCAACAGCGTTTGCCGGTGACTGAGATTGCGATGGTCACGGGCGCACCTGTTGTGACGATCCACGTCATTCTCTCGGGCCGGAACGTCGCCGCCGTTACGGCTGAGGCGCTGAAGCAGAAGGAACCGGAGGAGACCAGGGCCCAAACGAGGATGCGCAAGTTCCGCGAGGCTATGCAAGCAAGAGCTGCTGCATGGGAACGCGCGCAGCGCTACCACTACCAGCACATTCCGCCTCCCACTACCCCCGCTCCATCTCCGGAGAAGTTGGCAGAGTCACTGAGCTTCCTAGCCAAGCACTCTCCTCGGTAACACAACACAGCTCCTAGAGAGATAGATAGCCGCATGGGTCACATGACCCATGCGGCTATCTCTTTGTCTAGGAGAAGGGAAGAGGTTTGGGTGTATCCCGACTAGCCAAGCGTCCAGTGTTCTGGGTGGACTGGTCTCAACCGCATCCGGCGATCCGCTTATGGGGTCCGGAAGCGGTGGGTATCCCCATCACATTCGGAACGGCAAAGCATCGAGTAAGGGAAGTCATGGGGCTCCGCTACATGGGGCCCTTCATGCGGAAGGGTGTAAGTAGACTCCGCATCAGCGACGTCATCGAACAAGAAAGGGCGAGGAAGGAACACCCTGAGCAGATTTGGGCATTGCTCAGTGAGTCACCTCTCCCGAAGACGGCAAGACGGTACCGCAGCAGAGGCAGGAAGGGGCCCCGCTGGACCTATCGCTACAATCGTAGGGGGCTACCGTGATCAGCCTTCTCATCACCGTAGCTGCCCTGCTAGCACTCCTCTGCCTGGAGAGACGCCTACGGGGCAGGGGTCGCTGATGGGTGCCGAGCGCATCTATGATCACGGCCTGATCAGGCGGATACTGAAGGACAACCCCCGTCTAGTGCACGATGCTAGAGGGATGGCCGAGAGGTACAACAGGGTGAAAGGTGAAGACGCCATCACTCCAACGGCTATCCGTCATGTCGTGTATCAGAAGTATGAGACGTGGTTCGGGAAGCAGCCGGTAGTTAAAAGAGGGCAGCGTCAGATCCACGACCGAAAGCGTATTGCCGCTCTCAAGCGTGACTTCCCTCGGGCGAGTGCGCGTGAGATAGCCAACCTCTATAACGGGGGCTGGATAGGAAAGCACCTAGGCATAAGCGCTCTCTATAAGATCATAGAAGAGATGCAGATGCGGAAGTAGAGATTGGCTCACAGGCCCGAGGGCCTGTGAGCCTTTCTGTGCCGACCGCACCGGTACAGGTAAAACCAGAGGAGGCGATGTGTCAGTGACCATCGGGAGTCTTAGCCCTGCGGAAATGAGGGCTATTCAACGTACGCTGCCGGTGGAAGTGGGTGATGGTTCGGTAGTCATTGATCCGGCTACCAAGACAGCCACGTTCCACATGGATGATCCTCTGAGTGTTTGGCAGGGAGTTATCCGTGGTTTCACTCCAAGCGCTGATGTAGGTAGGCGCGTAGTCCTAGCTTTGCTCAGGAAGCTGAAGGAGGAGACAGGCCGGTCTTGATTGCACTACGAGAGTCCTAGCAGGCGGGCACACCTGATGGGGCTCTGGCAGTACATCAGGGGATGGGCACTCCCTATAGACCAGTGAGGTAGGGCAAGTGATCTTACTAGAGGCGGCTCCGTACATCGCGGTAACGCTGGGAGTCATCATGACGGCGGTTGGTTACGTCGTGATGATGGCTCCCATATGCCTGGAGAAAGGTGCAAAAGCAAAGCATGGGAAGAGGCGCCACAAGCCTGCTCACGCTAGAGTGTAGGCATCTGGTACATGGGCACATGATCGGAGCAAGATGGCATTACCCCAAGGTCCCGTCTACTTCTGCGACCAGGACCAATCCGAGTCGCAGAGAAGAGTTATCGGGGACCGATACACAGTCCACATCGATGGGCCTAGCGGCTCTCACACATGGACGGTAGATGTATGCGCGACAGAGGAGCGAGGCTCTAGGGCGCATGACAAGTCCATCAAGAACCTTGTCGCCTACATGGAGAAGCATGGGGCGGAGGTGCCTGGGGCACAGTTGGTAATCCCCAGCCTCCACCGGGTCACTCCGGGACAGGTCTTCTACCCGCAAGCCTCTGCCGCGCCGGCCCCTACGAAGCAGCCGCAGCTACCTCCCACGGAGGAGCCGGCGACTGACCCTCAGGAGGGCGCAGCTCCTGCACCTTCCCCCATTCCAGGGGTCACGTTCTCGGGGGAGGGTGAACAGCCCCCCGAGACAGAGGAAGGGGGGGACGACCAGGCCACATGGAACCCGTTTGAGGGATCCGCGGGGCCTGTGCCGACGGACCTCTACACCTTCGTTCGCTGGTGGGCGGACCGTGAAGGCAAGTCCCTGAACGAGGTTGGCGACATGCTTGGGTACTCCAGTGCTGCCGCCATCTACCGGTGGAAGAGTCACCCGATCCAGGCCGACCGCATGGCGTCGGTGCTGGCCGCTCTCGGGTACAAGACCGATGAAGTTCTGACTCTGGTCTCCCTGCTCTCTCCCGAGGAGAGTCGAGACCCGTACGCCGATGCCGTCAGGAAGGCGGTTGAGGAAGCGGAGGAGACGGAGACGAAGCGCAAGCCCCGCACTCCTGTCGCACTCAAGTCAGGGGAGCGGGGGAGTGGCCTTCACTCCAAGGCCATCATCGGAAACGGTCAGCTCTATGGGGTAAACCCGAGGGCGTGACCTAATGAATATGAGAAGGGGTAGCTTACTCGGAAGAGTGGGCTACCCCTTCTCCTTTCGGGATACACTCCAACAGTCATTCCCCCAAAGAGGGGGAGATAGAAAGGGATCCTCATCAATGGCTACCAGGACGATCACTATCTGCGACGTTCACGGGGAAGCATGCAAGGCCAAGCCGGAAGACATCCAGCCGAGGAAGTTCTACGACATCATCACCGGCGACGCCTATGAGGTGGACCTCTGCCCTCCCGAGTGGAGCAAGTACGAGAAGGCTTCCGACACCTTCAAGGCGCAGGCCCGGCTGGCACCGGTTCCGGTAGCCACGAGTAACGGTAGCGAAGAGAAGGCCCAGTGGAAGCCTCTGATTGATGCCATGAAGGCGTGGCATAAGGTCGCCTTCGGTGAGGTTCCTAAGGGCAACTTCGGCCACAAGTCCGATAAGGTCGCTCAGTTCCTCAAGACCCCAGGGGGAGAGAAGTGGGCCACCTGGGAGCCGGGTCAGCCGCTTCCTCAGTAGTCGATGGCACGAAAGCCCTAGCCGATGGTTGGGGCTTTTTTGTTGACCAAAAAGGGAAAGCCCCCAGCATCACCGATGCCAGGGGCTTCCTTCCTTGTGCCCTGCTCACTAGCAGAGTGTTCCGTCCCTCCTCTGTGAGCTATGCATACGATACCAGACCGTAATGCCAATTTAGGTCACGGAACGGGAACGGTCCACGGTAGGCATTGGACCCCTATTCCATGGATTCATTCCCCCTAGTGCCCATTGGAGTCTCCTCAAGGCTGTGTCTACTCGGTGCCTCACCTGGTCACCTGTATCACCTAGGAGCTGGCGCAACCTCTCGTGATGCCATCCGGTCACATGCCGAATCTCGCTCTGACTCATAGCCGCAATCTGGTCGTCACTGTATCCAGCGAGTAAGCCGAACCTTACCTTCAGCCTGTCAATGTAGATGGAATGTAGCTGGTCTAGTCCCCTCTGCACGTCCAGGAGTGAGGCTAGGTGTCCACCCCCCTCGGCCGGATCCCCTGTACTCCGGGAGACGCTTTCCGACCGACCGATGGGTGGCCTCTCCTCCAGGCCCACAGCGAACAGCCATTCAAGTAGCTGCTCTAGCCGAGCCTTGCTGTAGAAGACTTCGTCCGACACGTCATATCCATCACGGGCAGCCTTCTCGCGACGGCAGTACCGTTCGCCGGCATACTTCATCCATCGCCTGGTCTTGCTAGCCAGGTCCTTATAGTCATCCTTCTCTAATGCCTCCACGTCTTCCCATGAGGCATCTAGGTCATCCTTGAGGGCTGCTAGAAGGATCTCTTGACGGATATCCTCGTAGTCCTCCCTCCAACGCTTAGCGAGGCCCCTAGCAACGCTGGTAGCCATCGCGTATAACTCCTCCCGCATGTCTCCTCCAATGCAAAAGGCCCCCACCTGAGTGGGGGCCTCGCTATTCAGTTAGGCGATATTTAGTTGTTTCGTTCCCCCGTGAGCTTGGCGGTAAGTACTACCTCCATGCCGTGCTCTATTGCGAGAGTAGCATAACTCCAGGTTGTATCTCCACCTCGGGTAAACGCGAGGAGTACGTCAGGGTCGTATGCCTCTTTAAGCTGCTCCAGGCTAGAGCTGATGGCCTTGGGGTCCGGAGCGTCTATGGAATACCAGTGATACTTGTAGCTTCGACAGAACTCATCTACCGCGGACTTGCCGCCTGAGCCCACTACATAGATGCGAGTCGCCGCTACCGTTTTCCTGATCGCTACCGTTACCCTATAGAGCCAATACCTGATGCTCCACATATCCAGGTAGCCTGGCGAAGCGTAGACGGCTACACGGTACGTGGCTGATGTCACAGGTTGACCATCCTCTTTCGACCCTTGCCGTCCATGTGGAGCGCCTTTAATGGCTGCTCCTGTGAACCGCCTTTGCTCTTTCGCCGGGACTTGCCAGAGTCGTTACTGCTACTCCGATAACGACCCACAGGCTTGGGTACCCAGTACTTACGCTTGAGCCAGATCGTCACTTGCTCCCCCTTCTTGCTCGGAGCACTGATGCTCCATGACAGCCATCAGGAAGTCGTCTCCGTTCAGGAGGATGGATCGCGCCCCCTGACAGGTGGTGTGGTGGGTGTAGACCACTCCATCCCACGTGGAGTACAAAGGCCATTCCCGGAGGCTGAACCTCACCCGCTCTCCGAAATTGTCAGGCTGGTTCATCTTCCTGCTCCTTGATGAGCAGATACATCTGTCCGCAGGCGGTAAGGAACTCATGCCATATCCGCATGATCTGTTCCGCCTTATTGGTGGTGAGGGTATCCGGCATATCCCTTGGATTGAGCATGCCGAGTTGTATCATCTTCGGCCAATCGCCGGCCCAGTAGAGACGACTGTAGATCTCTGCCCGATTGGCGTATTGGGGGGACATGAGTACTCCTAGGAAACTAGCTCCAGGTGTCTCCTGGACGGGGGGACGTATCCCGCCCTTCGGTAGATCTCTTCTCGACCGAACTTGAGAAAGGTCGAGTTGGGGTCCTCGTCCTCTGGCATGAGAATGAGCTTCAGGCCGAGCACATCCTTAGCGGCCTCCTTGCCCAGGCGTACCCCAGGGTTCTTGTCGTTGCTGGCGTCGTTGTCTGCGAAGAACAGGCGCTTCCGATGTCCCTTAGCAATGTCGGCCCACCAGGGATGCCCCTTCCAGGAGTCGGCTCCAGGGATCCCTAGCGTTGGGATGCCGCATTCAAAGGACAGGATGTAGGCGTTAAAGGCACCTTCACAGAAGCCGATCACGTCCCCAGGCTCGTCAAGGGCGGCCGTGTTGTAGAGCCATTGATCGCCATCGGTGTAATACTTGGCGTGCTTGGCGTCCTTGCAACGATGATCCTCGATGCACCTGAATTGAAAGCCGACAGCTCCGCACTTCTTCAGAATGGGGAGGGCGATTCTCCCCCGATAGTCGTCATGCCCGGCAGCAGGATCATCCACATACCCAATCCGGTAGTAGTCCACTGCTGCCATACTTAGCCCCCGCCCAGCTAGGTAGGAGAGAGCTGTCTCGGTTAGCTGCTCGTGATACCGATGAGAGGTCTCCTCCCAGAATTTCAATGATTCGCTGTCTAGCCTCCGCATTGCGGATCCCCTCCAACTGGGCAACGAGCGTGATGTGATTACCGACACGGTTGCAGCCATGACAGTTCCAAAGCATGGCCTCTAGGTTCACACTGAAAGAGGGGCTGGTGTCGGGATGATCGGGGAAGGGGCAGTTCGTCTTTATCTGCCCCCACCCCGACTTGACCCAGACTCCATACGCCTCTAGGAGTTCAGGGAATCCCATGCGCTAGATGCGGATGAATCCCAGAAGGTTGGCATTGGGGGCGCCGGCCTGTTCAGTGGGCGCGGGCCTACCGGAGCCGACTGCCTTGCGGACGTTGTGACGCCAGGCACGAAGCTCGTTGTTCGCTTGGCGGAGTTGCTTGTTTCTCGCCCGAAGCTCAGTAACCTCCGCAACAAGCATCTCATTGACGATCTCTAGGCCCTGTTGATTCATGGTCCTCCTTCAGAAGTCGGCTAGTGTCTTCTCGAAAAGTGCTTCGATGTCTTCCACTGTTCGGGTGGGGGAGTCGTTGTAGACCTCGATACTCATATCCGGCAAGCCGGTGAGTTCCTTTACCTTCTGGTTGAGGCAATGCCTAGCCTCTGCGATGCGGTCAGCGTGCTCCGGGTAGTGAGACCAGCCCAACCATATGGTGGTGATCTCCCGCTGAATGGGCTGCATGATGCCGCCCACGGCACAGACGTTGCCCTCTACGTTGGTGAGGCTGCCTTGACACCACCCGTGTTGGCGGATGTATGCGAGGCCGTTCTCCAGGTCTTCCATGACTTGCTCAGGACCCACGTAGCCCCAGAAGCGAGGCTTGTGCTGATCGATGGAGGTTACGTCTTTGTCTTCCATGCGCTTTCCTTTGGTGCCTTTTCCTGGATTGCCTCAGGGTGTTGCATGTAGATGGCAACGTCTCTCAGCTTGAGCTGACCGCTAAACCCCGGACGGACTAGACCGACTCTCGACCCGACGAAGTTCCATCTCATAGTCTCCGTGTTCAAATCCCATCGCAGAAAGAAGGGATGACACCGTTCCTTGGAGAACCGTAGAACCATGCTCGTCGGGTTTGGATCCCACCCTAATTCGATAGCTGAGCGGATGAGGTTCTGAATCCTTACCTCTAGAGGCCCGCTTAGCAGCCCGTCTAGATCCTCCGGCTTCATAAGCTTTCCTCCAGAGGGCAACAAAGTCCTTGTTGCGCATGAACATGAGCCAGTCGTCTACCCGTTCAGGCCCGTATCCGATGGGTCTCATGAGAACCAGCGGAGTATCCCCACCAGCATTTCGGGTGGCCTGTCGAATCCAGGCGATGGGGCTGAACTTGCTACGGGCCTTGATCTCGACCGCGGCCCGAGGCGTGTTCCGCAGATCTCTGCCAGGGAGAGAGGCCGGCGTTGCCTGGCACTCAGGCCACAGGTTGTCTCGGAAGTACTTCGCCGCTACCAGCTCGCTCTGTCGGCCTCTGTCCTGGCGACTACCGGAGGACAATCGGATCTTCTAGGTAGAGGACAAGAGACCCCTTGGGGTAGCGATGCTGGCAGTCGCACTCATCCCCACAGTGATGGGCCCGCGCTAGCCGGTTGTCTGCTGCGTAGGCGCATTCCTTACAGATCACCCTTGAGAACTGCCTCCTCCGTCTCGATGCTCTCGCCGGTAAGAGAGACGACCTGAGGGGCTGGAGCCTCCCCGGCCGTGAAGGCGTCCACGAGGGCCCCCAGGATGGGACAGGGGCCCTTGCCACACAGTTCGCAGTTCTCCTCTTCCTCAGGCTGAGGAAGCTCCATTGCCGCCGCGTTCATGTCGTCGTGCCTCTCTAGTCGTCCTTGATCGCTCTGGAGAACCAATCTGGAATCTCCAGACCAGTTTTCCTAGGCGCTGGTTGGGGTGTCGGATTAGGTACCGGATCAGAGATTTTTTGAGTCTCCTCCGAGTAATCCAAGCTGACATAGGTCTTCCCCGAGGGATCCGCCTTGCCGTGCCTGTTCTTAACTGGGGCTGCATAGAGAACCCCATCCCCCTTGGCCAGAGTCAAAACCACTGCTGGTAGTTCAGTCACTTGGCCCTTGATTGCGTTGAGTGGTGCGGGATATCTGAGATCCAGCCCCCCAAGATTCAGGTGATGAAGCAGGAGTACAACTATCTGAAGTTCGGTGGCTAGGTAGTGCATCACCTGAGAAAGCTCTCTGAGACCCGTCCATTCGTCCTTGGCTCCAGAGGTAAGGTTCATCAAGTTGTCAACCACCATGATGTCGGATGGCAGCCCGTGAATTTCCTGGAAAGCCATCTGCGCCCGTGCTATCCCCTCAGCGTCCGGCCTTGAGGGATAGGTGACGTACAGATGGTCAACTGCCTCCATATCCTTCAGGTACCTGTCTGGCTCCCGCCTCACCTCATCAAGCTTGGTAGTGGTATGGATGGCAGCGGCTCTATGAAGGAAAGTCGTTGGCCCCATGTCGCAGGAGACGTAGAGGGTAGGGACTCTCATGGATAGAGCCAGATTGGTAGCAAGGGCACTCTTCCCCGCCCCCGGCGGTCCGGCCATCATGACAACGTCTCCCCGGTAGAGATGAATGTCCTTGAAAGCTTTGTAGACCTGGGGAAGAGATGCCCCATGCTCACTATCCCGCTGAAAGGATCGGGATAGCTTGAACATTAACGCTTAGGCCAAGGCTTTCCGGTCTTAGCGTCCACAGGCTGACACTTGGATGGGTCGCCCTGTGGAGCTGGACACATCCAGGCAGCCCACTGCTTAGAGCCGTAGCCGCCAGTCTTATAGGTCATCGCCCCGTGAACGCACGTCTTACCGTCGTAGACATCCCCAGTGATGCCGCCGTTCTGGAGATTGGCAATGGCCTCTTCAGGTGACTTGGGGGGCAGATATACCCCTGACAAGTCCTGAAGGCTAGGCGCAAGCTGCTCGGCGATGTTGATCCATGCCTGAGCCTCATCAGGGTCGTCAGCTCGCACGACGACCATAGAGGTAAGGTTAGGGCCGAACTTCTGTGTGAACGTGAACCGGCTTCCCCCGTTTTCTGACAAGCCTATTGATCTCCTTCCGTAGTCTTCTTCCAGTAGCCGTCCGGGTGAAGAATGTAACTCTGGTTGCAATGACCACAAGTAAGGGTCATATTGTCGTACCAGCGATCTTCGTGAGCCTTGAAGGTGTCAAGGCAGCACCGGTTGAACTGTGTGCCGAACCTAAGCCGCATACTGTTCCCAGTTTGCTTGGTTGTATCTATCTGTAGTCCCCCAGACCATGGACGGATGGAATCGCTTCCAGTCGGCAATGTCCTTGGCTCCGAGGAACGTGCTCCAATTACGTTGGGGGGCGTCATCCCCAACTACCGGATGAAACCACCAGGACTGTGGGCGGAGATGAAGAATGCCTACCTCGTTGATGAAAGGCATGTCTTCCTCACCTCCGTCGTCGTGAATGATGAACTCGCCTCTAGCCAGTGCCTCAACCTGAACGGCATGCTCTGGCCAGATGCCTTTACCGGTCTTGTAGTCGATGAGGTAGTGTCTCGACTTCTTGTCTATGGCGATCAGGTCAGCCGTACCGGCGTAGCCGATAGTGCGATTCCAGACGGTTACCTCTGTATGGACTGGGGTGAGTCCTGCCGTCTTAAGGAACGCTTCTAGCTGCCTGATATGTTTTGGGGAGCTACCGTCAGGGGTTCCCTTGAGGTGATTCTCCGCCGAGGTGTGGACGATATCGCCCTTGTCGGCTGCGACATCTCTGGCTCTCTGATGAGCAGTGGAGATGAGTTCAAACCGCATATCTTCAGATGCGGAGGATAGGTCTTCCCAATGCTCTACGGCAAAGGCTGCGGCTTGCTTGGCCGCCCAGTCGGAGAGGTGCTTAGGGATTCCTCTATCCAAAATGGTGGTGACAGAGTACACCCGCTCTCCCGTTACCGGGTGTACGTATTGCCTACCAGCCTCCGTCTGTACTGCTAGCGAGGGCTTGGTCGTCCTCCTCTACCTCCCAATCCTCCCACCAGTTTTCCTGGTAGGCGTTAGCCCTACATGAGGGACAGATCTTAGTCTTCACCGTTGAAGGGCGAGGCATATACCCCTTCTCCGCCTTGCCTTCGTACTGGCAGTACCTACACACCAGATACAAGGGCCTCAGCCTCCACCGGAGAGAACATCGACTCACCTTCATGCTGAGACAGGAAGGCGTTAAGTCGCTCCATGTGCTCGGGAAGGTAGTCGGTGAGTGGCGTGGTCCCATAGGTCTCGTGATGCATGGTGATGGCTAGCCGAAGGGCATCCACCAGAGCGCTATGCATGGCGGCCCATTCGCCGGCTCGGCCTCTCTCGGCGTACCGCCATACCCCTACCGCTACGGGATCCGTCTCATGGATATCCACCTCAAGCGCCTTGAGGTAGGCGAACCGAGGGAAGGGGTTGCCTGCGGTACCAAGCAACGCGGGGAGGATAGGCCAGAGGGTATCCGTCCTAAGAGAGTCCTTCTGGTAGTAGGTCATGCTGTCGTTAACCAGGATGGCCAGATGGGCAAGAGTCGCGTTGACGTCAGGGTGATCGTCCATCGCCCTTCCTTCCGGACTGAGGTCACCGGTCATGACCGTAAGCAACTCCATGGCACAGAGGCCGTAGACCCCTTCACCTCCCCCGACAGTGAGCCTGGTAGGGCAGGCATAGCGGGTATGGAACTCCATGTTTCCCCCGTCCTAAAGTCCCCCGTTTGGGCTGGTAGATAAAGGCTACTCTCGCTCTGACGTGCTAATCCAGTCTTCAAGCCTTCAGGCAATGGCGGGTTTAGGGGAATTTTCTTACCCTAAAGCCTGCTATCCAGATGGCTCCTGAAGGGGTAGGGGTATGCCTTGGTATCCACTACCGAGGAGACGGGTATAGCCCTCCACTGTTGGCTGTAGAGCCCGATAGGGGCTCTCTGGCCAGCGATTGGGATGGCCTTGGAGAGGAGGAAAACCGGTTGCAGCATCATGGCAACGCCTGACTACAATGGAGATACCTAAGGTACTTACCTATAGATAGGTGTAGTTAGGTAGGAAGGAAGAGAGGCTATCCTTCAGATAGCCTCTAGCTACCTAGTAGGTATAGAGAGAAGACCTAGATAGGTCTGAACCTCGGGAGCCAGACAGCCCCCCGCCGTTGGGGGGAGACGTGATCATCCGCCGTCCTCCTGTCCCCGCCTGCGCCCGTCGCCAGGCGTCCCCGAGGGCCGCAGGCTCCTCCGGAATGAGTTACAGAGCGTAGTTTCCGGAAACCTCTTGACGCACTCTCTTATATATGCAAGCTTCACACCGTCACCGCAGGTCAACCGGGCAATCGGTATAACAAGTTCTAACAAGGGTTGCGCCCGGTATGGGAGGCACTGGAAGAATCATCACTCCACTGGAGAGAGGTTCATCGTGCGGTTGGGTCGACACCGTGCCGCGCTGCCTCCCGTGCAGCGACGCAGGAAGGCGCTCCAACGGGGCATGCTGGCCGGCCTCGCCGCCGTGGCCGTCGCCGCCGGCAGCCTGTACGTGGTGCTCGGCGGCGGTCCCGCCCTGTGCGTGTCACGAGATCCTGTTCTGGTCAGCGTGGCCGCCGCCGTGGACGTGGCGCCGGCGGTCATGGAGGCCGCCGGGCGCTTCAACGAGACCAGGGCGTCGGTCGGCGGGCGGTGCGTGCTGGTCCAGGTGACCGAGCAGCCGTCGGCCACCGTGCTGCGCACGCTGATCGGCGACCGGGCCGGCGTGCTGCGCGAACGTCCCGACGGCTGGATCGCCGACTCCTCGGCCTGGATCAGGCTGGCCCGCAGCCAGGGCGCGAGCTCGCTGCCCGCGGGGGAGACCGTGGTGGCCACCTCGCCGCTGGTGTTCGCCACGCGCTCGTCGCTGGCCCGGCGCTTCTCGGTCGGCGGGACCGAGATGAACTGGCGGATGGTCTTCCCGCCGACCGTGCGCGGGCGGCTGACGCCCAGCTCGGGCGAGCCCGACGTCGTACGGGTGCCCGACCCGTCGCTGGTGGGAGCAGGGATCGCGACCGTGGCCGCGGCCAGGGACGTCGTGGGCACCGGGCCGGCCGCCGACAAGGCGCTGACGGCGTTCGTCCGCTGGGCGCAGGCCGGGTCGGCGCCCGACTACCGCAGCATGCTGGACGCCGTGGACGACCGCGGGTTCTGGCAGCGGCCGGTGGTCATCGTCCCCGAGCAGTCGGTGTGGAACCACAACCGGGTGCCCTCGCCCGACCCGGTCGTCGCGCTGCACCCGCGCGAGGGCACGATCGACCTCGACTATCCCTACGTCGTCACGGCGGCCGATCCCGACGTCGCGGAGGCGTCCACCGCCTTCGCCGACTGGCTGAAGGGCGGCCAGGCCCAGGAGATCGTCCGGCGGGCCGGGTTCAGGTCGGGCGACGGCCGGCTGGGGCCGCTCCCGCCGGGGCCGCAGTTGCCGCCGGAGGCGCCGAAGACCAGGCCGTCGGTGTCGCAGCAGGACATCGACGAGGCGCTGCGCGCCTGGAGCAGGCTGGCGCCGCCGACCAACATCCTCGTGCTGGCCGACACCTCCAAACACATGGCCGAGCCGCTGAACGGCAGCACGAAGGTGCGCATCGCGCTGGCCGCGGCCAAGATCGGGCTGCAGCTCTTCCCGAACTCCACGCACATGGGCATGTGGGAGTTCGCCGACAAGGTGGGGAACCTCCGCGGCTACCGGCAGCGGGTCAGCCTCGGCCCGATCAGCGAGCCGGAGTCGGGCCAGGTGCTGCGGCGCAGCGTCCTCGACGAGCTGACCGGCACGATCGCCCCCCACCCCGACCTGGACAGCTCGCTCTACGACGCGATGCTGGCCGGGTTCCGCAGGATGAGCGGCGACTACCGCGACGACATGAACAACACGCTGCTGGTGATCACCGCCGGCAAGGACGACGGTAAGGGGGTCAAGCTCCCGCGGCTCCTCGACGCCCTGCGGAAGGAGTGGGACCCGGACAAGCCCGTCCAGATCGTCATCATCGCGTTCGGCAAGGACGTGGACCGCGGCAGCCTGTCGCAGATCGCGGCGGCCACGAACGGCTCGCTGCACGAGGCGCAGGAGCCCGGGGAGATCATCGACGTCTTCCTCGGCGCGCTGGCCCGCAGGCTCTGCCATCCCACCTGCAAGCCGGCCGCCTGAGGGGATGCCGGTCGCCCGGCATCCCCTCGGCCTACATCTGGTGCACGGTGGCGTTCTCGCCGCGGTGGGTGAAGCGGGACACGAGCTTGTCCAGCGACCACGCGCCGCTGCCGAGCAGCGCCAGCATCAGGAACGACCACGAGAACATGGCCGCGGTCTCGCCCCCGTTCTGCAACGGGAACAGACCCTTGGGCAGGTGGACGGTGAAGTAGGCGTAGGCCATCGTGCCCGAGCAGAGCAGGGCGGCGACGCGGGTGGCGAGCCCGATGAGGACGAGGCCGCCCGCGCCGAGCTCGATCACCCCCGCCCACCAGTCGGGCCATTGGCCTACGGACGGAGTCGTTCCGCCGTACGGGCCGCCGAGTACGCCGAACAGAGTGGCGGCCCCGTGGCAGGCGAACAGCAGGCCCACCACGATGCGGAACAGCGACAGCGCGGCGTCACGAAGCTTGGTCATCGGCCTGTCCGGACCCTCAGATCCGCTGCCAGAGCGCCGGGACGTTCGGCGGCTCCCAGCCCGCGATGGCCGTGTGGGGCTGCAGGCACCGGTAGGAGACGCCGTTGTAGGTGACCGTGCTGCCCGTGGTGTAGGCCGTGCCGGCCTTCCAGGTGCCCGAGGCCGTCGTGGTCGGCGTCGGGGTCGGGGTCGGGGTGGGCGTGGGGGTCACGGTCGGGGTGGGGGTGGGGGTCGGCTGGCCGCCGCCGCCGATCTGCAGGTCGATGCAGGAGTAGAAGGCGTTGGAGGTGTCGGAGATGTTCCAGATCGCCAGCACCTTCTGGCGGCCGGAGTAGCCGGAGAGGTTGACGGTGTGGGAGATCGTCGACGGCGGTTGCTGGCCGTTGCCGTTGAAGACCGCGACCCGGGTGCCGCCGATGTAGTACTCGTAGTTGAGCGTGGCGTGCCTGGCGGTGAACGTCCAGGTGAAGGTCACCGAGTTGCCCACCGAGGTGGCCGGCCACGGCTTGCTCTCGTCGCTGAGCTGAGCGAACTGCCCAAGATTGGCGTTGCAGCTCCGCAGGCCCTTCGGGCCCTCCACGCTCTGCGGCTCGTACACGATCTGGCCGCAGTCGGGCACCTTGCCCTGGGCGCAGAACGCCTGCCTGCTGGGCGGCGAGTTCACATAACCGTGGGCGAACGCGGGAGAGGTGTTGAACACCGCCGTGGCGATGGTGATCACCGCCACGGCGACTAACGTGAGAGTCCTTCGCATTGAAGTGGCTCCTTTACATGGGGGGATAGTCCAAATGTAAAGGAAAGTTTCCTAACGGTAAACGGTTGGCTTACCAGATTTCCAGACTCTCGTCAGAGGCTCAGCGCGTCACGATGAAATCGCGCGGGTCACGGGGGGCGCGGTCGCGCGGCGGCGCGGCGGCGTGCCCGATCGCCACGCAGCCCATCGGGTCCCAGGACTCCGGCAGGTCGAGCACCCGCCTGACCACCGGCCGGCAGAACATCGTGGAGGACACCCACGCCGAGCCCAGCCCCTCGACCGCGAGCTGGATCAGGAAGTTCTGCACGCCGGCGCCCGTCGCCACGACGAACATCTCCCGCTCGGAGGCATTGCGCCGGTCGTCGCGGTAGGTGTGCGAGCCCTCCATCACCAGGCACGGCACGACCAGGTAGGGGGCGTTGCGCAGGACGTCGCCGCGTTTGATCCGCTTGGCGATCGACTGCTCGGTGAACCCGTCGCCGCGCAGGTCGTCGATCCACGCCTCCCGCATGGCGTCGAGCAGCTCGGTGCGGGCCCGCGCCGACTCGACCAGCACGAACCGCCACGGGGTCGTGTGGTGCGGCGCCGGCGCCGCGATGCCCGCGGCCACCGCCCTGCGCACCGCCTCGCCGTCGACCGGCCGGTCGGAGAACTCCCTGATCGTACGGCGGGCGAACACGACGTCGCGGGCGCCGAAGCGGAACATGTCCTCGTCGGCCGGGCGGACGAGCGGCCTGACCCCCGGCCCGTCGTCGTCGGTCACCAGATGGGCCAGACCGCGCACGATCGCCGCGGGCACGCCGTCGAGCTTGCCCTTGACCAGCTCGGCCGCGCTCGCGATCTCGTCGGCCAGCGCGGTGACGGTGGCGCCGAGCGCGTTGCCGTAGGGGTCGGAGGAGCCGCGGAAGTCGTCGAGCGGGCGCACCCCGGCGGCGCCGATCGCCACGTCGGTCAGCCCGTTGCGCCACGGACGCCCGAACGTGTCGGAGACGATCACCCCCACCCGCGCGCCCAGCCCGGCCCTGATCCGCGCCGCCGAGGCGTCGGGGTCCTCGGGCAGCAGCAGGACGGTGCCCGGCTCGGTGTTGGAGGCGTCGACCCCGGCCGCGGCCATGACGAAACCGTGGCGGGTCTGGACGATCACCGTGTCGCCGCGCCTGGCGACGACCCGCTCGGTCTCCTCCTCGATCGCGCTCGCACGGTCGGGCGCCTGGCGGACGCGCCCCTCGGCCTTGCTGACGATCTTGGAGGTGACCACCACGATGTCGCCGTCACGCAGGTCGGCGTCCTTGAGCAGGGCGGCCACGTCGTCGCCCGGCCGGACCTCGCCGATGCCGGTGACGGCGATCACCTCGACCCGTCGCGAGCTCATCGGGCCAGCTCCAGCGCCAGGTCGAGCGCCGTGCGGGCGATGTCGGCGGCCGTCTCGGCGTCGTGCATGAGGATCGGACGGGACACCACGCGCACGCCGTCGAGCGCCACCCCGGAGTCCTCCTCGGCCACCAGCCAGCCGTCGACCAGGCCGGCGCCGTAGAGGTCGAGCACGGCCTGGGCCGTGGTCTCCACCCCGATGGCCGTCAGGCAGGCGTCGGCCATGCCGCGCACGGGCGCGCCGCCGATGATGGGGGAGACGCCGACCACGGTCTTGGCCGCGACCGCCTCGCGGATGCCCGGAATCTGCAGGATCGTGCCGATGCTCACCACCGGGTTGGAGGGCGGCAGGATGACCACGTCGGCCTGCTCGATCGCCTCCAGCACACCCGGCGCGGGCTTGGCGCTCTCGACCCCCACCAGCGCGAACGACTCGGCCGGGACCGAGGCGCGCAGGCGCACCCACCACTCCTGGAAGTGCACGGCCCGCTTGCCGCGCTCGTCGGAGATCACCACGTGCGTCTCGCAGCGGTCGTCGGTCATCGGCAGCAGCCGCACGCCCGGCTGCCAGCGCACGCAAAGGGCCTCGGTGATCTGCGAGAGCGGATAGCCCGCCTCCAGCATCTGCGAGCGGACGATGTGGGTGGCGAAGTCGCGGTCGCCGAGCCCGAACCACTGCGGTTCGACCCCGTAGGCGGCCAGCTCCTCCTTGACGACGTGGGACTCCTCGGCCCGGCCCCAGCCCTGCTCCTCGTCGATGCCGCCGCCCAGGGTGTACATGACGGTGTCGAGGTCGGGGCAGACACGCAGGCCGAACAGGGTGATGTCGTCGCCCGTGTTGCCGATGACGGTGATCGAGGCGTCGGGTGCGGTGGCGCGCAGACCGCGCAGGAAACGGGCGCCGCCGATGCCGCCGGCGAGTGACACGATGTGCATGCGTCCCAGTCTTCCATCGGCGTCCGACATCCCCGTGGGGGGAGTGGTTCTGCCCCACTTCGGAGCAATGAAGCTCCAGGTATAGGGGTAAATGGGATGGAAGAGGTTCTTGGGACATCCGCCGCGAAAGTCGGCAATGTGGCAAACTCCCTTCGGGCCAAAGGGTCCGATGGGGGTTACTCATGAGCAAAGTAAATGCCGCCCGACTACGGGAGCCGGCTGCCTGGATCATGCTCGTCACCGGGCTGGTGGACGTCGTCCTGACGATCGGCCACATCCTGATCGGCTCGGGCAGCCCGCTCGGCGGCGGGTTCGCCACCCGTGCCGCCGCGAACCTGACGGGCCTGACCAGCCCGGTCGTGACCGCGCTGCTCGTGGGCGCCGTGCTGCTCGTCACCAGGACCGGCGAGCGCTCGCCCAAGGCCCGGCTCATCGCCTACGGCTCGGCCGCCGGCCTGCTGCTCGCCGCCGTGTTCGGCGCGCTGGCGCTGATCGTCGGGCTGTTCGCCGGTGGCGGCTTCCGCGGCGTGGTGGAGTACGTGCTCACCGGCGTGCCCATGCTCGCGCTGACCGCCGTCGGACTGGTCTACCTGCTCCCCGAGGTCATGCCCGGCCGGACCCCCATCCCCACCCTCGACGGGTACGGCCGCCCCACCACCCACTACGGCCAGCCCCAGCAGTTCGGCCAGCAGGACCAGCCCCAGTACGGCCGCCCCCAGCAGTTCGGCCAGCAGGACCAGCCCGCCTACGGCCAGCCCGACCAGCCCTCCCAGGGCCGACCCGACCCCGCGCCCCAGCCCGCGTACGCGCAACCGCACGCCGCGCCGACCCCCTACGGCCAGCAGCCCGCGCTCGCCCAGCTCCCCCCGGGCCAGGACGCCCAGCCCCCGGCTCCCGACAGCCAGCCCGCCTCCTCCGGCTACGCCCCGCAACCGCCGTCGGGCCAGGTCCCCGCAGGCTCGGGCTACACGCCCCAGCCGCCCTCGGGCCAGCAGTCGCCGGGCTACGCGCCCCAGCCGCCCTCGGGCCAGCAGTCCCCGGCCTACGCGCCGCAGTCCCCGTCCTCGGGCTACGAGCCCCAGGCCGCCTCCGCCGGGTACGCGCCCCAGCCCCCGTCCGGCCAGCACGCCACCGTCGCCTTCGGCCAGCAGGACCCGCAGGCACTGTACGGCCAGCAGGATCCGCAGGCCCCTTACGGTCAGCAGGACTCCCAGGCTTCCTTCGGGCAGCAGGACCAGCAGGCCGCCTTCGGGCAGCAGCCGGGTTACGGCGGCGGACAGGCGCCGAACCCCGGCGCGCAGCCCGGCTACGGCCAGCAGCCCCCGAGCTACGGCGGCCATCCCGACCCCGCCACCGGCGGCTACGGCCAGCCCGAGCCGTCCACCCCCGGCTATGGCCAGCCCGCCGCTCCCGCCTTCGGCCAGCCCGACCCCGCCGGCTACGGCCAGCCCGCGCCCTCCGCGCCCGGCTTCGGCCAGTCCGACCCCGCCGGCTACGGCCAGCCCGCGCCCTCCGCGCCCGGCTTCGGCCAGTCCGACGCCCCCGGCTACGGCCACCAGCAGGAGACCCCCGTCCCGCACGCGGCCGAGGCGCAGTCCCCCTACGCCCCCCAGACCCCCGACGCCCAGCCCGCCTACGGCCAGGTCCAGGGCCAGGGGCACGGCCAGCAGCCCGCCTACGGCCAGCCCGAACAGCCCCCCTTCGGCCAGCCCGCCCAGGGCCACCAGCCCGACCAGTCACCCTTCGGCCAGCAGCCCGACCAGGCCCCCTTCGGGCAGTCTTCGCACGGCCAGCAGTCCGAGTCGTACCAGCAGCAGCCCTACCAGCCGGCCCGGGCCGCGCTTCCCGCCGCGTCCGCCGAGCAGCCGTTCGGCAACCCCCAGGCACCGGCCGGTCAGCCGTTCGCGCAGCCGCAGGGCTTCGGCCAGGACCAGGGGTACGCCCCGCCCGCCTACACCCCGTCCGAGACGCTCCCCGACTCCGGCTACCAGCCGCCGGCCGGCGAGTACACCCCCGCGCCGTACGTCCCGGCCGACAGTCAGCCCAGCGCGTACGGCCAGTCCGGCTACCCCACCCCGGAGAACCCGTACGCCCCGAGCAACAGCTCCCCGAACGCCTTCGCCGACCAGGCGTACCCGAGCGGCGAGACCAGCCCGAGCGTCCCGTACCCGCAGGCGGAGCCGCAGCAGCCGTACCAGGACCGGCAGAACGCCTTCGACCAGCAGAGCGGCCAGCCGTTCACCGGCTACTCCGGCCACGAGTACGCCACCCCCGCCTTCCAGGAGCCGGACCCGCCCGTGGACCCGCGCTCCCAGCAGCTCCTGGACGCCTACCAGCAGGCCGAGACCTACCAGAGCTCGACGGCCGCCTCCGGCACCCAGCCCGACCTGCGGGTGCCCGACTACGCCGGCCAGCCGGCCCGGCCGTACGACGACCCGTTCGGCCACCCGCAGCAGGCCCAGCCGTACCAGCAGCAGCAGAACGCGTACGAACCCCAGCAGGGCCAGTACGAGCAGCCCCAGACCTACCGCCCCACCCACCAGGCCCCGGCCGGCTGGAATGAGGCGCAGAGCGAGTCGACGATGCGGCTCGACCCCTCGCAGTTCGGGGACGCCCTGGGCGCCCAGAACCGCCCGGGTGACGACCCAATCGACCCAACGGCCATATACACGCCCAACGAGCCACGCAGGTAACGGACCGGCAAACGACGGCTAGAGAGAAGGTGGCCCAAAGGGCGGGCGTCTACCCCGCCCTGGTACGGTTCCGACCGCTGACAGCGTTGAACGAACTGGGTCGAAGCCTTGCTGTGCAGGGGGCCTCGGCCTGGTGCGAACACCACATGCCGAGCACACCGGGGCGAGAGTCGGTCTTTCCCCGGATACCGTCATGCCGCTTGACGTCACGTACGGCACGCGCGTGTAATTACAACCATGTTGTTACGCCTTCCCGTGGGTGGGTAGGAGGAAGGCGTCCATGGGGGGCTCCATTGCGGGCGGGCGGCAGGGAGGTGTGCAGTGACCGATCCGGTCATCGCACAGGATCAGCTTGACGCTGAAGAACTCGGATGGCAGGAGCGTGCGTTGTGCGCGCAGACCGATCCGGAGGCGTTCTTCCCGGAAAAAGGCGGCTCCACCCGAGAAGCCAAGAAGGTTTGTCGATCGTGCGAGGTCCGTGCCGAGTGCTTGGAGTACGCGCTCGAACACGATGAGCGCTTCGGCATCTGGGGTGGGTTGTCGGAGCGGGAGCGCAGACGGATCAAGCGCCAGGCCGTTTAGGGGATATGAGCGAAAGGGTCACGCGGTAGCCCGCGTGGCCCTTTTTCGCGTGTGATGTCACCTGTAGGGTGGGCGCGCCTGATCAACGCTGGAGTCGCCCGCCCATGTCACGCCCCCTCGTCACCGCGATCGTCGTCGCCCATGACGGCGGCCGCTGGCTGGGGGACACCTTGCGCGCGCTGGCCGGTCAGAGCCGCAGGCCGGAGCGCGTCGCCGGGGTCGACAACGGCAGCAGGGACGGCTCGGCCGACCTGCTCGCGCAGGCGCTCGGCGCGTCCAACGTGCTCGCGCTCCCGCGCTCGGCCTCCTTCGGCGACGCGGTGGCGGAGGTGCTGGACCGGCTGCCGCCGTGCGGCCAGGACGAGTGGCTCTGGCTGCTGCACGACGACTGCGCCCCCGACCGGCGGGCGCTGGAGGCCCTGCTCATGGCGGCCGAGCAGGATCCCAAGGCGGCGGTGCTCGGCCCGAAGCTGCGCGACTGGCTCGACCGCAGGCGCCTGCTCGAACTGGGCGTGACCGTCGGCCTCACCGGGCGCAGGGACACCGGGCTGGAGCCGCGCGAGTTCGACCAGGGGCAGCACGACGGCATCCGGGAGGTGCTCTCGGTCTCCACGGCGGGCATGCTGGTCCGCCGCGACGTCTGGGAGCGGCTCGGCGGTCTCGACCCGCTGTTCCCGCTCTTCCGCGACGACCTCGACCTGTGCTGGCGGGTGCGCAACGCCGGGCACCGGGTGCTGGCCGTCACCTCGGCGGTGGCCTGGCACGCCGAGGCGGCGGCCCGCAGACGGCGGCGGATCACGGTTAGCGGCGACCATCCGCGCAGGCTCGACCGGCGCAACGCGATGTTCGTCGTCATGGCGAACCTGCCGTTCCGCGTGATGGTGTGGGCGCTGCTGCGGAACCTGGCCGGGTCGGCCCTGCGCACGCTGCTGTTCCTGGTGGGCAAGCAGCCGGCGAACGCGCTGGACGAGATGGTGGCGCTGGGGTCGATCCTGGCGCATCCCTTCCGGCTGCTGAAGGCGCGCAGGGCCCGCCGCGAAGGCCGTAAAAAGGGATTTATTCGTATCAAGCGGTTGCTGACGCCGCCGGGGGCGGCCTACCGGCGGCTGACCGACATGGTGCAGAGCTTCCTCGCCGGCGCGGGCCCCGTCGACTCCGCTGGCCGCCACCACCACTCCACCCCGGAGGACGACGAGGACGGCGCACCCGCCGACACCGGCGCGGTCAAGGGCTTCCTCCGGCGGCCCGGCGTCGTCCTCATGATCGCCCTGGCCGTGATCTCGGTGGCCGCCGAACGGTCGTTGCTCGGCGGCGACCGGCTGGGCGGCGGCGCGCTGGTCCCGGTCACGGGCGGCGCGGGTGATCTGTGGCGGTTCTACACCGAGGGCTTCCACGACATCGGGCTCGGCTCCACCGACTGGGCGCCGCCGTACGTGGCGCTGCTGGCGCTGGCCTCGACGCTCGCGCTCGGCAAGACGTGGCTGGCGGTGTCCGTGCTGCTGCTCGGCTCGGTGCCGCTGGCCGGGGCGTCGGCGTACCTGGCGACCCGGCACGTCATCCCGGCGGTGCCCGCGCGGGCGTGGGCGGCGGGCACGTACGCGCTGCTGCCCGTCGCGACCGGCGCGATCGCGTCCGGACGGCTCGGCACGGCGGTGGTGTTCGTGCTGGTCCCGGTGTACGCCGCGCTCGGCACCACGCTGCTGTCCGGGGAACGGCGCCGCGCGCGGCGCGCGGCCTGGGCGCTGGGGCTGCTGCTGGCCGTGGGGACGGCGTTCGTCCCGCTGGTGTACCCGCTCTTCGCGGTGCTCGGCGTGCTGGCCGCCGTCGCGTACGGCGGGGTGCGGCGCGGCGTGGTGACCTCCATGGTGATCGCGCTCGCGGTGCCCGTCGCGCTGCTGCTCCCGTGGCTGGCCGGGCTGGTCACGGACCCGGGCCGGATCCTCCTGGAGGCGGGCCTGCACGATCCCGCCCTGGTGGCGGCGGGGCTCGCGCCGGAGTCGCTGCTCGCGCTCAGCCCGGGAGGGCCGGGGCTGCCGCCGTTCTGGGTGACGGCCGGGCTGGTGGTGACGGCGCTGGCCGCGCTGCTCATGCGCCGCCAGCGGCTGATCGTCGCGATCGGCTGGGGCGTCACGTTGTACGGTGTGCTGGCGGCCGTCCTGGTCAGCCGGATCAGCGTCGAAGGGGCGCGGGCCTGGCCCGGCGTGCCGCTGGCGTTCGCGGGGACCGGGCTGCTGGTGCTCGTCGGCCTGACCGCGCACCGGCTGGCCGAGCTGCGGGCCGACGGCGGGCTGCGCAGGATCGGCGCGTCCCTGGTGGTGGCCGCGGCGGTGAGCACGCCGATCCTGGCCGCCGGCTATTGGGTGGCGTACGGGGTGCGCGGCCCGCTGACCGGCCACGCGCCCGGCGTGCTGCCCGCGCTGGCCGCGTGGAGCACCCGGCACGGCGAGCGCACGCTGGTCGTCAAGGGGGACGCCTTCACCGTGCTGCACGGCCGTACCCCGTTGATCGGCGAGGCCGAGCTGCCGGTCGCGTCCGAGGGACGGTCGAAGGTGGCGGACGCGGCGCGCGGCCTGGTCGGCGGCCGGGGCGGAACCGACGCCGCGACGCTGGCCCAGCACGGGATCGCCATGCTGGCGGTGGCCGCGCCGGTGCCGCCGCCGCTGGCCAGGTCGCTGGACTCCCAGCCGTCGCTGGAACGCATGAGCCTGTCGGAGGCGGGCGGCCTGTGGCGGCTGACCGAGCCGTTCACCCGCGTGCCCGCCCAGCCGGCGGACGTCCTGCACGCGCCCTGGTTGTGGGCCCAGGGCGTCCTGGCCCTGGTCGTGCTGGTCCTGGCCATGCCGGGACGCCGGGGGAGCGGCGCGGTCGAGGGCGTCGAGGCGGCCGTCCCCGTGCCCGCGGGGGTGCGATGAAGGCGTTCGTGGAGAACAGGTTCGGCCTGCTGGTGCTGGTGGTGGTGGCCCTGTCCGCCCTGTACGGCGTCGCCCTCGTCACCCGCCCGGCCCCCCTCCCGGCCAGGGGCGAGGGGCCGCGGAAGGTCGCCGTCGAGTCGGTGACGGCCGTCTGCCCCGGCGCCGAAGGCGCGCGGATGAACGTCTACCTGCCCGGACGCCTGTCCCACGAGGTCATGAAGAACGCCGAGCCGTACGTGACGAACGGCCCGGGAGCGCTCGAAGCCGGATACACCACCCGGGTGACCTCGGGCGCGGCCCGCGGGCTGTCCGGGGTGCGCTGCACCGAGCCGGCGCAGTCGGCCTGGCTGGCCGGCCCCGGCCCCGCGGCGGCCGACGTGATCCTGCACCTCACCAACGCCGACAAGGCCCCGGCCCAGGCCGACGTCGAGGTGTACGCGGCCGAGGGCCTGGTCTCCGGCGACGCGGGCCGCGGCCTGGAGATCGCGCCCGGCGAGCACAAGGAGATCGACCTCAAGACGCTCGCGCCCTCGGCCGACGTCATGGCCGTCGGCGTGACCACCGTCTTCGGCCGGCTCGCGGTCGCGGCCAGGGCGTCGATGCGCGGCGGCGGCGTGGACTGGCTGCCGCTCGCCGCGCCCCCGGCCACCCGCGTGGTGGTGCCCGGCATCCCCGGCGGCGGCGGGCGGCGCGAACTGCTGGTCGCCGCCCCCGGCGAGAACGACGTGTCCGTGCAGGTCAAGGCGGTCAGCGAGGACGCCGCGTACGCGATGAGAGGCCGCGAGAGCGTCGACGTGCCCGCCGGCAGCGTGGTCGCGCTGGACGTGACCACCGGGATCGGCGGCGAGGCGGCCGCGCTCGTGCTCACCGCGCCCGCGCCGATCGTGGCCGGGCTGGTCGCCACCGGCACCGGGCAGCGGCTGGACGTGGCGTTCACCGCGGGCACGCCCCCGCTCGACCTGGGCAGCGCGGTCGCGGGCAACGGTCCGGGCACGCGGCTGCTGTTCACCGCGCCGGACGGGCCCGGCGAGGTCAGGGTGCAGGAGGTGCCGGCGAAGGGCGCGGCGGGCAGGCCGTACGACGTGGCGGTGCCCGCCGGGCGGACCAAGGAGGTGCGGCTGCGCGGCAAGGGCGGGTTCGCCGTGGTCGTCACGCCCGTGTCGGGCCAGGTCTACGGCGGCCGGGTCATCGAGGAGCGGGAGAAGGACGGCCTGCTCGTCACCGCCCAGCCGCTCGCGCCCGCGCGCGTGTGGACCGTGCTGCCCGCGCTGACCGACAGCCCCCGCGTGGTGCTGCCCGGCTGAGCCACGGATCGACGGCGGACGGCGTAGCCCGGGGAAGCCACGGGTCAGCGGCGGTCGTCGTAGCCCGGGTCGACGGTCTCGGGGGCGAGGCCGAGCAGCGTGGCGACCTGCTCGACCACCGTGTCGTGCACCATCGCGCCCAGGGTGTCGCGGTCGCGGGCGCGCGCCTCCAGCGGGCGGCGGTAGATCACCACCGCGGCCGGTGACTGGCCGCTGGCCGCGTCGGCCCGGCCGAACGGGATCGGCTCGGTGCCCATGCTCGGGCCGTCGCCCAGCTCGTTGAGCGGCGGCACCTCCTCGACCGCGAACTCCACGGCGGACAGCTGTTTGTCCCACCGGGGCCGCAGCCGGTCGACGGCGTCGAGGACGAGGTCGTCGAAGCGCTCGCTGCGGGAACGGGCCATGGGGACGTGGGAGGGGGCGAGGGGGCCGCGCAGGCCACGACCGTGGCGATCGCGCCGTCTGGGACCGCGCTTTGGAGTCACCGCCCAAGTGTAAGGGCACGTGCCCGCGAACCCCCGGAACCCCCGCCCGCGTCGCCGCCCTCAGGGAGCGGGGGAAGGAGCGCTTCCAACGGACGCCCTCACGCCCGGCTGTCCGTTCCGGCCGGTCACCTTCCTCGGTCGTCGATCAAGGAAATCAGGAAAGTACGGCGCGACCGGTGTGGCGTCAGCGGCGAGGGGGCAAGGTTGTCCCTCAGGCGCGCGCATCGGCGCATGTGGGTGGAAAGCCTGCGACAGGTGTCCGAATTGTGGCGACACGCTCGTTAAGAGCGCTCAGATAGTGGCGCCTCGCACTCTTACCAGATACGGTCCCTCCGTGAGCCCCGTCCGCCGCTGTTCCCGCACCGCTTGCAGCCAGCCTGCCGTCTTCACGCTCACGTACGTATACGCCGACTCGACCGCAGTTCTCGGCCCTCTGGCGACGTACGCCGAGCCACACTGTTACGACCTGTGCGCCGAACACGCCGAGCGGCTGACCGCTCCCCGCGGCTGGGAGGTCGTCCGGCTCCCCACCGACGGCAACTCCCCCAGCTCAGACGACCTGGAGGCGCTGGCCAACGCGGTCAGGGAAGCCGCCAGGCCCACCCCGTCCGGCAGCGGCGAGCCGGTCGGCCAAGGGGTCGAGGTCGGGCGCAGGGGCCACCTGCGCGTTCTTCGGTCGGCCCAGCAGCACCGCGACCGGTAGGCTCGTTTCACACGACAAACGACCTAGGGGCGGAGCTGGAGAGTGGGCGACCTCGCCAAGATCTTCAAAGCGTACGACGTTCGCGGGGTGGTTCCCGACGAGCTCGACGAGCCGATCGCCGAGGCCGTGGGTGCGGCGTTCGTCGAGGTGACCGCAGCCGCGTCCGTCGTGGTCGCCCATGACATGCGAGAGTCCTCCGTGCCGCTGGCCGAGGCGTTCGTCAGGGGCGCCCGCTCGCGCGGCGCCGACGTCGTGTTCGCCGGGCTCGGCTCCACCGACCTGCTCTACTACGCCAGCGGCAGCCTGGGCCTGCCCGGCGTGATGTTCACCGCCAGCCACAACCCGGCCCGCTACAACGGGATGAAGATGTGCCGCGGCGGCGCGGTGCCGATCGGCGGCGAGACCGGGCTGGCCGAGATCCGCGACCGCGCGGCCGAGCTGCTGGGCGCCCCCGCCACCCCGACCGGGTCGCTGATCGAGAAGGACCTGCTGTCCGGCTACGCCGCCCACCTGCGCGGGCTCGTCGACCTGTCGGCGATCCGGCCGCTCAAGGTCGTCGCCGACGCCGGCAACGGCATGGCCGGCCACACCGTCCCGGCCGTGTTCGAGGGCCTGCCGCTGGAGCTGGTCCCGCTCTACTTCGAGCTCGACGGCAGCTTCCCCAACCACGAGGCCAACCCGCTGGAGCCGCAGAACCTCCTCGACGTGCAGCGGGCCGTCGTCGAGAGCGGCGCCGACCTGGGCCTCGCCTTCGACGGCGACGCCGACCGCTGCTGGGTGGTCGACGAGCGGGGCGCGTCCGTCTCGCCGTCGGCCGTCACCGCCCTGGTCGCCACCCGTGAGCTGGCCAAAGACCCCGGCGGCACGATCATCCACAACGTGATCACCTCGCTCGGCGTGCCGGAGATCGTCCGCGAGCACGGCGGCACGCCCGTGCGCACGCGCGTCGGCCACTCCTTCATCAAGGCGGAGATGGCCCGCACCGGCGCGATCTTCGGCGGCGAGCACTCCGCCCACTACTACTTCCGCGACTTCTGGTTCGCCGACTCGGGCCTGCTCGCCGCGATGCACGTGCTGGCCGCGCTCGGCGAGCAGGAGCGCCCGCTGTCCCAGGTGGTGGCGGCCTACTCGCGTTACCACGCCTCCGGCGAGCTCAACAGCGCGGTCGCCGACCAGGATGAGGCGCTGGCGCTCGTCCGCGCGGCCTTCGCGGGCCGCGGCGAGGTCGACGAGCTCGACGGCCTGACGATCACCGGCCCCGACTGGTGGTTCAACCTGCGCGCGTCCAACACCGAGCCGCTCCTCAGGCTGAACGCCGAGGCGGCCGACGAGAGCAAGATGAAGGCGATCAAGGACGAGGTCCTCGCCATCGTGGGAAGGGTGTCACTGTGAAGATCGACGACTGGCTGCTGGAGATCCTGGCCTGCCCGGCCTGCAAGGCGCCGCTGCGCGCCGAGGCCGAGACCGAGGAGCTGGTCTGCACGGACTGCGGTCTGATCTACCCCGTGCGCGACGACATCCCCGTCCTGCTGGTCGATGAGGCAAGGAAGCCGTGACCTGGGAGCCCGGGCGGCTCGATGACCAGCAACACCTCACCGCGGCCGATCCGGGCGGCATGCTGCTCGCGGTCGCGGCCTCGGCCGCCCAGGTGCGCACGGGTCACCGTGCCGCGGTCGAGGCCGGCGTCGACCGGCTGTCCGCCCAGGGCCGCCCGCGGGCCGTCGTGGTCGCGGGCATGGGCACGGCGGGCCTGACCGGAGACATCCTCGCGGCGGTGTGCGGCAACGGCGTGCCGGCGCCGATCGTGACGTTGCGGTCCTACCAGCTGCCGGGCTGGGTCGGCGCGACCGACCTGGTCATCGCCGTCTCCGCCACCGGCGACGACGACGAGACGGTCTCCGTCGCCGTCCAGGCCGTCCGGCGGGGGTGCGGGCTGCTGGCCGTGTGCCCGCCGGGCTCGCCGCTGGAGGCCGTGGCCGTGCAGGCGTCGGCGATCCACGTCCCGGTGCGGGTCGAGGGGCAGCCGAGGTCGGGGCTGTGGCTGCTGACGGTTCCGGTGATCGTGGCCGCGTCCGCGCTCGGGCTGGTCACCGCCGGGCCCGAGGTGTTCGAGCGGGTGGCCGCGATCCTGGAGGACATCGCCAACCGCTGCCGGCCCTCCAGCGAGTCCTTCGTCAATCCGGGTAAGTCGCTCGCCACGGACCTGGCCGAGAGCATTCCGATGATCTGGGGTTCCTCGCCGGTGGCCTGCGCGGCGGCGTACCGGCTGGCCTGCCAGCTCAACGAGACCGGCAAGTACCCCGCGGTCTTCGGTCAGCTGCCCGAGGCCGGCCACAACCAGGTGGCGGCCCTGGAGGGGCCGCTGGCCGAGCGGGACATCTTCGCCGACGAGGCCGGGCCGACGCTCAGGCTCGTCATGCTGCGCGACGTCGAGGAACATCCCCAGGTCACGCGGCAGCGCGAGGCGTCGCTGCGGCTCGCGCACGACCGTGACGTGCCGGTCACCGAGCTGACCGCGGAGGGCGTGCATCCGCTCGAACGGCTGGCCACGCTCGTCGGCCTGGCCGACTACGCCGCCACCTACCTGGCCCTCGGCTACGCCGTCGATCCGACGCCTGTGGCCACGATCAATGAGCTTCGGGCCAGGATTTCCCAATAGGATCCCATGTCAGGGTCTTTTTAGGTGATCTTTATGAGTGGAGACGTCCGGTGAGCGCGAGTGGTGGCACGAAGGCAATCATTGCGGCGCTGAGCGCCAACCTGGCGATCGCGGTGTCGAAGTTCGTGGCGGCGTTCTTCACCGGGTCGTCCTCGATGCTGGCCGAGGGCATCCACTCGGTCGCCGACTCGGGCAACCAGCTCCTGCTGCTGATCGGCGGGAAACGGGCCCAGCGGGCCAGCGACAAGACCCACCCCTTCGGCTACGGGCGCGAGCGTTACTTCTACGCGTTCGTGGTCGCCGTCGTGCTGTTCACGATCGGCGCGGTCTTCTCCCTCTACGAGGGCTGGCACAAGATCTCCGAACCGGCCGAAGTCGACAGGCCCATCTGGGCGTTCGCGGTGCTGATCTTCGCGATCATCGCCGAGGGCTTCTCCTTCCGTACGGCGATCAAGGAGTCCAACCCGCTGCGCGGCAAGCAGTCGTGGTTCGCCTTCATCCGCCGTTCGAAGTCGCCCGAGCTGCCCGTCATCCTGCTGGAGGACCTGGGCGCGCTGCTCGGCCTGATCTTCGCGCTGTTCGGCGTGACGATGGCCGTCATCACCGGCGACGGCGTCTGGGACGGCATCGGCACCCTCATGATCGGCGTGCTGCTGGCGATCATCGCGGTCGTGCTGGCCGTCGAGACCAAGTCGCTGCTGCTCGGGGAGGGCGCCTCGCCCGAGGTCGAGGAGCAGATCCGGGCCGCGCTGGAGGGGGCGCCCGAGGTGGCCAGGATCATCCACATGCGCACGCTGCACCTCGGCCCCGAGGAGCTGCTGGTGGCCGCCAAGATCGCGGTCGAGCACGACGACACGGCCGGCGAGGTGGCCCGCGGCATCGACGAGGCCGAGCGGCGCATCCGCGACGCGGTGCCGATCGCGCGGGTGATCTACCTGGAGCCCGACCTCGACCGGCTGCGCACGACGACGAGCTGACGCTCGTCCCGGAAGCCGGCCGCGCACGACGGCCGGCTGACGCTCCGCGGGGCGTATGACGCTCAGCCCTGGGGTCGCAGGAGCCTCAGGGCCTTCTCCTTCTCGAAGTCCAGGGCCCGGCGCGGCACCTGGATGCGGCCGATGCGCACGCCCAGGTCGCGCACGGCCGCGGCCACCTGCGGCTCGCTCAGTACGCGCAACGCGAACGCCAGCTCGGCGGGCGAGACGTCGAAGCGTTTCTCCAGCTCCACCCCCTGCGCCACGGCGGCCAGCTCCTCGGGCCCGAATCTGCGGTGCGCCCCCCGCTCACGGACCGGCGGCAGCAGGCCCAGTGCCTCCCGGTATCGGAGCATTCGTGGGGACATGCCGAGCCGCTTGGCCGCTTCCGTGATGCGCATCCTTACATTCTTACGTCAGTTTCGCTGTCTCGGAGATGCGGGGCTGCCCGAGCGCCGCCTAAACTCGTCCGCGACAGCAATCGTGACGCGAGGGGAATCCCGATGGACTTCAAGGTCGCCGACCTTTCACTTGCCGACTTCGGCCGTAAGGAAATCCGGCTCGCCGAGCACGAGATGCCCGGCCTCATGGCGATGCGCAAGGAATACGCGGCCTCCCAGCCCCTCCGCGGCGCGAAGATCATGGGCTCGCTGCACATGACGATCCAGACGGCCGTGCTCATCGAGACGCTGGTCGCGCTCGGCGCCGAGGTCCGCTGGGTCAGCTGCAACATCTTCTCCACCCAGGACCACGCCGCCGCCGCGGTCGTCGTCGGCCCCGAGGGCACCGTCGAAGACCCCAAGGGCGTCCCCGTGTTCGCCTGGAAGGGCGAGACGCTGGAGGAGTACTGGTGGTGCACCGAGCAGGCCCTCACCTGGCCCGGCGGTGACGCCCCCAACATGATCCTCGACGACGGCGGCGACGCCACGCTCCTCGTGCACAAGGGCGCCGAGTACGAGAAGGCCGGGGCCGTGCCCCCCGCCGGCGCCGACGACCCGGAGGAGTGGCACGTCATCATCGACCTGCTCACCCGCACGGTCGGCGAGGACAAGCGCTGGACGCGCATCGCCGAGAGCATCAAGGGCGTGACCGAGGAGACCACCACCGGCGTGCACCGTCTCTACGAGATGCACAAGAACGGCCAGCTGCTCTTCCCGGCGATCAACGTCAACGACTCGGTCACCAAGTCGAAGTTCGACAACAAGTACGGCTGCCGCCACTCCGTCATCGACGGCCTCAACCGCGCCACCGACGTGCTCATCGGCGGCAAGGTGGCCGTGGTCTGCGGCTACGGCGACGTCGGCAAGGGCTGCGCCGACGCGCTGCGCGGCCAGGGCGCCCGGGTCATCGTCACCGAGATCGACCCGATCTGCGCCCTTCAGGCGGCCATGGACGGCTTCCAGGTCACCACGCTGGAGGACGTCGTCGGCATCGCCGACATCTTCGTGACCACCACCGGCAACTTCAACATCATCACCGCCGAGCACATGGCGCAGATGAAGCACCAGGCGATCGTGTCCAACATCGGCCACTTCGACAACGAGATCGACATGGCCGGCCTGGCCAAGCTGCCCGGCATCGTGAAGAACAACATCAAGCCGCAGGTCGACGAGTGGGTCTTCGCCGACGGCCACTCGATCATCGTGCTGGCCGAGGGACGCCTGATGAACCTGGGCTGCGCCACCGGCCACCCCAGCTTCGTCATGTCCAACTCCTTCACCAACCAGGTGATCGCGCAGATCGAGCTGTTCACCAAGACGGCCGAATACCCGATCGGCGTCTACACGCTGCCCAAGCACCTCGACGAGAAGGTCGCCCGCCTCCACCTCGACGCGCTCGGCGTCAAGCTCACCGAGCTGACCAAGGAGCAGGCGGCCTACATCGGCGTGCACGTCGAGGGCCCGTACAAGTCCGACCACTACCGCTACTGATCGGCTGGGCGGCTCCGGGAGGGGGTCCCCCTCCCGGAGCCGTGCTTTTTCGCGAGGGGCTGGGCATGGATCTCTGGGAAAGCGGCGAGCGGCAGATCTCCTGGGCCGCGCGCTCGATGCCGGTGCTGACCGCCATCGGCGAGCGGTTCGCGCTCGAACGCCCGCTCGACGGGCTCAAGATCGCGGCCTGCCTCCACGTCACCGCCGAGACGGCCGTGCTCATGGGCGCGCTGAAGGCGGGCGGCGCCGAGATCGCGCTGGCCGCCTCCAACCCGCTGTCCACCCAGGACGACGTGGCCGAGGCCCTGCGCGCGTACGGGATCGCCGTGCACGCGCGGGCCGGGGTCGATCGCGCCACCTACTACCTGCACATCCACCAGGCCCTCGACCTCGGCCCCGACCTCGTGCTCGACGACGGCTGCGACCTGGTGAACATCCTGCACACCGAGCGCACCGACCTGCTCGAAGGCGTGAGCGGAGGGTGCGAGGAGACCACGACCGGCATCATCAGGCTGCGGCAGATGGCGGCCGAGCAGGCGTTGCGCTTCCCGGTCGTGGCCGTCAACGACACCCGTACGAAGCGCATGTTCGACAACCGGTACGGCACCGGGCAGTCCACCCTCGACGGGATCATGCGCGCCACCAACACCATGCTCGCCGGTCGTACGGTCGTGGTGGCCGGGTTCGGGTTCTGCGGGCGCGGCGTGGCCGAGCGGGCCAAGGGGCTCGGCGCGCGGGTCGTCGTCACCGAGATCGACGCCGTCAAGGCCCTCGACGCCACCCTGCAGGGCTACGAGGTGCGTCCCATGGCCCAGGCGGCGATGATCGGCGACCTGTTCATCACCGTGACGGGCAACCGGGACGTCATCAGGGCCGAGCACCTGTCCGTGATGAAGGACGGCGCGATCCTGGCCAACGCCGGCCACTTCGACGTCGAGATCGACGTGCGGGCCCTCGACGAGATGGCCCGCGAGGTGCACCGGGGGGTGCGCCCGAACACGGACGAGTACGTCATGCCCGACGGCAACCGCCTGCTGTTGCTGGCCGAGGGCCGCCTGGTCAACCTGACCGCCGCCGAGGGCCATCCGGCGGCCGTCATGGACATGTCGTTCTCCGCGCAGGCGCTGGCCGTGGCCTGGCTGGCGGGGCAGCGGGCGGGCCTGGTGCCCGGCGTGTACGACGTGCCGGAGGAGATCGACCACGAGGTGGCCAAGCTCAAGCTGGCCGCCGCCGGCATCGGCATCGACACGCTGACCCCGGAGCAGGAGGACTACCTCCACTCCTGGCGGGTCGGCTCCTAGGGAGCTAGAGGGCCGCCTGCATCTCCTGCATGCGGCGGATCTCGGCCGTCTGGGTGACGCTGACGTCCGTGGCCAGCTCCTCGATCTTGATGTGCGAGCCCGCGGTCAGGACCCGGTCGGACATCTCAAGGGCGCCCAGATGGTGTTTGATCATCAGCTCCAGGAACAGCCGGTCGAAGCCCTTGCCCGTGGCCGCCTTCAGCGCCGCCATCTGCTCGGGCGTGGCCATGCCGGGCATGTCGCCGTGCGCCGCGTGGTGGTCGGGCACCTTCTGGTCCTGCTCCTTGAGCCAGGTGGTCATGAACTGGATCTCCGGGCCTTGGGCCGTCTTGATCCGGTCGGCCAGGCCCTTGAGCTTGACGGAGTCCGCCCTGGTGGGAGCCAGGATCGCCATGTCGAGGGCCTGCCGGTGATGGACGATCATGTCCTGGACGTACGTGATGTCGGCGGCGTTGGCCGTGGGCCCGGGGACGGCGGTGGCCGCCTCGCCCGGGGCCAGCGTGCGGGCCTGCTCGCCCGGACGGCCGGGGGCGAGCACCGGCGCGGTGGAGTCGGCCCGCGGCGCGGAGGACGCGCCGGAGGAGCAGCCGGACAGGGCAATCAGCGTGCCCGCGATGACGATGAGCGCGCCGCGCACTCGGCCTCCTGACTGGCTCGGGACGAGAATGCGGACTCTAGGCCATATACCGCTCCAGCGAAAGAGGTTGAAACGGAACAAGATTTGACACATTGGACACTGGCCAGGTCCTGGCGGCGTGAGCGACGATGACGGAGATTTATGCCCCCTTTATAGGAGGACCACGGAGTGTTCACCCCCCGCAGGGCCCTCATCCTGGTCGCCGCCCTCGTGGCGGCAACGGGCGCCACACTGCCCGCCCAGGCTGCGGACATCCCGGCTCCCGGCGAGATCGTCATGAGCTCCAACATCACGCACGTCACGAACGTGCCCAAGCCACAGGCGCTGTCCGACATCCACACCGACATGGCCTTCCAGGGCGACTACGCCTTCGTCGGCAACTACTACGGCTTCTCGATCTACGACATCAAGCAGCCGAAGAAGACGTCGCTGGTGAGCTCGGTCGTGTGCCCAGGCGGCCAGATGGACATGTCCGTCTACGGCAACCTGCTGTTCGGGTCCGTCGACTCCTCGCGCAACGACGACTCGTGCAGCAGCACCTCCCAGAGCGCCTCCGTCAAGGAGTCGTGGGAGGGCATGCGCATCTTCGACGTGAGCGACAAGTCCAACCCCAAGTACGTCAAGTCGGTCGAGACCAACTGCGGCTCGCACACCAACACGCTGGTGCCCGGCCGCGACGGCAAGAACGTCTATATCTACGTCTCCTCCTACGGCCCCAACGCGAACTACCCGGACTGCAAGCCGCCGCACGACCTGATCTCGATCATCAAGGTCCCGCTGGACAACCCGGCCGCCGCAGCCGTCATCGCGACGCCGAACCTGTTCCCCGACGGCGGCAACCCCGGCCTGCCGCTGCCGTACCCGAACGGCAAGTCGGCCACCACCGGCTGCCACGACATCACCGCCTACCCCGAGAAGGGCATCGCCGCGGGCGCCTGCATGGGCGAGGGCGTCCTGCTCGACATCTCCGACCCCGAGCAGCCCAAGGTCACCGCGAAGGTGCGCGATGACGTGAACTTCGCGTTCTGGCACTCGGCCACGTTCAACAACGAGGGCACGAAGGTCGTCTTCACCGACGAGCTGGGCGGCGGCAGCCGGGCCACCTGCAACGCGGCCATCGGCCCGAACAAGGGCGCCAACGCCTACTACGACATCGTCGGCGGGCAGCTCGTGTTCAAGGGCTACTTCAAGATCGCCCGACACCAGGCCGACACCGAGAACTGCGTCGCGCACAACGGCTCGCTGATCCCGGTCAAGGGCCGCGACGTCATGGTGCAGGCGTGGTACCAGGGCGGCATCTCGGTGGTGGACTTCACCGACTCCGCCCACCCGCAGGAGATCGCCTACTTCGAGCGCGGGCCGGACGAGACCGCTCCGCCGCTCGACGGGGGCTTCTGGTCGGCGTACTACTACAACGGCTACATCTACGGCTCGGACTTCAACCTGGGCCTGGACGTGCTCAAGCTCAACGACCCGCGGACGAACCAGGCCAACAGCGTCAAGATGGGCCAGCTGAACGCGCAGACGCAGGGCTCGTACCCCGAGCACGGGCGCGGCGTCCCCGGCGGCAACTGATCCGCTGCATGATCCCGCGCCGCCGGCTCACTGCGGCGGCGCGAACCCGCCCGGAGTCGCCTTCGGCGGCTCCGGCGCGGGCCCCGGCTGAGGCCGCTGCGGAGCCTGCCGCGGGTAGGGCGCCTGCTGATGCGGCGCCTGCGGGTACGGCCCTTGCTGCTGGTACGGCCCCTGCGGCGCATAAGGCCCCGGCTGCTGGTACGGCCCCGGCTGCGGGTACGGCGCGTACGGCGTGGACCGCGGCGCGGCGCCGGCTGCCAGGGCGGCCTGGCGCGCGAAGCGGGCCTCCTCCCGCCGCCGGCGCTCGGCCAGCACCGCGCTCAGGTACGCGTGCGGCGGCACCCCCGCGGGCGCGGCGGGCGACACGAAGGCCGCGGTCTGCGTCGCGATGCGCACCCCCATGTCGTGCTGGACCTGCGGCGTGAGGTCGTGCCAGCGCATCAGGTACTGGCGGGCGGCCTGCGCCACCTCCTCGGGAAGCTGGGAGAGCTCCAGGGTGGCGGCCCACGCGGCCAGCGGCGGCGGCATGAGGATGGCCTGCCCGCTCTCGCGCGGCCCCCGGTCGGAGATCACGATGGTCCCGGCGAAGATGTCGCCGAGCCGCTTGCCCCGCTGGGAGACCAGCGAGGAGATCAGCGCGGGCGCGCCGGAGAACATCCAGAACTCCACCAGCCCGGCCAGCCCGCGGAACAGCGCCTGCCGGAAGCGTTCCGGGCTGCCGTCGTCGGCGACCACCCGCAGGCCGAGCGCCAGCTTGCCGAGGCTGCGCCCTCTGCTGAGCGTCTCGAAGAGCACCGGATAGCCGATCATGACCAGCACCAGCAGTACGATCATGGCCGCGCCGAGCATCGCGTCGTCCGTGACGACCGCGAACGCGCCCAGGAGCATGTACGCGCCGATCAGCACGACGAGCTGCACCGTCATGTCGATGACGAACGCCAGCGCGCGCGAGGGCATCTGGGCCACCCGCACCTCGACGACGACGGCGTCCCCGGTCACAACCTCTGACATATGTGGAGCCTAACGGCAATGCCGCATTGATCGAGCGGCCACAATGGTCGGGTGGACATCGATGCGTTCGTCACAGCACACCGCCCCGTCTGGGACCGGCTCGACCACCTGGTCAAGAACCGCTCCTCGCTGACCGGCGCGGAAGTGGACGAACTGGTCGACCTCTATCAGCGGGTGTCCACGCACCTGTCCATCGTGCGCTCCTCCTCCCGTGACGCGGTGCTGGCCGGGCGGCTGTCGGCGCTGGTGGCCAGGGCCAGGTCGGCGGTGACCGGCGCGCACACGCCCGCCTGGCGGGAGCTGGCCCGCTTCTTCACCGTCTCCTTCCCCGTGGTGGCCTACCGGGCGCGCTGGTGGTGGCTGGCCGCGGCGCTGGCCAGCATCGCGGTCGCGTGGGTGCTGGGGGCGTGGGTGGCCGCCAACCCCGACGTGCAGGCGTCGATCGCCTCGCCGGACGAGATCGCCCAGCTCGTCGACCACGACTTCGCCGACTACTACTCCGAGCACCCCGCCGCCTCCTTCGCCAGCCACGTGTGGGTCAACAACGCCTGGGTGTCGGCCCAGGTCATCATCTACGCCATCCTGCTCGGCATCCCCATCCCGTTCATCCTCTACAGCAACGCCGAGAACGTCGGCGTCTCGGCCGGACTGATGGCCTCCAGGGGCAAGCTGGACATCTTCTTCGGCCTGATCACACCGCACGGCCTGCTGGAGCTGACCGGCGTCTTCCTGGCCGCCGCCGTCGGCCTGCGCCTGGGCTGGACGGTGATCGATCCGGGGCCGCGCAAACGGCTGGAGGCGCTGGCCGAGCAGGGCCGGGCGGTGATGAGCGTCGCGCTCGGGCTGGTCGTGGTGCTGTTCGTGTCGGGCCTGATCGAGGCGTTCGTGACGCCGTCCGGGCTGCCCACGGCCGTGCGGGTCGGCATCGGCGTGCTCGCCGAGGCGGCCTTCCTGACGTACGTGATCGTCTTCGGCCGCAGAGCCCTGCGCGAGAACGAGACCGGCGACGTCGAACGCGCTCCCGACGTCGCCCCCACGGCCTAGCGGCCCTCGGTCTAGAGCCGGCCCGCGGCCTTCAGCGCCAGGTAGGCGTCCGCCAGCGCGGGCGCGATGTCCTCGGGCGGCGCGTCCACGACCTCGACGCCGTGCCGGCGCAGCCTGGCCGTGATGCGCCTGCGCGCGAGCTGGGCCTGCTCGGCCGCCGCCGCGTCGTAGACCTCCTCGGTGCTGCCGCGCCTGGCCGCCATGGCCGCCACCCGCGGGTCGGACACGCCCGCGACCAGCACCAGGTGCCGCGAGGACAGCTGCGACAACACCGGCATCAGGCCCTCGTCGAGCGCCGCCGCGTTGAGGTCGGTGAGCAGCACGACCAGGCAGCGCCGCTTGGCCCGGGACAGGACGGCGGCCACCATGCCCTGCCCGTCGGCCTCGACCAGCTCGGCCTCGATCGGCGCCATCACGTTGACCAGCGACGACAGCAGCTCGGTACGGGACGCGCCGCTCACCCACGCGCGCACCGCCCGGTCGTAGGCCAGGAAGTCGACCTGGTCGCCGGCTCTGGCGGCGAGCGCGGCCAGCAGCAGCGCCGCGTCCATCGACCAGTCGAGCCGCGGCCAGCCGGGGGCGGGCCGCAGGTCGGGACGTACCAGCAGCCCCGGGCCCTGCGCGGCGGCTCCGGCCAGGGGCAGCGGCGCGTCGCCCACCCGGCCCGCCGACGTGCGGCCGGTGTCGAGCACGATCAGCACGCGCCGGTCGCGCTCCGGCCGCCACGTGCGCACGACCACGTCGTTGCGGCGCGCCGTGGCCCGCCAGTCGATGGACCGCACGTCGTCGCCCACCACGTACTCGCGCAGCGAGTCGAACTCGGTGCCCTGCCCGCGCACCAGCGCCGGATGCCGGCCGTCGAGCTCGCGCAGCCGCGCCAGCCTGGACGGCAGGTGCTTGCGCGACAGGAACGGCGGCAGCACCCGCACCGACCAGGGCGAACGGTGGCTGCCCTGACGGGCGGCCAGGCCGAGCGGCCCGACCGAGCGCACGGTCACCGCCACCGACGACCGGTCCCCGCGCCTGGTCGGGTTGAGCGTGACCACGATCCTGCGCCGCTCGCCGCCCGGCACGTCGAGCTCGGCGATCCGGGGGACGGCCCCGGCCGAGGGCGGCCAGGCGTCCCTGATCCGGCCGCGCACCCGCCGGCGGCCCGGGTTCTCCACGATCAGCTCTACCGTGGCCGTCTGCCCCAGCCGTACGAGCGTGTCGCCAGAACGGTGGAACCGCAGGGGCCGCACGGCGCCCGCGAACACCAGGTCCACGATGATCGCGGCGGCCAGCAGCAGGCAGACCCCGGCCAGCGCGGCCCCGGGCTGCGGCGCGAGCAGCACGACCACGATCCCGGCCGCGGCCAGCAGTCCGGCGCGTCCCGTCAGAGCCATCGGCGCCTCCCGGCCGAGCCCGCCGCGGACCTCTCGCGTGCGTCGGAGCGGGCCATCAGCGCGGGACCGGGACCGAGGCCAGGATGCCGTCGAGCAGGCCGTCGGCGGTCGCGCCCTCCAGCTCGGCCTCGGGCCGCAGCTGGACGCGGTGCCGCAGCGCCGGCCTGGCCAGCGCCTTCACGTCGTCGGGCGTCACGTAGGGGCGCCCGGACAGCCACGCCCACGCCCTGGAGGCGGCCAGCAGCGCCGTCGCGCCCCGCGGCGAGACGCCGAGCTGCAACGACGCCGAGCTCCTGGTCGCGCGGGCCACGTCGACGATGTAGCCGAGCACCTCGGGGGCCACGTGCACCTGGGAGACCGCCTCGCGGCCGGCCGCCAGGTCCTCGGCCGTGGCCACGGGCTTGACGTCGGACAGGTCGCGCGGATCGAAGCCGCGCGCGTGCCGTTCGAGCACCGAGATCTCGTGGTCGCGCGGCGGCAGCGGCACGGTGAGCTTGAGCAGGAACCGGTCGAGCTGGGCCTCGGGGAGCTGGTAGGTGCCCTCGTACTCGACCGGGTTCTGGGTCGCGCAGACCACGAACGGGTCGGGCAGCGGACGGGCCGCGCCCTCCACGCTCACCTGCCGCTCCTCCATGGCCTCCAGCAGCGCCGCCTGCGTCTTGGGCGGGGTTCGGTTGATCTCGTCGGCGAGCAGCAGGTTCGTGAAGACCGGTCCCTCCCTGAACTCGAACTCGCTGGACTTCGCGTCGTAGATCAGCGAGCCGGTCACGTCGCCCGGCATCAGGTCGGGCGTGAACTGCACGCGCTTGAAGTCGAGCGACAGGGCCGCTGAGAGAGTGCGCACCATCAACGTCTTGGCCACGCCCGGCACGCCTTCGAGCAGCACGTGCCCCCGGCACAGCAGGGCGATGACGAGCCCGGTGACCACGGCGTCCTGGCCGACCACGGCCTTGGACACCTCGGCCCGCAGCGCGCCGAGCGCCTCCCTGGCCGCCTCGCCCGAGGGGGCCACGCGGAAAGTCTCCTCAGAGTTCACTGACCTGCCTTTCGATGGAGTCCAAGTACCCGGCCAGCGCGACGAGCCCGGCGTCGTCGGCCGGCGGCGGGCCGTACAGTGCGGCGCCGACCACCTGCGGGTCGTCGGCGATCCGTGCCGCCAGGGCCGCGACCAGCTCGTGCGGCCCGGCACCCTGGGCCAGGCCCAGGCGGGGCGTGAGCCGGTCGACCGTGCCGGCGCGCAGCGAGTCGGCGGCCCGCTGCCTGGCCCTCCTGGCGCGGTAGAGCCTGCCGCGGCCCTCGACCGTCTCGGCGGCCCGCACGACGACGGGCAGCCTCTCCGTGACCACCGGCCCGAGGCGGCGCCCCCGCCAGAACGCGACGAGCGCCACGGTCAGGCAGGTCATCAGGATCGCCCAGGGCACGCTCGGGGGCATCAGCTCGTACATCGATTTGCCCTCGGAGCCGGGCAGGTCGAGCGGGGGCGGATTGTCCGGGCGGACCAGCCAGGTGACGGGCCTGCCGGTGCCGACGAGGTTGAGCGCGAGGGCCGCGTTGCCGTCCTCGGGCAGGCGCAGGTTGGTCATGAACGCGCCGTCGCCGACGACCGTGGTGGTGGCGCCGTCGCCGGTGCGGTAGCTGACCAGGGAGTAGCCGTCGCCCGCGGGGTAGCAGGAGGCGGCGCCGGGCGGGCCGTTCAGCACCAGGCCGCCGACGTGCGCGCTGCCGGCCCGCGTGGCGGCGGGCAGTGCGCACCCGGGCTCGCGGGAGCGCACCCGCGACGGCTCGCGCTCGGTGCTCGTGCCGGGGGCCAGCACGCCGAGGCCGGGCAGGTCGCCGACGATCAGCCGGTCGCCGGGGATCTCGGCGAGGCGGTGCTCGTCGAGGTAGGTCAGGTCGGTGACCAGCAGCAGCCGGCCGCCGCCCGCGGCCTTGGCGGCGGCCGCCTCGACCGAGTCGACCCGGTCGACCTGGACGCCCCGCGCCCGCAGCAGCTCCGCCAGCGCCTTCGACCCGGCGAGCGAGGTGTCAGAGGGGTCGAGGAACCGCGAGGGGCCCCGCTGCGGGCCGAGCAGCACCGCGGCCACCGCGACCAGGACGACGACCAGGCCCAGTACGACGATCATGCGGCTCGCCCGCCAGGTGGAGCGGGCAGTGGGGGAGGTGGCGGCGGAGGGCCCGGCGGCCCCCGGCGCGGAAGTGGCGACCGGGGTGGTGACCGGGGCGGTGACCGGGGTGGTGTTCGCGCTCGGCGCGCTGCCGGCCGCGGCCGGCTCCGAGTTCCAGACGCTCACGACGGCCCGCCTCCCACGGCGAGCGGGACGGGCCGCGCCTGGCGCAGCCGCTCGTCCAGGTCGCTCATCGCCTGGTACGCGGCCTGCGTGCCGGGCACGCCGCCGTAGCTGACGTCGTCGAACGAGCGCGCGGCGGCGGCCAGCTCGGCGGCGAAGCCGGGCAGCGCCCTGCCCGCCTCGGCGGCCAGCTCGTCGGCCGTGCGGCCCGGCATGCCGTCCACCAGGGCGCGTTCCTCCAGGTCGCGGGCGATGGCGCGGAGGCGTTCGCGGATGGCCTGCGTCCATTCGCCCTCGGCGGCCAGGCGTTCGGCGGCCCTGCGGTGCTCGGCGGCGTTGAGCACACGCTCGCCGTAGAGGCCGCCGGGGGCCATGGCGTTCCGCCGGGCGGTCCTGCGCAGCCGCCAGCCGACCAGCATGATCACGCCCAGGATGATGAGCGTGATCACGACCGCGGCGATGATCCCGCCGGCCGGGCCGCCGCCCGTCACGGCGTCGGTCAGGTCGCCGATGAACTGGACGAAACGCCGGTAGAGCTGGTCGAACAGGGATTCCTTCTCGTATCCGGGCTTGAGGAGCTCCTCGGCCGCCTTGCGCGCCGCCTCCTCCCGGCCGACCGGGCTCACGACCGGGCTCACGACCTGGCTGAGTTGGACGGGTGCCAGAGATCGTCGGCCGAGGCGTGCACCCAACCCTGGCGCTGCTGCTCGATCGCCGCCGTCTGCAGCACGAGGTCGAACGCCTCGCCGCGCATGCGCCGGTCGGCGTAGAGCAGGCCGGAGACGCCGGCCTGGAAGGGATAGGCGAACATCGAGCTCAGCGTGGCGCCGGCGGCGATGAACACCGCCGCGACCACGGCCGAGCCCGGCGAGCCGCCGCCGAGCATGCCGATCAGCGTCCCGCCGAACGAGAACGGCACCGACAGCACCCCCGACACCAGGCCGACCAGCAGCGACGTCAGCAGCAGGATGCCGAGCACCCGCCAGAAGTCGCCGGTCACCAGGTGCCACGAGCGCCGCATCGCGTCGATCGGACCCCTGCCCTCCAGCACCACGGCGGGCGCGGCGAACGCGAAGCGCGTGGTGATGAACAGGTAGTACGGGATGAACAGCAGGACGAACAGCCCCATCACGCCGATGGTCAGCCCGACGCCCTCGGAGGAGGAGACGTTCATCGCCAGCGCCACCACGACCAGCGCGAGGACGATCAGGGGCACGACCATCATGGCGGCCATCAGCCCGACGACCCCGAACAGCGCCGGGAGCCGGCCCTTGCTGAGGTGCCAGGCCTCGGCGGCGGTGATGTTGCCGCCGAAGACGGCCCGGCCGAGGATGCGCGTCAGCACGCCGGTCAGCACCGTGACCACGACGAACTGGATCGCGTACGAGGCGAACATGCCGCTGTACTGGGCGACGAGGCCGTAGAAGCTGTCGAGACCGGCGGAGGCGGCCTGCGGATCGTCGAGGATGTCACCCATCGAGCCGAGCATGACCGCCTGTCCCACGGCCAGCGGCACCGCGCCGAGCAGGGCGGCGACGGCGGACAGGCCGAGCACGGCCTTGGGGTTGGACCTGATCAGCTTGATCGTGCCGTCGAGGATGTCGCCGAGCCCCAGCGGCCGCAGCGGGATGATGCCGGGCCGCAGCGCGGGCGGCGGCATGTAGCCGTATCCGGGCTGCTGGTAGCCGCCCTGCTGGTAGCCAGGCTGCTGATAGCCGGGCTGTTGGTGTCCCGGCTGTTGGTATCCGGGCTGGGGGTACCCCGGTTGCGGATGACCGGACTGCGGGTGGCCCGGCTGGGGGTAGGGTGGCTGAGGCCCCGGCGGGCCGTAGGGCGGCGGCTGGGGGGCTTCGCCCTGCGGCTCGTACGGTTGGCCGTACGGCGTCTGCGTGGGCGATCCCGGCGCGGTCCACGGTGAAGCCTGCGGGGCGCTGTAGGGCGGGGGCTGTTCGGCAGACCAGCCTGGGGGCGTCTCGGGCGTGCGTCCGTGACCGTCTGACATATCCCAATCCTGGCACGCTGGGCGGGTGGCTGGTGTCACCGAGGTGATTCGCCGGCTCATCTTGCCCTCATTTATCGGCGAAACGGGGCAAGGAAGGCAGCCGGGGATGGCCGAAAGTCGCTCCGTTACCGCAGACTGGGTTTGTGGTTGCCGGGGGAACCTAAAATTCGCCTTTCGTAGGGCTCATGTCCCACACATGGGCCGACCAAGGGTAACCTTCAGCGATCGTGCGGGTATGTCCCACAATGCGTAGAACGAATGAGGGGCCATGAAAGGTCGCGTGCTGGTCGTCGACGACGACGCCGCTCTCGCCGAGATGCTCGGCATCGTGTTGCGCGGAGAAGGCTTCGAGCCGTCCTTCGTCTCCGACGGCGACAAGGCCCTCGACGCGTTCCGGGATACACGCCCGGACCTTGTCCTGCTCGACCTGATGCTGCCGGGCGCCGACGGCATCGACGTGGCGCGCAGGATCAGGGCGGAGTCGGGGGTGCCGATCGTGATGCTCACCGCCAAGAGCGACACGATCGACGTCGTGCTCGGGCTGGAGTCCGGCGCCGACGACTACATCGTCAAGCCGTTCAAGCCCAAGGAGCTCGTGGCGCGGGTGCGGGCGCGGCTGCGCCGCACCGACGAGCCGACGCCCGAGATCCTGCAGATCGGCGACATCACCATCGACGTGGCCGGCCACTCGGTGAAGCGCGGCGAGGAGACGATCAACCTCACGCCGCTGGAGTTCGACCTGCTCGTCGCCCTGGCCCGCAAGCCGCGCCAGGTCTTCACCCGCGAGGTCCTGCTGGAGCAGGTCTGGGGCTACCGGCACGCCGCCGACACCCGGCTGGTGAACGTGCACGTGCAGCGACTCCGCGCCAAGATCGAGAAGGACCCCGAGCACCCCGAGATCGTCGTGACGGTCCGCGGCGTGGGCTACAAAGCCGGCCCCGCCTAGCCTTCGCCCCGCCCCGCCATGCCCCCGACCAGAAAAGCCCGCCGACGGACGATCCGCCAGATTCTCGGCGGCGTCCGCCGGAGGGTGCGCCGTGCGGCGGGCCGGGTGCGCAGCGTGTGGCGGCGCTCGCTCCAGCTCCAGGTGGTCACCAGCACACTGGTGATCTCCGTGACCGTCGTGGTCGTCCTCGGCACGTTCCTGTCCGACGAGATCAACCGGTCCGTGGTCGCGAGCAGCCAGCAGTCGTCGCTCAACGAGGCGTACGCCGACCGCCTGCAGATCGCCGACGCGCTGATCCCGCCCTCCGACGACGGCGCCAAGGCCCCCGACACCGACCAGAAGGTCAACCCGCTCGACGAGGTCATGGACACCGTCACCGGGTCGGGCGAGGACGGCTCCAAGAAGCGCTACGACGTCCTCATACTCAACGAGGCCAAGCCCGGCATGTCGCGGGCCTCGGGCCGGGTGGTGCAGGCCGACGTGCCCGCCTCGCTCCGGCAGCGCCTGCAGAAGTACATGAACCGGGCCGAGTACGGCAAGACCGAGATCCAGATCGAGTCGATCAGGTTCGCCGGGCAGAGCCAGGCCACGCTGACGTTCGTGGTCGGCGGCGTCGTGCACGAGCCCACGACCGGCCAGGACTACCAGGTCTACCACTTCTTCCCGTTCAGCGAGGAAGAGGAGCTGCTGTCCAACGTCCGGCTGGCCATCGTCGTGGTGGGGCTCGGGCTCGTGCTGCTGCTGGCCGCCATCGCGTACCTGGTCGCGCGGCAGGTCGTCACGCCCGTGCGGCTGGCCCGCCAGGCCGCCGAGCGCCTGGCCGCCGGCAAGCTGGACGAACGCCTCAAGGTGCGCGGCGAGGACGACCTGGCCCGCCTGGCGAACTCGTTCAACGAGATGGCCGCCAACCTGGCGCTCAAGATCCACCAGCTTGAGGAGCTGTCGCAGGTCCAGCGCCAGTTCGTCTCTGACGTCTCCCACGAGCTGCGCACGCCGCTGACCACCGTCCGCATGGCCGCCGACCTGCTGTACGACGCCCGCGAGGACTTCGACCCCATGGCCGCCCGCTCGGCCGAGCTGATGCAGGCCCAGCTCGAACGGTTCGAGTCGATGCTGGCCGACCTGCTGGAGATCAGCCGCTACGACGCCGGCGCCGCCACGCTCGACGTCGACTCCGTGGACATGCGCGACGTCGTCCACCGGGCCATCGCCGACTCCGAGGCGCTGGCCGAGCGCCACTCCACCCGCTTCGACATCCGCCTGCCGCACGAGCCGTGCATGGTCGAGGTCGACAACCGCCGCGTCGAGCGCATCCTGCGCAACCTGCTGTTCAACGCCATCGAGCACGGCGAGGGCAGGGAGATCGTGGTGACCGTGGGGGCCGACCGGGACGCCGTCGCCGTCGCCGTGCGCGACCACGGGATCGGGCTCAAGCCGGGCGAGGAGACGATGGTCTTCGACCGGTTCTGGCGGGCCGACCCGTCCAGGGCCAGGACCATCGGCGGCACCGGGCTCGGCCTGGCCATCTCCCGCGAGGACGCCACGCTGCACGGCGGCTGGCTCCAGGCGTGGGGGCAGCCGGGCGAGGGCTCGCAGTTCCGCCTCACGCTGCCCAGGCTGGCCGGCGCCGACCTGAAGGGCTCGCCGCTGTCGCTGGTGCCGCCCGAGATCGAGATGCGGCGCACCTGGCGCAGCCACATGACGCCGGTGCTGCTCCCGGCCTCGGGGGACGGAGGCGGCCATGAGGAGGACTAGACGGGTGGGCGCCGCGGTCGCCCTCGCCGCGGCCGTGGCCTGCGCGGGCTCGGGGTGCACCGTGATCCCGGTGAGCGGGCCGTACACGGTGAGCGACACCGGGGGCGGCGATCCGCTGAACAAGCCGTTCCAGCGCATGATCGCCGTCCCGCCGCGCGACGACTGGAACCCCGAGTACCTCATCAAGGGGCTCCAGGCGGCCATGGCGGCCTACCCCGACGACCCCACCGTGCTGGCCAGGTACCTGACGCCCAAGGCCCAGGCCAAGTGGAAGGCGTCCGGGCCGGTGACGGTGATCGAGGACGCGTACCAGGTGGACCCCCCGGGGGAGGGCGACGAGCCGGAGACGTACGGGCTCAAGGGCAAGCAGGTCGCCCGCATCGACCCCGACGACGCGTACGTGCCGCTGTCGGGGAACGCGCCCGAGCGGCTGTTCGTGCTGAAGAAGGACGCCCGGGGCGTCTACCGCGTCGACGACCTGCCGGACGGGCTGCTGCTCACCAAGTCCGACGTGGCACGGGCGTACCGGCTGACCAACCTGTACTACCTCAACAGCGCCCGCGAGCGCCTGGTCGTCGACCGGGTGTGCCTGCGGCTCAAGCCGACCGAGACCTTCGCCCAGACCATCGTCAAGCGGCTGCTCAAGGGGCCGAGCGGCGCGCTGCGCGGCGCCGTGGGCACCGTGTTCCCCGAGGGCACGCAGGTCGAGTCGGTCGGCACCGGCGAGGACCGCGTCCTGATCAACTTCTCGGGCCCGCTCCTGCCGCTCGACCTGGGCGAGAAGGCTGCCCTGGTGGCGCAGCTCAAGTACAGCCTGACCAGCAACAAGGTCGCCAACAGCCGCACCATCGAGGTGCAGGTCGACGGCGAGCAGTACTGGACCGAGCCGCCCAACCTGGAGGCCCACTGGCTGGACAACGGCGGCGGCACGCCGTACTACACCAGCAAGGGGTCCGTGCACGTCATGAGCCCCGAGGGCCCAGGAATCGCCGTGTCCGGGCCGGCGGGGGAGGGGAACACCGACTTCAAGGCGTTCGCGCTGTCCACGCAGCAGACCGGCGCGATCGTCGCGGCGCGCACCTCCACCGGCATCTCGATCGCCGGGCTCACCCCCGAGGGCCGCTGGCAGCAGGTCGTCGAGGGCGCCGACCTCACCGACCCCACCTGGCGCCGCGACGGCTCCCTGTGGACGTTCGACCAGCACAACAAGGTGGTCCTGCGGTACGACCCCAACGGCGGGCGCGGCCCCGAGCGCGTCTCCGCCCCCGGGCTCGACGGCCTCGACGTCACCGCGTTCCGGATCGCCAGGGACGGCGTGCGGGTGGCCCTGCGCACCGGCAAGAACACCGTGCAGCTCGGGGCGCTGAGCGAGGGGCTCAACGGGCCCATGCTCGGCAACCTCCAGACGCTGACCTCGACGGAGGTCGAGTACGAGATCGAGGACATCGCCTGGGAGGACGACGAGCACCTGCTGGTCCTCATCAAGAGCAAGGCCGGGCAGATCCTGAACGAGATCGACATCGGCGACGGCGAGACCATCGGGATCCCGCTGAAGGACCGGCTGGCGGGGGTGACGGCGCTGAACGGGCGGGTGCTCGCGGAGGCGAGCACCGAGAAGGGCCCCAAGATCATCGAGCTCAACCAGGACCGCCAGGGCTGGACCAGCAAGATCGAACCCAACGCCAAGAACCCGTTCTTCCCCCTGGGCTGAACCCGTCCCCCGGACCGCCTTCCGCCTGGGTTCGGTCGTTCCTGGACTGGTCCTCCGCCCGGACTGCGAGGGGCCCGTCCGCACGAACCGCCTCCCTTCTGGGAGGCGCGTGCGCGGAGCCGGGGGAACTGTCGGTGGTGGGGGGCATGCTGGGGGCGTGTTGGCGGGGGTGCTTGATGTGTTTCTGCCGCAGTCCTGCGTGGGCTGCGGGCGTGCCGGGGCGCGGTGTTGCGCCGAATGCGCGGCCGGGATGGCGGTCGCGCCCGCCAGGCGCGGGCCTGAGCCGGGCCCGCCCGGCCTGCCCGAGTGCTGGTCGGCCACGTCGTACGAGGGCGCGGCCCGCGCGGCGATCCTGGCGTACAAGGAGCGGGGGGCGGTGGGGCTGGCCGGCGTGCTGGCGCAGGTGCTGGCGTTCACCGTGCTCACGTCGCTGGACGCGGCGGCCGGGACCGGGGCCGGATGGGCGCGGGGGCCGTTCGCCGTCGTGCCGGTGCCGAGCGCGAGGAGGGCGCTGCGGGTCCGTGGGCACGATCCCATGGGCCGGGTGGCGGTGCTCGTCGCCCGTCACCTGGTCGCGTCCGGCGTGCGGGCCGAGCCGTGGGCGGCGCTGCGGCAGGCTCGACGGGTGGCCGACCAGGCGGGCCTGAGTTCCACGCAGCGCGCCGCGAACCTCGCCGGGTCCCTCTGTGTGGCCGGGCGCGTGAAAGGCCCTCCAGCGCCGTCTGCGGTGCTGCTGGACGACGTCCTGACCACCGGCGCCTCGCTCACCGAAGCCGCGCGAGCACTGCGCGCCGCCGGTCTGCGGGTGCCGTTGGCGGCCACCGTCGCCGCGACACGCCGAAGATCTTGAAATCGCTCTGCATCACTGTCGGTAAAGAAAGATCCAATTCTTGGGGACGTCTTGAAGAGGGGATGTCTCTTCCCGGGAACAAGAGGTGGCACAGCTCAGGCGGCCGGAAGCCGCGTGGCCGCAGGGGTTGGCGACCGCCGGCGCCGGAGTCATTCGGACGTCCGGAACTCCGGGAAAATCACGGAAAGTGATCCTTTGGCCGAGCCTCCGGCTGACATTCGCCCAGGATGCGGATAGCGTTCTGACATGGCACCCGTCCGGGTCCGTGGTTGCGCAGAGTCGGTGTCCCCGGCTCTGCTAGCCGAGGCCAGCCGCAGGCAAAACGGTCCACGTAAGGCGACTCTTTGTCGACCGATCACGGTGCGGCTTAGGGGTAAGTCCTGCCTTCCCGAGGGTCCAGATGTCCCTCGCCAGAAGAGAAGGGCAGTAGTGGCAACAGAGCTGCGAAATCCTCAGCAGGCGAATGTGGGGTCGAAGACCAGGTCGGCCGGACGGGTGCCACCCGAGAACCCGGTGACGTCGTGGCGGAAGAGGGTAGCGGTGACAGAGAGGCGGACAGGAAACCCCGTCCGGTACGCACATCGTCGGGCGCTCTTGCTCAGTCGTTAGACGAAGGGGGGCTGTTGCATGGACATCATCGTCAAGGGTCGGCACACAGGAGTGAGTGACCGGTTCCGAGACCAGGTGACGACCAAGCTGGCCAGGATCGAACGTCTGGACAACAAACTCATCCGAGTCGATGTGGAGGTGTCCAAAGAACGCAACCCTCGCCTCGCCGACCAGCGCGAGCGCGTCGAACTCACCATCCATTCGAAAGGCCCGGCCATCCGCGCCGAAGCCTCGGCCGACGACCGGTTCGTAGCCCTCGACCTAGCCCTCGACAAGCTGGAAGGCCGCCTCCGCCGGCTGGCCGACCGGCGCAAGGTCCATCACGGCAACCACTGCCCGCCCTCGGTGGCGGAGCTCACCGCGACGCTCCCTGACGTCGCCGGCCCGCCGTCCCGGGGAGCCAAGCCCGTCCCCGAGCCGGCCGAGTCCTACGAGGACCTGCCGGTGCAGGAGGACAAGCTCGACGACGACATCGTCCCGATCGAGATGGACGGCGACGGCCCGCTCGTCGTGCGGGAGAAGTTCCACAGAGCGGAACCCATGACCATCGACCAGGCCATGCTCGAGATGGAACTGGTCGGGCACGACTTCTACCTGTTCCGTGACAAGGAGAGCGGCCTGCCGAGCGTGGTCTACAACCGGCGCGGGTACAACTACGGCGTGTTGCGGCTCGTAGAGCCCTGATCGCACACCGGAAGATCTTCTCGACCACCCGAGGACCGTGCCATACGTGCCATCATGGCGGTCCGACGGCTCTGGCCCCCCGACGAGGAGGAGACGTGAGCGAGCTCAGTCAGGTTCAGATGAGCGAGCGAAGCGAGGGTACTGACGGGACAACCGCCATGCGGACCGCCGCTACGGCCCCGACCGGGCGTGACAGCGGAGCGGCCGTCCGATGAGCAGGTTCCCCGTGAGCAAGGCAGGCGCAAGTCGGACCGAGGAGGGCTCGTGACCGAGTCCGGCGAGGTCCGCACGGCAGACAGCGAGCCGATCCGCGTGCTGATCGTTGACGATCACGAGCTGATCCGGCGAAGCCTGGCGTTGACGCTGGCCGCGGAGCCCGACATCGAGGTGGTCGGTGAGGCGAGCGACGGGCAGGAGGCGGTCGAACTGGCCGATCGCCTCATGCCCGACGTCGCGCTGATGGACGTGCGCATGCCCCGGCAGGACGGGATCGAGGCGACCAAGAGCATCAGGGCGTCCGTCCCGAGCACCCGCATCATCATGCTGACGGTGAGCGACGAGGAGGAGGACCTCTTCGAGGCCATCAAGGCCGGCGCCACCGGATACCTGCTGAAGGACGTGCAGATCAACGACGTGCCCGCCGCGGTGCGGGGCGTGCACGAGGGCCAGTCCTTAATCAACCCGGCGATGGCCGCCAAGCTCATCAGCGAGTTCGCGAACATGAGCCGCAAGGAGGCCGAACGCCCGCCGCAGCTCCCCGTGCCCCGGCTGACCGACCGCGAGATGGAGGTCCTGCGCCTGGTCGCCAAGGGCATGAACAACCGCGAGATCGCCAAGCAGCTGTTCATCTCCGAGAACACGGTGAAGAACCACGTCCGCAACATCCTCGACAAGCTTCAGCTGCACTCGCGGATGGAAGCGGTGGTCTATGCGGTACGCGAACGCATGCTGGAGATCACCTGACCCTGGCGCGGGCATGTGCAGAGGCCGCCGGCCGCGCCCTCTGATCACGTGACGGTGGCGCAGGTGCGTGCGGTGCTTGCCGGTCGCGCCCCGAACCCGTCCTTCGGGGACGGTGAGTCGGTGCGATCGCCGTCCCTCGTCCCCTGTCACCCTTCTCCGGCCGTGGCGGGCGCGGCCGTAGTGCCGGCCCGCTGATGAGCTACGGCCGGGGCGCGGTCAGGAGGTGGGCGAGCTCCGGAGGGTCGGTGCGTTCGACGCGGACGGCGTCGCAGCCCACCCAGTCGGCGGCCGACCACAGGGCGTCGCGCAGGGCGTCGGCCCACTTGGCCGGGGACAGGCCGGGCTCCAGGTGGACCTGACGGGCGACCAGGGTGGTGCCCTCACGAGCCGGGTCGACCCGGCCGATCAGGCGGCCCCCGGCCAGCACCGGCATCGTGAAGTAGCCGTGGACGCGCTTCTCCTTGGGCACGTAGAGCTCAAGCTGGTACTTGAAGCCGAAGACGCGCTCGGTGCGGCCGCGGTGCCAGATCAGGGAGTCGAACGGCGACAGCAGCGTCGTGCGATGGCGGCCGCGCGGCTCGGACTCCAGCGCCTGCGGATCGGCCCACGCGTTGGCCTGGCCCTTCTTGGCCGGCCAGCCCGCCACCTTGACCGGCACCAGCCCGGCGGCGCCGCTGAGCAGGGCCTGGTCGAGCATCGCCGCGTACTTGCCCTTGAGCCGCAGGAAGTCGAGCAGGTCGGTACGGTTGGCCACCCCGAGCGACCGGCCCGCGATGGCGGCCAGCAGGACGACGCACTCCTCGTCGGGCAGGTCGTCGGCCAGCAGGTCGGCGGGCACCACGCGCTCGGTCAGGTCGTAGACGCGGCGCCAGCCGACGCGGCGCACGCAGGTGATCTCACCGATGTCGAGCAGCCACTCCAGCCCGATCTTGGAGTCGGACCAGTCCCACCACGGGCCGCCGTTCTTGGCGCCGCCGACGTCGGACGTCGTGAGCGGGCCAGAGTCGCGCACCTGCTGCAGCAGCTTGTCGACGCTGTCGGGCACCTCGTGCCAGCGGTAGCGCCGGTCGCGGTAGGCGCGGCGCCGGAAGGCGTAGAGCGGCCAGTGCTCGATGGGCAGGATGCAGGCGGCGTGACACCAGTACTCGAAGCTCTGGGCGGGATCGTGCCAGTAGGCGCGCTCGACCGTGGGCCTGCCCACCGCGCCCAGGCGCGCGTAGGCGACCAGCTCGTGGGAGCGGGCCAGGACGGAGATCGTGTCGAGCTGTACGGCGCCGAGCCGGCGAAGCATGCCGCGCACCCCGCCCTTGCGCGCGTCGGCGCCGATGAGCCCCTGGGCACGCAGGATGACCCGGCGCGCCTCGTCGGCGGTCAGGTCGGTCACGTTCGTCATGCGGCGAACCCCGGGAGGCTTTGGGGGACGGTAGGGCTATCCATGGGAGGAATTTAGCGGCGCCCACCGACAGAATCGGCCCACCCCCGGGCACGCCCTGGACCGGAAGGGCGGGCCGGGAGAGACGCGCCGTGCGAGGGGCGGGAGCGGCGGGGCGGGGGCGACACGCCGATGTACCGGGGTTGGGGAATTGGATGCCGAGAAGAAAGAGTCCAGGAGGGGGCCTGGCATGGGAACGGCGGGCGCCCGGTCCGTCGGGGCCCGCCGTGTGCCGGGTGGGTCAGCGGTGGTCTTCGGCGCGCATGCCGACGCGGGGGGCGTCGATCACCACGTCCGTGAAGATGTCGAAGACGAGGGCGAGGATGCCGCCGACGACGAACACGCCGGCGCCGACCCAGACCAGCGTCCAGTTGTCGGCCGTCAGCCCGAAGCCGGCCACGATGGTGCCCACCACCATGACAGTCACGGCCAGCCACGAGGAGGCGCGCCCGCCGTGGTTGCCGAGATTCTCCGTGTGCTCGGACTTCTTCCCCTCAACCATGACTAAATCCTTCCTTTGCCGGATATCCCGCTATTGGTGCGAACCGGCGCTCAACCGGCATACCCTCTGCCTTGGCCCCATTCTCCCAGACGTGTCCGGCGCCCTCGTCGTCACGGTGGCTGTGTCTGGTTGCGGAACCGCCTACGATGGCAACCGGGGAAGTTTGTCTCGGCCTCTCCTCCTGGCGGCGCCGCCGGGGTAGACCTGCGAGGAGCTTTACATAAAGTGGCAGCCATTCTCGACAAGATCCTACGTGCCGGCGAAGGCAAGACTCTGCGCAAGCTCAAGCGGATCGCCGATCAGGTCAACTCCATCGAGGACGACTTCACGAGCCTGTCCGACGCGGAGTTGCGCGCGCTGACCGACGAGTTCAAGCAGCGTTACGCCGACGGCGAGAGCCTCGACGACCTGCTTCCCGAGGCGTTCGCGACCGTCCGCGAGGCGGCTCGCCGCGTGCTCGGCCAGCGGCACTTCGACGTGCAGATCATGGGCGGCGCCAACCTCCACCTCGGCAACATCTCCGAGATGCGCACCGGTGAGGGCAAGACCCTGACCTGTACGTTGCCCGCCTATCTCAACGCCCTGTCCGGCAAGGGCGTCCACGTGGTCACGGTCAACGACTACCTGGCCAAGCGCGACGCCGAGACCATGGGCCGTGTGCACCGCTTCCTCGGGCTGGAGGTCGGCTGCATCGTGTCCGGGCAGGCGCCCGACGAGCGTCGCAAGCAGTACGAGGCCGACATCACGTACGGCACCAACAACGAGTTCGGCTTCGACTACCTTCGCGACAACATGGCGTGGTCGCTGGAGGAGTGCGTCCAGCGCGGCCACAACTTCGCGGTCGTCGACGAGGTCGACTCGATCCTCATCGACGAGGCCCGCACGCCGCTGATCATCTCCGGCCCCGGCGAGCAGTCGGGCAAGTGGTACAGCGAGTTCGCCAAGATCGTTCCGCGGCTGCGCAAGGGCGTCGAGGCGAAGAACCCGGGCGAGGAGAGCACCGGCGACTACATCGTCGACGAGAAGAAGCGCACGGTCGGCATCCTGGAGGCCGGCGTCGAGAAGGTCGAGGACTGGCTCGGCATCGACAACCTCTACAAGCCCGAGCACACCCACCTGGTCGGCTTCCTGAACAACGCGCTCAAGGCGAAAGAGCTGTTCAAGAAGGACAAGGACTACATCGTCGCCGACGGCGAGGTGCTCATCGTCGACGAGTTCACCGGCCGCGTGCTGCACGGCCGGCGCTACAACGAGGGCATGCACCAGGCCATCGAGGCCAAGGAAGGTGTGAAGATCAAGGACGAGAACCAGACTCTCGCCACGGTCACCCTCCAGAACTACTTCCGCCTCTACGCCAAGCTGTCCGGCATGACCGGCACGGCCGCCACCGAGGCCAACGAGTTCCACCAGACGTACAAGCTGGGCGTCGTCCCGATCCCGACCAACCGGCCGATGGTCCGCAAGGACCAGCCGGACGTCGTCTACAAGACCGAGGACGCCAAGTTCAACGCGGTCGTCGAGGACATCAAGGAGCGTTACGAGGCCGGTCAGCCGGTCCTCGTGGGCACCACGTCGGTGGAGAAGTCCGAGCGGCTGTCCAAGGCGCTCAAGCGGCGCGGCGTGCCGCACGAGGTGCTCAACGCGAAGAACCACGCGCGTGAGGCGTCGATCATCGCCGAGGCGGGCCGCAAGGGCGCCGTCACCGTCGCCACGAACATGGCCGGTCGAGGCACCGACATCATGCTCGGCGGCAACTCCGAGTTCCGCGCCGACCTCGAACTGCGCCAGCGCGGCCTCGACCCGGTCGACACGCCGGAGGAGTACGAGAAGGCCTACCCCGAGGCGCTGGAGAAGGCCAGGGCGGCCGTCAAGGCCGAGCACGACGAGGTCACCCAGCTCGGCGGCCTCTACGTCCTCGGCACCGAGCGGCACGAGTCGCGCCGCATCGACAACCAGCTCCGCGGCCGTTCCGGCCGTCAGGGCGACCCCGGCGAGTCGCGCTTCTACCTCTCGCTCGGCGACGACCTCATGCGCCTGTTCAACGCGGCCAGGGTCGAGCTGATCATGAACAGGCTGAGCATCCCCGACGACCAGCCGATCGAGTCGGGCATCGTCTCCAAGGCCATCGCCTCCGCCCAGCACCAGGTCGAGCAGCAGAACTTCGAGATCCGCAAGGAAGTTCTGAAGTACGACGAGGTCATGAACCGGCAGCGCAAGGTGATCTACTCCGAGCGCCGCCGCGTGCTGGAGGGCGCCGACCTGCACGACCAGGTGCGCGGCTTCATCGGCGACGTGATCGACGGCTACGTCGCGGGCGCCACCTCCGAGGGCTTCGCCGAGGAGTGGGACCTCGACCGGCTGTGGAAGGCGTTCGGCGAGCTCTACCCGGTCACGGTCACCATCGACAACCTCGTGGAGGAGGCCGGCAGCCGCGAGGAGCTGACCGCCGAGTTCATCTCCGAGAAGATCAAGGCCGACGCCCTGGAGGCGTACGCCAGGCGCGAGGAGCAGCTCGGGGCGGAGGCCACGCGCAACTTCGAGCGTCAGGTCATCCTGTCGGTGCTCGACCGCAAGTGGCGCGAGCACCTCTACGAGATGGACTATCTGCGCGAGGGCATCGGCATGCGGGCCTACGCGCAGAAGGACCCGCAGATCGAGTACCAGCGCGAGGGCTTCGAGATGTTCTCCGCGATGCTGGAGGGCATCAAGGAGGACTCCGTCGGCTTCCTGTTCAACCTCGAGGTCGAGGTACAGGAGAACCCGATCGTCGAGGAGGAGGACGCCGCGGTCACCGAGACGCGGTCGATCATCTCCACGGCCCTGCGCGCGCCGCAGCGCCCGGCCGAGCTCGAGTACTCCGCCCCGGGCGAGCAGGGCGACGTCGAGCACACGCGGGTGCGCACCACGTCGGCCGAGCGGGCCGCGTACGGGAACGTCGAGCGCAACGCGCCCTGCCCCTGCGGGTCGGGCAAGAAGTACAAGCGCTGCCACGGCGACCCGAAGAACGCCGTCTGACCCGCTGAGGCGAGCCTGAACGGGCCCCCGTCCCCCTGCGCGAGCAGGAGGGGCGGGGGCTTCGTCGTCGGCGCGCGGGGCGCCTAGGGGGCCGGCGGGGCGGGGGGTTCGTGGCCGGGGGTGGGGATGTTCAGGCGGCGGATCAGGAACGCGAAGATCAGATAATAGAGAACGAAATACAGCAGCCCGAAGCCGATGATCAGCCCGAGCCGGTGGGTGTTCGATTTGCTGGCGTTCAGCAGCATGTCAATGGCGCCGCCGGAGAAGGTGAAGCCGAGCCGCGCGCCCAATTCCGCCATCAGGGCCATCGACAGCCCGGTCAGCAGGGCGTGCACCACGAAAAGCACCGGCGCGACGAATATGAAGGCGAATTCCAGGGGCTCGGTTATGCCGGTGATGAATGCCGTCAGCCCGGCCGACAACATGATGCCGCCCACGGACTTGCGGCGTTCCGGCGGGGCCGCCCGCCACATGGCGATGGCGGCCCCGAGCAGCCCGAACATCATGACGGGGAAGAAGCCGGTCATGAAGATGCCGGCGCCCTGCTCGCCGGCGAAGTAGCAGTTCAGGTCGCCGGCGGCGTCCCGGGTGGCGCCGTGCACGCCGGCGTGGCACTCGGGCAGGGTGAACCAGACGATGGTGTTGAGGAAGTGGTGCAGGCCGACGGGGATCAGCAGGCGGTTGGCCACGCCGTAGATGCCGGTGCCCACGGTGCCGTGGGCCGAGAGCCAGTCGCCGACGCCGGACAGCCAGTCGCCCACCGGCCGCCAGACCAGCCCGAACACGACGCCGAGCAGCAGGGCGGCGACGGCGGTGATGATCGGGACCGAGCGGCGTCCGCCGAAGAAGGCCAGCCACGGGGGCGGCTTCAGCCGGTAGAAGCGCTGCCAGAGCAGCGCCGCGGTGATGCCGATGACGATGCCGCCGAGCACGCCGGTGGGGTTCTGGGCCCCCAGGTCGAGCATCGGCCCCTGGGGGGTGGCGACGATGACCTTGTCGTAGACCGCGCCGTGGCCCGCGTCGTAGAAGAGCGTGCGGCTGACGCGGTCGAACACCAGGTAGCCGACCAGGGCGGCGAGGGCGGTGGAGCCGTCGGACTTGCGCGCGAACCCGATCGCGACGCCGATCGCGAACAGGACGGGCAGGTTGTCGAACAGGGCGCCGCCGGCCGCGGCCAGGACGTTGGCGACGGGCAGCATCCAGGGCAGGAGGCCGCCGAGGCCGTCCTTGCCGAGCAGGTCGTCCTGGCCGAAGCGGAAGAGCAGGCCGGCGGCGGGCAGCACGGCGATGGGCATCATGAGCGAGCGGCCGATACGTTGCAGCACCGCGAACGTCGCCGACCAGGGCGACGCGCCCATGGTCCTCACCCCCGCTCGGTGGTCCGTCAGCGGGGGAATGCCAGGTTCCTACCACGGCGGGCGTGGCGGAAAACGGCCGCTAGGTCTCGCCGGAGTCGAGGTCGGGCTCGGGTTCCCGGCCCGGCGTCATGATGTCGAACCTGCGGATGAGGAAGGTGAACACGACGTAGTACACGACGCCGTAGATCAGCCCGAGCAGCAGGATGCCCGGCAGGTTCTGGGTGTTGGACTTGCTGGCGTTCAGCAGCATGTCGAGCAGGCCCGCGGAGAAGCCGAAGCCGAGCTGCCCGCCGATGAGCGTGGTGAGGGCCATCGCCAGGCCGGTCAGGACGGCGTGCGCGACCAGCAGCGCGGGCGCGACGAAGATGAACGCGAACTCGATCGGCTCGGTGATGCCGGTGACGAACGAGGCCAGCCCGGCCGAGAGCATGATGCCGCCCACCGTGGCCCGGCGGTGCGGGGGCGCGGCCCGCCACATGGCCAGGGCGGCGGCCGGCAGGGCGAACATCATGACGGGGAAGAAGCCGGCCATGAACTGGCCGGAGTGCGGGGCGCCGCCGAAGTAGCAGTTCCAGTCGCCGCCCAGCACGTGACCGCCCACCTCGCACTGCGGCACGACGTACCAGACGACCGAGTTCACGAAGTGGTGCAGGCCGAGCGGGATGAGCAGGCGGTTGATCAGGCCGTAGATGCCGGTGCCGATCGGGCCGATGGCGGCCAGGGCCTCGCCGGCGTGCCGGATCCACTCGCCGAGGACCGGCCAGAGCCAGCCGAACAGCACGCCGAGGAGCAGCGCGACGATGGAGGTGATGATCGGCACGAACCGGCGTCCGCCGAAGAAGGCCAGCCACGGCGGCAGCTTGATGCGGTGGAAGCGCTGCCACAGCAGCGCGGTGACCAGGCCCATCACGATGCCGCCGAGCACCTTGGTGGGGTTCTGCATGCCGTAGTTGATGACCTCTTTGATGCCCTGGTCCTGGACCTGGCGGATGGCCACCGTGTCGCGGATGTCGGAGCCGAAGAACATCACCTTGGTCACCCGGTCGAACACCAGGTAGCCGACGACGGCCGCGAGCGCGGTGGTGCCGTCGGCCTTGCGGGCGAAGCCGATGGCCACGCCCACCGCGAACAGCAGCGGCAGGTTCTGGAAGAGCGCGTCCCCGGCCGCGGCCAGCACCTCGGCGACCTGGCTCATCCACGCGAACCCGGGCACGTCGGCCAGGCCGCCGGGGGCGGGGCCGTTGGAGCCCAGCATGTCGGGCTGCCCGAACCGGAAGAGCAGCGCGGCCGCGGGCAGGGCCGCGATGGGCAGCATCAGCGAGCGGCCCAGCCGCTGGAGCACGTTCATCACGCGTGCGAACGGCGAAGGCCGGGCGGCGGCGGTGGTCTCGTTCACCGGGCGTTCCTCCGGGGGGTGGGAGTCAGGCGTCCGCCGGGCAGGCCGTCCGGGCCCGGCGGAGTGGCCCTAGCCCCGTCTAACGGGCATTTCGAGGATGGTCCGCAGCTGATAGCGGTCAGCGCGGTAGGTGGACACGCCGAGCTCCGCGCAGACGCCGCCGGAGAAGGACCTGCGCTGGAGCAGCAGCACGGCGCCGCCGCGCGGCAGCTTCAGCAGGTCGGCGTCGCTCGGGTCGGCGATGCCGCCGTCGATGGTGAGCTCGCCGGCGTCCATGACCAGCCCGTAGCGGCTCTCCAGCAGCTCGTACAGCGATTTGTCCGACAGGTCGTCATCAGCCAGATCGGGGGCGAGCTTGACCGGGATGTGCGCCCGTTCGATGGACAGCGGCTCGCCGTCGGCCGTGCGCAGGCGTTCGATGAAGTGCACTTCCTCACCCGGCTGGATCCCCAGCTCCTTGGCCAGGTGGGCGCTGGCCCGCACGATGCGGCGGTCGAGATCGCGCGAGCCCGGGATCATCCCGCGCGCCCTCATGTCGTCGGTGAACGACGTGAGCTGCAACGCCAGCTCGATCTTGGGCCTGGCCACGAACGTGCCCTTGCCCGGCACGCGGTGCAGGCGGCCCTCGGAGACCAGGTGGTCGACGGCCTGCCGTACGGTCATCCTGGACAGGCCGAACCGCTGGCAGAGCTCCCGCTCGGACGGGATGGCCGCGCCGATGCTGAGCTCGTTGCTGTCAATGAGGTCCAGCAGGATCTCGCGAAGCTGGAAGTACTTGGGCACCGGGCTATCCGGATCGATGTGCGCCACGGATCCTCCCCTCGATCGGCAAAGAAGAAATCTGGATCTGGTGGTGCGGCAGTCTATGGGCAGATTTCTTGTTTGGTGGCCATGGGCTATGGTTCGTACTGGTCTAGTCCGGACTAGACCACATGTCGCGAAAGACGGTCAAGTCCGACACCGTATGAATCGAGGGATGAGCTCAGGATGACCACCAAGATGCGCAGTGAGATCGCCGAGCAGCCGGAAGCGCTGCGGGCCACGCTCGACGCCCTGCTCCCCAGGGTGGGCGAGGTGAAGGCGGTGGGCGAGCAGACTCGCCAGCTGCTGTTCATCGCGCGTGGAACCTCCGACAACGCCGCAGTCTACGGCCGCTACCTGGTCGAGTCCCACGCGGGCCGGATGGGCGCGCTGGCCGCGCCGTCCATCGCGACGACCTACCGGCGCAAGCTCGACCTCGACGGCGTGCTGGCCGTCGCGATCTCCCAGTCGGGCCGGACGGAGGAGATCGTCGAGACCCTGGCCTGGGCCAAGGACTGCGGCGCGAAGACGGTCGGCATCACCAACGGCGGCGAGGACAGCCCGCTCGCCCAGGCGGCCGACGTCGCGCTGTGCACGCTGGCCGGCGAGGAGAAGGCCGTCCCGGCGACCAAGACCTACACCACGCAGCTCGCCGCGCTGGCCGTGCTCGCGCTGGGCCTGGGCGCCGACGTGAACGCCGAGGACCTGCGGCGGGTGCCCGACGCGGTGGAGAAGCTGATCGCCGAGCCGGGCGACCTGGACGCGGTCGTCGAAGGGCTGCTGGACAAGCCGGGCGTGGTGGTGTCCGGACGCGGGCTCGCCTTCTCCACGGCCCTGGAGACCGCGCTCAAGCTCAAGGAGGCCTGCTACCTGCACGCCATGGGCCTGTCCTACGCCGACCTGCTGCACGGCCCGATCGCCGTCGTCGACGCCGACACCCCGGCGCTGCTGGTGGCCGCCGAGAACAGCCCCACGCTGTCCGGCACGGTGGCCCTGGCCGAGCGGGTCGTGGCGGCGGGCGCGGCGGCGTACACGATCGGCGGCGGCGACGCGCTCGCGCAGGCCGGCACGGCCGCGCTGAACGGCCCCGACCTGCCCGAATGGGTGGCGCCGATGGGCCTGATCATCCCCGGCCAGCTCCTCACCGAAGCGCTGGCCCGGCGCCTCGGCATCGACCCCGACTCGCCGCGCGGCCTCAACAAGGTCACGCAGACGGACTGAGCGAGGCACCTCGTTTAGCCTGGTCACGGAGTTGGAACGAGGGAGGACCGGATGGCGGCGGATGTGAATGCGATCATCGCCGGTCTCGGCGGTGCCGACAACATCATCGAGATCGAGCCCTGCATCACCCGGTTGCGCACCGAAGTGCACGACGCGTCCAAGGTCGACCAGGCCGCACTCAAGGCGGCGGGGGCGCACGGCGTGATGGCCGCGGGGAACGTGGTCCAGGTCGTCGTGGGGCCCGAGGCGGACACGATCGCCAGCGACATCGAGGACATCATCGGCTAAGGGCGAGACCATGACGACTGTTCTCGCCCCGGTCGAGGGGGCGGCTGTGGGGTTGGCCGCCGTGCCCGATCCGGTCTTCTCCGCGGGCATGGTGGGACCGGGAACGGCGATCGACCCGCTGCGGGGGCCCGGCAAGGCCGTAGCCCCCATAGCGGGAAAAATCATGAAACTGCATCCGCATGCCTACGTCATCGTGGGGGACGACGGCAGGGGCGTGCTGGTGCACCTGGGCATCGACACGGTCCAGCTCAAGGGGAAGGGGTTCCAGCTGCTGGCGGCCGAGGGCGACAGGGTCAGCGCGGGGCAGCCCGTGGTGGCGTGGGACCCGTCCGTCGTCGAGGCCGGCGGACGGTCCCCGGTCTGCCCCGTCGTGGCCCTGGACGCCCTCTCGGAGTCGGTGACCGGCATCGTCCAGGGGGCGGTGCACGTGGGGGACGAGCTGTTCACATGGACGTAGACAGCGTCGGCGCGGTCCCCGAGACCGGCGTACGACGCCTCAGCGGCAAGGTCGTACCGGCAGAAGACGTCACAATAGGCGTGCCCCCAGCCACGCCGGCGCCCGGCCCGACCGCGAGCGGCCGGCCGCCATTCACGCAAGGGTCCAGCTGGTCTGGACCGGGTACAGAAGGAGAGGCTCATGGGTGAGCGCAAGGTCACGGTCGCGGCGGAGGTGGGTCTGCACGCCCGTCCCGCGGCGACGTTCGTGAAACGGGCCCAGCTGGCCCCGATGGACATCAGCGTCGCCAAGGCCAGCGGCGGCGGCGCCCCGGTCAACGGCAAGAGCATCCTCGCCATCATGGCGCTCGACGTCCGGCAGGGCGAGACCGTCGTGATCACGGCGGAGGGCGACGGCTCCGAGGAGATCCTGGACGAACTGGCCACGATCGCCGGAGCGCCATGAACCTGCGGGGGGTTGGGGTCAGCCCGGGAATCGGGCACGGCCCCGCGTACGTTCTGACCGCCTCTGTGCCCGAACCCCCCGAGGGCAGCACCTACACCGGTGAGGCGGAACAGGAGAAGGAGCGGGCCTCGGCCGCGCTCTCACGGGTCGCGGGCGAGCTTGAGGCCCGCGGCAACCAGGCGGGCGGCGAGGCCGGGGAGATCCTCAAGGCCCAGGCGCTGATGGCCGAGGACCCCGGTCTGGTGGTGAAGGTCAGGACCCTCATCGACCGGGGCCTGGCCGCTCCCCGGGCGGTCTTCGAGGCGTTCACGAAGTACCGGGACGTGCTCAGCGGGGCCGGCGGCTACCTGGGCGAGCGGGCGGCCGACCTCGACGACATCAGGGACCGGGTGATCGCCCTGCTCACCGCGCACCCGATGCCGGGGCTGCCGGCCGCCCCCGAGGTGCCGTACGTGCTGGTCGCGACCGACCTGGCGCCCGCCGACACGGCCCTGCTGTCCAGGCGGGACGTGGCCGGGTTCGTCACCGAGCAGGGCGGGCCCACGAGCCACACCGCGATCATGGCCCGGGCGATGGGCGTGCCCGCCGTGGTCGCCTGTCCGGGGGCGACCGGCATCCCCGCCGGCGTCCCCGTCCTGGTGGACGGCACGACGGGCGAGGTGAGCCTGGAGCCGTCCGACGACCACGTGGCCGGGGCGCGGGACGCGGCGGCGGCGAAGCAGGCGGCGATCGGCGCGGCCAAGGGACCGGGCCGGACCGCCGACGGGCACGCGGTGCCGCTGCTGGCCAACGTCGCCGGCCCCGCCGAGCTGGCGGAGGCGCTGGCCGCCGGGGCGGAGGGCGTCGGGCTCTACCGGACCGAGTTCCTCTTCCTCGACCGGGCCGAGGCCCCGGCCGTCGAGGAGCAGCGACGGGCCTACCGGGCGGCGCTGGAGGCCGTGCCCGGCGCCACCGTGGTCGTGCGCACGCTCGACGCGGGCGCCGACAAGCCGCTGCGGTTCCTGCCCGCCCCCGCCGAGCCGAACCCGGCGCTGGGGGAGCGCGGGCTGCGCCTGTTCAGGCGCTACCCCGAGGTGATGGACGCGCAGTTGCGCGCGCTGGCGGCGGCGGCCGAGGACGCGCCGGCCGAGCTGCTGGTGATGGCGCCCATGGTGGCCACGGCCGAGGAGGCCGGATGGTTCGCCGACGCCTGCCGGGCGCGCGGGTTGTCCAAGGTGGGCGTCATGATCGAGATCCCGTCGGCGGCGCTGCGGGCCGGGCAGCTGGCCGGGGTGGTGGACTTCGTCTCGCTCGGCACCAACGACCTGGCCCAGTACGCCTTCGCCGCCGACCGCCAGCTCGGCACGGTGAGCGGGCTCCAGGACCCGTGGCAGCCGGCGCTGCTCGACCTGATCGCCATGTCCTGCGGCCACGGCAAGCCGGTGGGCATCTGCGGTGAGGCGGCCGCCGATCCGGCTCTGGCGTGCGTGCTGGTCGGTCTGGGGGCGACCACGCTGTCGATGGGGGCGGCGGCGCTGGGAGCCGTACGGGCGGCGCTGGCCGCGCACACGCTGGAGCAGTGCAGGATGGCGGCGCGCACCGCGCGGGCCCAGGTCACGGCGGCGAACGCGCGCGCGGTCGCGCGCACCCACCTGCCGGGGCTCGCGGCGCTGGGGGTGTGAACGGGCCGTTTTCGGGGCGCCGGACTCGTGCGGGCCGCGGCATGGATACCTTGGAAGGCATGTTCAGACGGATCGGCCCGGCAGGGCTCCTGGTGTTGGCGCTGACCGCGTGCGGCGGCGGCGGTGGCGCCCCGGCGAGTGCGGCCCCGGCGGGCGACGGGGCCACCCCCGCCGCCACTCCCGCCGCCACCCCCGCGGGCAGCACGACACCACAGAGCCCGCCGCAGGCCGAGTCCGACCCGGTGCTGCGGGCCCTGCGGCGGATGACGCTGGAGGAGAAGGTCGGCCAGCTGTTCATGCCCGTCCTGTACGGCACCGCCGCCGACACCGTCTCCGGCGAGAACCAGGCCCGCTACGGCGCCCAGACCCCGGCCAAGGTGATCGCCCGCTACCACCTGGGCGGCGTGATCCTCTTCCCGGCGAACGTCAAGTCCACCGCCCAGGTCGTGCAGCTCACCAACGGCCTGCAGGAGGCGTCGAAGAAGGTCCCGCTGCTGGTCGGCACCGACCAGGAGAACGGCCTGGTCTCCCGTATGTCCGCGCTGATGACCGACTTCCCGGGCGCGGCCGAGATCGGCGCCACGAAGGACCCGGCGAACTCCAGGGCCGTGGCCAGGGCGACCGGCGAGGAGCTGCGGGCGCTCGGGGTCAACCTCGACTTCGCGCCCGTCGCCGACGTCAACGTCAACCCGCGGAACCCGGTCATCGGCAGGCGGGCCTACGGCGACGACCCGGCCGCGGTGGCGAAGATGGTCGCGGCGGCGGTCAAGGGCTTCGGCGACGCCAAGGTGGCGGCCACGGCCAAACACTTCCCGGGCCACGGCGACACCTCCGTCGACAGCCACACCGGCCTGCCGGTGATCAAGCACACCATGGCCCAGTGGGAGAGGATCGACGCGCCGCCGTTCAGGGCCGCCGTCGGCGCCGGGGTCGACGCCGTGATGAGCGCCCACATCGTCTTCCCCAAGCTCGACCCGTCGGGCGACCCGGCGACGTTGTCCAAGCCCATCCTGACCGGCCTGCTGCGGCAGAAGCTCGGCTTCAAGGGCGTGATCTCCACCGACGCGCTCAACATGGAGGGCGTGCGCAAGAAGTACGGCGACGGCGAGGTGGCGGTGCGCGCCGTGCTGGCCGGGGCCGACCTGCTGCTCATGCCGTACGACCTGGGCAAGGCGTACCAGGCGGTGCTGGCGGCGGTGAAGTCGGGGCGCGTCTCGGAGGACCGCCTCGACCAGTCGGTGGTCCGGTTGCTCAGGCTCAAGCAGAAGAGGGGCCTGCTGTCGGCGGCGCCCGTCGCGTCGGCGCAGCAGGCGGCCGGCGTGCTGCGCTCGCCCGAGCACCGCAGGCTGGCCGCCAAGGTGCGGGCCGCGGGGTAGGCGCGAAAGCCGATTCGCGGGGTTCTATCCTAGAACCGGATTCGAGCGAGGAGGCGGTCGTGGTCGCAGGGGTGCTCATCGACTGGGGTGGCGTGCTCACGACCAGCCTGACCGACTCCATCGCCCGGTGGCTCGCGGCCGACCGGATCGACGCCGAGCACTACCGTTCGGTGATGCGCGAGCTGGTCGACCACGCCTACCGGGGCGGCGAGGGGCAGAACGTCGTGCACGCGCTCGAACGCGGCGAGCTCGACGGCCCGGCCTTCGAGCGCGACCTGGCCGCGCGGCTGCTCACCGTTGACGGCGTGCCGCCGGTGGCCGAGGGGCTGCTGGAGCGCATGTTCGCGGGCTTCGAACGGGTTGACGCCATGTACGACATGCTCCGCGACGTACGGAAAAATGGTGTTAAGACGTGTTTGTTGTCTAACTCCTGGTCGAACACCTACCCCCGCCACGAATGGGACGGCCTCTTCGACGCGGTCGTGATCTCCGGCGAGGTCGGCATGCGCAAGCCCGAGGAACGCATCTTCCGCCACGCCCTCGACCAGGTCGGACTGCCCGGCGAGCAGTGCGTTTTCATCGACGACATCGAGGCCAACATCCTGGCCGCCCGCGCGCTCGGCATCACCGGCATCCACCACCGCGACGCCGACACGACCCTCACAGAGCTGGAGACCGTACTCCGGCTCACGCTGCGACGGGCATGATGGTGCCCTTGCGATTTCGGAAAGGTTCGTGATGCGCGTCTATCTGCCGTGCACCCTCCCCGCCCTCGCCCGCGCGGTCGAGGCGGGGGAGCTGGGTCCGGCCCCCCTGACCGGTTACGCGGTGACCCCCGCGCTGACCGAGTGGTACGCCTCGGGCGACACCGAGGAACTGGAGTACGTCGCGCTGACCGAGGCGGCCCGCGCCTCGCTGCGCATGCTGGCCGCCGACCGCGCCGACGGCGTGGCCGCCGCGCACCGGCGGGTGGTGGTGGCCGCCGAGGTGCCCGACGGCTCTGTCTCGGCCGGCGTCGACCTGGAGGAACGGGCCCGCGTGCGCCTGGCCGCGGCCGTCCCGATGGCGAAGGTGGCCGCCGTGCACGTCGACGACCACGACGCCGTCGGCGACATCGAGGCCGCCGTCGAGGCGCTGCCCGCAGCCGACGACGGCGACGACGACGCCCGCTTCACGGTCGACGGCGCCGAGGCCCACGAGCTCATGTGGTACGCCACCCAGGAGATCCCGGACCTGCTGGGTTCATAGGATCGTCACCCTTGTCGAATAAGCTTGCTGGGACATGACAAAACACATCATCTGGGATTGGAACGGGACGCTCTTCCACGACGTCGAGGCCGTCGTCGGCGCCACCAACGCCCTGTTCAAGCCGTACGCGCTGCCTGAGCTGACCGCCGACGGGTTCCGTGCGGTCTACACCCGCCCCATCTGGGTCGCCTACGAGCGGCTGCTCGGCAGGCCGCTGGCCGAGGGGGAGTGGGAGCTGCTGGACGACGGGTTCCACGAGCACTACTTCAGGCTCAGCGCCGCCTGCGGGCTGGCCCCCGACGCCGAGGTGGTGCTCGGGGGCTGGGCCGGCACCCAGTCGCTGTGCTCGATGGCTCCCCACGCCCATCTCGTGCCGATCGTCGAGTCCTTCGGCATCACCCGGCACTTCACCCGGATCGACGGGCTGGTCGGCACCACGGGCGGCGAGAAGGCCGTGCACATGACGGCGCACATCCAGGCCCTCGACCTCGACCCCGGCGAGATCCTGGTGATCGGCGACAGCGTCGACGACGGGCTCGCCGCGCGGCACGTGGGCGCGCGGGCGGTGCTCTACACCGGCGGCATGACCACGCGGGCCGAGCTGGAGGGCACCGGCCTGCCCGTGGTGGACACGCTCGCCCAGGCGCTCCAGTACGCCTGAAGGGGGACATGCCGGATCCGCCGGGGGGCAGCCCCCGGCCGGGCCGGGGCCGTACCCTTGCCGGGAACCCCTCAGGAGGTCGCCATCAACCGCCTTGTGCTCTGGAACGTCGATCTCACCCTGGTCGACGTCGCCATCGTGACCCGGGACGCCTACGCCGAGGCGTTCCGCGCCGTGACCGGCCGGCCGCTGGTCAAGCTCGTGCCGCCGCTCGGCCGTCCCGACTCCGAGATCGTCTTCGAGACGCTGGCCGTCAACGGCATCCCGGCCGAGGACGACCACCTGCCCAGGTTCCTGGCCGCGCTCGCCCTCGCCTTCGCCGACCGGCGCGGCCGGCTGGCCAAGGAGGGCCGGATGATGCCGGGGGCCAAGGACGCGCTGAAGTCGGTGGCCCGGCTCGACGGCGTCGTGCAGTCGGTGCTGACCGGCACGATCAAGGGCAACGCCGTGCACAAGCTCAAGGCGTTCGGGCTGGACAGGTACGTCGACTTCGAGCTCGGCGGCTACGGCGAGGAGGTCTACCCCAAGGCGACGCTGCTGCAGGTCGCGCAGGGCAGGGCCAAGCAGCGGCTGGGCACGCCGTTCACGGCGGCCAACACGGTGGTGATCGGCGACTCCACGCGCGACGTGCAGGCCGCCAGGATCGGCGGGGCCGCCGTGATCGGGGTCGCCTCGGGGCGGTCGACGGCCGCCGAGCTGCGCGAGGCGGGCGCCGACCTGGTGCTGCCCGATCTGTCGGACGCCTCGGAGGTGGTGGCCGCGGTGGCCGGCCTGACCTCCCCGCTGGACCGCAAGGCCGGCTGACCCCGCCCGGTCGCCCCCACCCCCGCTGACGACACCCCGCCTCCGCTGACGCCCCCCGCCCCCGCTGACGACCTCCTACCCGGCTCACGCGCGCCCCCGTGCGGCGCGTCAGGGCAGGGCGGCGAGGAAGCGGGCGGCGACGGGGGCCGCCACGGCCGAGCCGGCGCCGCCGCCCTCCACGATCACCGCGAACGCCACGTCCCCCTTGTAGCCGATGAACCACGAGTGCGCGGGCGGCTCCTTGCCCGAGCCGTACTCGGCCGTCCCGGTCTTGCCCGCGGTGCCCGCGGGGAAGTGCGCGCCCTTGGCGGTCCCGTCCGTGACGACGGCGGGCATGAGCTTGCGCAGGGCCGACACCACGCCCCGCTCCAGCGGGCGCGGACGGTCGTCGGAGGCCATCTCCCTGGCCACGATCCGCGGCGGGATCCAGGCGCCCGAGGCGATGGCGGCGGCGACGGAGGCCATGTTGAGCGGGCTGGCCAGCACCCGGCCCTGGCCGATGGAGGCCGAGGCGAGGTCGGTGTCGTCCTTGGGGTCGGGGAACTCGGCCCGCACGGCGGGCACGCCCGGCTTGATCGGGATGCCGAAGCCGAAGCTCCTGGCCACCTCGGCCAGCCTGCCGCCGTTCAGCTCGGCCACGCTCATCTCGCCGAACGTCGTGTTGCACGAGTGCGCGAAGGCGTCCTGGAAGGAGAGCGTGCCGTAGTCCTTGAAGCCGGCGTTGTGGAAGGGGAAGCCGCCGATGTTCTTCTCGGCCGGGCAGGTGACCGTCCTGCCGGGCTCGACCCCGTCCGCGACCAGCGCCGAGGCCGTCACGACCTTGAACGTCGAGCCGGGCGGGTACTTGCCGAGCAGCGCCCGGTTGAAGCCGCCGGGCTTGTTGACCACGGCCAGGATCTCGGCGGTCGAGGCGCGCAGCGCCACCAGCGAGGCCGGCTTGGTGACGTCTTCCAGCGCCGCGGCCCCCGCCGCGTGCACCTTCAGGTCGATCGTGGTGCTGAACGGCTTGGTGCCGCCCGGCCTGGCCAGCGTCTCGACCAGCTCGTCGCCCTTGTAGAGGCCGATGATGGAGTCGCCGCCCAGGTCGAAGCGGTCGGGGTAGGTCTGCTTGATGCCCTCGACCAGCTGCTGCACCGAGCCGGGGGCGTCCGCGCCGCCGATCTCGGTGCCGTCGGCGGCCAGGACGCTGATGGGGTCGCGCTTCTGGGCGACCAGGCGCACCGAGAGGCCCTTCCTGAGCTTGGGGTGGATGGTCGCCGGGGTCCAGGCGACCTTCCAGGCGCCGTCCCGCTCGACCAGCTTGAGCCGGCTGCCGTACGTCCAGTCCCGGGGGCCTCGCAGGCTGACGGAGAAGCCCAGGTAGCCGTCGTCGTCCGGGCCGTCGTCGGCGAAGGGTCCGGTCGAGCGGGAGCGGGCGAAGGTGGCCTGGTCGACCTTGAGGTCGGTGCGGAAACGCCGGTGCCAGGCCTCGAAGTCGGTGGGCGGGTCGGCGACGAGCGCCCGCATCTTCGCATAATCCTGGACGGACCAGGCCGAGAGGTATTCGTCGGTCGTCTGCTCGGGTGAGCCCTTCGTGCGCAACAGCCAGACCGTGGCCCCCGCCGCCACGATCAGCACGACAAGGACGGTCAGAACCAGCGGCCACCTGCGCCGCCGTCCGCGACGTGGTCCCTCCGGCCGGGCGCGCCCGTACAGTGTCCCCGTTTGTGATGCCATGGCCCGAGGACACCAGAGACGGAGGAGTCGCGTCCAATATTGATATGACGGCTATCTAGATATAAATCTGGATATAGTGGCTGGTCATGGACTTGGTCCGGCATCTCCGCTACTTCGTCGTCGTGGCGGAGGAACTGCACTTCGGGAACGCCGCGATCCGCCTCGGCATGGCGCAGCCGCCGCTCAGCCAGCGCATCAAACGTCTGGAGGAGGAGCTCGGCGTGCAGCTTTTCGACCGCTCCGCCCGGCAGGTACGCCTGACCGAGGCCGGACGGCTGCTGCTCGGCGAGTCCCGCGAGATCGTCTCCAGGGTCGAGCGGCTGCGCGAGCTGGCCCGCCGCGGCGACGGCGGCGTGCTCAAGATCGGCGTGCCGCCTGACCTGGCCGCCTCCGTGATCGCCGCCCTGGTCGCGGGCTTCCGCGCGGTCAACCCGGACGTACGGCTCGTCCCCGTCGAGACCTGGACGGCCGACCAGGTGTCCGCCCTGGCCGGAGGCGCGATCGACGTCGGGCTCGTCCGCCATCCGGTCGCCGCCCCCGGCCTGGACTTCGGCCAGGTGCTCGTGCAGCCCCTGGGCGTGCTGCTGGCCGGGGACGACCCGCTGGCCGGGGCCGGCGAGGTGCACCTGACCGATCTGGCCGGGCGCGAGCTGCTGATGCCGCCCAAGGAGGGCGAGCCGGGCTGGCACGCCGAGACGCTGGCCGAGTGCCGCCGCCACGGGTACGTGCCCGGCCAGGTGCACCAGGGCGCCGGGCTCGGCCTGGTGCTCGCCGGCCAGGCGGTGGCGTTCGGGCCCAGGGCGGACGTCCCTGGGCTGGCCTGGCGGCCGCTGCTAGGCTCGCCGATCGCGTGCCGGGTCTCCACGGCCTGGCGCGCGGCGACGGGCCCGAAGCAGGACTGGGTCGCCGAGTTCTCGGACGTCGCCGTACGCACGTTGAAGGAGAACGCCGGGATGACCGACGAGGGCGCCGCGCCCGCGCGGCGGATCAGCCGGAGGCCGGGGATGCTGGCATGAGCGATCCCGACTACGCGTCGCTGTTCCGGATGGCCGGGGTGACGGGCTGGCTGCACGCCTGCGACATCGACTCCGGACGGCAGTCCGGCCACGGCGCCGACGAGCCGATGCCCCTGGCGTCGGTGTACAAGCTGCCGCTGCTGGTCGAGTTCTGCCGGCAGGCCGACGCCGGGCGGCTGGACGCGACGGCCCCGACGACCGTGACGTCCGGCCAGCGGGTCTCGGGCCCCACGGGCCTGTCGGCCATGCTCGACGACGTGACGATGTCGCTGCGCGACCTGGCGTACCTGATGATGGCGGTGAGCGACAACACCTCCGCCGACGTGCTGCTCGACCGGGTGGGCATGGACAACGTCAACGCCATGCTGGACGCCTTCGGCCTCGACGGCACCCGGATGCTGCAGAGCGGCCGAGACCTGTACGAGACCATGGAGCTGGACACCGGCCATGGGTGGCCGTACCTGGATCCCGACGACATCTCCCGCATGCGGGCGCTCGACCCCGCGCACACCAACCGCGGCACCCCGCGCGAGATGACCCGCCTGCTGTCCATGATCTGGCGGGACGAGGCCGCCTCGCCGCAGTCGTGCTCCTGGATGCGCGGCGTGCTCAACATGCAGGTATGGCCACACCGGCTGGCCTCGGGCTTCCCGTACGACGACGTCGAGGTCGGCGGCAAGACCGGGTCGCTGCCGACGCTGCGCACCGAGGTCGGCGTGGTCGAGTACCCCGACGGCGGCCGGTACGCGGTGGCGGTGTTCACCCGCTCGTTCAGCACGGCGGTCATCCAGCCGCGCGCGGACGCGGTGATCGGCACCGCCGCCCGTATGGCGGTGGACCACCTACGGAGGTAGCAAGTTATGGGGGAGGTCAGGTATGACTTTCCACCTGACGGGCGACAGGATGGGGCACATGGTTGCTGAAGGTGCGCTTCTCTGGGAACCGACCGGCGAGGTCGTGTCCGCCGCCAAGCTGACCCGCTACCTGGAGTGGCTGGGGCGGTCCGGCGCGAGCTACGAGGAGGTGTGGCAGTGGTCCGTCGACCGTCCTGAGGAGTTCTGGACGTCGATCTGGGACTACTTCGACGTCGTCGGGGAGCGCGGCGACGGGCCGGTGTTGTCGGGGGAGATGCCGGGCGCGACCTGGTTCGCGGGCGCCGAGGTCAACTACGCCGAGAACGCGTTGCGGCGCACCGAGGGCACCGCCCTGGTCTTCGTCTCCGAGGACGGCGCCCGCCAGGAGCTGACCCACGCCGAGCTGCGCGACGAGGTGGCCCGCGTCCGCACCGGCCTGGCCAGGCTCGGCGTCACCAGGGGCGACCGCGTGGCCGGCTACCTGCCGAACATCCCGCAGGCCCTGATCGCCTTCCTCGCCACGGCCTCGCTCGGCGCCGTCTGGTCGGCCGGCTCGCCCGACTTCGGGGTGCCGAGCATCGTCGACCGGTTCCGGCAGATCGAGCCCAAGGTGCTCATCGCGGTCGACGGCTACCACTACAACGGCAAGAGCTACGACCGTTCCGACGCCGTGAACGAGATCGCCGCCGAGCTGCCCACGCTGCGCGCCACGGTCTGGATCCCCTACCTGTCGGCGGCCGGCGAGGGCCGTGCCCCCCAGGAGGCCGAGCCGGCCGCCGCGCACGCCCGTTCGATGCCGCACGGCGAGGTCATCGGCTGGGAAGGGCTGCGGGCCGAGGCGGGGCCGCTGGAGTTCGAGCGGGTGCCGTTCGGCCATCCGCTGTGGATCCTCTACTCCAGCGGCACGACCGGGCTGCCCAAGCCGATCGTGCACGGGCACGGCGGCGTGCTGCTGGAACACCTCAAGTCGCTCGCCTTCCACCAGGACCTGGGCGAGGGCGATGTGTTCTTCTGGTACACCACCACGGGCTGGATGATGTGGAACTACCTCGTCGGCGCCCTGCTGGTGGGGGCCACGCCGGTGCTCTACGACGGCTCGGCCACGCATCCCTCGCCCGCCGCGCTCTGGCGGATCGCCGCCTCGGAGAAGGTGACGTACTTCGGGGTGGGGGCGCCGTACATCATGGCCTCGCTGAAGGCCGGGCTGCGTCCGGACGGGCTGGAGCGGCTGCGCGGCATCGGCTCGACCGGCTCGCCGCTGCCGCCCGAGGGCTTCGCCTGGGTCGCCGCCGAGCTGCCCGGCACGCCGATCGGGTCGTTCTCCGGCGGCACCGACGTGTGCACGGGGTTCGTCGGGGCCACGATGCTCCATCCGATCAGGGCGGGGATCATCCCGTGCCGGTCGCTGGGGGCCAAGGTGGAGTCGTACGACCCCAAGGGCGAGCCGGTGGTGGGCGAGGTGGGCGAGCTGGTGCTGACCAAGCCGATGCCCTCGATGCCGGTGATGTTCTGGAACGACCCCGACGGGCGGCGCTACTTCGACAGCTACTTCGACGTCTACCCGGGCGTGTGGCGGCACGGCGACTGGATCAAGATCAACGAGGACGGCAGCTGCGTCATCTACGGCCGCTCCGACTCGACGCTCAACCGCGGCGGCGTGCGCATGGGCACCAGCGAGTTCTACCGGGTCGTGGAGCGGTTCGACGAGATCGCCGACAGCCTCGTGATCGACACCGGGCAGCTCGGCCAGGAGGGCAGCCTGCTGCTCTACGTCACCCTCGCCGAGGGCGCCGAGTTCGGCGAGCCGCTCGAACGCGCCCTGTGCGCGGCCCTGCGCCAGGAGCTGTCGCCCCGGCACGTGCCGAACGAGATCCGCGTCGTGCCCGGCATCCCCCGGACGTTGTCCGGCAAGAAGCTGGAGGTGCCGGTGCGCAAGATCCTGCTCGGCACGCCCGTCGAGGAGGCGGCCAACCCCGACGCCATGGCCAACCCGGAGGTGCTGCGGCACTTCAGGCCGTGACGGGGAGGGCTCAGGGCTCCAGGCCGAACAGGGGCAGGCAGGCGTCGAGGTTGCGGATCTCGACGTCGGGGGACGGCGACCAGTCCTCGCGGGCCATGCGGAAGCGCCGGGTGACGACCGGCTCGCCCTGGCGCGCGTGGACGGTGACGCCGTCCTCGCGGTAGCCGAGCTTCCTGGTCACCGCCAGCGAGGCGTGGTTGTCCTCGAAGGCCTCCGTCGTGGCGTGCCGCGCGCCGAGGCCGGCGAAGGCGAGGTGCAGGACGGCCCTGCGCATCTCCGTGCCGATGCCGCGGCCCTGGAACCGCCGGCCCAGCCAGGAGCCCGTCCTGACCTCGCGGGCGACGGGAAAGCTGGTCGCCATGACGCCCTGGGTGCCGACGACCTGGCCCTCGTGCACCACGACCAGCTCCAGCGACCAGTCGTCGGCGGCGAACCCGGCCCAGCTGCGGAAGTGGTACTGCACCGTACGGCGGGCCCGCTCGGCCGGGGGCGCATCGGTCCACGGGAAGAAGAACGGCATGAACCCGGCCTCGTGGACGCCCTCGGCCGCCCGGTCGGCCAGTTCGTCGAGGTCGTCGAGGGTGGGGTGCCGCAGTTCCAGCCGCGGCGTGGTGATGGAGAGCTCAAAGAGCGGCCAGTTACGCATATTCCGGCATACTTCCAGGCGTACCTCCGCGTGCGCGACTCATTTTTTGCCCGGCCCCGAACTTTGCCGGAAAGGATTTGCCGAACGGTGTGCGTTCCGGGTCTCGCCTTGGCTAAGGTTGGGGCTGTTCGGAGGGGTGAACAGAGGCCGGGCGGGTGAACGCGCAGCTCGCTCCCCGGCCTCTGGAGAAAAGGCGGATGCGTCCATGGCGCATCCGCCTTTGCTTTGTTCCGCTGATTTCGCGCGTGTCTCGCCTCGGTCCACGCTTGCTAAAGGTTTGACCGTGCCGTCGCATAAAAGCGATATGCCGGTTTTTAGTGGGATTTGCCAGTGTCGTGAATTGTCGGCGATCTGGGTAGGCGTTGACCTATGATCACAAAGGTTCGGAGAGCGGTTGTTTTCGCCGCTCTCGGGTGTGGTGGGCTTCCCTTCCTGGCCGGTACGCCCGCCGTGGCGGACACGCCGGATAAAGCGGACAGGGCGGACGCGGCGGACACGGTTGACATAGAAGACAGGGCGTACCGGCCAGACAGGGTGGACCGGGCAGAAACGGTGGACCGGGTAGAAGGGGTGCACCGGGTAGAAAGGGTGGACCGAGCGGACAAGGCGGATAAGGCGGACAAGGCGGTGCCCGGCGGGGGGATCGTGCTGCGGCCGGGCGACCGTGGCGAGACCGTCAGGCGCCTCCAGGAGCGGCTGCACCGGAACGGCTACTACTACGGCAGGCTCAACGGCGTCTACGACGAGCAGACCAAGTTCGGCGTGTGGGCCTTCCAGAAGCACCGGCACCTGCGTCCCCAGGGTGCGGTCGGGCCGGAGGTGTGGCGGGCCTTCGACCGTCCGGTGCGGATGAAGCCGCTGGTCCCGCGCGGCGAGGCGGACCGGGTCGAGATCAACCTGCGCTACCAGCTGCTCATCGTCTACCGCCACCGCCGCCCGGCGCTCATCTCGCACGTCTCGACGGGCGCGCGGGTGAACTACTGCGAGAACGGCCACTGCGGCAACGCGATCACCCCGACCGGCGACTTCCACGTCACCAGCCGCGCGCCGGGCTGGACCGAAGGCCCGCTGGGCACGATGTACGACTCGCTCTACTTCGTCGGGGGCATCGCGATGCACGGCTCGTCGAAGGTGCCGCTGCGGCCCGCCTCGCACGGCTGCGTCCGCCTGCCGCTGCCCACCTCGAAGCGGCTGTTCGACATGGTGAAGATCGGCGAGCCGGTCTATGTGCGGGAGAAGTAGGTCAGACGCCCTGCGGCAGGCGGAACAGCCGGTCGGGGTCGTAGGTGGCCTTCACCTCGGCCAGGCGGGCGGCGTTGGGGCCGTAGTAGGCGCCGCGCCAGCCGGTCAGGTCGGGGTCGACGTAGTTCACGTAGGCGTGCTCGCCGAAGTGCGGGGTCAGCTCGCCGTGCAGCCGGCGCAGCCAGGTCCGGTCCGTGCCCTTCGCGTAGTACTGCACGCTGTAGAGCGCGGCCCGGTGCGGGAAAGCCGTGGCCGCCGGCTTGACCCGGCCCACCGCGCCGCCGAGCGCGTCCAGCAGCACGGCGTGCCGTCCGCCGCGCGCCACCCCGTCCACCAGGCGGCGCACGCCGTCGGCGGGGAGCTCGGCGTAGGCCAGGTGCGACTTGGCGGCGAACGCCTCCCGCCGCGGCCGCCGGCACTGCGCCACGGGCCGTGACGCGCATCCCGCCATGATCATCATGGCCTCCCGGTACGACGTCGTCCGCACCGACCTCGACGACGGCGCGCCGACCCGGGCGACCAACGGGGCGAGCAGGCGGTCCAGTGACGCCTTCGGGCCCTCGTACGTGCCGACGAGGAGCACGTCCAGATCGCGTTCCTCGCGCGCCAGGTGCAGCGAGGACCACAGCTCGTCCGGCGCGGACGGGGCCCACGACTGCCAGGCGCGCACCGCGGCCCCGGCCCTGGACCACGGCCAGTGCAGGAAGAACACGGTCAGGTCGCGGGTGGCGTGGGTGCGGAAGGTGAAGGAGACCGCGACGCCGACGTTGCCGCCGCCACCGCCGCGGCAGGCCCAGTAGAGGCCGGAGTGGTGGGTGGCGTCCGCGGTCAGCAGGCGGCCGTCGGCCGTGACCACGCGGACGGACTCCAGGGTGTCGCAGGTCAGGCCGTATTTCCTGGACACCACCCCGATGCCGCCGCCCAGCGCCAGCCCGGCGATCCCGACCGTGGGGCACGAGCCCGCGGGGATGCTCACGCCGTGCCGGGCCAGCCCGTCGTAGACGTCGACCAGCTTGGCGCCCGCCCCGATCGTGGCCCGTCCGGCGGCGTAGGCGACCGTGTTCATCCGGGACACGTCGATGACCAGGCCGGTCCCGGTGGACCAGCCCGCGTAGGAGTGGCCGCCGGAGCGGGGGGTGACCGCGACGCCGCTCGCGCGCGCGAAGGCCAGGCACGCCGAGACGTCCGCCGGGCTCGCGCAGTAGGCCACCCCGCCGGGCCTGATCCGGTCGTAGGCCGGGTTGACCAGACGGCGGGCGGCGTCGTACCCGGAGTCGCCGGGCAGCACCAGCGTGCCGGCGAGCCGCCCGCGCAGCCGCGCCCAGTCCGGCGGCGGCGCCGACCGCCCGGCGCCGAGCGCGCCGATCAGCTCAGCGCCGCGCGTGCCGGTGCCGTACGGTCCGGCGCCGGACGGCCGGGCGCCCGTGGCCGGTGCGGCGGGCGTCCTCGCGTCGGCGGCCAGTGCCAGCGGCGCGAGCGCGGTGAGGTGGAGAAAGTCGCGGCGGTCCATGGGCGTCCCCCGTCGGTCGTGTCGAACCGATCGATGAGACGCCTGGCCCTCCGGACAAGTTCGTCACAACTACATCACTACCGATATCACCCCGCTGTCCCGCCAAATCCGAAGATGTTGGTACTGGCCCCCACCCGCGTCAGCCCGGGAGCCTTCCGCAGCACGCCGTCCTTGACCAGCCGCAGCGGCGACGTGGGCGGCTTCGGCGCCTCCCCGCTCGTCTGGACGATCCGCAGGGCCAGCGCCGGGCACATCTCGACCGCCCGCCGCGCGTCCTTGACCATCCACCCCGGCACGTTCCGGAACGACGGGAACCCGTAGTCGTCCAGGTCCACGAACTCCGGCAGCAGGTGCGCGCACAGGCCGTGCCCCTGGCAGCGGGTCCAGTCCACCTCCAGCCGGTACTCGGGCTCCACCTCCGGCTCGGGCATCGGCAGCACGCCGCGCACAGGCCGGCCGCACGAGCCGTGCTCCAGGTGCAGCGCGATCTCGCTCTCGAACGCGTCCAGCGCCGACAGCACGAACTTGGCCGTGCCGTCGGGATGGAAGCACGCGCCGCGCCGCTCGACGGCCCGCACGCACCGGCGCACGGCGTCCACGGAGCCGGTGCCCTCGGCGATCGCGCACAGGGCACGCGCCACGTCGGGCAGCCCCAGACGGCAGGGCCCGCACTGCCCGGCCGACTCGGCGGCCAGGTACGAGGCCACCCTGGCCGCCTCGCCCAGCGGGCAGGTGCCGTCGCCGAGCGGCACGATGATCCCCGCGCCCAGCGTGGCGCCGGCCAGCTTCATGCCCTCCCGCGAGATCACCGCCGACCCGGCCACCTCGGCCGACAGCCACGCGCCGTGGTAGCCGCCGACCAGCACGCCGTCCCCGGCCTCGGCCTCGCACAACGCGAGCACGTCGGCCAGCAGGACGCCGGTCGGCGCCTCGATCACCGCGCCGTTGGCCGCGCCGCCGCTCACCGTGAGCAGGATCGTGCCGGGCTCCTTGCTGGTGCCCACCTCGGCGTACTTCTGGGGGCCGTACTCGGCCAGCAGCGCGAACTGGGCGTAGGTCTCGGTGTTGGACAGCAGGGTCGGCAGCCCGTCCACGCCGCTCGTCGCGGCCCGCCGCTTCCTTCCCGGCGGGATGGCCTCCTCGCCGTTCACGCCGCGGACGAGCGCACCGCCCTCCCCGCTGATGAACCTCTCCGCCAGCCCGACCACCCGGATCGGGATGCGGCTCTCCGAACCGCCCGACACGTTCGCGGCCCGGCGTTCGGCCACGGCCGCCGCCACGGACGACTCGGCCACCTCGCCCTCGACCGTGGCCACGACCACCTCGCGGGCGCCCAGCGCCTCCGCCGCCAGGATGGCGCCGTCCAGCACGAGGTGGGGGTTACGGGTGAGCAGCATGGCGTCCTTGGAGCTGGCCGGCTCGCCCTCGGCGCCGTTGACCAGCACCACGCTCTCGCCCGTGCCCGCCGCGTCGGCCACGGCCCGCAGCTTGCGGGCGAACGGGAAGGCGGCGCCGCCCCGTCCGCGCATGTCGACCTCGTTCACCATGGAGATGAGCTCGGCCAGTTCGCGCGGCCGCGGCTCGCCGTGCAGCGTCCGGTGCGCGGGCAGGTCGAGCCGCCGGCAGTGGTCGAGCCCGGCGGTCAGCCGCGCCGGGCCCATCCGCAGCACGCGCGGCACCCGGTGCGGGATCACGACCGGCTCCCCGGGGTCGCGCGGCGCGGGCTCATCCGGCCTCCCGGTACCTGCGCCGTGCGTCGGCCAGGCTCACCGGCGCGTCGGCCACTGCCGTGGCAGCCGCTGTGGCCGCGGCCGTCGCCCGCGGCCGCTCGACGGGCACGTCCGCCGCCACCCCGGCCGTCACGGCGGGCGCCTCGACCCTCTCCGGTACGACGGGCGGCCTGCGCAGCGTGGCCAGCACCCGCACGATCAGCGCGGACCCGACCGCGGCCAGGCACGCCACGTACGACCAGGCCACCCAGCCGGCCGGTGACCGGCCGGCCGTCAGCCCGTGCATGATCGCGATGGGCCAGGCCAGGTAGGCGGCCGAGTGCAGCAGCCGCCACAACCACGGCGTGCCCCGCACGGCGAAGCGGCCCCTGAGCATCCCCGTGGCCACCGCCACGACCATCAGGTCGAAGGCGAGCGCGCCGAACCCCACGTAGATCCCGGCGACCGGCACGATCGCCGCGCCCGGCGGCGCGTGTCCCAGGCTGATCATGAGGACGATGTGCGTGACCAGGTAGGCGAGCCCGATGAGGGCGGTGGCGCGGTGCGCGAGCTGGGCCCTGACCCGGTTGGGCGGGGACAGGAACACGCGTTCGGTGGTGACCAGGCCCAGCGCGACCGTCGCGGTCAGCAGCACCAGGGCGAACACGCCCGCGTAGAACTCTAGGAAACTCACTCCTCGGCCGAGCAGCGCGACGCCGCGTTCTGTCCTGGCCAGCGCGAACACCGACAACAGGACGGCCGTCAACGAGGCGCTCGCCCCCAGCCGGACGTTCCTTGTGTCCAGCTTGGTGGGGGCGTGCCGGGGGTGTCGTCTGTGGAGCATCTATTTCCCTCCAAGGTCGGGTGAGGGTACGACTCGGAAGGCTGATGGGGACGTGTCAGCAGCGGCGACCCCGGTTGATGCACGAGACGACGAACTGCATCAGCCGTTCGGGCATGACGTTGGCGAAGTCCGCGTGGTCGGTGACCGGGTTGTGCTTCTGTTCAGGGAACGCGTCCACGGCGAACGACGGACCCTGTGGAACCGTGTAGGCGAGGAGCATGCGCAGTTGCGGAATCGCCCTGGTGCCTTGCGGACAAGCGCCGTTCTGCCCGGGGAAGACCACGTGCGTGCGGTGATTGGCGCTGTCGGTGTTCTGACCGTCCCAGCAGCTGGGGAAATCCAGAATACGAAGAACCTGACTTCCGCGCGGGCAAAGCGGATATTTATCGGGACTTATGCGATTTGTGAATCCTGTGCAGCTCCAGCGGGCGCGGGCGTTCGCGGCGCCGTTCGTCCCCGCCTTGGCGTCGCCGGTGATCAGGCGCAGGAACCTCGGCATCGCGACGACCCTGGAGGTCGCGTTGCCCCGGAACTGCAGGCTCACCGTGCCGGCGCGGATCACCCGGCCCACGTTGCCGTCGGGGTCCTGGACGTTCGCGTCCACTTTGCGGTCGCGCAGAACTGGCCAGAAGTAAGTGGATTTATCCCCTAGGCGGCAGGTGGTTCCGGCGGCGGCCAAACTCTCGTCGGTGGAGAAGCCGTCCGTGGACAGGTTGCCGACGTAGTCGTGCAGATGGTGGGCGCCGTTGCTCACGCCGGGGGCCACGATGAAATTGTCGGGGTTGTTGTGACCATTGCGGTTGGTGCCGCATTGAGCGACGAAAGTGCCGCGTGAGCCGTTCCTGCCTATACCCGCGTCGAGCCTCAGGGGCTGGACCTGACGGATGTCCACGAAGTCGGTGACGAACGGGCCGAGGTCCTTGCAGTCGTCGTCCTGGGAGGCCGTGGGAGAGGGGGAGGCGGTCCGGGTCGGCCGGCCACGCCGGTCCTGCGACTGGTCACCGGGGTCCTGCGGGTTCTGAGGGTTCCGGGGGTCCTGCGGGTTCTGGGGGTCTTGGGGGTTCTGAGGGTCCTGGGGTGCGGTCGTGGGGGTGCGGGGGGAGCGGTCGCGGCGGAACAGGGCGTCGCCGGAGTCCTCCGGCTCCGGCGACTGCGCCGGGTCGCGCAGCACGATCCCGCCGCCCTGCACCTGCTGATCCCCACCCTGCCCCTGCCCGTCCGGCGCCTGCTGATCGGGCGCCTGCTGATCCGGGACCTGCTGGTCCGGCACTTGCTGGTCCGGGGCCTGCTGGTCGGGTGCCTGCTCGTCAGGCGCCTGCTGGTCCGGGGCCTGTTGGTCCGGGGCGCGGTCGCGCTGGCGGCGGGAGTCGTCCTGGCTCGCCTGGGCCGGGTCGCAGTGGTCGGCCCGCGCCGGGGCCACGCCGATGACGGCGGCGGACACCAGGCCGCCCGCCGCCACGGCAAGAGCGGTCATGGCCGCGGCCATGCGCCCGGTTCTCATGGTTGTCAGCCGTTGCATGGTGGGAGGTACGCGGGCTTACACCATCAGGTTCACCCATGACCGGAGATAGTTAGAAATAACTGGAGTTATCGGAGTGGCTGCCGGACCGATAACGAAGGTGTAAAGATGTGCCCCGTGCTAGGTCACCTCGACGGCAGGTTCGAGAGTGCGGATGCCGAGGCGGAACATCGCATCGCGGTGCTCTACCAGGAGTTCGGCGGCCCTCTGCTGCGCCACGTACGCAAATCGACCGGAAACGATCTGCAATGGGCCGAGGACGTCGTACAGGAGACGCTGGTCAGGGCCTGGCGAAACTCGGCAAGACTGCAATGGGAACCGAGCCTTTTATGGGCGTGGCTGCTGACAGTGGCCCGCCGCATCGTCATCGACGGACGCCGACGGAAGAGCGCCCGGCCTCACGAGGTCGAGCCGCCCGAAGTCGACCAGATGTCGGTGCCGGACGGCTCCGAGCGCGCGCTGTCGGCGATCGTCGTCGCGGACGCGCTGCGCAGCCTGTCCGCCGAACACCGCGAAGTCATTGAGCAGACCTACCTCCGAGACCGTACGATAAGTGAAGCGGCGGAGATTCTGGGGATTCCGCCGGGCACGGTGAAGTCCCGGCTCTACTACGGCATCCGGGCTCTCCGCGAACAGCTGCGTGACAAGGGGGTAGCCGGCTGATGCACGACGGGGTGGCCGCCTACGTCCTCGGCGTCCTCGACGAGGAGGAGCACGAGGCGTTCGAACGCCACCTCGACGCGTGCGAGCGGTGCCAGGCCGAGCTCATGGAGCTGGCCGAGCTTCCCGACCGGCTCGACGATCTCAAGACCGCCCCCTCGGCCTCCGGCGACGATCCCCCCATGTCGATGTCACGTTGACGTCTATGCCCTTTTCGGGTGATATCGGTACGGCGAGGCACACGCCCGGAATCAGGGCCGGGCGTTCAGGGGGAGGTGTTCGGTGGGCATCGACGGTGATGCGCCCGTTCCCCCCGCGCCGGCGGTCCGGCGAGGAAGGCGGCCGGCTGTCGCCCATCTCCCCGGACGTACCCGTCTGCACTACTTCCCCTCGCTATGGGAACTAAGAGCCTGGCTATGAACAGCCATGGCAAACCCTCACAAAGGAGTGAGAGCGAAATGCCGCTCGACGAGGCCAAGGATGAGCTGCTGCAAAGAGCCGCGGAGAGTTGCGCGGTCGGCAGCGAGCACATGAGCGCGGAGGAGGCCCTCTCCTTCCTGCGGTTCTACTACCGCCATGTCGCACCCGAGGACCTGCTCGACCGCAACCCCGTCGACGTGTACGGCCCGGCGATGTCCCAGCGCCAGCTCGCCGAGGTGCGCCCCCAGGGCCGGGCCGTGGTCCGCGCCTACACCCCCACGCTGGAGGAGAACGGCTGGGACCCGGGGCACTCGGTCGTCGAGGTGGTCACCGACGACATGCCGTTCCTGGTCGACTCGGTCACCATGGAGCTCGACCGGCAGGACATCGGCATCCACCTCGTGGTCCACCCCCAGATGCGGGTGCGCCGCGACATGACGGGCCGGATGCTCGTCCGCGGCCAGGAGGACGTCACCGGCCAGATGCTGGTCGAGTCGTGGATCCACATCGAGATCGACCGTCAGGCCGACCCCGGGGTCCTCAGGCGCGTCGAGGCCGACCTGCAGCGGGTTCTCGCCGACGTGCGGTACGCGGTCGAGGACTTCAGGAAGATGCGGGCCCTGGCCGTCCAGACGGCGGAAGACCTGAGCATGAACCCGCCGCCGCTGGAGCCCGCCGAGGTCGAGGACAGCCTCGACCTGCTGCGCTGGCTCGCCGACGGGCACTTCACGTTCCTCGGCTACCGCGAGTACCGGCTGGAGCACACCGACCAGGGCGAGGTACTGAAGGCCCTGCCCGGGGCCGCGCTCGGCATCCTGCGCGACGACAAGGTGGGCTCCGACAGCTTCTCCGCGCTGCCCGCGGAGGTGCGCGCCAAGGCCCGCGAGAAGCAGCTCGTGATCATCACCAAGGCCAACAGCCGGGCCACCGTCTACCGCGCGACCTACCTCGACTACATCGGGGTCAAGCTGTTCTCGCCCGAGGGCGAGGTGATCGGGGAGCGCCGCTTCCTCGGCCTGTTCACGCACGTGGCCTACAACGAGTCGATCTCCAGGATCCCCGTGCTGCGGCGCAAGCTGGCCGAGGTGCTCAACGCCGCCGGCCACGCGCCCGACAGCCACGACGGCAAGGACCTGATCGAGATCCTGGAGACGTTCCCGCGCGACGAGCTGTTCCAGACCTCGGTCGCCCAGCTCCTCCCGATCGCGCTCGGCGTGCTGCGGCTGCGCGAGCGCAAGCAGGTCAAGCTGTTCCTGCGGCGCGACGACTACGGCCGTTACATCTCCTGCCTGATCTACCTGCCCCGCGACCGCTACACCACCAAGGTGCGGCTGAAGATGCAGGAGGTGCTGCTCAAGGCGCTCGGCGGCAGGTCGCTCGACTACAGCGCGATGATCGGCGAGTCCGTGCTGGCCCGGCTGCACGTGGTCGTGCGCGGCGAGCGCGGCAAGCAGCTCCCCGCGCCCTCCGTCGACGTGGAGGAGCTGGAGGCGCGCCTGGCCGCGCTCACCCGCTCCTGGGAGGACGACCTGGCCACCGCCCTCGACGAGATGACCTCCGAGGAGGAGGCTCCCGCGCTGGCCAGGAGGTACGTCTCCGCCTTCCCCGAGGGGTACAAGGCCGACTTCCCGCCCAAGGTCGCCGTGGTCGACCTGCGCCGCCTGGAGCAGCTCGTCGCCGACGGCGAGGAGGTGGCGATCAACCTCTACGAGCCGTACGACGCCACCGAGGGCGAGCGGCGGCTGAAGATCTACAAGGTGGGCTCGCCGATCTCCCTGTCGGAGGCGCTGCCCCTGATCCAGCGGCTCGGCGTCGAGGTCGTGGACGAGCGGCCGTACGAGATCGACCGGGACGGCGACGCGAGCACCAAGAACGCCTGGATCTACGACTTCGGCCTGCGCTACACCCCCTCCGTCGAGGTGGACAGGAACGACTTCAAGCGGCTCTTCCAGGACGGCCTGAGCGCCCTGTGGCAGGGCCGCGTCCAGGCCGACAACTTCAACGCCCTCATCCTGCGGGCGGGCCTGACCTGGGAACAGGTCGAGATCCTGCGGGTCTACGCCAAGTACCTGCGGCAGGCCGGCAGCACGTTCTCGCAGCTCTACATGGAACGCGTGCTGCTGGGCAACGTGCGGCTGGCCCGGCTGCTGGTCCGCCTGTTCGAGGCCAAGCTCGACCCGAGGCGCGGCGACGACGTGCGGGTCGACCTCGTGGAGGCGCTCAACGAGGAGATCCTGGGCGCCCTCGACGAGGTGGCCTCCCTCGACGAGGACCGCATCCTGCGGGCCTACCTGGAGATGATCCAGGCGACCCTGCGCACCAACTACTTCCAGACGGTCGACGGGCAGCGCAAGCCGTACATCTCGCTGAAGGTCGACCCGCAGGCGATCAGCGTGCTGCCGTTGCCGCGGCCGAAGTACGAGATCTTCGTGTACTCGCCCCGCGTCGAGGGCGTGCACCTGCGCTTCGGCAAGGTCGCCCGCGGCGGCCTGCGCTGGTCCGACCGCATGGAGGACTTCAGGACGGAGATCCTCGGCCTGGTCAAGGCGCAGATGGTGAAGAACACCGTCATCGTGCCCACCGGGTCCAAGGGCGGGTTCGTGGTGAAGCAGCCGCCCGCGTCCGGCAACCGCGAGGACGTGCTGGCCGAGGGCGTGGCCTGCTACCGGATGTTCATCTCCGGCCTGCTCGACATCACCGACAACCTGGTCGACGGCAAGGTCGTGCCGCCGGCCGACGTGGTCAGGCACGACGGCGACGACACCTACCTCGTCGTCGCCGCCGACAAGGGCACCGCCACCTTCTCCGACATCGCCAACAGCGTGGCCAAGGAGTACGGCTTCTGGCTCGGCGACGCCTTCGCCTCCGGCGGCTCGGTCGGCTACGACCACAAGGCCATGGGCATCACCGCCCGCGGCGCCTGGGAGTCGGTCAAGTACCACTTCCGCACCATGGGCGTGGACGTGCAGACCACCGACTTCACCGTGGCCGGCATCGGCGACATGTCCGGCGACGTGTTCGGCAACGGCATGCTGCTCTCCCAGCACATCCGGCTGGTGGCCGCCTTCGACCACCGGCACGTCTTCATCGACCCGGCGCCCGACGCGGCCCGCTCGTTCGCCGAACGGCAGCGCCTGTTCGACCTGCCGCGCAGCTCCTGGGACGACTACGACCCGTCGCTGATCTCCGCGGGCGGCGGCGTGTTCCCGCGTACGGCCAAGTCGATCCAGATCACCCCGCAGATGCGCGAGGCGCTGGGCATCGAGGCGGGCGTCAGCTCGCTGGCACCCAACGACCTGATCAGCGCCATCCTGCGGGCCCCCGTCGACCTGCTGTGGAACGGCGGCATCGGCACCTACGTCAAGGCCGGCTCGGAGTCCCACGCCGACGTCGGCGACAAGGCCAACGACATGCTCCGGGTGGACGCCGGCGACCTGCGCTGCAAGGTCATCGGCGAGGGCGGCAATCTGGGCTTCACCCAGCTCGCCCGCATCGAGTTCGCCCTGAACGGCGGCCTGGTCAACACCGACTTCATCGACAACTCGGCCGGCGTGGACACCTCCGACCACGAGGTGAACATCAAGATCCTGCTCGACCAGGTCGTCCGCGACGGCGAGCTGACCGACAAGCAGCGCAACCAGGTCTTCACGTCGATGACCGACGAGGTCGCCGACCTGGTGCTGCGCGACAACCACGCCCAGAACGTGGTGCTCGACGCGACCCGCGCCCAGGCGGTCGACATGCTCCACATCCACGCCCGCTACCTGCGCAAGCTCGAACGCGACGGGCTGGTCAACCGCGAGCTGGAGTTCCTGCCCTCGGACAAGACGCTGGCCGAGCGGCGGCAGGCCAGGCTCGGGCTGACCGCGCCGGAGTTCTCGGTCCTGCTGGCCTACACCAAGCTGGTGGCCGACGCCGAGGTGCTGGGCTCCGAGCTGCCCGACGACCCGTACCTGGCCTCCTGGCTGGTGTCGTACTTCCCGTCGGACCTGCGCGAGCGGTTCCGTACGTACATGGACGCCCATCCGCTGCGGCGCGAGATCATCACGACCTGCGTGGTGAACGAGCTGGTCAACGCCATGGGCACCACGTTCATGTTCCGCTTCGCGGAGGAGACCGGCGCCTCCACGTCCGACATCGTGCGGGCGTACCTGGTGGCGCGGGAGGTCTTCGACCTGCCGAGCTTCTACCGGGCCGTGGAGGCGCTGGACAACGAGGTCGACACCGCCACGCAGATCGCCATGCTGCTGGAGGGCCGCAAGCTGGTCGAGCGCGGCACCCGCTGGCTGCTGGTCAACCGGCGTCCGCCGCTCGACCTGGCCGGGTCGGTCGGCTTCTTCCTCAAGGGCGTCAACGGGCTGTCCGCGCACATCCCCAAGCTGCTCACCGGGCCCGACCTGGCCGCGTACGAGGAGCGCCGCGACTCCTTCGTGGCCCGCGGGGTGCCGCAGGAGCTGGCCGAGCGGGTGGCCGCGATGGTGCCCGCGTACTCGACGCTGGACCTGGTCGAGGTGGCGTCCCTGACGGGCCGTCCGGTGAACGAGGTGGCGGAGGTCTACTTCGACCTGGCCGACCGCCTGCAGCTGGCCCGCCTGCGCGAACGCGTCATCGCCCTGCCCAGAGACAACCGGTGGAACTCCATCGCCCGCTCGGCGCTGCGCGACGACCTGTACGCCGCGCACGCGTCGCTGACCCGTGACGTGCTGGCCCACAGCACGTCCGGGCTGCCGCCCGAGGAGCGGCTGGCCCGGTGGACCGACGGCAACGCGGCCGCCGTGGGACGCGCCCGCCAGACGCTGTCGGAGATCTGGGAGAGCGACCACTTCGACCTGGCGACGCTCTCGGTGGCCCTGCGCGCGATCCGCACGCTGGTGGCCGCCAGCAACCTGCCTCACACGGAGGCGTAGGAACCGCCCGAAGGGGCCCTCACTCGCCGCTGGCGCGGGTGAGGGCTCCGTCGTGGGCGACGACCCGGGCGGCGGCCGGGGCCGACAGCGGGGGCACCGCCGTGGCGTACTGGTGGACCTCGGTCAGCTTGAGGCTGCGGCGCACCGACGAGGTCGAGATGGCCCAGCTCGCCTCCGGCGGCACCGGGATGATGTAGGTGTTGTTGGCGACGGTGCGGGTCGAGGTGTTGCGCGACAGCGAGTACTGGATCAGCGCGCCGCCGTCGGCCGTGCGCAGCGCGTAGACCGGCCAGTTGTCGGCGCTGAAGATCGAGTCGTAGCTGAACCCGTCCTTCTTGGCCGTCTCGCGGTCGGTGGCGATCTGCTTGGCCACCTCCGTCGTGTACGGCCCGTCGGCGAGCAGGCCCGCCGTCACCCCGGCCGACCCGGTCTCGGCCACGCTGGCGTGCACCGGGCCCATGTACTGGGGGCTGATCGTGACGGTCTTGTCGTCGGGCGTCAGGGCCGTGGCGTAGCCGTCGGCGTCGAGCCGCACCCGGGGCAGCTCCTGGCCCGGCAGCAGCTGCGCGGCCGAGCTGAGCAGCCAGTCGTCGCCGCTCTTGGCGAACGTCAGCAGCGTCGGCTGCCCGTTGCGCGTGGCCAGCGCGCTGAACCAGGGCGCCCGCTCGCCCTGGGCGAACCTGGGCACGTAGAGGGTGGGCGAGCCCCAGGCGTAGCGCGGCGGGCGGTCGCCGGTGGACTCGAAGGCGGCCTGCGTGAGCGCCAGCTGCCCGCCGGCGACCAGGTCGGTGTCGAGGAAGAGCCGCCCCGTCACGGGGCTCTCCACGCGCAGCACGTCGTCGGTGGGCAGGATCTCGGCGACCGCCTCGGCCGCCTCCTGACGCGTGACGGCGGGCGGCGGCGCGCTGGGCGAAGGGCTCGCCGCGCCGGTGGCGCCCGCCTTTCCCTGGGTCACCGCCGGGGACGTCTGAGCAGGGCCTGTGCACGCGGTCGCCGCGGCCAGCACGCCGACGGCGAGCGCCAGCATCTTCCCCCGACCGTATGCACGCACCTCGCCATGTTATTCGTGCACGCGAGGGTCGCGTACCCTAGGGAGACGTGGCAGGCATCGATCCGGCAGAAGAGATCAACGAGCTCGCGAACACGCTCCGCAGCATCCAGGACGTGCTCGACCTCGACGCGATGCGCAAGCAGATCGAGGAGCTGGAGCAGCAGGTTGCCGCCCCAGACCTGTGGGACGACCCCGAGCAGGCGCAGAAGGTCACGAGCAAGCTCTCCCATCTCCAGGGCGAGCTCAACCGCGTCGAGGGCGTCGCGCGCCGTCTCGACGACCTGAAGGTGCTCTACGAGCTCGCGGCCGAGGAAGGCGACGACGACACGCGTCTCGAGGCCGACAAGGAGCTGGAGTCACTCAAGACCGACATCGGCGCCCTTGAGGTGCGCACGCTCCTGTCGGGCGAGTACGACGCCCGCGAGGCGCTCGTCACCATCAACTCCCAGGCCGGTGGCGTCGACGCCGCCGACTGGGCGGAGATGCTGCTGCGCATGTACCTGCGGTGGGCCGAGCGCAAGGGCTACTCCACCGAGGTCTACGACACCTCCTACGCGGAGGAGGCCGGCATCAAGTCGGCCACGTTCACCATCAAGGCCCCCTACGCCTACGGCACGCTGCGCGGCGAGCACGGCACCCACCGGCTGGTCCGCATCAGCCCGTTCGACAACCAGGGCCGCCGCCAGACCTCGTTCGCGGGCGTCGACATCGTGCCGGTCGTCGAGCAGACCGACCACATCGACATCAACGAAGACGACCTGCGGGTCGACGTCTACCGGTCCTCGGGCCCCGGCGGCCAGGGCGTCAACACCACCGACTCGGCGGTGCGCATCACCCACCTGCCCACCGGCATCGTGGTCTCCTGCCAGAACGAGCGCTCCCAGCTCCAGAACCGCGCCTCGGCCATGAACGTGCTCCAGGCCAAGCTGCTGGAGCGCAAGCGGCAGGAGGAGGCGGAGAAGATGTCGGAGCTGCGTGGCGCGACCACCACGTCGTGGGGCACGCAGATCCGCAACTACGTGCTGCACCCGTACCAGATCGTGAAGGACCTGCGTACGGGCACCGAGGCGGGCAACCCGTCGGCGGTGCTCGACGGCGACCTCGACGGGTTCATCGAGTCGGAGATCCGCTGGATGCGCAGGGCGGAGTCAGGCACCGACTAGGTGCCTGAGCACCAGCGTCGCGAAGAGCAGCACGAGGAGCAGGACGACGACGAGGGCGGGTGACAGTCCGGCGAAGCCGTGATTGTGCATCCGCTCCCTGTTGGCTCGGCAGAGGGGGCAGCGGCCCTCGATCACGGGGTGGGCGCACTGCGCGCATACGAGGTGTTCACAACTCATGACAGCCCCAAGTCTAGCCGCACAATCGTTTTGTTTCCGTTATGGACGTTCCATGCCAGTCTTCCCCCTAGACTGTCGTCTGGCCAATCGGAACGTCGATCATCAGTAAAGACGGCGCCCCCGATCGGCCGGCGGCGGGAAATGGGCATGTGCCACCCTCGCTTCCGTCCTGACCCCTAGACTGGCATGCCGTGATGCTCTCGTGATCCATTTCGATAATGTCACCAAGGTCTACGCGAACCAGAACCGGCCCGCTCTCGACCACGTCTCCGTCGACGTGGACAAGGGCGAGTTCGTGTTCCTCGTCGGCCCTTCGGGGTCAGGCAAGTCCACGTTCCTGCGTCTGGTCCTGAAGGAGGAGCGGCCCAACTCCGGGGCGATCCACGTCGCCGGCAAGGATCTGGCCCGCCTCTCCAACTTCAAGGTGCCCCACCTGCGCCGCCGCATCGGCTGCGTCTTCCAGGACTTCAGGTTGCTCCCGAACAAGAACGTCTACGAGAACGTGGCGTTCGCCCTAGAGGTGATCGGCAAGCCCAGGCGGTTCATCCGCAAGGTCGTGCCCGAGGTCATCGAGCTGGTCGGCCTGGAGGGCAAGGCCCATCGCATGCCCGACGAGCTGTCCGGCGGCGAGCAGCAGCGTGTCGCCATGGCCCGCGCGTTCGTCAACCGGCCGATGATCCTGCTGGCCGACGAGCCCACGGGCAACATCGACCCCGCGACGAGCATCGGCATCATGAAGGTGCTCGACCGCATCAACCGAACTGGCACCACGGTCGTCATGGCCACGCACGACGCGGCCATCGTGGACTCCATGCGCAAACGCGTCGTCGAGCTGGAGGACGGGAAGATCGTCCGTGACCAGTCGCGTGGCGTGTACGGCCAGGCGTACTGACAGGGAGCGGCAGACACAACATGCGGGCGAACTTCATCTTCTCCGAGGTCTGGATCGGCCTCCGTCGCAACCTGACCATGACGATCGCGGTCGTCATCACCGTGGCAGTCGGCATGGCGATGCTGGGCGTCGGCCTGATGATCAACGCCCAGGTCTCCATGCTCAAGTCCTTCTGGTTCGACAAGGTCGAGATCTCGGTCTTCCTGTGCACCAAGGGCACCGCGATCCCCGAGTGCAACGGCAAGGCCGTCACGCCGGCCCAGACGAAGGCGTTGAAGACCCGCCTTGAGAGCCTCCAGGGCGTCAAGGAGGTCTTCTACGAGGACCAGAGCACGGCGTACGAGAACTTCAAGACGGCCTACCAGGCCAGCCCGACGCTCGTCCAGGCCACCAGGGTCGAGGACATGCCGCAGTCGTTCCGCGTGAAGCTGGTCGACCCCGACAACTACCAACCGGTGATCGACGCCGTGAAGGGCCAGCCGGGCGTGTCCCAGGTGATGGACCACAAGCAGCTCATCGGCAAGTTCTTCGACCTGCTCGACAAGCTGTCCTTCTACGCGCTGGCCGTCGCCATCGTGCTGGTGCTGGCCGCGGCGTTGCTGATCGGCAACACGGTGCGATTGTCGGCGTTCAACCGGCGCCGGGAGACGGGGATCATGCGCCTGGTGGGCGCCTCGAACCTCTACATCCAGCTGCCGTTCGTCATGGAAGGCGTGATCGCCGGTCTGATCGGCGGCGTCTTCGCGGCCATCATCCTGATCGTGACGAAGGTCCTGCTGTTCGAGGAGATCGCCGGCTACTTCGGCAGCGGCATGGCCCAGCTCGGCTGGGACGCGGTGGCCCAGACCATCACGCTCACCATGGCCATCGGCGTCGTGATCTGTGTGCTGGCCTCGTTCGTGACGCTCCGCCGATACCTCAGGGTGTGAGGAATCGCCGGTAAGGTCGAAGCATGCCACGTGAGACCGGGCGGAAGGTCATCGCCCAGAACAAGCGGGCCCGGCACGACTACCACCTTGAGGACACCTTCGAGGCGGGGCTCGTGCTCCAGGGCACGGAGGTGAAGTCGCTCCGCGAGGGCCGCGCCTCGCTCGTCGACGGCTACGCCAGCATCGACGACGGCGAAGCGTGGCTGCTCAACGTGCACATTCCCGAATACATGCAGGGCACGTGGACCAACCACGCCGCCAAGCGCAAGCGAAAGTTGCTGCTGCACCGCAAGGAGATCGAGAAGCTGGCCGCCATGACCAAGGAGGGCGGCCTCACGATCGTCCCCACGGTCCTGTACTTCCAGGACGGCCGGGCCAAGGTCGAGATCGCCGTCGCCCGGGGCAAGAAGGACTGGGACAAGCGGCAGTCGCTGGCCGAGCAGCAGGCCAAGCGGGAGATGGCGCGGGCCCTGCGGCACCGCAACCGATGAGAGCGGCGGCACTCTAACCGATGACACGCGCGCGCCGCACCCTTGCCGCGACCGTCACCCTGGCGGTCGCGAGCATGACGCTGACCGGCTGCTTCGAGGAGTCCTCGCCGCACGACGCGGTGCGCGACTTCCTCGTGGGCTGGCAGTCCGAGGACTACGCCCTGGCCGCGGGCCGCACCGACGGCGACCCCGCCAAGGTGGGCAAGGCCCTGGCCAACGCCAAGCTGGAGCTCGACGCGGCCTCGTTCCGCTTCAAGATCAAGAGCGTGAGCGTGAACGGCGAGGAGTCCAAGGCCGACTTCCGCGCCGAGGTCGACCTGGGGGAGAACACCCCGCTCTGGGCGTACGACGGCTCGCTGCCGCTGCACCTGGTCGACGGCAGGTGGAAGGTGCGCTGGTCGCCGTCGGTGCTGCATCCGCAGCTCAAGGAGGGCCAGCGGTTCGCGGTCGAGACCAACCCCAAGCCGCGCCAGCCGGTGGTCGACCGAGCCGACGACCCCCTGCAGAACGAGCTCTACGTCTACGTCGTGGGCGTGGTGCCGTCCGCGCTGGGCGACCGGGCCGAGGACGTCGTGGCCAAGCTGTCGGCGATCACCGGCTACGCCCAGGACCGGCTGCTGAGCCGGATCAGGTCCTCGCCGCCCGACAAGTTCGTGCCGCTGGTCACGTTCGGGCGCTCGCGTTACCTGTCGATGAAGTCGAAGCTGGCCGGCATCTCCGGCATCCAGACCGACCCGCAGCCGCAGCCCATCGACCCGGCCGCCCCCAAGCAGATCGTCGGCAAGGTCAGCGCGCTCACCCCCGAGGACGAGCAGAAGCTCGGCGGCCCCCAGCGGGCCGGCGACTCGATCGGCCAGAGCGGCCTGCAACAGGCGTACCAGGACTATCTGACCGGCTCCACCGAGACCAAGGTGATCACCCTCGATCTCAAGACCGGCCGGCAGGTGGCCAAACTGAAGGAGTGGCTGGGCCGCCAGAACGTCTCGGTCAAGACCACGATCGACAGCCGCGCCCAGGCGGCGGCCGAGCGGGCGGTGGCCGAGACGGCCACCAGCGCGCTGGTGGCCGTCCAGCGTGACACCGGCGAGATCCTCGCGGTCGGCACCAGCGGGCTCAACCAGGAGAAGGACGCGCTGGCGGGCAGGTTCCCCGCGGGCACGGCCTTCTCGATCGTGGCGGCCGACGCGCTGATCAAGAGCGGCGTCAGCACCAAGCAGCGGCTGGCCTGCCCGGCCGAGCGCACGGTGGGCGGCGCCAAGTTCGTGCACACCAGCCAGACCGCCGGGGTCACGTCGTCGGCCACGTTCCAGGACAACTTCGCCAAGGGCTGCGTGACCGCGCTGGCCTCGCTGGCCCGCCGGGCCAGCGCCGGCGGCCTGGCCGCGAGCGCCAAGGCGTTCGGCATCGGCCAGCCGTGGCGGCTGCCGCTGAAGTCGTTCAGCGGGGCGATGCCCGAACTGTCCAGCGACGCCGACAAGGCCAGGGCCATCGCGGGCCAGACCGTCGAGGTCAGCCCGCTGTCGATGGCGCTGGTCGCGGCGGCCGTGGGGTCGGGCACCTGGCGGCCGCCGGTGCTCGTGACCTCGCCCACGTCGCCCGATCCGGCGGCGGAGGTCGTCCCGGCCAAGCAGCCGGACGCCGTCCCGATGGATCCGAAGGTGCGCACCGCGCTGACCGCGATGATGCGCGCCGGGGCGGTCGGCAGCCCCGCGCAGGCGGGCCGGGGCAGGGTCTACGGCGTGCGCGCGACGGCGGGCACCCAGGACAAGCCCATGACCTGGTTCGTCGGCTGGCAGGGGGACGTGGCGATCGCCGTCCTGGCCAAGAACTACGACGCGGCGGCCGTCGCGGGCAGCTTCTTCTCGGGCCTTCGTGACTCTGCGTGAAAATCTTGTGACGGCGAGCAACCGTTCCTGGTCGTGGCTGCGTCTTACTGAATGACTGGGCCCGCTCGGGGGGTTGCGGACTCAGTCGCCGTGATGAGATCAGGACTTCATCTCGGGGGAAGTCCTGCCGTCCGGACCGGCTCGACCCTGCCGGTCGGCCCCCGGGAGCGCGTGCTGCTGTGCCACGCTCCCGGGGGTTTCGCCATGCTGGAATTAAGTTGGCGTTGGGGGCGTTGTCCCCTGTAGATTCAGTGTTGCTCGCCTCTGCGTGATGATCAGCCTGAGGCGTGTTGACAACTGCACAGGGGGTGACTGGCTTCGACTTCGATCTTGCAAGCCAGGTGAAGCGGGCCGAGGACTGCGGACATAACCTCGTTAATCCTGTGACCGCAAAACAATAAGTGCCAATTCCAAGCGCACTGAGGTCGGCCAGGGTTCCCTGGCCCTCGCTGCCTAAGTAGCGAAACCTCTGTCAGCCCGGGAGTGCCTTCGGCCCGGTGTCTGGCATCGTTAGAAGGCTCAACCGATCGACCCGGCCACGGGGGAGATCGGGAAATCAAACAGTGGCTGAGCCCGTCGGCGACTCGCCTGCGTGATCGCCGGGGCTGAGAAAAGCACAGCAGGCTGCGCCCGGAGAAGCCCTGACTTGGGATTGAAGGACGCGGGTTCGATTCCCGCCACCTCCACGTGATCAAAAAGCCTCCGACCCGCCGACTAACCTCGGCGGGTCGGAGGCTTTTCGCTGTCCGGAAGACGTGCGCATCCGAGCTCAGAACGTGCGCAGCCAGCGGCGGAGGCGGTCGAGGGGGGTGCGCGGCTCCAGCGGGGGCAGCAGGCGGCGCAGCTCGGCGTCGGTGGCCGGGCGGGCGTCGAGCGCGGCCCGGCGCAACGGCTCCGCGTCCACCCGCAGGCCGCCGAGCACCTGGACGGTCACCGTGCCGCGGCGCACCGCGTAACCGTGCGTGTCCTCTCGGCGGACATAGGTGAGGCCGGAGCCGACGGGGGTGCACTTCTGGGCGAGATAGCACAAGTCGTCGTCGGCCTGGCTCACGGACAACGTGATGTGGACGCTCTGGCCGCCGTTGCCGGTGTGGTCGGAGGGCATATAGACCAGGCCCGCCGGGATGCCCATGAGCTGTGGGGTGTAGCCCGGGACGCGGGCCGCGTAGTAGTCGCCGGTCTGTTCCTGGTCGCCCAGATCGCGGGCGGTGGCCGGGCGCAGGCTCCGGGCGGCCGACCGGAGCAGGTCGCGGGGGACGGCGGTGCTGCCCACCACCGTGACGTACCGGCGGCCCACCCGCACCTGGTAGCCGTGCTCGACCGGGCCCTGCCGGTGGACCAGGCCGCCGGGCTCGGCCGTGCAGGATCCGGTCGGCAGGTCGGCGTCCTGCGCGGTGGGCTGGCCGCACACGGCCGCGCCCGGCAGGAGCCGGTCGTAGGCGACGATCCTGACGAACCGGTCGGGCGGGATGGCGGCCGGGTCCGCCGGAGTGAAGCCGGAGCCGCCCAGCCCGCCGCCGTAGTCCCGGCCGTCGGGCCGGTAGCCGGGGACGGCGACCACGTACGCGGTCTCCCGGTGGAGGTCGCCCGCCGCCAGGCGTGCCTCCAGGTCGTCCGGCGGCTCCTGGCGCAGCACGGCCACGCCCGCCCCCAGAAGCGCCACGCTCAGCCCGAGCGCGACGCCCTTGTGGCGCCACCCGCGCAGCAGCGTCCCGGCCACGAGGGCGTACGGAACGCCGCCGAGCACGGCCGTCAGCAGCAGGTCGCGGCTCACCCCGAGGCCGGCGACGTCGGTCACCACCCAGCCGAGGGCCCAGCCGGCGGTTCCCAGGCCCAGCACCAGCAGCGCCCACAGGAGCCGGCCGCCGCGCGTCGCGCCGAGCACGGACACGCCGCGGGTGGCCCTGATCACGATGACCAGGTAGCCGAGCAGGGCCGCCACGCCCAGTGCGGCGGCGGCGAGGGCCACCGCCTCGTCGCCGGCGAACAGCACGGCCAGCAGGACCAGCCACGCCGTCGGCAGGAAGACCGATCCGGCCGCCCAGGCGGCGACGAGCTGGGCCAGGACCAGCAGCGGCCGCGACGCGACCCCGCCGGGTGGACGGTCGGGCCCGCTGTCCGTCAGCCTTTGCCGCTGCTTCTGACGACCGCCGGGCGGCGCGGGTTCGGTCAACGGGACGGTTCGAGGATCGTCTTGATGTGCTGGTTGCGCATGTTGATGAGGTGGGTCATGTGGCGGCGCAGGACCAGCAGCTCGGCCAGGCGGCCCAGGGGGCCGGCGGGGGCGGAGAAGTCGACGACGTCGGTCATGAGGGTGGCGCCCGCGTGCGGAGCCGCCTCGAAGCGGTGTTCGTGCCGCCAGTGGCGGAACGGCCCGGACACCTGCTCGTCCACGAAGTACGCGGGCCGTTCCCAGGCGCTGATCGTGGAGGTCATCCGCCAGGTGAGGCCGAAGTGCCGGGCCTGCCAGGTGACCTGGTCGCCGAGGCCGAGCAGGCCCGTGGTGACCCCCGCGACGGCGCGTTCCGACGAGCCGGCCATGGACGCGGTGTGGGTCTCGACCGACAGCGACGTGTCGAAGAGCACCTCGGGGGGAGCGAAGACCAGGGTCACGGTCTCGAAACGCGCCATGGCGGCATCTTAGGGATCCCCGTGGGCGCGGGGCCGAGGGGGTCGGGCTAGTGGGCGCAGCCGGCGTACTCGTCGAGGCGGCGGAACATGGCGGCCAGCATGAGCGGGAACATCGCGACGTGCGCGACGAGCATCAGGACGCCGCCGTCGATGACGCCGAGCCAGAGCAGCGGATAGAGCGGCACGATCGGGACGAACATCGCCGCGCACATCTCCAGCGTCGCCGGCCAGCGGTGGCCGCGGAAGCGCATCCACACGGCCATGCCCACCGACATGTCGAAGGCCATGATCAGGTACGCGAGCTCGGGCGACGCGTCGTGGGAGACGGAGAGGCCGACGGCCGACTGGAGGGCGCCGAGCGCGAACATGCCGACGAACATGGCGACGATCATCTCCACGTAGTGGAGGGCGAACTTCGACCAGCGGCGTCCGGTCGCGGAGGGGGTCGCGGGTGCGGGGGGCGTCGGTGTCATGGCTCCGACTGTGGCCGGGTGGGGGGACGGGGACGAGGGGCGAAGCCGTACATGTCTGGAAACTTGGGTTCTTGGTCTTCCGGACCTACAGTCGTGCCATGGAGTACCGGCGGGTCGTGGTCGTCGCCTACGAGGCGGCCGAGCTGCTCGACATCGCGTGCGTCAGCTCGACGCTGGAGAACGCGAACTGGCACGGCGCCTCACCGTACTACCAGGTACGGCTGGCCACCCCCGGCGGTCATCCCGTGACCACCGCCGGCGCGCTGGTGCTGCAGGCCCAGCTCACGCTGGAGCGGATCACCGGGCCGCTCGACACGCTCATCGTCTCCGGCGGCACCGGCCACGTGGACGCCGCGGCGAACCCGCTGGTCGTCGGCCATGTCCGCAGGTTGGCGCGGGAGAGCAGGCGGGTCGCGTCGGTGTGCACCGGCGCGTACGTGCTGGCCGCCGCGGGACTGCTCGACGGCAGGCGAGCCACCACCCACTGGCGGGAGGCGGCCGACATGGCCGCCCGCTACCCGCGCGTCACCGTGGACCCGGCCCCGATCTTCGTCCGCGACGGCGAGGTGGCCACGTCCGCGGGGGTCACCGCCGCGCTCGACCTCACGCTCGCCCTGGTCGAGGAGGACAACGGCGCCGAACTGGCCAGGACGGTGGCCCGCGGCATGGTCACCTACCTGCAACGGCCGGGCAACCAGGCCCAGATGAGCATGTTCGTCAGCCCTCCGGCGCCCGCCGACGGCCTGGTCAGGCGGATCGTCGAGCACATCTGCGCGAACCTGGCCGCCGACCTCACCGCGGCCACGCTGGCCGCCGCGGCGGGCGTCAGCGAACGCCATCTCACCCGGCTGTTCCTCCGGCATCTGGGGCAGACGCCGGGCAGGTTCGTGCGGCGGGCCCGTACCGAGGGGGCGGCTCAGCTGCTGGCCTCGACCTCGTTGCCCATGTCCGCGATCGCCGTACGGTGCGGGTTCGGGACGGCCGAGACGCTGCGCCAGGCGTTCGTGGACCGGTACGGCATCCCGCCGTCCCGTTATCGGCTGACCCAGTCGTCCGCGACCGGCTGATCGCCATTTATCCCGCCCGAAATGGGCAATCCGGGCTAGGGTGTCTGACTTGAGCCTTTTCTGAGCATTAAGGTGATCAGCAGATGCGAAAGACGATCGTGCTCATCGGGGCGGCCGTCGTCCTGACAGGGTGTGGCATGTCGCCCGGCGGGCAGCCGCAGACCGCCGCCAAGGAGGCGACCACCACCGCCCCAGCGCCGCCGCGGACCGCGCCCGCGCAGACGGCGCCGCCGCAGGGGGACGTGGTCATCGCCACCCGTGAGGCCAAGGTCGGCTCCGGCGACCAGTACGGCAAGGCCCGCGTCGAGATCACCGCCCTGCTGCGCCAGGGTAGAACCGCCACCCTCAACTGGACGATCACCGCCGTCGAGGGCAAGGTCAACGTGCACAACGGCCTGGGCGGCGGCGGCTTCGACTACACGGTCTCCAACGTCTCCCTGATCGACCCGGTGAACGCCAAGCGTTACCGGGTCGCCCGCAACGGCACCGCCGCCGACGCCACCTGCGTGTGCTCCGGCACGCAGGGCCAGTTCCTGGAGGCGGGGGAGTCCAGCACGCTGTACGCGGTCTTCGCCGCGCCGCCACCGGAGGTCACGAAGGTCAACGTCGAGATGCCGATGCTGGGCGTGCTCACCGATGTTCCGCTCTCTTAGCCTGGCGCTGGCCCTCGTGCTGACGCCCACGCCGGTCCCGGTCCCGTCCGACGCCGCCGGCCCGGTGGAGGATCTGGTGCTGCCGGTCGAGGACATCGTCGGCGAGGTCGAGTCCATGGACGGCGCCCAGAGCGAGACCAGGCAGGGCCGCGAGGTGACGGTCGCGCTGACCAGCGACGTGCTGTTCGCGCTGGACAAGTGGCGGCTCACGCCCAAGGCCAGGAAACGGCTGGCGGACGTGGCCGCGAAGGTCGAGGCGGAGGGCGCGGGCGGCGTCGTCAGGATCGAGGGGCACACCGACGACCAGGGGAGCGACGCGTACAACCTGGCGTTGTCGCGGCGGCGGGCGCAGGCCGTGCGCGCGGCCCTGGAGAGCCTGCTCGGCGGCGGGAACGTGAGCCTCCAGGCCGCCGGATACGGCGAGAGGCGGCCCAAGCTGCCCAACCTGGTCGAGGGCAAGCCGGTGGAACGGAACCGGGCGAAGAACCGGCGCGTGGAGATCGTCTTCACGGCCCGGCAGTGAGGGGCCGGCCCGGCTGACGGATCGGCCGGGCAGTGAGGGATCGGCCCGGCAGGGACACACCGGCCCGGCGCTGGCACAGCGGCCGGGTCGGGCCGTCACTCCGCCTTGAGCTCGCCGAGGGTGACCGTGACGGTCTGGGTGCCGCCGTCGGGGCGCAGGACCTCCACCTTGACCTGGTCGCCGGGCTTGAAGGCGGTGATCTCCTCCGACAGCGCGGCCATGGTCGTGGTCTTCTTGCCGTTGATCGAGAGGATCACGTCACCGGCCCGGATCCCGGCCTTCTCCGCGCCCCCGCCCTTCTCCACGCTCGCCACGCCCACACCGCTCGGCTGCCCGGTGGCGCCGATGACCGTGCTGCCGCGGATGCCGAGCGCGGCCCGGTGACTGTTGGTGACCTTGCCGTTCTTCACGATCTGGGCCGCGATGTCGGTGGCCGTGTTGCTCGGGATCGCGAACCCGATGCCGGGCGCGGCCCCGCCGCCGAGCTGAGGGTCGGTGGCGGCGAGGGTCGGGATGCCGATGACCTCGCCGGCCAGGTTCACCAGCGCGCCGCCGCTGTTGCCGGGGTTGATCGCGGCGGAGGTCTGGATCGCGCCGCTGATGGTGGCGCCCGGCGACTCGGGGCTCTGGGGCTCGCTGACGGTACGGCCGAGCGCCGAGACGATCCCGTTCGTGACGCTGCCCGACAGGCCCAGCGGGTTGCCCATCGCCAGGACGATCTGGCCCACCCGCAGCTTGCCCGAGTCGCCGAACCTGGCCGGGCGCAGCCCGTCGGGCCGATCGACCTTGATCACCGCCAGGTCGCCGGCGCCGAACGCCTTGACCAGCTTGGCCGGGCGGGGCGCGCCGCCGGTGGCGATCGTGACGTTCATCTCGGTCGCCTCGCCGACCACGTGGGCGTTGGTGACGATGTGGCCCGCCGTGTCGTAGACGATGCCGGAGCCGAGGCCCACCTTGGTGTTGATCTGCACGATCGACGGCAGGACGTCCGTGATGACCCGCTCGTACGCGCTCTCCAGCGACTGCGGCGCGCTCCCCGGCGCCTGTTCGCCGGCGGTCGGCGAGCCCGGCGTGGTCGTGGCCGGGCTCGCGGTGGCCGTGGAGGTGGACGCCGGGATCGACGGGGACCGCCCGCAGGCGGCCAGCAGTACGACGGCTGTCAGTCCGGCGACGATCTCCCTCATGGGGAGATGTCTGCCCAGCTCAGCGGGAAAGATACGCCTCCCGGACGTCCCGTCTGCTGAGTTTGCCCGTGGGGGTGCGCGGCAGCGACTCGCGGTACTCGATCACCCGCGGGTGTTTCATCCGGGCCAGCCGGGGCGCGCAGTGCCGCAGCAGCTCCGCGGTCAGCTCCGCGCCGCCCGTCACGCCCGGCACGGGCTGGACCAGCGCCACGACCTTGTGCCCCCACTCGGCGTCGGGCACGCCGATCACCGCCACGTCGGCCACCGACGGATGTTCGAGCAGCGCGGCCTCGATCTCGGCGGGGTAGATGTTGACGCCGCCCGAGATGATCAGGTCGGTCCTGCGGTCCAGCAGGAACAGGTAGCCGTCGGCGTCGAGGTAGCCGATGTCGCCGGGGGTGTAGGCGGCGCCGCGCATGGCCGAGGCGGTCTTGCCGGGGTCGCCGTGGTACTCGAAGCGGTTGATGCCGCCGATGTAGACCGTCCCGGGTTGGCCGGGGGCCGCCTCGTGGCCGTCGTCGCCGATGATCGTGAAGGCCATGCCGTCGAGCGCCCTGCCGACCGTGCCCGGCCGTTCCAGCCACTCCTGGGACGACACCATCGTCGCCACCGCGGCCTCCGTCGAGCCGTAGTACTCCCACAGGACGGGACCGAGCCAGTCGATCATCGCCTGCTTGGTGGCGGGCGGGCAGGGGGCGGCGCCGTGGTAGAGGTGGGTGAGGGAGGACAGGTCGTAGGTCTTCCGGTCCGGCACGGCGAGCAGCCGGTGGAACATCGTGGGCACCATGAACGCGTTCGTCACCCGGTGCCGCTCGATCAGCGCCAGCGCCTCGGCGGCGTCGAACCGTTCCGGCGCCACGATCGAGTGGCCGAACTGCAGCGCCATCATCGCCTGGCCGTAGGGGGCCGAGTGGTAGAGCTGCGAGCACACCAGGTGCACCCCGTCGGACGGCAGGCCGAAGTGCCGCCAGCTCTTGCGCATCAGGATGGGGTAGAGGTCCTCGGGCGTGAGGTCGAGCAGCCGGCGGCGCACGCCCTTGGGGCGTCCCGTGGTGCCGGAGGTGTAGAGCATCATGGAGCCGGCCCGGCGGTGCTCGGGCGCGGTGTCCGGCCGGCCGTCGGCCAGGTCGGCGACCGTGAGCGCGCCGGGGGAGACGACGACGTCGGCGCCGCAGTCGGCGACGATGTAGTCGATCTCCTCGGCCGTGTAGTGCCAGTTGACCGGCACCAGGTAGGCGCCGATCTGGTAGGTGGCCAGCATCATGGTGAGGGCGTCGAGCCCGTTCTTCAGCACGGTCACCACGGCGCCGCCCGGCCGGACGCCACGCGCGACCAGGCCGTGGGAGGCTCTGTTGGCGCGGGCGAGCAGCTCGCCGTAGGTCGCGCCGTCGTCGCCGAGCAGGGCGGGACGGTCCGGGTCGGCGGCTGCGATCTCGTAGAAACCCCTCATGTCCGCAGACCATACAGAATTAGATTCTGCTGGGGGAATAGAGGAATTATCCTGCTCTTCGGTGACGTAACCTCAAGGCCATGGCGGACGTCGGCGACGAGAGATCAGCACAGGACACCCAACCTTTTCGCAAGGTCGTTGTTCCGCCTGCCGAGCAAGTCGTGCCGCCTGCGGAGCAGACGGTCAAGATCCCGCGTCCGCCGCGGCCGGGTGCGTCCCAGCCGGTACGGCCGACTCCTCAGCCGCCGTCCGGCCCGCAGTCTCCGTCCGGCCCGCAGCCGCGTCCCTATCCCGGGCCGCCCTCGGGTCCGCAGGTGCGGCCGCAGCCTCCGTCCGGCCCGCAGGGAGGCCCGCCGCTCCCGCCGCAGTCTCCGGGGGGGAACCAGCAGTTCCAAGGCGCCGGCCGGCAGGGCCCGGGCCCGGGGGTCGCGCAAGGGCCAGGACAAGGGGCGGGGCAAGGGCTCGCACAAGGACCGGGGCCAGGGCCTGCGCAAGGGCCTGGGCCTGCGCAAGGGCCGGGGCAGGTGCACGCGCAAGGGCAGGGGCAGCGGCCAGGGCCGGGGAGGGCGTCGCAGCATCAGCCCGTGCAGGTGTGGCCGCCGGGAGCGCCCAGGTCGCCCCAGCCCCAGCCCCAGCCTCAGCGCCAGCCGGGCGCCGTCGGTCCTGTGACGCCGCTCGTCACCAAGCCGCACAAGCGTGGCATCGGGGACATCCCCATCCGCGCGATCTATCTCGCGGGCGCCATCCTCGTCACCGTCACGGCGGTGTTGCTGATCTTCGTCGTGTTCTCCGGCGACGTGCCCACGACCGGCGACCCCGCCGGGACGACGGTCTCCGTCGCCCCCGTGCCGGCCGCGACCGCCACCCCGACCGCCTCCCCGACCCCCAGCGAGACGCCGGTCGCGCTCCCCTCGGTGCCGGCGAGCAAGGCGTTCCCCACGCTGCCGGGCAAGGCGTCCGTGGTGAGCGGGATCATCTCCGACAAGACGAGCGGCATCAGCTACCCGCGCCTGGCCGCGCCCTGGGACGCCAAGTCGTTCGCGCCGTTCACCGTCGCCCAGCGCATCGGCAAGGTGGCGGTGCCGCACACCGTGATCGCCTCGGCCATGTTCCCCGGCGACGCCCCGGAGAAGAAGCCCTCCAAGGACGCCGACTACCGCGAGATGGCCGTCCGCGCGGCCCGCTGGGCGCTGCGCACGCAGTATCCGGCGGGCGCCGAGCTGACCTCCTGGACCGGGTCCGCGAAGGTGCCGGTCGGCAAGGGCTGGTCGCTGGGCTACAAGGTCACCTACGTCTCGGGCGGCAAGAGCGAGACCGCCCAGGCCGTGGTGACGGTCGTCGAGGTGGGCAAGACCAAGCCGGCGATGCTGCTGGCCTCTATTCCCGAGAAGAACAAGGCGCGATGGGCTGATTTGAACACACTCGTCCAGCAGGTGCGGCCCCTCTAGGCCAGAAGCATGCTCTAGAATATGGTTCTGGGCATCGGGCACTGACTTTGACCTGGCTGGAGGATGAGCAATGGCGATCGGATTGAGCGAGGAGCACGAGGCGCTCCGCGACTCGGTGAGCGGCTGGGCCGAGCGGAACATCCCCTCGGAGCTGCTGCGATCCGGGTCGGACGAACGTCCGCCCTTCTGGCCGGGCCTGGCCGAGCAGGGGCTGCTCGGCCTGCACCTGCCCGAGGAGTCCGGCGGCTCGGGCTACGGGCTGCTGGAGGCGGCCGTCGCCGTCGAGGCGCTGGCCGAGAAGCTCGCCCCTGGCCCGTACGTGCCGACCGTGCTGGCCAGTGCGGTCATCCACGCCTCCAAGCGGCACGACCTGCTCGAAGCCCTCGCCGACGGCACGCTGACGGGCGCCGTCGCGCTGTCCGGCTCGCTCACCGGCTCCCGTGCCGACGACGGCTCGCTGGTCGTGTCCGGCACGGCCGACCCGGTGCTGGCCGGCTCGCTGGCCGACGTGCTGGTGCTGCCGGTGACCACGTCCGAGGGCGAGGAGTGGATCGCCGTCGACGCCTCGGCCGTCACCGTCACGCCGGTCCGGTCGCTCGACCTGACCCGGCCGGTGGCCAAGGTGGAGCTGTCGGAGGCGCGCGTGCCCGCCGAGCGTGTGCTCGACGGCGTGGAGAGCCCCGACGTGCTCAACCTGGCCGCGATCCTGCTCGGCGCCGAGGCCGCGGGGCTGGCGTCCTGGTGCGTCACGGCCGCCGCCGCCTACGCCAAGGTACGCGAGCAGTTCGGCCGCCCGATCGGCCAGTTCCAGGGCATCAAGCACAAGATCTCCCGGATGCTCGTCGCCCTTGAGCAGGCCCGCGCCACCGTCTGGGACGCCACCAGGGCCGAGGGCCGCGAGCTGGAGTACGCCGCCGCCGTCGCCGGGGTGATGGCCCCCGACGCGGCCGTCCAGTGCGCCAAGGACGCGATCCAGACGTTCGGCGGCATCGGCTACACCTTCGAGCACGACGTGCACCTCTACTACCGGCGCGCCCTCACCCTGCGCGCCCTGCTCGGCTCGTCGGCCGAGTGGGCCGCCTCGGTGACCGCGCTCGCCCTGCAGGGCGTCGGCCGGGAGATGGAGATCGACCTGCCCGAGGGCGCCGAGGAGCTGCGCGAGGGCATCCGTGCGGAGATCGCCGAGATCGCCCGCCTTGAGGGCCAGGAGCAGAAGCGGGCGCTCGCCGACCGCGGGTTCGTCATGCCCCACCTGCCCAGGCCGTGGGGCCGCGCGGCCAAGCCGCTGGAGCAGGTGCTCATCGCCCAGGAGCTCAAGGCCGCCAAGGTCAGGCTGCCCGCGATGATCATCGGCGCCTGGGTGGTGCCGTCCATCGCCGTGTACGGCACGCCCGAGCAGCAGGAACGTTTCCTGCCCAAGACGCTCAGCGGCGAGATGATCTGGTGCCAGCTCTTCTCCGAGCCGGGCGCCGGGTCCGACCTGGCCTCGCTGCAGATGAAGGCGGAGAAGGTCGAGGGCGGCTGGCGGCTCAACGGCCAGAAGATCTGGACGTCGGTCGCGCACGTGGCCGAATGGGGCATCTGCATCGCCCGCAACTCCTCCGAGGGCACCAAGCACGAGGGCATCACGTACTTCCTGGTGGACATGAAGGCGCCCGGCGTCACGGTCCGGCCGCTGACCGAGATGACCGGCGAGAACCTGTTCAACGAGGTCTTCCTCGACGACGTCTTCGTCCCGGACGACCTGGTCGTGGGCGAGGTCGGCGACGGCTGGAAGGTCGCCCGCAACACGCTGTCCAACGAGCGCGTCTCGCTGTCGTCCGGATCGGGCGGCACCGGCGCGTCCGTGCCCGACCTGCTCGGGCTGATCGGCCGGCTCGGGCGCGAGCTCACGCCGGCCGAGGAGCAGGAGGTGGCCGGGGTCGTGTGCGAGGGGCACTCGATCAACGCGCTGTCGCTGCGGGTCACGCTCAAGCAGCTGGCCGGGAACGAGCCGGGCGCCGACGCGTCCGTACGGAAGCTGCTGTCCACCTCGCACGCCCAGCACGTCTCCGAGACGGCCGTCGGCCTGCTCGGCGCCCAGGCCGTGGTGGCCGCCGACATGAAGCTCGGCGACGCCGGCTACTGGAACCGGGCGGTGCTCGCGACCAGGGCCATGACCATCTACGGCGGCACCACCGAGGTGCAGCTCAACATCATCGGCGAGCGCATGCTGGGCCTGCCCCGGGACCCCGAGCCCGGTAAGTAACACATGTGAGGCGTCGGCGGCTAATCTCCCTTGTGCCCGGACTGCCGGTCCTGGCACGAGGGAGAGGCGGTGTCACGGTGCTCGAAGGCCGTGCGGGCCGCTGGGGGCCGGCGGTGCTGGGGCTGGGGCTGGCGGTGCTGGCGCTCGGCCCGGCGCTGGGCTGGGGGCTGGTGCTCCGGTACGACCTGCTCTTCGTGCCCGATCCGCCCCTGTGGCCCGACCGCGGTGGTTTCCCCCGGGCGGTGCCCAGCGACCTGGTCGTGGCGCTGCTGTCCAGGGCGATGCCCGTGGAGATCGTGCAGAAGGCGGCCCTGGTCGCCGTGTTCGTGCTGGCCGCGACCGGGGCGGCGGCGCTGGTTCCGCCGGAGCGCAGGCTCGCCCGGCTCGTGGCCGCCGCGTTCTACGCCTGGAACCTCTACCTCGCCCAGCGGCTCATGCTCGGCCAGTGGGCCCTGCTCCTGGGCGTGGCCGGGCTTCCGTGGGCGATCCGCGCGCTCACGCGGGAGACCTCCGGAGGGTTCGCGCGGTTCGGGCGGCTGGGGGTGGCCTTGCTGCCGGCGGCGGTGGGTGGGTTCCAGGCGATGCTGGTGTCCTGGCTCACCCTGATGCCGATCGCCGTCGCCCGGCGCAGGGTGCCGGTCGCCGCCGGGGTGCTGGTCGCGTACAGCCTGCCGTGGGCGGTGCCCGCGCTCGGCTCGGGCGCGGTGACCGACCCGGCGGGCGTGGACGCGTTCGCGGCCCGCGCCGACGGGCCCTTCGGCGTGCTGGGCAGCCTGCTCTCGCTCGGCGGCATCTGGAACGCCGAGGCCGGGCTGCCGGGCCAGGAGGCGTGGTGGACGGCGACCGCCCGGCTCCTCCTGGTCCTCGCCGGCCTGTACGGCTACGCCCGCCTCCGCGCGGCCCCCGAACGGCCCGCCTGGTGGGGCGGCCTGGCGGTGGCGGCGGCCGCCGGGTTCTGCGTCGCCGGGCTGGGCGCGTTCCAGCCGGGACGCGAGGCGCTCAAGTGGCTCATCGCCCTGTGGCCGGGGTTCGGGCCGCTGCGCGACGGCCAGGCATACCTGGCTCCGCTGGCCCTGCTGACGGCGGTCGGCCTGGCCTCGGTCCTGCGGTCGGGCGCGCTCGCGCTGGTCGGGGTGCTGGCCCCGGTGCTGGCGATGCCGACGTTCGCGCTGGGCGCGTTCGGCCGGCTGGAGGCGGTGACGTACCCGGCGGAATGGACGGCGGTCCAGCGGATCGTGGACGGCGACCCCGCGCCGGGCCCGCTGGTGTCGCTGCCGTGGGGCGCCCACCGGGCCTTCGCCTGGAACGGCGGCCGCGTGGTGCTCGACCCGGCGACCAAGCTGTTCCGGCGCCGGGTGCTCTGGGACGACACGTTGCTCGTCGGCCTGCCCGGCGGCGGCCGGCTGCGGGTGCGCGGCGAGGACCCGCTGAACCGCCTGACCGGCGACCTGCTGGTCGCCGGCGCCTACGGCGACCTGCCCGCCAGGTATCTCCTCATGGCCGCGGGCGAGAACGGGTTCCCGTCCGCGCCGCCCGGCTGGAGAACGGTTTTCGACGGCGAAGAGCTGCGCTTGCTGCGGCGTTGACCGGCTGTTTCATGATGTACCGGAGGGTAACTTGCTTTATCACGGTTTGACCAATGTTATGGATTCAAGACGAAACACGTTCTAGTCTCGGCACACCGCGTCACCGGAAGGAAGGGAGAGCTTCGTGTTGCGACTTCTCGTGGCCCTGGCGATAGGAGCCCTGCTGGCGGTCGGAGCCTCCGTCGCGGTGGTCAACGTGGCCTCACCGTCGCTCACCCCGCCCAACCAGCCGCTCTACAACTACGGCACCAGGTGATCCATCCCGCTTGACGCGGGGCCATACACAGCGAGCACGGAGTATGGCTCCGCCATGCCCGCATGCCCGCCGACGAGGAGTGATGGTGGTCTTTACCGGTGAGCGCAAGGCGGACACGGCACGGCTGATCGAGCCGCGGACCAACGACGCGACGGCGGGCGAGCGGCCACTCGCGGGCGTCCGCGTGGCGATGCTCAACTTCCGCGAACCCTGCCAGTCCACGGCCGGCGGCGCCGAGGAGTACGCCTGGCAGGTCAGCCGGTTCCTGCTGAGCCAGGGGGCCTCGGTCGTGTTCCTCACCGGCCGCCAGCGCGGGCAGCGCCGCGCCGAGGTGCTCGACGGCGTCGACCTGCGCAGGATGGGCAACCCGTACCTCGTCTACCTGCTGGTCCCGCTCTGGCTGCTGATCCACCGGCGGCGCGTGGACGTCGTCATCGACACCATGAACGGCATCCCCTTCTTCTCCCCGCTCGTCGTCCGCCGCCGCACGCCCGTGATCAGCCTCGTGCACCACGTCCACGACCGGCAGTTCCACGCCTTCCTGCCCGCCTGGCTGGCCCGGATCGGGTGCTTCGTGGAGGGCGAGGTGGCCCGGCTGGTCTACCGGCGCTGCCTGACGGTCACCGTCTCGGAGTCGTCGAGGCGCGACCTGGCCACGAAGTTGCGCTGGCTCGCGCCGGTCACCGTCGTGCCGAACGGCTGCGCCGAGCCCGCGCGCAGCGAGCCGCCGGCCGCCGTCGGCGAGCCGGCCCTCGTGTACGCCGGCCGCCTGATCGGCCACAAGCGCATCGAGCGCGTCGTGGACCTGGCCGCCGAGCTCGGCGACGCCTGGCCGGGCCTGCGGGTGCACGTCGTGGGCCGCGGCCCCGAGCGCGACGCCCTGGCCGCCCGGATCTCCGGCCGGGGCCTGGACGGCCGGGTCGAGCTGCACGGCTTCCTGCCCGAGCCGCGCAAGAACGCCCTGCTGGCCGCCGCCCGGCTCAACGTGACGGCCTCGGAGTTCGAGGGCTGGGGGCTGACCGTGATCGAGGCCGCCGCGCTCGGCGTGCCGACCGTGGCCTACGACGTGGCCGGGCTGCGCGACTCGGTGCGGGACGGCGTCACCGGCTGGCTCGTACGGGACGGCGAGAGCCTGGCCGAGGTGATCGGCCGCGCGCTGGAGGAGCTGGCCGACCCGCGGCGGCGGGCGGAGGTGGCCGCGGCCTGCCGCGCCTGGGCCGGGGAATTTACGTGGGCCCGAACTGGGGCTAACATGACCGGACTTATCCTGGCGAAACTCCAAGATTGCGGCGGAGCCCCTCAGTGACCCAAGCCTCGCCTGGACCCCCGGGGGAACGCGGGGATTCCACCGTCGAGAGCTACGAGGCCCGGATCAGGCACAGGCTGCGGCTGCTCGCCTCCTGTCTGCTGCTCGGCGCCATCGCGTTCAACACCTCGACCGAGAAGATCATCCCCGAGACGAAGCTCGACATGGCGGTCAACCCGCTGGGCTTCCTCGGCCGGGCGCTGCACCTGTGGGACGGCGCCTACTTCGGCCACCTGCAGAACCAGGCGTACGGCTACCTGTTCCCGATGGGCCCGTTCTACGCGATCTTCCTCAAGCTGGGCATGGAGTCGTGGGCCGTCCAGCGGCTGTGGATGTCGCTCGTGCTGTGCGTCGCCTTCCTCGGCGTGGTCCAGCTCGCCCGCGCGTTCGGCGTCGGCGGCCCGCACACCCGCGTCGTGGCCGGCTTCGTGTACGCGCTCGCGCCGCACGCCCAGGCGCTCATCGGCATCAACTCCTCGGAGTTCCTGCCCAGCGCCGTGCTGCCGTGGATCCTGCTCCCGCTGGTCAAGGGGGCCAAGGGCGAGCTTACGCCGCGCCGGGCGGCCGCGCTGTCGGCGTTCGCCTTCCTCTTCTGCGGCGGGGTCAACGCGGTGGCCGAGGCGGCCGTGCTCGTGGTGCCGATGGTGTACCTGCTGACCAGGCGCGGCGGGCCGGTCAAACGCCGCCTGATCGCCTGGTGGCTGCCGCTGGTCGCGCTCGCCTCGCTGTGGTGGGCCGTCCCGCTGCTCACGCTCGGCGGCTACATCTTCTCCTTCCTGCCCTACATCGAGACCGCCACCGCGACGACCGGCGTGACGTCGCTGGTCAACGCGCTGCGCGGCACGTCGAGCTGGCTCAGCTTCCTGACCGTGGACGGCCAGACCTGGCTGCCCGACGCCCACCAGCAGTCCACCGTCCCGTGGCTGATCGTGGTCACCGCCGCCGTGGCCGCGCTCGGCCTGGCCGGGCTCACCCTGCGCCGGCTGCCCGAGCGGCCGTTCCTGCTGATCAGCCTGCTGTGCGGGATCGCCGTCATCACGACCGGCCATCCCGGCACGCCGCACGAGCAGTTGATGGTCGGGCTGCTCGACGGCCCGCTCGCCGCCTTCCGCAACCTGCACAAGTTCGACGCGCTGATCAGGCTGCCCGTCGCGCTCGGCCTCGCCGGGCTGCTCTCACTGGCCCGCCCGCGCCTGCGCACGCCCCTGACCGTGCTGGCCGCCGGGCTCGTGACCCTGTCGGGCCTGCCCGTCCTGTACGCCGGTCTCGCCCCCGCCGGCGGCTTCACCGCCATCCCCGACTACTGGCGGCAGGCCATCACCTGGCTCAACCGCAACGCCGGCGACGGCATGGTGCTGGCCGTGCCGGGCGCCAAGCGCGGCGAGTACCTGTGGGGCCGCCCCCTGGACGAGCCGTTGCAGGCCCTCTCGCAGGCCCGCTGGGCCACCCACACGATCGTGCCGTGGGGCTCGGCCGGCATCTCGCGGCTCATGGCCGCCGTGGACGACCGCCTGGCCACCGGCAAGGGCTCGCCGGGGCTGGCCGCCACGCTGCGCCGGATGGGGGTGTCGTACCTGGTCGTCCGGAACGACCTGGACCGGGCGACGATCGGCACGGCCTGGCCGGCCCGGGTGCACCAGGCGCTGGAGGACTCGCCGGGCGTCTCGCTCGTGGCCCAGATGGGGCCGGGCGTCGGCATCGCCCAGTACGGCCGGGCCGCCGCCTGGCTGGACCAGCCCTACCCGGCCGTCGAGATCTACCGCGTGGCCGGCGCCGCGCCGCTGGTCGGCACCGTGGACGCCACCCGCCCGCTGCGCGTCGGCGGCGCGCCGGAGTCCGTGCTCTCCCTGGCCGAGCAGGGCCTCCTGGACGACGACCGGCCCGTCCTGCTCAACGACGACGCGGGCGTGGTCAAGGTGCCCGCGCACGACACGATCCTGACCGACACGCTGCGCCGCAGGGAGGTCGCCTTCGCCGACCTGCGCCGCAACGCCAGCGCCACGCTCACCGCCGACGAACCCCTGCGCGGCAGCTCGCCCTCCAGCGACCTGCTCGACCCCGGCTGGGCGCGGTACGTCTCCACGGCGGGCCTCACCGGCGTCGCGGGCGTCACCGCCTCCAGCTCCGAGGCCGACGTCGGCGCCGCGGCGAACAGCCGTGAGCCCGGCCACCAGCCCTTCGCCGCGCTGGACGGCGACCGGCGCACGAGCTGGCGCTCCACCGGCTGGAACGGCGCCGTCGGGGAGTGGCTGGAGGTGACCTTCGCCGAGCCGCTGACGATCCCCACGATCCAGGTGGCGTTCGAGAACTCGCCGATCGGCCCGCCGCCCAGCGAGGTCGTCGTGGAGACCGGCGCCGGCTCCCTGCGCCAGAAGGTGCGCGCGACCGCCGACCCGCAGGAGCTGGCCGTGCCGAAGGGGCCGGTCGAGCGGCTGCGGGTGAAGGTCGTCGCCACCGCGTACGAACCGGCGAACCGCCTCGGCGGCCGGGTCGGCATCACCGAGCTCGCCATCCCCGGCGTCCGGCCCGGACGCTCGATCGTCGTGCCCGACCCGCGCGAGGACACCGGCGAGCCGGCCACGGTCGCGGTCGCCAGGACCGGCGACGTGCCCGGCTGCGTCCGGGGCTCGGCCGCCTGGAGCTGCGCCAAGGGCCACGAGGTGCTGGGCGACGACGGCAACGGCTTCGACCGCTCCTTCGTCACCGGCAAGGACGGCGCGTACGGCATCTCGGGCCGCGCCACGGTCACCGACCGCGCGACGATCGAACGCCTCAGCACGCTGCCCGGCGACTCCCTGACCGTGCGCGCCTCCTCCACCGCGGTGGACAGCGGCGCGGCGGGCGGCCGCTGGGCCTTCGACGGCGACCCGAAGACGGCCTGGTTCGCCGACCCGCTCGACCCCAGGCCCACGCTGAACGTCGAGCTGGCCCGCGAGACGAAGCTGTCGCAGATCCGCGTCATCACGCCCGACTCCTACCTCGGCGCCCCTCCCGTCCGGGTGACGATCCGCGCGGAGGGCGGCGTCCGGCAGAGCTGGGTCGGCACGGACGGGCTCGTCCGCTTCCCCGAGATGAGGGCCAGGAAGGTCGCGCTGGAGTTCGGCGCGTCCGGCGGCCGGCCGATCGAGATCAGCGACGTGGCCTTCCCCGGCGTGCGGCCGCTCGGCGCGCTGACCGGCTTCAAACTCACGCTGCCGTGCGGCTTCGGGCCCACGCTCACCATCGACGGCAACGAGGTGCACACCGCCGTCACCGGCGGCACCCTGCACGACGTGGTCACCGGCCGGCCGGTGACCTTCGAGACCTGCGAGCGGCTCCAGCTCGTGGCCGGTCCCACCCGGCTGTCGGTGCGGCCGGGGGAGTCGTACCGGGTCGAGTCGGCGGTCGTGCGGCACGAGCCGGGCAGCCCCGCGGCCGGGCCCACCGTCATGCGGCGCACGCCGGTCACCACGTGGGCGGCCGGCGAGCGGGTCGTCCAGGTGAACGTCCAGGACGACGCCTACCTGGTGGTCAACGAGAACTTCAACGCCGGCTGGAAGGCCACGCTGGGGGCCGCGGCGCTCAAGCCCGTCCGGCTCGACGGCTGGCGGCAGGCCTGGTTCCTGCCCGCCTTCACGGCCGGGACGGTGACGCTCACCTACGAGCCGGACGAGCCGTACCGGGCGGGGCTCGCCGCGGGCGGGGCGCTGGCGCTGCTCGTCGCCGGGCTGGCCCTGGTGGGCAGGGGCCGGCCGGGACGCCATCTGGCGCCCGTCCTGGCCGCCCGGCCACGGATCCGGCACGTCGCGGTGTTCGCCGTGGCGCTCGGCTACTGGGTCGGCGGGCCGGCGGGGGCGGGCGTGGCCGGGGTGGCGTTCGTGCTGGGCGCCTGGTCGCGTCCGCTGCGGGAGGCCGAGCACATGCGCGGGCGGCGGCGCTGGACCCTGTTGCTCGGGCCGCCCGGCGGGCTCGCGCTCTACCTGGCCGCCACGGCCGCGGTGGCGCTCGGCGCGGGCGGCCTGTGGGCGCAGCTGCTCTGCCTGCCGCTGCTCGGGCAGCTCCTCGTCGAGGTGGCGGCCAGACGCGCGCCGGCCCGGCAGACCACCGTACCGATCACCGTCGCCGCAGGCGGCCCGACCATGACGAGTGTTCCGTGACCGACACGATCAAGCCGCGTCCGGGGACCGTCATCACGGTTCCCGGCCCGGTGGCGCGTGCCGCCCGGTGGGCCCGCCGCCACGGCGTCCTGCTGGCCGGGCTCGTGCTCATCGCCGCCTCGGTGGCGGGCAAGGCGGCCGTCGTCCAGGAGGCGTACTTCAAGGAGGACGACTACGAGTTCGTGGCCAGGGCGATGGAGGGCGACCTGTCCTTCGACTACCTGACCCGGATCCATTTCGGCCAGTTCATGCCGGGCGGCTTCCTGGTGGCCTGGCTGGTCTCCCGGCTGCACCCCTTCGACTGGGGGTGGGCGGCCGGCACGGTGCTGGCGCTGCACGCCCTGGCCGCCCTGGGCGTGCTGCGCATGTTGCGGGTGGTCTTCGGCAGGCGGCCGGCGACCCTCGTGCCGCTGCTGGTCTTCCTGCTCGCGCCGGTCACCGTGCCCGCGCTCGCCTGGTGGGCGGCCGGGCTCAACACCGTCTTCCTCCAGGTCGCGCTGCCCATGGCGGTCGCCTCGCACTGGCATTACCTGCGGACGGGCCGGCTGCGGCACGCCGTGGCCGCGGCGCTGTGGGTGCTGGTCGGGCTGCTGGGCTTCGTCAAGGGCTTCGCGCTGCCGCTGCTGCTGTTCGCCCTCACCGCGATCTACCACGGCGGCCTGCGCGCCGCGCTGCGCCGCCACCTGGCCGCCTGGGCCATGTACGTGACCGTGCTGGTGGCCTTCGGCGCGCTCTACGTCCAGCGGTCTTCGTCGGCGCCGAACAGCGGGGCGCTGCCGATCTTCGACCAGGCCCTGGGCTTCCTGTGGGAGCTGCTGGGCAAGACGTTCGCCACCACCGTGCTCGGCGGGCCGTGGCGGTGGTTCGCGGGCGGCGACTGGGGGGTGGCCTCGCCGCCGCTGCCGCTGGTCATCGCCTCCCTGGCCGTCCTGGCCGCGCTGGTGGTGATCACCAGCCGGTACCGCAGGCGGGCGGTCCTGGCCTGGGCCACGCTGCTGGGCTACCTGCTGGTCGCGGACGCGCTGCCGGTGTTGTGGGGACGCGTCCACCTGCTGGGCTCGTTCGTCGGCACCGACACCCGGTACGTCGCCGACGCCGTCCCGCTGCTCGCGCTGGTCGTGGGCCTGGTGCTGCTGCCGCTGCGCGGCGAGGAGGAGCCGTACCGCAGGGCGCTGCCGGCACGGGAGCGGGTGACCGGGGCGGCCGGCGCGACGCTCGGGCTGTTCGCGGGCGCGTCGCTGGTCACGGTGACGCTCTTCGCCGGGTACCTGGGGGCCGAGCGGCGGCACGACTACATCGAGACCGCCCGCGCCGAGCTGGCCAGGGCGGCCCCCGACAGCGTGATCTACGACCGGCTGGTGCCGACGGAGGTGCTGCCGAACTCGTACGGGACCTACAGCCTGACCTCGCGGGTGCTGGGCGCGCTGGCCACGCCCGCGCTCAGGGCCAGGATGCAGGCGCCGCCCGCCGCGCTCGACGGCCTGGTCTTCGACGACCAGGGCCGCCTGCGCCCGGTGGACGTGCAGGGCATCCCGCTCGTGCCCACGACCCGCGACCGATGCTGGCCGGTGACCGGCGGGACCGTCCAGGTGCCGCTGGACAACCGCGTCACCCGGATCGAGGGCACCCTGGTCAGGCTGGGGTACGCGGCCCGCTCCGACACGACGGTCACCCTGTGGATGGGCGACCGCGCCACCGACATGAAGCTGCGCGCGGGCTTCGGCCGGGTCTTCGTGCTGGCCGTGCCCGGCGCGGACCGGATCGTCGTGCACGACGTGCCGCCCGGCCTGTGCCTGGGCGACGTGACGCCGGGACAGGCGGTGCCCCGGCCGTGACCGTCCCGAGCCGAAGGAGCCTCGCGCTGGTGCTGGCCGCCGTGGGGGCCTTCCTGCTGACGCTCATCCCGCTGAGCCGCCTGTACGTCTACGACCGGGTGCTCAAGGCCCCCCTGGAACAGCAGAGCATGACCAGGGCGACCGCCGAGTCGGCCACGTACGTGGACCCGGCGACCATGCGGCAGACGACCGGCGACCTGGTCCAGACCCGGTGGCTGATCGGCGACGTGCTGGCCGGCGACGACGACCGCGCGGTGTGGGGCGAGTCGGTCTCCCTGGCCACCCGCGACGGCCACCGCCTGGACTACCACGAGCGCCGCCTGGCCTTCGACCGGCGTACCGGCGAGATCGTGAACTGCTGCGGCGAGTACCTGGACGAGGACGTCTCCGTCCGGCAGACCGGGCAGGCCTTCCGCTGGCCGTTCAACGCCGAGCGCCGCGACTACCCGCTGTTCGACCTGCGCCTGCGCCGCCCAGTGACGGCCGTCTTCGACGGGGTCGAGCGGGTGCGCGGCGTCGAGACCTACCGCTACGTCCAGCGCACGCCGCGCCGGCTCGTGCCCGGCGAGACGCCGCCGCTGCCGCGCCGCCTGCTCGGCCTGCCCGGCAAGGGCGACGTCGGCCTCGGCCGCTACGCCGAGATCCGGCGCACGTACTGGGTCGAACCGGTCAGCGGCCTGCCCGTCAGGACGCTGGAGGAGGTGACCGAGACGCTGGTCACCGCGGACGGCCGGGGCCGCCTGACCGCCCTGGACGCGGACTTCCGCACCGCCGAGCCGGACGTCGCCGCGGCCCTGGCGACGGCGGCCGCCTACAAGCGCTGGATCCTGCTGCTCGGCACGGTGGCGCCGGTCGGCGGCGGCCTGCTCGGCGCGGGCTGCGTGGCGGCCGCCCTGTGGTTGTCGCGGCGGCGCTCACCTGCGGCGCAGGACGAGGAGCAGGTTCCAGGTGACCAGCTCGCGGATGCCAGGTAGGTGGACGACGTGCCTGGCCCAGCGGGGATGGTAGCGGGGGATCGCGTCGAGGACCTCCACGTCGCGCCTCCTGCGGGCCCAGGCCAGCGGCTTGGCCACGCCGATGGCGTACATGCTCTCGCCGAAGACGTTCTTGGGCGGTTTGCCGTGGGTGCGGGCGTAGCGGCGGGCGGCGTAGTGGCCGCCGAGGTAGTGCCAGGGGGAGGTCTCGTGGCCGCCCCAGGGCGAGAACCAGATCGTGTACGACAGGTAGACCACCCCGCCCGGCCGGGTCACCCGGACCATCTCCTCGGCCATCCGCAGCGGGTCGGGCACGTGCTCCAGCACGTTGGAGGAGAAGCACACGTCCACCGAGCCGGTGGCGAGCGGCAGGTCGAGCGCGCTGCCGAGCACGGCGTCGCGGGGCGGCACGCCGTCGCGCAGGCGCATCTCACCGGCGTCGCAGTCGACGCACAGCGGGCGCGCGCCGACCGCGCGCAGGGCGTCGGCGAAGTAGCCGGGGCCGCCGCCGATGTCGGCCACGGTCGCGCCGGCCAGGTCGGTGTAGGTGGCGAGCTGGGCCACCGTGTCCCTGGCCAGGGTGCCGTAGAAGAAGTCGGGGTCGCTCTGCTCCAGGCGGAAGGCGCGCAGCAACCGGACGGATCTGCCGAGATCCGCTCGGAACGGTTCGGTGTCCACGGCGCGGAGCTTACTGCAGTGGAGGGATACGTCCATGGCTGAAGACGTCAAGCGAGCCGAGCCCTTCCAGATCACCATCCCGGCGGTGCGCACCGGGCCGGTCATCGGCGTGGGCCTGCTGATCGTGCTGATCTCGCTGGTGTTCCGGGCGAGCCTGCTCAGCAAGGCCTACTTCGTCGAGGACGACTTCCTCTTCGTGGCCGGGGCCGGTGACAGCGGGCCGACCTGGGAGTACCTGATGAGGGTGCACAAGGGGCACCTCATGCCGGGCGCGCTCGGCCTGGTGTGGCTGCTCACGTCGGTCGCGCCGTACAGCTGGGCGCTGGTGTCGTTCGTGACCGTCGCGATCCAGGGGGCGGCCTCGGTCATGTTCCTGGTGCTGCTGCGGCGGCTGTTCGGCGACCGGGCGGCGGTGCTCGCCGCGCTGACCGTCTACGCGTTCGCGCCGCTCACCGTGCCCGCCATGAGCTGGTGGTCGGCCGCGCTCAACGCGGTGCCGCTGCAGCTCGCGCTGATCGCGGCGCTGGCCGCGCACGTCAGGTACGTACGCGAGGGCAAGGGCCGCTGGCGGGCCCTGGCCTGGACCGCCGTCGGGATGGCCTTCTCCACCAAGGGGGTGTTCATCCCGTTCGTGGTGCTCGGCGTCAGCAGCGCCTACCTCGGGCGTGGCCTGTGGGCCCGTGCCCTGCTCGCCGAGCTGCGCAGGCCCGTCTGGTGGGCGCACGGCCTGCTGCTGGCCGGGTACGCGCTGCTCTACTGGCTGCGCCGCGACACCGCCGGGGCTGACGCGCTGACCGGCCCGAAGGCCGAGGTGGTCCCGGGGCTGCTGCGCAGGCTGCTGGGCGAGACCTTCCCGACGGGGGCGGTCGGCGGCCCGCTGCGCTGGGGCGGCGTCACCTCCACCGGCGGGCTGGCCGACCCGGCCCCGGTGACCGTGGCCGTGGCGTGGGCGGTGCTCGCCGCGCTGGTCGTGGTCACCTGCGTGTACCGCGGGCGGGCCTGGCGGGCGTGGGCGATCCTGGCGGTCTACGTGGTGGTCGCCGACGCGGTGCCCACCGTGATCGCGCGGGCCACCGCCTGGGACCTGGTCGGCGCCGAGACCCGGTACGTCGCCGACGCCGCCGTGCTCTTCGCGCTCTGCCTGGCGCTGGCCGTCATGCCGGTGGAGGACGAGCCCGACGTCCTACGCCGGCCGGTGCCGGCGAGCATGCCGGCCGTCGGCGGCGCGCTGACCGCCGTCTTCGTCGTCGTGTCGCTGATCTCGATCAACACCTTCGGCGACACGCTCACCGGCGACCGGGTCAGGACGTACCTGGAGAACGCGAGAGCCTCGCTGGCCGCGGCGGCGGGGGAGGCCGACATCTACTCCCGTCCCGTGCCGCCGGAGATCGTCCTGCCGTGGAACGGGGAGCGCCGGATGACCTCGTACGTGCTGGCGCCGCTGGCCGACGACGCGACCAGGGAGCGCATGCGCGACCCGCGGCCCTCGGCGGAGCCGTACGTGCTGGACGACACGGGCAAGCTCGTCCTGGTGGGGCGGGTGGTGCCGTTCTTCGACGCGGTCAAGGGGCGCAAGTGCTACCCGGCGGGGAAGGAGTTCCCCGTCGAGTCCTTCGGCGGGCCCGGCGTGGTGGTGGCCATGTCGTACGTCAGCCCGCGGCCCGTGCAGGTCGTGGTGGAGGTCGGCGAGGCCCAGCGGGCGGCCACGCTGCCCGCGACCGGCGCCATGGGCGCGCTGTTCTACGTGCCGCACGACGGGCCGGGCAAGGGCATGCGGATCACCGCGGCCGGGGCGCAGGGTCAGGCGTTCTGCCTCAGGGCGGTGGCCTTCGGCGAGCCGGGCCCGGCGGCGCGCTGAGGCACCAGGCGGATCAGCCGCCTGGCCGGCTCCTCCACGTAGCGGTGGGTGAGCCCGGCCATGGTGACCGTGATGGCGGTGACGGCGACCAGGTTGACCAGGAGGTTGCCGGTCCACGGCCGCTGGCCGGTGAAGTCGTACCAGAGGTAGAGGATGACGAACTGCCACAGGAAGACGCCGTAGGAGATCTGGCCCAGGTAGCTCATCACCCGGCCGCCGAGCAGCTCGTGCACCCGCGTGGGCCGTCCGGCCGCCAGCGCGGCCGGGGCGACCAGGCAGAAGGCGACGAGCGTGTAGAGGCCCTGCTCGGTGAACGCGGTCCAGATGCTGCCCAGGCCGACCGCGCGCGGCCCGGTGAGCGGCGTGGCGGCGATGAGGTAGGCCAGGCCCGCGATGACCCACAACGTGCCCCAGGAGGAGGCCAGCGCGGCGCTCAGCCGCCGCGCGCGGCCGTCCTCGGCCCTGGCCCAGACGGTCAGCACGGCCAGCGCCATGCCGGGCACGAAGAACGTCCAGGAGCGCGGCAGCCACACGTTCATCCAGGGCCGGTAGTCGGGGAAGTACTCGAAGACCGTGTACACGTAGGACAGCGCGCCGAAGGCGGCCAGGCCGATGAGCAGCCGCCGTGCCCTGGTCCGCAGGTCGGGGTCGCCGCGCAGGGCGAACCTGCGCAGCACCGCCGCCATCAGCGGGAGCGTGAGGTAGAAGGTCAGCTCGACCGCCAGGCTCCACATCTGGCCGAGTCCCTTGGGGCCGAGGCCGTACCACCAGGGGGTGATGTCGTAGGTGTGCACGAGGAACAACATCTGCGCCCACGTCCAGGGGTCGGCCTGGTGCGCCTCGCCCCACAGCAGCAGCGCCACGGCGACCACCAGCCAGTACGCCGGCATGATCCGGAAGAAGCGTTTCCACAGGTAGCGGCGGGTGTCCGGAGCCCGGTCGCCGAGCAGCGCCTCGGCCGCCCACGGCCGGTACAGCAGCAGGCCGGAGAGCGTGAAGAAGATCGGCACGCCGATCTCGCCCCTGGACAGCACGCCGCCCAGGAACCCCGGGTCCAGCGCCGTCCCCGCCTCCATGGACACGTGGAACAGCAGGACGGCGAAGGCGGCCACGGCGCGCACGCCGTCGAGCGAGGTCTGGTGTCCTGAGACCACCGGCACCCCGCCCGAAGTAGAACCTGTTTCGGTCACGTTTCCGCATCCCTGGTGACGTCGGTCACTCGTCGCAATAACATACCGGCGAGTAGGTAGTTCGTTTCAGTACTTAACCACCCAAACAGGCGTCAGTGCACCTGCGCACATGGAGGGTCCATGAACCGGGTCGTCGTTGGCAGCGTCCTCATCGCCGTCGGGGCATTCCTCATCGTTCTGGCTCCCCTGGTGCGTCTCCAGGTCGCGCCCGCCTTCATGGCCGCCAAGGGCGACCAGTACAGCATCAGCAAGCTGCACGCGACGGGCGCCCAGTACTTCAGCATCCCGGACGGCAAGGTGCTGACCGCCGACCTCGACATCATCGTCACCACCCGCGGCGACGTGAAGGAGGCCAACGACGACCGCGTCGTCTGGGACGAGTTCACCGCCGTCAACGACGTCACCAACAGCAAGCCCGGCATCAACTTCAGCGAGCGGCGCAGCGCCTTCGACAAGCGCTCCGGCGTCGGCCTCAACTGCTGCGGCGCCAGCATCGACAAGGCCCCGGTGCAGCTCCAGGGCCAGATCTACAAGTTCCCGTTCGACGTGGAGAAGAAGACCTACCAGGTCTTCAACGCCAGCGCGGGCAAGGCGTTCGACGCCAGGTTCGTCGGCGAGGAGCAGGTCAACGGGCTGGCCACGTACAAGTTCGAGCAGACCGTCCCCGAGACCAGGACGCAGACGCTGAACGCGCCCGCCGCCTGGTTCGGCATGGGCACCTCGGGCGACGTGCAGCTGAACCGGTTCTACTCCGGCACCGTCACCTACTGGATCGAGCCCACCACCGGCGCGCCCGTCAAGCAGGAGCAGGTGCGCAACGAAGTGCTCAAGAGCCAGGACGGCATCGAGCGCTCCAAGGCGTTCGTGGCCACCGCCAAGATGACCGACGACACGGTCAAGGGCCTGGTCGACAGCGCCTCCGAGGGCAAGAGCCAGATCAACCTGATCAGGACCACGCTGCCGATCGTGCTCGGCGTGGTCGGGGTCGTCCTGCTCCTGGGCGGCCTGCTGCTCGCCCTGCGCGGCCGCCGGTCCGCATGAGCCAGGGCGTGGTCGCCCGGCCCTGGTCGCCCGCGCCTGCGCTGGCCCTGGTCAGGGCGGCCCGGCCGCGTCAGTGGCTGAAGAACCTGCTCGTCCTGGCCGCCCCCATGGCGGCCGGGGTGCTCGGGCAGCCGGGCCGCCTGCTCGCGGCGCTGCTCGTCCTGGCCGCCTTCTGCCTGGCCGCCAGCGGCTCCTACCTGCTGAACGACGCCTCCGACGTGGAGGCCGACCGGCTGCACCCGCGCAAGCGCCGCCGGGCCGTCGCCTCCGGCGCGGTGTCGGTGCGCACGGCCCGGGTGGCGGGCGTCGTCCTGCTGGTCCTCGCGCCCGCGGTCGCCGCGCTCACCGGCGGCTGGCAGTCGCCCGCGGTCGTCGCCGGGTACGTCGCCCTGACCCTGGCCTACACGACCTGGCTCAAGCACCAGGAGGTCGTGGACCTCATCGCGGTCGCCGGATGCCACGTGATCAGGGCCTACGCCGGAGCCGTCGCCGTCGGGGTGCCGGTGACCGGCTGGTTCCTGGTGGTCGTCTCGCTGGCCGCGCTGCAGCTGGTGGCCGGCAAGCGCGAGGCCGAGCTGCGGTCGCGGGGCGTGTCGGGGACGCGGGCCACGCTGGCCGCCTACCCGGCCGCGTACCTGACGCACGTGCGGATCATGGCGTCCGGGGCGATGATCGTCACGTACTGCCTGTGGGCGCTGAACGCGCACGAGAACGTGTTCTACGGGCTCAGCATCGTCCCGTTCCTGCTCCTGGTGCTCCGGCACAACCTGCTGGTCGAGCGGGGCGGCGGCGAGGAGCCCGAGGAACTGGTGATCCGCGACCGGCCCACCCTCGTCTTCGCCGCCGCGCTGGTCGTCCTGGTGGGGCTCGGGATCTACGCGTGAGCACGTTCCTCACCGGCTGGGGCCGCACCTCGCCCACCCCCGCCGTGCTGCGCCGCCCGCGCTCCCTGGACGAGCTGCGCGACCTGGTCGTGGCCGCGCCGGGCCGCGGTGTCGTCGCCCGCGGGCTCGGCCGCTCGTACGGCGACGCCGCCCAGAACGCCGGCGGCCTCGTCCTCGACTGCACCGGCCTGGACGCCTGGAGCTTCGACGAGCGCACCGGCGTCGTGACCGCGGCGGGCGGGGTCAGCCTGCACGAGGTGATGACGGCGTTGGTGCCCCGCGGCTGGTTCGTGCCCGTGAGCCCCGGGACCAGGCACGTCACGGTCGGCGGGGCCGTCGCGGCCGACGTGCACGGCAAGAACCACCACCGCGACTCCTCCTTCGGCGCGCACGTGCGCTCCCTCACCCTGGTGACCGCCGACGGCGCCGCCAGGGTGCTGCGCCCCGGCGATCCGCTCTTCCGGGCGACCCTCGGCGGCATGGGCCTGACCGGGGTGGTGGCCGAGGCGACGTTCGGCTGCGTGCCCGTCGAGTCGTCCCTGATGCGGGTGGACGTACGGCGCACCGCCGACCTCGACGAGACGCTCGACGTCATGGCCCGCACCGACGACCGCTACCGCTACACGGTGGCCTGGATCGACCTGCTCGCCCGCGGCCGCCGGATGGGCCGCAGCGTCCTGACCAGGGGCGACCACGCGCCGCGCGACGGGGACAAGGCGCCGCCGGTCTTCGCGCCGCGCGCCCGGCTGCACGCGCCGCCGTGGGCCCCGGACGGGCTGCTCAACGGGCTCAGCGTGCGGGCCTTCAACGAGCTCTGGTACCGCAGAGCACCCGCGAGCGCGACCGTCACGCAGGGCATCGCGCCGTTCTTCCACCCGCTCGACTTCGTCGAGGGCTGGAACCGCATGTACGGCTCGCGCGGCTTCGTGCAGTACCAGTTCGTGGTGCCGTTCGGCGCGGAGGAGACGTTGCGCGGCATCGTCGGGTCGTTGTCGGCGCACGGGACGGTGTCGTTCCTGACCGTGCTCAAGCGGTTCGGTCCCGGTTCGGGCGGTTTCCTGTCCTTCCCCGTGCCCGGCTGGACCCTGGCCCTGGACATCCCGGCCGGTCAGCGCGGCCTGAGCGGGCTCCTGCGCGGCTTCGACGAGCGCGTCGCACAGGCCGGAGGACGGGTGTACCTGGCCAAGGACGCCCGGCTGCGCGCCGACATGATGGCGTCGATGTACCCCGAACTGGAACGATGGCGGAGCATCAGGGACGAGGCCGACCCGGAGGGCCTGTTCCGCTCGGACCTGTCCAGGAGACTACGACTGTGACCACCACTTCTGACGCGACCCGGGCGGCCGCCGCTCCGGGGCGGGGGGCGTCGTGAGGAACGCGCTCGGGGCCGTCGACAGCGTGCTGCTGCTGGGCGGGCGGAGCGAGATCGGCCTGGAGATCGTCCGGCTGCTGGTCGGGCTGGGCGCGACCAGGGTCGTGCTGGCCGCCAGGGGCGAGCTCACGCCGCCGGCGGACCTCGCCGCCGAGGTGCACGTCCTGCCGTTCGACGCGCTGGACGTGGGGTCGCACGCCGCCGTCCTGGCCCGGGCCGTGGAGCTGGTGGGCGACCTCGACGTGGTGATCTCCGCGTTCGGCGTGCTCGGCAGCCAGGACGACTACGACGCCGACCCGGCCGCCGCCGCCGAGGCCGTCGCGGTCAACTACGGCGGCCACGTCTCCGCGGACCTGCACGCCGCCAGGGTCCTGCGCGAGCAGGGGCACGGCACCCTCGTGGTGCTCTCGTCGGTCGCCGGGGCGCGGGTGCGCAAGGCCAACTTCGTCTACGGCTCGGCCAAGGCCGGGCTCGACGGGTTCGCGCAGGGGCTCGGCGACGCGCTGCACGGGTCGGGCGCACGCGTGCTGATCGTGCGTCCGGGCTTCGTGATCGGCCGGATGACGAAGGGCCTGCCCCCGGCGCCGCTGTCCTCGACGCCCCGCCAGGTGGCCCTGGCCACCGTGCGCGCGCTGCGCGAGGGCGCATCGTCCGTGTGGGTGCCGCGGGCGCTCGGCCCGGCGTTCGGCCTGCTGCGCCTGCTGCCGCGGCCCCTCTGGCGGCGGCTGCCGCGCTAGAACGCGATTCAAGCCGGAAGCCGACCGACGAAAGGTTCTAGAGTAGAACACGTTGCAGTTCGGCTGCGGCGCGGCTTATCGTCGGGCCATGCGGACACGGGTCACGGACATGTTCGGAATCGAGCTCCCGATCTTCGCCTTCAGCCACTGCCGGGACGTGGTCGCCGCGGTCAGCCGCGCGGGCGGCATGGGAGTGCTCGGCGCGCTCTACTTCACCCCGGAAGAGCTCGAAATGGAGCTCAAGTGGATCGACGACCACGTCGACGGCAGACCGTACGGCGTGGACGTGGTCATGCCCGCCTCCTACGAGGGCGCCGACTTCGCCCCCGAGGAGCTGGTCGGCCGCCTGCAGGCGATGATCCCCGAGGGGCACCGCGCGTTCGTCGAGAACCTGCTGGGCAGGCACGGCGTGCCGCCCCTGTCGTCCGACGCCGACCCCGGCCGGGTGCTGCTCGGGTGGACCGACGCCACCGCGCGTCCCCAGGTCGAGGTCGCGCTCCGGCATCCCATCGCCCTGCTGGCCAACGCCCTCGGGCCGCCCCCGGCCGACGTCGTGGAGCTCGCCCACCGGCACGGCGTCAAGGTCGCCGCCCTCGCCTCGACCCCGCGGCACGCGCTCAAGCAGGTCGAGGTCGGCGTGGACGTCGTCGTCGCCCAGGGCACCGAGGCCGGCGGCCACACCGGCGAGATCTCGACCATGGTGCTCATCCCGCAGGTGGTGGACGCCGTGGACGTCCCCGTCCTGGCGGCTGGCGGCATCGGGAACGGCCGGCAGATGGCGGCCGGCATGGCGCTGGGCGCGGAGGGCGTCTGGACCGGCTCCCTCTGGCTCACCGTCGAGGAGGCCGACACCCCCGAGATGGCGAAACGCCGCATCCTGGAGGCCACCTCGCGCGACACCGTGCGCTCCCGGAGCTGGACCGGCAAGCCCGCCCGCCTGCTCAGGAACGAGTGGACCGAGGCGTGGGAGTCGCAGGAGTCGCCGGGCACGCTGCCGATGCCGCTGCAGTTCATGCTCGTCTCGGACGCCCTGCGCCGGATCGGCCGCTCGGACGCCTCGGAGCTGGCCACGTTCCCCGCCGGGCAGGTCATCGGCCTGACCAACCAGGTGCGCTCGACGAAGGACGTGGTGTTCGGGCTCGTGGAGGAGTACGCGGAGGCCCTGGAACGCCTCGACCGCATCACCCGGGACTGATCGCCCGGCTGTCACCGTGGGCACGTGGCATCCGGGCCGGGACGATCCCGGCGGCGTCCGGGAGCGCCTGGTGACGACGGTCCTCGACGGCCTGCGGGACTGACTCCTTCCGCAGGCCGCCGTTCTTCGCCGGCTCTCCCTCGGCTCTCGGTCAGCCGAACATGCCGGGCACGTAGTCGCCCGCGGGCTGCTGGATGATGACGTTCACCCGGTTGAAGGCGTTGATCAGGGCGATCAGGCACACCAGCGCCCCGAGCTGCTCCTCGTCGTAGTGCTTGGCGGCGTTCGCCCAGACCTCGTCCGGGACGCCGCCGGCGCCGTCGGCGATGCGGGTGCCCTGCTCGGCCAGCTCCAGCGCGGCCCGCTCGGCCTCGGTGAACACCTTGGCCTCGCGCCAGGCGGCGACCAGGTTGAGCCGGATCGAGGTCTCACCGGCGTGCGCGGCGTCCTTGGTGTGCATGTCGGTGCAGAAGCCGCAGCCGTTGATCTGGCTGGCCCGGATCTTCACCAGCTCCTGCGTGGCGTGGGGCAGGCCCGAGTCCATGATGACCTTGTTGGTGCCGATGAGGTGCTTCATGACCTTGGCCGCGACCTGGTTCTCGAAGAGGTTGAGACGGGCTTCCATGACGCGCTCCTTGTCGTCGTCGACTGCTTCCACCTCTCGGACGGGGCAGCCGGACGGGATGTGACAGGAACGGATGTGACGTGCGTCTCTCCTCCCGGCGAGTGGTCAGCGGCCTTCGTAGCGGGCCGGGCGCTTCTCGCGGAAGGCCCGGGTGCCCTCCTTGGCGTCCTCCGAGCCGATCACCGGCCAGCCCAGCTCGTCCGACACCTTCAGGGCCTCGGGCTCCGGCATGCCCAGGGTGTCCCGGTACGTCCGCAGAATGGCCTGGACCGCCAGCGGTCCGGAACCGGCGATGTCCGCTGCCAGCTCCCGGGCCGTCTCCAGCGCCCGCCCGTCCGGCACGACCCGGTTGACCAGCCCCATCGCCAGGGCCTCGGCGGCGGTCACGGAACGGCCGGTGAGCAGCAGGTCCATGGCGTGGCAGTACGGGATCTGGCGGGGCAGCCGGACCGCGCAGCCGCCCATGGGGAAGAGTGCGCGTTTGGCCTCGAACAGCCCCAGGGTGGCCGATTCCGCCACCACTCGCAGGTCCGTCCCGACCAGCAGCTCCGTGCCGCCGGCGACCGCGTACCCCTCGACAGCGCTGATGATCGGCTTTGTCGGCAAGTCCTCCCTCAAGAGCCCCTTCCAGTGAAAATTCGGGATCTGGGCGGCTCTTGCCTGAACCTCTGGATCGGTCGAGGGTTGGCCCATGGCCTTGAGGTCGGCCCCGGCGCAGAACGTGCCCTCCGCCCCGGTCAGGATCGCGACCCGGATCGAGGGCTCCGCCGACGCGTACGCCCACGCCGAGGCCAGCCCGATCAGCATGTCCGAGGAGAGGGCGTTGCGGGCCTCCGGCCGGTTCATCGTGACGGTCAGGACGTGGCCGTCGCGTTCCACCCGGCAGTGCGGGGTGCTGATCGGCAGAAGCTCCATGTACGCCTCCCAAGTCCCAGAAGCTACTGAATCAAGCGCTTGCTACGAACTTTACCCGCGGGATACGCTCCCCACAGCAAACGAGAACAAGTTCCTGTTTTGCTACGCCTGAGCTGAGGAGATCAGATGGGCACGCTCGGTTTCTGGAGGCTGGCGCAGGCGGATCCCGAGTGGATCGCGGCCGTCGACCCCGACGGCACGGAGCACCGCGCGGGTGACCTCCTGGCCCGTTCGAACCGCCTCGTCCACGGGTTACGCGAGCTCGGCCTGGAGCCGGGCGACGGGATCTGCGGCCTGGTCCCGAACGGCGCGGACGGCCTCGTCCTCTACCTGGCCGCGCTCCAGGCCGGCTGGTACTACACGCCGATCAACTGGCACCTCACCGGCCCGGAGATCGGCTACATCGTGTCCGACAGCGAGGCCAAGGCGTTCTTCGTCCACCCCCGCTTCCTCCAGGAGGGCGCCAGGGGAGCCGAGGCGATCGAGCCGCACCGCCGCTTCCTCCTCGGGGACGGCGGCCAGGACGGCTTCCGCCCGGCGGGCGAGCTGACCGCCGGGCAACCGGACACCGCGCCGCCCGGCCGCACGGCCGGCGCCACCATGCACTACACCTCGGGCACCACCGGCCGGCCCAAGGGCGTCCGGCGCACGCTGAGCGGCCTCGACCCCGACGACGGCGCCGAGCTGATGACCTTCCTGCTCGGCCTGTTCGGCATCACGGCCGGGCCGCCCAACGCGCACCTGGTCACCTCGCCCAGCTACCACACCGCCGTCACCCAGTTCGGCGGCAGCGCCCTGCACATGGGCCACACCCTCGTCTACATGGACAGATGGGACGCCGAGGAGACGCTCCGGCTGTGCGAGCGCTACCGCGTCACGAACTCCCACATGGTCCCCACGCACTTCAAGCGCCTGCTCGCGCTCCCCGAGGCCACCAGGGCAAAGTACGACCTGTCCTCGCTCAGGTGGATGATCCACGCCGCCGCCCCCTGCCCGGTCCCGGTCAAATGGGCGATGTTCGAGTGGTGGGGCGACTGCATCTACGAGTACTACGCGGCCACCGAGGGCGGCGGCACCCTGGCCACGCCCGAGGGCTGGAAGGCGCACCCGGGCACGGTCGGCTCCGCCTGGCCGATCAGCGAGCTGCTGATCGCGGACGACGAGGGCGAACCCGTGCCGACCGGCACCCCCGGGACGATCTACATGAAGATGATGGGCGTGCCCTTCGAGTACAAGGGCGACCCCGACAAGACCGCCGCGAACCGGCTCAAGGACTACTTCACGGTCGGCGACATCGGATACCTGGACGAGGACGGCTTCCTCTTCCTCTGCGACCGCAAGGCCGACATGATCATTTCCGGTGGGACGAACATCTACCCGGCCGAGATCGAGAACGAGCTCATGATCCACCCCAAGGTCGCCGACGTGGCCGTGTTCGGCATCCCGGACGACGACTGGGGCGAGCAGATCAAGGCCGTCGTCGAGCCCGCGCCGGGCGTCGCGCCGGGTCCCGAGCTCGCGGCCGAGCTGATCGCCTCGCTGGAGGGCCGCCTGGCCCGGATGAAGTGGCCCAAGAGCGTCGACTTCATCGCCGAGATGCCCCGCGAGCCCAACGGCAAGCTGCTCAAGCGCAAGCTCCGCGCACCGTACTGGGAGGGTCACGACCGTGCCATCTGACGATCCGCTGGTCGCCCAGCACGTCCTGGAGTTCCCCGGCGGTTACACCCGCACGACCGGGCCGGTGATCGGGCGCTTCCTCACCGAGTTACGCGGCCGCCGCATCGTCGGAGTGCGCACGAAAGAGGGCAAGGTGCTCGTGCCGCCCCTCGAATACGACCCCGCCACCGGCGACCCCGTCACCTCCGAGTACGTCGAGGTCGGCCCGGCCGGCACGGTGACCTCCTGGGCCTGGGTGCCCGAGCCCCTGCAGAACCACCCGCTCGACCGGCCCTTCGCCTGGGCCACGATCCTGCTGGACGGCGCCGACACCGCGCTCGTGCACGCCGTCGCCGCCGACAGCCCCAAGGCACTGTCGAAGGGCTCCCGGGTCTGGCCGGTGTGGCGCGACCGGCCCACGGGCCACATCACCGACATCGCCCACTTCGCGCCCGAGGTCACGAAGATCGTGTCCAACGTGCGGGCCGAGTACCGCCTCCAGGCGGGCGGCTCGCTCCGCGTCTTCCTGGAGGGCGTCGAGCGCGGCGTCTTCCTCGGCGGACGTTGCGAGCAGTGCGACCAGGTGTACGTGCCGTACCGGATGTCCTGCCCCCAGTGCGGAGGTCTCATCCCGGAGACGCTCGAACTCCCCGACACCGGGACGATCACCACGTTCGCCATCAACAACCTGCCGGATCCGCGCGCGCCGGAAGTGCCGTTCGTCTCCGCCTACATCCTGCTCGACAACGCCGACATCCCCATGATCGCCCTGATCGGCGACGTACCCGCGCACGAGGTGCGCCAGGGCATGCGGGTCAGGGCCGTCTGGGTGCCCGAGGAGGAGCGGAGCAAGTCCATGGCGAACATCCGCTGGTTCGCCCCCACCGGCGAGCCCGACGTGGAGCTGTCATGAGAGAGGTCGCGATCGTCGCGTTCGCGCAGACCGTCCACACCGACCACGACACCGGGCTCACCGAGCCCGAGCTGATCCTGCCGGTGATCAGCGAGGTCAAGGAGCGGACCGGGCTGACCAGGTTCGGCTTCACCTGCTCCGGGAGCTGCGACTACCTGGCCGGGGCGCCGTTCTCGTTCGTCAGCGCCCTGGACGCGCTCGGCGCCTGGCCGCCCGTCTCCGAGAGCCACGTCGAGATGGACGGCGCCTGGGCCCTGTACGAGGCGTGGGTCCGCCTCCAGCACGGCGACATCGACTCGGCCCTGGTCTACGGCTTCGGCAAGTCGTCGCTCGGCGACCTGCGCACCATCATGACCCTCCAGCTCGACCCCTACTACCTGGAACCCCTCGGCCTCGACCAGCTCTCCCTGGCCGCACTCCAGGCGAACGCGCTCGACGCGGACAGGAAGCAGCTCGACGAGATCGTCCGCAGGTCCAGAGCGGACGGCAGGAGCAACCCGTACGCGCTCGACCTGCCCGAACCGGACGGCGAGGAAGTCGCGGTCGAACCCCTCAGGAAGACGGACGTGCCGCCCGTCACGGACGGCGCGGCGGCGATCGTGCTGGCCACGGCGGAACTGGCCGGACGGCTCACCAGCCGCCCCGCGTTCGTCAGGGGCATCGCCCACCGCATCGAGCCCCACTACCTGGGCACGCGGGACCTGGCCAGGTCGGTCTCCGCGGCCGACGCCGCACGGGCCGCCGGCGTCGGCAAGGGCCCGGTCGAGGTGGCCGAGCTGCACGCCCAGTTCCCGCACGAGGAGCTCATCCTGCGCGAGGCGCTCGAACTGGGCGGCGACACGCTGATCAACCCGTCCGGTGGACCGCTCGCCGCCAACCCCGTCATGGCCACGGGGCTCATCCGCATCGGCGAGGCCGCGCGGCGCATCCTCGACGGCGGCGCGAGCCGCACCGTCGGGCACGCCGCCGGCGGCCCCTGCCTGCAGCACAACCTCGTCACGGTCCTGGAGGCGTGAATCATGGGCAACCGCTGCGCGGTGATCGGGGTCGGACAGACGCACTACACCACCAAGCGCAGGGACGTCTCCATCGCGGGCCTGGTCCGCGAGGCGGCGCTGCGGGCCCTGGAGGACGCCGGGCTGACGTTCAAGGACATCGACGCCGTCGTGGTCGGCAAGGCGCCCGACCTGTTCGAGGGTGTGATGATGCCCGAGGCGTACCTCGCCGACGCGCTCGGCGCGGCGGGCAAGCCGATGATGCGGGTGCACACCGCGGGCAGCGTCGGCGGCTCGACGGCGCTGGTCGGCGCGAGCCTGATCCAGGGCGGCGTGCACGAGCGGGTGCTCGTGGTGGCTTTCGAGAAGCAGTCGGAGTCCAACGCCACCTGGGCGCTGTCCACGCACCTGCCCTTCAGCGCGTCGCTCGTGGTCGGCGCGGGCGGCTACTTCGCGCCGCACATCCGCGAGTACATGCGCAGGTCCGGCGCGCCCGGCCACATCGGCACGCTGGTCGCCGTCAAGGACCGGCTCAACGCCCTGAAGAACCCCTACGCCCACCTCAGGATCCCCGGCATCGACCAGAAGATGGTCGAGTCCACGCCGATGCTCTGGGAGCCGATCCGCTACCTGGAGACCTGCCCGTCCAGCGACGGCGCGTGCGCGATGGTCCTGGCCGCCGAGCACAAGGTCACCGGCACCCCCGCCTGGGTGCACGGCACCGCCATGCGCTCGGAGCCCATCTTCCGGGCCGGCCGCGACACCGTCAGCCCCCAGGGCGGCAAGGACTGCGCCGCCGACGTCTACCGCCAGGCCGGCGTCACCGACCCGCGCCGCGAGATCGACGTGGCCGAGGTGTACGTGCCCTTCTCCTGGTACGAGCCGATGTGGCTGGAGAACCTGGGATTCGCGGCGGAGGGCGAGGGCTGGAAGCTGACCGAGTCCGGCGCCACGGCCCTCGACGGCGACATCCCGTGGAACGCCTCCGGCGGCGTGCTGTCCAGCAACCCGATCGGGGCCTCGGGGTTGATCAGGTTCGCCGAGGCCGCGCTCCAGGTGCGCGGCCAGGCCGGCGAGCACCAGGTGGACGGCGCCCGCACGGCGCTCGGCCACGCCTACGGCGGCGGAGCCCAGTTCTTCGCGATGTGGATCGTCGGACGGGAGAGACCCTGATGGAGTTCAACCACGCGGACCTGTTCGAAGCACTCGCCGACGTGATCGGGGACCGCACCGCCGTCATCTGCGGCGACCGGCGGCGCACCTACGCCGAGCTGGACGCCGAGGCCAACCGGCTCGCCCACTACCTCGCCGGCCTGGGCGTGCGGCCGGGCCAGCACGTCGGTCTGCACCTGTACAACGGCGTGGAGTACCTGGCCGGGTTGCTGGCCGCGCTCAAGATCCGGGCCGTGCCGATCAACGTCAACTACCGGTACGTCGAGGCCGAGCTGCTCTACCTCTACCAGGACGCCGACCTGCGCGCGCTGGTCTACGACGTCGAGTTCGACCCCCGCGTGGCCGCCGTCGCGCACCAGGCGCCGCTGCTGGAGCACCTGATCGCGGTCGGCGGCGAGTCGTCGATCGCCTCGGCGGTGCCGTACGAGGCGGCGCTGGAGCGCGGCAATCCGGAACGCGGCTTCGCCCCGCGCACCGGCCAGGACGTCTACATCATCTACACCGGCGGCACCACCGGCATGCCCAAGGGCGCGATGTGGCACGTCGAGGACCTGTTCATGGCCTTCGGCGGCGGCAACCCGTACGGCGACCCGCGCACCACCCCGCAGGAGGTGATCGACGAGGCCGTCAAGGCCACGCCCATGATCATGATGGCCACCTCGCCGCTCATGCACGGCGCCGCGCAGATGGCCACCTTCATCAGCTGGTGGGCGGGCGGGACGATGGTGCTCGTCCCCAAGTTCGACGCGGGGGAGGTGTGGCGGGCGGTCGAGCGCGAGCGCGTGCTGACCATGAGCATCACGGGCGACGCCATGGCCAGGCCGCTGGCCGAGGCGCTGGAGACGGGCACGTACGACCTGTCGTCGCTGTTCGTCGTCAGCTCGACCGGCGCGATCCTGAGCGGCGCGGTCCGCGACCGGCTCCAGGGCCTGCTGCCCGACGTCATGATCGTGGACAGCTTCGGCTCGACGGAGTCAGGCTACACCGCCTCCGCGCTGCCCGGCTCCACGCCCGAGACCGGGCTGCGCTACCAGCCCAACCCGTCGGCCAGGATCAGCGTCCTGGACGAGCGGGGACGTCCCGTTCCGCCGGGTTCGGGGCAGATGGGGACGGTGGCCAGGTCCGGGCGGGTGGCGTTCGGCTACTACAACGACCCGGACAAGTCGGCGCGCACGTTCGTCACCGACCCTGACGGCACCCGCTGGCTGCTCACCGGCGACCTGGCGACCGTGGACGCCGACGGCACCGTGCACGTGTTCGGCCGTGGCTCGCAGTGCATCAACACCGGCGGCGAGAAGGTCTTCCCCGAGGAGGTCGAGGCCGTGCTCAAGGGCCATCCGGCGGTGTTCGACGCGGTGGTGACCGGCGTGCCGGACGACCGGTGGGGGAGCAGGGTGGCGGCGGTGGTCGAGCCGCGTCCCGGCGTCGAGGTGACCGCCGCCGAGCTGGACGTTCACTGCCGGGCGTCGTTGTCGGGGTACAAGGTGCCGCGTTCGTACGCGTTCGTGAAGGAGATGGTCCGCTCGCCCGCCGGCAAGGCCGACTACCGCTGGGCCAGGCAAACCGCCGAAGCCGCCACCCCCTGACCACTTCCGGCTCACCGCCTGACCGGGGGCGCCCTCGCGGGGGCGCGCCTTCCTCCTGGACTGGCCCCCTCCGCGCGGGCCGCGCCCCCTCCTGGGCCGACCTCCTTGCCCGGGGCTCGCCTTGCTCCTGGCTCGGCGTCGTCGCTCGTGGATTGCGGCCGCGCGGTGGGCTAGGTCGTGCGTAGTTCGGCCTCCACCTGGGCCGCCTCTTCGCGCCTGCCGGACTTCTCCAGCAGCCGCAGCCGGCCGCGCAGCACGTCGCGCAGCAGCTCGGTGAGCTCGGTGAGCTCGCCGTTCCCGCCGTTCCCGCCGTTCCCGCCGTTCGGAGCGGTGGCACCGGCCGTCAGGAGGCCGCGCAGCAGGCCGTGCGCGACCCGGAGCGCGGTGTCGGCCGCGTCGTCCCTGCCCAGCTCCTGCTGGCAGAAGCCGAGCCGGGCGTGGGCGACGGCGGCGGCCGGCTCGTCGTCGATGACCTGGGCGCCGCGATGGAAGACCAGGCCGGCCTCCAGCGCCCGGCCCGACTCCATCAGCGCGTCGCCCAGCATGAGCAGGGCGCGGGACAGGATGCCGCCGAGCAGGGGGTTCGCGGGGGCGTGGCGTTCGAGCACGGCGACGGCCTCGCGCAGCGGCCCCACCGCCGCCGCCGGCTGCTCGCGCAGCCGGAGCGCGGCGGCCAGCGTCAGCCCGGCCCCCGCCCGGCTGACGTGCAGCGCCTCGGCGTTCATGCCCGTGGTCAGCAGCTCGTCGTAGATCGCGATGGCCTCGCGGGCCCGCTGCTCGGCCTCCGCAGCCGCGCCGGGCCGCAGCAGGGGCAGCAGCTCCGAGCTCTGCGCCAGCGAATCGGCCAGGATCGCCCGGTACGTCAGCTCGCCCGGCGACCGCCTGGCCAGCCGGATCAGCTCCTCGGCCAGCGCGCCCGCCTCCCGCGCCTCGCCCAGCATCATGTGGCACCTGACCAGGCGCTGGGTGGCCAGGGCATGCCTGAGCGTGCGCGGCGGCAGGCCGGTGACGGCGATCCTGGCGTACTCGGCGGCCTCCTCGGGACGCCCGGCGGCCAGCAGGTCGTCGGCGACCGTCCCGGCCACCTCGGCCGCCGCCGCGGGCCGGGCGAGCCGGACGTGCAGGCGCATGGCCTCCACCAGGTGGGCCAGCGCCTCCTGCGTCCGGCCGGACGCGCGCAGCACCTGCCCGCGCACCTGGATCGCCTGCGCGCGCACGCCGAGCAGCCCGGCCTCGCCGCCCCGCGCCTCCGCGGCGCGTTCCTGCTCGGCCAGCGACCAGGTCACCGCCTCCAGCGCGGCCTGTGGACGGTCGAGGGCGGCCAGAGCGGCGCCGAGCTGGGCGTACGTGACGGCGGCGACGGCGGGCTCGTCCAGCTCGTCGCAGAGGTCGGCGGCGCGTTCCGAGTGGGCCAGCGCCTCCACCGGCCGACCGGCCTCCAACAGCCTGACCGCGTACCTGTTCAGCGTGTCGGCCAGCGCCCTCCCGTCCTCGGACAACAGGTCCACGGCCTGCTCAAGGACGGTCAGGTCGGCGTCGCCGAGCGCGGCCAGCGCCAGGCCCAGGGAGTGCCGGTGGCGGGCGTCGAACGCGGCCAGCCCCTTGAGGACGCGTACGGCCGGAGCCGCCGTCGCGCCGCCGAGCATGAGGCAGTGGCCGAACCGCTCGTGCAGCAGCGGGTTCTCGCTGACCGGGGCCTCGCGCTCCAACGCCTCGGCGAACGCCGTCAGCAGCGGCAGCAGCCTGGCGGCCGTCCTCGGGGTGGCCGCGCGCAGGTGGGCGGACAGCTCGTCCACGGCCGTGGTGAGCACGTCGGGGTGGGGCAGCGGGCGTACCCGGAGGATCTGGGCATACAGGTCGGTTCCGGCGGACGGGCCGTGGCCGGTCACGCGGAGCCGGGCCAGGCGGGCCAGCGCTCGGACGTGCACGCCGGCCAGGTCCCGGGTGAGCGGGCCCGCCTCGGCCATCAGGGCGACGCCCTTGGCCAGCTCGGCGGCGGCGAGGTCGTGTTCGTCCAGGTCGGCGTGGCACAGGCCGCTGAGCTCCAGGCAGGTGGCGGTGAGCAGACGGGTGCGCTCGGGCGGCTCGGGCACGAGGATGTCCAGGGCGCGGGTGACCGATTGGAGCGCTCCTGCCACGTTCCCGGCGGCCAGCCGGAGGCCCGCGTGCAGACGCAGCGCCCCCGCGAGCACGACCGGGGACTCCAGCCGCTCGGCCACCAGCCCCTCGCACACCGCGACCAGCCGCTCCGCCTCGCCGTCGGCGACCTCCAGGCGGCCCGTGGCCTCCAGCGCCACTACCTCCAGGACGAGCAGCTTGGCCAGCTCCTGCTGCACCACGAAGCTGACCTCGGCCTGCGGCCCACACGCCTCAACAGCACCGCGCAGATACGGCACCGCCTCCGAATACCGCCCCAACCCCACAAGCGCCCGCCCAACCGCCCCCACAACGGCGCCACCCACAACGGCCCCACCCACAACGGCCCCACCCGCGCCCACCCCGCCCGCGACCGCCCCACCGACTCCAGCCCCCCGGGTGCTCCCGTCGCCCACACCGGAGCCGCCCAGGCGCGCGCTGTCCAGGCCCGCGCCGCTCACGCCCGCGCCACCTGCGCCGTTCGCGTCATTCCCGTCGCCGGGGTCGTCAGGTGTCGCGTGGCGTCGTAGCAGGTCGGCGGCCTGGGTTGCGAGGCGGAGGGCGTCGCGGGCGCGTCCGGTTTCGGCCCAGGCGCGTGCCAGCGCTGCCTGGGCGGCGGCGTACGCTTGCACCCGCGCGGCTTGCGGCCCGTCCGGAGTTTGCGGCCTGTCCGCGGCCTGTGGCCTGGTCGCGGTTTGAGAGCCAGTCGGGGGCGTCGGTCCGGCGGGGACTTGCGAGTCTTCCACGACCCCAGGGCGGCGTATGACCTGTGGGCCTTCCGGGACCCCAGGGCCGTCCATGACCTGAGGGCCTTCCAGGACCGCAGGGCCGTCGGCGGATGCGGGGCCGTCCGTGGGCTCCAGGGCGGCGCGGCGTTCGATCAGGGTTCGTTCGGCTCTGGCCACGTCGGGCGGCGGGGTGATCAGGGTGGTCATCCAGGGCTGTTCGGTTTCTCCGGCCGCGGCCGCGGCGGCGGCGGTGGGGTCGGTCGTCGACTCCTGCCAGGCTCGGATCTCCTCCCGGTGTCGCCGGTAGGACGCGTCTTCGGTGCCCAGGGCGTCGTACAGAGCGACTGCTGCCTGCGCATGGGCTCGGGCGTCGGCGGGGCGGTCGAGTCCGGCGAGGCAGAGGGCGAGCAGGTGTCTGGAGCGGGCCCTGACGGCCCTGTGCCGCTCGTCCAGTTCGGCGGCGAGGATCGCGGCGTCCTGGAGCCGGTCGAGCGCGTCGCGGGGGCGCGCGTCGGTCAGCAGCAGTTCGCCCAGGTCGAGGAGCTGGACGGTCAGGGCCGGGCGGTGCTCGTCGGGTTCGAGCGCGACCAGCGAGCGCAGGTTCCGCACCGCCTCGGCGGCGAACCGCTCGGCCTGGTCCAGGTCGTCCAGCGCGCGGTGCAGCCCGGCCAGCAGGCCCGCGGCCTCGGCCAGCATCAGCCGCAGGCCCGGCTCCTCGTCCGCCAGGCCGCGCAGCCGTACGACGGCCTCTGCGGCGGGAGCGACGGCCTCGGCCGCCCTGCCGTGTTCACCGAGCCACCCGGCCAGCAGGCACAACCGCTGAGCCAGATCCCTGTCGGTCGGCGCCGCGCCCGCCACGGCGGCGGTGGCCGCGACGGCAAGACAGGCGGCCAACTCGGGCAACGCCCCCGGCTCGGGGCCGGGCAAGGCGAATGGCGGGACAGGCGCGGGCACCCGCCTGATGCCGCCCGGCATGACGGGCGGTCCGGCATCGGGTGTGGTGGGCTGTTGGGAGCTGGGTGACGGGGGTTGTGCGGTGGTGGGCGCGGGGGTCGGGGGAGCGAGGGTGGGGCTTGTGGGGGAGGCGTGCGCTGTGAGGACGTCGGTCAGGGCTGCGGCGACCTCGCCGGCACCGCCCGCGGCCGCGAACGCCTCCACCGCCTCGGCCGTCCGCCCCGAGTCCAGCAGCGCGCACGCCAGGTTGTGGTACGCCTGCCCGGCCCGTCCCGCGTACCGGGGGTCGTCCTCGGCCAGGATGCGGAACCGGGTCGCCGCCTCCTGCGCGGGCCTGAGCGCGCTGCCGGGCTCGCCCGCGAGCAGCAGGCACGCCCCCAGGACGAACAGCGCCTCCGCCTGACCGGCCGCCTCCTCGTACGGGGGAGCGGCCGCGAAGATCTCCACGGCCTCGGCGGCGGCCACCACCGCCTCACCCACCCGGCCCACGGCCGACAACCGGGACGACAGCCGGGCCAGCGCGCCCGCCAGCGCGGTCCGCCTGCCGCCTGCACGGAAGTGCCGTACGGCCAGCTCGGCCAGCGTCACCTCAAGGGCCCGCAACCCGAGCGGCGGCCCAGCCCGGGAAGCGCCCCACGAATCCCCTCGGGAATCGATCTGCGCATCCACCTGTGGTTCGAAGGGCAGCGCGGCCACCGCCGCGGTCGCCGCCCGGTCGGCCGGCAGTTGCGTGAGCGCGGCGTTGAGCAGGTCGCCGAGCCGGGTGGCGGGGTTCGCCGCCGCCTCCGCGACCAGCGCCCCGATCCTGGACGTCACCAGCGAACGCAGCGCCCGCCCCACCTCCGCCCGCTCCGCGCCCAGGCGGAGCACGTCGAGCAGGCGTGCCAGGTGTCCGGCCGTCCGCCGCTCGTGGTCGTGCACGGCCAGGACCAGCGCGTCCAGGTCCTCGGTCTCGGCGAGCGCCTGCTCGGCCACCAGGTCCGGCCCGAGCGGGCACAGCCGGTCCACGCCGGGGAAGACGCGTCCCAGCCAGTCGGCGACGACCGCCGCGGCCTGCGGATCGCCGTGCAGGGCGGGCACGGCCGACAGCAGGCCGGGCAGCTCGGCGGGGGTGGGGGCGGTGAGCGTGAGCAGGGCAACGGACTGCCGGGCGGTGGTCTCGTCCACCTGGGCGCGGCCGGCGGGCCAGACGGTGGCCCACTGGTCGCGTTCGCGGTCGAGGAAGCGGCTGAGCAGCTCCTCGCCGACGGTCACCGTCGCGCGCGTCCGGGTTCCGCCCCGGCCGCCGGGACGGAAGGCGTTCCAGGACGTCCCGGGGCGGGGCTCGGGCGCCGTCCGGTAGGGCGGGGCGCCGATCCCGCCGCCGGGCAGGGCGTCCGGAAGGGTGGGCGCGGGCAGGACCTCCGTCTCGCCGCCGCGCAGCCGCAGCAGGGCCGCGAGGTGGACGCGGAGCGGCAGGCCGTACTCGGGGTCGTCCAGGCGCGGGGGCGTGGGGAGCGCGGCCCGGCTCGGCGCGAACGCCTTCATCGCCGTGAACGCGTGCTCGGTGCGCTCGTTCAGGGTGAGCGGGTGCTGGTTGAGCTGCACGGTCGTGGTGTTGAGCCGGCGCAGCCAGCCGCCCGCCGCCGTGTCCAGCCGCCGCCACCACTCCGCCTCGCCGGGCTCGCGGGCCAGCAGCAACACCCGTACGCGGGGGTTGTGCCCGTGCTTGGCCAGCCGCCGTACCAGCTCGCCCACCAGCGGAGCGGACGGCTCCGGCGACTCCACGACCACCAGCGAGGGCCGCACCGCCTCCAAAGACACCGCCGCGCGCCCGGACAGGGCGGCGAGCGCGGCGTCCAGGGCCAGGAAACCGGCGTCCCAGCCCGCTTCCCGCAGTTCCTCGCACAACTCCCCGGCCAGCCGGGTACGGCCCGTGCCGCTCCGCCCGGTCACCACCGCGACCGACAGCGCGGCCGGCTCCCCGGCCCAGGCCCGCAGGGCGGCGAGCTGCCCGTCCCGCCCGGAGTACGGCACCACGGCGTGCCGCGGCAGCAGCAGCCGCCAGTCCGGACAGTCGGACGGCAACGGCTCCCGCGCCGGCAGCAGCAGCCCGGACAGGATCACCCGCCCGTCACCGGCGGAAACGCTCTCCAGCGGGCCCGGCGCGGCCCCGGTCAGCTCGCGGAACCGGTCGTCGCGCAGCAGCACGCCCACGGGCACCGCGTCGAGCCGCCCCCGGGCGTGCCCGGCGGCCGAGGCCGTGACGACGGCGGCGACCTGCCCGGCGGGCTCGGCCAGCAGCGCGGCTCCGGTCAGCCCCGCCCACACCTCCATCGGAGGCGGCGGGCCGGGCACGTCCATGCTGAGCGTCCGCGACGCCGGGCCCGTGGGGGCGGCGGCGGTTCCGGACAGCACCCGGATGTCCCTGAACCCCGACCGCCGCCGCGCCCGCGGGAACCCCATGGCCAGGCACGGCACCCGTTCCCCTGACAAGGCGGCCCACCGAAGGTGCCCGATGCCGGGCACGTCGGCCCAGGGCGGTCCGGGCACCCGCAGCAGCACCGCGCCGTGCCCGCGCCAGACCTGCTCGGCTGTCGCCCACCGGGACGACCACGGCGGGCGCACCTGGCAGGGCGCGCCGGGATCCACCACGAGGGACGCGGTCAGCACGAGGTCCGTGCCGATCACATGGCCGGTCCCGGTCACGCCGACCACGTCGTCGTGACCCGAGTAGACCTCGACGACTCGTTCGAGGCCGAGGCGGTGCGGTGGCGCGTCCATGGGTCCGCCTAGCTGCTACGTCCCGGCTTTTCGTCCCCCGATCGATCTCACTATCGCATTAAGAGCGGGAAATTTCGCGGCTTGTCATGCCTTCTCGGTTGTGAGCCATGCGGCCAGCCCGAGGTAGACCAGGCCGCTGCCCACGTCGAGCCGCCGCCGCGCCCGTACGGACCCGCGCAGCCGTCCCGCCAGCGTGGACGACAGCAGCGCGTACATGCCGTCGCTGGCCATCCCCAGCACCAGCCACAACCCGCCGAGCATCAGGATCTGCGGTCCCACCGGCCCCGCCGCCGGGACGGTGAACAGCGGCAGGAAGGTCAGGAAGAACACGGCCGTCTTCGGATTGAGCACGTTGACCACGAACCCCTCCCAGAACAGCCGCCGCCTGGACTGCACCTGCAGCTCGACGACCTCCTCGGACCCCCCGCCGCGCTTCATCAGCTTGCGCAGGCCGAGCCAGAGCAGGTACGCCACTCCCACGTACTTGACGACCGTGAACGCGGTCGCCGAGGCCGCGATCAGCGCGCTGAGGCCGAGGGCTGCCGCGCCGATGTGGACCAGCGAGCCGGCGTGCACGCCCAGCACCGAGACGAACCCGGCGGACCGGCCCTGGGAGACGCTGCGGGTGACGATGTAGAGCACCGCGGGGCCGGGGACCACGAGCAGTCCCAGCGTGGCCGCGCAGAACAGCGCGATATGCGTGATGTCCGGCATGTGCTCATCGTAAGGACGCCGTCAACGGTTTTCCCTCATGTGCTTGTCCTAAGGACGCCGTCAACGGCCTTCGCCGGCGGGCGGCAGGCTCGCGCCGAGCGCTTCGAGCAGGGCGCCGGTGGCCGGCGGGTGCGGCGGGTCGCCGTAGACGGCGGCGTACACGTGCCTGGTGGAGCCGGGCACCTGGGCCGCCGCCACGTCGGGGTTGCGGTGGGCGGTGAGCGCCAGGCCGGGCAGCACGGTCAGGCCCATGCCGGCCGCCACGAGCGCCTGCACGGCCACGATGTCGTCGCTGGTGAAGGAGATGCGCGGCTCGAACCCGGCCTTGGCGCAGATGTCGAGCAGGTGGCTGCGGCAGCGGTCGCAGCCGGCGATCCAGGGGGAGTCGGCGTGGTCGGCCAGCTCGCCGCCCGGCTCGGGGGAGACCAGGTAGCTGGGGTCGTCGAGGAGGTGGATCAGGTGCAGGCCGGCGTCCTCGGGGGCGGTGTCGTCGTACCGGAACATGACGGCGACGTCGACCCGGCCGGCGCGCAGCAGCCTGAGGGCCTCGGGCGGCTCGGTCTCGGTGAGCTCCAGCCGCAGCCCGGGATGGGCGGCCGCCAGACGGCGGACGGCGGACGGGATGAACGTGCCGAGCGCCGACGGGAAGGCGGCCAGCCGCACGCGGCCCTCGCGCAGGCCCACGTGGGCGGCCAGCTCCTCGGCGGTGGCGTCGATCCGGCCGATGATGTCGGCGGCGCGGTCGGCCAGCAGCCGGCCCGCCTCGGTCAGCCGGATGCCGCGCCCCACCCGCTGGACGAGCTTGGCGCCGGTCTCGGCCTCCAGCCGGGCCAGGTGGTGGCTGATGGACGGCTGGGAATAGTGGAGCTCCTTGGCGGCCGCGGTGAGCGACCCCTTGCGGGCCACCGCGACGAGGACGCGGAGCCGGGCGACGTCGAGCATTCATCAATCGTATCTATCAATAGGCCAGAAGACTTCTGTTGGACCTATCGATCGCCATGGGCCACCGTAGAGAGGGAGGACAAATTGCCACATTTTCCCTAGGGGGACACCGTGAACATGGTCGCGACCACCACCAGGCCAGGGCTCGACGTTCTGGTGTCCGGCATCTCCGAGATCGTGGCCAGGAAGCTCGGTGCCCGCGAGACCGCCTTCGCCGTCGCCGACCTGCTGCGCGACCGGCTGCCCGGCATGGACATCCTCACGCCCGAGGAGCGCCTCGGCACGCCCGACCGCTATTCCTCCCACCTGCTGCACGCCCAGGACGAGTTCTCGATCGTGGCCGTCGTGTGGCGTCCCGGCCAGTACACGGTCATCCACGACCACGTGTCGTGGTGCACGTTCGGCATCCTCAGCGGCATCGAGCACGAGACGCTCTACCGCGACATGGGCGACCACCTGCTGGAGATCGGACGCGCCGACAACCGGCCGGGCGAGGTCAGCGGCTTCGCCCCGCCCGGCGACATCCACATGGTGCTCAACACCAGCGACGAGGTCGGGGTGTCGCTGCACGTGTACGGCGCCGACGTCGGCAAACTGGGCAGCAGCGTGCGCCGCGTCTACGAGCTGCCGGTGCGCTGAGCCCGCCTCACCTGATGCGGCCGTGGAGCAGCTCGACCAGGGTCTGGTGGGTCTGCTCGATCGGCCGCTCGGGGTAGAGGGCGCGGCGTTCGATGGCGACCGTCAGGACCATGCCGAACAGGGCGGTCGCCGCCGTCTCCACGTCGAGGTCGGCGCGGATCTCACCGCCGGCCGCCGCCCTGCGCAGCACGCCCGCGTACACGCCGAGCGCGCTCTCGCGCAGCCGCGCCACCGCCTCCTGCCAGGCGGTGCGCCACATCTCGGCCAGCAACACCCGGGCGAACGGGCCGTGCTCCTCGAAGAAGCGCAGCTGGCCGAGCACGACCGAGTCGAGGGCGGCCACACCGCTCTCGCCGGTGTCGGCGGCGGCCAGCGCGCCCGCCAGCCGCTCGATCGAGTGCTCCAGCAGCGCGGAGAACAGGCCCTCCTTGCTGCCGAAGTTGTAGAACACGGTGCCCTTGGCCACCCCGGCGCGCTCGGCGATCGCGTCGACCGTGGTGGCCGCGTAGCCCTGCTCGGCGATCAGCTCGACCGCCGCCGTGAACACCTTCGCCCGGGTGTCCTGCCTGCTCACAGCGACAGCTCGGGGTGAAGGCGCTTCATGGACCAGACGCGGCCCCGCTCCACCGCGAGGGTGGTCAGCGCGAGCCCGAGCACGAGGAATGCGGACAGCACGCCGCAAGCCTGCCACACCACGGTCAGATCGCCGCCACTGATCAGCCTGCGCAGCGCCGAGACGACCCAGCTCATCGGCAGCCACGGCGAGATCGTCTGGAAGAACCCGGGCGAGGTCTCGATCGGGTACGTCCCCGCCGCCGAGGTGAGCTGGAGCATCAGCAGCGCCAGCCCCACCACCCGGCCGGGCGGCCCGAGCAGCGCGTTGACCGCCTGCACCACCGCCAGGAACGCGGCCGCCGCCAGCAGCAGCAGCCCGATCACCCCGAGCCAGTGGGCCGCCTCCAGGCCGAGCGCGAACCGCAGCACCGCCGCCAGCACGCCGACCTGGGCCGCGCCCAGCGCCACCGCGGGCAGCCAGCCGGCCAGCGCGATGCGCACCGCGCCCTGGGTCCCGGCCAGCCGCCGCTGGTTCAGCGGCTTGAGCACCATGAAGGTGATCATCGCGCCCACCCACAGCGCCAGCGGCAGGAAGAACGGCGCGAAGCCGGTGCCGTAGTTGGGGACCTCGTTGTCGACCGTCTTGGCCAGCCGCACCGGGTCGCTCATCACGTCGGCGCGGGCGGCCCGCTGCTGGGCGTCGTAGTCGGGGATCTTCTCCGCGCCCTCGCCGAGCCCGCCCGCCAGGTCCTTCGAGCCCTTGGCGAGCTGGTCCATGCCCCTGTCCACCTGGCCCGCGCCGTCGTGCAGCCGGCCGACCCCGGTGCGCAGGGTGCTCGCGCCGTCGCTGAGCTTGACCAGGCCGCCGCCGAGCTGCCCGAGGCCGCTGGTGACCTGGGCCGAGCCGTCGTGCAGCTTGGTCGCGCCCTGGTAGAGGGTGCCCGCGCCGGTGCCGGCCTTGGCCAGGCTCGCGTCCACGGTCGCCGCGCCCGCGGCCAGCTTGGCCAGGCCGTCGTCCAGGGCGTTCACCTGGGTCCTGACCTGGTCGACCTTGGGGCCGATCTGCGGGGCCACGGCCGCGATCTTCCTGGCGTTCCTGGCCAGCTCGCGGGCCTGGGCGGACAGGGCGGAGGCGCCGCCCGTGCCGCCGGTGCCCGCAGAGCCGGCCTGCTCGGCGGCGCGTTCGGCGGCGTTCGCCGCGCTGCGCAGCAGGGAGCGCACCTCGGGGTCGGCGTCCGCGCCGAGTCGGTCGAGCGCGGCCTGGGCCTGGGAGGCGGCCTCGCGGGCGCTGCCCGCCGCGCGGGTCGCGCCGGCGCCCGTGCCGGAGCCGTCCGCCAGCCGGTCGGCGGCGTCGGCCACCTGCTCGGCGGCGTCGGCGACCTTCGGGCCCCACTCGTTCAGCACCGGCACGTACTTGTTGGCGAGCTGGTTGACCGCGCGCGTCTGGGTGTGGACCTGGTCGGCCGCCTTCCGGGTGCCCTTCCGCAGCTCGGAGGTGCCCTCGCTGCGGAGCTTGCGCAGGCCGTCGCGCAGCTCGCCGATGGCCTGCTGCGCCTTGCCGATGCCGCCGGTGACCTGGGCCGAGCCGTTCCGCAGCTTGCCGGTGGCGGTGTTGGCGCTGTTCAGGCCGACGGAGAGCTGCTGGGCGCCGTTCTCGGCGGTGCCGAGGCCGGAGTTGAGCCGGGAGACGCCGTCGCCGGCCTTGACCGCGCCGTCGTGCAGCTTGCCGGCGCCGTCGGCGGCCTCGGTGGTGGCGTCGTGGATGTCGCCGATCGAGACGAAGACCTTGTCGAAGTAGTCATGGATGGCCGTGCGCTCGGCGGCGGCGCGCACCTCGTTGAAGACCGCGTCGGAGATGCTGCCGACGATGTAGCTGCGGCCGGTGTCCACGCGCAGCCCGAGCTGGGCGGGGGTGGGGGTCGCCGTGTCGTCGGACGGCGAGGCCAGCCGGGCGCTGAAGTCGGCGGGCACGGTGAGCGACAGGTAGTAGCTGCCGTCGGCGACCCCGTCGGCAGCCTGCCGGGGCGTGGCCTCGTGCCAGGCGAACGTCCGGCGCTCGCGCAGCTCGTCGGCCAGGTCCTGGCCCGCGTGCAGCGTCTTGCCGTCGACCGTGGCCGGGCGGTCCTCCATGACCAGCGCGACGGGGACCCGGTCGAGGTTGCCCTGGGGGTCCCAGAACGACCACAGGTACAGTCCGGCGTACAGCAGCGGCAGCACGATCACCGCCGCCAGCGCAGCCCGGGTCAACCGGGACCGCAGCATGCCCTTCATCACAGCTCCACGAGGTGGTCGTAGCGGGCGGGCGGGCGCACGCAGCTGGCGACCACGGCCGTGCCGAGGCCCGCGCCGAGGTCGCGCAGGAGGTCCCAGAGCTCCCGTACGCGGTCGTCGGGCAGGCCCGCGTCCACGTTGTCGGCGAGGATCACCGCGGGCTCGTCCAGCAGGGCCAGGGCGACGCCGAGGCGCACCTGCTGCTCGCGGTCCAGCTCGCTCACCGGCGTCGTGTCCGGCGCCGCGAGCCCCGCCCGCTTCAGGACTTCCAGGTACGGCTTGCGCCTGCGCTCGCGCAGGTGCTCCTTGACCGTCAGCGCTCTGTCGAGATCCGTCACGCCGTCGACCAGCGCGAGCGCCGCCGCCTTCCGGATGACCCGCGGCCTGGTGTGCCCGGCGACGGAGAGCGTGCCCGTGGTCGGCTTCATCCGCCCGGCCAGCGTGAGCAGCAGGCTCGTCCGCCCGCTGCCCGCCGGTCCGGCGACCGCCGTGAGCGTCCCGGGGCCCGCCTTCAGCGAGACCGCCGGGTACACCCCCTCGATCGACAAGCCCTCCGCGACGATCACCACAACCCCATCTCTTGAACTGACTGGTCAGTACAAAAGATTACCTCGTGATGCGGTGCGTCACACTGTGAGATACGCCTCGAACCGCTCGGCCAGCTCCTTCGGCCGCGACAGCATGACCATGTGACTGCCCCCGATCTCGTCGGGCATGACACCGAGCCGTTCCCGGACCACCCGCCGCATGAACTCGGGCGGGAAGAACCGGTCGTCCCGGCAGAGCAGGAACCGCGTCGGCACGTCGGGCCACGCCGCGCCCGGCCACGGCTCGACGGACGACTTCTCCGCCTGCGGACGCCCCCGAGACAACTCCTCCTGCGCCAGCTCCTCCGGGACGTCGTGCATGTACTCGGCGATCGTGTCCAGGCCCTCGGCGCCTTGGTAGCCGGTGTTGGCCCACCACTCGCCCGGCGGCTCGCCCGGGACCGGGATCATGGCCGTGACCAGCACGAGCAGCTTGACGGGCAGGCGGTCGCAGACCAGCGGGGCGACGAAGCCGCCCCACGAGTGGGCCACCACGACCAGCTCGTCCGCCTCGCCGACGGCCCGCGCCACCGTGTCGGCGTAGTCGGCCAGCCCGGCCGACTCGTCCTCGATCGGCAGGTCGACGGCCACCGTGCGGTGGCCCCGGGCGCGCAGCTCGGCCTCGACCAGATGCCAGTCCCAGGCGGAGCTGCCGCCGCCGTGGATCAGCGCGAACGTCGCCATCCGCCTCACCTCCGCGCCGTCGTGCCGGAAACGCCCCGCGATGCCTCGCTCATGGCTGCTGCTCCCCTCGTCGGGTCCCTGTTCCCGACGCAGTATGGCGAGCGGCTGCGACAGAAAATATCTCGCAACCTTTATTTCGCACGGCCTCATCGAGGAGACGCAGGGCGGCCGGGGCGACGCCCGGGAGCGCTGGTGGCGGACGTCGGCGGAGAGCTTCTCCACCCGCAACTCCGACTTCCGCGACAGCCCCGAGGGCGTCGTGGTCCACCAGACCCTGTCCCGCCTGCACGCCCGTCAGCTCGCCGAGATGTACGACGGCTACCTCGACGCGCAGTGGGCCTGGAGCGAGGCCTGGCAGGACTCGTCCTTCGGGTCGGAGTTCCTGCTGTCGCTGACCGCGGAGGAGTTGCGCGACCTCAGGCAGGAGATCGACGACGTGGTCGTGAAGTGGACGGCCCGCGGCAGGGCGGCCGGCGAGGCGGGGGACACCGAGGGCCGCGAGAACGTGGCCGTGCACCTGTACGGGTTCCCGTTCACGACGTGAGGAGAGAGCAGGATGAATCCCGACTTATACCTACTTGTCGAGCGAGTGCGCGGGCAAGAGCTGCGCGCCGCCGCCGCCCGGACACCCCGTCGGACAGCCCGGACGCACCCGGGGACGGTCGCCCGCGCCTGGGAACGACGGCTGGGCTGGGCCCTGGTGGAAACCGGCCTCCGCCTGGTCAGCCGCGGCACGACCAACCAGACACCACGCCTGGCGGACCACCACGCCTGACCCGCCCGGACCGCTCGGCGTTCTAAGCCGGAGCGGTCCCGTTCAACCCCTTCAGGACCGCGCGCTCGACCGGCGTCGGCGCGGTGCCGGTGAGGTCGAGCAGGCCGGTCGGCATCAGCGGCGGCTGGGCCATGAACCGCGGCACGCTGCCGCGATGCGGCTGGGCCGCGTGGATCAGGAACGGGTGGCACAGGAAGACGTCGCCGGGGGAGCCGGTGACGGTGACCTCCCGGCGCCCCTCGCTGAGCGGCACGGCCTCCCCGCACAGCGGGAACCATTCACGCCCTTCGTCCCCGGAATCGGCGAGCAGGGCGGGCACGTCCAGATGTGAGCCGACGCGTACCCGGGTGGGGGCGTCGTCGGGGCCGACCTCGGAGAACAGGAACAGCATGAGGAGGGCCCGGCCGCGCGAGCGCAGGTTCACCCGGTACTCGCCGGCGTCACCGGCGAAGCTCGCCTCCAGGTGCCAGCCGTCGTCGCCGGGCTCCTCGTCGCTGGGGAAACGCAGCGGGAAGGTGCCGAGGCCCATGGGCGCGGTCCACCGCCCAGCGCCCACGAGCTGGTCGTAAGCCTCGTGCAGCGCCTGCGTGTTGGCCGCCGCGCGGAACGGCGGGGTCGCGATCCAGCCCAGCCGCACGACCGGCTGGGTCCAGCTCGACGGGTCGTCGGGGTCGCAGCCGCTGGCCGCCCACAGCTCGGCCCGGCACTGCTCGGCGGTCTCCCGGGGAACCGCGCCGGGAAGCCGGACGAACCCGTCCTCGACGAACGACTCGATCTGCTCGTCGGTCAACATACGCAGCCCCTCCCGGCAGTTTCCGCGGAACGTCGTGCAGTCTGACGAACGCCGGCCAGGAAGGGCAACGCAATTTCCGCCCGGGGGCGAGAGGCGCGGCTCAGACGCCGAGCGCCGACGGCAGGCTCAGCTCCTGCAGGAACAGCGCCTCGGCGGTGGCCACCCGGCGCAGCTCCTCAAGGTCGACCCGCTCGTTGGGGGCGTGGATGGCGGCGTCCTCGTCCTCGGCGCCGAACAGCAGGATCTCGGCCGCCGGGTACTGCTTGAGCAGCGTGTTCACCAGCGGGATCGACCCGCCCGCGCCCACGTCGCGCGGCGGGCGGCCGAACGCGCGCTCCATCGCCCGGTTGAGCGCCGCCCGCGCCTTGCCGCCGGAGTCGGCCTGGAAGCCGGACCCGACGGTGAAGTCGTCGAACGACACCTGCACGCCCCACGGCGCCACCTGGCGCAGGAACTCCACCACGGCGTTGACCGTGGTCTTCGGGTCGCCCGACGGAGGCACCCGGACGGTCACCCGGGCCCGCGCCGCCGGCTGGACCGCGTTCACGGCGCCCGACACGGTCGGCACGTCGAGGCCCGTGACGGTGATGGCGTACGAGGCCCACAGCCGGTCGGCCAGCGAGCCGGAGCCGACCAGCGAGACGCCGTCCGCCACGCCGGCGGTCTTCCTGAACTCCTCCTCCGAGGGCCCCTGGCCGAGGAAGCTGCCGCGCGGCAGGCCGGGCACCCGGATGTCGCCGTTCTCGTCGTGCAGCGCGGTCAGCATGCGCATCAGGGCGGCCAGCGCGTCGGGGGCGGCGCCGCCGAACGAGCCGCTGTGCACGGCCTCGCGCAGCGTGCGCACCTCGATGGTGAAGGCCGCCATGCCGCGCAGCGACGTCGTGACCGCCGGGTCGCCGACGCGCGGGTTGCCGGTGTCGGCGACCACGATGGCGTCGGCTCGCAGCAGCTCGGGGTTGCGCTCGACGAAGGCCTCCAGGCGCTCGCCCGCGTACTCCTCCTGGCCCTCGATGATGACCTTGATGCCCACCGGGAACCGGCCCTGGAAGGCGCGCAGCGCGGCGATGTGGGAGATGATGCCCGACTTGTCGTCGGCGCAGCCGCGGCCGTACAGCTTGCCGTCGATCAGGGTGGGCTCGAACGGCGGCGTGCGCCAGGCGGCCAGGTCGCCGGCGGGCTGCACGTCGTAGTGCGCGTACAGCAGGACGGTGGGCGCGCCGGGAGGGGCCGGGGCCTCGCCGTAGATCGCGGGGAAGCTGCCTTCGACGGCGACCTGCTGGACGTGCGGCAGGCCCGCCGAGCGCACGAGCTCCTCCGTCGCCGCCGCGGCGGCGTAGACCGGCTCCTCCGGGTGCCCGGGGAAGGCCACGGAGGGAATGGCGGCGAGCCGCTTGAGCTCCTCGATGGCTCGGGGCATCGCGGCGGCGACGGCGCTCTCGATCTGGTCAGGAGTCACGGGACGGTCCCCCGGGGGTCGTTCTCGGCAGTTTGGTCTCATTGGATCACAGAAGGTTCCACAGTATGGAAACGGGCATGACCCGCGCGTTAATCTACCTGCGGATTTCGTTGCTGTTACACAACGGTTCTGCGGATCTCGATTTTCTTGCATAGTGCTGCGACCGATTCGCTTGGCAAACCGCAGGTGAAGATGCACACTGTGGGGAGTTCGACACGAGGGAAGATAACCATGACGCAGCCGGAAAACGACGTCCTGAAGGCCGCGCAGGACAACCTGTGGTTGCACTTCACGAGGCACAGCGCCTACCAGGAGAACGAGATCCCGACCATCGTGCGCGGTGAGGGGTCCTATATCTACGACATCCACGGCAAGCGTTACCTCGACGGCCTGGCCGGGCTGTTCGTCGTCCAGGTCGGGCACGGGCGTGGCGAGCTGGCCGAGGCCGCCGCCAAGCAGGCCCAGGAGCTGGCCTTCTTCCCCTTGTGGTCCTACTCGCACCCCAAGGCGGCCGAGCTGGCCGCCCGCCTGGCCGAGCACGCGCCGGGCGAGCTGAACCGGGTCTTCTTCACCACCGGCGGCGGCGAGGCCGTCGAGACCGCGTGGAAGCTGGCCAAGCAGTACTACAAGCTCGTCGGCAAGCCGCTCAAGCACAAGGTCATCAGCCGCCAGATCGCCTACCACGGCACCCCGCAGGGCGCCCTGTCGATCACCGGCATCCCGGCGTTCAAGCAGATGTTCGAGCCCCTCGTGCCCGGCTCGGTGCGCGTCCCGAACACGAACCACTACCGCGCCGACGAGATCAGTGGCATCCCCGGCATGTCGCCGGAGGAATACGGCATCTGGGCGGCCGACCGCGTGGCCCGCGCCATCGAGATGGAGGGCCCCGACACGGTGGCCGCCGTCTTCGCCGAGCCCGTCCAGAACGCCGGCGGCTGCTTCCCGCCGCCCCCCGGCTACTTCCAGCGCCTGCGCGAGATCTGCGACGAGTACGACGTGCTGCTCGTCTCCGACGAGGTCATCTGCGCCTTCGGCCGCCTCGGCACCATGTTCGGCGGCCAGAAGTTCGACTACGTGCCCGACATCATCACCTGCGCCAAGGGCCTGACCAGCGGCTACTCGCCCATCGGCGCAATGATCGCGCACGAGCGGCTGTTCGAGCCGTTCAAGCAGGGCGACAACATGTTCGCCCACGGCTACACCTTCGGCGGCCACCCCGTGTCGGCCGCCGTGGCCCTCGCCAACCTCGACATCTTCGAGCGCGAGGACCTGCTCGGCCACGTCACCAAGAACGAGCCCCTCTTCCAGGCCACCCTCGACGACCTGCGCGACCTGCCGATCGTCGGCGACGTGCGGGGCTCGGGCTACTTCTGGGGCATCGAGCTGGTCAAGGACAAGGCCACCAAGGAGACGTTCAACGCCGAGGAGTCCGAGCGGTTGCTGCGCGGATTCCTGTCCAAGGCGCTGTTCGACGCCGGACTCTACTGCCGGGCGGACGACCGCGGCGACCCCGTGATCCAGCTCGCGCCCCCGCTGATCGCGGGGCAGAGGGAGTTCGACGAGATCGGATCCATCCTGCGGGGTGTGCTCTCGGAAGCGTGGGCGCGCCTCTAACACCCTCCCCACCCGGTACGACGAAGTGCCGGTCTCCGAAAGGATCCCTACGATGAAGATCGGCGTCCCTGCCGAGGTCAAGAACCACGAATACCGTGTGGCGGTCACCCCCGCCGGTGTTCACGAGCTGGTGCGGAACGGTCACGACGTCACCGTCCAGCGGGGTGCCGGCCTCGGCTCACACATCACCGACGAGGAGTACCTCGCCGCGGGCGCGAAGATCCTCGACAACGCCGACGCCGTTTGGGCCGGGGCGGACATGGTCCTGAAGGTCAAGGAGCCCATCGCCGAGGAGTACCACCGCCTGCGCGAGGGCCTGGTCCTGTTCACCTACCTGCACCTGGCCGCCTCCCGCCCGTGCACCGACGCCCTGCTCGCCGCCAGGACGACCGGCATCGCGTACGAGACCGTGCAGGTGGGCCACACGCTGCCGCTGCTCGCCCCGATGTCGGAGGTCGCGGGCCGGCTCGCGCCGCAGGTGGGCGCCTACAACCTCATGCGCTTCAACGGCGGCCGCGGCGTGCTGCCCGGCGGGGTGCCCGGCGTGGCCCCGGCCAAGGTCGTCGTCATCGGCGGCGGCGTCTCGGGCCTCAACGCGGCGCAGATCGCCGTGGGCATGGGCGCGGACGTGACCGTGCTCGACACCAACATCGACCGGCTCCGCCAGATCGACGCCATCTACCAGGGCCGGCTCAAGACCCTCGTGTCCACCTCGTACGCGATCGAGCGCGAGGTCCTGCAGGCCGACCTGGTCATCGGCGCGGTGCTGATCCCCGGCGCCAAGGCCCCGACGCTGGTCTCCAACGACCTGGTCGCGCGGATGAAGCCGGGCTCGGTGCTCGTGGACATCGCCATCGACCAGGGCGGCTGCTTCGAGGACTCGCGGCCGACCACGCACGCCGAGCCGACGTACACGGTGCACGGCTCGATCTTCTACTGCGTGGCCAACATGCCGGGCTCGGTGGCCAACACCTCCACCTACGCCCTGACCAACGCGACGCTCCCGTACGCGGTCAAGCTGGCCAACCTGGGCTGGCGCGACGCGCTGAAGGCCGACCAGGGCCTCGCGGGCGGTCTGAACACCCATGACGGCCTGCTCACCAACGAGCCGGTCGCCCAGGCGCTGGGGCTGCCGTACACGCCGGTCGCCGACGTTCTCTGATCCTCTTCCGGGGGCGCGGCCGGCGGTCGCGCCCCTAACGCACTCCCAGGCGGCGCCGCAGGTCACGGGCGGTGGCGAGGACGTGCTGGATCTCGCCCGTGCCCGGCCACGGCGCGCTGCCGGGGCGCAGCAGCGTGCCGCGCACCGACGCCAGGTGCTCGACCGCGCTGCGGTGCACCCCGCTCCGCTCCACCAGCCAGCCGATCACGTCGGAGTGGTCGTGCAGCGGCCTGGTCACCAGGTCCCAGGTGCCCAGCACCTCCGTCAGGTCGGGCACCGACAGCGGCACGCCGCCCCTGCGGCCGGTGGCCGCGGACGCCAGCTCGGCGCGGGCGGCCAGCTCGGGCTCGGCGGTGCGCGCCCACGCCTGCGGCGGCGGATCGGCCAGCCACTCCTCGGCCTCGCCCAGCTCGCCGGCGACCGTCAGCAGCCCGCCCAGCTCGACCGCCGCGCCGTGGTGGCCCGCCTGTGCCGCCTGGCGGAACCAGTGGCGGCCGCCGGCCAGGTCGCCGAACTCGGCGATCAGCAGCAGGCCGTAGTTGAAGGCGGACTCGGCGTCGCCGCCCGCCGCCGCCCTGCCGAACCAGTGGCTGGCCGCCGGGGTGTCGCCGAGCTCAACGCAGACGAACCCGGCCATGCGCTGGTCCTCCAGCCGCCCGGCGGCGGCCGCCCGCTCGTACCAGGCGCGGGCCGTACGCAGGTCGCCGCGGGACAGGGCGATGGCGCCGAGCCGGGAGGCGGCGCCCGGATGCTCGTTCTTGGCGGCCAGCCGGTAGTAGGCCTCGGCGCCCTCGGGGTCGCGGCTGGCGTGCAGGTAGAGGCCCATGCAGTGGGCGGAGTCGGCGTGGCCGCCCCTGGCGGCGTACTCCCACCAGCGCACGGTCTCCTCGTCCTCGCCGGCGGAGTAGGCCAGGAAGCCGAGGTCGTGGGCCGAGGCCATGTCGCCGTCGTCGGCCGCCCTGCGGTGCCACTCGCGGGCCACGCCGGTCTCGCCGGTGTCCTCGCACAGCAGCGCCAGCCGGCGGGCCGCGGCGCGCGACCCGGCCAGGGCCGAGCGTTCGAACCAGGCCCGCGCGGCGCCGGCGTCGCCGCGCTGTTCGAGCAGGAGCGTGGCCAGGTTGGCGGCGGCCTCCGCGTCGCCGGTGGCCGCGGCGGTCTCGTACCAGATGACCGCCTCCTCCAGGCTGCCGTGCTTCTCGTGCCAGACGCCCAGGTTGTACGCGCTGTCGACGTTGCCGCCCGCGGCCGCCAGCTCCCACCAGAGCCGGGCCGCCGCGCGGTCGCCGCGCTGGGCGTAGAGCTTGCCGAGCCGGTGGGCCGCCTGCGCGTCGCCCTGCTGCGCGGCCACCAGCAACTCCGGCTCGTCACCCACCCGTGGCGCCGGAACGGCCGGCGTCGCCACCTCTCCCTGCCACCAGGCCATGGCGACAGAGTGGCACGTGATCATACGATCGCGAACCGTAATCGCCGACAACGGCCCTAGGAGAACCTGATGAACCCGGAATACATCCCCATCCCGCACACGTAACGCAGCGAGCCGGGGCGGTGGGGCGGCAGCCGTACGGTGGCGGGCAGGGCCACGTCGCGTCCGTCGATGGTGACGGTGCCCGTGCAGCCCTGATCGACCAGTTTGAAGATGACCTCGACCGGTACGTTCGCCGGGACGGACACGGCGGCGGGCCGGTAGCCCTCGCGGGTGGCGTAGACCGTGACGGTCCGGGCGGCGGGGCCGGCGGCGGCCGGTGCGGCCTCACCCGTCCAGCCGCCCAGGTTGAGCCCGGCCACGACGGTCCAGAGCCCGGCGGCGACGGCGACGACCCCGGCGAACCTGGCCAGCCGGGTGCGGGAGATCCGCCGCAGCACGTAGCCGAGCAGCGCGAACGCCGGCGCCGTGCCGACCACGAACCCCGCCATGGCCGCCGCGCCCGACAGCGGCGAGCCGCTGGAGACGGCGAGCATCTCCATGCCGATCGTCACCCCGCAGGGCACCAGGACGGTGGCCGCCCCCAGCAGCGGCGCCTGGTACCCGGACGGCCGGACGGGCTCGGCGCACGCGTGCCGCCCGCCGCGCATGAGCCGGATCGCGAACCCGATCACGGCGCAGCCGGCCGCGACCAGGAGCACGGCCCGCGCCCGCGGCGGCAGGCCGACCGCCGAGCCGAGCAGCCCGAGCAGCGCTCCCACCAGCGTGTACGCGGCCAGCCGGCCGGCCAGGAACCAGGCCACCAGCGCCGGGTCGCGGCCGGGGCGGTGGCCGACCAGGCCCACGAGCAGCCCGCCCTGGGCGGCCGTGCACGAGGCGGTGCCCGCCACCAGCCCGGCTGCCACGCCCCCGGCGAACAGGGTGACCGCCTCCACGCTCAGCCCTCCCCGCTCGCGCGCGATGCTTTCGGGGGAAACGTAACGCGGCAGGCTGGATGCGGCCAGTGACAGTTCTTGTACCCTTAGTGATGTTTAGGTGGTTGCGCCCTTGAGCACGGACATCTTCTCGAAGAACTCGTCGTCGCCCATCTCGCCGCGGGCGTACCGCTCGGCCAGGATCTGCTCGGCCGACGCGGTTGGCCGGTCGGGGACGGCCGCCGGGCGACGCCCCCACCAGCCCTTGCGGCGGGCGGTGACGGCGAGCGCGATGAGCGCGACCCAGAACAGGCCCCAGAAGACCGGGAAGACCGGCCAGAGATGCGGATGCATGACTTCCTCCTTCGTCCTGCCTCCAGGGTCCGCCTTCGCGCGGCGCGGCGAATCGCCCTCCGGGAGCCGCCGCCGCTGCGCCCCGGGGAGTGCTCGGGCGGGCCCGGCGTACGCCTGAGGCGGTAGCGCGCCGGCGCGTTTCATCGTCCGAAGGGCGGGTGCGCCCAGGGCCGCCGGGCCTCGATGAGGAACCTGGACGAATGGGCGACGAACGGGCCCTCGGCCTCGATGAGCTCGTGCAGCTCGCGCAGCGTGTCGCCGTAGCGGGCGACCGAGAAGCCGGGCACGATCCAGATCACCTTGCGCAGGAAGTAGATCACCGCGCCGATGTCGCGGAACTCCATGCGCAGCCGTTCGGCCCGCAGGTCGACCACCTCCAGCCCGGCCGCCTCCGCCTCCGCCACGGCCTGGCGCGGGTCGCGGGCCGAGCCGTCCTGGGGGCCCATGAAGAACTCGGTCAGCTCGAACACGCTGCGCGGGCCGACCTGCTGCGAGAAGTACGCGCCCCCGGGACGCAGCACCCGGGCGATCTCCGCCCACCAGGTCGCCACCGGATGGCGGCTGACCACGAGGTCGAAGACGCCGTCGCGGAACGGCAGGCGCGGCTCGTCGTCGTCGGCCACCACGTACGCGCCGCGCGGGCGCAGCCGGGCGGCGGCCAGCGCCAGGTTGGGCGGCCACGACTCGGTCGCCACCGTCACCTTCGGCAGCGTGGGCAGCCCGGCCAGGATCTCGCCCCCGCCGGTCTGGACGTCGAGCGCCGCCCGCGCCTCCGCCATCCGCCCGGCCAGCAGGCGGGAGTAGCCCCACGAGGGCCGCTCCTCGGTGGCCCGGCCCTCCAGCCAGGAGAAGTCCCAGCCGGCCACGGACACCGTGTCGGCCTCCTCGACCAGGTCATCGTATGTACGCCGCATCCTTCGACCATGTCAGCGCCCCGGCCGCGGCTTCAACCGGATTTCTCCCGTGTCGCCGATCAGGCGACCCGGGCGCGGACGGCCGCGCGGTCGATCCCGAGCTGGTCGATCAGCCGGGCCACCGGGTCGTGGCGGTCGCGCTCCAGGAGGGCGAGCAGGAGGTGGCGGGGCGCCTGCGGCCTGGTCTTCCGCCGGGTGGCCCCGATGGCGGCGTTGATCACCGCGCGGGCGCTCGACGTGAGCGCGGTGCCGGGGACCGGCGGATGCCGGCGGGGCGTCGCGCGCGGGGCCTGGCCGAGGTCGAGGCCGATCGAGCGCAGCGCCTCGCGGTCGAGCTCGTCGAGCGCGGCGCGCGCCCCGGCCAGGTCGACGCCGAGCGCCCGCGCCGGCTCGGCGGCGGGATCGTGCAGCAGGCCGAGCAGCAGGTGCTCGGTGCCGAGCCGCCGGTCGCCGCGCTGCCTGGCCTCGTCGAGCGCCGCGCTGACGACGGCCGCGAAGGGGCTCTTCTCCTTGCCGAACATGGCGATCCTCACTTTCCGTATCTGGCGTGCACGGACTGCCGCGACATGCCGAGCGCGTCGCCGATCTGTTCCCAGGTCCAGCCCTGCTCCCTGGCCGCCGCCACCGACGCCGCCTCGACCTGCTCGGCCAGCCGGTGCAGCGCGCCCACCGCCCGCAGGCCGAGGGCGGGGTCGTTCGACCTGATGCGTTGAGACAGCTCTTCCATGTCCACATTGTCAGGCTAGATTGACAGCCGGGATTTTGTCAATCTAGCCTGACAGGCATGGACGACGTGATGATCGTGGGAGCGGGCCCGGTCGGGCTCATGCTCGCGGGCGAGCTGGCGCTGGCCGGCTTACGCCCGATCGTGCTGGACAAACGCCCGGAACCCAGCGAGCTGCCCAAGGCCAACGGGCTCGCCGGGCAGATCGTGGAGCTGCTCGGCCACCGCGGCCTGCTCGGCGTCCTCGCCGAGGGCAGCGGCTTCGCCGGCCCCGCCCCGGGGTTCCCGTTCGGGCAGGTGCCGCTGCGCTTCGCCGGGCACGACGACATGCCGCTGCGGCTGCTGCTGATCCAGCAACCCCGGCTGGAACGGCTGCTGACCGAGCGGGCCGTCCGGCTCGGGGCCGAGATCAGGCGCGGCCACGAGGTCCTCGGGCTGGCGCAGGACGAGGAGGGCGTCACGCTGGAGCTGTCCACCGGCCGGGCCCGCGCCCGGTACGTGGTCGGCTGCGACGGCGGGCACAGCACCGTCCGCGCCCTGGCGGGCATCGGCTTCCCGGGCACCACCGACGACGAGGTGCTGCGGCTCGGCCACTTCGCCCGCGACGAGCAGGGCCCGTTCCAGGCGCCGCGCGTCGAGGGCCTGGAGCCCGGCTGGAACCGCACCCCGGCCGGCCGGCTGCTGCTCACCTCGCTGCGGCCCGGCGTGCTCATCGCGGGCGTGCGCGAGCGCGGCACGCTGCCCGGCGGCCCGGTGACCCCGGACGACTTCCGCGCGGCCGTACGCCGGGTGTTCGGGCGGGACCTGCCGCTGGGCGAGCCGATCTGGCTGTCCGGCACGGTCGCCCAGGCCCGGCTCGCCGAGCGTTACCGGGCCGGGCGGGTGTTCCTGGCCGGGGACGCCGCCCACCTGTTCCCGGCGGGCGGGTCGGCGCTCAACGTCGGCCTGACGGAGGCGGCCAACCTGGCCTGGAAGCTGGCCGCCGTGCTGCTCGGACGGGTGCCCGCCGGGCTGCTCGACACCTACGAGCAGGAGCGCCGTCCGGTGGCCGCGCGGGCGCTGGCCCAGACCCGCGCCCAGGCGGCGCTGGAACGGGCCCCCGGCGAGGACGGCGACGCCCTGCGCGCGCTGCTCGCCGAGCTGTTCGCCGACGAGCAGCCGCTGCGCCGGCTCGCCGCGCTCCTGCACGGCTCCGACACCCGCTACCCGCCCGCGCCCGGGCTGGAGCACCCGCATCCGCTCGCCGGCCGGTTCCTCCCCGACCTGCCGCTGGACACGGCGGCGGGGGAGCAGCGGACCGCCGGGCTGCTGCGGGCCGGACGCCCGGTGCTGCTCGACCTCCGCGACGACCCGGTTCCGGCGCTCTCCGGCGACGGCCCGGACCCGGTGCTGCCCGAGGGCGGCTGGATCGATGTGGTGCGGGCGCGGTGCGCCGAGCCGCCCGCCGACGTGCTGCTCGTCCGCCCCGACGGGTACGTGGCCTGGGCCGGGACCGGCGGCCTGGCCGAGGCGGCGCGGGCGTGGTTCGGCGCGGGGCCGTCCGCCGTCAGAGCCAGCCCGGCTTGACCAGGCCGGACTCGTAGGCGATGACCACGAGCTGGGCGCGGTCGCGGGCGTGCAGCTTCATCATGGCCCGGCTGACGTGCGTCTTGGCCGTGGCCGGCGACATGAACAGCTTGGCGGCGATCTCGTCGTTGGTCATGCCCGTGCCGACCAGGGAGAGCACCTCGCGCTCGCGTTCGGTGAGCTGGTCGAGGCCCTGGGTGGCGACCGGCTCCTTGGCGCGCGAGGCGTACTCGGCGATCAGCCGCCTAGTCACGCTCGGCGACAGCAGTGCCTCGCCCGCCGCCACCACACGCACGGCCTGGATGAGCTCGGCCGGCTCGGTGTCCTTGACCAGGAAGCCGGACGCGCCGCCGCGCAGCGCCTCGAAGACGTACTCGTCCAGCTCGAAGGTGGTCAGGATGATGATGTGCGGCCCGGGCGGCATCAGGCGGGTGGCGGTCAGGCCGTCGGTGCCGGGCATGCGGATGTCCATCAGCACGACGTCCGGGGCGTGCTCGCCGGCCAGGCGCACCGCCTCCGCGCCGTCGGCCGCCTCGGCCACCACCGTCATGTCGGGCTGGGCGTCCAGCAGGGCCTTGAAGCCCGCCCGGACCAGCGCCTGGTCGTCGGCGAGCAACACCTTGATCACGTTGGGTTCTCCTCGGGTAGGGGCAGACGGGCCTCGACCTGGAAGCCGCCGCCCGACGGGCCGGCGACGAGCGTGCCGCCCAGGGCGGAGGCGCGCTCGCGCATGCCGGGGATGCCGTTGCCGCTGCCTTCCTCCGACAGCACGGCGGGCTTGGTCGCCCCCGTGTCGGCGACCACGATGACCAGCTCCTCGGCGCCGTACTCCAGGCGTACCGAGACCCGCGAGCCGGGCGCGTGGCGGGCGGCGTTGGTGAGCGACTCCTGCACGATCCGGTACGCGGCCCGCTCGACCTGCGGCGGCAGCGGCCGCGACCCCACCCGCCGGAGCGAGACCTCCATCCCCGAACGCTGGACGAGGTCGTCGAGCCGGTCGAGCCCGGCCGTCGGGGAGCGCGGGGCGCCGTCGCGCAGCACGTTGAGCACCGAGCGCATCTCGCCCAGCACCTCCTTGGACGCCGTCTTGATCGTGGCCAGGGCCGAGCGGGCCTGCTCGGGGTTGGCGTCGATGAGGTGCAGCGCGGTGCTGGCCTGCACGTGAATGAGCGAGATGTTGTGCGCGAGCACGTCGTGCAGCTCCTGGGCCATGGTCAGGCGCTCCTCGCTGGCCTGCCGCCTGGCCTCCTCCTCCGCGACGCGCTCGCGCTCGGCCCGGCGTTCCCTGACGATCCTGACCAGCTCGGCCACGACCATGAACAGCAGGATGAACGCCAGGATCGACACGCTGTGGAACAGGTCCCGGTTGCCCACCCACCAGGCGTAGCTGAGGAGCGAGGTCACCGTCATGGTCGCCATCGTCCAGGCCATCAGCCGTCTGCCCCCGGTGACCAGGAGGAACAGCAGGACGCCCGGGCTGAGGAAGGCGGGGCCGTAGGCGTAGCCGCCGATGAGGAACAGGTCCATCGCGCCGAGCGCCACGGCGACCGTCAGCAGCGGGAACCGCCTGCGGAAGAGGATGGCCAGCGGCCCGACCAGCAGCAACGCGTACGCGTAGGGGTCGAGCTGCTCCCTGAGGAGACGCTGGCCCCACGTCGCGCCCTGGGCGATCACCAATTGGGCGACCGCCACGATGAGGGCGAGATAAGGGTCGAAACCGGACTTCCAGCGCACGCCTCCACGCTAGGCCACCGGCGGCGCGCGCGACATCATCCCCTTGTCCGAGGGGGCCCTACCACGACGGGCGTAGCTGGGTCATCGTGGACACCATGCGCCGTGTGATCTTCTCCGCAGCAGCAGTCCTCATCTCACTCCTGCCCGCCGCGCCCGCGTCGGCGGGCCCCCAGCAGAAGGCCCCGGTCGCCGAGGGGTACGGAGGCGCCGTCGCCACCGTCGACCTCGACGCCAGCAAGGCCGCGATCTCCGTGCTGAGACGCGGGGGCAACGCCGTCGACGCGGCCGTGGCCGCCGGAGCCGTGCTCGGGGTGACCGAGCCGTACTCGGCCGGCCTGACCGGCGGCGGCTTCATGGTGTTGTACGACGCCAGGCAGCGCAAGGTCGTCACCATCGACGGCCGCGAGACCGCCCCGCGCGCGATGACCGCGTCCAGCTTCGAGGGCATCCCGTTCGACGAGGGCGTCACCAGCGGCCTGTCGGCGGGCGTGCCCGGCACGCTGGCGCACTGGGACCTGGCCCTGCGCCGGTTCGGCACCCTCTCGCTCGGCCAGGCGCTCCAGCCCGCCATCGAGGTGGCCTCCCGCGGCTTCGTCGTGGACCAGACGTTCCACGACCAGACCGCCGCGAACGCCGACCGCTTCAAGGACATCACCTCGACGGCCCGGCTCTACCTGCCGAACGGCGCCCCGCCGCCGGTCGGCTCGGTGTTCAAGAACCCGGAGCTGGCGAACACGTACCGGGAACTGGCCCGGCGCGGCCCCGGCTGGCTGTACGGCGGCCGGCTCGGCGCGGAGATCGTCGCCACCGTGAAGAAGCCGCCGGTCACCCCTGGCAGCACCCGCAACGTCAGGCCCGGCCTGATGGAGCTGTCGGACCTGCGGGACTACCGCGCCCTCCTGCGCGAGCCCACCAAGATCTCCTACAACGGCCTGGACGTCTACGGCATGGCCCCGCCGTCCTCGGGCGGTTCGACCGTCGGCGAGGCGCTCAACATCCTCGAAGCCCTGCCCAAGGTGGGCCTGCACGAGTACCTGGAGGCGTCCAGGCTGGCCTTCGCCGACCGCAACGCCTACGTCGGCGACATCCCCGGCGTGCCGCTGCGCGAGCTGCTGTCCGACGGGTTCGCCAAGGAGCGCGCCTGCCTGATCGGCGACAGGGCCCTGACCAGCCCGGTCGCCCCGGGGAGCCCCGACGGCACGTACGGCGCCTGCGCCACCCCGACCGGCACCGCGACCCCGATCGCGGACGAGGGGCCGGAGACCACGCACCTGGTCGTCGCCGACCGCTGGGGCAACGTGGTCGCCTACAACCTCACCATCGAGTCGACCGGCGGCAACGGCATCGTGGTGCCGGGCCGCGGCGTGCTGCTCAACAACGAGCTGACCGACTTCACCTTCGGCCCCGCCCCCGGCGACCCCAACCTGCCCGGCCCCGGCAAGCGGCCGCGCTCGTCGATGGCGCCCACGCTGGTGTTCGACCACGGCAGGCCGGTGCTGGCCGCGGGCTCGCCGGGCGGCTCGACGATCATCACGACCGTGCTGCAGATCCTGGTCAACCGGTACGAATTCGGCATGAGCCTGCCCGACGCCCTCGCCGCGCCGCGGGCCACGCAGCGCAACACCGCCCAGACGCAGGCCGAGCAGGCGTTCCTCGACAAGTACCGGGCCGAGCTGGAGGCCAAGGGGCACGGCTTCGTGCTGAACCCCGAGATCGGCGCGGCCACGGCGCTGGAACTGCGCGGCCACGGCCTGGTCCAGGCCGTCGCCGAGCCCGTACGGCGGGGCGGCGGCAGCGCCCTGGTCGTCGACCCACGCTGAGCGCGCACGGCGGCGGCCCCCTCGCGGGCCGCCGCCACTCGCCGGCTTGACTCCGGCATGAGGGAATGTTTGCCCAGGTCACGGGGTTGTAACGGGCATCGCGACGCGCCATGCCGCCGGGCTGGAACCGCCTGCCGCAGCTCATCAGCCGCCGTCGCGGCATCCGACAGACACCCGTGGGCGGCTGCCGCCTGCCCTCAGGAGGAACCCCGTGAAGCCGAACGCCAAGAAGCTGTACGCGAGCGCCCTGCTGGCCGCCACCGCCGCCGTGTCGGGCCTCGGCCTGACGTCCGCCCCCGCCCACGCCGACGGCCTCACCTACGGCCAGGACGTCTCCCACTACCAGCCGGACCACGACTGGGCCGCCAGCGGCGCCGCGTTCGGCATCGTCAAGGCCACCGAGGGCGCCACCCGCGTGGACGCCTCCTTCGCCCGCCACTGGGCCGACCTGGGCGCGAAGGGCAAGGTGCGGGGCGCCTACCACTACGGGCACCCGTCGAACGACCCGATCGCCGAGGCCGACCACTTCCTGTCCGTGGTCGACCGGCAGCCGGCCGCCAAGGGCGACCTGCTCGCGCTCGACCTGGAGACCACCGACGGCCGGTCCGTGACCGAGGTCAACGCCTGGGCCAAGAAGTGGCTGGCGCACGTCCAGGCCAGGACCGGCGTCACGCCGCTGTTCTACAGCGGCTGGAACTTCGCCGACGAGTACGGCCACGGCCTCCAGCGGTACCCGCTGTGGGTGGCCCGCTACGGCAAGGGCCCCGGCCAGGTGACCGCCCCCGCCGACTGGAAGACCTGGACCATCCACCAGTACGCCGACGCGCCGGTGGACCAGAACGTCTCCGCGCTCACCCCCGTCCAGCTCAAGGCGCTGGGCCGCAGGTGACCCGCCGTCCTCAGTAGATGAGCTCGTACGCCTGCGGCCGCACCTTCCGCGTACGGGCCCAGTACTCGAAGGTGAAGCCCGGCCAGATCGTCCGGTTCACTCCGTGCTCGTCCAGATACCAGGAGCGGCAGCCGCCCGCGCTCCACACGAGCGGGTCCAGGCGCGCGTGCAGCCGGCGGTTGAAGGCGTCCTGGGCGTCCTTCCTGACGTCCAGCGCCCTGGCCTGGGTCCTGGAGAGCAGGCGCAGGCACTCGATGACGTAACGGACCTGCGACTCGATCATGAAGACGACCGAGTTGTGCCCGAGGCCGGTGTTCGGGCCGAGCAGGAAGAACAGGTTCGGGAAGCCGGCGGTGGTGATGCCGTGGTAGGTCTCGATGCCGTGCTGCCAGGCGTCCTGGATCTTCAGGCCGTTCCGGCCGGTGATGCGCTGGTCCTGGAGGGCCTCCACGACCTTGAAGCCGGTGCCGTAGACGATCACGTCGGCCGGGTGCTCCGCGCCGGTCGTGGTGACGATCGAGCGGGGCCGGATCTCGGCGATGCCGTCGGTGACCAGGGTGACGTCCGGCCTGGTCAGGGCCGGGTAGTAGTCGCTGGAGACGAGCACGCGCTTGCAGCCGATCGTGTAGCCGGGCGTCAGCCTGCGGCGCAGGCCGGGATCGGGCACCTGCGCCGCCAGGTGCTTGAGCGCCAGCACCTCGTGCGCCTTCATCAGGCGCGGGTGCACCGCGAAGCCGAGCGCCCGGCTCTCCAGCGCCCAGTAGATGGCCCCGCGCAGGGCCCGCGCCATGCCGGGCAGGGCCAGGACGCGCCGGGCGGCGGGGGAGAAGGCGAAGTCGGGCTTGGGATGGATCCACGGCGGCGTGCGCTGGAAGACGGTCAGCTCGCGCACCCGGGGGGCGAGCTGGGGGACGAACTGGACGGCGGACGCGCCGGTGCCGACGACGGAGACGCGCTTGCCGGTCAGATCGACCGAGTGGTCCCATTCGGCGGAGTGGAAGGAGGGGCCGGCGAAGGATTCCCTCCCCGCAATTTCCGGAAATTTCGGGATGTGGAGGGCGCCGATGCCGGAAACGATCGCTTTCGTCCGGATGGTTGCGCCGTCGTCCGTGGTGACCGTCCAGTCGCGGCGGTCGTCGTCGTACTCCAGGGACGTGACGTGCTTGTTGTAGCGGATGTGGGGGGTCACTCCGTACTTGTCCGCGCACATGCGCATGTAGGCCCGGATCTCGGCCTGCGGGGCGAACATCCGCGACCAGCCGGGGTTCAGCTCGTACGAGTAGGAGTACATGTGCGACGGCACGTCGCACGCGCACCCGGGGTAGGTGTTGTCCCGCCAGGTGCCACCGAGGTCGGCGGCCTTCTCCAGGATCACGAAGTCGTGGTAGCCGGCCTCCTTGAGCTTGATCGCCATGCCGATCCCGGCGAAGCCGGCGCCGATGATCACCAGTCCTGGCTCAGCCACCGAACCTCCTGAACTCCGCAGCGCGGCGGCGTGCTCTTCCAGGAGAAGCGCACCCGGCGAGGCTTGATGTCCGGTGTATTGGACATATTGTCCAATGTAGTCAGTCGTCAGCCGCTGGTCCAGTCCGGACATGAAGCCCGTCACACCGACCGGCCGGTATGCGGGGGATGTGCGGAGACGACAAAGACCCGCCACGGCGTCGGGGCGGGTGGGGTGTCCGTATGCGGTTGGGTGCTAGCGGAGCAGCAGGAAGGCGGCGACGCCGATGATCACGATGACCACGGCGACCGCGAGGATCGGCAGCAGCGGCGACTTCTTGGGGGCCGCCGCGGCCTCCTGCTCCTGGCGCTGCGCGAAGGCGCGGAACTGCTGGGTGTTGCCCGCGGGATCGATATGCTGGTCAGACATGGCCAGCAGCCTAGCGCGATGACATGGTCCATTTGCACCCCTTTGCCACTACCTATAGGCATGGGCTGATGAGGGGACCACTCCACCCGGCGGATAGCTTTGAGGCATGCTCCGGACCCTGCTCTCACCCCGCGTCGTGGGGCTGCATCTGCTGACGATCGGGGTCCTCGTCGCCTTCATCCTGCTCGGCCGCTGGCAGCTCGGCGTGTTCCAGGACTCCGGCAAGCCGCACGCGGCCGTCGATCCGGCCCCGGTGGGCGTCGCCACGCTGGCCCAGGTGGGCGGGCAGATGGACGGCGAGGCCGTCGGCCGCAGGGTCGCCGCCGAGGGCACGTACGAGGCCGCCCGGCAGCTCCTGGTCGCCGACCGGCGGCCCGACGTCGACGCCCCCGGCGGCAACGTCTCACGCGGCCACGGCTACTGGGTGCTCACCCCGATCAGGCTCGACGACGGCACGCTGATGCCGGTCGTGCGCGGCTGGGCGGCCGAGGCGGACGATCCGGGCGTCGCCGCCGTGCCGCAGGGCCGGGTCACGGTGCACGGGCGGCTGCGGGGCCAGCAGGGCACCGACAGCGTCCAGCGGCGGGCGGAGGGGCTGCCTCCGGGGCAGGTGCAGACCGTGTCCACCGGCGAGCTGATCAACCTGTGGACCGGCCAGAAGCTGCGGACCGGTTTCCTGGTGGCCCAGCCGCCGTCCGGCTCGCTCACGCAGGTGAAGATCCGGCCGCCGGAGGTCGGTGGCACGCTGACCTGGCGTAACCTGGCTTATGCCGCAAACTGGTGGATCTTCGCTGGATTCGCCGTCTTCATGTGGTTCCACTTCGTACGCGACGCCGTACGGGCGGATCGGGACCGCGACAAGTCCCCCGAGATGGTTCTGGAAGGTTAACGGTGGAATCGGCTCTCAAGCCCTTCCGGGTGCTCGCCTACGTGGTCGGCGTCATGCTGCTCATCCTGTGCGTCGCGATGGTGCTGCGCTACGGCTTCGGCGCCGCCGAGCTGTCGAAGATCGTCGCGCCCATCCACGGCGGCCTGTACATGATCTACCTCATCACCGTCATGAACCTGGGCATGAAGGCACGCTGGAGCTGGCCGTACATGCTCGGGGTCATGCTCGGCGGCACGGTCCCGTTCCTGTCGTTCTACGTGGAGCGCAGGGTGCACGGCCGGGTGCGGTCGGAGCTGAGCGCGGCGAGGGCCTGACGACCCCCGCCGCGGCCCGCGGGCCTCAGCCGCCGATCCCGCGCCTGCGGGCCCGCTTGAGCCGCTCGCGCTGCGACGGGTCGAGCATGAGGTAGCCGACCACCGGCGCCGCGACCGCGCCGAGCACCACCAGCAGGGTGATCCAGCCCGGCAAGAAGATCAGCGAGAGCAGAACCGCGGCGCCTGCGCCGATGACGTACTTCTGAACTGGCGACATCCCTGGCTTCCTCCGAACGCGGAGCCCGCGCCCCGCCTCTCCCACATTCTGCGTCGCCCGTCCAACGAGTGGACCCGTGCCTGAGGTTCCATGACGCGATGTATCTCAATTGTTGCGGGACCAGAGGGTGAGGTGGATCGAGCCGTACGTGCGGGTCTGTCCTGGGACGAGCGTTCTTTTGAGGGTGCGGTAGCGCTCGTCGTCGGCGTACTTCGTCCCGATCCTGGGGGAGATGAGCCAGACCCGGTCCACGCCCTTGAGGGCCGCGTCCAGTTCGGCGGCCGTGCGCGGGCCGGGCGCGCCGGGCGCGCGGGTGAGGTCCGTCAGGCGGTCGTACGGGGCGCCGTACACGGCCACGAACAGCCGGAAGCGCTGCGGCACGAACAACACCCGGTCGCCCGGACGTTCCTCCGCGGCCAGCGTGGCGGCCAGCGTGCGCAGGTCGTCGGGACGCGCGGCGGGCTGCCTCATCGCCGCCTGCGCGGGAGACACGAGCACGGCGAACAGCACCAGGACGGCGACCGGCACGGCCCGCCACCGCACCCCGGCCAGGCCGATCCCGGCGAGCACCGCGAGCAGCGGGACCGCGAAGAGCACGTAACGCGGATGGTAGACGGGCTGGACCTGGGAGATCGCGAACGACAGCGCCACCGGCAGCACCGCCCACACCGCCACGGCCGGGGCGCGTACGGCTCCCCACAGCGCGGCGGCGAACAGCACGACCGCGCCCGCCCCCGCGACCTCGCCGGGGAAGGCGGCCAGCTCGGCCCAGCCGGGGGTCCTGAGCCAGAAGACCTGGGCGTCCCGCTGACCGGCGGCCAGGACGAGCAGCGGCACGAGCGCCGCTCCCGCCGCGCCGACCGCCACCGACGACCGCACGACGGCGGGCATCGGGTTCGCGGTGAGCCGGCGGCGGAGGGCGGGCAGCCAGGCGGTGAGCAGGTGGGCGGGGACGAGCAGCAGGGCGTACAGGTGCAGCCAGCCGAGCAACGCCACGCTCGCGCCGTAGGCCGCGCAGACCCCCGCGCCGGGACGGTCGAGCAGCTTGACCAGGAGCCACGTGGCCAGCACGGCGACCGCGCTCACCAGGGCGTACGAGCGGGCCTCCTGGGCGTACCGGGCGGCGATGGGGGTGAGGGCGTACAGCAGACCGGCGTACAGGCCGGCGGAGGTGCCGGCCAGGCGGCGGCCCAGGGCCGCGACCCCGAGCGCGGCGGCCGTGAAGGCGAGCACCGAGGGCAGCCGGACGGCGGTCTCCGGCGGCCAGGGAAGCGCGGCGAAGGGCCGCAGGAGCAGGTAGTAGAGGGCGTGGACGGCGTCGAGGTCGGCCAGGAAACGGCGCAGCTCGCCGAACGGCATGCGCGCGACCAGCGCGCTGACCGACTCGTCCCGCCACAACGACGGCCCCGAGAGCCCCCAGAACCCGGCCGCCGCGGCGACGGCCGCGGGCACGACCGGCCACCACCTGCCGGCGTCCCGCGTGGCGGCGGCGACGGGACGCGGCAGGACGGGCACGCGGGTCATCGGCGCGGGCCCATGACCGCCCGCAGCTCGTGCCGGAGAACCTCGGGGGCGGGACGGTCGGCCGGATTGCCGGACAGGAGGCGCACCAGGACGGGAGCCAGCGCCCCGGCCCGCGCCAGCGACGCCCCCGGCGCGGGCGGCACCCCCTCCACGGCCATGAACAGGGTCGCCCCCAGGGACCACAGGTCGGCGGCCGGGCTCGCCACCCCCTCCGGAGCCGTGTACGCCGGGACGGTGCCCGACCGCAGCGGCGCGACCAGCGTGGCCCGCCCCTGGTCGGAGATGAGCACGCCGCTCGGCTGCACCGCCCCGTGCCGCCCGCCCATGGCCTGGAGCTGGTCGAGCAGGGCGAGCCCGATCTCGGCCACCTCGGCGGGCGGGAGCGGTCCAAGGGCGCGGACGACCTGGTCGAGCGGCTGGTCGAGAGCCAGTCTCTCCAGCGTCTCGCGGACCACCTCCACCGGCGGCGACCCGGCGGGATGCAGCATGGCGCGGATCAGCGACCGCAGCGGGTCGGCGCCCTCGGCGGGCACCTGGCCGGGCGGGCGGCCCTCGACGGCGAAGTGCAGCGTGGCCGCCAGCGACCACAGGTCGGCCGAGGGCCGCATGCTCAGGCTCGGCACCCCGAACCCGGTGAGCACCGCCCTCCCGGTGCCGGTCAGCAGCACGTTCCCGGGGCTGACCTGCCCATGGACGATCCCGGCCGCGTGCGCCACGGACAGCGCCGACAACACGCAGACGCCCATCCTGGCCACCTGGACGACGGGCAGCGGCTGCCGCGCGCGTACGGCCTGCTCCAGCGACACCCCCGAGACGAACTCCATGATCAGCCAGGGCACCCGGTCCTCGACCAGCACGCCGAGCACCCGGGCGATCGAGGCGTGCCGCAGCCCCGCGGCCCTGCGCGCCTCGTGCAGCGCGGACTCGCGCAACTCGGGCGGGATGCGCAGCTCCCTGACCGCGACGTCGCGGTGTTCCGTCTCGTCGAAGGCCAGCCGTACGGACCCCGCGCCCAGGGGGTTGAGCAGCCGGTAGCGCCCGGCCAGCTTCCTGGTCTCAGCCATGTCGAGTGCACGATAGCGCTCGCCCGGCCCGCCCGGCCATCACGCGGTCCGGCCGGTCAGCCACGCCTCGTGGGCGTCGTGCAGCCTGCTCCAGAGCCGCTCCTCGTCCTGGTCGGTCAGGTCGTCGAAGGTCAGCGAGAACACGTCGGCCAGCGCCGCGAAGTAGTCACGCGCCGTGTCCAGGGTGATCGAGTGGCTGCCGGCGCCGACGCGGGTCAGGACGAGCCCGCGCAGCGTGTCCACGCCCGAGGCGTCGCGCCTCTGCACGACGGCGGTGCGCACGAACCCCGACGACGGTGACGTCGACAAATGGCTGTGCATATCAGCGAAAGCGGACATCTCTGTTGGGGTCCGCTCGAAATCCATCCCCACGAACGAACCGCTCGGGTCATGGTCGAACCGCCACCCGCCGGGCGCGACCTGCGACGGCCGCAGGACATACGTGAACGGCCCCTGCCGGTACGCGCCCGCGACCAGCGGCAGCGGCTCGTGCACGCCGTCCCCGAGGCCGAGGTCGGCCAGCCACTCGCCGCCCGGGTTGTCCTGGCTCGGCAGGCCCCGCACGGTCAGCACGAGGTGGTTGCCGGTGACGCCGGGCTCGCTGCCGGGGTTCTGCACGCCGCCGACGTGCCTGGTGACGTCGTAGCCGAGGGCCCTGATCAGCTCGGAGAAGGCGCCGTTCAGGTGGTAGCAGTAGCCGCCGCGGCCCCTGATGATGCGCTCGGCGGACTCGACGGGATCGAGGGAGGTGGGGCGGCCGAGCCAGATCTCCAGCGCCTCGTAGGCGACCTTCTCGACGTGCGCCACGTGGAGCGCGCGCAGGCCCTCGGCGCTCGCGGGGGCGTCTATCAGGTGGGACAGGCCCAGACGGCTGAGGTAGCCAGCGGTGTTCACGCGGCAAGTCTGCACCAGATGTGCACAAATTATGGAGTGTCGTCTGCACAGTGCACTTCTAGGCTTTCGTACGTGGCAGAGCAGCGGCGTGTCCTCGTGGTCGAGGACGATGTGACGATCGCACTGGCCGTGCGGAACAGGCTGGCCGCCGAGGGTTTCGACGTCCGGGTGGCGGGCGACGGGCAGGACGCCCTCGTCCAGTACGGGAAGGCGGAGCCCGACCTGGTGATCCTCGACCGGCTGTTGCCCGGTCTGGACGGGCTGGAGGTGTGCCGCAGGATGCAGGCGGCGCGCCCGGTGCCCGTCCTCATGCTGACCGCGCTCGGCGAGGAGACCGACGTGCTGGTCGGGCTGGGGGTGGGGGCCGACGACTACCTGGCCAAGCCGTTCAGCATGCGCGAGCTGGTGGCCAGGATCCACGCGCTGCTGCGCCGGGTCGAGCGGGCCGCCCAGCTCGCCGTCGAGGACACGGTGATCAGGGTGGGCGAGGTGGAGATCGACACGGCCGCGCGCCGGGTCTTCGTGGGCGGGATAGAGGCCCAGCTCACCAGGACCGAGTTCGATCTGCTGCGGCGGCTGGCCGAGCGCCCCGGGCAGGTCTTCGAGCGCGACCGGCTGCTGTCGGACGTGTGGGGCTTCTCCGAGGCCGCCGCGACCAGGACCGTGGACAGCCACGTCCGCGCGCTGCGCCGCAAGCTCGGCTCCGACGTGGTGCGCACCGTCCACGGCGTGGGCTACGCCCTGGTCCGGCAATGAGGCCGCTCGACTTCCTCGGCCGCATCAAGGTCAAGCTGGGCATCGTCATCGTGCTGGCGGTGGGCACCGCGTTCGTGGTGAACGAGGTGGGGCTGAACGCCGGGTTCACCCGGGACGTCCGGATCGTGGTCGCGGTCATCCTCGCTCTGATCATGGTCCAGGTGCTGGCCATGGGCATGACCAAGCCGCTGCGCCAGATGGCCAGGGCCGCCCAGACGATCGCCAAGGGCAGCTACGGCCTGCGGGTCAGCGCCACCTCGCGGGACGAGGTGGGCGAGCTGGCCAGGGCGTTCAACGCGATGGCCGCCGACCTCGGCGAGGTGGACCGGCAGCGGCGCGAGCTCGTCGCGAACGTCAGCCACGAGCTGCGCACCCCCATCACCGGCCTGCGCGCGGTGCTGGAGAACGTCGTGGACGGCGTCTCCGCGCCCGACCCGGTCACCATGAGGACCGCGCTCGCCCAGACCGAACGGCTCGGCCGCCTGGTCGCGCAGCTCCTCGACCTGTCCAGGCTGGACTCCGGCGTCCGGCTGATCGAGCCCGAGGCCGTCGCGCTGGCGCCGCTGGTCGAGCAGGCCGTGCGGGAGGCGTCGCTGGCCCGTGAGGACGTCACGATCGAGGCGTCGGCGCCCGCCGGGCTGGGGGTGCGGGCCGATCCCGACCTGCTGGCGCAGGTGCTGGCGAACCTGCTGGACAACGCCGTACGGCACAGTCCTTCCGGGGGCGTGGTGACGGTGGCGTGCGGCGCGGAGCGGGACGGGGCTCGGCTGGTGGTGGCCGACCAGGGGCCGGGCATCCCGGCGGCGGCCCGGGGGCGGGTGTTCGAACGGTTCTCCCGGCTGGACGCGGGGCGCGCGGCCGACTCCGGGGGCGCGGGGCTGGGGCTGGCGATCGTCAAGGAGGTCGTGGAGCTGCACGGGGGGTCGATCCGCATCGACGAGTGCGCGGGGTGCCGCATGGTCGTCGATCTACCAGGAAGGACGACGATGACGGACACACCGTTCGACACGGGGGCGAACCGGAGCCACGACGACCGCCTGAGAGACCCGCTCCCCCCAGCCGCCGCCCCCCACACAGGAGGCGCCGTCCCCACCGCCCCCACGCCGGCTTCCGGCACCGTGGCGCCCCAGCTGGCGGCCGAAGGCGCGACGGCGGTGGAGGGCGCGACGGGCGCTCACGGCGCGACGGCGGGGGAAGGCGCGACGGCAGGGGAGGGCGCGGCTGCCTCGGGAACGCCGGTCCGGCCGGCCACGGCCGAGGACGCGCCGCCCGCGCCGGCGATGACGGACCCCGGCCCGCTCGCGGCGTCCGGCACCCCCAGAGGGCTCGACGCACCCGCAGGCTCCAGCATCCCCACAGGGGCCGGCATCCCCGCAGACTCCGACATCCCCGCAGGGGTCGGCCTGTCCGCAGAGTCCGGCATCTCCACAGGCGCCAGTGCCACCACAGGGTCCGGCGTGCCCGTGGGAGGCGGGGCCCATGAGGCAGGCGGTCCGGCGCAGCCCGCGTCGGCGGGGGTGGCTCCGGCGGGGGTTGGAAGCGGGGGGCTGGCCAGGATGGTCGGTGGCGGGGTCCTCGGGGTGATCGTCGGGTTCCTGGGCGGTCTGTTCGCGGCCGTGCTGGTTTCGATGACCGTCGGCGACGGTCTCGCGCTCGTCACCCTCGTCATGGTGACCGCCCTGGGCGGCGCACTCGGCATGGCGCTGGGCGCGGGCTCAGCGCGCAGGACGGCGGCCTACCAGGCCGCCTACCAGACCGCGACGCACCAGGGTGCCGTCTATCAGGGCGCCGCGCCCCAGGGCGCCGCCTATCAAGGGGCAGCGCATCAGGAGGCCGCCTATCAGGGGGTGGGGCGGGCAGGGGGCGGGGGTGGGCAGGTGTATGTGCCGCCGCCGCTCTTCCCCAGGCCCGAGCTGCCCGCCCCGCCGCGCTGGCTGCTGCCGGCCGCCGCGGGGGCGGGCGTGTTCGCCGCCGTGGCGCTGCCCGACGCGCAGGTCGGGCTGGGGATCGTGCTCGTCGCCATGGTGCTCGGCGCGGCGGCGCTGCCGGCCGTGCTGCGCAGGATGACCCCCTGGACGCTGGCGTTCGGGATGACGGCGTACTGGCTGATCTCCATGACGGCCGTGCGCGACGCGGACTGGCTGGTCGCGATCCTGCTCATGGCGGGGGCCGGGCTGGGCGCGCTGGCGGTGTCCGGGGCGGGGGCGGGATGGCTGGGCGTGATCAGGGGCGGCATGTCCGTGGTGCTCGCGCTCGGCCCGGTGCCGTGGTTCCTCGCCGGGCCGTTGCGGAAGCTGACCGCCAGGCGGCGGATCCTGCCGGTGCTCGCGGGGCTCGGCATCACGGTCGTGCTGGTGCTGGTGTTCGGGCTGCTGTTCGCCTCGGCCGACGCGGTGTTCGCCGCGTACGTCGAGCGCCTGACCAGCACCCCGGCCTGGGCCGACTCGGTGCCTTCGCGGATCTTCGTCTTCGGGTTCGTCGCCGTGCTGCTGGCCGCCACGGTGCTGGTCGCGCTGCGGCCGGTGATCGACCCCGTCGGTCCTGAGCACAAGTTCGGCGTGAGCAGGAGCGTGTGGCTGGTGCCGCTGGTCGCGGTGAACCTGCTGTTCACGGCGTTCGTGGCGGTCCAGATCAGGGTGCTGTTCGGCGGCGACGGCTGGGTGCTGCGGACGGCGGGCCTGACCTACGCCGAGTACGCCAGGCAGGGATTCTTCCAGCTCGTGGTGGTCAGCGTGTTCGTGCTGGGCATCGTCGCGGTGGCAGGGGGGCTGCTGCGGACCGAGCGCGGCGAGCGCTGGTTGCTGGCCGTCATGCTCGGCGTGTTGTGCGGGCTGACCATGGTGGTGCTGGTCTCGGCCCTGCACCGGATGAGCCTCTACACCGACGCCTACGGCCTGTCACGGCTGCGGATCTCGGTGCAGGCGACGGTGTGGTGGCTGGGCGCGCTGTTCGCGCTGGTGCTGCTGGCCGGGGCGGTACGCCTGGCGGGCCGCGGCTCCGGCTGGCTGCCGCGCACGATCGTCCTGGTCACCGGGCTCGGCCTGGGGGCGTTCGCGATGGTGAACCCCGATCTGCAGGTCGCGCAGACCCAGGTCGAGGTGCGCGGCGTGACCAACATGGACTCCGACTACCTGGGCGACCTGGGCGCGGAGGCCGTGCCCGCGCTCGACCGGCTGCCCGAGCCGCAGCGCAGTTGCGTGCTGGCCGACGTGGTCCGCGCCAACGGGCTCGACCGCCCCGACCCGTGGAACGGCTGGAACCACGCCCGCGCGCGGGCCAGGGACCTGCTGGCCGAGCGGCCCGTCGTCCGCTCGATCACGTGCCCATCGGGGTCCTCGCGCGGCTCTGATTGAATCTTGGTGTGAGGTTCGACGTAGTCATCAGCGGCGGCCGGGTGCTCGACGGCACGGGTGCGCCGCCGTACCGGGCGGATGTGGGCATCGCGGGCGACGAGGTCGCGGCGGTCGGCAGGCTGGGCGGCGCGCAGGCCGGGACGGTGATCGACGCGACCGGACGGTTCGTCGCGCCGGGCTTCGTCGACTGCCACGCGCACGGCGACGCGGCCGTGTTCGACCCGGCCGTGCAGCTCGCGGCGTTGCGGCAGGGGGTGACCACGTTCGTCCTGGGACAGGATGGTCTGTCCTTCGCGCCGGGGTCGGCGGCGACCGTCGCCTATGCCTCCCGCTACTTCGCCGCCGTCAACGGCGCCCTGCACGAGGGCCCGCTGAGCGTGGCCGAGCTGCTCGACGGCTACGACCGCGCGGTGGCGCTGAACACGGCCTACCTGCTGCCGCACGGCACGATCCGCTACGACGTCCTCGGGCCCTCGCCGGCATCGGCCTCGCGGGCGGAGCTGGCCGCGATGGTCGAGCGGGTCGAGCGCGGCCTGTCCGAGGGCGCGGTGGGGCTGTCCAGCGGGCTGGAGTACCTGCCGGGCCGCTACGCCGACGCCGCCGAGCTGGCCGCCCTGTGCGCGCCGCTCGGCGGCCTGCCGTACGTCACCCACATGCGGGCCTACGGCGCGAACGCCGGGGTCGGCATGGCGGAGGTCGTGGACATCGCCGGCCGTTCGGGCGCGGCCGTGCACGTCTCCCACCTGCACGGGCCGGCCGACGTGCTGCTGCCGCTGGTCGGCAGAGCCCACGACGACGGCGTCGACCTCACCTTCGACACCTACCCCTACCTGCGCGGCAGCACGATCCTGGCCATGGTGGTGCTGCCGCCGTCCGTGCCGGGCGCCGACACCGACGCGGCGCTGGAGATGATCGGCTCGCCCGAGCTGGACGACTGGTGGGCGGGGCTCGGCGAGGTCTACCCCCGGCTGACCGTCTCCCACGCGCCCGGCCTGGAATGGGCCGAAGGGCTCGCCCTACCGGACGCCGCGGAGCGGGCCGGCATGACGCCCGCCGCCTTCTGCCGCCACCTGCTGGTGGCGACGCGGCTGGAGGCCGGGTGCGTCTCCGCGCGTCCCGACGAGGGCCCGGCGGGGGAGGAGTCCGTACGCCGGATCCTGCGCCATCCCTCCCACACCGGCGGCTCCGACGGCATCTACGTGGGCGGTCATCCGCATCCGCGCGGGTTCGGGGCCTTCGCCAGGTTCCTCGGCCGGCACGTCCGCGAGCTGGGCGACTGGACGTGGGAGCAGGCGGTCGTGCACCTGGCCTCCCATCCGGCCCGGCGGTTCGGGCTCGACCGGCGCGGGCTGGTACGCGCCGGACACGTCGCCGACCTGGTGGTGTTCGACCCGCTCACGGTGTCGGACCGGTCGACGTACGCCGATCCCCGCACCCCCGCGCACGGCGTGGACGACGTGCTCGTCTCCGGCGTGCGGGTGCTGACCGGCGGCGAGCTGACCGGGGCCAATCCCGGACGGGCGCTTCGATCACGCTGATCTCGCCTGGGATAAGGTCAGACGCGGATAAAAGGGGGGGTGTCGTGCAGGTGATCCTTGGGCAGTCCGTCCTCGACGGCGAGCTCGGCTTTCCGCTGATGATCGTGCACCGCGACGCGCTGGAGCACAACGTGGCCACGATGGCGGCCTTCGCCCGCGACCACGGCATGGAGCTGGCTCCGCACGTCAAGACGCACATGTCGCCAGAGATCTCCGCGATGCAGCTCGAAGCGGGCGCCTGGGGGTTGACGGTCGCCACGACCCGGCAGGCCAGGATCGCCCGCGGCTACGGCGGCGACCGGATCATGGTGGCCAACCAGGTCGTCGACACCGCCGGGCTGACCTGGGCCGCCGGAGAGCTCGACCGCGACCCCGCCTTCGAGTTCCTCAGCTTCGTCGACTCCGAGGCCGGGGTGGACATCCTCGCCAGGCACGCCTCGACCCGGCCGTTCCGGGTGCTGGTGGAGCTCGGGCACGAAGGCGGACGAGCCGGCTGCCGCACCCTCGACGAGCTGCTGAAGGTGGCCGCGTACGCGCAGGAGACGCCCGGCGTCGAGCTGGCCGGCGTCGCCGGGTACGAAGGGGCGCTGAAGAGCGCCGACGAGGTGCGGCGTTACCTGGGCGTGCTGCAGGAGGCCGTCGAGCACGTCCGCGTGCGCACCCCGATCCTGACGATCGGCGGCAGCCAGTGGTTCGACGTGATCGGGCGCGAGCTGGTCACCACGCACGCCAGGATCCTGCTGCGCAGCGGCGCGTACGTCACCCACGACGACGGCTACTACCGGGAGCGCACGCCGTTCAACCGGATGGAGGGCGAGCTGCGGCCGGCCCTTGAGGTGTGGGCGCACGTGTTGTCCACGCCCGAGCCGGGCCTCGCGATCGTGGGCATGGGCAAGCGCGACGCGCCCTACGACGAGGGCCTGCCGGTGCCGCGCCGCAGCGGCGTCACGATCACGAAGATGCAGGACCAGCACACCGTCGTCCGGGCCGACGGGCTCAAGCCGGGCGACCTGCTGGCCTTCGGGATCTCACACCCGTGCACCGCGTTCGACAAGTGGCGCGTGCTGCCGTTGGTGGACCGGGACTACCGTGTCGTCGGCACGATCCACACCGATTTCTAGGGAGATTCCGTGAAGAAAGAGCTCAAGACCACCGAGGGCGCCGCGCCGGTCGGGGCGTACTCCCAGGGGCTCGTGGTGGGCGACTTCGTCTTCACCTCCGGCATGGGCCCGCTCGACCCGCACACCGGCGAGATCGTCGGCGACGACGTGGCCGCCCAGACCCACCAGGTCATGAAGAACCTCGGGGCCATCCTCGCCGCCCACGGCCTCGGCTTCGACGACGTCGTCAAGTCGACGGTCCACCTCCAGAACGTGAAGGAGGACTTCGCCGCGTACAACGAGGTGTACAAGTCGTACTTCACCCAGCCGTACCCGGTGCGGACGACGGTGGGCTCGCAGCTCATGAACATCCTGGTGGAGATCGACTTCGTCGCGCACAAGAGCGCGTAAGGTCTGCACGTGGACAGTTCGGTATACGTCTTCGCCGAGGACCTGCACGGTGAGGGCGTCGAGCGGGTGCTCGACAGGATCAGCGCGTACGGCGTGGGCGGGGTCACGGTCGGCGCCGTCCACCACGCCGCGCGCGACGTCACCCCGCACGGACTGTCCCGGCTGACCGTCAGGCACGACGGCGCCCACTTCACCCCGCCGGCCGAGCTGTTCGACGGGCTGCGGCTCGCCCCCGTGCCCGGCCACGTCCACGCCCTCGACGGGCTGCGCGAGGCGTGCGCCGGGCGCGGCCTGAAGCTCCACGGCTGGACGGTCTTCCTGCGCAACGCCACGCTCGGCAACGAGCATCCCGACGTGACCGTGCGCGACTGCTTCGGCGACCGCGGCTCGCTCGTCGACCTGTGCCCGGCCCATCCCGACGTGCGCGCATACTCCGTCGCGCTGGCCAGGGCGGTGGCCCGGCTGGGCGTCGAGAGCGTGGTCGCCGAGGCGCTGCACTTCACGCCGGTCGAGCCGCAGCGCTCGTTCGTGCAGCTCGGCCCCATGGACACGTTCCTGTTCGGGCTCTGCTTCTGCGACTACTGCATGCGCCGGGCCACCGACCTGGGCGTGAACGCCGAGGTGGCGCGCGAGGAGTGCGCGCGGATCGTGGGCGGCGTCTTCGACGGCGACCCGGCCGCGCAGGGCGAGGTGACCAGGGCGGCGCTCACCGCCTACGCCGGGCCCGAGGTGGTGGCGTACGCGCGGGCGCGCTCGGAGACCGTCACCACGCTGGTCTCCGAGGTGTCGTCGGCGGTCGCGGAAGAGGGCTCCAAGCTGGTCTTCATCGACTCCACCGGGGCGGTGAAGGGCTACCGGGACGGCCTGCCGACGCCGGGCCTGGCCGCCCACGACGCCTGGCAGCTCGGCGTGGACCTGGTGGCGCTGGGCGACCTGGTGCCCGCCTTCGGCGTGCTGGCGTACGCGCGGGACGCGGCGCGGGTGGCCGACGACGTGGGCGCGTACCTGCGGTCGGTGGGCAAGGACCGCGAGGTGCGGGCGGTGCTGCGGCCCGGCTACCCCGACAGCGACTCGACCGACCGCCTGGTGGCCAAGGCCAGGGGCGCGAAGGCGGCGGGCGCGCTGGCGGTCGACTTCTACGCCTACGGTCTGGTGCCGCACCCGGTGCTCGACCGCATCCCGGCCGCCCTCGCCGCCGCCGGCTGACCTGCCAACTGCTCAGAAGGCGTCGAGCAGGGCCGAGACGGCCTTCTCGGCGAAGCCGCCGGGCAGCGGCAGGCCGCGGAAGACCGTGCGCATCCACACGGCCCCGGCCAGCAGATCCATGATCAGCAACGGGTCGGCGGACGCGCTCAGCTCACCGCGCCGCACCGCGCGCTCGAACACCACGCGTTCCCGCGCGAACCGGTCGGCGAAGAACCGGCGGACGTCGAGCTCGGGATGGCGCACGGCGGCGGCCAGCGCCGCGACCGCGATGTCGCTGCCGGGCGGCTCGGTGAGCAGCCGCTCGACCTGCTCGACCAGCGCCACCAGGTCGCCGCGGAACGACCCGGTGTCCGGCGGCTCGACCGCCAGCACGTCCGACTCGACCAGCGCGGCCCCCAGCAGCGCCGCCTTGGACGGCCACCACCGGTAGATCGTCGTCTTGTTGACCCCCGAGCGCTCGGCGACCCCCTCGACGGTGAGCCCGTCGTAGCCCTTCTCCGCGACCATCCACAGGGTCGCGTCGAAGATCTCCTGCTGCTTCCTCGGCGCCATAGGTCATTTTCTCCCGGCGAACGCCATGGCCACGCCGAGCCCCAGGTAGACGACGCCGCTGACGTACCGCAGAGCCTTGGCGCCCCTGGTCAGACGGGTGCCGAGGGTGCCGGCGGTGAGGGCGTACACGACGTCGGAGACGAACCCCAGGAGCAGCAGCGTCAGGCCGAACACGACGATCTGCAGCGCCGGCGAGCCGGCGCCGGGGTCCACGAAGTGCGGGAGGAACGCCACGAAGAACAGCGCCACCTTGGGGTTGAGCACGTTGACCAGGACCCCTTCGAGGAACACCTTGGCCAGCGGCTGCACGGGCGGCGTCCCGGCCTGCGCGTCCTTGGCGGTGAAGGCGCGCACGCCCAGGTAGACGAGATAGGCCACGCCGGCCCACTTGACGACCGCGAACAGCGTGGCCGACCGCGAGATCACGTACGAGAGCCCGGCCGCGGCGGCGGCGATGTGCACCAGCGTCCCGGTCTCCACGCCGAGCGCGCTGGCCAGCCCGGCGGCCCTGCCCTGGGCCAGGCCCCTGGCGGCGATGTAGAGGTGGTTGGGGCCGGGGACGAGCACCAGGGCGAGCGAGGCCGTCGTGAAGAGCACGAAAGTCGTCAAGGAGATCACGAAAGAGCAGCGTAGAGCGGGTCCGGTTCGACGATGAGGGCCAATCCCGCGGCGGCTGGGCGGACCAATGGAATGTCACAGGCCCGTGGCACACTTGCTGGCGTGAACGGTCTTCTCGTCGGGCGCTCGGCCGAGCTGTCCAAGCTCGTGCGTGTGCTGGAGTCCGCGGCCGACGGCACGGCCGGGGTCGCGCTCGTCGGCGGCGACGCGGGGATCGGCAAGACGCGCCTGGTCGGCGAGCTGGTCGCCGAGGCGCGCGAGCGCGGCTTCCACGTCATGGTCGGCCAGTGCGCCGAGCTGGGCGACGCGCTGCCCTACCTGCCGCTGGCCGACGCGCTGCGCGGGGCCGAGCCCGGCGTGCGCGAGGCCGTCGCCGCCCATCCCATGCTGGGCCAGCTCCTGCCGGGCCGGGAGAGCGGGGCGCCGTCGGCCGGGCTCACCCAGCAGCGGCTGTTCGGGTCGCTGCTCGGGCTGCTGGCCGACGTCCAGCCGGTGCTGTTCGTGATCGAAGACCTCCACTGGGCCGACCGTTCCACCCGCGACCTGCTGGTCTTCCTCAGCCGCATGCTCCAGAGCGAGCGCGTCTGCGTGGCCGGCACCTACCGCACCGACGACCTCCACCGCCGCCATCCGCTGCGCGCGGTGCTGGCCGAGCTGAAGCGGCTGCCGTCGGTGACGAACGTGGAGCTCGGCCCGCTGGAATCCGGCGAAATGTCGGACTATGTCACCACCTTGGGGCAGGTGGACGCGCAGGAGCTCGGGCTCATCGTCTCGCGCGCCGAGGGCAACCCGTTCTACGCCGAAGAGCTGTTCGCGGCCATGTCCGAGGGCGACAGCCTGCCCGACGGGCTGGCCAGCCTGCTGCTGTCGCGGGTCGAGGTGCTGTCCGAGGCCGGGCAGCGGGTGCTGCGCGCCGCCGCGGTGGCCGGCCGCCGGGTGGAGGACGACCTGCTGCGCGAGGTGGCGGGGCTGCCGCTGGCCGAGTTCGAGGAGGCGGTCAGGGAGATCGTCTCGCGCGGCCTGCTCAAGGTGCGGGGCCACGGTTACGCCTTCCGCCACGCCCTGCTGCAGGAGGCCGTCTACACCGACCTGCTGCCCGGCGAGCGCACGCGGCTGCACGCCGACTTCGCCCGGCTGCTCACCTCGCCCGCCGAGCTGGCCCACCACCACCTCGCCGGCCACGACCTGGCCGGGGCGCTGGCGGCCTCGGCGCAGGCGGGCCGCGAGGCCGAGCGGCTGGGTGCGCCCGCCGAGGCCCACAACCACTACGACCAGGCGCTCGGCCTGTGGGACCGCGTCGAGGGCGCCGCCGGGCTGGCCGGGGAGAGCCGGGTCGCGCTGGCCTTCCGCAGCGCCGTCGCGGCGGCCGACAGCGGCGACAACCACCGCGCGGTCCACCGGCTGCGCGCGCTGCCCTCGACCTCCGAGGTCGAGGAGCGGCTGGCGTACTACCTCTTCGAGACCAACGACCAGCCCGGCGCGATCGCGGCGGCCGAGCGTGCGGTCGAGAGCGCGAAAGACGAGCCGAGCCTCGCCCGCGCCCTCGCCACGCAGGCCCGCGCGCTGTCGTGGAGCCCGCGCCACCGCGAGATCGAGTCGCTGACCACGCGCGCCCTGGAGACGGCCCGCGCCTGCGGCGCCGTCGACGCCGAGGTGGGCGCGCTGCTCACGCTGGCCAGCTACGTCGAGCTCCAGGGCGACGTGGCGCGGGCCAGATCGCTGGTCGCGAGCGCCGCCGCCCGGGAGACCGGCGACCTGGCGATGGACCTGCGGGCCCGCTTCCACCACGCCCGCTTCCACTACGAGCACGGCCTGCTCGCCGAGGCCGCCGAGATAGCCGACGACGGCGTCAAGCTGGCCGTCGACACCGGCCTCAAATGGAGCACCTACGGCACCGACCTGCGCTTCCTGCGCCTGCTCATCCACTACGTCGCGGGCGAGTGGGACGCCGCGGAGGCGGTGGCCGCCGGGTTCGGCGCGCGGGTGGGCATGCTGTCGGAGGCCATCCTGTCGTCGTTCGCGCTGTTCATCGAGGTGGGGCGGGGGCTGCCGGTGGTCGAGGCGCGGTTGGAGTGGCTGCGTCCGTTCTGGCACAACCCGCTGGCCACGTACATGTCGCGGGGCATGGCGGCCGAACACTCCCTGTGGAACGGCGATCCGGCCGCCGCGCTCGACCACGTCCACGCGGCCATGGCCACCCTCGAAGAAGGGGAGTCCGGCACGCTACGGCTGGCCGCCGTCGGCCTGTGGGCGATGGCCGAGCTGGGCACCACCGAGGGCGCCGACGACCTGCTGGCACGTGCCAGGGTCGCCGCGACGCGGGGCCCGACCGGCGACGGCGGCCACCTCGGCCCCGAGGGCCAGGCGTGGGCGCTGCGCGTGGAGGCCGACTGGCGCCGCCTCCACGGGCGGCTCGACGTCGAGCTGTGGCGCGAGGTGGTCGCGGCGTTCGACTTCGGCTTCGTCTACGAGGTGGCCAGGGCGCGCTGGCGGCTGGCCGAGGCGCTGCTCGCGGCCGGTGAGCGGGAGGCGGCGCAGCAGGAGTGGTCCCTCGCCAAGGAGGCGGCCGGCCGGCTGCGGGCCGCGCCGCTGGAGGCCGCGCTGCTGGAGTTCGGCAGGCGGGCCAGGTTCGGCGGCGGGCAGGCCGAGGGCGGGCTCACCGCGCGCGAGGTCGAGGTGTTGCGGCTGGTCGCCGAGGGGCTGACCAACAAGGAGATCGCCGGGCGGCTGTTCATCGCGCAGAAGACGGTGAGCGTGCACGTCTCCAACATCCTGGCCAAGCTGGAGGTCTCCACCCGTACGCAGGCGGCCGCCGCCGCCCGCGCGCACGACCTCCTCTGATCGCCCGCTCCGGCTGCCGGGCTTCCGCGCCTGCGCTGCCGGAGATGCCGAGGGCGGACAGGCAGGGGTGAGTCCGTACATCTGGGACGCCACGTGCGGCCATTTGGGGCGATGTTTGCGGTTCGCCTCGTAGCGTCCGAGATCGGGACCTCTCACCGGAGAGCGATGGCGGGCCCGGGCCGGCTCGCGTCGACCCGTCCTGTCGTGACAGGTCGGCCCGATGCGCCGACCCGTCCTGCCTCGAAAAGGAACAGTCTCATGCCTACTCTCGCCACGTCACTGCCCGCCCTGGCCGCCGCCGGGCTGACCGTCCTGGCTCCGGCCGTCGTCCCGGGGGCCGCGCACGCCGCGGCCGTGATCTCCTGCACCGTGTCCGGCCAGGCACAGTACATTCCCGGGGCGCAGCGGCTGCTGCACCTGGACCGTTCCGTCAGCCGCCGGGAGCCGTGGAACTGCGTCGACCGCAGCGGCACGGGCGTCACCGCGGCACGGCTCAGAGCCAGCTTCAACGGTGTGAACCCGAGCTGCGGCGGACGCACCATCACCAGGGGACGCCCGTCCGGCGAGGGCAACGCCTTCGACCGCGTGTTCGGCGACCGCGACGCCGAGGACCGCAGCCTGTCCAACCGCATCGTCTACAACCGCGAGGGCCGCAGCCTGGCCGACCGCATCGTCCACGACCAGGACGAGCGCAACCTGGCCGACCGCGTCGTCTACGACCGCGAGCGCTGGGGGCAGTCCGACGGCGTCATCCGCGACCGCGCCGCCGCCGCCGGGACCGCCGCGCCCGGGGGCACCGGCACGGTCACCATCGACTGGACCATCAAGGGCACCAGGCAGACCAGCAAGGCCAGCGCGCGCATCGTCGAGGTCGTGCACGACACGGCCAAGGTGTCGGGGACGATCCAGTCCGGGCCGTTCAGGGGCAGGACGTTCACCGGCCGGTTCGACACCTACCTGCTCGGCGGGTCGGGCACGTGCGTCACGGGCTCGTCCGGCAGTGTGCTGCACGCGGGCTTCAAGGGGCAGTTCAACGTCGGCTGACCGGCCACCCACCGGGCGCGACCGGCGCCTGGCCCCGTACGGGCGGCCAGTACGCCGGTCCCGTCCGGCCGCGCCTCTTGGTAAGTTGTCCTGAGGTGTGCCGGGAAGTCTGGTCGGCGATTCTGTCGTCGATCGTGGAGTTCTCCTTGAAGGCTTTCCCGGGTGGTCCGCCGTGACCGTCACCGCGTGGCTGGCGGTCGCCGTCTTCCTCGTCTCGTACACGCTGATCGCCACCGAGAAGGTGCACCGGGTCGCCGCCGCGCTCGGCGGCGCGGGGATCATGCTGGTGCTGCACGCCACCGACGGCGGCGCGGCCTTCTTCGACGAGCACACCGGCATCGACTGGAACGTCATCTTCCTGCTGCTCGGCATGATGGTCATCGTCGGCGTGCTGAAACAGACGGGCGTCTTCGAGTTCCTGGCCATCTGGGCCGCCAAACGGGCCAGGGGGCGCCCGTTCCGGCTCATGGTGCTGCTGATCCTGATCACCGCGGGCGCGTCGGCGCTGCTGGACAACGTGACCACCGTGCTGCTGATCGCGCCGGTGACGTTCCTGGTCTGCGAACGGCTGGCGCTGCCGGTGGCGCCGTTCCTCATCGCCGAGGCGATGGCCTCCAACATCGGCGGCACCGCCACCCTGGTCGGCGACCCGCCCAACATCATCATCGCCAGCCGCGGCGGGCTGACCTTCAACGACTTCCTCGCCCACCTCGCCCCGCTGATCGTGGTGCTGCTCGTGGTCTTCATCGGGCTGTGCCGGGTGATGTTCCGCCGGTCGTTCCGCTACGACCCCGAGCTGGCGGCCGAGATCATGACGCTCGACGAGCGCGAGGCCATCGCCGACCGCAGGCTGCTGTGGCAGTCGCTGACCGTGCTCGCGGTGGTGATGGCGGCGTTCGTGCTGCATCCCGTGCTGCACTACGAGCCGTCGGTGGTGGCGCTGCTCGGCGCGGGCGTGCTGGTGGCGCTCACCAAGGTGACCACCGAGGAGGCGATCGCCGAGGTCGAGTGGCCCACGCTGGTGTTCTTCGCGGGGCTGTTCGTCATGGTCGGCGCGCTGGTGGAGACCGGGGTCATCGCCCAGGTCTCCCAGGCCGCCGCGCAGGCCACGCACGGCCGGCTCGGGCTGACCACGATGGTCCTGCTGTGGGCCTCGGCGGGCCTCTCCGCCATCGTCGACAACATCCCGTACGTGGCCACCATGAGCCCGATCGTCGCCGACCTCGTCCAGGCCAACGGCGGGGAGGGGCCGGCGCAGGTGTTGTGGTGGGCCCTGGCGCTCGGCGCCGACCTGGGCGGCAACGCCACCGCCGTGGGCGCGGCGGCGAACGTGGTCATCCTCGGCATCGCCGCCCGCAACGGCACCCCGATCAGCTTCTGGCAGTTCACGAAGTACGGTCTGATCGTCACCGCGACGACGGTCGCGTTGGCGACGCCGTACCTGTGGCTGCGTTACCTGGTGTGACGCAGTTCATGTCACACCCGGGGGCCACAAAGGCTCTCAAAGGACATGATGCCTGGAATGACGGACGTTTTCGGCGGCCACAGGGAGCTGCTGTTCTCCATCGTCTACAACATGCTCGGCAGCGTCTCCGACATCGAGGACGTGCTCCAGGACACCTGGCTGGCCTGGTCGTCGCGGGACCCGGACCCGCTGGAGCGGGCCGTGTTCGTCCTGCACGAGGTGTTCGCCTTCCAGCACACCGAGATCGCCGGCATGCTCGGCAGCAGCCCCGCCGCCGTACGCCAGCTCGCGCACCGGGCCCGCGAGCACGTGCAGGCCCGGCGTCCGCGGTACCGGGTGGACGCGCACGTCCAGCGGGAGGTGACCGAGCGGTTCGTGGCGGCGGCGTTCGGCGGCGACCTCGACGCGCTGATGGAGCTGCTGGCGCCGGAGGTGACCCTGTGGGCCGACGGCGGCGGCAAGTCCGTGGTGGGCGGGCCGCGTCCGGTCCGGGGCCGCGACAAGGTGGCCCGGCTGCTCGTCGCGCGCACCGCCCAGCCGATGGAGGGGCTGGACATCCAGTACCGGGAGACCAACGGGGACCCGTCGGCGGTGGTGTTCGTGGAGAACGCGCCGTTCGCCGTCATGGTCGTCGATCTGACCTCCGACGGGTCGCAGGTGCGCGACATCTACACGGTCGCGAACCCCGACAAGCTCTCCCGGGTGCGTGCGCCGGGGGCGGACCCGTCCTAGCCGACGGTCTCGGGCACCGGGCTCTCGACGGGCGCGGCGGCGGCGCGGGCACGCAGGCCGAACGCGGTCACCAGCACGGCCGCCACCGCGACGGCCACCGGGACGGCCAGGGCGATCCGGAGCGAGTTCAGGGTCGGCGCGGCGCCGCCGCCGAGCGCGGCCACGTTCACGGCGGTGACCGCCGACAGGCCGAGCGCGGTGCCGAACTGCATGGCCGTGTAGAGCAGGCCGCCGGCCAGGCCCTGCCGGTCCTCCGCCACGCCCTCGGTCGCGGCCATGGTCAGCGGGCCGTAGGTCAGCGAGAAGGCCAGGCCGAGCAGGAGCATGGTGGGCAGCATGGCGGCGTACGTCCAGTCCGGGCCGACCGGCAGGAACAGCGCGTACGCCAGCGCCGACAGCACGATCCCGGCGAACAGCACGCGGGCGTTGCCGAACCTGTTCACCAGGCGCGGCGTGAGCGTGGGGGCCAGCACCGTGTCGATGCCGATCACCAGCATGGCCAGCCCGGTCTGCAGGGTGCTCCAGCCGCGCACCTCCTGCAGGTAGAGCGTGGCCAGGAACTGGAACCCGGCGAACGAGGCCAGGAAGAGCAGCGCGCCGAGGTTGGCCCGGACGAGCGGCCCCGAGCGCAGGATGTCCAGCCGGACCAGCGGGTTGGACGAGCGGCGTTCGATCAGCACGAACAGGGCGAGCAGCAGCAGCCCGGCGGCGAACGTCGCGATGGTGACGCCGGAGCCGTCCGCGGGCGCCTCCAGGCGGACCACGCCGTACACGAGCAGCAACATCGAGCCGGTGATGGTCAGCGCCCCGGCCAGGTCGAACGAGCCCCGCACCCGTTCGCCGGAGTCCTTGACCAGCGGGACGGCGGCCAGCAGGATCACCGCCGACAGCACCACGGGGGCGAAGAACACCCAGCGCCAGCCGATCGAGGCCAGCAGGCCGCCGGCGACCAGGCCGAGCGAGAAGCCGCCCGCCGCGGTTCCGGCGTACACGCCGAGCGCCTTGGTGCGCTGCGGGCCCTCGGGGAAGTTGCCGGTGACCAGCGCCAGCCCGGCGGGCGCCATGAACGCGGCGGCGACCCCCGTGACGAACCGGGCGACCAGCAACATCCATCCTTCGGTCGCCAGGCCGCCCAGCCCGGAGAAGAGCAGGAACACCGTCAGCCAGGTCAGGAACATGCGGCGGTGGCCGAGCAGGTCGGCGGCCCGGCCGCCCAGCAGCATGAAGCCGCCGTAACCCAGCACGTACGCGCTGACCACGCCGCTGAGCGTGCCGGTGGACAGGCCGAGGTCGGCGCGGATCGACGGCAGCGCCACGTTGAGCATGGCCACGTCGATGCCTTCCAGGAAGACGGCCGCCGCCAGGACGAACAGCGCGCTCCACGCGCGCGCCCCCATGCGGGGGTGGTTCGAGGGAGACATGGTGAATTCCTTCCACAATGGTCGGTTCCTTCTTGTAACCAGCAGCATTTTTGGTCACCATAAGGAGCCATGGAAGACGGAACCTCGATGTCCCTCGGTCACTGCGGGGATACCGACTACGACGTGCTGCAATGGGACCAGCGGGAGGACTGCGAGGTCAGGCAGATCCTCGACCGGATCGCCGACAAGTGGTCGCTCCAGGTGATCGCGCTGCTCGACCGGCGCAGCCTGCGCTTCACCGAGCTGCGCCGCATGATCGACGGCGTGAGCCAGCGCATGCTGACCAGGACCCTGCGTCACCTGGAGCGCGACGGCCTGGTGAGCCGTACCGTCCATCCGACCGTGCCGCCCCGCGTGGACTACGCGCTGACGCCCCTCGGCGGCACGTTGCACGCCACCATCCGCGCCCTGGTCACCTGGACCGAGGAGCACCAGGGCGAGATCGCCACGGCCCGCGCCGCCTACGACGTGCGCATGGCGGCCGAGCAGGCGGCGGCGGCCGAGGAGGAGGCCGGGCGGGAGGCCGTCGCGCGCGGCGTGCTCGCCGGCCTGCGCTGACCGGCCTGGTGGAGGCGGGCCGGCCAGGACGGGGTCAGCGCCGGGCGGCGGCGAACTCCCCGATCGTCACCGGACGACGCCCGCCGACGCGCTCGATGCTCTCGGTGACCCGGTAGAGCGGGTGGTCGCCGGAGCCGATGAAGCGGAAGATCGCCCACAGGTGGCTCAGGTGCTCGACGGCGTACGGGTCGCGGTACACGTCGTGCGCCCGCCGCTCCCACTCCTCGGGCGGCAGGTCCGCGTAGCGCACGCCGAGGGCGTCGGCGGCCTCGGCGGCCGTCGCCATCTGGCCCGTCACCAGGCACACCGGGTCGGCCGGTGCCGGGTCCAGCAGCAGGCCCGCGCCCACCCGCGCCACGTCGGCGGCGGCGACGAGCGGAATCAGCGTGTCCGGCGGGCCCAGTGGGAGGGCCAGCTCGCCGTACGCGTCCGCCACGACGGCCAGGTTCTCGAAGAAGACCGCCGCGCGCAGGTGCACCGCGCCCACCCCCGCCCAGTCGAAGACCTGCTCCGACAGCCAGTGGCGGCGCATGCGCGGCGTCCCGGCCTCGGGCTGGGCGTCGAGCTGGGAGACCTCGACCACCCGCTCGACCCCCTCCTCCCTGGCCGCCGCCGCGAACGCGCCGGTCGCGTCGAGCAGCCCGGCCGTCACCGGATAGGTGAAGTACGCCCGCCGCACCCCGCGCATCGCGGGCCGCACGTCCCTGATCTCGCGCAGGTCGCCGACGACGACGTCCGCGCCGAGCTTGCGCAGCTCGCCGGCGCGCTCGTCGTCGGAGTGCACGAAGGCGCGCACGGCCTGGTCGCGCTGGAGCAGCTGTTCGGCGACCTGCCTGCCGGTGCCGCCCTGGGGGCCGCCGGCCGCGCCCGTGACCAGGATCATCGTCCGCTCCTTCCCGGCAGGGTGAGCCTGAGCAGCCCGAGCGCTTCGAGGTCGCGCAGGAACGGCTCGGCGGGGAACGCCTCGGCCGGGGCGAAGACGCCGGGCCCCGGCCCGTGCCCGCCGGCCAGCCGCACGGCGGCCTCGACCGAGGCCAGCGCGCTGAGCCGCCACAGGTCGCGGCCGGTGATCCGGCCGGCCGCGCCGCCGTCCTCGGTGACGACCTGGACGGCCACGGTGAACTCCGAGCCCGCCCTGGTCTCCGGGTCGACGGCCTCGCCGGTGAACGCGCCCTCCTCCTCGAAGGTGTGCGCGGTGAGCTGCGCCTCGACCCAGCGGGCCGGCACGTGCCTGGGCACGGTGACGACCTCCGACGACGGGATCGGCGCGATCATCGTCCGCGGTCCGAGCGGCGGCGGGAAGGGGAAGACGGCGTTGCGCGGCTCGACGTACCCGACGTGCTCGGCGCCGTCGCTGAAGGTGATGCGGCGGGTGTCGGCGAACAGCAGCTCGGCGGTCTTGCGCGCGCCGGTGGTCAGCCGCCAGCCGGACACGGCGTAGGCGCTGGTCACCCGGTCGATGCCGGTCAGCCCGGCGGACACGGCCGCGGCCAGCAGGTCGCCCATGCCGCCGTAGAAGCTCATGGCCGTGATCATCGTGATGCCCGCGGCCGCGGCGGGCTCGGACATGGTGTCGAACATCCACTTGGTGTGGTGCTGCTCCAGGGCGTGGTCGACGTAGTGGCAGCCGGACGCCGCCGCGGCGCGGGCCACGGGCCGGCCGGTGTCGGTGAAGGGCCCGGCGCAGTGGACCAGCACGCCGGCCTCGGCGGTGAGGGCCCGCAGGGCGTCGGCGTCGTCGAGCGGGGCCTCGTGCACGCGGGCTCCGCCGAGCTCGTCGGAGACGGCCTTGAGCCGGGCGGCGTCGCGGCCGGCCAGGATCACCTCCAGGCCGCGGGCGCGTAATTCCGCCGCCACCAGGCGTCCGGTATGACCACTTGCTCCGTAGACGGCGATGGGTTCTGCGGACACGATCGGCCTCCATGTTCCATACTTCTGGTACGTGATTCGAACATACGTACTAGGAGTATGGAAGTCAATGAGCCGCCGTACCCAGGCAGAACGCACGGACGAGACGACGGCGCGGCTGGTGGGCGCCGCGCGCCGGCTGTTCGGCGAGAACGGCTACGCCGACACCTCGATCGACGCCGTCGCCGCCCGCGCGGGGGTGACCAAGGGGGCCGCCTACCACCACTTCGGCGGCAAGCCGGCGCTGTTCCGGGCGGCGTTCACCGGCGAGCTGGCCGAGGTCGCGGCGGCCCTGGAGCACGCCGGCGCCCAGGAGGACGACCCGCTGGCGGCGCTGCGCCGGGGCCTGCGCACCTTCCTGGAGCACTGCCTCGACCCGGGCTTCCGGCAGATCGTGCTGCTCGACGCGCCCTCGGTGCTGGGCTGGGAGACCGCCCGCGAGATCGAGTACGACCACCTGCTGCGCGTCCTGTCCGGCGGCCTGCGCCGGGCCGCCGAGGGCGGCCGGATCGCGGGCGGGAACGCGCCCGCCCGCGCGCAGCTCGTGTTCGGCGCGGTCTGCGAGGGCGGCATGCTGCTGGCCCGCTCCGCCGACCCGGACGCCGACCTGCCGCTGATCGCCGCCGAGCTGGACCGGCTGCTGTCGGCGCTGCGGCCGTCAGTGGCCGGTTGAGTGGCCGGTCCGGTGACGGGGGGCGTGCGGCGGCGCGTGGCCCGGCGCCGCCGGAGTGGTCGCGGGGCCGGGCGAGCCGGCGGGGGACTGGCTCGCGTTCTGCTTCACGGGCACGTACACGCGCACGGCCCCGGCGTCGCGGAAGGTGAAGGTCATGGGCACGGTGGCGCCGCGTACGCCGGTGACCGTGCCGAGCGGCTGGTCGCCCGCGCCCACGGGCTGGCCGGGCCGGATGTCGGCGGCGGCGCCGGAGAGCTGCACCGAGCCGCCGCCGTCGACGGTGATCCGCTGGAGCTGGTCGGGCTTGTGGCCGTCGTTGATCAGCACGGCGTAGAGGTTCTGCTCGGCGGCGGGCGAGGACGGGGTGGCCGCCTGGCCGGCGGCGGCTCGCAGGTGGGCGTTGCGCACGTGTATGACGCCCTTGGCGTCGGCGTTCGCGCCCTCGTTCTGCGGCAGGTGCTGCCCTGTGTCGTATCCGGTGTTCGTGCAGCCCGTGACGCCCAGGGCCAGGATCGCGGCACAGATGATGGGACGCTTCACGACGCCCTCCCCGTTCGATACTCGACGTCACCGTTCCGTTACCCGCGATGATGGAGGCGAACCCTTGAGAAAAGGCCGATTTTCCTACCGGAAGTGTGGGAGAATGGAGTATGGGCTTGGACCGGACCCGCTCGCCGAGTGAGCGCGCCGAGACTCCGCTGACCGCCGCGATCATGGCGGGCCGCTGGATCCGCACCGCCGCCGTCGACGACGGCAGAGGCCGCCACTGGCGCGCCAACCCCGACCCCCGTGGCAGGTCGGCCGCCGCCGGCGACTCCGCCTCCCTGTACGCGGGCGCGGCCGGCATCGTGCTGTTCTTCCTGGAACTGGCCGCCGCCACCGGCCACGAGGCGTACCTGGACGACGCCCGCAGAGGCGCCCGCTACCTGGCCGCCACCTGGCGCGAACGCGCCGACCTGACCCTCTACCACGGCCTGACCGGCACGCTCGTCGCGCTGATCGAGGCTGGCTGGGCCTTCGGCGACGGCGTCTTCGAGGAGGAGGCCGTCGCGGTGGCCGACACGATCGTCCGCGCCGCCCGCCCGCTGGACGGCGGCCTCGGCTGGACCCGCGAGCCCGCCCAGCGCGGCGACGGCGGGATCGTGCTCGGGCTGCTCCAGGCCGCCGCCGCGCTCGGCGTGCGCGGCTACGAGGAGACGGCGGTGGCGGCGGGCGAGCGCATCGCCGGGCTCGCCGTGCCCGGCCATCGTTTCGGCGACTGCGCGGACCTGCCGCTCGACGCCGTCACCCCGGGCTTCCTGTCCGGCACGGCGGGCACCGCCTTCCTGCTGGCCAGGCTCCACGGCGTCACGGGCGAGCGGCGTTTCCTGGAGGCGGCCGCCCGTGGCGCGGGCTTCGTGCGCGAGGTGAGCGCGGTGGCGGGCAGGTGCGCCGTCGTCCCGCACCACGTGCCGCAGGGGCGCGAGCTGCACTACCTGGGCTTCTGTTCGGGCTCGGCGGGCGTGGCCCGGATGTTCTACGAGCTGTACCGGGTCACCGGCGACCCCGGCCACCTCGACTGGGTCGAACGGCTCGCGCACGGCGTCGTCGAGAGCGGCGCCCCCCTCCGGCAGACCGACGGCTTCTGGAACGTGGCCTGCCAGTGTTGCGGCGCGGCCGGGCTGCTCGAACTGTTCGTCGGCCTGTGGGCGGCGACCGGCGACGAAGCCCGCCTCGCGCAGGCCCAGGTGCTCGCCGGGCACCTCATCGGGCGCGGCGACAACCACGACGGGCAGGGGTTCCGCTGGTACCAGGCGTACCGGCGGCTGCGGCCGGGCGAGGTGAGCGCGGACACCGGGTACATGGTCGGCGCGGCCGGCATCGGGGCCGCCCTGCTCCACCTCGACGCCGCCATGCAGCCCCGGCAGGCGCGCCGGGTCATCCTGCTGCCGGACAACCCCTTCCCGGCGATCCCGGTGCCACCCGCCAAACTTCGCGATTCATCCCAATAAGGTATTCCCTTTAAAACCAGTAGGGAATATTGACTTGAGGCTCGCGGCGGCCTAGCGTCGTTGGCATGAGCCAGGGCACTCTCCTGACCAGGCGCCCGCACGTGGACTTCGGCCACGTCGCCAGCGCCCAGTGTCGTTGATCACGGACCAGCAGCCGCCCGCCTTCCCCTGAGCGCTCCAGCGTGGCCGACGCCGTCCACGCCTCCGCTGACGAACCCTCGCGTGCCCCCTTCCCGGCGCTCCCGGCCCGGCCGCCGGGAGCGGCGTGAGCACGCCCTCTCTCCCGTGAGGAGCCTTTCCGTGATCGCAATCAGACCCGTCCGCCCGTACCGAGCGGAGGCCGGCGCATGACCGACACCCTGCCCGACCAGCAGGCCGTCGGCGCCGACGTGTTCCGCCAGGCGCTCGCCGTGCACGCCAGCGGAGTGGTGGTGATCACCGCGCAGAGCGAGGGCATCCCCGTGGGGCTCACCGCCACCTCGTTCTCCTCGGTCAGCCTCGACCCGCCGCTCGTCTCCTTCTACGTGGACCAGTCCTCCACCACCTGGCCGTGGTTGCGCGGGGCCGACCACTTCGCGGTCAACATCCTGGCCAGCGACCAGGCCGAGCTGGCGGCGCGGTTCGCGCGCAAGGGGGTGGACAGGTTCGCCGCGCCCACGCGGTGGCGGGCGGGGCCGCTCGGCGCGCCGCTGCTCCAGGACGTCTCCGCCCACCTGATCTGCCTGCCGTACGAGACCGTCGAGGTCGGCGACCACGTGCTGGTCGTCGGCCTGGTGGCCGAGGCGGCCACGCACAACGCCGGCCGCCCGCTGCTCTACCACCAGGGCCGGTTCGGCCGCTTCCTACCCCACCAGGAGAACCTGTGACCGCCACCACCGGCACGCCGGTCTACGCCGGCCCGCTCGACCGGATCGCCTACGGCCGCTACGGCCCCGGCCGCCTGCACCTGTCGGCCGGCTGGGACCGCCCGGTCTACCCCTTCCAGGAGCGCGTCACCGCCGACGGCACCAGCGGCTACCGCGCCGAGCCCGGCCGCTACCACGTCTATGCCGCCTGGACCTGCCCCTACGCCCAGCGCGTCGCGATCGTCCGCAAGCTCAAGCGCCTGGAGGACGTCGTCTCGTTGTCGTACGTGGACGACGAGCGAGACGGCCGGGGCTGGGCCTTCAGGGAGCGCAGGGGCCCGGACCCGGTCAACGGGTTCGCCTTCCTGGAGCAGGCCTACGACGCCACCGAGAAGGGCTACCCGGGCCACATCTCGGTGCCCGTGCTCTGGGACAGGGCGCGGCGCAGGATCGTCAGCAACAACTTCCCGGACATCACGATCGATCTGGCCACCCAGTTCGAGAAGTGGGCCGACACCTCGGTCGACCTCTACCCCGAGCACCTGCGCGGCGAGATCGACAAGCTGAACGCGTGGATCTACCACGACGTCAACACCGGCGTCACCCGGGTGGCCCCCGCCGGCACCGAGGCCGCCCGCGAGGACGAGCGCCACCGCGTCGTCGCGGCCCTGGAACGCCTGGACGAACGCCTGGCCGAGCAGCGTTTCCTGACCGGCGACACGATCACCGAGGCGGACGTGCGGCTGTGGGTGACGCTGGCCAGGTTCGACGCATTGCACAACCGCGAGCACCTCATCAGCGAGCGCGAGCTGCCCGACTTCGAGCACCTCTGGGGCTACGCCCGCGACCTCTACCAGCGCCCGGCGTTCGGCGAGACCGTCGAGGGCCTGCCCGCCGCCTGGGACACGCCGCACGGGCGGGGCCGGTGACGCGCAAGAGGCAGGTGCACCTCGCCGCGCACTTCCCCGGCGTGAACAACACCACCGTGTGGGCCGACCCCCGGTCGGGGAGCCAGATCGACTTCGCCTCGTTCGTCCACCTCGCCAGGACGGCCGAGCGCGGCACGTTCGACTTCTTCTTCCTGGCCGAGGGGCTGCGGCTGCGCGAGCTCAAGGGCCGCATCCACGACCTGGACGTGGTCGGCAGGCCCGAGGCGCTGACCGTGCTCAGCGCCCTGGCCGCGGTGACCTCGCGGCTCGGGCTCGCGGGCACGGTCAACGCCACCTTCAACGAGCCGTACGAGCTGGCCAGGCGGCTGTCCACGCTCGACCACCTGAGCGAGGGCCGGGCCGCCTGGAACGTGGTGACCACCTCCGACGCCTTCACCGGCGAGAACTTCCGCCGCGGCGGCTTCCTCGACCCCGCCGACCGGTACCGGCGGGCCGAGGAGTTCGTCCGGCTGTCGCGCGAGTTGTGGGACTCCTGGCAGCCGGACGCCGTGCTCGCCGACCAGGGCGCGGGCCGTTTCCTGCGGGAGGGCGCGATCGGCACGGTCAGCCACCGGGGCAGGCACTTCACCGTCGAGGGCCGGTTCACGCTGCCGCGCTCCCCGCAGGGACACCCGGTGATCATCCAGGCCGGCGACTCGGACGACGGCCGCGAGTTCGCCGCCGCCCACGCCGACGTGGTCTTCACCCCGCACGGCAGGCTGGAGGACGGCAGGCGCTTCTCCGCCGACGTCAAGGGCCGCCTGGCCCGGTACGGCCGGGAGCCCCACCAGCTCAAGATCATGCCCGGTGTGACGTTCGCGCTGGGCGACACCGACGAGGAGGCCGCCGAGAACGCGGCCAGGATCCGGCGGCAGCAGGTCGGGCCGCAGACCGCGATCGCGTTCCTGGAGCAGGTGTGGGGGCGGGACATGTCGGCCTTCGACCCCGATGGACCGTTCCCCGACGTCGAGCCGGACCTGTCCCAAGGCGTCTCCCAGGGACGGGTGCCGATCAAGGACCGTGCCGAGGTGGCGGCCAAATGGCGGGCGCTGGCCGCGGAGAAGGGGCTGAGCATCCGCGAGCTGGTGATCGAGGTCACCGGACGGCAGACGTTCGTCGGCACCCCCGAGGGCGTGGCCCGGCAGATGGACGAGCACGTGCAGGCCGGCGCGGCCGACGGCTTCATCCTCGTCCCGCACCTGACCCCCGGCGGGCTGGACGAGTTCGTCGACCGGGTGGTGCCGGCGCTGCGCGAACGCGGCGTCTTCCGCACGGAGTACACCGGGACCACCCTGCGCGAGCACCTGGAGCTGTCATGACGCTGCACCTGGCCGTCGCCCTGGACGGCGCCGGCTGGCACCCCGCCGCCTGGCGCGCGGCCCCCGGCACGCGGCTCTTCTCGGCCGGTCACTGGGCGGGGCTCGTCGCCGAGGCCGAGCGCGGGCTGCTCGACTTCGTCACCATCGAGGACGCCCTGGGCCTGCAGTCCACCCGGCCCGACGGCCCCGACGACCGCACCGACCAGGTACGCGGCCGGTTCGACGCGGTGCTGCTCGCGGCCCGGCTGGCGCCGCTGACCACCCGGATCGGCCTGGTGCCGACGGCCACCACCACGCACACCGAGCCGTTCCATGTGGCCATCGGCATCGCCACCCTCGACCACGTCAGCGGCGGCCGGGCGGGCTGGCGGCCGCAGGTCTCGGCGCGGGCGAGCGAGGCGGCCCACTTCGGCCGCCGCCGGTTCGCCCCGCTCGACCAGGTGCTGAACAGGCCCGGCGGGGTGGACCTGTCGGCCGACCCGCACGTGCGCGCCCTGTTCGCCGAGGCCGCCGACGCCGTGGAGGTGGCCCGGCGGCTCTGGGACAGCTGGGAGGACGACGCCGAGATCAGGGACGTGGCCGCCGGCCGGTTCGTCGACCGCGGCAAACTCCACCACATCGACTTCGAGGGCGGGTTCTTCTCGGTGCGGGGGCCGTCCATCACGCCCAGGTCGCCGCAGGGGCAGCCGGTGGTGGCCGCGCTGGCCCACGCGCGGCTGCCGTACGAGTTCGCGGCGGGCGGCGCGGACGTCGTCTTCGTCACGCCGCGCTCGGCCGAGCACGCGCGGGAGATCGTCCAGGAGGTCCGGGGGCTCTCCGGCGACCTGCGGATCTTCGCCGACCTGCTCGTCTTCCTGGGCCCGGACGCGGCCCGGCGCAAGGCGCGGCTCGACGAGCTGGACGGGGTCGAACTGACCTCCGACGCGGCGATCTTCACCGGCGACGCGGGGGAGCTGGCCGGCCTGCTGCTGGAGTGGCGGCGGGCCGGGATCGAGGGCTTCCGGCTGCGGCCGGGGGCGGTGCCGTACGACCTGGAGCGGATCAGCCGGGAGCTGACGGCCGAGCTGCGCGGGCGCGGGGCCTTCAGGAGCGGGTACGAAGCCCGGACGCTACGCGGGCTGCTCGGCCTGCCGCGCCCGGCGAGCAGGTACGCGGAGGTGTCATGAAATTTCTGGGCATCACATTGATCGTCCACAGCGACGGCCGGTCACCCACGGAACGATTCCGCGAGGTCGTCGAGACCGCCGTGCTCTTCGAGGAACTGGGCTTCGACGGCTACGGCGTGGGCGAGCGGCACGAGCGGCCCTTCATCTCCTCCTCGCCCCCGGTCGTGCTCAGCCACATCGCCGCCAGGACGTCCAGGATCAGGCTGTTCACCGCGGTCACCACGCTGAGCCTGCTCGACCCGGTCCGCGCCTACGAGGACTACGCCACGCTCGACCACCTGTCCGGCGGCCGGCTCGAACTGATCGTCGGCAAGGGCAACGGCGCGGCGCAGGCCAGGCTCTTCCACGTCACCGCCGCGGACCAGTGGGAGCGCAACCGCGAGTCGTACGAGCTGTTCCGCCGCCTGTGGCGGGAGGACCGGGTCACCTGGCAGGGCCGCTTCCGGCCCGCGCTGACCGACGCCGAGACCTGGCCGCGCCCGCTGCAACGGCCGATCAGGGTCTGGCACGGCAGCGCGACCAGCAAGGAGTCGGTCGAGCTGGCCGCCCGCCACGGCGACCCGCTGTTCTCGGCCAACGTCACCAACCCCATCGAGCCCTACGCCGAGCTGATCGACCACTACCGCGAACGCTGGGCCCATCACGGCCACGACCCCGCCGACGCCCTGGTGGGGGCGGGCAGCGCGGGCTACTACGCGGCCCGCACCTCGCAACGGGCCCTGGCCGAGTACCGGCCGATCTACCAGGCCCGCCTGGAGACGTTCCGGCGGGCCGGCGTGCGGCCGGTCTTCCCCACCCTGGAGGACGCCGTCGAACGCGGCTCGATCCTGGTCGGCAGCCCGCAGCAGATCATCGACAAGGTGCTGCGCTACCACAAGCGGTTCGGGCACGAGGTCATGCACCTGCCCGCCGACGCCGACGGCCTGACGCCGGGGCAGCACCGGGAGACGCTGGAGCTGTTCCAGACCGAGATCGCGCCGGCGCTGCGCGCGGAGATCCCCAGCCGCCCGTTCCCGGGGAGCGCGTCATGAGCCTGTCCGTCCTCGACCTGGCCCCCATCAGCTCGGGCGGCACCGCGGGCCAGGCGTTACGCGACACGATCGAGCTCGCCCGGCGCGCGGAGGAGTTCGGCTACGCCCGTTACTGGCTGGCCGAGCACCACTTCGCCCCGGGCGTGGCCGGCTCGGCCCCCGCCGTGCTGATCGGCCTGGTGGCGGCGGCCACCTCGACGATCAGGGTCGGCTCGGGAGCCGTGCAGCTCGGCCACCGGACGCCGGTGTCCGTGGTGGAGGAGTTCGGGATCATCGACGCGCTGCATCCGGGCCGGCTCGATCTGGGCATCGGGCGCTCGGGGCGGCGCGGGGCCGAGCCGGCTCCCGCACGTCCGGCGAGCACGGAGGCCAGGGTGGTGGACGGGCTGCTCGTCCCGCCGCCCTTCGACTGGTCGCGGCTGGCGAAGATCCCCCGCCTGGCCTTCCAGGCGAGCCTGCTCCAGCAGCCCGGAGCGGTGACGCCCGACTTCGCCGACCAGGTCGACGAGGTGCTGGCGCTGCTCGGCGGGACCCACGAGGCCCACGTGACGCCCGGCGAGGGGGCCGACGTCCAGGTGTGGATCCTGGGCAGCAGCGGCGGGCAGAGCGCCCGGGTCGCGGGGGAGCGCGGGTTGCCGTTCGCGGCCAACTACCACGTCAGCCCGTCGAGCGTGCTGGAGGCCGTGGAGGCGTACCGCGAGGCGTTCAAGCCGTCGGACGAGCTGGCCGAGCCGTACGTGATCGTGTCGGCCGACGCGGTGGTGGCCGAGGACGAGGCCAGGGCGCGTGAGCTGGCCTCGCCGTACGGGTTGTGGGTGCGCAGCATCAGGACGGGGGCGGGCGCGATGCCGTACCCGACGCCGTCGGAGGCGGCCCGGCACGTCTGGACCGAGGCCGACCGCGCGCTGGTCAAGGACCGGATCGACACCCAATTCGTCGGCACGCCGCGGGCCGTGGCCGAGGGGCTGCGCGTGCTGCGCCGGGTCACCGGGGCCGACGAGTTGCTGGTCACCACCATCACCCACGACCCCGCCGACCGCGTGCGCTCCTACGAACTGCTCGCCGAGGCCTGGGCGCGTCCGTGACCCGGAGTCGCCTGTGACGCTGCGACCGAAGCCCCTGGTGGCTTCGGTCGCGCGTTTGCTGTAGCCTTTTCCTACTTTTTAGGTATGTTTTGTCTGAAAGGCAGTACCCCCATGTCCTCATCCAGCCTGCGCACCGCAGCCGTCATGCTCGCCGTCGTTGGGCTCCTCGGCGCCTGTGGCGGCCAAGGGGGTGCTGCCGGCGCGGCGCCGTCCAGCGGTCAGCCGGTCTACGGCGGCACGCTGACCTACCTGGAGCACCAGCCGCCCACCTGCCTCTACCTGCCGGCCGCCGGCTTCTATCCCAACGGCGGCATCCTCAACCAGATCACCGACAAGCTGACCTGGCAGAACCCGCAGACCCTGGAGATCGAGCCCTGGATCGCCACCAAGTGGGAGGTGAACGAGGACGCCACCGAGTACACCTTCCACCTGCGCCAGGGCGTGACCTTCAGCGACGGCAGCCCGCTCGACGCCGCCGCCGTCGCCGCGAACTTCGACGTGTACGGCCTCGGGAACACCGAGCTCAAGCTGCCGGTCGCCGAGTTCGTCAACAACTACGAGCGCAGCGAGGTCGTCGACCCGCTGACCGTGAAGTTCCACTTCAAGAAGCCCTCTCCCGGCTTCCTCCAGGGCACCTCGGTCATCGGGGCCGGGCTGGTGTCGAAGAAGACGATCTCGCTGCCGTACGAGCAGCAGTGCCAGCTGAAGAACATCGTCGGCTCGGGCCCCTTCACGCTGAAGAACCAGATCGTCGACAAGGAAGTGGACCTGGCCGCCCGCAAGGACTACGACTGGGCGCCGCCGTCGTCGAAGCACCAGGGGCGGGCGTACCTGGACGAGATCAAGATCATCGTGACGCCCGAGGACAACGTCCGGGTCGGCGCGCTGACCTCCGGCCAGGCCGACTTCGTGCGCTACGTCCAGGCGTACGACGAGAAGACCGTCAAGGACGCCGGCTTCCAGATCTACGCCGAGCCGACCAGGGGCGTGAACAACGGCCTGTACCTGCGGCCGTCCAACAGCATCCTGAAGGACCTCGACGTGCGCAAGGCGCTGCAGGCGGGCACCGACGTCAAGGAGGTCGTGGACACCCTGTTCACCGCGAGCTACCCGCGGGCCACCTCCGTGCTCAGCCACCTCGCCCAGGGCTACCTCGACCTGTCCAAGGACCTGGCCTACGACCCTGCCAAGGCCAACGCGCTGCTCGACAAGGCCGGCTGGACCAGGGGCGCCGACGGCGTGCGCGAGAAGGACGGCGTCAAGCTGCGGCTGGGCGTCTTCGTCGCCGGCCCGCAGCCGCTGTCCAAGCAGACGCTCGAACTCGTCGGCCAGCAGTGGGCCAAGCTCGGCGTGCAGCTGGAGATCCGCCCCGCCGACGCCGGCACCCAGGCCGTGGACATCAAGGACGCCGAGAAGACCGCCGTCGCGCACAGCATGGTCGGCCGCGCCGACCAGGACGTCATCAAGAGCCACTTCCACAGCCAGAACCGCGACGTCATCCTGTCCAAGGACAAGAAGCTCGACACCCTGCTGGAGGAGGAGTCCGCCGAGCCCGACAACGCCAAGCGCAACGCCAAGGTCGGCGAGATCCAGCGGTACGTGATCGACCAGGGCTACGCCATCCCCCTGTTCGAGGAGCCCCAGGTGTACGGCGGCGCGCCGTACGTCAAGGGCGTGGCCTTCGAGGCGGTCGCCCGGCCGTGGTTCTACTCGGCGTGGAAGGCCCAGCAATGACCAGGTATCTCCTGACGCGGGCCGGGCAGGCGGTGCTCGTGCTGTGGGCCGCCTTCACCGCGAGCTACGTGCTGCTGCAACTGCTGCCCGGCGACTCGATCCTGATCAAGTTCCAGAACCCCGAGCTCGGCCTGTCGCCGCAGCAGATCGCCGACATCCGGGCCTACTACAGCGGCGGCTCGCCGGTCGGCGAGTACCTGCGCACCCTGACCGGCTTCCTGACCGGCGGCTTCGGCTACTCGATCGACACCGGCACCCCGGTGGTCGAGCGCCTGGGCGAGGCGCTGCCCGAGACGGCCCGGCTGGCCTCGGCGGCGTTCGTCCTGGCGGTGCTGCTCGCCGTGGTGATCGCGTTCGTGGCGAGCTACAGCAGGACGTCGTGGCTGCGCGGGGCGCTGCTGTCGGTGCCGTCGCTGTTCATCTCGGTCCCGGCGTTCTGGCTGGGGATCCTGCTGATCCAGGTCTTCTCCTTCCGTCTGCGGCTGGTGCCGGTCATCGGGGGCGGCGAGCTGCAGCAGCTCGTCCTGCCGGTGCTGACGCTGGCCGTGCCGATCTCGGCGCCCATCGCGCAGGTGCTGGCGCGCGGCATCGACCAGGTGTACGCGCAGCCGTTCGTGCCGGTGATCGCGGCCAAGGGCGCCACCCGCTGGTGGATCCTGTGGCGGCACGTGGCGCGCAACGCCGTCCTGCCGACGCTGACCGTGGCGGGCCTGACGTTCGGCGAGCTGATCGCGGGCTCGGTGGTGACGGAGACCGTCTTCGGCCGCAACGGCATCGGGCGGCTCACCGAGCAGGCCGTGACCGCCCAGGACACGCCGGTGATGCTGGCCGTGGTGGTGCTCGCCGCGGCGGTGTTCGTCCTGGTCAACTTGGTGGTGGACGTGTTGTTCCCGGTGCTCGACCCGCGGCTGAAGGCGGCGTCGTGAGGGCGGGCCTGATCCTGGCCTGGACGGTGATCGCCGTGGCGCTGCTGTGGGCGGTCGTCCCGGGGCTGTTCACCGGGTACGACCCGATCGCCGGCGTGCCGGTCGAGAAGCTCCAGGCGCCGAGCGGGCAGCACCTGTTCGGCACCGACGCCGTCGGGCGGGACGTGTTCGCGCGGGTGGTGCACGGGGCCGTGCACTCGTTGTCGGGGGCATTCGTCGCCGTCGCGGTCGGCCTGCTGCTCGGCACGCTGCTCGGGCTGCTGGCCGGCTCGCTCGGCGGGGTGCCCGACGCCGCCGTCATGCGGGTCGTGGACGTGCTGCTGTCGGTCCCCGGCCTGCTCCTGGCCCTGGTCGTGATCATCCTGCTCGGCCCGGGGACGGTGAACGTGGCCGTCGCGGTCGGCGTCGGCTCGGTGGCCGCGTTCGCCCGGCTGTCACGGTCGGAGGTCGTCCGGGTGCGCCGCACCGACTACGTCGAGGCCGCGTTCGGCAGCGGCGGCCGGTTCACCGCCGTGTTGTGGCGGCACGTGCTGCCCAACTCGCTCGGTCCCGTCGTCGCGCTGGCCGCCCTGCAGTTCGGCGTGGCCATCCTGGCCATCTCGACGCTCGGCTTCCTCGGCTACGGCGCCGAGCCGCCGACCCCCGAGTGGGGGCTGCTCATCGCCGAGGGCCGCAACTACCTGGCCACGTCCTGGTGGCTGACCACGCTGCCCGGGGCCGTGGTGGTCGCGGTCGTGCTCGCCGCCGGCCGGATCAGCCGGTCCATCGCCAAGGAGTCCTCGTGAGCCTGCTCGACGTCCGCGACCTCGCGGTCTCCTACGACGGCCGCCCGGCCGTCCACGGCGTGTCCTTCACCGTCGAGCCGGGCGAGGTGGTCGCGGTGGTCGGCGAGTCGGGGTCCGGCAAGACCACGACCGCGCACTCGATCATCGGCCTGCTGCCGCGCAACGCCTCGCTCGACCGCGGCAGCGTCCTGCTGGGGGAGAACGACCTGGCGACCTGGTCGCCGCGGCGGATGGAGTCCGTCCGGGGGGCCCAGATCGGGCTGGTCCCGCAGGACCCGTCCAACTCGCTCGACCCGGTCAAGACGGTCGGGGCGCAGATCGCCGAGGTGCTGCGCATCCACAAGCGCGGCGACCGGGCCGCCGTCCGGCGCCGGGTCGTCGAGCTGCTCACCCGCGTCGGCCTGCCCGACCCCGAGACGCGGGCCCGTCAGTACCCGCACGAGCTGTCCGGCGGCATGCGCCAGCGCGTGCTGATCGCCATCGCCGTCGCGCTCGAACCCCGGCTGATCATCGCCGACGAGCCCACCAGCGCCCTGGACGTCACCGTGCAGCGGCGCATCCTGGACCTCATCGACGACCTGCGCGCCGAGTTCGGCACCGCCGTGCTGCTGGTCACCCACGACCTCGGCGTGGCCGCGAGCCGCTCGGACCGGCTGGTCGTCATGAAGGACGGCCGCGTCGAGGAGCAGGGCCCGACCAGGGAGATCCTGGCGGCTCCCGGCGCGGACTACACCCGGCGGCTGCTGCACGACGCTCCCGCGCTGTCGGCCCGCCCCTTCCGCGAGCCGGTGGCCGCCGAGCCCGCGATCGTGGTGCGCGACCTGGTCAAGGAGTTCCGGTCGGGGCGGCGGCCTTTCCGGGCCGTGGACGGCGTCTCGTTCGAGGTGCCGCGCGGCACCACGCACGCGCTCGTCGGGGAGTCGGGGTCCGGCAAGACCACCACCGCGCGCATGGTGGTGCGCTTCGCCGAGCCCACGTCGGGCACGGTCACCGTCGCCGGGGCGCCCGACGGCCGCGGCTTCCGCCGGCACGTCCAGCTCGTGCACCAGAACCCGTACGGGTCGCTGGACCCGCGGCAGTCGGTCGCCGACATCGTGGAGGAGCCGTTGCGCAACTTCCGGCTCGGCGACCGGGCCGCCCGCCGGGCCCGCGTCGCGGAGCTCCTCGACCGGGTGGCGCTGCCCGCGGACGTGTCGTCGCGCCGGCCGCGCGAGCTGTCGGGCGGGCAGCGGCAGCGGGTGGCCATCGCCCGCGCGCTGGCCGCAGGCCCGGAGGTGCTGGTGCTCGACGAGGCCGTCTCGGCGCTCGACGTCACGGTCCAGGCGCAGATCCTCGACCTGCTCGGGCAGCTCCAGCGCGACCTCGGCCTGACCTACCTCTTCATCTCGCACGACCTGGCGGTGGTGCGGCAGATCTCGCACACCGTCTCCGTCATGAACAAAGGACGCATCGTGGAATCAGGATCCACCCGGCGGGTCTTCACCGACCCGGCCGACGACTACACCCGCGAGCTGCTCGCCGCCATCCCGGAGCCGGTGCGATGAGGCTCGGCTTCTTCACCCGCGTCCTGGACGAGGCGCCCCCGGCGGAGCGCTACCGGCTGGCCGCCGAGCAGATCGCGCACGCCGAGTCGCTCGGGTTCGACACCGCCTGGGTGGCGCAGCACCACTTCGACGGCGAGGAGGGCGGGCTGCCCGCGCCGCTGGTGTTCCTCGCCCACGTGGCGGCCCGTACCAGCCGCATCCGGCTCGGCACCGGCATCATCACGCTGCCGCTGGAGCACCCGGTGCGGGTGGCCGAGGACGCCGCCGTGCTCGACCTGCTCACCGGCGGGCGGCTGGAGATCGGGGTCGGCAGCGGCGGGACGCCGTCGTCGTTCGGGCCGTTCGGGCACGACAGCGGCGACCGCGCCGCCCTGTACGCCGAGCACCTCTCGATCCTGCTCAGGGCCTGGTCGGGGGAGGACCTGGGCGGCGGCAACCGGCTCTACCCGCCCGCGCCCCGGCTGCCCGGCGCGATCTGGGAGGCGACGTTCTCGGCCGCCGGCGGAGCGCGCGCCGGCCGGGCGGGCAACGGGCTCATGCTCTCGCGCACGCAGCCCCGGCCGGCCGACGATCCCCAGGCGACGCTGGCCGACCTGCAACGGCCGATCGTGGACGCCTACTACGAGAACCTGCCCGCGGGCGTCGTCCCGCGCATCGTGGCCTCGCGGACCGCGTTCGTGGCCGACAGCCGGGCAGAGGCGCTGCGCTGGGCCGAGCGGGGGCTCGGGCGCGGCCGGCTGCCGTGGGAGCTGCCCGGCGGCGACCTCGACAGCCGCATCGCCGCCTTCGACGTGCACGTGGGCACCCCGCAGGACGTCATCGACGGCCTGCGCGCCGATCCGACCCTCGAACGGGTCACCGACCTGGTCTTCCAGGTGCACTCGGTGGACCCGCCGCACCCGCTGGTCCTGCGTTCGACCGAGTTGCTGGCGACCGAGGTCGCCCCCGCGCTCGGCTGGCTCCCCACCACCGAAATGAGCTCCACATGATCAACGACGTCATCGACCACCTGGCCGGGATAAGACCGGGCTCCCGTCTCGACAAGCTGCGCGACCTGCGGCCCGCCGCCCGCGAGCACGCCCAGCGCGGCTTCGACGCGCTCTTCACCCCCGACGAGGAGGGCGAGGTCACCCTCGTCGAACGCGACGCCGTCGCGGCCTTCGTGGCCGGGCTGCACCGTGACGCCGTCGTCGCCGGCTTCTACGCCGACCGGCTCGCCGAGCTGGCTCCCGGCCTGCTGAAGGCCGTCGAGACCGAGGTCGAGGCGGGCGCCACCACCGGCCCGTACGGCGTTTACCCCGCGCCGCTGGCCGCCGAGAGCGACGAGGGCCTGCGCTACCGGGTCCGGAACCCGGACGAGCTGGGCGTCCGGCTCACCGCCGCGTTCGAGCACGCGCACCTGCTGGTGTTCCGGCCCCGCGAGGCTGATGAGCAGGCCCTGGAGGCGCTGGCCGCGGCCGGCTGGAGCCCGACGGGCGTGGTGACGTTGTCGCAGCTCGTCGCCTTCCTCGCCTTCCAGGTCCGGGTGGTCGGCGGCCTGCGGCTGCTCAACGCGGAGGTGGCGGCGTGAGCACCGGCTTCACCCAGGAACAGCTCGGCTGGCGGCCCTGGCTGCCGCCGCTCGCGCCGGAGGAGCTGACCGAGGCCCACTACGAGGCGCTGGTGGACCGGGCGCGGGCGTCGTCGCCGTACTTCCTGCTGCTGGCCCGCGACCCCGAGATCCTGCACGCGCGCACCAAGACCGACAACGACATCTTCTACAACGCCGACGGCGGGCTGCCGCGCGCCGAGCGCGAGCTGGCCGCGACCGCGACCTCGCGGCGCAACGGCTGCGTGTTCTGCGCGTCGGTGCACGCCCGCTTCGCCGCCCACCACTCCAAGCGCCCGAAGGACGTGCAGCGCCTGCTCGACGAGGGGGTGGACGCGCCGCAGGACGGCACCTGGCAGGCGGTCGTCGACGCCTCGGTCGCGCTGGCCGCCACGCCCGTGGAGTTCGGGCCCGAGCACATCGCGGCGCTGCGCGCGGCCGGGCTGGACGACCTGGCGATCAGCGACACCATCCACGCCGCCGCCTTCTTCAACTGGGCGAACCGGCTCATGCTCTCACTCGGCGAACCGGAGGACCACCGATGACCGACCGTCACCTCGACCACCTCGTCTATGCCGTTCCCGACCTGCTCGCGGGGGTCGAGGACTTCGCCGCGCGCACCGGCGTGCGGCCCGTCCGGGGCGGCAGCCATCCCGGTGGCACCGCGAACTACCTGGTGCGCTTCGGGCCGACCGCGTACCTGGAGATCATCGGACCGGACCCGGAGTCGGAGGTGCGGCCGCGGGCGTTCGGGCTGGCGACGCTGACCGAGCCGCGCCTGGCCGCCTGGGCCGTGCATCCGCAGGACCTGGACAAGACCGTGGAACTGGCCCGCGAGAGCGGTTACGACCCCGGCGACGTGCAGCCGCTGTCCCGGCGCACCCCGTCCGGCGAGCTGCTGGAGTGGCGGCTCACCCGGCGCGAGGATCCCGCCGCGATCCGTCCGGTGCCCTTCCTCATCGACTGGGGGACGACCACCCACCCGGCCGCCACGGACCTGCCGCAGCTCGGCCTGGTCTCCTTCGCCGCCGTCCACCCCGACCCCGGCGCGCTCCGCCGCGACCTGGCCGCCCTGGACGTGACGCTCGACGTCACCGAGGGGCCGGAGCCCGGCCTGCGGGCCGTCGTCGACACCCCGCTCGGCCACGTGACCCTGAGCTGAACCCCGTTCGAGAGAGAAAGACCCATGAGCACCCTTCGCGAGTACCTGTCGCACAAGCGCGCCGCCCTGCTGGCCCGCCGGGAGGCCCCGGCGGGCGGCCCGGTGCCGCTGCACGCCCACGTCACGGCCGAGGGCCGCAGCGGGATCCGGCGCATCAGGATCAGGGACTTCCAGATCATCAGCGACAGCGGCCCCGACTTCGCCGGCTACGACCTCGGCCCCGGCTCGCCCGAGCTGCAGGCCGGCGTCCTGGGGAGCTGCGTGACGCACATCTTCCTGATCAAGGCGGCCGAGCTGGAGGTGCCGATCGACTCCCTGGAGGTGGACGTCCGCGCCGAATACGACCCGAGGGCCCAGCTCCCGGGCGACCAGGGCGTCCCGGTGTACCCGCACAACTTCCGCTACGAGGTGCAGATCGGCTCGCCCGCCTCGGACGAGCAGCTGGCCGGGCTGCACGCCGAGGTCGAGCGGGTCTGCCCGATCCTCAACCTGATCCGCAACCCGCAGCAGATCAGCGGCTCGATCGTCCGGGTGGCGGATCCCGCGCAGCTGCCGGTCGCGTAGCGGGACGGCCCCGCCCCCCGAGGACGGGGCCCTCAGCCGGCCGTGAAGCCGGAGAACAGGGCCAGGGCCAGGGCCAGGGCGACGACCACGTTCACCACCGTCGCGGCGGCGAACACGGCGACCGGCCGCCAGCCGGCCGCCCGCAGCGCGGCCACCCGGAACTCCAGCCCGATGCTGACGAACGCCAGGATCAGGAACCAGGTCCGCAGGTCGTTGGCGACCCCGACGACCGCCTTGCCCTGGCCCGCGGGGACCGTCGTGAGCCACCAGGTGGCGATCACGGACGCGGCGACGAACCCGAGCACGAACTTCGGGAAGCGCCGCCACAACTCCGCCGCCCCCGGCCGCTCGGCGTCCGCCCGCCGCTCGACCCGGAAGGCGAACCAGGCGGTCAGCGCGACCACGACGACGCCGATGAGCGCGTTCTGGGTGACCTTGACGATCGTGGCGATGGCCAGGGCGTCCTCGCCCGCGATCGTGCCGGCGGCGGTGACGGCGGCGGTGGTGTCGATGTTGCCGCCGATCCAGGCCCCCGCCACCTCGGGCGGCAGCCCGAACGCCGAGGCCAGGGCGGGCAGCACGAAGATCGACGGCAGCGCGAACGCGATCACCAGGCTCGCGCTGTAGGCGAGCTGCTCCTTCCTGGCCTGGACGGCCCCCGCCGCCGCGATGGCCGCGCTGACCCCGCAGATCGACACGGCCGACGACAGCAGCGCGCGCAGCCGGTCGTCGAGCCCGAGCCGCCCGCCGAGCCACCAGGTGAACAGGAACACCGTGCTGATCAGCACGATCGCCTGGAGCACGGCCGGCCCGGCGGCGGTGACGATCACCTTGAGGTTGATGGAGGCGCCGAGCAGCACCAGCCCGGTCTTGATGAAGAACTCGGTGCGGAACCCGCCGGCCAGCCGCTCCCGCAGCCCGGCCGCGGTCAGCAGCGCGTTGCCGAGCAGCCCGAGGGCGATCGCGTAGACCGGGAACTCGACGGCCTTGGCCAGCCCGGAGTCCGGGAGCCAGCCGGGCACGCCCTTCTCCAGGAACCGGGTCGCGGCGGCCAGCACGAGGACGACCAGGACGCCGAGCGCCGTCCCGCGCCAGGTCGCGCGGTCGGCGGCGACGGTCGCGGCGCTCATCAGGGCACCAGCCCGACGGGGATGACGCCGGTGAGGACGAGGACGAGCAGGACCAGGCCGACGGCCGTGGCGGCCCAGTCCTCGTTGATCGCGACGCGGCTCTCGCGTCCGGTGGGGGATTCGCCGGTGCTCATGGGCGTGCCTTTCAGGTGGGGGATGAGAGGTGCGGGCGGGGCCCAGCCAACCCCGCCCGCACTGGCTTCGGCCGCTCCGCGAGGCCCCGGCCACGGCGACGTTCGTGGCCGGGGCGGCCCCGGGGAGGGTCAGGCGGCGATCGGCGAGTAGGTCGCGGCGTCGCCGCTGAGGGCGGTGCTGGTGCGGCCGTCCACGCCGACCGGCACGTCCCCGGCGATCGTGACCCGGTGCAGGCGGCGGGGACGGTCGCCGAAGTCGTGCACCACGCGGTGCTGGGTGGCCCGGTTGTCCCAGATGGCCACGTCACCGGGCGACCAGCGCCAGCGGACGGTGTTCTCCACCTCGGTGACGTGCTCCTGGACCAGCCGGATGATCGACCCGGAGGTGTGCCCGGACAGGCCGCTCAGCCGCTTGGCGAAGTCGCCGAGCAGGATCGAGCGCTCGCCGGTCTCCGGATGCACGCGCACGACCGGGTGCTCGGTCTCGAACAGGGTGGAGGCGAACACCTCGGCGTGCTCGCGGGCCCGCTCGTCGATGGTGGCCGTGCGGACGTAGTCGTACTGGTTGGTGTGCACGGCGCGCAGCCGGTCGAGCAGGTCGCGCAGCTCGGCGGGCAGGTTCTGGTACGCGCTGACGGTGTTGGCCCACAACGTGTCGCCGCCCGCCTCCGGCACGACGACCGCGCGCAGCACCGAGGCCAGCGGCGGCCGGTCCACGAAGGTCACGTCGGTGTGCCAGCGGTCGACCTTGTGGCCGTTGCTGTAGTCGAGGTCCAGGATGTGGGCGTTGCCGTGCAGCGCGGGCACGGTCGGGTGGGCGGCGGTCGGCTCGCCGAGCAGCCGGGCGAAGCCCACCTGGCTCTGCTCGTCGAGGTGCTCCTGACCGCGCAGGAAGATCACTTTGTGGGTGAGCAGGGCCTGGCGGAGCTCGGCCACGACGTCGGGGTGCAGATCGGGCGCGAGCCGCACACCGGTGATCTCGGCTCCTATACGGCCGGCGACGGGGGTGATGGTCAGGGATGGCATGGTGTCCTTCCTTCCGTACGCCTCCACCGTAAATAAAAACCAACTAAATTGGTAGGGCTTGACGGAATAAGATCGCCGTGCTGGGGTGAAAGGCGTTCACGACGCCAGAAAGGCCGCGACATGCCTGTGGAGTTCCTCGGTATCGGTGGCACCAACGACGGCTCGGAGACCTCGCCCCGCTCGGGCCCCTCCTTCGACAAGCAGTACACGCTCCGGCTCGCGCGGGCCCACCAGGAGCACGGCTGGGACCGGGTGCTGTTCGCCTACGGCTCAGGCTCGCCCGACCCGGCCCAGGTGGCGGCGTACGTCGCCGGCCGGGTCGAGGGCCTGGGGATCCTGCTGGCCCACCGGCCGAACGTGTCGTACCCGACGTACGCGCTCAAGACGTTCGCCACGCTCGACCAGATCAGCGACGGCCGCCTGACCGTGCACTTCATCACCGGCGGCAACGACCACGAGCAGGGCAGGGAGGGCGACGTCCTGACCAAGGACGAGCGGTACGCCAGGACCAGGGAGTACATCAGGATCGTCAAGAAGGGGTGGACCTCCAGGGAGCCGTTCGACCACGAGGGCGCCCACTACTCCTTCCGGGACTTCGTCTCCGACGTCTTCCCGGTCCAGCGGCCGCGGCCCCAGGTCTCCTTCGGCGGCTCGTCGCCCGCGGCGTACGCGGCCGGCGGGGCCGAGGCCGACGTCTACTGCCTGTGGGGCGAGCCGCTGGCCGAGACCGCGCAGCAGATCGCCTCGGTCAAGGAGGCGGCCCGCGCGGCCGGGCGGGCCGACGCGCCGCGCATCCAGGTGGCCTTCCGGCCGATCATCGCGCCCACCGAGGAACTGGCCTGGGAGAAGGCGCACCGGATCCTGGGGGAGCTGCGACACTCCCGGGCGAACCCGCGGCGGCGTCCCGGGGGGCCGCCGCAGAACGCCGGGTCGCTGCGGCTGCTGGAGGTGGCCGCCAGGGGGGAGCGGCACGACCGCGCCCTGTGGACGCCCACCGCGGCGGCCACCGGCGCCGCCGGCAACTCCACCGCCCTGGTCGGCACCCCGGAGACGGTCGCGCAGGCCCTGCTCGACTACTACGACCTGGGCGTGGAGATCCTCTCGGCGCGCGGCTACGCGATCCTGGAGGACGCCGTCGACTTCGGCCGGCACGTCATCCCGCTCGTCCGCGCGGAAGTGGCCCGCCGCGACGCCGCCCGCGCCGACGCCGCCCGCGAGGGAGCCGCCCGCGAGGGAGTCGCGCGTTCGGGTCGTGGCGACGACGTGCGTGCGGGCCATGGCGCTGCGTGACACGGCCGAGGCGGTGCCCGCCGCCGGGCTGGAGGAGCCCGCGCCGAAGGTCGTGACCGCCCGCCACCCGTCACGGGCGGTGGCCGCGCTCGCCGTGCTGGTGCTGCTGGCGATGGCGGCCAACGCCCTGGTCACCAATCCCGCCTGGGAGTGGGACGTCGTCGGCATGTACCTGTTCGCGCCCTCCGTCCTGCGTTCGGTGCTGCTCACGCTGGAGCTGACCGCGCTGGGCATCGGGCTCGGGTTCGCGCTCGGCACCCTGCTCGCCCTCATGCGCCTGTCGGCCAACCGGCTGCTGGCCTCGGTGGCCTGGGGGTACGTGTGGCTGTTCCGCTCGGTGCCGCTGATCCTGCAACTGCTGTTCTGGTACAACCTGGCGCTGCTGTACCCGAGGTTGTCGTTCGGGGTGCCGTTCGGGCCGGCCTTCTTCGACGTCGGCACGATGGACCTGATCGGGCCGGTCACCGCCGCCGCGCTCGGCCTCGCGCTGCACCAGGCGGCCTACGCCGCCGAGATCGTCCGCGGCGGCCTGCTGTCGGTCGATCCGGGGCAGCGCCTGGCCGCGGCGGCGCTGGGCGTGCCGCGGGCCCGCCGGTTCTTCCGGATCATCCTGCCGCAGGCCATGCGGACGATCGTGCCGAACGCCGGCAACGAGATCGTCAGCCTGGTCAAGGGCACCTCGGTGGTCTACATCATGGCCCTGCCCGAGCTGTTCTACCAGGTACAGGTGATCTACAACCGCAACGGCAGGGTGATGGCGCTGCTGCTGGTCGCGACCGTCTGGTACCTCGTCCTGACGACCACGCTCTCGGTCGGCCAGCACTTCCTGGAGCGCCACTACGGCAGGGGCCGCTCATGATGGTGGAACTGGCCGGCGTGCACAAGAGCTTCGGCGCGCTGCACGTGCTCAAGGGCATCGACCTGCGCGTACGCCAGGGCGAGGTGGCGGTGGTGCTCGGGCCGTCCGGCTCGGGCAAGTCCACCCTGCTCCGCGTGATCAACCACCTGGAGAAGGTGGAACGCGGGACGGTCACGGTCGACGGCGAGCTGCTGGGCTACCGGCGCGCCGGCGACCACCTGTACGAGCTGCCCGAACGCGAGATCCTCCGCCAGCGCACCAGCATCGGCTTCGTCTTCCAGAACTTCAACCTCTTCCCGCACCTCACCGTCAGCCAGAACATCGCCGAGGCCCCGCTGTCGGCCCAGCGCCGGCCGCGCGCCGAGGTGGCCGAGCTGACCGCCCGCCTGCTCGACCGGGTCGGGCTGGCCGGCAAGGCGGCGGCCTACCCGCGCACGCTCTCCGGCGGCCAGCAGCAGCGCGTCGCCATCGCCAGGGCGCTGGCCCTGGAGCCCAAGGTGGTGCTGTTCGACGAGCCCACCTCCGCCCTCGACCCGGAGCTGGTCGGCGAGGTCCTGGAGGTCATGAGGGACCTGGCCCGCAGCGGCACGACCATGATCGTCGTCACGCACGAGATCGGCTTCGCCCGGGAGGTGGCCGACACCGTCGTGTTCATGGACGACGGCCGCATCGTCGAGCGCGGCCCGGCCGCGCAGGTCCTCGACGCCCCGCGCCACGAGCGCACCCGCGCCTTCCTCGGCAAGGTCCTCTGATCACAAGGAACCCCCATGCGTCTCACCGCCGTGCCCGCACTCCTGCTGATCGTCTCCACCACCGTCACCGCCTGCGCGGCCGAACCCGCGCTCGTCCATAGAGCCCGAGAGGGGGCCGGCGTCGACGGCGCGGTCGCCGGTCGCGCCGTCGACACCGGCCCCGACCAGAAGCGGGTGCGCACCGGCAAGGTCGCGAGCATCGCCGCCCGGGTGCCCGCCGAGATCGCCCGGGACGGCCGGCTCACCGTCGGCTTCAGCGTCCAGAGCTCGCCGCCGCTGGTCTTCCCGGCCAGTGACGACGTCACGCCGATCGGCGTGGAGACCGACCTCGCCCAGCTCGTGGCGGACGTGCTCGGCCTGGAGCTGGAGCCGGAGAGCTCCTCCTGGGAGAACCTGTTCCTGGGGGCCAGGTCCGGCAAGTACGAGGCCGTGTTCAACAACGTCACCGTCACCGAGGAGCGCAAGGACGTCTACGACTTCGCGACGTACCGGATCGACCAGCTCGCCTGGCAGGTTCCCGGCTCCAGCCCGATCAGGAGGATCTCCGGGCCCGCCGACGTGGCCGGGCTGCGCGTCTCGGTCGGCTCGGGCACCAACCAAGAGAAGATCCTGCTCGACTGGGACGCCCAGAACCGGAAGGCCGGTCGGAAACCGGTCGAGATCCTCTACTACCAGAAGTACGGCGACGTGCTGCTCGCCCTGAAGTCGGGGCGCGTGCAGGCGTACTTCGGCCCGAACCCGACCATCGCCTACAACGTCGCGGTCAGCGGCGGCTCCAGGATCGTGGGCACCGCCTCGGGCGCCGGGCCGGGCCTGCAGGGGCTCATCGCGGCGATGACGAAGAAGGGCGACGGCCTGGTCGGGCCGGTGCACGACGCGCTGGCCACGGTGATCGGGAACGGGACGTACCGGCAGGTGCTCGACCGGTGGGGGCTGAGCAACGAGGCGGTCGCCGAGTCCAGGGTCAACCCGCCGGGCCTGCCGAGGCAGAGCGGTTGAGCGCGCCCGCCTTCGAGGTCCGCCTGGTCGCGCCGGACGATCCCGCCGTCCGGCCGCTGCTGGCGGACCTCGCGCTGGAGTACACCAGCCGGTACGGCGCCAACGACGAGCTGAACCGGTACCCGGCCGAGGAGTTCGCGCCGCCGGACGGGGCCTTCCTCGTCCTGGTGGTGGGCGGCGAGACCGTGGCGGGCGGGGCGTTCCGCCGCTACGACGCCGACACGGCCGAGCTGAAGCGGGTGTGGACGCATCCCGGCCACCGCAGGCGCGGCCTGGGCGCGGTCGTCGTACGGGAGCTGGAACGCGAGGCCGCCCGCCGCGGCTACCTGCGCATTCACCTGACCACCGGCCCCCGCCAGCCCGAGGCCGTCGCCCTGTACCTGGCCGGCGGCTACATCCCGCGCTTCGACCCGGACGACCGTCCGGCGCGCGGCCCGCTGCCTTTCGTGAAGAGTCTGTGACCCAGAGTGGGATTGACGAGCGCCCTCCCTTGCTCCTATAAACACTCTAAAGCCACTAAATAAGTGGGAAATAGGGAGAAGAGATGAACGCTCGCAGGGTTCGCGTAACGGTGGCCACCCTGGCCGCCCTGGCGCTCACGACCATGGCGGCCGCCTGTGGGGGCAGCGGCAGCCCTGCGGACAGCGGCGCGAAGAGCGGGGGAGCCGGCGGCACGCAGGTGCGTCTGGGCTTCTTCCCCAACATCACCCACGCCACCGCGCTGGTCGGCGTGGAGAAGGGCATCTACGCCAAGCACCTCGGCACCGCGCCCAGGACCAGCACGTTCAACGCCGGCCCGGCCGCGATCGAGGCCGTGTTCTCCGGCGCCATCGACGCCACCTACGTCGGCCCCAACCCGGCCATCAACGCCTGGTCGAAGTCGAAGGGCCAGGCCATCAAGATCGTCGCCGGTGCGGCGTCCGGCGGCGTGTTCCTCGTGGTCAAGCCCGGGATCAACTCGGTGGAGGACCTCAAGGGCAAGAAGATCGCCACCCCGCAGCTCGGCAACACCCAGGACGTCGCGCTGCGCTACTGGCTGACCGAGAAGGGCATCAAGACCGACACCAAGGGCGGCGGCGAGGTCTCGATCGTGCCCCAGGAGAACTCCCAGACCATCCAGACCTTCGCCACCGGCGACATCGACGGCGCCTGGGTGCCCGAGCCGTTCGCCAGCCGCCTGATCAAGGAGAGCGGCGGCAAGGTGCTGGTCGACGAGCGCGACCTGTGGCCGAACAAGCAGTTCGTGATCACCCACCTGATCGTCCGCCAGGAGTGGGCCAAGGAGCACCCCGACCTGCTCAAGAAGCTGATCGAGGCGCACGTCGAGGCCAACGACGTCATCGCCAAGGACCCGGCCGGCGCCGCGCAGACCGCCAACGCCGCCCTGCAGAAGCTGACCGGCAAGGCGCTCAAGCCCGAGGTGCTGGACAGCGCGTTCAAGAACATCACCTTCACCAACGACCCGATCGCCTCGTCGCTGGTGGGCAGCGCCGAGCACGCGACCAAGGTCGGCCTCCTCGACCCGGTCGACCTGAACGGCATCTACGACCTCAAGGTCCTCAACGAGGTCCTCGCCGCCAAGGGCCAGCAGGCCATCTCCGACAAGTAGGAGGCGCACGCGATGTCCGCTCCGCTCACGGAGCAGGTCACCGGCCGGGTCGACGGGCAGAGCCCCGCGATCCGGCTGGAGGCCGTCTCCAAGCTCTACGGTCAGGGCCGGACGGCCCTGCAAGCCCTCGACCAGGTCTCGCTGTCGGTGGCGCCCGGCGAGTTCGTCTGCCTGCTCGGCGCGTCCGGCTGCGGCAAGAGCACGCTGCTGTCGCTGGTCGCCGGGCTCGACCGGCCCACGGCCGGCCGGATCGACGTGGACGACGCCCGCGTCGCGCTCATGTTCCAGGAACCCGCGCTGTTCCCCTGGCTGACCGTCTCTGCCAACGTCGAGATGGCGCTGCGCGCCAAGGGCGTGAGCAAGCGGGAACGCCGGGACCGGGCCGCCGAGTTCCTCGACATCGTCCACCTGAGCGGGTTCGGCAGGAAACGGCCGCACGAGCTGTCCGGCGGCATGCGCCAGCGCGTCGCCCTGGCCAGGGCGCTCGCCCAGGACGCCGACGTGCTGCTGATGGACGAGCCCTTCGGCGCCCTGGACGCCATGACCCGCGACCTGCTGCACGACGAGCTCGAACGCATCTGGCGGGAACGCGCCCTGTCGGTCCTGTTCGTCACCCACAACGTGCGCGAGGCCGTCCGGCTCGGCGACCGGGTCGTGCTGCTGTCCAGCAGGCCGGGGCGGGTGGTCGAGGACTTCCCCGTCGCGCTGCCGCGGCCCCGCCGTACCGACTCGGGCGAGGTGGCCGAGCTGGCGGGGGAGATCACCGGCCGCCTCCGCCAGGAGGTCCTGCGCCACGCCCGTCAGGAGGAGCCCGCATGACGACGACGGACACCCACGCCCAGCAGCTCGCCGGGCTCGACGCGCTGGAGCTGGGCACCGGCCACCGCGCCGGCCTGGCCTCCAGGCTGTGGGCGGGGTTGTGGCCGATCGCCACGGCCGTGCTCATCGTGCTGGCCGTCTGGCAGGCCGTGGTGTGGGCGGGCTGGTGGCCCGAGTACGTCTTCGCCGGGCCGGTCACCACGCTCGCCGAACTCGGGCACCGGCTCGGCGACCCCGAGTTCTACACCGCGCTGACGGTCACCATGCGCCGCGCGGTCACCGGGTTCGCCCTGGCGATCGCCGTCGGGCTGGTCGTCGGCGCGCTGGTCTCGCGGATCGGGCCGCTGCGCCGCGCCACGGGCTCGCTGATCACCGGGCTCCAGACGATGCCGTCCATCGCCTGGTTCCCGCTGGCCATCCTGCTGTTCGGGCTGTCGGAGAGCGCGATCCTGTTCGTGGTGGTGCTGGGCGCGGCGCCGTCCATCGCCAACGGCCTGATCACCGGGGTGGACTACACGCCGCCGATCCTGCTGCGCGCCGGGCACATGCTCGGCTTCCGCCGGATCGCGCTCTACCGGCACGTCATCCTGCCGGCCTCGCTGCCGTCGTTCCTGGCCGGGCTCAAGCAGGGCTGGGCGTTCGCCTGGCGCTCGCTGATGGCCGGTGAGCTGCTGGTCATCATCGCCAACCAGGCCTCGCTGGGCGAGCAGCTCCACTACGCCCGCGAGCTGGCCGACTCGCCCGGCCTGCTCGCCACCATGATCGTCATCCTGGTCATCGGCATCGTGGTGGACCGCGTCTTCGGCCTGGCGGACGACGCGCTGCGCCGCCGCTGGGGCCTGCACCAGGTGAGCGCCTGAGCAGCAGACGGTCATGCGGATCTCCGCCAGAACCCAGTACGCCCTGCGCGCCGCGGCCGAGCTGGCCGCAGCGCCGCCGGGCCCCATGCCCGCCGAGAAGATCGCCACGGCCCAGGGCATCCCCCGCAAGTTCCTCGACAACATCCTGCTGCAGCTGCGCCGGGCGGGCCTGCTGCACAGCCAGCGCGGCCCCGAGGGCGGCTACTGGCTGGCCAGGCCCGCCGGCGAGATCACCCTCGCCGACATCGTGCTGATCGTCGAAGGCGTCTCCGAGGGCGGCGACCACGGCGGCTATCCCGGTGTGGCCAGCCCGCTCGCCGAGGTGTGGAGCGCGCTGCGCGACCACGAGGAGATGATGCTGGCCGACATCACGCTGGCCGACATCGCCCGCGCGAGCGTGCGGCTGGGCGACGAGTCGCGCTGAGGGACGTCCCCCGGCCCGCGGTCAGCCCGCCACCCCGTTCTCCCAGGCCCACACGATGATCTCAACCCGGTTGCGTATGCCCAGCTTGTCGAGGATGGCGGAGATGTGGCCTTTCGCGGTGCTCAGCGAGATGTGCAGGGCGGCGGCGATCTCCCGGTTGGTGCGACCGGCGGCCACCGCGCGCACCACGTCGGTCTCCCGCTCCGACAGCGGGTGCACCGCTCCCGTCGCGCGCGGCGCCCTCCTGGCCAGGCGGCCCAGCAGGCGCGGCGTGATCGACGGCGAGATCAGGGCGTCCCCGGTGCTGGCCGCCCGTACGGCCTCGGCGAGCAGGGCCGGGCCGGCGTCCTTCAGCACGAACCCGGCCGCGCCGCAGCGCAGCGCGTCGTAGACGTACTCGTCCAGGTCGAAGGTGGTGACCACGACCACCGGCAGCGGGTCGGGCACGCCTGCGCCGGCCAGGGCGCGGGTGACCGCGATGCCGTCCATGCCGGGCATGAGGATGTCCACCAGGCAGACGTCGGGGCGTACCCGCCGGGCCAGCTCCACGGCCTCCGCGCCGTCCCGGGCCTCGGCCACCACGCGGATGTCGGGCTGGTCCTCCAGGATCAGCCGCAGGCCCCGGCGGACCATCGCCTGGTCGTCGGCCAGCAGCACGCCGATCGTCATCGCCGCCCCCCTAGTGGCAGGGTCGCGTGGACCGTCCAGCCGCCCTCCGGCCGGGGGCCCGCGCGCAGGGTGCCGTCGAGGGCCTCGACGCGTTCGCGCATGCCGAGCAGCCCGTAGCCGCCGCGGCTCCGGGACGGCGGCGCGGGCGGCGCGTCGTCGGCGACCTCGACCACGACCGCGCCGTCCCGCCCGGTGACCGTGACCTCGACGGTGACCGCGCGGGCCGCGTGGCGGGCGACGTTCGTCAGCGACTCCTGGACGATCCGGTAGACGGTGCTGTTCACCTCCGGGGGCCAGCTCTCGGCCTCGCCGGGGACGCGCAGGGTCACGGGCGGGCCGTCGAAGCCGCCGACCAGGTCGGTGAGCCGGCCGGCCGGGCAGGGCACGTCGTCACCGGCGTCGCGCAGCAGGCCCACGACGCGGCGCAGCGCGGCCAGGGCTCCGGCGCCGGCGTCCTCGATGTCCTCCAGCGACTCCTCCAGCGGGCCTGACCCCCTGCGGGCCAGCAGCCGGGCCGCCTGGGCCTGCAGGACGATGCCGGTCAGGTGGTGGGCGGCCACGTCGTGCAGTTCCCTGGCCAGCCTGCGGCGCTCGTCGTGCCGGACGCGATCGGCGGCCGACAGGCGGCGCGCCGCCAGCAGCCGCAGACCGCCGCCGACGCCCAGGGCGGCCAGCCACCCGGCCACGTTGAGCGCCACCGTGGCCCCGTTGTGCGCCCCGGGCGCGCTCGCCGCGGCGACCGCGAGCCCACCGGCCGCGACGGCGCAGGCGGCCCGTACGGGAAGCGTCCTGACCGCCGACCCGACCAGCACGGACAGGCCCAGCACCATGGCCGGTCCGGGTTCGTTCGGCAGCCCGGCCCACGCGGCGACCAGGACGGCCACGGCCGCCACCGCCAGCCCGGCCACGGCCGTCCACACCGGGGCCAGGCGGCGCGCCAGGGCCAGCGCGCACACCGCCGCCCCCGCCGCGCAGTCGAACACCCAGTAGCCGCCGCCCCAGCTGCCGGCGATCAGACCGGCCCAGAAGACCAGCACGGCGACGGCCGCCACCGCGAGCGCGGCCTGCGCCGTCACGGCCGCGGCCCGCCGCCCGAGGGGCCAGGCGAGCTCCGGCCGGTTCCGCACGTTCACGCACCCAGGCTAGGGAGGCGGGCCCGCCCGGCACACCGGCCGAAAGTACGGTCGCCGCGGCCCGGACCCTGCTTTGGACCCTCCCCGCGCCGCGCCGCCCGCCGCAGGATGAGGCTTCATGCCCCATGACGACCCGCGGCCCGCCCGCGCCCTGCCCCAGGACACCACACCCCGCACCACACCCCGCACCACACCCCCGGCCGCCCCCGGGCGGTCGCGCATCATCGCGCTCGACGTCGTGCGCGGCTTCGCCCTGTGCGGGATCCTGCTGGCCAACGTCCAGCCGATCTCGCACGTCGGCACCGACCCGGTCACCGCGCAGCAGGCGACGCTCGACGACACCGCCCGCTGGCTGGGCCTGCTCGTCGAGCAGCGCTTCTTCCCGATCTTCTCGCTGCTGTTCGGCGTCGGCTTCTCGCTGCTGCTCGACTCCGCCGCCGCCCGCGTGCCCCATCCGCGGGTGTTGCTGCTGCGCAGGCTCCTCCTGCTGGGCTGCATGGGCCTGGCGCACATGTTCCTGCTGTGGCGCGGCGACATCCTGACCGTCTACGCGGTCGTCGGCCTGGTGGTGCTGCTGCCCTCGACATGGTTGCCGCGCTGGGCCGTGGCCGGGCTCGCCGCCGGGCTCGTCGTCGTGGCGCTGGTCGTCTTCGGGGGCGGAACGATGCTGGTGCCCGGACTGTTCCTGCTGGGCTCGGCCCTCACCAGGTACGGCGTGATCGACCGGATCGAGAGCTCCACCCGCGTCCCGGCGCTGCTGGCCCTGGGCCTCGCCGCGGCCACCGTCCCGGCGCTCATGTGGCAGGCCGCAAGCACGGGCGTCTCCCTGCCGATGGCCGCGTCCGGGCTGCTCATGGCCGGTCTGTACGTGTGCGTCCTGCTCGTCCTGCTCAGGACCCCGCTGCGCCCGGTGTTGCGGGCCGTCTTCGCCCCGCTGGGCCGCATGGCGCTGACCAACTACCTGAGCGCCACCGCCCTGGTCCTGGTCCTCGGCAAGCTGGCCGGCGGCCCGCCGGAGGGCTGGACGCTGACCACGATCGTGGGGATCGCCGCCGTCATCCTGGCTCTGCAGTGGGTGTGGTCCACCCTCTGGCTGCGCCGGTACCGCTTCGGCCCGCTGGAATGGTTGTGGCGCTGGGCCACCTGGGGCCGCCGTCCCGCCCGGCGGGCCCGGTGAGGCCGTAGGGAATTCTGGGACGAACCTGCAACCCTCCGCCCGGCCGGCCGCGTTGGGAACGGGCGAAGGGAGATCACCACATTGGACGCTCATGACGGCTTCCGCGAGTTCGTCATCGCCCGGCAACAGGCGCTGATGCGGACCGCCTACCTGCTCGTGGGCGACCCTCACCAGGCCGAGGACCTGCTCCAGAGCGTGCTGGTCAAGGTCGTCCGGCACTGGCACAAGCTGGCGCGGGACGGCAACCCGGAGGCGTACACGCGTAAGGCGCTGGTCAACCAGTACATCTCGTGGCGGCGCCGGCCGAACCCCGAGCTGCCCAGCGCCGACCCGCCCGAGCGCGCGGTCACCTATGACGACGACGCGCTCGACCGGATCGTGCTGCGCCAGGCGCTGGACAAGCTGACGCGCAAGCAGCGCGCGGTGATCGTCCTGCGCTTCTGGGAGGACCTCACCGAGGCCCAGACCGCCGACGCGCTCGGCTGCGCGGTCGGCACGGTGAAGAGCCAGACCCATCACGCGCTGGCGCGGCTGCGCGCGCTGGCCCCCGACCTCGTGGATTCGCGAACCCCTCAGGAGGCGGCCCGATGACCAGACTGCGTGATGCGCTGAACGGCATCGCCGAGGAGGCGCCCCCGGTGAACCTGGCCGACCTGGCGGTGGCGGGGTACCGGCGCAGACGCCGCGCCTCGGCGACGCTGGCGGCCGCCGCGACGATCGCGGTGCTGGCCGGGGTGACGGCGGCCGTGCTGGTGGCCGGGCCGCGGCGGGTGCCCGCTGCCGGGCCGCAGGCCGCGGCCGCGGCCGTGCCCGTCCTGCCCGAGGGGAAGGTGGGGACGCTCAGCCACGCCTACCGGCAGAGCTGCCTGCCTCCCAAGGGGAAGAGCGCGCCGCCCGGCTGCGTGGACGGCGAGTGGCGGGTGGTCACCGGCGACGGCAGGACGTACCGGGTGCCCCAGGCGCTCGGGACGACCGCCAGGAACGACCGCGTGCCCGTCGCCCTCAGCCGCGACGGGCGCATGTTCGCCTACTACGACGAAGACGCGCAGGCGCACGTCGTCCGGGACATGGTGACCGGCGCGGAGACGGTCTCCGCCGCGAGGGTGACGGAGGAACGCCTCGGCATGGGCTCCCTGCTGGTGGTCTCCGACGACGGCCGTCACCTGGCGTTCGACCCGCGCGAGGGCACCAAGGACCCCGGCCTGCTGATCGACGTGCGGACCGGCGGGACGGTGTCCGTCCCCGGCGTGTACGAGCCGGTCGCCATCAAGGACGGCGTCGCCGAGCTGGTCCGCTACCGCAAGACCGACCTGCTGTTCATGCCGGTCACCGGCGGCGGCAGGCCGGTGCGCTTCGACGGCGTCTTCATCATGTTCAGCGAGCTCGCCCCGGACGGCCGCACGGTGGTCGCCTTCGAGTTCCCGCCCGGCAAGAAGGTCCTGCCCGAGTACATGACCCGCCGGCTCACCGTGCTCGACACCAGGACCGGCCGCACCGTGCGGAAGGTCCCGGTCAAGGGCCTGCCGAAGGGGGCGCGCATCGACAACGCCACGATCTGGCGGAGCCCGTCGGAGGTCACGCTCGCCGTCGAGGTCGGGAAGGACACCCGGGCCTACGCGGTGGACGTCCGCACCGGCAGGACCAGGCTGGTGGCCAGGTATCCCGGCTCGGCCAGGGGGCTGGTCACGCCCGGAGCCGTCGGCGGGCTATGAGGCTCCCGGGAGCGCTGCCTGTACGGAGGCCAGGCAGCGCTCCACCACGGGACGCGGGTCGAAGGCGTAGTCCCCGGCCCCGAACAGCTCGAACGTCATCGCTCCCCGGTAGCCCCTGCGGTCCAGCGCGGCCAGGTACTCCGTGAGCGGCAGCTCGCCGTCGCCCCAGGCCAGGTGCCCGGTGGGGGAGCCGTCGATCAGGTGCACGTGCCTGACGCGGTCACCGAGGGCGTCGAAGTAGTCGTCCACGTCCTCCCCGGCCGCCGCCATGGCCACGGTGTCCAGCACCGCGCCCAGGTTCGGGGCGCCCACCTCGTCGATCATGCGGGCCAGCGTGGGCGCGTCGTTGACCAGGTTGGACTCCACCCGCTGCAACGCCTCCAGCACGCACGACACGCCGAGCGTGCGGGCGTAGGCGCAGATCTCGCCGATCGCGTCGGCCGAGCGCCGCCAGGCGGCGGCGACCGGCTCGTCCTCGAAGCCCCGGCCCGGGGTCAGCAGCAGCAGCTCGGCCCCCAGCTCGGCGGCCAGTTCGGCGGCCCGGCGGAACATCGCCAAGCTCGCGGCCCGCAGCCGGCTGTCCGGCGAGGCCAGGTTGACGGGGTAGGCCACCTGCTCGGGCGTCAGGCAGCGGACGGTGAGCCCCCGCCCGGCGGCGCGCCGGCGGATCGCCCGCGCCTCGGCGTCGCTCAGCCACGGCACGTGCAGCTGCGGCGCGACGCCCCACAGCTCCAGGTGCTCGCGACCGAGCGCGGCGGCGTCGTCGAGGAAACGGTCGAAGGGCAGGTGCTGGTAGGCGAAGTTCGAACCGGTGACCTGCCGCAGTGACAACGACATCGGACTCACTTCCCGACCCCGTCGGCGAGGCCCTTGACGATGTAGCGCTGGCCGAGGAAGAACAGCAGCACCACGGGCAGCGCCGCGATCACCATCCCGGCGAAGACGACGGGGAAGTCCGTGCCGTGCTTGCTCATCAGGCCGGTGAGGCCGACCGGCAGCGTCTGCACGCCGGCGCCGCTGGTGAAGACCATCGCGAACAGGTACTCGTTCCAGGCGAACAGGATGTGCAGCAGCACGGTCGAGGTGAGGATCGGCTTGCACATCGGCAGGATGATCCGCCAGAACGCGGTCCAGCGGCCGCACCCGTCCATCTCGGCGGCCTCGTCCACCTCGCGCGGCAGGTCGATCATGTACGCCCGGATGAGGAACGTCGTGAACGGGATCCGGAACGCGGTGTAGAGGATCAGCAGCGCCCAGAAGCTGTTGTACAACCCCATGGCCTGGAACATCTTGACCAGCGGCACGAGCGCCACGGTCGGCGCGAGCATGAGCCCGCCCAGGATGGCCATCGTGACGAACCGGTTGAACGGGATGTCCACCCGGGTCAGCCCGTAGGCCGCCCACGCGCTGACGAACACGGTGGCGACCGTGGAGGTGAGCGTGACCAGCACGCTCGTCGTCAGGTAGTCGCTCACCCCCCGGTTCCACGCCTTCTGGTAGCTCTCGAAGCTCCAGCTCGACGGCAGCGCGAACGGGTTGCCGAACAGCTCGCTGTTGGACTTGAACCCGTTGAGCACCATCCACAGCAGGGGATAGAGCACGACCACCGCGAGGCAGAGCAGGAACGCCCAGAGGAACACGCGCGCGATCACGCCGAGGAAGCCGCGGCGACTCACCATTCCACCCTTCTCTTACGGGTGACCCACATCTGTCCCACGGCGATGCCGAGCGTGATGACGAAGATCACCGTCGCGATGGCGGCGGCGTAGCCGAAGTTGTTGCGCACGAAGCCGCTGCGGTAGAGCCAGGTGCCCAGGACCTGGCTGGAGTTGTCGGGGCCGCCGCTGGTCATCACCATGACCTCGTTGAACACCTGGAAGGCGCCCGAGACGGTGACCATCATCATCAGCCCGGTCATCTCGCGCACGAGCGGCACGGTCACGTGGAAGAACCGCCGGACCGGGCCGGTGCCGTCGATGGCGGCGGCGCCGTAGATCTCGCGCGGGATGCGCTGGATCGCGACCGCGAACAGCAGCGTCGAGTAGCCGAAGCCCTGCCACTGGCTCATCGCGATGATCGCCGACATGGCGGTGCTCTCCTGGCCCAGCCACGCCTGGGCCAGGCCGTCCAGGCCGATCGCCCTGAGCAGGTGGTTGAGCGGGCCCAGGTTGGGCTCGTAGATGAAGTAGAAGAGCAGGCCGGCGACGGTCATCGAGATCGCCGACGGGATGAAGTACACCGCCCGCAGGCCGCGCTGCCACCGCTCACTGCGGACGCCCTCGATCAGCGCGGCCAGCAGCAGCGCGCCGAACACCTGGAAGACGATCGAGACCACCGCATACAGGACGTTGTTGCCCAGCGAGGACCAGAAGACCGGGTCGTCGATCAGCTTGCGGTAGTTGTCGAGCCCGACGTACTCCTGGGTGCCGCGGTAGATGTCCCATTTGAGGGTGCTGAACTGGAAGTTCTGCACCAGCGGCAGGTAGACGAACACCACGACCAGCGCGAGCGCGGGAGCCACCCACGCCAGGCCGAGCGCCCGTTGACGTATGGCACGCACCGGCATGCTCTCCCTCCGGCCGCCCGGCCTACTTCGCCGACTCCGACGCCTCGCGGACGCTCGCCAGCACCTTGTCGGGGGTCGAGCCGCCGCTGATCAGCGCCTCGCCGCCGGCCAGCCAGGCGTCGGCGACCTCGGGCACGGTGACGGTGTCGAGCCACGCGGCCAGCCGCGGCGCCTTGTTGACCTGCTCCATGCCCTCGTAGACGGCCTTGCTGGAGGTCTCGGGGCTGACCGCGCCGACGACCGTGCTGGGCTGCCCGTACGGGGGCGCCGACAGGGTCTTGGCGTTCTGCGTGGAGGTCACGAACTTCATGAAGTCGACGGCCAGCGCGGCCCGCGGCGACCTGGCGTTGATCAGGTAACCCTCGGGAGCGCCCTCGATGGTCTTGGGGTCGCCGGCCGCGTTCTGGGGGGCGGGGAGCTGGAAGATGCCGAAGTCGTCCGGCTTGAGGCCGTTCTTGTCGGTGGCGTTGTCGAACTCCAGGACCTCCTGGTAGTACATGGCCGCCTTGCCGTCGTGGAAGGCCTGCTGCGCCGAGCTGTAGAGCACGCCGTTGGTGCCCTTGCCGGTGTCGGTGCAGGTGTCGACCAGGGTCTTGAACCGGTTGAGCGCGGTCACGTAGCCCGGGTTGTCGAGCTTGGCCGTCTTCGGGGTGAAGTCGGCCTGCAGGACGTCGGCCGGCACGTCGTAGGCGAAGAGCTGCTGGAGGTAGTGCAGGGCGGGCCAGCCGTCCTTGTTGCCGAAGGCGATCGGCTCGTAGCTCGCCTTGCGCAGCGCCGCGCAGCTCCCGACCAGCTCCTCGAACGTGCCGGGCACCTTGACGCCGGCCTTGTCGAAGGCGGTCTTGTTGTAGCCCATGAACTTGCCGTTGCCGTACAGCGGGATGCCGTAGTACTTGCCGTCGTAGGCGAAGGCCGACAGCGAGCCGGGGCTGAACGTCCTGCCCCACTCGGTGTCCGGGCCGATCACCTTGCTCAGGTCGGCGGCCCGCCCGCCGCGCACGAAGTTCTCCGCCCAGTTGCCGCTCCAGGTGAAGAAGACGTCGGGCAGCGCGTCGGAGGCGGTCAGCGTCTTGGTCTTGTCCTTGATGCTCTGGTCGGTCTCCTGGATGAGCTCGACCTTCACGCCCGGGTGCTGCTTCTGGTACGCCGCGGCCAGATCCTCGAAGTACGGCTGCAGCGGCTCGCCGGCGAACTTGGTGAGGATGCTCAGCGTGCCGGAGAAGTCGGGCGTGGCGGACAGGTCGGCGGCGGGGGCCGTGGCCGCTCCGTCGCCGCCGCCGGAACAGCCGGCCAGGGCGAGCGTCCCGAGGAGCGCCGCGAACGACGTCATTGCGCGAGGGCGCATGGGCTTCCTTTCTCTCGGAGGGAGAGGGGGACCTGCCGGTCCGCGGTGGGGGTGTTGGCTGACTGTACAGATGAACTGATACCGGTACCAGACCGCGAAGCAAGATTTTCTTTCCGAGCGCCTGTCTGTGGGCTTTTTCCTGCGATGAAACAGCAGCAAGAGACAGGTTCTCGCAGGTGGGGTGTTGACGCGTGGCCGGATCCTGTGTCAGCGTGACCTCCGCGTGATACCGGTATCAGGCCGCTGGACGCCGCCGGCCCGCAAGCTTTCCCGAAAGGACGCGAAGATGCTCGGATTCAACGAGCCGGAATTCCTGTCGCAGCTGGCCAGCACCGTGGCCCTGCGCCCCCAGATCGAGGAGCTCGTCGATCGGCTCGTGGACCAGGGGTTCGACACCCTCCTGCTCGTCGGCGCCGGCGGCACGTACGCCCAGATGTGGCCCTACGAGCACCTGGCCAGGCGCAGCTCGACGCTCGACGTGCGCGCCGCGATCGCGGCCGAGCTGGTCGTCTCGGGCGACGCCCGGCTCGGCGAGCGCACGGTCGCGATCTTCACCTCGGTCTCCGGCACCACCGAGGACAGCCTGCGCGCGATCGAGTACGTCAAGGACAAGGGCGCCTACACGGTCGGTTTCACCGGCTACCCCGACTCGCCGATCGCCAAGGCCGTGGACGCCGTGCTGGTGTCGGAGCCGAAGGCGTGGCCGTTCGACCAGCAGATGTTGCTGTTCATGGGCCGCCTGCTGTCCCGCCGCGGCGAGTTCGAGGGCTACGAGAAGCTGGCCGGCGAGCTGGCCGGGCTGCCGGGCGTGATGCTGGAGGTCGCCCGGCAGGCCGAGCCGGTGGCCGCCGCGTTCGCCGAGGCCCACAAGGACACCGACTACCACTTCCTCATCGGCGGCGGGAACCTGTGGGGATTCACCTACCTGTACTCGATGTGCATCCTTGAGGAGATGCAGTGGCTGCGCACCACCAGGGTGCACAGCGCCGAGTTCTTCCACGGCTCGCTGGAGCTGCTGGAGGAGGACACGAGCGTGCTGATCTTCCAGGGCGAGGACGAGACGCGCCCGCTCACCGACCGCGCCGAAGCCTTCGCCAGGCGCATCTCCAAGGACGTCACCGTCTTCGACACCCGCGACTACCCGCTCGACGGCATCAGCCCCGAGTTCCGCGGCCTGCTCGCGCCGCTGGTGCTCGACACGGTGCTGGGCCGGGTCAGCAAGCACCTGGAACGGGTCCGCGACCACTCGCTCGACCTGCGCCGCTACTACCGGGTCATGGACTACTAGGCCGCCGCCACCCCCGCTCCCGCTCCCGCCCGCCGGGACGGGAGCGGCCCCGGCCTGCCCATCCCGAACCCCCTCGGCACAGGAGAAACATGAGAGTCCTCGGTTTCGGCGACAACATCGTCGACCGGTTCGTCGATCGGGGCATCGACTATCCGGGCGGCAACAGCGTGAACGTCGCCGTCTACGCGGGCCGCCTCGGCGTCGAGGCCGCCTACCTCGGGGTCTTCGGCGACGACGACCTCGGCGGCTTCCTGCGCGAGGCCGTCGCCGCGCAGGGCGTCGCGGTCGATCGCTGCGTGGTGCGTACCGGCGAGAGCGGCGTGTCGCGGCTGCGCGTGGACGACGGCGACCGGGTCTTCCTGGGCTGGAACGGCGGCGGCGTCACCGTGCGGGAGCCGCTGGCGCTGACCGGCGACCTGCTCGCCTACGCCGGCTCGTTCGACCTGGTGCACTCCAGCGTCTACTCCGGCAGCGAGGACCAGCTGCCCGGCCTGGCCGGCCTGCGTCCCCTGGTCAGCTTCGACCTGTCCAGCGAGGACGACTACCGCGCCCCCGCCTACCTGGACCGCGTCTGCCCGCACGCCGACCTGGTGCTCCTGTCCTGCTCCCACCTGGACGCGGCGGGCACCCGCGACCTGCTGGCCCGCGCCGTGGCGAGCGGCGCCCGCCTGGCCCTCGGCACCAGGGGCGTGGACGGCGCGATGGCCTACGACGGCCACCACCTGGTCGCCGCCCCCGCCCGGCTGGTCGAGGACCCGGGCAAGATCGTCGACACCATGGGCTGCGGGGACGCGTTCCTGGCCGGGTTCGCCGTCTCCCTGCTGCGCGACGGCTGGCGCAAGGGCGCCGCGCCCGGCCGCGGGGCGGTCCTGCGGGCGCTGCTGGCCGGCGCGGAGACCGCCTACGACCAGTGCTTCGTCGAAGGCGCCTTCGGCTTCGGCAGGCCCGCCCCGCGCGGCTAGCATGGGCGTGCCCGCGACCCCCCAGAAACGAGGAACCCGTTCGATGGCAGCCGACCGGAGCCAGTCGGGGCGGCCGACGATCTCGGAGGTGGCCGCCGAGGCCGGCGTCGGCCGCGCCACCGCGGCCCGCACCCTCGGCGGCTACGGCTATGTCAGCCCGGAGCTGCGTGAACGGGTGCTGGCGGCGGCCGAGAAGCTCGGCTACCGCACCAACGCCCTGGCCCGCAGCATGTCCACCGGGGTCAGCCACACGCTCGGCGTGATCCTGGCCGACATCGGCAACCCGTTCTTCGCGGGCGTCATGCGCGGCATCTCCGACGCCTCGCGCGCCCGCGGGTTCGACACGATCGTGCTGAGCACGTACGAGCGGCTCGACGAGGAGGTGGCGGCCACCGACGTGCTCATCGACAAGCGGGTCGACGGCGTCATCATCGCCTCGGCAGCCGTGGGGCGCGACGAGGTCAAGCACATCAGGGCGGCCATGGGCCGGGGCATCCCGATCGTGCTGGTCGACCGCGCGGTCGCGCCGCTCGACCTCGACACGGTCGTCATCGACAACCGCGGCGCGGCCCGCGAGGCCGTCGAGGTGATGATCGCGGCCGGCCACCGGCGCATCGGGTTCGTGTGGGGGCCGTCCTCGGTCGATCCGCCCGTGACCAGGCGGGCGCTGCTGGAGAAGGCCCGCAACGTGTGGACCGACGGCGAGCGCCTGCGCGGCTACCTCGACGCGCTCGACGACGCCCGCATCCCCTTCGATCCCGAGCTGGTCATGACCGGCCCGAAGACCGAGGAGTGGGCCACCCAGGAGGTGGCCCGCATGCTGGCGCTGCCCGACCGGACCACCGCCCTGTTCTGCACCGAGACCGACGCCGTGACCGGGGCGCTGCGGGCCGTGCGCGCCGCCGGGCTGTCCTACCCGGCCGACATCTCGCTCATCGGCTTCGACGACAGCGCCTGGGCGGCCGTCATGGACCCGCCGCTGACGATGATCGAGCAGCCGGTCCACCAGCTCGGCGCGAAGGCCGCCGAGGTGCTGCTCGACGTGCTCGACGGGGCCGAGCCGCGGCACGACGTGCACACGCTGCGCTCGCGCCTGGTCACCCGCGCCTCGGTCGCCCCGCCGCCGTCCTGAGCGGGCGGCCGGCGGTCATGGATGGGTGACCTGGGGCGAGGTGGTCACCACCTCACGGGTGGGGCGCGGCGCGGGCGGGGTGCGCGGACGGCCCGCCGCCACGAACACGACCGCCGACAGCAGGGTCATCGCGACCACGATGACCAGGATGAACGCCATCTCCCTGCGGGTCACCGGGCAGCGGCGGCGGCGGGCCGGTTTGGCGTTGAGCGCGTCGATGCGGCAGGCGAAGTCGCGGTCCTGCCAGCGCAGATCCTGCTCGATCTCGGCCAGGATGCGGCGTTCGCGGTCCGACAGGCTCATGGCCGCCGCTCCCGTCCCGCGACGCCGTGGGCGGGGGCGGGCGGTGAGGTCAGCGGTTCGGTCATGTCGTTCTCCGTCGCTCCCGGTCAGAAGTAGCCCCCGTCAGGGCGGCCCGGTCGGGGTCGGCCCTGGTCAGAGGGCGTCCCGCTGGTGAGGCACGCCTTCGTGGCGGCGCGCTCTGGCGGGTCGCCGGCGGCCCCGAAGGCCCGCGATTCCTCCGTACCCGGCGGTGCAGGCTCGATGCGGCGCCTTACTGCGCCCGGTATGAACCGTTACGCCCGGTGTGCGATGTCCGCCTAAATCCAGACATTTCCTTCACCTGGCGTCGATTTCCGGCTTACCGGACATCGGGTGGCCGGTCAGCTGTCCGGCTTCTCCACCAGCGGGGTGTCCACCAGGTGCTCGATCAGGAACCAGGTCTGGAGCTCGTTCGTCCTGATGACGTCGGAGACCAGCAGGTCGTTGGTGCCGTCGTCGCCCATCTCCTGCGCCCGGGCGGCCGCGTCGTGGGCGGCCACGAGGATGGTCTCGTGCGCCTCGATCAGGCGCGAGAGCATGGCGGGCACCTCCTCGCAGCCGTTCGGCGGGCGCGGGATCACGGTGATCTCGGCCACGTGCCGGGGGTCGCCCACCGCGACGCCGCCGAGGGTCTGCACGCGCTCGGCCATCTCGTCCACCAGCGCGATCTGCTCCGAGGCGTGCTTGTCCAGCAGCAGGTGGAGCTGGTAGAAGGTCGGGCCGCGCATCAGCCAGTGGTGCTTCTTGTACAGGCTGTAGAGGATCTGGGTGTCGGCCAGGATCTGGTTGAGGCGCTGGCAGGAGTACTCGCGCGCGTCACGGGAGAGGCCGAGCGGGAACATCCGCACGGTGCCGTACTCCTGGATCTCCACGCCGTTCACGTGCAGCCACGGCTGGCTGTCGGGCTTCGACCGGGTCGGCTTGGCGGAGCGTTTGGTGGGCACGTACATCTCCTCAGATAGTCGGAACAATCGCCCGGAAACCTCCCCTTCGGCGCGCCAAGCGCCCCCACGAGCCCGCACAAGAGCCGGTCAACATCCGGCGTACGCGATCGTTTGCCCGCAGGTCAGAGGGGTAGCCGGACCGATGGGCGCGGGGGAGCCCCGTGTCCGGTCCGCCGGGAGGGGGATGAGCATGCGACGCAAAGAGCCCGAGGACGAAGAGACGCCCGCGGCCGATCTCGAAGGCCCCGCAGGCGAGGAAGAGTACGACGAGGAGCGCGAGCGCTTCGAGCACATGAAGGAACTGAACCCGGACGACTTCGAGTGACCGCCGCCGCCCGGCGACCGGGCGGGAGCGGCCGGGCCGGCGGCCGGCGGCCGGCGAGGACAGTGCGGGCTGAGAGGTCGGCGGCGGCGCAGGCCGAGGGGGTCAGCGCAGGTCGATGAGGGCCAGGCCGGTGGCGGGGTCGTGGCGGCGCCGCAGGTAGCTGGGGGACTGCGTGACGATCACCTCCAGCGTCGGCCACACCTGGCCGGCCAGCAGGTGGCCGCCGCGGGTCGTGCCGTCGGGCAGGCCCACGACCGCATGGGCGTGCAGGGTGGGCCGCACGTCGTCGTCGGGCATGGCGAAGTCGCCGATCAGGGAGAGCACCTCGGTCTGGCGGTCGACCGGGATCGGGTCGTAGCGGAGCGCCTCCGGGTCGAAGAAGCCCAGCGTGACCTGCCGGAACCCGCCGATGCCGGTCAGCCGGGCGGCGCGGACGCCGTTGTCGGCGGCCCACGCCGTCAGGCTCTCGACCACCTCGTCACCGGGGTCGAGGACCACCGCGTACGTCTGCTCCTCCACCGTGGAGAGCCGCTTGCCGCGCATGACGATCTCCTGCCCGCACGGCGCGCGGGCAACCCGGTCACTTCCAGACGGCCTTGGCCAGGATGTTCCCCAGCCCGGGGGTCTTCCACTGGTCGACGACCAGCACCTTCTCCTTGCGCAGGTACCAGATGCGCTGGGTGAAGGACACCGGGGCCGGCTTGCTGGTCTTCGTCTGGCAGCCCAGCTTCCACTCGGTGAAGCGGGCCTGGTGCCCCGCCCCCACCTGCACGGTCGCGGTGCGGGCGGGCCGGACGGGCTGGACGCCCTCCCAGTAGCGCCGGTCCGGGACGCACTCCACGACCCCGGTGCTGGGGTGGTACGGCTGCCCCGGCCGGTACGTGCCGCCCTCGGAGGCGTAGGCGATGGCCCGCGGCCCGCCGAGGGAGAAGCCGGGGCACTCCGTCGCCCGCTTGGAGCAGGCCCCGGTGACCACGTCGAGCCCGCCGATCGGGTCCTTCTTCACCTTCCAGGAGACCGGTATCTGGATGGTGAACCCCTGGAACGACACGGGTTTGGTGGCCTGCGCGGGCGTTCCGGTCAGAACGAGCGCCGCGCTGAGCGTCAAGGTCATGAGCACGGCGGCGATCCTAGATCCTGACGCCGCTGGAATGTCAAGCACCGATAAATCGGCAAAAATGACCACAACTTTGCTGGCGATCATCGCATCCAACCAGCCGTGAACGCGTTGACCCCCGACGACCCGCAACGCCTGGGCGGCTACTGGCTCGCCGGACGGCTGGGCGCCGGCGGTCAGGGCGTCGTCTACGAGGCATACGCCGAGGACGGCGCCCGGGTGGCGATCAAGGTGCTGCACGGCGACGAGGCCGGACGGCTGGCCAGGGAGGCCGAGGCGGCGCGGCGGGTCGCCTCGTTCTGCACCGCCCGCGTGCTCGCCGCCGAGCTGGACGGCCCGCGCCCCCACATCGTCAGCGAGTACGTCGCCGGGCCGAGCCTGCGCCAGGCGGTCGCCGCCGGCCGCCGCTTCCTCGGCGGCGACCTGCACCGCCTGGCCACGGCGGTGGCGACGGCGCTCACCGCCATCCACGAGGCCGGCGTGGTGCACCGCGACCTCAAACCGGACAACGTGCTGCTCGGCCCGGACGGCCCGCGGGTCATCGACTTCGGCATCGCGCGCACCGCCGAGATGTCGCTGACCGCGACCGGCCTGGTGACCGGCACACCGACGTACATGGCGCCCGAGGTGTTCGGCGGCCAGCGGGCCGGCGCGCCCGCGGACGTGTTCGCCTGGGGCTGCGTCGTGCTGTACGCGGCCACGGGCGCCGACCCGTTCGAGGCCGAGAGCCTGGGCGGGGTGATGCACCGGGTGTTGTCGGCCACGCCCGACCTGGCCGCGCTGCCGGACTCGCTGCGCCCGCTGGTGTCGGCGGCGCTGAGCAAGGAGCCCGGCCGGCGTCCCGAGGCCCGCCGGCTGCTGCTCGCGCTGGTCAGCGGGGACGGCGGGCTCGACACCGCGCGGCTGCTCGAACGCGGGCGACAAGCCGCCCACGTCGCCGGGACGGTCGCCGACCCGTCGCTCGGCACGCTGGCCGAGGACTCCTACACCCTGCTGTCCCCCGCGGAGCGGGAGCTGGCGCCCGAGGTGTTCCTGCGCCTGTTCACCGTGGACGGCATGGGCGAGCTGGCCACCCGGAAGGCCGCCCTGGACGAGCTGGTGGCCGGTCGCCCGGCGGCCGAGATCCCGGCGGTCACCAGGATCCTGGAGGTGTTCGCGTACCTGCTGGGCCGCGACGGCCGCGAGGTCTGGCTGGCCCGCCCGGCTCTGCCGCACGCCTGGCCGCGGCTGCGCCGCTGGATCGAGGCCAACAGGGAGGGGCTGGCCGTCCACGGCCCGATCCTGGCCGCCGTCCGGCGCTGGGACGACGGCGGCCGCAGGGACGGCGGCCTGTTCCACGGCACGATGCTGGACGAGGCCCTGAGCTGGGCGGCGACCGCCCGCCGGGACATCAGGCTGTCCCAGGCCGAGCGAGACTTCCTGGAGTCGTCGGCGCGGCTGGCCAAACGCCGGGCCCGCCGCGCCCGGCTGCTGACGCTGAGCCTGGCGGGGCTGCTGGTCGTCGCGCTGGTCGCGGGCGGCGTGGCGGTCCAGCAGAGCAGGCTCGCCGCCGCCCGCGCCGACGAGCTCCAGGACCGCCTGACGACGTCGGAGTCCACGCGCCTGGCCGCGCGCGCCGAGGCGACCCGGCGGAGCGATCCGGTGCTCGCCGGTCTGCTCGCCGTGGCCGCCTGGCGGCTGCGGCCCACGCCGCAGGCCAGGGCGGCGCTGACCGCCGCGCTCGCGCAGCGCGAGCGCGGCATGTTCCGCGACCCGGCCGCCGCCCGCAGCACCCTGCGGGCGCTGGGCGCCGACGGGCGCACGCTGCTCAGCGTCGGCCAGGACCAGGCGCGGCTGTGGGACGTGCGCACGGGCCGGCGCGTCACCCTGATCTCCGGGCTGGGCCTCGGCCGCGACCCGGTGTCCGACATCGGGCTGTCCCCCTCGGGCCGCACGCTGGTCGCCGCCACCGGGCGCCGCGCCCGCGCCTGGGACGCCGGCACCGGCCGCCCGGTCGGCGACTGGCCGGTCCACCGGACCAGGGACCTGGTCGAGGGCTGGCAGGACGTCGTCCGCCGGCACGAGGGCCGCAAGGTGATCGTCAAGCCGGACGACAGCGAGCAGTGGGACGTCACCGACCCCGCCGCCCGGCGCGGCACGCTGAGCCCCGACGGCCGGTGGCTGGCCACGTCCGGCGACGGGACCCTGACCCTGAGGCAGACGGAGGAGGGCTGGACCGAGGAGGTCGGCGAGGGCACGGAAGGCGTATGGAACAAGGGCGATCCCGTCTTCGACCACACGGGCCGGCTGCTGGCCACCGTCACCGACGCCACCGTCCAGTTCTGGCGGCTGCCCGACAGCCACCTGCTGAGCGCCGTCCCGGTGCGCGGGGACGTGGACACCGGAAGCCGCCCGGCCGCCGCCTTCGACGGCACGACCTTCCGCTACCTGGTCGGCGACCAGGTGTTCGCCGTGGACGTCGCCGATCTGGTGAACGAGCCGGTCGAGGGCCCGCCGTACGAGCGGGCCGACCTCGGCGAGGACGGGCTGCACCTCGTCGTGGACGGCGCGCTCCGCCAGGCCGGGGGCGGGACGTCCGGCCGCCTGCCCACCGCGCACGCGCTCGCCTTCAGCCGCGACGGCCGGAGCCTCGCGCTGCTGTCCGGCCACGACGTCAGCGTCCTGGACCCCGCGACCAGGCAGCCCGTGGGCGGGTTCACCGCCGGTGCCGGGCGGGCGCAGCCCGAGCTCGTCCGCTTCAGCCCGGACGGCGCCCGGCTCGCGCTCGTGCTCGACGGTCCGGGAACCGGCGAGGACGCGGTCGAGCTGTGGGACTGGCGGTCGCGCCGCCGCCTGTGGAGCACGCCCCTGAGCCAGGTCGTGGACCTGGCGTTCGCGCCCGACGGCGGACGGCTGGCGGTGACCGGCCTGGACGTGCGCGTGTTGCGGGCGGCCGACGGCCGGGCCGCGGGCCCGCCGTTCAGCGTCTTCGGCAAGGACGTCCTGGGCTCCTGGGTGCGTTTCACCCACGCGGGGGACGGGCTGGTCGTGCTCGACTCGCGCGGCCGGCTGAGCGCATGGGACGCGGGCGGCCGGCGGCTGACCGAGGGGACCGAGGGCTTCTCCTTCCTCGGCACGCCGGCGTACTCGCCGGTCGAGGACCTCGTCGCGGTCAACGCGGGGCAGGGCCGCGTCCGCCTGATCGACCCCACGACGGGCGGCGACCTCGGCCTGTCCGCCGACCCGGGCGGCGGACTCGACCGCGACGAGGGCGAGCTGCTGTCGATCGCCTTCGCGCCCGACGGCTCGCACGTCCTGACGGTGGACGCCGGCGGGACCGTCGGGCGCGTCCCGGCCGCCGCCGAACTGGTGGCGAAGACGGTCTGCGCGCGCGCCGGGCGGGCAATGACCGAACGGGAGTGGCGGACGTACGTGCCCACGCTGCCCTACCGGCCCGTCTGCGGCTGACCGCGCCGGATCAGGTCAGGGTCCCTCACCCGGGATTGTCAAAACGCCGTCGCGGGGGATGTACTGCCGTCCGGAAAGCCGATCTTTCGGTTCGGCCACGAGGGAGGCACGGTGGACTTCGCGATCCTCGGCACGATCCGGGTCAACGGCCCCGGCGGGCGGGTGCACCTGAGCCGCAAGCAGCGGGCCGTGCTCGGCGTCCTGCTGCTCCACCCGAACGCGACCGTCTCCAGGGAGCGCCTGATCTCCGCCGTCTGGGACGATCCGCCGCGCTCGGCCCTGGCCAACATCCAGACCTACGTCCACCAGCTCCGGCGGTCCCTGGCGGGCGGCGGCCTGCTGGTGCGCACCGAGGGCTCGGGCTACGTCTGCGAGGTCCCGCCGGGCAGCCTGGACCTGCTGGTGTTCGAGGACACCCTGCGGCTGGCCCGGCGGGAGCGGGCGGCGGGCGACCTGGCCGCGGCCGAGCGCGCCTACGCCGAGGCCGTCGCCCTGTGGCGCGGCGCGCCCGCCGAGGACGTGCCGCTCACCGGCGCGATGGCCCCCCGGCTCCTCGAACTGGAGGAACGCCTCGCGGTCGCCCGGTCGGAGTGGATCGACGCCCGGCTCGCCCTCCGGCAGGACGACCTCGTCGCCGAGCTGCGCGCCCTCATCGCCGCCCACCCGCTGCGCGAGCGGCTGTGGGAGCAGCTCGTGATCGCCCTGCACCGCGGCGGGCGGCGGGACGAGGCACTGGACGCCTTCCGCGAGGCCCGCGAGCTGCTGGTCGCCGAGCTGGGCCTGGAACCCGGCCCCGAGCTGCGCCGCCTGCACGCCGCGCTGCTCGCCGGCGACCCCGACCTCGACCGGCTGCCGGGGGCGACCGCGGCGGCCGATCCGCGCTTCCCGGCGGCCGGCCCGGCCGACCGGTGGCCCGGGGCGGCCGTGCCGCTTCAGGCGTTGTGTCAGCTCCCGGCCGACACCGCCGACTTCGTCGGCCGGGAGCCGGAGATCGCCGAGCTGCTGCAGCTGTTACGGGCGCGGCCGGACCGGCTCAGCCCGCCGATCGCGATCCTGTCGGGCCTGCCCGGCATCGGCAAGACCACGCTCGCCGTGCACCTGGCCCACCTGCTGCGCGCCGACTACCCGGGCGGCCAGCTCTTCGTCCGGCTCGGCCAGGACGCCCGCGGCGCGCGCGACCCCGGCGAACTGCTCGACGTGCTGCTGCGCTCCCTCGGCCTGGACGGCGCCATGATCCCCGCCTCGGCCGAGGAACGAGCCGGGCTGCTCCGCCAGCGGCTGGCCGACCAGGCGGTGCTGGTCGTCCTCGACGACGCCGTGGACGAGGCGCAGCTCCGCCACCTGCTGCCGGGCACCCCGCGCGGCGCGGTCCTGGTGACCTCCCGCTCGCCGCTGCCCGCGCTGGAGGGCGCCGTCCGGATCCGGCTCGACCTGCCCGGCGAGCGGGACGCCCGGCTGCTGCTCGAACGCGTGGCCGGCCGCGACCGGATCGGCGCCGCGCCGGACGCCGCCGAGGAGATCCTGCGTTCCTGCGGCCGGCTGCCGCTGGCGCTCAGGGTCGCCGGCGCCCGCCTGGCCATCCGCCCGGTCTGGCCGGTCCGCGAGCTGGCCACCCGCCTGGCCGGCCACGACCTGGACGAGCTGGTCGTCGGCGGCCTCGACGTCCGGGCGACGTTCGAGCCCGGCTACGCGGCGCTGCCGGAGTGGGCCAGGCACGCCTTCCGTCTGCTCGGGCTGGCTGGGCTGGACAGCGTCGCCGAATGGACCACCGCCGCCCTGCTCGGCCTGCCCGCGCGGGAGGCCGACGCCGTCCTGGAGACGCTGGTCGCGCGCGGCATGCTCACCTCCACCGAGATCGACGCCGCCGGTCAGCCCCGCTACCGGCTGCACGACCTGCTGCGGGTCTACGCCAGGGAACGCGCCGAGGCGGAGGAGCCCGCCGGGCAGCGGCACGCCGCGCTGACCCGGCTCGCGCTGGAAAGCCTCCGCAGGACCAGGGCCGCCGCCCGCGGCCTGCCCATCCCGCTGTCCCCGCCCTACGAACGCGGAGAGCCCGGCCCCGGCACGCCCGCCGGCACGGTGTGGTTGTCGGCCGAGCGGCGCACGCTGGTCCTCGCCGTCACCACCGCCGCCGAGCTGGGGCAGGTCGCCACCGCCGCGGAGCTGGCCCACCACCTGACCGGCTACCTGACGATGGAACGTTTCCTGGCCGACGCCGAGCGCGTCCAGCACGCGGTGATCGCGGCGGCCACCGCGGCGGGCGACGAGCGCACGGCCCTGCGGTCCAGGCTGCTGCTGGTCAACATGGACATCGAGCGGGGCCGCTACCCGGCCGCCGATGCGGCGTGCGGGGAGCTGCTGGCCGCCTTCGAGCGGGTCGGCGACCCGCACGGGGCCGCGTACGCGCTGATCAGCCGGGCCGCCGACCGCCACGGCTCGGGCCGGCTGGACGAGGCGCTGGCCGACGCGTACGCGGCGATCGAGCTGCTGGCCGCGCACGACGACGCCGCCGGCCTGGCCTACGCCTGGACGTGGCCGATCTGGATCCACATCGAACGCGGCGAGCACGAGCAGGCCGTCAGGATCGCGCGTGCCCGGCTGGCGGAGACCGGCGAGGAGGACCACGGCACCCGCGGCAACCTGCTGCGCGCCCTCGGCACCGCCTGCTACCAGGCGGGCGAGACGGCCGAGGCGGTCGCGTGCTACCGCGAGAGTCTGCTGACCGCCCAGGCCGTCGGCGACCGGGTCGAGATGAGCAAGGTGCTGCGCAGGCTCGGCGAGGCGCTGGGCGCGCTCGGCCGGTTCGAGGAGGCGGCCGAGACGCTGGCGGCGAGCCTGCGGCTGTTCGTGGAGTGCGGCGACGTCCTGGGCGAGGCGCTGAGCGGGCACGCACTCGGCGTCGTCCGGCTGCGCCAGGGCGACCCGCGCGAGGCGCTGCGGCACCTGGCCGCCGCGCTGGACCGGCTCGGCCGCGACGGCCCGCAGGTGTGGCGGGCCCGCACGCTCACGGAGATGGGCCGGGCCCACGCCCGCCTCGGACGGCACGAGGAGGCGGCCACGGCCTGGCGGCATGCCCTGCCCCTGTTCGGCGACACCCCGGAGGGCCGCCAGGTCGCCGCCTACCTGGAGGACCACCCCCGCGACGAGCCGTGACGGGGCGCCGCTTCCGTCTCAGTCCTGGAGCCACCGCACGACCGGGGTGCCGGTCGCGCCTGCCAGCCGGGCCTCGCGGCGGGCCTGGCCCGGGGTGGCGCCCTCGCCGACGAGCGCGCCGCCGTCGTCCAGCGCGGCCCACACCCCCGCCGGCGCGCCGGCCGGGACGTCCAGCGCCCGGTTCACCGCGGGCCGGACCGGCGCGGGCGTGCGCCGGGCCGACCACCGCCGCCAGTACAGCCACTGGATGAAGATCAGCGGGCCGAGCGCGGTCAGCAGCGGGATCGGCCGCCCGCCGCCCAGCACGACGGCGATGGAGACCGCCAGCAGCACCGCCTCCAGCCCGGCCGCCCACCAGGCCGCCGCCTTCCCGTACGCCCGGACCGCCACCGCCGGCCAGATGGACAACATCAGGCAGTCCCCGAGGCCGATCAGCGAGGGGTTCTCGCCGTAGGAGGTGGCCAGCACGGGAGCGAACGGCAGCCCCTGCATGCGCTGCACGAAGTCGAGGGTCAGCGAGGACAGCCCGGTGGCCAGCGTGTCGTAGCCGGTGAGCGCCACCGCCAGCGCGGCCACCTGGCCGGGCGTGACCGCGGCCTGCACCCACAGGTTCACCGCCCCGACGACGAGCAGCATCAGCAGCACGTCGTTGACCACCAGCACCCCCGCCGGCCATCCGGCGAGGTAAACGGCGACGTCGGCGGCGCACAGCAGCAACACCGCCGCCGTCGCCCATCGGCCGCCCAGCACGGGCGCGAGCGTGAGCTGCCCCAGCGTCAGCACCACCAGCCCGAAGACCGACACCACGACGCCGGTCGGCAGGTGCAGGTACGCGAACGGCATCACCACCAGCGCGGCGACCATGACCGCGATGTCGGAGCCCGCCATCCGGCCGACCGGCGGCCTGGCCATGACGTAGCGGCCCAGGTAGGCGGCGGTCAGCGCGACGGTCAGGGCGACGAGCGCGTACAGCGCCGGCACGTACGGGGTCATCACAGTCCTCGCTCGAAGCTGAGCTCCAGCAGGTCGGCGCGGAGCCGGCAGGGGGCAGGCAGGTCGTCGGCGGTCTCGACCAGGACGATGCCATCCAGGGGCAGCCCGTGCGCCCGCTCCTCCAGGCGGCCGAGCAGGCCCGCGTCGGACTTGCCGGCCACGACGTACAGCAGGGAGCCCTCCAGCGACCAGCGGGTGGGCAGCGGCAGCGCGTGCTCGGCCTGCAGCACGTCCAGGACGTCGCGCGTGGTGAGCCCGCCGGGCGACACCCGCCCGAGCACGCGCGAGGTCGCGGGCAGCGCGGCCAGCGCGCACGACGGCTGCTCGTCCGCGCGCAGGACCCTGACCAGGTCGCCGGTGACGTACCGGAGCAGCAGGGTGGTGTCGCGGTAGGTGGAGTACGGGGTGACCACGATGGTGCCGACGGCCCCCGGCTCGGCGGGCCGCAGGGTGACGGGGTCGAGGATCTCGACCAGCCCCTGGTCGGCCGGCAGGTGCAGGTGGCCGTCGGCGCAGACCCGGCCGCCCACGGGGGCGATCTCGGTCATGGAGTAGCCGTCGCGGACCTGCGCGCCGAACGTGTGCTCCGCGCGCACGCGCAGCGCGTCGGTCAGCACCTCGCCGCCGGACCAGATCGTGCTCAGGCCGAAGTCGCCGGCCTGCCAGCCGCCCCGCTCGGCCTCCTGGACCAGGGCCGCCAGGTAGGAGGCGGTCACGTTGAGCTGGGTGATCTGCGGGTGTTTGCCGGGCACGTGCATCGGGGTGGCCAGCCGGTCGAGCGCGACGGCCGGATCGACCGCGCCCAGGTGCACGAACGCGGCCCCGGTCCGGGTGACGGCCCGCTCGGTGAGGATCTGGGCGATGGACCGCGAGCTGATCGCGTTGGCCCACAGGTCGGCGGAGCGCAGGTTGCCGGCGAGCATGAGCGCCAGCGCCGACATCGAGGACATCAGCTCGATCTCGTACGCCGAGAACCACACCATGGTGGGCGTCCCGGTCGTCCCCGTCGTGTGCGCGAGCACGACCGGGCGGGCGCGGTCGGAGACGAACGCGGCGGGCATGCCGCGCAGGTCGGCCTTGGACGTGGGCGGGATCGTGGACAGCGTCGCGGGCGTGATCGAGCCGGGGTCCACGCCGTTCGTCTCGAACCAGCGCCGGTAGTAGGGGCTCTCGGCGGCCGCGTGGCGGACCGTGCGCCGCAGCCGCCGCCGGGTCAGGTCCTCCTGGAGCTCGGGGTCGCTGCCCGCGAGCAGGTCGTCGGCGCCCTCGCCCGGGGACCCGAACGTCTCCAGGGTCACGCGCATGTCGTCGGCCAGCGCATTCACGTCCCGCAGGCGGAACCTGCGGCCCGACATCATCGACCAGGCATAACCGAGCTGGCGTACCGCGGTGCCGAACACGCCTCGTCCTTCCGCTCGTGTGGGGGTGGCCCCCCGGGAGACGCGGTCCCCCGGGGGTGCACGCGAGGGTGATCAGCCGTTCAGCACGAAGATGGCGGTGGACAGGGCGCTGACGGCGTACTTGGCGTAACGGCGAGCGGTCTTGACCATGAGGATCTCCCTGGTTGCTCGGGGCGCACGGGTGGCGCCCGCTGAGATCCAAGGATGTGCGGGGGCGCAAGAGAGCCACTACAGGTCCACTACAAAGGGGGCTTCACACCAGCGTCAGGTAGTGGGCCAGCTCGGCGGCGGAGTCCGTGGCGATCCCGACGTGGCCGTCCGGGCGCACGAGCGTGTGCCGCGCCCCGCCGTACGGCTCGGCCGGCGCGTACGCCCGCACCTGCGGGCCGCCCGGCACGCGGTGCACGGGGTCCGGCGACAGCAGCGTGAAGTGCGGGCCGCGCAGCAGGTCGAACAGGCGCGCCCGGGAGCCGTCGGCCAGCCGCAGCGGCCCGTCGGGCATCCGCTCGCCGCCCGCGCGGGCCAGCGAGCCGCCCCGGTAGCCGACCCGGAGCTGGTAGGTCTCCTCGTCCCGCTTGTACGACTTCCGGTCGTGCAGGTCCGTGCTGAGGCCGAGCACACGGGCGGCGACCGGGCGGCGCTCCTCCTCGTAGGTGTCCAGCAGCGACGCCGGCCCGCCGGTCAGCGCGCGGGCGAGCTTCCAGCCCAGGTTGTAGGCGTCCTGGACGCCGGTGTTGAGCCCCTGGCCGCCCGCCGGGGAGTGCACGTGGGCGGCGTCCCCGGCCAGCAGCACGCGTCCGGCGCGGTAGGCGTCGGCCAGCCGGATGTTGACCCGGTAGAGCGAGGACCACAGCAACTCGGTGACGCGGGCCGCGCGCAGCATCGAGCGTTCGGCGAAGAGCCGCTGGAAGCCGGCCAGGGTCAGGTCCGGCGTCGCGCCCGGCCGGAGCGGGGCCATGAACTGGAAGGCGTCGGTGCCGGCCATGGGGTACAGGGCGACCATCCCCCTGCCCGGCCGCACCCAGGCGTGGATGTGCTCGCGGTCCAGCCCCTCGACGCGCACGTCCCCGAGGACCATGCGCTCCTCCTCGCGGGTCTGGCCGGTGAACCCGATGCCGAGCGCCTTGCGCACCGTGCTCCTGCCGCCGTCGGCGGCGACCAGGTAGCGGGCGCGCAGCGTCGTCCCGGTGCCGAGCCGGGCCGTCACGCCGTCCGCGTCCTGCTCGAAGCCGGTCAGCTCGGCGCCGTGCTCGACCGCGCCGCCCAGCTCGGCCAGCCGTTCCCGCAGCAGCGCCTCGGTGCGCCACTGCGGGTGCATGCGCACCGTCGGGTACGGCACCTGCTCGCTCGCCGCCGCCGGCCGGTGCATGCGGCCCTGGTAGACCGGCAGCCGCCCGATCCTGACCCGGATCGGCGGGTAGGGCGTCGTCCCGGCCAGGACCCGGTCGACGATCCCGAGGTCGTCGAAGATCTCCAGCGTGCGCGGCTGGAGGCCCTTGCCCTTCGAGCCCGCCGAGGGCGCCGCCGCCCGCTCGACGACGCGGTGGGCGATCCCGCGCCGGGCCAGCTCCACGGCGAGGGTGAGGCCGGTGGGCCCGGCGCCGACGATGAGCACGTCCGTCTTGTCCGTCATGAGGGGACCGTGCCAGGTAGCGCTGCCAGATCTCTGTCAGCGCCCTGCCGGAGGTCACGAGCAGGGCGGACGGTAGGGCAGGTCGTCGAAGTAGCGCCGCCACTCGGCCCGGGTGAGCGGCATCCCGGCGGCCTCGCAGACGCGCTCGGCCACCGACTCCGGCCGCAGGTCCCACAACCGCAGGTCGTGCCCGGCGGCCGAGACGAGGGTGTGGTCGTCGGCGTACAGGACGGTCCCGAGGTCGGGATGGGACAGCTCGGCGATCGGCCGGCGGGAGCGCAGGTCCCACAGGCGGGTGGTGCGGGAGGCGTCCGTGGTGGCCAGGGCGGCGCCGTCGGGGCTGAACCCGGCGACCAGGACGGTGCCGCCGTGCCCGCGCAGGACCGCCGGACGGGGGGCGCGGCCCGGGCCGGCGATCCGCCAGACCCGGGCGGTCCGGTCGTGGCCGGTGCTGACCAGCACGTCGCCCTTCGGGCCGAAGCGCACGCCGGCCACCGCGTCGGCGTGCTCCTCGTGGTGGGCGACCTGGTCGAGGGCGCGGCGGCGCACGTCCCACAGCCGTACGCCGCGGTCGGCGCCGCCGCTGGCCAGCAGGCCGCCGCCGGGGCTGAAGTCGAGCGCGCCGACGTCGCCGAAGCCGTCGCGGGCGGCCAGGCGGCGCGGCGGGCCGGTGACGTCCCAGAGCAGCAGCCGGCCGCCGTGGTCGCCGGTGGCCAGGACGCGTCCGTCGGGACTGAGGGCGGCGACCGCGAGGCCGCGCACCGGCAGCCGGACGTGCCGGGCCGGGCGGTAGGGATCGCGGATGTCCCACACGGTCACGGCCACGCCGCGCTCGACGGTGGCCAGGCGGCGGCCGTCGCCGCTCAGCGCCGGAGCGGCGGCCGCTGGAACGTTCCAGCGTGACAGCAGCACGCGGTGGCGGGGATCGCGGACGTCCCACAGCGCGCCGCCGCGCGCGCCGGTCGTGGCCATGAGCGTCCGGTCCCGGCTCAGGGCCAGCCCGGTCACCGGGTCGGGCACGCGCACCGGATGGCGCCACTGGTAGAAGGCGCCGGCCGCCGACCCGGTGGCCAGCGCCTGGCCGTCGGCGGTGAAGGCGAGGCCGAGCACGCGGTCGGGGTGCGGGAACGAGGTGACCTCCGCGCGGCTTGCGACGCTCCACAGCCGGACCGCGCGGTCGTCGCCGGCGGCGGCCAGGACGGTGCCGTCCGGGCTGAAGGCCAGGGCGCCGGCGGGGTCGCCGTACCGGACGGGCCGGTCGCAGCGGCGGGCGCGCAGGAGGCAGAGCCAGGTGCCGCGGGCGGGCGCCGACCAGGCCAGCGCGCCGCCGTCGGGGCTGATCGCGAGCGCGGCGGGGCCGTCCTGGAGGCCGGTCGCGATCGTGTCCGCGGGGGAGGCGGGCCGCGCCGGGTCCCACAGGCGCACGCTGCCGTCGTCGTGGCCGGTCACCACCGTGTCGTCGCCGACGGCGAAGCGGGTGACCTGGGCGGAGGCGCGTACCGGGGGCAGGGCGACCGGACGGCCGGCGAGCCGCCAGCGCCGGACGCCGTGCGCGGCGGCGGCCAGCACCGTGCGGCCGTCCGGCGTGAACGCCGCCGTCGCCGCGCCGGGCAGGGCGGCGACGTGCCGCGGGCGGGCGGGGTCCACGACGTTCCACACCTCCACCCCTTGCCGAGTGGCCGCCAGCAGGACGCGGTCCCCGCCGGACGGCCGGAAGGCGAGCGCGCCGACCGGCCCGGCGGCCCGCGGCAGGGTGGCCAGCGGGGTGCGGCGGCGCGAGTCGGTGGCGTCCCACAGCTCGACCACGCCGTTGTCGGCGCCGGTCGCGAGCAGGGCGTGGTCCTGGCTGTAGGCGATCGCCCGCAGCCGGTCACCGGCCGAGCGCAGGCGGGTGGCGTACGGCTCGGCGGTGTCGAGCAGCGTGCCGCGGGTGCCCGGGGTGTCGGCCAGGCCCTGGGCGGCCACCGCCACCTGCATCGCCAGCGCCGGGTCCGTGGCCCGCAGCGCCCGCGCCTGGACGGCGGCCCGCTCGGCGAGCGCGGTGACGCGGGCGGCGCTCGCCCGGCCGCTCTTCTGCCACGCCAGCCCCGCGCCCGCCCCGGCGACCACCACCAGCACCACCAGCGCCACGACCAGCCCCCGCACCCTCCGCCCGACCGGACACCCCCTGCCGCCCCCACCGAAGCCGGAGGAGAGTGCCGCGGGCCCCGCGCCAGAGGCGGAAACCGCCGCCTCCGGCCCAGGAGAGGGCCCAACGGGTTCCAGAGGAGGGGGCTCCTCCCGGTCGGGGGAGGGGGAAGCTGGCGCGGGGCCGGGGGGGAGGGGTGGCGCGGTGGCTTGCCGGTAGGCGGCGTGGGTGAGGGTGTCGCCGTCGCGGCGGTGCCAGGTGGCGCGCATCGCGTGGGACAGGCGCGGCAGCGCGTCGGCCGCCGCCGGGGCGTCGTCGCGGACGCCCAGGTCGTGCAGGATCGTCTCGGCCAGCCCCGGCTCCAGGGACAGCCCGGCGACCCGGGCCGGTTCGATGATCGCGCGGCGCAGCTCGTCGCCGGTCATCGGGCCGAGCGGCAGCGACCGCGTCCGCAGCGCCTCGACCAGCGGCGGAAACCCCAGGCACCGCTCGTAGCAGCCGGCCCGCATCCCGATCACCACCGGCAGCCCGCCCGCCGCGAGCGCGCACAGCTCCTCGACGTACGCCTTGCCCCCGGATCCCGCCCGAGCCGTGAACAGCTCCTCGAACCGGTCGACCACCAGCAGCGCGCACTCCTCCACCGGCCGCCCCCCGCCCCGGACCGGCGAGCCGGGCGTACGCCACAACACCCCGGCGCGACCCCGCTCCGTCGCCCCCGCCGGCGAACCCGCCAGGACGGCCGGCACCAGCCCGGCGGCCAGCACCGACGTCTTGCCCGACCCCGCCGCCCCGGCCAGCACCACGGGATGGGCGGCGCGCGGCGCCCCCAGCAGCCCCACCAGCTCGGACACGACCCGCTCGCGCCCGAAGAACCACCTGGCGTCCCCGGTCGTGAACGGCCCCGGCGGCCAGGGGCACGGATCCCGCGCGCACCGGTCCCGCTCGCTCCCCAGCCCCGCGCCGAACCCGTCGTCCATCCCGCTCCCGTCACTCAATGAAGTTGATCGGGGACTCAGGGTACGCGGGCCCGCCAGGCGGCGTACGCCGGTCGGCAAGGCGGCATCGCCCGGACCGGCGCGAAGCAGGGGACGGTCAGCGCTTGCGGCCGACGCCCGCGCAGTAGACGGCCTCGCGGTCGGCGTACAACGTCTCGGGGACGGGACGCCAGCGCGGCAGCGGCACCACGCCCGGCTCCAGCAGCTCCAGCCCGTCGAAGAAGCTCGTGACCTCCTCAAGGCTGCGCAGCGTCATGGGCGCCCCGCCGCTCTCGTTCCAGTGACGGACGCCCTCTTCGAGCTGCCTGCCGACCACGCCGTGGGAGATGGCCAGGTGGCTGCCCGGCGCCATCGGCTCCAGCAGCTCGGCGATGATCGAGCGGGCCTGGCCGGTGTCGGGGAGGAAGTCCACGACGCCGAGCAGGGTCAGCCCGATCGGCCGGTCGAAGTCGAGGTGCTCGGCGGCGGCGGCCAGGATCTTGCCGGGCTCGCGCAGGTCGGCGTCGACGAAGGCGGTCGTCCCCGCGGGCGCGGCCCGCAGCAGCGCCCGCGCGTGGGCCAGGACCATGGGGTCGTTGTCGACGTACACGACGTGGCTGTCCGGGGCCACCGCCTGGGCGACCTGGTGGGTGTTGTCCGCGGTGGGGATGCCGGTGCCGATGTCCAGGAACTGCCGGATGCCCGCCTCCCCGGCCATGTACCGCACCGCGCGGCCGAGGAACTCCCTGTTCGTACGGGCCAGCACCGGCAGGTCGGGCACGGCGGCGAGGATCTGCTCGCTCACCATCCGGTCGATCTCGTAGTTGTCCTTGCCGCCCAGCCACAGGTCGTAGATACGGGCGGGGCTCGGAACATCGGTGTTCAGCGAACGTTCGCTCATCGCGACGCCTTCCGGACGAAAGGGGCTACGGGGGAGATCGTAGCCCCAAGATCCCTCCCACGGGCCACGTCCGGGCGGCCGGGGCTAGGCTTCCGGGGATGATCCACTTACCTCCCGCCCGAGCCAGGGCCGACGTGCACGTCACCTATCACCAGATCGTGGTCGGCGAGCCGGGCCGCGCCCATCCGGGAACCGTCCCCAACGGACTGACCGCCTCGGCGCCCGGCGCCGCCGTGATCCGGACGGGCATCCACACCGGCGTCGTGGACGTGACCGTACGGCTGGCCGAGACCGCCCCGCCCCTCGACCCCGAGGGCTGGGACGAGAGCGAGGAGGTGGAGCTCGTCACCTTCACCGGCGAGGTGCGCCTGTCCGGCATGATGCACGCCCCGCCGGACGCCCTGCCCCTCCTGACACCCCAGGGGCCGGGCCGTTACGGCATGCGCGTGCAGGCCCGCGGCCGGGACGTCGACCCGGCCGCGGTGCCGAAGGTGCCGTTCGAGTTCTACCTGGTGACCGTCTGGCCGGTGGAGACCGGGCCGGAGGCGGTGGCGAGCCTCGGCATCGGGGTCGCCGAGGAGCTGGGCCTGCCCGACAAGTCGGCCGAGATCCGGCGATGGGCGCGCGAGCACGGCCTCCCGCACTCGGAGCGCGGTCGCCTGGCGTCGGGCCGGGACGAGAGGCCGGCGCTGCCGCATCCGGTACGGGTCACGGTGGGGACCGCCGACCACCGGATCCGGATCGTCAACCCCTTCCAGGACACCGCCGTCCCGCCGCCGCTGCCGGACGGGCTGGTCGCCGCCGCCCCCGACTCCCTGCTCATCCGTACGGCCAAGCGCGCGGGACGCGTCGGCCTGCACGTGAACTGGCAGGACGGCCCGCCCGTGGCGGCCGCCCGAGGCTGGGAGGAGAGCGAGGAGGTCGAGTTCGTCACCACCACCGGCGTGATGCGCGTGCGAGGCGTCGCCGACGAGCCGATCGACCTGACGCCCCAGGGCGCCGGGCGGTACGGCCTGCGCGTCCACGGCCGTCGCCGGGACCGGCCGACGCCGTCGAACCAGCCGTCGGAGGCGTACCTGCTGGTCGTGTGGCCCATCGCCCTGGGGGCGGCCGCGGCCCGGTGAGGCGGGGGTTCAGAGCAGGCGGCGCTGGACGGCGTCGGCGATGGCCGTGGTGACGATCCACTCGACGACGGCGGCGTCGGGCGGGTCGTCCTCACGGCCGGCGAACAGCAGGTGGGCGCTGCCGATCAGGGTGAGCGCGAGGGCGTCGACGTCGGCGTCGACCGCGATGCGGCCCATCTCGCGCTCGGCGGCGAGGTAGGCGGCGATCATGGTCGTGGCCTCGCCGAGCAGCGGGAGCCCGGCCGACCCGGCCTGGCGCAGGCGGGCGCGCAGGCCGTCGCGGGAGATGACGAGGCTGACGACGGCCACGGCGACCGAGCCGAACAGCTCCAGCAGCGCGCGGGTGAGGTTCCCCGCGACGGTGCCGGTGCCCGCGCTGGCCCGCAGGGCGGCGGACTGGGCCTCGACGCGGCGGATGCGGTCGGTCACCAGCTCGGCGAGGAAGGCGTCGAAGTCGGCGAAGTGGCGGTGGAGCACGCCCTTGGCGCAGCCCGCCTCGGTGGTGACCGCGCGACTGGTCAGGGCGTTGGGCCCGTCGCGGAGCAGGATGCGCTCGGCGGCGTCGAAGAGCTGTTCGCGCACGTCGCGGAGGGCTATGCCGGTGGGCACCGGGCCGGTCTCCTTTCTCGGCGAATCCCGTTCAGGGTAGACGAGTGGGCACGTGCCCATTAGAGTGGGCGCATGCCCACTAACACCTCCGAGAACGAGCCGCACCTGCACCGGCGGATGGCCGAGTCCTTCGGCGCCGACGCCGACCGCTACGACCGCACCCGCCCCCGCTACCCCGAGGAGATGGTGGCCCGGATCGCCGGGTCGAGCCCCGGCCCCGACGTGCTCGACGTCGGCATCGGCACGGGCATCGCGGCCCGCCAGTTCCAGGCGGCCGGCTGCCGGGTCTCCGGCGTGGACGTGGACCCGCGCATGGCCGACCTGGCCCGGCGCGACGGCATCGAGGTGGACGTGTCCGCCTTCGAGTCCTGGGACCCGGCCGGGCGCACGTTCGACGCGGTCGTCGCCGGCCAGACCTGGCACTGGATCGACCCGGTCGCGGGCGCGGCCAAGGCGGCCCAGGTGCTGCGGCCCGCGGGCAGGCTGGCGCTGTTCTGGAACGTCTTCCAGACGCCGGACGCCCTGGCCGAGCCCTTCGCCGAGGTCTACCGCCGGGTGCTGCCCGACCTGCCGGCGCTCGGCCAGGCCGGCCCCGCCCTGGGCATGTACACGTCGCTGCTCGACAAGATCGCCGACGGCGTCCGGGCCTCTGGCGCGTTCGGCGAGCCCGAGCGGTGGGACTACGCGTGGGAGCGCGACTACACCCGCGACGAGTGGCTGGCGCAGGTGCCCACGCACGGCCCGGTCACCGGGTTGCCGCCGGAGCGGCGCAGCGCGCTGCTGGCGGGCATCGGGGCCGCGATCGACGCGGCGGGCGGCGCCTTCACCGTCCACTACGACGTCCTGGTGCTCACCGCCGTCCGGCGGGCTGAGTAGCCGTTACTCATGCGGCCATGGGAGCGCGCGCGGACGATCCTCCTCAGAGCGACACCCCAGGAGGAACCACCGTGAGCGTCACACATGGCATGAGAACCGGGCGGAAAGGGCCGGCGCGGTGGCGCGGGCGGCTCTCGTTCGCCGCGATCGGCGTGCTGGTCGCCGCCCTGATCCCGGCGCTGGCCACGCCGGCGTCGGCCGCGGTCCCCGGCTTCTCGCTGACCTTCTCCATCGACTATCTCCGCCAGATCGAGGACCCGGACAGCGGCGGCGTCGGCGACGGCGACTACTACCCGAAGGTCAGGATCGCCGACGGCCCGCTCGAAACGGGCCCGCGCATCGAGGACGACGAGTTCGAGCCCCTCGGCCTGCCCGAGGCACCGGGCGGCTGGGTCTTCACCAAGTCCGACCTGCCCGGCGACCAGCCGACCGTGAACATCACCGTCGCCCTCTGGGACTATGACGGCGGCCTCAACACCAACGACGACCGCATGGACATCAGCCCCCAGAACGACGACCTCGACCTCGACCTCGTCTACGACGTGCGCTCGGGCACCCTGTCGGGCGACGGCGTGCAGTTCGGCACGCCGTGCGTCGACTCCCAGGGGCGGCAGAAGGGCCAGACGTGCGCCGAGGGCGACGGCGACCACGGCTTCCCCAGGGACAACGACGGCAGGAAGACCAGGATCGGCTTCACCGTCTCCACCGTGATGCCCGACACCGACCACGACGGCATCCCCGACCTCGTCGAGCTGTCCGGGATCCGCGACCGGAACGGCGGGGTCATCGCCGACCTCCCGGCGCTCGGCGCGGACCCGTGCCGCAAGACGATCGTGCTGCAGGCCGACTACATGGCCGACGCCAGGCACTCCCACCGGCCCAAGCCGGACGCGATCACCCTGGTCCGGAACGCCTTCGACGCCGCGCCGGTCAAGGCCGAGAACCCGTGCCCGTACCCCGGGACGCACCGGGACGGCGTCGACTTCGTCTACCTCCAGGGCACGCAACTGCCCGAGCAGGCCGCCATGGGCCTGGCCGACGACAGCGACTTCCGCGACGCGCGCACCGCCGACTTCCCCGCCGAGCTGGCCAGGTACGCCCATTACGCGATCTTCGCCCACGACCTCGTCGTCACCACCGCGACCGGGAGCTCGACGTCGCCGGGCACGTCGGGGCAGTGCTGCGAGCCCACCAGGGACAACAACAAGGACTTCATCGTCACCTTCGGCTCGTGGCGGACGATGTGCGTGGCCGACTTCGGCGTGGACTACGGCGGCGACGGCCGGCTCCAGACCACCGCGGCGGGCGACGACGTGGTGATCGGCACCCAGATCCACGTGGGCCCGGACCGTACGTGCGACACCACCAGCGCGGACCCGACCGACCGGCAGGTGCTCACCGTCGGGACCGGCCGAGACGACGCCGAGGTCGGCACCGTCCAGGACCAGGCCGGGACCATCATGCACGAGCTCGGGCACGCCCTGGGCCTGCGGCACGGCGGCGACGTCAACGACCAGTGGAAGCCCAACTACCTCAGCGTCATGAACTACTTCTTCCAGTCGGGCATCCCCACCGGCCCGCCGCCGCTGCTGGTCAACCAGCTCAGGGACTGGAAGATCGGCGCGATCCGGGTCGGCTACTCCAGCGGCCGCCTGCCCCCGCTCGCCGAGGGCACGCTGAACGAGTCCGCCGGCATCGGCGACGGCACCGACCACACCTTCTGGTGGACCGACAACCTCGCCAACCCCACCAGCACGTTCCGGCCGCTGCGCTCGGCCGCCGGCAACGCGCCGATCAACTGGAACGACAACACCGCCCCCGGCACCGGCGCCCCGCTCATCGACACGGGGACGGTGAACGTGGACGTCAACGCCAGCGGCGGCAGCACGACCCTGCGCGACCACGACGACTGGGCCGCCGTCAAGTACCGGGCCGCGCTCTCGCCCGACGCCAAGGGCTGGGCCTGCAGCAGCTTCCCCGTCTCCGCGCCCACGTGCAGCGGCTCGGGCGGCGAGCCGGAGAAGGAGCTCGACTTCACCGCCGCCGTACGGCAGGAGATGTCGTTCTTCAACCTCTACGACCCCGACCTCGTCACCGCCAAGAGCGTCGACAAGCGCGACGCCGAACCCGGCGACACCCTCACCTACCAGGTGAAGCTGGACAACGTCGGCACCGGCCCGGCGGCCTCCGTCGGCGTGACCGACACCCCGCCCACCGGGCCGGCCCAGGCCCGCCAGGTTCCCTACCTGGGCGCCGGGCGGTCCACGACCGAGACGTTCACGTACACGGTGCCGTGCGACACGGCCGACGCGGCCGTCCTGACCAACACGGCCACCGCCACCGCGACGGACACCGCCGGCGGCCCCGAGGCCGACACGGGCGACAACACCGCCAAGGCCGCCACCACCGTGCACGCGCCGCGGCTCACCCTGACCAAGACCGCCCCGGCCACGGTGAACGCCGGCGAGGCCATGACCGTCGGGCTGCGGGCGGCCAACGTCGGCAGCGGCAGGGCCACCGGCGTCGTCCTCACCGACACGCTGCCCAAGGACGTCTACTACAGCAGCGCGCTCGACCGCGGCACCGGCCCCCGGCCCGGGACGGTCACCCGCAACCCGGACGGCACCACCACCCTGACCTGGACGCTCGGCCCCCTCGACCCCGGCGCGGACGTGTCCGTGGGGTTCACGGCCCGGCCCGGCCTGCTGTTCACGAAGGGCGCCGAGCTGCCCGACACGGCGGCCGCCGCGTACCGGAATGCCAACGGCTGCGTCTACGAGCCCGCCACGGCGTCCGCCACGACGACCGTCACCGAGGTCGCCCCGACCCGTGACCCGCGCTCGCACGGCTACTGGAAGACGCACCAGGAGGCTCGCACCGCCGAGTTCCTGGCCCGCGTCCAGGCCACCGACCAGCGCTTCGACAGCCAGGCGGACGGCGAGCTGGCCGACGCCGAGGCCGTCGCCGCGCTGTCGGCCGGCGGCCCGCAACCGGGGCCCGTCCGGTTCCAGCTGCTGGCCACGCTGCTCGACCTGGCGGCCCGGCAGGTCAACGCGAGCACCCGGCTCGACTCGCCGCTCGTCCGGCGGCTCGGGGTGCGCACGGTCGGCGAGGCGGTCAGGTACGCCTTCGCCACCCTCGCCCTGCCGCCCGGCGGCGCGGCGGCCGGGCGCTGGTCCGACACCACCTCGATGCTCGACGAGCTCGTGAACAACCGGAGCGAGGTCTACTGACCCCACCATGAGGGCCCCGCCATGAGGGCCCCGCCATGAGGGCCCCGCCATGAGGACGCCGCCATGAGGACGCCGCGGCCGGCTCAGGCCGGTTGCGGCGTCCGCGGCTCGGCCCTGGCCGGGGCGTAGAGGCCGAGGCGGCGCAGGGCCGGCGCGGTCATCATGGTGGTGATCAGGGCCATCAGCACGAGCACCGTGAACGTGCCGGGCGCGATCAGTCCCATGCCGAGCCCGGTGCTGAGCACGACGATCTCGGTGACGCCACGGGCGTTCATGAGCACGCCGAGCCCGAGCGCGAGTCGCCCCGGCATGCCGCCCGCCCAGGCGATCACCCCGGCCGCGCCCAGCTTGCCGAGGACGGCGGCCACCAGCAGCACCGCCCCGCCCAGCAGCACCACCGGATGGCCGAACGCCAGATGCACGTCGGTGCGCAGCCCGATCGAGGCGAAGAACACCGGCAGCAACATCGCGCGGTTGAGCGAGCCCAGGCGTTCGGGCACCGCGCCGAGCACGGGGGCGTCGCGGGGGAAGGCCACCCCGGCCAGCAGGGCGCCGAAGATGGCGTGCACGCCGATGGCGTCGGTCGCCGCCGCCAGGGCGAAGATCAGGCCCAGGACCAGCGCGAGCGCGGCCGGAGCGGGCAGCCGGCGGGCGGCGTGCCGGGCCGCCAGGGCGGCGAGCGCGGGGCGTACGACGAGGGTCACGGCGAGGACCAGGGCGGCGGCCAGCCCCAGCGAGGTCAGCACGCCCGCCGGGGAGCCGGCGTGCGCGAGGGCGATCACCGCGGCCAGCGCGCACCAGGCGAGCACGTCGGCCAGCCCCGCGCACAGGATCGCCAGCGAGCCCAGCCGGGTGGCGGTCAGCCCGGCCTCCTGGAGGATCCTGGCCAGCACGGGGAACGCGGTGACGCTCAACGCCGTCCCGGCGAACAGGACGAACGCCGTGCCCGACGCCGACGGCCCGGCGAGCGCGCCGGCGAACGGGACCGCCGCGACCGCTCCCAGGGCGAACGGCACGGCCGTCATCGCCAGCGCGGCGACCCCCACGACCACGCGCTGCCGGCCGAGGGCGGCCGGGTCGAACTCCCGCCCCACCGTGAACATGAAGACCGCCAGCCCGGCCTGGGCCAGCAGTTCGAGCTGCGGCGCGACCCAGCCGGGCAGGATCAGCGCGGACACCCCCGGCGCCAGCGAGCCCAGCGCGGACGGCCCGAGCAGCAGCCCGGCCACCATCTGCCCCACCACGGACGGCTGGCCCGCCCGGCGCGCCAGGACGCCGCCCAGCGAGGCCAGCCCGCCGATGACCGCCACGGCGAGGAACAGCCGCAGGATCGACTGGGCGGGCGGCACCCCGGCGGGCGCGGCCGGCGCCGCCGGATGCCCCGGCTGCTGCGCGCCAGGCCCGAACACCAGCAACATCGACACGCCCGCCACGGCGATCAGCAGCAGCGCGACTGCCAGGCCCCGGGCCGGGGCGGGCAGCAGGGCCTGTTCGGTGTCGTCGAGCGGGTCGTGTCCGCGCATGGTCGCACCTTCCTGCGTATCCCGCGATGGGCTCCCGGCCCTTCGCCGGGTCAGTCGGCGGCTGGGAGCGGCCGGGCCGCCCGCCGGCCGATCAGCAGCAGGGCGCCGACGGCGGCGACGATGCCGACGGCGATGACGGGGATCAGGGCCCGATAGCCGAGCTCGCTCGCCACCAGGCCGAACAGCGGGGGACCGAGCAGGGAGCCGAGGCTGCCGGCCTGGGCGATGACGCCGTTGCCGACGTCGGCGTGGTCGAGGCGCTCCAGGATGAGGGGGAGCGCGGCGAAGACCAGGGCGCCGAGGAAGCCGTTCTCCATGGAGATGACACCCGCGCCGGTGAGCGCGCCCCCGGCGGAGCCGCCGGCGTACAGGATCCAGGCGGCCGGCACGACGAGGAAGCCGGACAGGGCCAGCACGCCGACCCGTACGCCCCTGCGCAGCAGGACGCCCACCGCCAGCCCGCCGGCCACGCCGAGCAGCGAGATCACCGAGGTGAGCGCGCCCGCGGCGGCGGCCGAGCGGCCGTACTGCTCGATGAGCAGCGTGGGCAGCAGCACGATCACCGGGATGGTCACCAGCGCCGTCAGGCAGAAGGCCGCGGCCAGCACGCCCGGCCAGGTCAGCGCCCGCGCCCGGGGCACCGGCCCGGCCGCCTGCGCCGCGCCGCCGCGCGGCAGCCGCGCCCACGTCACCGCGGCGACCAGCAGCGTCAGCCCGGCGATCAGGCCGGTCCAGCCGCGCCACCCCAGCGCGTCGCCGGCCGCGCCGCCGGCCAGCGTGCTGGCCCCCAGCCCGACCGGGACGAACGTCGCCCAGACCGACAGGGCGGTGCCCCGGTCGCGCTCGTGGGCCAGGCGCAGGATCAGCGCCGGGCAGGAGATGGTGACCAGGACGTAGCCGACGCCCTCGACGCCGCGGGCGACGAGCAGCCAGGCGAAGTCGTTCGCCGCCATGCTCGCCGCGCCCGCCGCCGCGATCAGGACCAGCCCGGTGACCAGCGACCGCCCGGTGCCGAAGCGGCGGACGAGATAGCCCGCCGGCAGGCCGACCGCGGCCCCGACGCCGACCACCGCCGAGATCACCCAGCCCAGCTCCGACAGCGACAGCCCCAGCTGGGCCGCCATCGCGGGCCCGACCGAGGAGAACTTGCCGAGGCTCATCGCGCCGACGACCCCGCCGACGTAGACGAGCAGGATCGTCAGCCAGGGGGAGCGCCGCGGGGACGCCTCCGTGATCTTCGCCGCCGACCGGGGGTCCATGAGTCTCCTTCGCACTGCGCTCCGCGGGCCAGGGTTCCCACGTCCGATCTTCGCCATGCCGGCGGCGCCGATCAACCCGCTTCCCCCGTGGCGAAGATGCCGATGCCCGACTCGGTGACGTTGACGGCCCCGGCCGACAGCAGCGCGTCGATCGTCTCGGGCACCTCCCGCCTGGGCAGGACGCCCTGGAGCACGACCATGGTCCCGTCCGCGAGGTCGGCGCCCGCGCGCCACGACCGGCCCGGCATCGCGGGCACCACCTCGGCCAGCCGGTCGGCGGGGGCGCGCACGGTCAGCAGCACGTGGGCCGGGCCCACCCAGGCGGCGCGCAGCAGCAGGGCGATGTTCCTGATCACGCCGCGCCTGGCCGGGTCGGCGTAGGCGGCCGGGTTGGCGACGAGCTGCGCGCCGCAGGTCCGCACGGTCTCGATGACGCGCAGGTCGTTCTGGCGCAGCGAGTGGCCGGTCTCCACGACGTCCATCATGGCGTCGGCCAGCTCGGGGATCTTGGCCTCGGTCGCGCCGTAGGACACGACCACCTCGGCCCGGCGTCCCGCCTCGCGGAAGAAGCGGCGGCCGATGTTCGGGTACTCGGTGGCCACCCTGACGCCGTCGTCGAGGTCGGCGGCGCTGCGGGCCGGATGGCCGGACGGCACCGCGAGCACCAGCCGCCACGGCCGTTCGGTGTTCCTGGAGTAGTCGAACGACTCCACCACCTCGACCTCGGCCCCGGTCTCCTCCACCCAGTCGGCGCCGGTCAGCCCGAGGTCGAAGGTGCCGTCGCCGACGACCAGGGGGATCTCGCGCGGCTTGTAGAAGGCCACGTGCGACACGCCGGAGTGGTCCACCGTGCCGCGGTAGGAGCGGTCCGAGCGCCGCCGTACGGGCAGCCCAGCGGTCGCGAACAGCTCCAGGGCCCGCCGCTCCAGCGAGCCCTTCGGCAGGGCGAGCGAGATCATGGTTCCTCCTGACGGGCGCGGCGGGGACGGCGGGGCGGCGGGGTCACACGTGCAGCAGCCGGTCGATGCCGACGACGGGCGGCTCGGGCAGGGAGGACGGCCGCACCTCGATCTCGCCCACCACGAGGTCGTCCGGCCATGAGTCGACGATGGTGGCCACGCAGCGGGCCACCGACCGGGTGCTCATCTTGTGCGGAGAGCCGTCGCCGTCGAGGTTGGCGATGGCGCCCGGCGAGACCAGGCAGGCGCGCACCCCGTTGCGGCGCTCCTCCAGCAGCAGCGTCTCGACCAGCGCCTTCAGCCCGGCCTTGGTGGCGCTGTAGGCGGCCCCGCCCTCGAAGTACCGCGTCCCGGCGTGGCTGCCCATGGCGACGAACATCCCGCCGGCGGCCCGCAACGCCGGCAGGACGGCTTTGAGCAGGTGGAAGCAGGCGCTCAGGTTGATCGCGACCAGCCGCTCCCAGTCCTCGGCGCGCAGGTCGGCGATCGGGTCGAGCACCCGGTCCACCGCGTTGGACACGCAGACGTCGAGCCGGCCGGCCGCGCCGAGCACCTGGGCGGTCGCCTCCGCGATCTGCGCCGGGTCTGCCAGGTCGCACCTGTGCTCGCCGAGCCAGTCCTCGCCCGTGAGCGAGCGGTTCAGGGAGAAGACGCGGTAGCCGCGCTCGCGCAGCTCCTCGGCGATGGCCCGCCCGCTGCCCCGGTTGCTGCCGGTGACCAGCGCGGCCGGGGTCTCATGTGATGACATCGAGGACGCGGCTCCACTGGTTCACGATCTCCTCGCCCGCCACGCCGTCCCGGAACAGGTCCTTGTCCAGCGGGGAGCCGTCCTGGTGGCGCAGGCGCATGCAGTCCTGGGAGATCTCGGAGATGACGGTCAGCCCGCCGTCGGCCGCCTGACCGAAGATGAGGCAGAAGTCCCACACCTCCAGCGGGCGCAGCCAGGACCGCAGCACGTCGTTGACGGCGAGGGACAGCTCGCGCATCTCCTCCACCGGCAGGCCGAGCGCGCGCAGGTAGTCCTCGCCGATCGGCTGGTCCTCGGGGTCGGTCCGGTAGTCGAACTTCACGACCGGGCGCGGCAGCGGGGCCCCGTCCTCGAACAGGCCGGGGTACTTGCGGGTGGTCGATCCGGTGGCCCGGTTCTTCACGATCACCTCGAACGGCGGCGCCGGGCAGTAGTCGGCCACGTACGAGTCGGCCGAGACGCGTTCCCGGAACGCGCACGGCACGCCGGCGTCGGCCAGCCGGGCCGCCGCCCTTTCGTAGAAATCGAGCCGGAGCGGCCCGGTGCGCTCGACGATTTCATCGCGGTGGTACGTGAAACTGCGCAGGCTGGGGATTATCTGCACCAGGCACCGCCCCTCGGGCAGCAGCCACAGACGCTTACTGCGCCCGACGATATCCGGCTCGCCCCGGCCGGCCGGAGTTCCCGGATCTGATCCGTTATCCACGTCGCCTCCATCCGCCGACAATGGCCCATACAACTTGATATTGCGAGTACCTCGCTGTCAAGGCGGCGTGACCCTGGAAAAAGGAGCACTTGACGTGGCTCTCGCGGTCTTGATATGTCGTCCGCCCTTGCCTGGAGCACTGGAAGAAAGAGTACTTGACGGGTCCCGGCGACCGGACGGTACTGTCTTCAGAAATTGAAATTCCGAGCCTAATTAGAATCCCAATGGGGGGAGGATCGTTGTCGGAATATGAGCGCATAGCTCACTCGAAGATCACGCGTAAGTTCAGGTCCGCGGGGCAGCAGCTCTTGTTCTCGCGGGGGCGGCGGGGCGAGGTGTCCGACGCGAACGGCGTACCGTACATCGATTTCGTCATGGGTTATGGCCCAGTGATAATCGGTCACGCGGACGCCCAGTTCAACGAAATTCTCTGTGGTTATCTCGGCAACGGAGTCATGCTGCCGGGCTACACCACGTTCCACCAGGAATACCTCGACCGGCTGCTCGGCGAGCGGCCCGGCGACCGCGGCGCGTTCTTCAAGACCGCCTCCGAGGCGGTCACCGCCGCCTTCCGGCTGGCCGCGATGCGCACCGGCCGGCTCGGCGTCATCCGCAGCGGCTACGTCGGCTGGCACGACTCCCAGATCGCCGACTCGCTCAAGTGGCACGAGCCGCTGCACTCCCCCCTGCGGGAGAAGCTGCGCTACACCGACGGCATGCGCGGCGTCGGCGAGTCCGAGCCGGTGGCCAACTGGGTGGACCTGCGCCTGGAATCCCTCGCCGAGCTGCTGGAACGGCACCGCGGCCGGCTGGGCTGCTTCGTCTTCGACGCCTACCTGGCCTCCTTCACCACGGCCGACGTGCTGCGCCAGGCCGTCGCCATGTGCCGCGAGTCCGGCCTGCTCACCGTCTTCGACGAGACCAAGACCGGCGGCCGGATCTCGCCCCTCGGCTACGACCACGACAACGCCCTCGGCTCCGACCTGATCGTGATCGGCAAGGCGCTGGCCAACGGCGCCCCGCTGAGCATCCTGGCCGGCGACGCCGACCTGCTCGCGCTGGCCGAGAAGGCCCGGCTGAGCGGCACGTTCTCCAAGGAGATGATCGCCGTCTACGCGGCGCTGGCCACCCGCGACATCCTGGAGAAGCCCGTCGGCGACTCGCCGGACGGCTGGGCCGAGCTCGGCCGGATCGGCACGCAGGTGGCCGCCGCCTTCACCGCGGCCGCCGCGGACGCCGGGGTCGAGGCCCTGGTGGGCGCCCGTCCGGTGCTCGGCGGCGGCATGTTCGAGCTCGTCTACCACGACGTGGGGCTGCTGGGCGACAAGGAGCGGCGCGAGTCGCTGCTGGCCGAGCTGGCCGGGGTCGGCATCCTGCTGCTCGAAGGGCACCCGTCCTTCGTGTGCCTGGCCCACCGCGACATCGACTGGGGTGACCTGCGCGACCGGGTGCGGCAGGCGTTCGAGGCGTGGAGCGCGCCCGCGGGGGCCGGCCGTGGCTGACCTCCTGCGCCTCGCCCTGGTCGGCTGCGGCCGCCAGATGCAGCAGAACCTGTTCCCGTTCCTGCAACGCATCCGCGGCCACCAGGTCGTGGCCTGCGTCGACCCCGACCTGTCGCTGGCCGCCGACGTGCAGTCGCTGGCCGGCGGCGCGACCTGCGTCTCCTCGGTGGACGAGCTCGACCTGGAGATGGTGGACGCCGCCGTGCTGGCGGTCCCGCCGGAGCCGTCGTACCTGCTGGTCCGGCAGCTCGCCGAGCGCGGGGTGGACTGCTTCGTCGAGAAGCCGGCCGGGCCGTCCACGCCCGCGCTCCAGGACCTGGAGCACGTGGTGCGGCGCAGCGGGCGGCACGTCCAGGTGGGCTTCAACTTCCGCTACGCCGAGACCCTGCAGCGGCTGCACGAGCTGAGCGAGGAGATCCGGGCCACGCCGTGCTCGGTGACCATCGACTTCTACAGCCGCCACCCGTCCGCGCCGCAGTGGGGGGTGGACACCACCCTGGAGGCGTGGATCCGGCACAACGGGGTGCACGCTCTCGACCTGGCCCGCTGGTTCGTGCCGTCGCCGGTCGTCCAGGTGGACGCGCACGCCATCGCCAGTGACGCCGACCGGTTCCAGATCAACCTGTTCCTGCGGCACCACGACGGCTCGCTGTCCACGCTGCGCATGGGCAACCACGTCAAGCGGTTCATGGTGGGCGTCACCGTCCAGGGCATGGACGGCAGCCGGTACAGCGCGCCGTCGCTGGAACGGGTGACGCTCGAACTGTCCGACGGCGTGCCGTACGGCCAGGAGCTGCACGCCACCCGCAACCTGGACCACGGGTGGGGGCGCAGCGGCTTCGGGCCCGAGCTGCAGGCGTTCGTGGACGCCTGCGCGCAGCGGTCGGCCGAGCCCCAGACGGGCGGCCGTCCTCCGGTCAAGGGCGTGCCGTCGGTCTCCGACGCGCTGGCCGCCTCCGCCCTGTGCGACCGGGTGATGGCCGAGCTCAACACCGCCGCGACGAACGGCCTCGGCCTGCTGACCGGGTCCGTCCGGGCCTCGGCCTAGGCCGGGCCGCCGACGAGGAGGGGGAGGAATGACCGAGCGGGCGCGACCGGCCGCGGGCGGGCGGCCGGTCGCGTCGCGGGATCCGGCCGGGTCACCTGATCCGGCCGCCACGCGGGATCCGGCCGCCACGCGGGATCGGGCCGGATCGCGGGGGGTGGGCCGGTGGATCGCCGGTCACCTGCGCCGGCACCGGCCGTCGCTGCTGCTGTTCACCGTGGCCGCCGCGGCGGCGAGCCTGTGCTCCACGCTCGTCCCCGTGCAGATCGGCGCGGCGTTCGCCGAGGCCACCGGCCCCCGCCACGACCTCGGCGCGGTCGGGGTGGCGGCGCTGGCGGCCGCGCTGCTGGCGGCCGGCCGGTTCGTCGCCGACCTGCTGTCGAACGGCTCGATGGAGGTCGTCGCCCAGCGCGTCAAGCGGGACGTGCGCGACGAGCTGTACCGCAGCCTGCTGACCAAGCGCATGGCCTTCCACGACCAGCAGCGCATCGGCGACATCCTGGCCCGCGCCATCAACGACGCCAGGCTCGTCGACTACATGCTCAGCCCCGGGGCCGCCACCGCCGCCAACGGCGTGCTGGCCCTGCTGGTGCCGATCCTGTTCATCGCGTCGCTGGACCCGCGGCTGCTGCTGGCCCCCGGCGTGCTGGTCCTGGTCTTCGCCTACGCGCTGCGCTACCACCTGCGCCGGCTCTACCCGCTGGTCATGCGCACCCGCGAGACCTTCGCCGACCTCAACGAACGCTTCTCCACCACGCTGTCGGGCATCGCCACCGTCAAGGCCGCCACGCAGGAGGACTTCGAGCGGCACGCCCTGAGATCGGCCGCCGCCGCCTACCGGGACGCCTTCGTCCGGCGCGGCCGGGCGCAGGCGGTCTACCTGCCCGCGCTGAGCTTCGCCCTCGCCATGGTGACCGGCTCCCTGCACTCCCTCTACCTCTACTCGCAGGGCGAGCTGGCGCTGTCCCAGGTGGTGACCTATCTCGGCTGGCTGCTGCTGTTCGCGCAGCCCGTCACCATGTCCGAGCAGGCCGTGCCGGTCATCCAGGAGGGCTTCGCGGCCGCCGCGCGCATGCGGCAGATCATCGACGGCGCCCCCGGCGAGCGCGAGGACACCCGCGGCACCGCGGCCGCCGTCGAGGGCACGATCACCTTCGACCGGGTGTCGCTGCGCCACGAGGGCCGCGACATCCTGCGCGAGGTCTCCTTCCACCTGCCCGCCGGCCGCACCCTCGCCGTCGTCGGCCCCACCGGCAGCGGCAAGAGCATGCTGATCAAACTGGTCAACCGCATGTACGACGCCACCGAGGGCCGGGTGCTGATCGACGGCCGGGACGTGCGCGAGTGGGAGCCCGGCGCGCTGCGCCGCCAGATCGGCCACGTGGACCAGGAGATCTTCCTGTTCTCCAAGAGCGTGCTGGACAACATCGCCTTCGGCGCCCCGCACGCCGCCGGGTACGAGGACGTCCTGCGCGTCGCCAAGCAGGCGTGCGCGGACGAGTTCGTCCAGGGGATGGCCGACGGTTACGCCACCGTGCTCAACGAGGGCGGCACGACGCTGTCCGGCGGGCAGCGGCAGCGGCTGGCCATCGCCAGGGCCCTGCTGACCGAGCCGCGCATCCTCACCCTCGACGACGCGACCAGCGCCGTGGACGCCCGTACCGAATCGGCGATCACCGAGGCGATCGAGCGCGCGACGGCGGGCCGCACGACGGTGCTGGTCTCGCACCGCCCCGGCCAGATCCGCCGCGCCGACCTCATCCTGCTGCTGGACGGCGGCCGGGTCGTCGACCAGGGCTCGCACGACGAACTGATGGCGCGCTGCGCGCTCTACCGGGAGATCTACAGTGGCTGACGCCCAGGATCGGCGGCGCCCGTGAGCGACCTGTTCGCGGGCCTGCACGCCGACGCCTACGACCGCGTGTACGGCAACCGCCGCCTGCTGGCCCGCATCCTGCGGCAGCTGCGCGCCCACCGCGCCGGCATGATCGGCTCGGCCCTGCTCGTCGCGGGCTCGGTGCTGCTGACCGCCTCCGTGCCGATCGTCGTCTCCCGCCTGATCGACCAGGCCGGCGGCGGCAGCGGCCCCGGCCTGCTGCTGTGCCTGTTCGTGGTCGCGGCGGCGGTGCTGGCCTGGGCGATGAACTGGGCCCGCCAGGCGATCACCGCGCGGCTGGTGGGCGGCATGGTCTACCGGCTGCAGTGCGAGGCCGCCGACGCCGCGCTCGCCAAGGACGTCGCCTTCTACGACGAGAACTCGGTCGGCAAGGTGCTCAGCCGGGTCACCGGCGACACCGAGGGCTTCGGCTCGGTGCTCACCCTCACCCTCAACCTGATCAGCCAGCTCTTCCTGGTGGTGCTGCTCGGCGGCGTGGTGTTCTGGATCGACCCCGGCCTCGGCCTGGTCATCCTGGCGGCGCTGCCGTTCCTGCTGGGCACCGCCCTGGCCTTCCGCCGGGTGGCCCGCACGGCGGCGGCCGCCACGCGGCGGGTGATGGCCAAGGTCAACGCCAACGTGCACGAGACCATGCTGGGCATCGCGGTCGCCAAGAGCTTCGGCCGCGAGCGGGCCGTCCACGACGACTTCGACGACGTCAACCGGCTGTCGTACCGGGTCTACGTCCGGCAGGGGCTCATCTACGCGGTCATCCTGCCGGTTCTGACGCTGCTGGCGGGCCTGGCCACGGCGGTCGTGCTGTACCAGGGCGGGCGGTTCGCGGCGATCGGCAGGCTCTCGGCGGGCGAGTGGTACTTCGCCCTCCAGGCGCTCGGCATGCTCTGGCAGCCGGTCACCCAGGCCGCCTCGTTCTGGAGCCTGTTCCAGCAGGGGCTGGCCGCCGCCGAGCGGGTGTTCGCGCTGATCGACAGCGACCACGCCGTCGTCCAGAGCGGCAACGAGCCGGTGACCGAGCTGACCGGCGCGATTGAGGCGCGCGGCCTGCACTTCAGGTACGGCTCCGGCGCCGCCGTGTTCCGCGACTTCGACGTGCGCCTCGCCGCCCGCGAGACGGTGGCGGTCGTCGGGCACACCGGCGGCGGCAAGTCCACGCTGGCCAAGCTGATCGCCCGCGCCTACGACTTCCAGGGCGGCGAGCTGCTGGTGGACGGCCGCGACATCCGCACCCTGGACCTGCGGGCCTATCGGCGGCGGGTGGGCGTCGTCCCGCAGCACCCGTTCATCTTCGCCGGCACGCTCGCCGAGAACATCGCCTACGGCCGCCCCGGCGCCGGCCGCGACGACGTCGTCCGGGCCGTCGAGCGGATCGGCCACCGCGTGTGGGACCGCAGCATGCCGATGTCCCTGGACGACCGCCTGGCCGCCGGCGGTCAGGGCGTGTCGGTCGGGCAGCGGCAGCTCATCGCCCTGGCCAGGATGTTCGTCCGCGAGCCGGACATCCTGCTGCTGGACGAGCCGACCGCCAGCGTCGACCCGCTGACCGAGCGCGGCATCCAGGACGCGCTGGCCCGGCTGTGCGCGGGCCGCACGGTCGTGGTGATCGCCCACCGGCTGTCCACCATCCGGCGCGCCGACCGCGTCCTCGTGCTGCACGGCGGCGAGATCGCCGAGCAGGGCCGGTTCGACGAGCTGCTGCGCCGCGACGGCCCGTTCGCCGAGCTCTACGCCACCTACTACGCGCACCAGGAGACCGCATGACCTGCGCCCCCCATCCGGCGGAGTTCGAGCCGATCCAGCGGGAGGCGTCCGCCACGGGCGTGCGCTGCGTGGTCGGCGCCGTGCTGTTCAACCCGCTCGGCGAGGTGTTCCTGCAACGGCGGGCGGCCCACGTGCGGCTCTTCCCCGGCTGCTGGGACATCGTCGGCGGGCACGTCGAGCGGGGCGAGACGCTGTGCGCGGCGCTGGCCAGGGAGATCGCGGAGGAGACCGGCTGGCGGCTGCTGCGGGTGGGCGGCCTGGTGGACGTCTTCGACTGGACCGGCGGCGACGGCGGCCTGCGCCGCGAGATCGACGTGCTGGCCACGGTCGAGGGCGACCTGACCCGGCCCGCGATCGAGCAGGACAAGTTCGACGAGGCCCGCTGGCTGGACGGCGACGCCCTGCGCCGCCTGGCCGCCGAGTCGCCCGGCTCGGGCATGGTCGAGCTGGCCCTGCGCGCGCTGGCCATGCGGCCGGTCTAGGACTCCGGTTTGCGTACCGCGTCCAGGGCCTGTCGCAGGGTGAACCGGCCGGCGTACAGCGCCTTGCCCACCACCACGCCCTCGACGCCGAGCGGGGTCAGGGAGGAGACGGCGCGCAGGTCGTCCAGGCTGGAGACGCCGCCGGAGGCGACGACGGGCCGGCCGGTGGCGGCGCAGACGTCGCGCAGCAGCTTCAGGTTGGGGCCGCCGAGGGTGCCGTCCCTGGCGATGTCGGTGACGACGTACCGGGCGCAGCCGGCCGCGTCGAGGCGGGCCAGGGTCTCGTACAGCTCGCCGGCGTCGCGGGTCCAGCCGTGGCTGCGTACGGTGGTGCCCCAGACGTCCAGCTCGACGGCCACCCGGTCGCCGTGCCGGGCGATGACCTCCGCCACCCACGCCGGACGCTCCAGCGCGCCGGTGCCGAGCACCACCCGGCCGCAGCCGGTGGCCAGCGCCGCCGCCAGGCTCGCGTCGTCGCGCACGCCGCCGCACAGCTCGACCGGGATGTCCAGGGCGCCGACGACCTCGGCGATCCGCGCCCGGTTGGAGCCGGTGCCGAAGGCGGCGTCCAGGTCCACCAGGTGCACCCAGTCGGCGCCCGCGTCCTGCCAGGCCAGCGCCGCGTCGAGCGGGTCGCCGTACCAGGTCTCGGATCCGGACTCGCCGCGCAGCAGGCGGACGGCCCGTCCGCCGCGCACGTCGACGGCGGGCAGGAGGGTCAGGCATGTGGACACTCGTCGTTTCCTCTCCCGTGAACCCCCCTTTTCCATCATCGCGAACACTGGTCAGGAAGCGAAGTCAACCTTCGGCCACCACCATGGTTCACTTGCCCCCGCCCGGCCGGACGGGAACGCTTGCCGGTGCGCGCCGCACGCCCAGTCGCCGGGGGCCGGTCCCCCTGTTCCGAGGAGGACTGCATGGTCTCGCTCGCGCTGCCCAAGGGCACGTTCCTGGAGCGTCCCGTCCTCGACCTGTTCGCCGCGGCCGGGCTGGAGGTGCGCCGGCCGTCCGAGCGCAGCTACCGGGCGAGCATCGCCTACGACGGCGGGGTCGAGGTGGCCTTCCACAAGCCGCGCGAGATCCCGCTCGCCGTGGAGCGAGGCGTCTTCGACTTCGGCGTGACCGGCACCGACTGGATCGAGGAGACCGGCGCGAAGGTCGAGCTGGTCGAGGCGAGCGGGTGCGTGCCGCCCTGGCGGCTGGTGCTCGCCGTCCCCGCCGGGCATCCCGCCGTGGACGCCGCCGGCCTGCCCGCCGGGGCCCGGGTCGCGACCGGCTTCCCGAAGATCTCCCGGCAGTTCTTCCAGAGCGTGCCGCTTCCGGTACGGATCGTCCCGTCGTTCGGCGCCACGGAGGCCAAGGTCCCCGAGCTGGCCGACGCCGTCATCGAGACCGACGGCCCCGGCTCCGCCCTGGACGAGCACGACCTGCGGGTCGTCGCCACGTTGCGCACCTGCCTCCCGCAGGTCGTCGCGAGCCCCGCCGCCTGGCGGGACGCCCGCAGACGCGCCGCGATCCAGCGGGTCGCGCGGCTGCTGGCCTCGGTCGACGGGGGAGCGGCCCACGTGCTGCTGACCGTCCGCACCACCACGCGCGACCTGCCGCGGGTCGCCGGGTCGATGCCGGAACGGTCCTGGCGGGCCGGCACCGGCCTGACCGAGAGCCTGGTGGTCGTGCAGGGGCTGGCGGCCCGGCGCGGCCTGGCCGAGACCATCGGCGGCATCCTGGCCGCCGGGGCGCTCGACGTCATCGAGTCGCGCGTCGGGAAGGACGTCACGCCGTGAGCCGCCGGATGATCGTGTGCGACCTCGACGGGACGCTCCTGGACTCCCGCGGCCAGATCTCCGAGCGCACCAGGACCGCCGTGCGCCGGGCCCGCGCCGCCGGGCACGTGTTCGTCATCGCGACCGCGCGGCCGGTCCGCGACACCCGTCCGGTGGCCGCGGCCCTGGACCACGCGGCCGTCGCCGTCTGCGGGAACGGCTCGATCACCTTCGACTTCGGCAGCGAGGAGGTGGTCGACTACCGCCCGCTGGACCGGCAGCCGCTCGCCGCGACGCTGGCCCTGCTGCGCGACCGGTTCCCCGGCGTGCGCCTGGGCGCCGAGTGCCGCCTCGAACTGCTCCTGGAGGACGCCTTCCACCTGCCCGAGCCGCTGGCCCGCGACGCGCGCCGGGTGCCCCGCCTGGAGCACGAGATCGACCGGCACGACGTCGGCAAGCTCATGGTCCAGCTCGAAGGCGCCGCCCGCCAGTACTACGAGACCGTGCGCGGGCTGCTGACCGGCTGCGAGGTCACCATCTCGGCCGACGTGTTCTGCGAGGTCATGCGGTCCGGCGTGACCAAGGCCGCGGCCCTGGAGTCGATGGCGTCCCGGCTCGGCCTGGGCAGCGCCGACGTGATCGCCTTCGGCGACATGCCGAACGACCTGCCCATGCTGACCTGGGCCGGAACCGCGGTGGCGGTGGCCAACGCCCATCCCGCCGTGCTCGGCGCGGTGGGCGAGGTGACCGCCTCCAACGACGACGACGGGGTGGCCGCGTGGCTGGAACGGCACGCCACGGCCGATTTCTCAGAGAAGTATTGACGCTTGTCTGACGAGTATTCATGATGGTCGCTGGAGCCGGGAACGCACCGGCCAGGATCGGCCTGCGGAGGCAGGCCGCCAGGGCCCGCGCCGGGCGCGGGCGTCCCGTCTGAGAGGTGCCCCAGTGCCCCGATTAGCCGTTGCCCCTGTGCTCGTCCGCGTCCTAGCACTCTTCGCGGCGCTGTGCTCGCTCGCCGCCTGCACCGCCGTCAGCCCCGCCGCCGAGAAGAAGGGCGCCACCTCGGTCGGCGTGGCCTTCAGCCGCGGCGGGCGCGGCGACAGATCCTTCAACGACTCGGTGGGGGCCGGCGTCGACCGCGCGAAGGCCGAGCTCGGCGTCGCGGCCAAGGAGCTCAGCCCCAACGCCGCCGGGTCCGACCTGGAGGAGATCCTGCGGCTGCTGGCCCAGACCGGCCACAACCCGGTGCTGGCCGTCGGCTTCTTCTACGCCCAGCCGCTGGCCAAGGTCGCCCCCGCCTTCCCCCGCACCCAGTTCGTCATCATCGACGACGCCACCGTGAAGCTGCCCAACGTCACCAACGTGGTGTTCCGCGAGGAGCAGGCCAGTTACCTGGTCGGCGCGGCGGCCGCGCTCAAGTCCGCCAGCGGGAAGATCGGCTTCGTCGGCGGGGTGCAGACGCCGCCGCAGGAGAAGTTCCTCGCCGGGTACGCGGCCGGCGCCCGCGCGGTGAAACCCGGCATCCAGCTCTCCAGCGTGTTCATGTCCCAGCCGCCCGACTTCAGCGGCTTCTCCGCCCCCGACAAGGCCCAGGAGGCGGCCCGCGGCATGTACGACGGCGGCGCCGACGTCGTCTACCACGCCGCCGGGGCGTCCGGGCTCGGCGTCTTCCAGGCGGCCAAGGCGGCCGGCAAGTGGGCGATCGGCGTCGACGTCGACCAGCGCAAGACGGTCGATCCCGGGCTCGCCGGGGTGATCCTGACCAGCGCCACCAAGCAGCTCGACGTCGCGGTGCTGAGCATCGTCCGGGACGCGGTGGCGGGGCGGCCGATCGCCGGGGTGCGCGAGTTCGGGCTCAAGGAGGGCGGGGTCGGCTACGCCACCAGCGGCGGCGAGCTCGCCGACATCCAGCCGCGGCTGGAGGAGCTGCGCAAGCGGATCGTCTCGGGCGAGATCAAGGTGCCCGCCAGGCCGGCGGAGAGCCGGTGAGCCGGGCGCGGGCGGCGGGCCGGGAAGCGCTGGGCGTGCTCGCCGTCCCGGCGCTCGCGCTGCTGATCGCGCTCACGGTCGCCACCGCGCTGCTGGCCGCGGTGGGGGCCGCGCCGGGGCGGACGTACCTGACGATGCTGGAGTTCGGGGTCCGGCCGGACTCGCTCGTCTCCGCGGTGAACCGGGCGGCCGTCTACTTCTTCGCCGCCCTCGCCGTGGCCGTCACCTTCCGGATGAAGCTGTTCAACATCGGGGTCGAGGGCCAGTACCACGTGGCCGCGCTGTTCGCGGCGGTCGCCGGGGCGGCCGTGCGGCTGCCGGGCCCGCTGCACCTGGCGTTCGTCTGCCTGGTCGCCGTGCTGGCCGGAGCCCTGTGGGCGGGGATCGCCGCGGTGCTCAAGGTGTGGCGCGGGGTCTCGGAGGTGCTGTCCACGCTGCTGCTGAACTACGTCGCCACCGCCGTCGTCGCCTACCTGCTGGCCGAGGTCTTCGCCGCCGGCAGCACCTCGGGCTCGACGCGGGAGCTGCCGCCGTCGGCCCGGCTGCCGCAGCTCACGCTGCCGTCGGGCGACCAGCTCGGCTCGGCCACGCTGGGCGCGGTCGTGCTCGGGGTGGCGGTGCACGTGCTGCTCACCCGCACCCGCTACGGCTACGAGCTGAGGGCCGGCGGCCTGAACCCGGTGGCGGCGCGCGTCCAGGGCATCGACCCGCGCCGGATGATCCTCGTCACGATGGTGCTGTCCGGCGGACTGGCGGGCCTGGCCGGGCTGCCCGACCTGCTGGGCCAGACCTACCGGTACGGCATGGACTTCCCCTCCGGCGCGGGCTTCACCGGGATCGCCGTGGCCCTGCTCGGCCGCAACACGCCCGCGGGCATCGCGCTGGCCGCCCTGCTCTTCGGGTTCCTGGAACGCTCGGCGCTGATCCTCGACATCGAGGGCATCCCCAAGGAGATCGTCACGATCATGCAGGGCGTCATCGTGCTCAGCGTCGTGGTGGCCTACGAGGTGGCGCGGCGGATGGAACGCCGGCGGGCCGAGCGGCTCGTACGGGAGCAGGCGTCCCCGGCGCTGGAGCCGACCGCATGAGCGCGGGACGGTACCGGTGGTGGCGGGCCGCGCTCGTCCTGCTGCTGGCGATGTCGGTGGTCAGGGTGTTCACCGGCGCCGACGAGCTCACCGGGTCGGGCGTCGTGGGGGCGGCGCTGCGGCTGGCGGTCCCGATCGGGCTCGCCGGGCTGAGCGGCCTGTGGAGCGAGCGCGCGGGCGTCGCCAACCTCGGCATCGAGGGCATGATGATCATCGGCACGGTCTGCGGGGCCTGGGCCGGGTACGGGTTCGGCGTCTGGGCCGGGGTGCTGGCCGGCACGCTCGGCGGGGTCGCGGCCGGGCTGCTGCACGCGGTCGTCACCGTCACCTTCGGGGTCGACCAGGTGGTGTGCGGCATCGCGATCAACATCCTGGCGGTGGGCGTGGCCCGGTTCATGTCGGTCCTCGCCTTCAGCGGCCTGCCGGGGGCGGGGGCCACGCAGTCGCCGCCGGTGAGCGGGTCGATCGGCACGGTCAGCGTGCCCGTCCTGGCCGGCGGCGGGGGCACGGCCGACCTGCTCGGCGCGCTGGAGCGCGGCCGGTTCTTCCTGGTGTCCGACCTCGCCGGGATCGTGCGGGGCTTCCTGCACGAGGTCTCGCTGCTCACCGTGGTCGCCGTCGCGCTGGTCCCGGTCAGCTTCGTGCTGCTCTGGCGGACCGCGTTCGGGCTGCGGCTGCGGTCGGCGGGCGAGCACCCGGCGGCGGCGGACTCGCTCGGGGTCCCGGTGCTGCGGATGCGGTACTACGGCGTGCTGGTCTCCGGCGGGCTGGCCGGGCTCGGCGGGGCCTACCTGGTCACCGTCTCCTCGACGGTCTACCGCGAGGGCCAGACCGGCGGCCGGGGCTTCATCGGGCTGGCCGCCATGATCTTCGGCAACTGGCGGCCGTCCGGCACGGCGGCGGGGGCGCTGCTGTTCGGCTACGCCGACGCGCTGCAACTGCGCCAGGCGAGCGCGGTGCACGTGCTGCTGCTGCTCGGGGCCGTGCTGGCCTGGGTCGCGGCGGTCGCGCTCGTCCGCACGCGGCTGCGTCCGGCCGCGACGCTGGCGCTGCTCGGCGCCGCCGCCTTCGCGGTCTTCCAGGGCACCGACTCGGTCCCCACCCAGCTCGTGTACGCCACGCCGTACCTCACCACGCTGCTGGTGCTGGTCACGGTCGCCCAACGGCTCCGCATGCCGGCCTACGTCGGCATCCCCTACCGGCGAGGAGACGCGTGATGGCCGTCGACCGGGAACCCCGCCTGATGGGGTACGCCGACCGCTGGTCCGCGGCGCCCGGGGAGTCACTGGCCGTGCACGCCTCCGGCCCGGACGGGGACGCCGACGTCACCCTCATGGACCTCGTCCGGGAGGCCGACCTGACCCCGGCCGTGCCGGTGACGATCGCGCCGCGGCCCCTGCGGCCCGGCTCCCGGCTGGAGGCGGCCTCGGTGCCGACGCCCGCCAGGGGCGGCCTCGCCCTCTGGATCCGGCCGAAGCGGCTCGGGCCGCGCCAGGTCGTGGCCCGGCTGGGGGCCGCCGGATGGCGGCTGCTGCTCGCGCTCGACGAGGAGGGCCGGCCCGAGGCGACCGTGCTGACGCCGTCGGGGAGCATGGGCTGCCGGCTGCGCTCGGCCGTCCCGGCGGGGGAGTGGTCGCTGCTGGCCGTGGCGTGGGAGGCGGCGCCGCTGATGACCGTGCTGCATCTGAACGACTTCCGCACCACGGGCGTGAGCGCCGGGCGGGCCCGCCTGCCGCTGCCGTCCCCGTCGGGCGAGCTGCTGATCGGGGCGGGCGACGAGCATCCGTACGCGGGCCGGATCGCTCTGCCCATGCTGACCGAAGGCCCGCTCGCCATGCCCGGCCGCGTTCCGCTGACCGACCTGACCACCGGTCCCGAACTGGTCAAGCACCTCGGCCCCGAGCTGCTGGCCCTGTGGGACCCGTCCGCCGGCCCCGGCGCGCCCGTCGTCCCGGACGTCAGCGGCAACGGGCGCCACGCGAGCGCCGTCAACCGGCCGCTGGCCGGGCTCCTCGGGCCGGGCGGCGACGCCCGCACCGCGCTCCAGGTCAGCCCGGAGGACCTCGACGACGCCCGCTGGCCGGTGACGTGCGAGCTGACCGTCCCGCAGGACGCCGGCTCCACTGTGCTCGGCGTCCGCCTGCGGACCCGGGGGCAGTCGTGCGTGCTGCCGGTGGTGGCGCGCCCGGACGCGACGCGCAGGAGCCCGGTCGCGGTCGTCCTGCCCACGTTCACCTACCTCGCCTACGCCAACCACCGGCAGTCCAGCGAGGCCGAGTACTTCGGCGACTACCGGCAGGTCACCGACCGCGTGATCACGCTCTCTCCGGTGGACGCGTACCTCAACGAGCATCGCGAGCTCGGCCTGTCCCTGTACGACCAGCGGCGCGAGGGCGGCCACGTCACCCACTCCTCCAGACGCCGCCCGGTGCTCAACCTCACCCCCGACTACCGCTGGTGGATGACCGGCGCGCCGCGCCACTTCGCCGCCGACTTGCTGCTGCTGCGCTGGCTGCGCGCGGCGGGCTTCGCCTTCGACGTGCTGGCCGACGAGGACGTGCACGACGGCGGCGCCGACCTGCTGTCCGCCTACCGCGTCGTCCTGACCGGCAGCCACCCCGAGTACGTCACCGCCCCCGGACGCGCGGCCTTCAGCGCGTACGTGTCCGGCGGCGGCCGGCTCATGTACCTGGGCGGCAACGGGTTCTACTGGGTGACCGGCGTCGACCCCCGCCACCCGCACGCCATCGAGGTCCGCCGCGGCCACGTCGGCGACTGGTGGGACGACGAGCCCGGCGAGGACGTGCTGACCTCCACCGGCGAGCCCGGCGGCCTCTGGCGGCACCGCGGCCTGGCGCCGCAGGAGCTGCTCGGCGTCGGATTCGCCGCCCAGGGCTGGGGGCCCGCCCCCGGCTACACCCGCCTGCCCGACAGCCACCGGAAGGAGGCGTCCTGGGTGTTCGAGGGCGTCGGGACCGACCCGGTGGGCTGCTGCGGCCTCGCGCTCGGCGGGGCGGCGGGGGACGAGATCGACCGGGCCGCGCCCGAGCTCGGCACCCCGCCGGACACCCTGGTGCTCGCGACCTCCGCGGGCGGCCACGGCCACCACTACCGGCCCCCCACCGAGGAGGCCGGTTCGGGCGCGCAGGCCGTACGCGCCGACATGACCCTGCGACTGCTCGGATCCGGCGGCGCGGTGTTCGCCGCCGGATCCGTCAACTGGGTGACCAGCCTCGCCTGCTGTGACGGTGACATCAGGCGAATCACCCGGAACGTCCTGTCCCGATTCCTGCAACCCGCAGCTTGTGAGGAGGAGTGACGTGACCACCGCGAGCGCGAGGCACCTCGACTACCCCTATCCCCGCACGTCGGCCGAGCTGACCGACGAGATGTTGTCCATGCCGGCCGAGGAACTGGCGGCCATCGCCCGCCACCCGCTGACCGTCTACCCCGACACCACCGAGCTCTACTACCGGCTGGCCCGGGAGATGGCCGACGAGTTACGCGCCCGCAACATGCGCGGCGAGCCCACCCGCTGGATCCTGCCCGTGGGCCCGAAGGCGCAGTACCCGATCCTGGCGCGCATCTGCAACGAGGAGCGCATCAGCTGGGCCGACGTGTACGCCTTCCACATGGACGAGTTCCTCGACTGGCAGGGCCGGCCGGTGGACCCCTCGCACCCCTTCAGCTTCCGCGGCTACTGCGACCGCAACCTCTACCAGCTCCTCGACCCCGACCTGCGGCCCCACCCGGGCAACGTCGTCTTCCCCGACGTGTTCGACCCCGACGCGTTCGGCGTGCGCCTGCGCGCCGAGGGCGGGGCCGACACCTGCTACGCGGGCTTCGGCTACCGGGGGCACCTGGCCTTCAACGAGCCGCCGTCCACGCGCTGGCACCAGTACACCGCCGCGGAGTTCGCCGCCTCGACCACGCGCGTCGTCCCGCTGCTCGACGACACGATCGTGGCCCACTCCCACCGGGTGACCGGCGGTTACACGCAGGCGATCCCGCGGATGGCGATCACCGTCGGCATGTCGGAGATCCTCTCCGCCCGCCGGCTGCACCTGATCACCGACGGCGGCGCCTGGAAGCGGTACATCGTCCGGGTGCTGTTGCTCACCACCGAGCCGGACGTGCTGCTTCCGGTGACCTTCGCGCACCACCACCCCGACGTGCGGGTGACCGTCGACGCCGACAGCATCGCGCCCTGCGCCCTGGGGCTGGGCTCGTGACCGTCGTCGCGATCGGGGCCTACATCGTCGACCTCTACATGTTCGGCGACCGTCTGCCGGAGCCGGGCGAGAGCGTCAACGCCGCCGACTACGCCACCGCGCACGGGGGCAAGGCCGCGAACGTGGCGGTCGCCGCGGCCCGGCTGGGCGCCGCCGCCCGGTTCGTCGGCTGCCTCGGCGACGACGCCGCCCGGCCGGTGGCGCTGGCCGAGCTGCGCGCCGAGGGCATCGAGGTCGGCGAATGCACCACGGCCGTCGGCGTCGCGACCGGGCGCAGCTTCGTCTACGTCGACGCGGCCGGCGGGCAGATGGTCATGACCTGGCCGGGGGCCGCCGACCTGCTGCCGCCCGCCCAGGCGGCCGCCGTCGTCGCCGGCCTGCCCGCCGGGTCCGTGCTCGTGCTGCAGGGCGAGATCCCGCTGGAGATCTCGTACGCGGCCGCGACGGCGGCCCCGCCGGGCGTGCGCGTCCTGCTCAATCCGAGCCCGGCGGGACCGTTCCTGGAGAGGACCGGAAAGGAGCTGCTGGCCCGCGCCGACGTGCTGGTGCTCAACGAGGGCGAGCTGGCCGCGCTGGCCGGCGAGACCCCCGGCGACCTGGACGACCTGCGCGGCAGGACCAGGGGACGCATCGTCGTCGTCACCCGCGGCGAGCACGGCGCCGAGATCGCCGACGACGGCGGCACTATGCTGATCGACGTCCCCAGCGTGCGCGTTGTGGACACCACCGGCGCGGGTGACGCCTTCACCGGCGCCCTGGCGGCCGCCCTCTGCGCCGGCACGGGCCTGGTGCGCGGCGTCCGGCTCGCCTGCCAGGTGGCGACCGTCTCGGTCACGCGCCGGTTCTGTGCCCCCAGCTACCCATCGGCCGCCGAGCTCGGCATCGCCCCGCTCCGCGGTCCGTCCGTGCAGGAGAGACCCGCGTGACACGACGTCATCCCACCCTGGCCATCCAGATCCGTGACCGGCTGCACGCCCTGATCGTCGAGCAGGGGCTGCGCCCCGGTGACAGGCTGCCGTCCGAGAACGAGCTCATGACCCTGTTCGACGTCGGGCGCACCAGCATCAGGGAGGCGTTCAAGCTCCTGGAGCAGGAAGGGCTCATCCAGGCCAGGCACGGCGACGGCCGCTACCTCACCTCGCAGCCGAGCCTGGACCGGCCGCTGACCCGCCTCGAAGGCGTCACCGAGATGCTGGCCAGCCGTGGGTTCACCGCCGACAACACCGTCCTCGACGTCGTGGCCACCGAGCCGGACCGCCACCAGCGCGAGCTGCTGCAACTGCCGCCCGGCGAGGCCATCGTCCGGCTGGAACGCCTGCGCCGGCACCGGGACGACGCGCTGCTGTACTCCATCGACCTGTTCCCGCGCTCGCTCATCGGCCGCCCCATGGACGAGGTGGACTGGACCGGCTCGCTGTTCCAGCTCCTCACCGAGCACGGCCACACCATCGCCTACGCCGTCGCCCAGGTGCGGGCGGTGACCCTCAGCCACGCCCAGGCCGAGCGCATCGGCACCCACGAGGACGGCGGCGCCTGGCTGCTGCTCCTCCAGACCCACCACGACAGCGCCGGACGGCCGGTGCTGTATTCGCAGGACTACCACAGGGGCACCGACTTCTCCTTCCACCTGGTGAGACGCCGCGACTGAGTGAGCCGCCGCCGCGTACCGACCGACCGCCGTTCGCCGACGCAGAGAGGATCATGCGATGAGTGCCATCACGCTGGAGGCCGGCCACCCCATCCCGGCCTCCCCTTCCAGCCTCCGGGCGAGGTGCACCAGGCTGTCCGTCTTCTGGCTCGCCGAGGACGAGGTCTCCTTCTACGGGCTCCCGCCGCTGCTGATGAAGGTGTCGAACGTGGCCGGGGTCGCGGTCGTGCGCAGCTGCGCGGAGGCCCGGCTGCTGCTGGCCGGCGAGGACTTCGACGTGGCGGTGATCCCGCTCGCGGTCCTGCCGGACGTGCTCGGCGGACGCCCCCGCCGGGCCCGCCCGCAGATCCTGGCCATGGTGCGTCAGGGGGAGGAGCTCGCCCCCTGCGTCGCCCAGCGGTACGGGCTGGCCGGTTGCCTGCTGTGGGACGAGATCAATGTCGCCGGCTTGTCGGGCACCTTCGATCGGCTGCTGCGCGGCGACGCGCCCGTCCCGTCCAGGGGCGGCCCCGACCTGCTCGGCCGCCTGACCGAGCGCGAGCACATGGTGCTGGCGCTGCTGCTGCGCGGCATGAGCAACCACCAGATCGCCCGCTCGATGGGCATCTCCATCCACGGCGTCAAGCGCCACATCTCGAACCTGCTCGTCAAGTTCAACTGCTCCAACCGCACCGAGGTCGCCCTGGTCGCCCAGCGGCTCGGCCTCGACCCCGCCGCCCGCACCCCGCGCCACCTGAGCAGCACCGGCACGTAGCACGTACGACGAACCATCCCCGAACGGTCATCGAGAAACGGAGTGACAATGGACGTCCCTCTCATGGAACTCAGCGGCCGCGCCCCCGTCGTCAGGCTGCATGACATCGAGGCCGACATGGCCGCCGCCACCGACGCCATCAGGTCGCAGCTGACCGGATGGGGCTTCATGGCCGCGGAGGTGCCCGGCATCGGCGAGCGCGTCGAGGCCATGATGAACGAGTTCGCCGCGGCCTGCCGGGCGACCGGGCCGAGCCTGTCCGACTACGCCTACGACGTCGTCCCGCAGCTCGCCGTCGGCGGCACGCACGGGTTCTTCCCGTACAACTCGGAGATCCCGCGCCTGGCCAACGGCGTGCCCGACCCGAAGGAGTTCATCCACGTCAGCGGCGCCATGATCGGCGACCAGCCGCCCGGGGCGGGTGACGTGCTGCGGGCCTTCCCGGCGTTCGGCGCCCGCGCCGCGGAGGTGTTCGACATCGCCTTCCGGCTGATCTCGCTCTTCGGCGAGGTCGTCCGGGGCATGATGCCGCCCGGCACGCCGGAGCTGGACCTCTCGCACGACGCGACGAACCTGCGGGTGATCCACTACCGGGACGTCGGCGACCGCGAGGTGCTGGCCCACGAGCACTCCGGCATCCAGATGCTCGGCCTCCAGCTTCCCCCGTCCGACCAGGGCCTGCAGTACGTGCTGCACGACGGCACCTGGGTCGAGCCGGTGATCGCCGGGACCGACGTCGTGCTGTGCAACATCGGCCGGATGCTCACCAGCGCCTCCGACGGGCGGTTCCGGCCGTCCACGCACCGGGTGCACACCAAGCCGATGCCCGTCGGCTACGAGCGCCTGTCGTCGGTGCTCTTCGCCTACCCGCAGCACAAGGCCCGCCAGTGGAAGATGGTGGACGGCGAGCTGATGTCGCTGAACGCCACCTGGGGCGACTTCATCGACAGCCGCTTCCAGGGGCTCGGCAAGCAGTCCTGACCGCCCGGCCTCCTGGCGGCCGGGCAGGCCGTCAGGAGGCGATCAGGAGGCACTGGCCCGGACGGCCGCCCGGATCACGTCGGCGACCTCCTTCGGCCGCGACACCGCGACCGCGTGCGAGGCGCCGGCGACCTCCACGGCGGTCGCGCCGGCCCGCTCGGCCCCGAACCGCTGCACGTCGGGGTTGATGGCCTGGTCGGCGTCGGCGATGACGGCCCACGACGGCTTGGCCCGCCAGGCCGCCGTGGCCGCACCCTCGGTGAACGCCCCGGCCGCCAGCGGCCGCTGCGCCACCGCGAGGACCCGGGTGACCTCGGCCGGCACGTCGGCGGCGAAGACCTGCGGGAAGGCGTCGGCGGCGATGGTGAACTCGACGGCGGCGCCGCCGTCCGCCAGCGGGTAGGACGCCTGCCGCAGGCTCGCGCCGAGCGGCGGCTCGGGGAAGCGGCCCTGGAGCTCGCCCAGGCTCTCGCCCTCGTCCGGGACGTACGCGGCGACGTAGACGAGGCCGACGACGTTGTCCGCCGCGCCGGCCACGGTGATGATCGCGCCGCCGTACGAGTGGCCGGCCAGCACGACCGGGCCGTCGATCTGGGCCGCGACGGAGGCGACGTACGCCGCGTCCGAGGCCAGGCCGCGCAGCGGGTTCGGCGGGGCCACCACGGGGATGCCGTCCCGCTGCAGCTCGGCGATGACGCCGGTCCAGCTCGCCGCGTCGGCGAACGCGCCGTGCACGAGGACGACCGTCGGGGTGGTGCTCTCCGTCATGGGAAAAACTCCTTCTCAGGGCGAAAGGGACCGGTCGGCCCCGGTGGCGATCCAACAGCCGGGCCGCTCGCGCGCACGAGGCGGAAACGTACTTCTGCCTGTGGTTCCGCCTCGTCTTTCCGAGGGCCGGTCATTTGGATGGGTGACGGCCCCCCTGCTTCCCACCTTCCTGGAGTGATCATGATCAAGCCCGTCCTGGAGCCCGCCGCTCAGGCGTTCGCCGAGGCCACCGCCGAGCCGCCGTACCTCTTCCAGCTCCCGCCGGAGGAGGGCCGCAAGGCCGTGAACGAGGTGCAGTCCGGCCCGGCCGAGCTGCCGGCCGTGGACGAGGAGTGGGTGACGGTCCCCGGCGGACCCACCGGCGAGGTCAGGGCCCGCATCGTGCGGCCCGCCGGCAGCACCGGCGACCTGCCCGTGATCATCTACATCCACGGCGCCGGCTGGGTCTTCGGCAACGCCCACACCCACGACCGGCTGGTCCGCGAGCTGGCGACCGGCGCCGGCGCCGCCGTGGTCTTCCCCGAGTACGACCTGTCGCCCGAGCACCGCTACCCGGTCGCCATCGAGCAGAACTGGACGGTCGCCCGCTGGATCGTCACCGACGGCGCCGCCAAGGGCCTGGACGCCACGCGCGTCGCGGTGGCCGGCGACTCCGTCGGCGGCAACATGACCGCCGCGCTGACCATCATGGCCAAGCAGCGCGGCGGGCTGTCGCTGCGCCGCCAGGTGCTGTTCTACCCGGTGACCGACGCGTCCTTCGACACCGAGTCCTACCGGCAGTTCGCCGAGGGCTACTTCCTGCGCCGGGACGGCATGCAGTGGTTCTGGGACCAGTACACGACCTCGGAGGCCGAACGCGCCGAGATCACCGCGTCCCCGCTGCGGGCCACCGTCGAGGAGCTGGCCGGTCTGCCGCCGGCGCTGGTCATCACCGGCGAGGCGGACGTGCTGCGCGACGAGGGCGAGGCGTACGCCGCCAAGCTGCGCGCCGCCGGGGTGCCGGTGACCGCCGTGCGTTACCAGGGCATCATCCACGACTTCGTCATGCTCAACGCGCTGCGCGGCACGTACGCGGCCGAGTCGGCGATCGAGCTGGCCGCCGGCACGCTGCGCCGGGCCCTGCACGAGAGCTGACCTCCCGCGCCATGCCCTCCGCCTACGACCTCGACCAGGTGCGGCACGCCAACGCCACCGGGCGGGTCCCGGTCGTCTTCGTCCACGACCCGTGGTTGCTGGCCGAGAGCTGGGAGCCCTGGGCCGAGGTGTTCGGGCAGGCGGGGTTCGTCCCCGTCATCCCGGCCTGGCCCGAGGACGGCGAGGCCGCCGGGCATCCCGCAGGCCACTTCGCCGGGTTGATCGGCGGGCTGGCGCGCCGGCCTGCCCTGGTCGGCCACGCCGCCGGCGGCCTGGTCGCGCAGATCCTGGCCGGGCGCGGGCTGGCCTGCGCCTGCGTGGCGATCAGCCCGGCGCCGTTCCGCGGGGCGCTCACGTACGGGCGCTTCCGGCACGCCGTGGCCAACGCCGTCGGCGAGGAGGAGGCCAGGCGGCTGTACGAGACGTACGCCGTCCGGGCGGCGGAGGCGGGCGACCCCACGGGCCTGGACGGCGCCGCGCCGGACCGGGGGCCGCTGCTGCTGGTCGCCGGCGAGATGGACCGCACGGTCCCGTGGGCCGCCGCGCACGCCGCCTACCTGTGGCAGGCCCGCAACCGGCACCATCTGACCGAGATCGTCGAGCTGCCGGGGCGCGGGCACTCGATGACCGTGGACAGCGGCTGGCGCGAGGTCTGCGGCACCGCCCTGACCTTCATCGAACGGTTCGTGGACCCCTGACCGGCCCGCTCAGCCGGTGGCTCCATGCGTTGTCACCGGGGCCAGCCGGGTGAGTTCGGCGGTCACGCGGGCCGCCCGGACGGCGTCGGCGGAGGCTTCGTACAGCTCCAGGGCCTCCTGGAAGGCCTCGCGCGCCGCCTCCCGCCGTCCCAGCTCGACCAGCGCCCGGCCCAGGTTCGTCAGCGTCTGGGCCGTGGCCCGGTTGATCGGGCGCTTGCGCAGCTCGACCAGCGCCTCACGATAGTGGTCGGCGGCCTCCTGCCAGCGGCCGAGCGCGAAGTAGCCGTCGCTCAGCAGGTCCAGCGCCGCCCCGACGGCGTGGGCGACGATGACCGGCGTGCCGCCGAACGCCGGGTCGCGCAGCCGTTCCAGCAGCTCCAGCCCGTGCCGTACGGCCTCCTCGATCCGGCCCAGCCGGCGCAGGCCGTTGCCGACGCTGAGCATCGCCTGGGCGTAGCCCTCGGGGTCGCCGGCCTGCCGGAAGCACTCCGCCGCCCGCCGCGCGTGTTCCAGGCCGGTCTCCGTGGCGCGCCGGTCGTCGCGCCCCCACAGCGCCCAGGTGGCGTAGGTCAGGGCCCAGCCCTGCTGGCGCACGTCCCCGACCTCGCGGGCCAGCTCCAGCGCGCGCAGCGCGGTCCGCTCGCCCTCGTCGTAGCGGCCCTGGCAGTACGTGCGCGCCCAGGACAGGTAGTTGAGGTGCACCGCCTCCTGCAGGCGGTCGCCCGTCTCGCGGGCCGCGCCGGACGACAGCTCGAACACCTCGGGCCAGTACCCCCAGTGCATCCACAGGTCGGAGAACCAGTGCATGGCCTCGGCCACCTCGACGACCCGCGCGTGCTCGCCGGCGCGGGCCGCCTGCCGCAGCGCGGCCAGCCACGCCGCGCCCTCGGCCTGGAGCCATTCCTGCGCCTGCCGCGCGCTGTCCAGCTCGACCAGCGAGCTCCACCCGGACGGCGGCGCGCCGTAGCCGGGCTCGAACCAGCGCCCGGCGACGGTCGCGATCTCCAGCAGCCAGTCGTCCATCCGCCGCCGCGCCTGCCGCTGCGCCGTCATGGGCTCCTCGTCGGACAGCCGGGCGCGGGCGAACAGCCGTACCAGGTCGTGGAAGCGGTAGCGGCCGGGGTACGGCGACTGCAGCAGCCCGAGATCGACCAGCTCCTCCAGGGCGTCCTCGGCCTCGTCCGGGCCGAGCTCGGCGAGGACGGCCGTCATCGGCGCCCCGAAGTCCGGCGCGGCGGCCAGCGCCAGCCGCCGGAAGCCGCGCCGCGCGGGCGCCGACAGCTGCCGGTATGACAGCGCGAAGGCCGCCGCCACCGACAGGTCGCCGGCGGCCAGCGACTCCACCCGGCGTCCCTCGTCGCCGAGGCGGGCGGCCAGGTGCCCGGCGGTCCAGCCGGGCCTGCTCTGCAGCCGGTTCCCGGCGATGCGCAGCGCCAGCGGCAGGTTCCCGCACAGGTCGGCGACCTGGGCGACCCCGTCCGGGTCGGCGTCGGCGCGCTCGGCGCCGACGATCGCGCGCAGCAGCGCGGCCGACTCCCCGGCCGCCAGGTGCGCCAGCGGCACCTGGTGCACGCCCTCCAGCCCGGCCAGCGGGCGGCGGCTGGTGACCAGCGTCATGGACGGGCCCTCGGCGGGCAGCAGCGGGCGCACCTGGGCCTCGTGCGCGGCGTTGTCCAGGATGACCAGGCAGCGCCGGCTGCGCAGCAGGGCGCGGTACTGGCCGGCGCGGTCCTCCTCGTCGGCCGGGATGCGCCGCTCGGCCACGCCCAGGGCGTTGAGCAGCCGGGACAGCGCCGTGCCGGGGTCCAGCGGGACCGGGTCCATGCCGCGCAGGTCCAGGTAGAAGCGGCCGTCGGGGAACAGGTTGGCCAGGTGGGCGGCGGCGCGCACGGCCAGGGCGGTCTTGCCGATGCCGGCGGCCCCGGAGACGGCCGCGACGACGGCGGGCGCGTCCTCGGCCCCGGCGACGGCGGCGACGACGGCGGGCGCGTCCTCGGCCGTGCGGGCGGCCAGGTCGCGCAGCAGGCGCAGCTCCCGTTCGCGGCCGGTGAAGTCGCCCACGCCGCGGGGCGGCTCGCAGGCGCCCGGCGCGGCGTCCTGGCGCGGGCGGCCGGCGCGGGCGGCGTCGGACAGCTCCGTGCGCCGCGGCTCGTCCAGCCGCAGCGCCTCGGCCAGGGCCTCGACGGTGCGCCGCTGCGGGCCCCGGCTGGCCCCGCGTTCCATGTCGCCGATGGCGCGCACGCTGACGCCGGAGGCGTGGGAGAGCTCCTCGATGGTCAGCCCGGCGGCGTGTCTCAGGCTCCGCAGCATCGTGCCGAACGACTCCGCCACCCGTCCCCCTCAGCGTTGTGAGCGGCGAAATCCCCCGAAACGCCGCACACCAACCTTATCTGCCGGAAAACGGGGTGAGGTGCTGGTCGATCGAGGTGTACGTCACGGTCCAGAAGTCCTCGAAGACCTTGGGCGCCACCGGCGACGTCATCGCCACCTGGGTGAACAGCACGCCCACCAGCCCCTCCGACGGATCGGCGTAGGCCGTGGTGCCGAGCCCGCCGGTCCAGCCGAACCGGCCCGGCCGGGTGTGGAGGCGATCGGCCCGGGTGTCCACCTGCATCCCGAACCCCCAGCCGCCCGACCCGAGGAACGTCTCGGCGCCCGCCTTCTGGGCCGGCGACAGATGGTCGGCCGTCATCAGCTCGACCGAGGCCCGCGACAGGATCCGGCCGCCGTCGTGCCGCCCCTTCTCCAGCAGCATCCGGAAGAACGCGGCGTAGTCAAGGGCGGTCGAGAGCAGGCCGGGGCCGCCGCCGCCGGACGGGAAGGCCGGCGGCTCGTGCCACACGCGCGGGTCGGGCCTCGGCGTCACGCCGCCCGAGCCGTCCGGCCGGTAGGAGGCCGCCAGGCGGTGGAGCTTGTCCGCCGGCAGGTGGTAGCCGGTGTCGCGCATGCCCAGGGGCTCGAAGACGCGCTCGGTCATGAAGTCGTGCAGCGGTTTCCCGGCGGCCCGCGCGACCAGCACGCCCAGGACGTCGGCGCTCGTGTGGTAGGTCCACCGCTCGCCCGGCTGGAACATCAGCGGCAGCGCGCCCAGCCGGGCGAGCCATTCGTCAGGGCCGCTGGCGGGGCCGTCGGGGCCGCGGTCGATCCGCGGGTCGCGCATCGCGCGCACGATGGGCAGCTCGTCGCCCTCCACCAAGAGCTGTCCCGTGCCCAGCCGGAAGGTCAGCAGGTCGCGTACGGTGATCGGCCGCGTGGCGGGCACCGTGTCGTCCAGCGGCGCGTCCAGGGCGCGCAACACCCGGCGGCCGGCCAGCTCGGGGACGAGGTCGTCGATCGGGTCGTCGATCCGCAGGACGCACTCCTCCACCAGGATCATCGCCGCCGCCGCGGTGACGGCCTTGGTCAGCGACGCGATCCGGAAGATCGAGTCCGCCTCGACGGCCGCCCCGCCGCCGTGCTCCAGCGTGCCCATCGGCACGACGTGCGTCTCGCCCCGATGATGGACGAGCCCGACCAGCCCCGGCACCTCGCCCCGCGCCACGAACCCGCCCAGCACGCCCCGCATCCGCTGTTCCAGTACGCTCATCGGTCCTCCTGAAGTGACGTGTCGTGACAATGACCGGACGGACCCGGAAAACTCATCGTCATGGCGTGTCCATCCGGGCGGGTCCCGTTCGTGGTGAAGGCGTACGGCGGCCCCGCCGTACGCCGACCGCGAAGGGAACACCGATGAAGTACATGCTGCTGATCAACGCCGGCACCTCCGACGAGCAGGAGCCGGGCGACTTCCAGGAGTGGATGGCCTACGACAAGTCCGTCCGGGAGGCGGGCATCCTGGTCTCCGGCGAGTCGCTGGCCGACCTGGTGACCGCCACCACCGTACGGGTGAGCGCCGACGGCACGCCGACCGTCACCGACGGCCCGTACGCCGAGACGCGCGAGGTGCTGGGCGGCTTCTACGTGATCGACGTGCCGGACCTCGACGCCGCCCTCGACTGGGCCGTGCGCTGCCCGGGTGCGCGCGGCGGCGGCTCGGTGGTGGTCCGCCCGGTCGCCGACTTCGATGCGTGAGATCGAGGCCGTCTTCCGTGAGGAGCGCGGCCGGCTGCTGGCCGCGCTCGTCCGCCGCTTCGGCGACCTCGACCTCGCCGAGGAGGTCACCTCCGACGCCGTCGAGGCGGCGCTGAGGCACTGGCCCGCCGAGGGCGTGCCGCCCAATCCGGGCGCGTGGCTGATGACCACCGCGAGGCGCAAGGCGGTCGACCGGCTCAGACGCGAGCAGGCGCTGGCCACCCGGCTGGCCGTCCTGGCGGCCGAGGCCGAGCGGGCCGCCCCCGAAGCGCCCCCCGGCGAGGACGGCGGCCTGCCCGACGAACGGCTGCGGCTCTTCTTCACCTGCGCCCACCCCGCGCTGCCGGCCGAGGACCGCGGGGCGCTGACGTTGCGCTGCCTGGCCGGCCTGACCACCCCCGAGGTGGCGCGGGCCTACCTGGTGCCGGCCCAGACGATGGCCAAGCGCATCGTCAGGGCCAAGAAGAAGATCCGGGAGGCGCGCGTCCCGTTCCGCGTGCCCGAGGCCCACGAGCTGCCGGAACGGGTGCCCGGCGTGCTCCAGGTGATCTACTCGATCTTCACCGAGGGCTACGCGGCCAGCTCCGGGCCCTTCCTCCAGCGGCTCGACCTGGCCGAGGAGGCGATCAGGCTGGCCCGGATCCTGCGCCGGCTGCTGCCCGCCGAGCGGGAGGTCGCCGGGCTGCTGGCGTTGCTGCTGCTGGTGCACGCCCGGCGCGACGCCCGTGCCGGGCCCGAGGGGGAGCCGGTCCTGCTCGGCGAGCAGGACCGCGGCCTCTGGGACCGGGCCATGATCGAGGAGGGCTCGGCGCTGGTGGTGACCGCGCTCAGCGGCGGCCCGCCCGGCCCGTACGCCGTCCAGGCCGCGATCGCGGCGCTGCACGACGAGGCCCCGGACCTGGCCACGACCGACTGGCCGCAGGTCGTGGCCCTGTACGACGTGCTGCTCGCGCTCGACCCCTCTCCGGTGGTGGCGCTGAACCGGGCGGCGGCCGTGGCCATGCGCGACGGGCCCGAGGCCGGGCTGGCGCTGCTGGAGGAGCTGGCCGGGGCGCGGCGGCTGCGCGACTACCACCCGTACCTGCTGGCCCGCGCCGACCTGCTGCACCGGCTCGGCCGGCTGCCCGAGGCCGCCGAGGCGTACCGCGCCGCGCTCGGGGCGGCCGGGAGCGAGCCCGAGCGCACCCACCTCCGCCGCCGCCTGGCCGCGCTGGAGGAGGCCGGGCACGAGGTTTGAGCACCGCCCTGACCAGGGAGAACTGCTGCGATGGGTGGAGCAGACGGTGACCGCTACCTGCCGATCGCCGAGCACGGCCTCATCGGCGATCTGCGCAGCGTGGCCCTGGTCGGCACCAACGGCACCATCGACTGGTACTGCTGCCCGGCCTTCGACTCGCCCAGCGTGTTCGCCGCGATCCTCGACGCCGACCGGGGCGGGGCGTTCGAGCTGGGCGCCGACGTGCCGGCGCGGACCAAGCAGTTCTACTTCCCCGACACCAACGTGCTCATCACCCGCTTCTTCACCGAGAGCGGGGTGGGCGAGATCCAGGACTTCATGCCGATCATCGGCGAGCCGGGCGGCCGCGGCCGGCAGCGGCTGATCCGCCGGGTGCTCTGCGTGCGCGGCTCGCTGCCGTTCCACGCGCGGGTGGCCCCCCGCTTCGGCTACGGGGCCGACCCGCACGTCGTGCGCGAGGTCGACGGCCTGACCGTCTTCGAGTCCGCCCAGCTGACGCTCGGGCTGAGCGCCACCGTCCCGGTCGAGTGCGACGGACGCGACGTGCGGGCGTGCTTCACCCTCGTGGAGGGCGAGTCGGAGGTGTTCGCGCTCGACCGGATCGAGGCCGAGATCCCGCCCCTCGGCTGCCCGCACGTCGAGGCGGAGGAGGCGCTGACCGCCACGGTCGCCTTCTGGCGCACATGGCTGTCGGCCTCCCGCTACCGGGGCAGGTGGCGGGAGATGGTCCACCGCTCGGCCCTGACGCTCAAGCTGCTGACGTACGCGCCGACCGGCGCGATCGTCGCCGCCCCGACCACCAGCCTGCCCGAGCTGATCGGCGGCGAGCGCAACTGGGACTACCGCTACCTCTGGGTCCGCGACGCCGCCTTCTGCGTCTACGCCCTGCTCCGGCTCGGCTTCACCGGCGAGGCCGAGGCGTTCATGTCGTTCCTGACCCGGCACGTCAGCCTGCGCGCCGCCGGCCCCAACGGCCCCCTCCAGATCATGTACGGCATCGACGGCCGCACCGACCTGCCCGAACGGCAGCTCGACCACCTGGAGGGCTACCGCGGCTCGGCCCCGGTGCGCGTCGGCAACGCCGCCGCCGGCCAGCTCCAGCTCGACATCTACGGCGCCCTGCTCGACTCCGTCTACCTCTACGACAAATGGGGCAAGCCCATCTCCAGCGACCACTGGGACGCCGTCTGCGCCCTGGTCGACTGGGTCTGCGACAACTGGGACCAGCCCGACGAGGGCGTCTGGGAGACCAGGGGCGGACGCAAGAAGTTCCTGTACTCTCGGCTGATGTGCTGGGTCGCCATCGAACGCGCCATGCGCATGGCCGCCCGCCGCGGCCTGCCCGCCGACATCCCCCACTGGCGCGGGGCGCGCGACGACGTCTACCGGCAGATCATGGCCCACGGCTGGTCCGACGTGCGGCAGGCGTTCGTCCAGCACGAGGACGGCGACGTGCTCGACGCGGCGCTGCTGATGATGCCGCTGGCCAAGTTCGTCTCGCCCACCGACCCGAAGTGGCTGTCCACCCTCGACGCGCTCACCGCCGACCTGGTGTCCGACTCGCTGGTCTACCGCTACGACCCGGACGCCAGCCCCGACGGGCTGCGCGGCCAGGAGGGCACGTTCTCCATCTGCTCCTTCTGGTACGTCGAGGCGCTGGTCCGCGCCGGCCGGGTGGAGGAGGCCCGCCTGGCCTTCGAGAAGATGCTGACCTACGCCAACCACCTCGGCCTGTACGCCGAGGAGATCGGCCGGACGGGCGAGCAGCAGGGCAACTTCCCGCAGGCGTTCACCCACCTGGCCCTGATCAGCGCCGCCTTCAACCTCGACCGCGCCCTCGGCTGACCGCGGGACTCCCGGCGCTCCTGAGCGTTCAGGACTCGCCGGACAGCACGGCCGTCCCCAGGGACGCGCCGGAGATCACCCTCGCCGCGGTCGTCGTGGACGAACCGGAGCCCAGTTCGGTCAGGGCGGCCCGGTCGAGGGCGTGCACGGTGAACTGGTAGGTGTTGACCGACCAGGGGGAGCACGGCCCCTGGTAGCCGTACAGGCTGGCGCTGCCGCGGTAGTAGATCTGCCGGGCCCGGCCGGGGCCGTCGGACGGTAGGCGTGCTCGACGTTCTGCGGCAGCGAGGTCACGTCCGCCGGGATGTCGTAGATCACCCAGTGGATGAGGTTGTTGTTGTCCAGGTCCCGCATCACCAGGGCGTAGCCGCGGGTGCCGGCCGGGCCGCCGCTCCAGGTCAGGGGCGGTGACTCGTTGCGCCGGCCGGGGTCGGTCTGGCCGCCGCTGGTGCACTCGTGCACCTTCGGGATGATCCCGCCCTGGGTGAAGGCGGTGCTGGTGAGGGTGAAGGCGGTGGCGTTCGCCGGCACCGCGGCGGCCACGGCGGCGGTCGTCGCCTCCGCCACCACCGCGAACGGCACACCCTCATGGAACCTGTCCGCCATGAACCGATATCAGGCTGAGTGGTCCGGTTTCTTTGTGATGCTGCTGGGAAGCAATGGCGCTGTCAGGCCGGGGGCACTCCTTCCCCACAAGGGGTGGCGACACCCGGCGCGGCAGAACGGGAGTGTGAAGCGTGGAAGTCACCGGCATCATCTCCGCCCTCATCATCGGGCTCGTCATCGGCGTCATCGGCCGGCTGGTCGTGCCGGGCCGTCAGAGCATCCCCATCTGGCTCACCATCGTGATCGGCATCGTCGCGGCCCTCATCGGCACCGCGATCGCCGCCGCGGTCGGCGTCGCGGACACCCGTGGCATCGACTGGATAGAACTGGTCATCCAGGTGGTGCTCGCCGGTCTGGGGGTGGCCCTGGCGGCGGGCCTCTACGGCAGACGCAGCGTCCGGTAGAGCGGAACGCGCCGGGATCCCGGAGTGCGGCGAACACGCCGCACCCCGGGATCCCGCCGTTCCCCGCTCCCTTTTGTACGGCAGACGTTTTCGGCATGGCCGGAACCGGGGCCGGACGGAGATCGTTGTGCGGGTCGGCTGCACACATTCGATCTTCGACAGGGAGAACAAGCCGTGGTCTTCAAACGCATGCTGGGTGCCTTCGGCGTCGGCGCGCCCTCGGTGGACACCGTTCTGGCGACCCCGCGCGTCCAGCCGGGCGGCACGCTGTCCGGCGAGGTGCGGCTCAAGGGCGGCGACTTCGACGCCGAGATCGAGCACGTCACCCTCGGCCTGGTCGCCCGCGTGGAGTTCGAGCACGGCGACGGCGAGCACGCGGGGGCCGGGGAGTTCTCCCGCGTCCAGGTGTCGGGGCCGTTCGTGCTGCGCCAGGGCGAGGAGCGCACGATCCCGTTCCAGATCGGCGTGCCGTGGGAGGCGCCCATCAGCCAGATCGGCGGGCAGCCGCTGCACGGCATGGCGCTGGGCGTGCGCACCGAGCTCGCCATCGCCAAGGCGGTCGACAAGGGCGACCTCGACGAGGTCGCGGTCGAGCCGCTGCCCTCGCAGCTGCGCATCCTGGAGGCGCTGCTGCAGCTCGGCTTCGCGTTCAAGTCCGCCGACCTGGAGGCCGGCCGCCTGTACGGCGTGCGCCAGGAGCTGCCGTTCTACCAGGAGATCGAGTTCTACCCGGCCGGCCGGTACGCCGGCGTGCTCGGCGAGCTCGAAGTGACCTTCGTGGCCGACCCGGCGGGGCTGGAGGTGGTCCTGGAGGCCGACAAGCGCGCCGGCCGCTACTCCGGCGACGCGATCGGCCGCTTCACCGTCAGCCACGCCGACGCCCTGCAGACCGACTGGGCCGCCGAGCTCGACCGCTGGCTGTCCGGCCTGGCCGCGCACGCCCACGGCGGCTTCGGGCACGGCGACCACCACGGCCACGGCGACCACCACGGCCACGGCGACCACCACGGTCACCACGGCTACGGCCACCACGAGCAGCACCACGGCGGGCCGGGCTGGGGCGCGGTGGCCGCGGCCGGCGCCGCCGGCGTGGTCGGCGGCCTGGTGGCCGGGGAGATCGTCGAGGAGATCTTCGAGGGCGACGACGAGGGCGGCGACGGCGACTGGTGACCCTCGACCGGTGATCCGCCCGTCACGGGCGGGTCACCCCGGTTCCGCCGCACGTCGACGTGAGGTCTGTGTCGCGGAGCAAAGTGGCAGAAAAAGGAGCTTCTACTCCTTTCCACTCTTAACGTATAGCGCACCGGGGGGCTTGCGGCAAGACCCCCGTCGTGGCGCAGAATCGTCCGCCGAGGCCAAAGCCTTGCCACGCGAAGACCGACCTCGTTGCGGAGCCACATACATGAATCCCCTGACCACCGGCGTGTTCGACCTGCCCGGCAACCTCGCCGCCAAGGCCGACCCGGCGCTGATCGCCGTCGACGAGCGACACTTCGCGGCCCTCGCCGAGAGCCTGGAGCAGTCGATCGCCGACCTGTCCGCCCGCCTCGACGCCGAACGCATGGCCCCCGGCGGCAAGGGCCGGCAGGCGCTCGACCGGGACCTGGAGATCCACCGCCTGTCCGCCCGCCTGCGGACGCTGCGCCGCTTCGGCCTCGACCTGTGCCTCGGCCACATGGTCACCGCCGACCACCCCGAACCGGTGTACATCGGACGGCTCGGCCTCACCGACAGCGACGGCCGCCGCCTGCTGCTCGACTGGCGTTCGCCCGCGGCCGAGCCGTTCTTCGGCGCCACCCACGCCAACCCCATGGGCCTGGCCAGCCGCCGCCGGTACCGCTGGACCCGCGGCCGGATCAGCGACTACTGGGACGAGGTGTTCACCGCCGACGGCTTCGAAGGGCACGCCGCGCTCGACGACCAGTCCGCCTTCATCGCCAGCCTGGGCGGCAACCGTTCGTCCAGGATGCGTGACGTGCTCGGCACCATCCAGGCCGACCAGGACGCCATCATCCGGGCCGGCTCCCGCGGCGCCCTCGTCGTGGACGGCGGCCCCGGCACCGGCAAGACCGTCGTCGCCCTCCACCGCTCGGCCTACCTGCTCTACTCCGACCCCCGGCTCGGCCACAACAAGGGCGGCGTGCTGTTCGTCGGCCCGCACCAGCCCTACCTGGCCTACGTCGCCGACGTGCTGCCCAGCCTGGGGGAGGACGGCGTGCGCACCTGCACCCTGCGCGACCTCGTGCCCGAGGGGGCGGCGGCGGCACCCGAGCGGGACCCGGAGGTGGCGCGGCTGAAGGCGTCCGCGGACATGGTGAAGGCGATCGAGCCGGCCGTCCGGTTCTACGAGAACCCGCCCGCCAAGGGCATGACGGTCACCACGCACTGGTCGGACGTCTGGCTGAGCGCCGAGGACTGGGCCGAGGCGTTCCAGGCCGCCGACCCCGGCACCCCGCACAACGAGGCCCGCGACCAGATCTGGGAGGAACTGCTCACGATCCTCATCGACAAGCACGACCCGCATGACCAGCACGGCGATCACGAGGTGTCGCCGGAGCTGCTGCGCAGGTCGCTGCGCGCGAACCGGGAGCTGCTGGCCGCCTTCAACCGCGCCTGGCCGCTGATCGAGCCCACCGACCTCGTCGGCGACCTGTGGACGGTCCCCGCCTACCTGCGGTTGTGCGCCCCCTGGCTCGCCCCGGACGAGATCCGGCGGCTCCAGCGCGCGGACGCCCAGTCCTGGACGGTCTCCGACCTGCCGCTCCTGGACGCTGCCCGCCAGCGCCTCGGCGACCCGGAGGCGTCCCGCCGGCAGCGCAGGCAGGAGGCCGCCCTGGCCGTCCAGCGCGAGCGCATGGCCCAGGTCGTGGACAACCTGATCGAGGCCGACGACGACGGCGAGGGCCTGGTGACCCAGCTTCGCCGGGCGGACCTCCAGCGCAACCTGGTGGACGAGTCGGAGCTGCCCACCGTGGAGCCGGACCTGCTCGCCGGGCCGTTCGCGCACGTCGTCGTGGACGAGGCCCAGGAGCTGACCGACGCCGAATGGCAGATGTTGCTGCTGCGCTGCCCGTCCAGGAGCTTCACCATCGTCGGGGACCGCGCCCAGGCCAGGCACGGGTTCACCGAGTCGTGGGCGGAACGGCTGGGCCGGGTCGGCATCGACCGCGTCGAGCTGGCCGGCCTGAGCGTCAACTACCGAACCCCGGCGGAGATCATGGCCGAGGCCGAGCCGGTCATCAGGGCCGCCCTGCCGGACGCCAACGTCCCGGTCTCCATCCGGGAGAGCGGCGTCCCGGTCACGCGCGGGCCGGTCGCCGAGCTGGACGCGATCCTCGACGCCTGGCTCGCCGCGAACCCCGAGGGGATCGCCTGCGTGATCGGGCACCCGGCCTTCCGGGAGCGGCCCCGGGTCCGGTCGCTGACGCCGGAGCTGTCGAAGGGGCTGGAGTTCGACCTGGTCGTCCTCGTCGATCCGGACCGGTTCGGCGAGGGCGTCGAGGGGGTCGAGGGCGCGGTCGACCGTTACGTGGCGATGACCCGGGCGACCCGGCAGCTCGTCGTCCTCACGACCCCCTGACGGGGGCCCGCCGCCGGGTGCGCCACGCCGGCCATCGTCATGCACGCGCCCTGGCGGCGGCGGGGCCGGCCGGGGCGTTCAGGCGGGTGACGCGGCGCCGCCGGGCCGGCTTGCCCATCATCGGGTTGGCGACGCCCCAGGCGGCGCTCTTGCAGATCAGCTCCTTGTAGACGGCGGCGACCCGCCCGGTCAGCACCCTGGGCAGGGCGCGGTCGTCGGCGGTGACGAACTGGATCAGGCCGTTGCCCCGGCCCAGCGAGACGCACTGGTTGAAGTAGCGCGGCGAGGTGTTCGGCAGTTTCCCGCCGGTCAGCCGGGCCGCGATCGAGTCGGCGGCCTGACAGGCGGTCGGGATGCCCGACGCGCACGACATGCGCAGCGGCTTGCCGCCGGGGCCCATCGCCATGGCGGCGTCGCCGACGGCGTACACGTTCGGGTGCGAGACCGAGCGCATGGTCCCGTCGACCACGATCTGGCCGGTGCCGCTGACCTCCAGGGTGGTCGCCCGCGCGATCGGGTGCACGGCGAAGCCGGCCGTCCAGACGGTCACGTCGGCCGGGATGGGCTCGCCTTCGGTGGTGACCCGGTCGGCCTCGACGCCGGTGACGGCCGTGTGCTCGTGCACGCTCACCCCGAGCCCGGCGAGGACCTTGCGCACGTGCGCGCGGCCCTTCGGCGAGAGCCAGTCGCCGAGACCGCCGCGGGCGGCGAGGGCGACGTCGAGGTCGGGACGGGCCTCGGCGATCTCGGCCGCGGCCTCCAGCCCGGTGAGCCCGCCGCCGACGACGACCACGCGCTGACCGGCGTCGAGCCGGGCCAGCCGCTCGCGCAGCCGCAGCGCCCCCGGCCGGCCGGCGACGTCGTAGGCGTGCTCGGCGGTCCCGGGCACGCCCTCGGCGTTCCAGCCGCTGCCGAGCGCGTAGACCAGCGTGTCGTAGGCCAGCTCCTCGGCGCCGCCCGCGCCGGTGACGGTGACGGTCCCGCGGTCGGCGTCGAGGCCGGTGACCGTCCCGAGCCGCAGCTCGACGCCGGTGCCGGCGAACATCTCGCGGAACGGCCGGGGCCTGAGGTCCTGCCCGGTCGCCACCTGGTGCAGGCGGACGCGTTCCACGAAGTCGGGCTCGGCGTTGACGAGGGTGATGGCGACGTCCTCACGGCTCAGCCGCCTGGCCAGGCGGCCGGCGACGACGGCTCCGGTGTAGCCGGCTCCGAGGACGATGATGCGGTGCTGCATTTCCTCGCTCCTGTCTGACGCGGGTTCGCCACCTGAACCGGACGGCCCGCGCTTTCCTGACAGGATCACGGTGTGAAGCGCGTCACACCGTGTCTCAGAAGGCTCTGAACACCGGCTCTCCGTGGTCGCTGGCCACCCAGCGCGCGGTCGCGCGGTCCAGCTTGTCGGGGTTGACCTGGTTGCGGAACGCGGCGATGCCCTCGGCGGTGACCTCCAGGCACATGACGCCGACGACCCGGCCGTCCAGGACCGCCACGACGGCCGGCTCCCCGTTGGCCGTCCAGGGGTAGATCTCGGGCGAGCCGCCGATGATGGCCCGCTTGGCCTTGCCGGGCTTGACCAGGCCCCACAGGAACTTCGCGACCGCGACGGCGCCCTCGAACGCCTTGGCGCGGGCCGGGACCTTCCCGCCGCCGTCGCCGACCGCGATGGCGTCCTGGGTGAGCAGGCGGACGAGCGGCTCGGTCTGCCCGCTGGTGGCGGCGGCCAGGAACTCCTCGACGATCCGCCGGGCGGCGGCCTCGTCGACCTCGGTACGGGCCCGGCCGTCGGCGACGTGCCTCTTGGCGCGGTGGAAGATCTGCTGGCTCGCCGACTCGGTGATGTCGAGGATCTCGGCGATCTCCCGGTGGGAGTGGTCGAAGGCGGCCCGCAGCACGTAGACCGCCCGCTCGTTCGGGGACAGGCGCTCCATCAGCGTGAGGACGGCGTACGAGACCGATTCGCGCTGCTCGGCGGTCTCGGCCGGGCCGAGCATCGGGTCGCCGGCGAGCAGCGGCTCGGGCAGCCACTCCCCGACGTACGTCTCGCGACGGGCCCGCGCGGAGCCGAGCTGGTTGAGGCACAGGTTGGTGAGCACCTTCGTCAGCCACGCCTCGGGCACCTCGACGCGGCCCGCGTCGGCGGACTGCCAGCGCAGGAACGTCTCCTGCACGGCGTCCTCTGCCTCCGCGGCGGAGCCGAGCAGGCGGTAGGCGATGGCCTCCAGGCGGGGTCTGGCGGCCACGAACCGGTCGACGTCGTCCACGGTCAAAGGCATGGCCTGATCCTAGAACGTCCCCTTATGCGGCGGAACTCCGGTTCTTGGGTAGGTGTTGATCCATGACGGTCCCGGGTAGAGGCGGCCGATGTTCGACGACTTCGCGACCGACGTGATCGACGTCGGCGAGACCGACCTGTTCGTCCGGTACGGCGGCTCCGGCACGCCCCTCCTGCTGCTCCACGGCCACCCCCGCACCCACGCGACCTGGCACCGCGTCGCACCCCTCCTGGCCCCCCACCACACGGTGGTCTGCCCCGATCTGCGCGGGTACGGCCGCTCGGGCAAGCCGCCCACCACCCCCGACCACGCCCCCTACTCCAAGAGGGTCATGGCCCGCGACATGGTCGCCCTCATGCGCTCGCTGGGCCACGAACGGTTCGCCGTCGCCGGCCACGACCGCGGCGCCTACGTCGCCCACCGCCTGGCCGCCGACCACCCGGCCGCCGTCACCCGCCTGGTCGTGATGGACGGCATCCCCATCGGCGAGGCGCTGGCCAGGGCCGACGCCCGCTTCGCGGCGTCCTGGTGGCACTGGTTCTTCCTCGGCCAGACCGCCAAACCCGCCGAACGCGTCATCAACGCCGACCCTGACGCCTGGTACAAGGGCAGCCCCGAGCAGATGGGCCAGGAGGCGTACGAGGACTACCGCCGGGCCATCCACGACCCGGACACCGTCCACGCGATGTGCGAGGACTACCGCGCCGGCCTGACCGTGGACCGCGCGGCCGACGACGCCGACCGCGCCGCCTCCCGCCGCCTCACCTGCCCCACCCTGTTCCTCTGGACGTCCAAGGACGACATGGAGGACCTGTACGGCGACCCGCTGGCGATCTGGCGCACCTGGGCCGACGACGTGACCGGCCACCCGATCGACAGCGGCCACCACGTGGCCGAGGAGGCCCCGGACGAACTCGCCGCCTCCCTGCTGGCCTTCCTGCGCGAATGACGCCCTGACGGGGGCGGCCGTCCCGGACACGTGATTCATGCCGTTTTCCGCGTTCACCTCCATCGCCGGGCCCCTTCCGTGAGGATGGAGCTCCTGCACAGCGTGGCGGGTGCGTCACAGAACGCGATGCGGAGAGGGGCGTCATGAGTTCCGGAGCAGCTTCGCCCAGCGGCGGCGGTCCTGCGAGCAGGGCGGCGACGACCAGGGTCCGCGACGTCGTGCGCGATGTGGTGGCGGCGACCGCGCCGGAGGAGCTCCTGCTCGTGGACGGGCTGGCCGGGCTCGACGACGACGTCGTGATCCGGCGGCTGGGCCGGCGGGGCGCCAGGCGTGAGCCGTTGGGGTTCGGTCTGGGGGAGATCGCGGCCCTGGTGACGCCGGTGGTGTGGCTCATGGTCGACGAGGCCGCACGGCGGGTGGGGACCGCCGCCGTGGACGGCGCGGCGGCGCGCACGAAGGCCGTGCTGCGCAAGGTCTTCCGGAGGCGGGCGGCGGCCGTCTTCGTCCCTGACCTGACCCGTGACGAGCTCGCCGAGGTCCACCGCAGGGTGCTGGAGACCGCTGTGGAGCACGGGCTCGGCGACAGCCGCGCCCGGCTCATCGCCGACGCCGTGGTGGGCCGGCTCGCACTGGCCGCACCGGAACTCGACGCGCGGGAACCGGACGGCCCGGCCGACGGCGCCCCCCTGACGAAGAACCAGTGATGCCGGCCACGGCCTCCGCCCCGCGGATCGACGAGCGGGCGCTGGGCGCGGGCACGACCGTGCGCTTCGTGCTGCTGCTCACTCTGCTGCTGGTGAGCAGCGGTTCGATGATGCAGGTCGTGGCCCGCGGATACCACGGCGGCTACGGATACGGCTGCCTGCTCGCCGCCGGCGGCGATCCCACCCAGGGCACCGACCGGGGCATCTCCGCGCGGATCATCGCCAACCACGACGCCTACTGGGCCTGCGTCGATCGCTACGAGCCCGCCGCGCCCTGGTGGCTGCCCCTCCTGGGGCTCGTCCTGGTGGCGGCGGCGGCCGTGGCGCTGTTCCTGGCCCTGCCGCACTGGAAGGTCCGGCGGGGCCGCCTCGTACCGCTGGACGTGATCGACCACGACGGCGAGATCGGCCGCAGGATGGCGGAGCTCGCCGCCGTGGCCGGCCTGGCCCGCGTGCCCAGGATCGTCGTGGACCTGACGGCGGTCACGACCGACGCCGTGGTGTTCGGCAGCGACCGCCGCCCGATCGTGTGCCTGCACGGCGGGCTGGTCGCCCGCAGGACCACCGATCCCGACGGCTTTCGCGCGCGGGCGATGCACGAGTTCGCCCACATCCGCAACCGCGACCTCACCATCACCTACGCCACCGTCGTCGTGTGGCGGGTGTTCGTCGTCCTCGTGCTCCTCCCGTACGTCGTCTGGTACCTCACCGCGATCCCCACCTCCGCGCGGTCGCCGTTCTGGCCCGGCGAGACGGCGTACACCACGCGGGGCCTGCTGCTTCCGGTCTGCATGATCCTCCTGGTCTATCTCGCCCGCTCGGACGTCCTGCGCAGCCGGGAGATCCACGCCGACCTCGCCGCGACGCGCTGGGGCGCCGACCTGCGCTCTCTGGCGTTCACGGTGCCCGCCCCGGTCACGGGCCGGCTGCGGCGGGCTCTCGGCTCCTTCGTCGAGCTGTGGCGCATGCACCCGCGCTGGACGCTGCGCCGGGACGCCGTCACCGACCCGGCCGCGCTGTTCGGTGTGCAGGCGCTGCCCATGTTCCTGACCGGGGCCGCCGCTCCGCTCATCGACGTCCAGGTGGCGGACTACCTGCCTCCCGTCGCGAGCGGCACCTGGCTGGGCCGGCTGCCGGCCCTGCTGGTGGCGGGTCTGGTCACCGGCGTGGCCGGGATCGCGCTGTGGCGTGCCGTGGTCCATGCGGTGCTGACCGGGCGTCGGGCGCCGTCCGGTGTGCGCGCGGGGCTGTGGCTGGGAGCCGGCGCAGTGGCCGGCGAACTGGTGCTGAACCGGGTGACGGTCCTGCGGTGGTTCCCGGACCACCCGGTGGTGCTGGCGCTGGTGCTGTTCGCCGGGGTGGCCTTCGCCTGGTGGACCGCGCAGTGCGCCGAACTGTGGGTCAGGGCCTGGCCGGGGCGTACGATCCGGCCGGCCATGCTGCTGGGGCTCACGGCCGCGTGGCTGGTGCTGTTCTCGTGGTTCGTGTGGTGGCAGAGCGAAGGCGCGCTGCTGGCGAGCACCGGAACGGTCGACCCCGCCGGGATGCAGTTGATCCTGCGGGAGCTGTACGGCGCCTCACCGGAGGAGCATCCGGCCGTGCAGTCCGCGATCGGCGCGGTGTGGCCGTTCCTCACCAGCTTCGACACGCCGCTCGTCCTCTCCGCGGTCATGGCCCTGTGGGTGGTGCCACTGCTCACCTGGACGTTCCGCCCGACCACCGCTCCACCCTCGTGGACGCTCGGCTCGTCGACCGAGCCCGGCCGGTGGGAGGCCCTGGACAAGGGGGTGCCGCTGCAGCGGCGGGTGCTGCCGGCCGTGCTGCTGGGGATACCGGCGAGCTGGGCCGCCGTCGCCGTCGTGATGGGCTACATGCACACCTGGCAGCCCCCGCCCGCGGATCGAGGAGGCCTCTACGCCCTGGTCTACCAGGCGTGGACGCTCGTGGCCCTGGTGGCGGCGGCCGCGGCGGCAGCCGCCGTCGCGAGCGTGCCGGCGAGCCGTCACCGGCTGCTCGTCGCGCTGATCGCCGCCGAAGTCGTGGCGTTGGGCGGCCTGGCCGGCCGCTTCGTGTTCGCCGCCGCGGACGGCTGCTTCCAGCCGCTCAACACCTTGGCGGTTCGCTGCCACTGGCTGCCGGATCCGGCTTGGACGCTCGTGCAGAGCATCATGGGCTACGTTCTCGTGCTCGCCGCGGTCGCCGCCGTCCTGGCGGCCGGCATCGTGTCGGCGGCCCGGAGGCTGCGGCCCACGACCCGAAGCGCGACCCGTGACCTCCCTCCCGGCCCGCGGCCGACCGGCCGGCTCGCCGCGCGGCGAGCCGCCACGGCCGTGCTCTGCGCGGCGGCGGTGGCGGCGCCCCTCGTGGCGGCCGCACAGCAGGAATCGCCCGGACCCGCCACCCTCTCCCAGGTCCAGCGGGTGGTGGGCCTCGACGATGCGGTGGTGTCCGCCGAGATGAGGCAGCTGCAGGTGAAGGCCTGGTGGGCACACGGCGGGTGGGATCTGCGCGAACGCTACAGGACCGATGTCGTACGTCTCTCCAAGAGCCTGAACGACGCCGCGCAGGCCGGGCGCGGCTCCGTCGAGCCGGCGATCTTCGGCCCCCTGTGCACCCACATGGGGGAGATCGCCCGGGACGCGGGCCGCTACTTCGACGTCCCCGACCAGGAGACCCGGGCCTTCTGGCGGACGTTCGTCACCCAGGCCGGCAACGGCGGCCGTAACTGCCGGAAAAGCCTGGCGGACGAGAACGGCGACCTCTTCATCACGTCCATGAACGAGCTCATCGAGGCCGGGAAGGCGCTCGAAGCGGTCACCGCCAGGATGCCGAGGTGACCTCCGCGCGGCGGGCGGCGCCGAGCCTTGCCTGGTCAACTCCGGTCAGGGACGCGGAAGGTCACCCCGGGGAACGGACCCGGCCGGATCGGCGCAGTGGGTCATGAGCAGGTCGATCGCCTCCTGCCGCGGCAGGTCCGCGCCACGCCGGTACGCCTCCCGGTAACCCGCGTCGCCGAGCCGCCCGGCCAGGACGGGCACCAGCCGCCGCAGATCGGGGTCGCCCTCGTCGAAGACGCCCCGGATCACGTGGCTCATGCCGAGCGCCGTCGCGGCCCCCGCCGGGTCGCCCTCCAGCCCGAGCAGCCTGGCCAGCAGCTCCGCGGCCCTGGCCAGGGCGTTGGCGTTGGTGTGCCCGAGCACGCCGCGCATCGCGCGGGGCAGCAGCTCGCGCGCCCGTTCCGCCGCCCCCTCGGTCACCAGGACGGCCATCCGGGAGGACACGATCACGTCGCCGTTCAGCTCGGGCGGGCCGGGCAGCCGGTGGACGACCGTCTCCAGCTCGTTCACGACCTCATGGGCCCGGCCCAGGTCGCCGGCGTGGCGGTGCACCTCGGCGAGCGGGAACAGCATGCTGGCCGCCAGCCGCCGGTGGCCGTGTTCGCGGCCCACGCGTCGCGCGGCGTGGATGTCGTGCAGCGCGCCGTCCAGGTCGCCGCCGCGCATGCGGTTCTGGGCGAGATGCGACTTGGTGATGAACAGGTGTTCCTCGGTGCCCAGCTCGGCGGCGATCGCGACGGCGCGCTCGCAGGCCGCGACCGCGTGTTCGTGCTCGCCGCGCAGGCCGTGGACGCGGCTCCGCCGTACCAGGCTCATCACCAGGCCCCAGCGGTCACCGACCTGCTCGAACAGGCGTAGCGCCTCGTCCCTGTGGCGGGCGCCGGTCTCCTGGTCGCCCTGTTCCGTGAGCAGGAAGTCGTAGGCCCAGCGGGCGCTGGCGCGCACCCACGGGTCGGGGGAGTCCAGGGCCTCCAGGTCTCCGGCGTCCTGGGTGGTGAGCCTGGACAGGCGGAGCAACGGCAGCGCGTTGTGGAACTTCGTCACCCCCGGACGGCTGAGGTTCTCCCGGACCTCCGGCCCGCCCCGCCGGCCCGCCGTCGCCCGTACCACCTCGAAGGCGGTACGGACGTCGTCGGGCAACTCGTCGCCGAACGCCAGCACCTCGCTCAGGAACGCGTCGGACTCGGTGGACATCCCGCGCATGCCCCAGTACCAGATCATGGACCTGACGAACCGGGCGGCCGTGGCCGCGTCGCCCGCCCCGATGGCGGCCCGCAGCGCGGCGACCAGGTTGTCGTGCTCGGCGTCGAAGACCTCGACGGCGCGCAGCTGGTCCCGGGTGCGCAGCAGCGGCTCGTTCTCCTCGGCCAGCGCCAGGAAGTACCCGCGGAAACGGTCGCCGACCGGCGGCTCGGCGAGCTGGGCCGCCGCGTAGGCGCGGACGGTCTCCAGCATCCGGTACCTGTCGCCGACCTGCTGGATCATGGACTTCTCGACCAGCGCGCCCGCGACGTACACCATGTCCTCGGCGGGCAGGGACGCGTCGGAGCAGATCGCCTCCAGCGCGGCCAGGTCGGCTCCGCCGGGGAAGGCGGCCAGGCGCGCGGCCAGCGCCCGCTCGGGCTCCTCCAGCAGGTCCCAGCTCCACTCCACCAGCGCGAGCAGCGTGCGCTGGCGCGGCAGCGCGGTCCTGCTGCCCGAGGTGAGCAGGCGGAACCGATCGTCCAGGCGCTGGGCGATCTGCGTCACGGTCATCGCCCGCAGCTTGGCCGCGGCCAGTTCGAGGGCCAGCGGCATGCCGTCCAACCGGCGGCAGATCTCCACCGTGGGCTCCAGGGTGGCCCGGTCGAGCGCGAACCCCTGGCGCACCCTGCCCGCCCGCTCGACGAACAGCCGCACGGCGTCCGACTCGGCGGCCTCGGCCAGGTCCGCGTCCGGCACGGGCAGGCCGAGCGGGCCGAGGTGGCACAGGGCCTCGCCGTCGATCGCCAGAGCCTCCCTGCCGGTGGCCAGGACGCGCAGCTGCGGAAGCCGGCCGAGCAGTTGCTCGGCGAGCTCGGCGGCCGCCTCCACCAGGTGCTCGCAGTTGTCCAGCACCAGCACGGCGGGGCCGACGTCGAGCTGGGCGGCCAACCGGGCGGGCGCGGGAGCCTGCGGCTTGAACCCGCCCTCGAACAGGCCGCCGCAGGCGCTGAGCACCGCGTCGGCGATCTGGTCCGGACGGGTGACCCCGGCGAGCGAGACGAACCACGCCCGGTCCCCGACCTGCTCGGCGGCCTCCAGCGCCAGCCTGGTCTTGCCCGCGCCGCCCGGCCCGACGATCGTCACCAGCCGCGCTTCGGCAAGCAGCAGGGCCAGCTCGCCGAGCTCACGCTCCCGGCCGACGAAGGTGGTCAGCCTGGCCGGGAGCCGGTTGGACGCGGCCTGCGGCCGTACGGCGGGCCGGCTCAGCTCCCCGCGCAGGAGGGCGAGGTGGACCGCGCGGAGCTCGGGCGAGGGGTCGATGCCCAGCTCGTCGCCGAGCCTGCCGCGGACCTCGTCGTACACGGCCAGCGCCTCCGACTGGCGTCCGGCGGCCGACAGGGCCCGGATCCGCAGTTCGGCCAGGCGCTCGCTCAGCGGGCGCGCGACGGCCGCGACCCGCAGGTCGGCCAGCACCTCGGAGTGGCGGCCGAGCCGCACCTCCGCGTCGAAGAAGTCCTCGGCGACGGTGGCGCGCAACTCCTCCAGCCGCGCCGCCACGTTACGGGCGAACGCCGCCTCCAGCACGTCCGCCAGCGCGTCGCCGCGCCACTGCTCCAGGGCGGCGCGGAGCAGGGAGGAGGCCTCCCGCGGCCGGCCGGCCGCGAGCTCCCGCCTGGCCTGCCCGGCGAGCTGCTCGAACCGGTGGGTGTCCACGTCCTCGGGACGCAGCGGCAGCCGGTAACCGCCGGTCACCAGCTCCACGGACTCCGGCCCCCCCAGCGTCCTGCGCAACCGGGAGACCAGCCCGTGCAGCGCGTTGACGGCCCCGGCCGGGGGCTCCTCGCCCCAGACGCAGTCGATCAGCGCGTCCGCCGACACCGGCCGGCCGGCCTCCAACGCGAGCCGCGCCAGCAGCACCCGCAGACGTACGCCGGGAATGTCGATGGGAGAGGCGTCGTCGGACGCGGCCGCGACCGGGCCGAGGAGGGAGATCTGCACCCAGCCACCTTCCCACCCACCCCTCCACCCACCACCACCGCACCCCGCCCCCCGTCGCCCCCGCCACCCGCTGCGCGACCGGCCCTGGGGCCGGGGTCAGGGGAGGCGGTTGCGGTAGATCTGCCTGGCTTGCTCGTACAGGGCCAGGTGGTCGTCCACCTGGGCGGGGGTGTCGAAGCGGCCGGACTCGCGCAGGATGGATTCCAGCCGGTCCAGCCAGGCCAGGCACCACCGCACGTCCGCCTCCCTGGCCACGCGGACGCCCGCGACGTCGAGGTACACAGGGCTGGTGTGGGCGTAGGCGCCGCGCCGGTGCTGGGAGCGCTGGTGCGGCCCGCCGGTCGCCACAGCCACCACGTACGTCGGTTCGTCCGCCGTCATCGTGGCCACCAGCCGCCCGGGAGGCCCCTGCGCGAGCACGCCCGCAGCGGTACGGATCTCCAGTTCCTCGACCTCCGGCCCGATCGTGGAGACCACGATCTCCACCTCCTGGCCCGGCAGCAGCTCCAGCGTGTCGCCGGGGCCGTGCCCGTTCACCGTGAGCTCCAGCCACGGCCCGGTGGTGGCGAACGTACGACCGTGCAGGATCGCCTCGGCGTAGGACTCGGCGGTGAGGGGGCCGGCGACGTTGGCGTACACACGCTCCCAGCCGGGCGGGGCGGAGGCGGTGCCGCGGCGGCAGAACGACAACACGGCGTCGGTGCCCGCCGTCACCGCCAGCCTGTTGCCCGCGCCGATGAGACGGTGGTACACGGCCGCCGTGGCCAGGACGGAGGAATGGTTGAGCACATCGAGCGAGTCGATCAGCCCCAGTGCGGCGTCGGCCACGATCTCCCTGGCCGCGCAGGACCGTCCGCGATCGAGTACGACGTCCGGCGGGTCGTCGTCGCCGAACGCGGTGTGGAACGGGTGACCGTAGGAGACGATCCCGCCGAGCGCCCTCAGCTCCTCGCACGCCGCCGCGTTGGGCGGCCAGTCCGCCGTGCCGCCGAAGCCCGTGTGGTAGCGGCTCGGCAGCCCGCGCAGCCCGAACGCCGTGCAGTGGCCGAGCACGTCGTTGCGGAACTCGACGCCGATCCTGGCCAGATGCCGGTCGTCGGACCACGGCAGGTCCTTGCCCACCCACTGCTCCAGCGCCTCCGCGTCGTAGACGCGCTCGCTCGCCACGTTGCCCGCCACCAGGTTGAGCACGTGGAGGTCCTCGCCGTGCTGCGCTGCGGCGGCCAGCTCGGGCGCGGCGGGCTCCTCGCCCATCCAGTTGAGGTGGACGTGCAGGTCGCCGCCGTACCAGCCGCGGGCGGCCGCGTCGTACAGCCGTTCGGGCGTCAGCTCCACCAGCGTCTCCGCGCCGGCCTGCGGAGTGACGGTCACGTCGGCGGTGCCGTACTCCATCCCCCTGGCCACGGTCACGGTGACGGGCTCGGCGGGGACGCGGACCACGAGGTCGTCGCCGTGGAAGAACGGCCGGCGGTGCGCGTCCAGCTTGGGCGGCGCGCCTTCGGGGTACCAGCCCTGGCCGTTCGCGCTCGTCACGCTCCACCGGCACGGGAACCCCGCGCGTAACCGCACGCCGGCCGCCGCCACCCGCCTGCTCAGCGGCGTCAGGTCGACCGGCTGCCCGTCGACGACGACGGACTCGGCGACCTCGACCACCTTGGCCCCGCACGCCTCCACCGTGTAAGGGGTGTCGTCCACGAGCACGGTGACCGGTTCGTCCCTGCTGGAGTCGAGCAGCAACGCCGTACGAAACGGCTCGCCCTCCAGCACGATTCGCGTGACGGCCGCCACCGCGTGACCGCCGGGCGTCAGGCGCAGCACGGGCAGGTTGTCCACGACGTCGCCGGCGAGCGCGTCACGTACCACCCGGTCGGGATCCACCTCGCCGAGATGATCCTCCAGCTCGGCGGCAGGCAGGTCGGGATGGCGCTCGGCCAGTTGGCGCAGTCCGGTGGTGTAGAAGTTGTAACGGCGGTCGAGGAAGACGGTCGCCCATGCCTGGACGACGTAGGACAGAGACGGTTCGCCCCAACAGGGACCGTGCGCGTCACGGAGCGCGCGGTACTCGGCCAGAGCGGCGGAGACGGGACCAGGAAGCAACGCATCGTCACACATCGGACACTCCTCGGAGGGGACCCATGGTCATACTGACATGGACCTCCCGCTGTGTCCCGCTTTGCGCAGAAGGGCAAGACCTCAAGGCGGTCGGCGCGCCGAACCCAGCACGTCCACCGGCCTCCCCTCGTCTTTCGGCAGTCGCATCCGGTCCGTGTTCCGCGCGTGTCCTGATGGCGGCATTCTCTTCATCATGAGAAACACGCTCATGACGTTGGTGGCCTGCGGTGCTCTGCTGGCAGGGGTTGCTCCAGCCCAGGCTTCCTCAGAGCGAGAAGTCTCCCAAGATCCTGTCCAGGCATTGAAAAGCATTCTGGCAAGCGGACACGGCGTGCGTTTCACCGAAACTGCCATCGTCTCGAAGGGCACGAAGAAACTCACTGAACGCCGACGTGAAGGCACCTTCGAGTTCAACGCGCCCAATGGAGGCGTCAAGGCGTTGGACGTCACCACGACCGGAGGTGCTCATGGAACCGAACGCGGCATTGGTTTCAATCACGAGCCCGGCGGCACCAGCTACCAGTCCGGTGGGCTCATCGGGAAGTGGCTGAAAGACGGCAAGGTCTGGTGGGAGAACTCTCACCAGTTGTACCTCTGGCACACCGAGCTGCTCGGATACGATGAGCAGCTTCTCAATCCGACAGAGCCGGCCACCGTGGCGGCCCTGCTGAAGAACGGCCACAGGAACGGGAACAGCGTCACCGGCGTGATCACCTTCAAGCAGCTCGGCAAGGCTCGCTCCGTCTGGTTCAGCCATTCCACCCAGGGTTCGTGGGGCCTCGTCGGTACGAAAGTGTCCTACACCCTCACGCTCACTCCGACGGGATCGATCAGCAGAGTGCAGAGCAGGTACACCCTCGCCGGCGGCCTTGATGAATTGGTGGGCAGAACCTTCTCCGTCGACACCCAGTACCAGGGGTGGGGTGAAAAGGTGTCCGTCAAGCCGCCGAACTCTCGCGACACGACAACTGAGTTGTGCATCAACGGCGAGGTCTGCCACTGGCGTCTTCCGAGTTGAGAACACGCTGCGCTTCCCGGCAATCACCGGTCGCCCTCAGGACGGCAGCCAGTCCGGCCACCAGGGCGGCACGTTGCCCACGCCGCAATTGAGCCCTGTCGCGCCGGTAGGGGTGCCGGTCGTCGCGAAATCGTAGAGGGTCAGGCCGGCCGGGACGACCACCAGCAGCGCGGCGGTGACCCAGAAGCCCACCCGGAAGGCCACGACGGCGGCTCTGCCGTCGGCCCGCCTCACGAGCGCGCGGAACCCGGCGAGGAGAAGCGCGCCGCACAGGAAGACGGCCATGAAAAGCAGCCACCTGCCGCCGAGAAAAATCAGCCCGGCCAGCGCCTGGCCTCCGTCGAGATCGCCGAAACAATACGAGAGCGCGCTGTCGACGAGCCGGCTGTCCACCCACGCGACCGCGGCGGCGAGTAGCACGACCGCCACCAGAACATCCCCGCACCCGAGGGTCCGGCGAAAATGCGCCCGCGCCTCCGTCGTCGAACCGGTGCCGGCGTATCGCATGGGCCCTCTTTTCCGTACCCCATTGTCGGGCAGGGTCTTCGGCCGCTTGGAAGAATTCGCCGCACGACTTTCGCGGCAAAGGTGATCAATTGTAGCCGACGTCGGCCGTTTTCTTGCCGTTGTCCTGCAAGTGGTACAGCTTCAGCGCCTCGTCGAGACTACATTCCTTGTGGCTGGAGTAAACGAACTTGGTGTCCGGCGGGTCGGAGACGCTCATCACCGCCTGTTTGCCGCCGCACGCGCCCATGGCACTGATCAGGCCCCACTCCGCGGACCGTCAGGAGTAGATCGACGTCCCCACGGCTGACAGTGCCTGCCCACCTCTGGGGAAGGCTCTCTTCATCGGCGAGATCCGCCGGAAAGCTGGCACATTCTGTGGCCGCGTTCGGTGCCTGAGATGATGCGCTCCGCAATTCAGGCGATGGAGTGCCGGCTCGCACTCCGGAGAGAAAGCGCGGCGAACGTCCTCGTCGGGCGCTCCTTTCGCTTATTGCGCGGAATCTGGGAAAGCGACGCGTCTTCCGGATCTGCGTCCCGGGAATCACGAACCAATTCGCGGCACCGTTTCCGTCCCCCCGGAAATTCCGGCACCCTTGGCGACCTCGGCACGACATGAGGTGAGATTTACAGGTGAGCGGGAGTTCGTGGGCCCGCCAAGCGATGCGCTGCGGCCGGGGGTAAGAGTGAGCCCCGGCCGGCCGGCCTCCGCCACCTGGTGACGGCCGCGGCTGCCGAAGCACACCCGCAGGGCATGGGGTCTTCCTCGGGGCGGTCGCGACCGCTTCCCGACGCCAATCGGCTCACGGTCGGTGAACTTCAACGAGAACAGGCGGGCTCCGTGAGACTGGAGGCCCGCCCGTAACTGTGACGTTCGCTCTGGTCGGCAGCCTGAGCCGCCGGTCAGAATCTTGTGCCCCCTGTAGGATTCGAACCTACGCACCCGGCTCCGGAGGCCGGTGCTCTATCCCCTGAGCTAAGGGGGCGACGAGTGATAAGGCTATCAGCATCTGGGGACCACTCGGCACCAGATAACGCTCCTTGAACGCATCCCGCGAAAACCCCACGTGACCGGCCCGCTACGGGCTAGCTTTGCGCCCGTGAGCGACGTTCTTGGCAAAGTACTGGTCGTGGATGACGACGAGGTCATCCGGCAGCTCATCGCGGTCAACCTGAACCTTGAGGGGTTCGAGGTGTCGACCGCCACCGATGGGCAGGACTGTCTGGATCGCGTGATGGACGTCATGCCGGATGTGATCACGCTGGACGTGATGATGCCCTGCCTCGACGGGTGGGCGACGGCGGAGAAGTTGCGTACGGAGGAGGCGACCAGTCACATCAAGGTCGTCCTGATCACCGCGCGGGCGCAGGACGACGACCGGAGGCGGGGGCTGGGGATCGGGGTCGACGCGTACCTGACCAAGCCGTTCGATCCGGCCGAGCTCATTCAGGTGGTGCGGGAACTCGCATCCGGGGCGCCGAGTTGATGGGGTTGTAGAACGGCGCCGGATGGTGTGCCGGAGGTGGTGGGAGCGGCGGAGATGACGCCGCTCGGGCCGGCTCCGGATGCACGTCGGCGGCGACGACCATCGACGTGAGAGGCGCGACGTGCGTAGTTCGATCTTCGGCAACCTGGCCGGCCAGCCGCTTCCCGGCGGGTTCGCGCTGGAGAACAGCAAGATGCTGCGGGTCCAGTTGCCGCACGAGGTGCTTGCCAAGCAGGGGTCCATGGTCGCCTTCCAGGGGCAGATGGACTTCGACTACGAGGGTGGCGGGCTCGGCAGGCTGCTGAAGAAGGCCGTGACGGGGGAGGGGGCCTCCCTGATGCGGGTACGCGGCCAGGGGCAGCTCTATCTGGCCGACAACGCCGACGACATCCACCTCTTCTACCTGGAGAACGAGGGGCTGACGGTCAACGGGCGGAACCTGCTGGCGTTCGGGCCGGAGCTCAGGTGGGACATCCAGCGGGTGCAGGGGGCCGGGGTCGCGGCCGGTGGGCTGTTCAACACCACGGTGACGGGCACGGGGTGGGTGGCGGTGACCACGCACGGCACGCCGGTGTTGCTGGACGTGGCGCGGATGCCGACGTTCGTGGACGGGCAGGCGGCGGTGTGCTGGAGCACGGGGCTGCAGGTCGGGGTCAACCGCACGATGAAGGTCGGGGCGTTGATCGGGCGCGGGAGCGGCGAGGCCATGCAGCTGGCGTTCCGGGGGCAGGGGTTCGTCCTGGTGCAGGCCAGCGAAGGTGCGCCGGTGGTGCAGGCGTCCTGAGGTCGTACGGGCGGGGCCATGCGGTCCAGGGGCCGGGCGTGGACAGGTAATTAGCTTATTGCCATACTGGCTCGGTGGATGTGGATCTGGTCAAGGCGCTGGCCAGTGACAAACGGCTGCTCATCCTTGAGTGGCTGCGCGACCCCGAGCGGCACTTCGGCCCGCAGCGCGACGGCGATCTCGTACGCGACGGCGTCTGTTCGTTGTTCATCGCCGAGAAACTGGGCGTGAGCCGGCCCACGTGCGGCGAGCATCTCAAGGTGCTGGCCCAGGCGGGGCTGATCCGGGGCACGAAGATCAAGCAGTGGGTGTTCTACCAGCGCGACGAGGGCCGGATCGCCAAGGCCAAGGAGATGTTGAGCAGTGACTGGTGACGCCTACGAAGGTCCCGACGGCTCCGAGGGCGCCGATGCCGGAGAAGGTCCCGGAGCCCACGGAGGTCTCGATGCCGGGGAAGGTCCCGATGCCGGGGAAGGTCCCGAGGCCCACCGGCGGCCGGACGCCTACGAGCGGCTGATCGCCGATCTCGATGCCGGCGGGGCGCGGTACCGGGTGATCGACCATCCGGCGGAGGGCCGTACCGAGCAGGTGAGCGCCCTGCGCGGGCACGGCGTCGAGCAGGCGGCCAAGTGCCTGATCGTGATGGTCAAGATCGGAAAGAAGCGCACCCGGCACGTGCTGGCCGTCGTGCCGGGCGACGCGCGGCTGGATCTGCAGGCGGTCAAGGGGCTGCTGGAGGGCACGTACGTCGCCTTCGCCGACAAGGACCGCGCGGAGGAGCTGGCGGGCAGCGTCAGCGGGACGGTGTTGCCGTTCAGCCATGACCCCCGCCTTGAGCTGGTCGTCGATCCTTCGCTGCTGGAACTGCCGGAGATCTACTTCAACGCCGCGCGCCTCGACCGCTCCTTGGCGCTCGCCACCGACGACTACGTACGTCTGGCCGCGCCGCGCGTGGCCGCCATCGTGGCGGCGGCGGTGCCGGCCGCCGGTTAGCCACCAGCGGGCGTCCGGGGCAGGGCGGCCGGAGGCAGGAGGGGACGGCGAAGGCGGGGACCTGCGGGAACGTCCCCTAGGCGGAGGTGGCTTTCACGATCGCGAGCGGGCCGGGCGCGTGGTGCAGCATGGCCTGGCTGACCGAGCCGATGAGCATGCCCTTCAGCGTGCCGTGCCCCCGGCTGCCGACGACCAGCAGGTCGGCCCCGGCCGCCACCTCGCGCAGCACCTCGACGGGATGGCCGTGCACGACGTCCTCGATCACCTCCACGCCGGGATGGCATTGGCGGGGTATGGCGAGGAAGGTCCGCAGAGCCTCGCGGGTCTCGCGTTCGGCCTCCGGATCGGCGGGCCCGAAGCCCGAGGGACGCGGCCAGGCGAACGCCTCCACCGCGCGCAGCCTGGCGCCGCGCAGCTCGGCCTCGGCGAAGGCGAACTTCAGCGCGCGGAGGCTGCCCTCGGAACGGTCGACGCCGACCACCAGCTCACCGCGCGGAACGGCGGGCGGATCGCGGACCAGGACGACGTCCGTCTGGGCGTGCGCGGCCACCCCGTGGGCGACCGAGCCGAGCAGCAGCCCGCGTACGCCGCCCAGGCCACGACTGCCGACGACGAGCAGGTCGGCCTGCTCGGCGGTCTTGATCAGCGCGGCGCGGGGATCGCCGGGCACGAGTTCCGTGGTCACCTCGGCGCCCAGTTCGCGGGCCTGCCGTTCGGCGGCCGCGAGCACCTCCTTGGCGCCGTCGCGCATCCACTTGCCCACCTCCGCGTACCGGCCGGAGATTGGGCGGCAGACCCAGTCGGGCACCACGTGGGCCACGGTCAGCGACACCCCGCGCAGCACTGCCTCCTTGGCGGCCCAGTCGACGGACAGCAGTCCGGTCGGCGAGCCGTCGACACCTGCGACGATCATGGTCAGGCCACGTAACATTCCACTTCGGCGCGGCGATAGGCCAAGCCCTGTCTGGTGGACTCGTCGATGCACGCGCGCTCGGTCTTGCTGAGGAGCAGTTCGCCGCAGACCGTCACGCCGGAGTACGTCCGGCAGTCGAGTGAACGGTTGCGCCGGCCGATACGGTAGTTGTCCTTGACCGCTTGCCTGCACTTCTGGCGCAGGGCTGGTGTGTCGGCGTAGCGGCACTGGGCGGTCAGCGTCCGGTATTGCTGCTTGCTCACTTCCTGCTGCTCGATGCCGTCCCCAGAGGCGGCAGCCGGTCCGATCGTGGCGAGAGCCACGATCGCGGCCACAGCGGCGATCTTCATCATAGTTCCCCTGAGGGAGTCCGTACCGCCAGGGGCGATCGCCAAACCTTAGGCTGATCGCCATGCTGACGCTCCGGTACGACGAGCCCGCCCCCAGTTGGGAAGGACACGTCCTTCCGATCGGTAACGGAGCGCTCGGCGCCTGCGTGTTCGGGACGCTTGCGACCGAGCGCGTCCAGCTCAACGAGAAGTCGTTGTGGACCGGCGGTCCGGGCAGCGCGGAGCCCGGTGGATCCGGAAACTGGCCGGCGGACCGTCCCGGCGCTCTGGAGGCGGTGCGGCGGGTCATCGACGACCGGGGTTCGATGGCGCCGGAGGAGGTGGCCGCGATCCTGGGGAACCCGTCCTACAGCACGGTGGGGCACATTCCCGGCTTCGGGGCGTACCAGAACTTCGGTGAGCTGCTGCTCGACGTGACCGGCGGTTTCTCCGGCGGCTACCGGCGCACGCTCGACCTGGAGACGGCGGTGGCCGCCGTGACGTACGAGGATGCCGACGGCGTGGTCCTCACCAGGGAATATTTCGCCTCGTACCCGGCGCACGTCATCGTCGGCAGGCTGACGGCGGGGCGTCCGGGACGGGTGGGGTTCACGTTGCGCTTCGGCACCGCGCATGACGGCGAGGAGGAAGTGACCGCCGAGTCCGGACGGCTGCGCGTCCGGGGCGTGCTCGCCGACAACGGCCTGGTGTACGAGGGCCAGGTCCAGGTGCTGACCGAGGGCGGCACCCGTACGGACGAGGGCGACCGCGTCGTGGTGACGGGCGCCGACAGCGCGGTGTTCGTCTTCTCGGCGGCCACCGACTACGCGCCCGTCCACCCCGGCTACCGCGGCCCGGACCCGGCGGCGCGCGTCACGGCAGCGGTGGACGCGGCGGCCCGGCGGCCGTACGCCGAGCTGCGGGCCGAGCACGAGGCCGACCATCGGGCGCTGTTCGGCCGGGTCCGCCTCGACCTCGGCCAGCGCATGCCCGACCTGCCGACCGACCGCCTGCTGGCCGCCTACGAAGGCGCCGGCACCCCGTCCGACAAAGCCCTGGAGACGCTGTACTTCCAGTACGGCCGGTACCTGCTGATCGCCTGCTCCCGCCCCGGCTCGCTGCCGGCCAACCTCCAGGGGGTGTGGAACGCGTCCAACTCGCCGCCGTGGGAGTCCGACTACCACACCAACATCAACCTGCAGATGAACTACTGGCCGGCCGAGCCGGCGAACCTGGCCGAGACGGCGGTGCCGTACCAGGAGTTCGTGGCGGGGCTGCGCGCGCCCGGACGCGAGACCGCGCGGTCGATGTTCGGCTCGGCGGGGTGGGCGGTGCACTCCAACACCAACCCGTTCGGGTTCACGGGGGTGCACGACTGGCCCACGTCGTTCTGGATGCCGGACGCCGCCGGCTGGCTGGTGCGCCAGCTCTACGAGCGTTACCTGTTCGACGGCGACGAGCGCCACCTGCGCGGGCACGCCTATCCGGCGATGCGCGAGGCCGCCGAGTTCTGGCTGGCCAACCTGTGTCCCGACGCGCGCGACGGCAGCCTCGTCGTCTCGCCCGCGTACTCGCCCGAGCACGGCGACTTCACCGCGGGCGCGGCCATGCCGCAGCAGATCGTCCGGGACCTGTTCGCCTGCACGGTCGCGGCCGCGCGCACGCTCGGCGTGGACGCCGAGTTCGCCGGACGGCTGCGCGAGGCGGCCGACCGGCTCGATCCCGGGCTGCGGGTCGGTTCCTGGGGGCAGCTCCAGGAGTGGAAGGCCGACCTCGACGACCCGTCCGACCGGCACCGGCACGTCTCCCAGCTCTACGCCCTGCACCCCGGGACGCAGCTCACCGCTCCCGAGCACCTGGCCGCGGCGCGCACCACGCTCGAAGCGCGCGGCGACGGCGGCACGGGCTGGAGCATGGCCTGGAAGGTCAACTTCTGGGCCCGGCTCAAGGACGGCGACCGCGCCCTGGCCATGCTGAGCGGGCAACTGCGCGCCAGCACGCTGCCCAACCTGTGGGACACACATCCGCCGTTCCAGATCGACGGGAACCTCGGCGCGACCGCCGGGGTGGCCGAGATGCTGCTCCAGAGCCACGCCGGCGTCATCGAGCTGCTGCCCGCGCTGCCGGCCGCCTGGCGCGCGGGCTCGTTCGACGGGCTGCGCGCCCGCGGCGGCTTCACCGTCGGGGTGACCTGGGCGGACGGCGTGCCGGTCGAGGTCAGGCTGTCGTCGGCGCGCGGCGGGACCGCCCGGCTGCGCGGCCCCGGCTTCGCGCTCGACCTGGAGACTAGGGCTGGGGAGAGCTGCGCGCTGTCGCCAGCACGCTGAACCACGTGCGGTGGGTGACGTTCGTCTCGTGCCAGGCGACCGCGAACCCGGCCGCGTCCAGCACCGCGAGCAGGTCGCCCGCGTCGCGGTGGACGAACCAGCGCTCGTACTCCGTCCGGTACGGCACCGGCTCCCAGCCCTCGCCGTCGCCCAGGGCGGTGGTCAGCGCGAGCACCCCGCCGGGGCGCAGCGCCGCGTGCCAGGCGCGCAACGTCGCCTCGGTCTGCTCGGACGGCACGTGCACGAGGGCCGCGGCCGACCAGAGGCCGTCCAGGGAGGCCGGCGACAGCGGCGGGCGTCGCAGATCGCCCAGGACGGTGGGCACGCCGTGCCCGGCGGCGAGCCTGGCCATCTCGATCGACAGGTCCACGCCCACGGTGGTCAGGCCGCGTCCGGCGAACCAGGCCGACTCGCGCCCCGGGCCGCATCCCAGGTCGGCGACCGTGGCTCCGGCGGGCAGGGCCGAGGCGAACCGGTCGCGGAAGGCCGCGAACGAGGGTGGCGGTTCGGTGAACTGCTCGTCGAACTGGCGCGCGATGCGGTCGTAGGTGGCGGTCGTGTGCGCAATGGGATCAGACATCCCCTTGATCCTGCCACGCGCGGGGTTATGATCGCGATGACCAACGCGGGAGCCCGGTGCGGACCGGGCTGAGAGGACGGCTGTCAGCCGCCGACCGCCAGAACCTGCTCCGGATAATGCCGGCGAAGGGAGTTTGCGCGATGAGCGACGCGCGCTTTTCCAAGATCTACATCGGTGACCTTCAGGTGCCGATGCGCGAGGTCAGGCTGTCGAACGGCACGTCGGTGCGGCTCTACGACACCTCGGGGCCGTCGCGTGCCGACCGCTCGGCGTGGGGCTCGCCGGTCACCCAGCTCGGCGCGGCGCGGCGCGGCGTGGTGACCAAGGAGATGGAGTTCGTGGCCGTCCGGGAGGGGATGACGCCCGAGTTCGTCCGGCAGGAGGTCGCGGCCGGGCGGGCGGTCATCCCCGCCAACGTCAACCATCCGGAGTCCGAGCCGATGGCGATCGGCCGGAACTTCCTGGTCAAGATCAACGCCAACATCGGCAACTCCGCCGTCACCTCCTCGATCGAGGAGGAGGTCGAGAAGATGACCTGGGCCACCCGGTGGGGCGCCGACACCGTCATGGACCTGTCCACCGGGCCGAACATCCACGAGACCCGCGAGCAGATCATCCGCAGCTCGCCCGTCCCGGTCGGGACCGTGCCCATCTACCAGGCGCTGGAGAAGGTGGGCGGGCGGCCCGAGGCGCTGTCGTGGGAGGTCTACCGCGACACCCTGATCGAGCAGTGCGAGCAGGGCGTCGACTACGTGACGGTGCACGCGGGCGTGCGGCTGGCGCACGTCCCGCTGACCGCCCGCCGCAAGACCGGGATCGTCTCGCGCGGGGGCTCGATCATGGCCGCCTGGTGCCTGGCCCACCACCGCGAGAGCTTCCTGTACGAGCACTTCGACGAGATGTGCGCCCTGCTGGCCCGCTACGACGTGACGTTCTCGCTGGGCGACGGGCTGCGCCCCGGCTCGATCGCGGACGCCAACGACGAGGCCCAGTTCGCCGAGCTGCGCACCCTGGGCGAGCTGACCAAGATCGCGCACGCGCACGACGTGCAGGTGATGATCGAGGGCCCCGGCCACGTGCCCATGCACAAGATCAAGGAGAACGTCGACCTGCAGCGCGAGCTCTGCGACGACGTGCCCTTCTACACCCTCGGCCCGCTCGTCACCGACATCGCCCCCGGCTACGACCACATCACCTCGGGCATCGGCGCCGCCATGATCGCCTGGTACGGCACCGCCATGCTCTGCTACGTCACCCCCAAGGAGCACCTCGGCCTGCCCAACCGCGACGACGTCAAGACCGGCGTGATCACCTACAAGATCGCGGCGCACGCGGCTGACCTGGCCAAGGGGCACCCGCAGGCCCAGGCGTGGGACGACGCCCTGTCGGACGCCCGGTTCGAGTTCCGCTGGGAGGACCAGTTCGACCTGTCGCTCGACCCGGACACCGCCCGCGCCTTCCACGACGAGACCCTGCCGGCCGCGCCCGCCAAGACCGCGCACTTCTGCTCGATGTGCGGCCCGAAGTTCTGCTCGATGAAGCTCAGCCACGAGGTGCGGGCGGGCATGGCCGACAAGGCGGCCGAGTTCCTCGGGAAGGGCGGCTCGATCTACCTCTGACCCGCGCGGTCAGCCCGGGAGCGTCTCGCCGCCGATCGGGGCCAGCACCTCGCCCGTGTAGTACGAGGACAGCCGGTCGGCGGCGAAGAACACGTACGAAGGGGCGATCTCGTCGGGGTCGGCGGCCCGTTTCATCGGCACCTGCGCGCCGAACTTCGCCACCTTCTCCTCCGGCATCGTGGCCGGGATCAGCGGCGTCCAGACCGGGCCGGGGGCGACGGCGTTGATCCTGATGCCGCGCTCGACCAGGTTCTGGGCCATCGAGTAGGTGAAGGCGTTGATCGCGCCCTTCGTCGCGGCGTAGTCGATGAGGGTCTTGTTGCCGCGCAGGCCGTTGATCGAGGAGGTGTTCACGATCGCGCTGCCCTCCCGCAGGTGCGGCAGCGCGGCCTTGGTGACGCGGTAGTAGCTGTGGATGTTGACCGCGAACGTGTGCTCCCACTGCTCGTCCGTCAGCTCCTCCAGGGAGTCGACCGGCGCCTGGTAGGCCACGTTGTTGACCAGGACGTCCAGGCCGCCCAGCTCGGAGACCGCCTGCTCCACGACCGTCGCGCAGTGGTCGCGGTCGCCCAGGTCGCCGGGCAGCAGCACGCACCGCCGTCCCTCCTGCTCGACCAGGCCGCGGGTGTGGTTGGCGTCGTCGTGCTCGTCGAGGTAGGCGATGGCGACGTCCGCGCCCTCCTTGGCGAACGCCACCGCCACCGCCCGGCCGATGCCCGAGTCGCCACCGGTGATCAGCGCCTTCTTGCCCGCCAGCAGGTCCCTGCCCTCGTAGCCGCGCATCTCGTCGCGCGGCTCGGGGGACATCTCGTCCGTACGGCCCGGGTACTGCTGGGTCTGGGGTGGTGGTGTCTCCGGCATGTCCGGCGATCTTCCCCTGACGGGGTATCGGTAACGTCATGCTTCGCCCAGATCCGCCCTTTCCGCAGAGCCGCGGCGGTCAGCCGGCGATGGCCGCGCGCCGGAACAGGTCCGCGGGCATCTCCTCGTCCAGCCTCCAGGTGACGGCCATCGGGCGTTCGCCCTTGTGCTCGACGTAGCGGGCGGTGCCGTGGAAGACATACGGCTCGGGGTGGCGAAGGTCGTTCTCCGTGCGTTCCCTGGTGAACAGCAGGACGTGGCTGCCGGTGTGCTCGTGCCTCTGGTAGCGCAGGCCGGTGGCCGACGCCGCACCGGTCCGGTTCTGGGACTCCCAGTGGAACAGCTCCGGGGTCAGGGCATAGTCCCGGTACATAGTCTGCGGGGAGAACTCCTTCTCGTTCTTGCGCAGGGTGACGAAGAGGGCGTCGCAGCGGGTGGCCGGGCACCACGCCACGCCCTCCCGCATGGTGGCGGGCACCGAACCGCCGAGGCTCGCCCAGCCCAGAGCGGCCAGGACCTCGTCGGCCGAGTATTGGCCGTTGAGGACCAGCGGCACGCCGGCGAGCGTCGCGGGAAGCGGCTTGGTCACATGACGCGGGCGCTCCACGCCGTAGGCGAGGACGTCCAGGATCTCCCCGCACAGGTCCGGCTCGGCCCGCAATCGGTCCAAGCCCTTGTCGTAGGTGGCGAAGCCGCCGCCGTCCCGCCAGAAGGAGAAGAACAACATGCGGGCGAACGCCTGCGTGGTCGGCGGGCAGTCGTCGTAGCGGGGCCCGTCGGGACGCAGCAGGCTGGCATAGGCCGCGGCCCGCGGGCGGTCGTCGACGTGGAGCAGCGCGCGGATCCGGCGGCCCAGCGCGTTCTCCAGCGGGGAGGCGGGGGCGGTGACCAGGCCGGAGCGGCGCAGCAGGTCGGTCCAGTAGCGGCGGTTGCGGTACAGGTCGTCGATGTCGCGGCCGCTCGCCTCCAGGTACTTCACGAGCGATGTCTCGGCGAGCGACCGGATCTCCTGCGTGACCATGGTGACCGTCGCGCTCAGATGGATCCGCAGCTCGTCGAGCAGGCGGTCTTTGGTGACCCGGTCCAGGACGATCTGCGAGCCCGACGGCAGGAGCGGGAAGTCGTTCTTGACCTGTGTCTCCAGCCGCCCTCGGACGAAGCCGGTGAGCGCCTGGAACCGGTTGCCGAAGCGGTACTCCTTGCGGTGCTGGCCGACGAAGTCGAGGACGGTCAGCACGTCCTTGTCGGGAGTGCGGCGCAGGCCGCGGCCGAGCTGCTGCAGGAAGACGGTGGCGCTCTCGGTCGGGCGCAGCAGGAGCAGGGTGTTGACGTCGGGCACGTCGAGGCCCTCGTTGAACAGGTCCACGGCGAACAGGAAGGTGACCCTCCCCTCGCGCAGGGCCTTCAGCGCGTCCTTGCGCGACAGGTCATCGGTGCCGCTGTCCACCGCCCGCGAGGGCAGCCCCGCCCTGGTGAAGAAGTCGGCCATGAAGCGCGCGTGTCCCACCGAGACGCAGAATCCGAGCCCGCGCACCGCCGCCAGGTCGCTGACCTTGTCCAGGAGCGCGTTCAACACCAGCCGCGCCCGAGCGGTGTCGCCGGTGAGGACGTTGTCCAGCGACGCCAGGTCGTAGGAGCCGCGCGACCACTTCACCGTGCTGAGGTCGGTCTCGTCGTTGATGCCGAAATAGTGGAACGGGCAGAGCAGGTCGGCGTCGAGGGCGTCCCACAGGCGCAGCTCCGAGGCAATGCGCCCGTCGAAGAACTCGTCCTGCACCCAGGTGCCGTCCGCGCGTTCGGGGGTGGCGGTCAGGCCCAGGAGCTCCTTGGGCCGGAGACGGCCGATGACCTGGCGGTACGTGTGGGCAGCCGCATGATGGAACTCGTCGATGACGACCACGTCGAAACGGTCGGGGGCGAAGGAGTCGATGATCCTGCTGAGGGACTGGACCGAGGCGAAGACGTGCTGCCACTGCCGGGAACGTTCGTCGCCGACGTGCAGCTCGCCGAAGTCCGGCACGGCCAGCACCTGCCGGTAGGTGTGCATGGCCTGGGCCAGGATCTCCCGGCGGTGCGCCACGAACAGCAGGGTCGGCCGGCGGCCGAGACGCCGTTGCAGGTTGCGGTAGTCGAACGCGGCGACGACGGTCTTGCCCGTGCCGGTCGCGGCCACCAGCAGGTTCCGGTGCCGGTCGTGGACGGTCCGTTCGACATCGAGGTCCTCCAGCATCTCCCGCTGGTGTGGGAAGGGATGCGGAACCAGGGCCGGGATGTCGAAGATCCGTTCACCGCTCTGCGACCGGGACAGCGCCTCGTCCAGCCGGCCGCCGTCCGTCTCCGGGTCGTACGGCTCGAACTCGGGACGGTTCCAGTAGGAGTCGAAGGTCGCCTCGAACTTGTCCAGCAGCCGGGGCGTCGTCACCGACGACAGGCGTACGTTCCATTCCAGCCCGTCGAGCAGGGCCGCCCGGGACAGGTTCGAGCTGCCGACGTACGCGGTGTCGAAGCCCGTATGGCGGCGCAACAGCCACGCCTTGGCGTGCAGCCGGGTCGAGTTCTGCTCGTAACTGACGCGGACCTCGGCGCCGAAGTCGCGGACCAGCCGGTCGAGCGCCCGGCGTTCGGTCGCGCCCAGGTAGGTCGTGGTGATGACCCGCACCGGCACGCCGCGCCGCCCCAGCTCGGCCAGCGGACGTTCGAGGATGCGCAGCCCCGACCACTTGACGAACGCGCACAGCAGGTCGACCCGGTCGGCGCTGGCCAGCTCGGTGGCCAGCTCGTGGGCCAGGTTGGGGTCCTCGCGGGCGTTGGTGAGCAGGGCCGCCTCGGAGAGCGACGTCAGCGGCCTGGCGGGGGCGGCCGCGCCGGGTTCGTTCCGGACGACGGACAGCAGGCGGGCGGGCCCGTCGGAGACGACCTCCGCCTCGGCGTCAGCGAGCAGGGCGAGCAGCCGGTTGGCCAGCCGCACCTGCTCCTCCGGGTCCTTGAGCGCGGCGAACGCCCGGGTGGCAGTCTCGCCCAGGAACCGGCCCAGCAGGTGGCTGACCTCCTCCTTGTCGACGGGGGAGATCTCGACGAGGTGATCCGCGTCTCGCCAGCCCGCCGCGCGCTCCTGGAGTCCGCGGGTGAGCAGCGAGTCGTACAGGCCGGGGACGGGGGTGTCGGGCACGGGTCGCTGCCTCCTGTTTCGTGGCGCCTGGGCCTTGATCCTGGATCGGGAGGATCAGCGTAGATCGGGCGCCGGCGGGGGCGCAGGTGATCAGGTGAGCTTGAGGAGGCCGGCGTCCACCACTCGGCGGCCGAAGGGGCGGGCCAGGGCGGCGAGGCGTTCGCAGTCGGGTTCGCCCAGGGCGCCGTAGGCGGGCATGGCCAGGGTGTCGGTGCGGGTTTCGAGGTGGTGGCGCAGGGACTTGCCTTCGGGGGTCAGGTCGTTGTCGGCGGTCAGGAGGCCGCGGGTGCGGAGGGTGGTCTCGGCGTGGGCCCACTGGTCGGGGGGCCAGGCGCGGCTCATGGTGAGGAACGGCTTGGCGACCTCGCCGCTGGCCGCGTGCAGGACGAGGGCTTCGAGGCCGGTGATGCCCTCGGCCAGCAGGGTCGCCACGTGGCCGTCGCCGCGGAACTCTCGCAGGAGGGTCTGGGCGTGCCAGAGCTGGAGGAGGGGGTCGTCGGGCCAGGGGAGGGCGGCGTGGGCGGCGAACAGGGGGCGGCCCTGGGGGTGGTCGCAGGCGGCCTCGGCGGCGCGCCTGGCCAGGGTGAGTACGGGGACGAGGTCGGGCAGTTCGTGGACGGCGGCCCGGCGGAGCGCTTCGGCGGCGGCTTCGAGGCGGGCTTGCAGGACCTGGGCGGGGGTGACCTTGTCCCAGGGGAGGGAGCGGCGTACGAGGTCGGGGTTGAAGTTGTAGAACGTGGCGATGACGAGGTCGGCGGGGGCGGGGCCCAAGGGGGCGGAGCGTGAGGTGAAATATCCGGACATGCCGGTGAGGCCGAGGGCGGCGTAGCGGGTGGTGGCCTCGGGGACGAAGTAGATCATCCCGTGGACGGGTTCCAGGCGGCGCCAGGCTTGGCGGGCGGTCCGGGTGAGCTGCTGGTCCATGGTCAGGTCGGGCCTTTCGCGAAGGGCGACGGCGAGGGGGAGCCCCTTGTGGGGTGTGGAGGAGGCGGGCGTGGTCAGTCGGTTGGGGGGGATTGGAGGGTGGTGATGAAGTTGGACATTCCGGCTAGCCATCTGTCCGGGGCTTCGGCCTTGCGGCGGTAGAAGTCGGCCACCTCGGGGTGGGGCAGGATGTGGAACCGTTCGGCGGCCAGGCCGTCGATCACGGCGGTCGCCACGTCGGCGGGGTCGAGGATCGCGCCCGACGCCCCCACCGCGCGCGCCGTCAGGTGGTCCTCCTCGACGCCGCGTTCCAGCATCCCGGTACGCACGCCCTGCGGGCACAGCACGCTGACCTTGATGCCCTGCGCGGCGTAGTGGATGGCCACCCACTCGGCGAAGGCGATGGCCGCGGCCTTGGTGACGGCGTACGGCGCGTCGCCGGGGCAGCTCACCAGCCCGGCCGCCGAGCAGGTGTTCAGCAGGTATCCGCCGCCGCGGGCGACCATGCCGGGGATGACGGCGCGGGCGGCGTGCACGTGGGCCAGGACGTTGACCGCGTACAGGGAGGTCCATTCCTGGACAGGGGCGTCGAGGCCGGAGCCGCCGATGATGCCGGCGTTGGAGTAGAACACGTCCACGGGGCCGAAGGGGGTGGGCTCGGCCAGCGCGGCCACGTCGGACTCGACGGAGACGTCCGCGCGGACGGCCACCGCCCGGTCGCCGATCTCGTCGGCCACGGCCCTCGCGCCGGGCTCGTCCAGGTCGGCCAGCACGATCCCGGTGGCTCCTTCGGCGGCGAAGCGCAGGGCCATCGCCCGTCCGATGCCGCCGGCCGCGCCGGTCACGACGATCACCTTGTCCCGCACCCTCATGAAGACCTCCTGACCGACCAGCCGGTATCAGAACATGATTCTAATGATGACGGGCTGGATGGGAAGGGATGAGAGGTTCCTCATCCTGGCCTCAGGATGGTCTCCTCCGCGCGGCAGACGCTCTACCTCATGAAACGCGTGATGCTCATTCTCGTGGCGCTGACGGCGGCGGGGTTCCTCTCGGCCGGGTGGGTGCGGGCGGCCGGCGACGGGCCCGATCTGGGGGAGTCCGTCACGGTCTCGACCTCGCCGGGGACGTCGGCCGGCGACGTACGGCCGTTCACGTCGCCGGGAACCGAGGCGGAACCCGTCAAGCCGCCCGCGCCGAAGCCCGGAGGCGGCGATGATGATGGCGACGACGACCACCATCGCGCCTGGAGCGGCGGAGACGACGACGATGACGACCGCGACGACGACGAAGAAGACGACGTCGATGACGACGACTGAGCGGGGAGCCGGATGCGGGTGAGTGCCCGCGCCCGGATCGTGGGCTGGATGCTCGCCGTCGTCGGCCTGGCCCTGGCGGTCTCGATCTTCGCGACCTGGACCGTCCTGCTCGCCCGCCTCGACGACCGGATGAACCTGGAGTTCACCAACGAGGCCGAGAAACTGCGCAGGTACGCCGCCACCGCCCATGATCCCCGTACCGGCCGGCCGGTCTCCGACGTGCGGGAACTGCTCACCGGCTACCTGGCGATCAACGCGCCCGACCGCTGGGAGACCTTCTTCACCATGGTGGGCGGCAGGGCCGACCGGATCACCGCCGTCACGCCCCCGGCCCGGCTCGACACCGACGTGAAGCTGGTCAAAGTGCTGGCCGCGGCCACCAGGCCCGCCTACGGCGACACCGAAAGCGTCGAGGGCACGGTCAGGTACGCCGTCATCCCGGTCAGGGTGGCGGCCGACCCCCGTCCCGGCCATTTCGTCGCCGCCGTCTTCTACGACCGCCATCGGGGCGAGATCGTGGACGCGGTCGGCGTGCTCGGGCTGTCGGCGCTGGCCGCGCTGGCTCTGGCGGGGGCGGCGGGCTGGTTCGTGGCGGGGCGGGTGCTGGCTCCGGTGCGGCTGGTGAGCCAGACGGCCGAGCAGATCAGCGACTCGGCGGACCTCACCCGCAGGCTCAAGGTGACCGGTGACGACGACGTGGCCGCGCTGGCCGCCACGTTCAACCACATGCTCGACCGTTTGGAACGTTCCTTCGCCGTCCAGCGCACGTTCGTGGACGACGCGGGGCACGAGCTGCGTACCCCCATCACGGTCATCCGCGGGCATCTGGAGCTGATGGGGGACGACCCGGCCGAACGGGCCGAGACCCTCGCCCTGGTCACCGACGAGCTGGACCGCATGAACCGGATCGTGGACGACCTGCTCACCCTCGCCAAGGCCGAGCAGCCCGGCTTCCTCGCGGTCGAGGAGGTCGAGCTGGCCGACCTGACGGTGAGCGTGGTGGCCAAGGCCCGGCCGCTGGGCGACCGGCGGTGGCGGGTCGACCAGGTGGCCGAGGCGCGGATCCCGGCCGACCGGCAACGGCTCACGCAGGCGCTCATGCAGCTGGTGGTGAACGCCGTCCGCCACACCATGGACGACGATCTCATCGCGGTCGGATCGGCCGTGCGGGACGGGCGGGCCGAGTTGTGGGTGCGCGACAGCGGGCCGGGCGTCGCGCCCGCCGACCGGGAGCGCATCTTCCGCCGGTTCGTCAGGGGCGCGGGACGTACGGGCGGGCACGACGGGGCAGGACTGGGGCTGGCGATCGTCAGGTCGATCGCCGAGGCGCACGGAGGCGGTGTGAGAGTGGCGGACGTCCCGGCGGGGGGCGCTTGTTTCGTGATGACGTTGCCGCTGGCCAGGGCATGAACCGGATCCTGATCGCCGAGGACGAGAGCAGGATCGCGGCCTTCCTGGAGAAGGGCCTGCGCGGCAACGGCTTCGTCACGGCCGTGGTCACGGACGGCGTCGCGGCCTACGACCTGGCCGGTTCGGGCGGGTTCGACCTGTTACTGCTCGACATCGGGCTGCCGCTCAGCGACGGGTTCACCGTGCTGCGGCGGCTGCGGGAGGCGAAGGTGGCCATCCCGGTGATCATCCTGACCGCCCGGGGCGGCGTGACCGACACGGTCGCCGGGCTCGAAGGCGGCGCCGACGACTACATCGCCAAGCCCTTCGCCTTCGAGGAGCTGCTCGCCCGGGTCAGGCTGCGGCTGCGGGCCGACCGCACGCCCGAGCCGACCGTGCTGCGCGTCGGCGACCTGGCGCTGGACCTGCGGACCCGGCGGGCGCACGTCGGCGACCGCGTGGTGGACCTGTCCACCAGGGAGTTCGCGCTGGCGGAGATCTTCTGCCGGCATCCCGACCAGGTGCTGACCCGCGAGCAGCTGCTCAGCCACGTCTGGGGCTTCGACTTCGACCCGGGCTCGAACGTCGTGGACGTCTACGTCCGCTACCTGCGCAGGAAGATCGGGCCCGACCGCATCGAGACCGTGCGCGGCACCGGCTACCGGATGAGAGCCGCCTAATGGGCGCCTCACGGCTCCCTCACCGGCGAGCCGCAGGCTGGTGGACATGAGAACGAGGGGCAAGACACCGTGACGGCCGGACTGGCGATGGACCTGGCGGCGATCACCGTCCTCGCCTACGGCCTGTACTACCGGCGACACCACCGGCGCGACCTGCTGTTCGCCTACGTGGCGCTGAACGTGGGCATCTTCGCGGTGGTCTCCCTGCTGCTGGTCCAGCGGGTGGACCTGGCGGTCGGGTTCGGGCTGTTCGGGGTGCTGTCGATCATCCGGCTGCGGTCCAGCGAGATCACCCAGCAGGAGATCGCCTACTACTTCGTGGCGATCGTCCTCGGGCTGGTGAACGGCATCGCCTCCCAGCTCCCGCTGACCGCGCTGCTCCTGGACGGCGTGCTGCTGGCCGTCGTGCACGTCGCCGACCACCCCCGCCTGCTGGGCCGCACCAGGCAGCAGGTCGTGACACTCGACGTCGTGCACGCCGACCCCGAGCTGCTCAGGGCCGACCTGGAGAGCCGGTTGCGGGGCCGCGTCCTGCACTGCGTCGTCACCCAGGTGGACTATGTGCGCGACGTGACCGTGGTGGACGTGCGCTTCCAGATCGCCGAGGTGGCCCGATGAGGGACGCGGGCGCGCTGATGGCGGGCGTCGCGGCCGGGTTGCCGCCGGTCGGGCTGGACGACGTGCCGGAGCTGATGAGCCGGGTGGACCGCAAGTACGTGGTCAGCGTCCCGGCCATGGCCGAGCTGGTGGCCGAGCTGGGCGACCGGCTCTCGGTGCTGCGGATCGGGGCGTTGCGCCAGTTCCGCTACACCTCGACCTATTTCGACACGCCTGATCTGCTGACCTTCCGCCAGCACCGGCAGGACCGGCGGCGCCGCTTCAAGCTGCGCACCCGCACGTACCTGGACGGGGGCGGGCGATGGCTGGAGCTGAAACTGAACGGCACCCGCGGCAACACCGACAAACACCGCATCCCGTACGACGCCGCGGCGGCCGGCGAGCTGACCAGCGAGGCCATGGAGTTCGTCGGCGACACGCTGAGCAGCGAGCTGAGCGTCGTCGTGCCCGACGCGCTCGGGCCCGTGCTGTCCACCGACTACCGGCGGGTCACGCTCGTCGACCGAACCGGGCAGGCCCGGCTGACCTGCGACACCGGCCTGCTCTGCCACGACGGCGGCCGCCGGGTGCCCGCCCGCCGCGACCGGGTGCTGCTGGAGTCGAAGTCGGCCGACGGGCGGGCGCTGGTGGACCGGGTGCTGCGCGGGCTGGGGGTGCGGCCGGTCAGCGTCAGCAAGTACTGCCTGGCGGTGGCCGCGCTCCGGGGCGTCCCGGCCAACCGCTGGCAGCCCGTCATGCGGGGCTATCTTGCGCTATAGCGGCAGGCCGCCGGTCGCCGCGCTCGTCGAACCGGTCGCCTGGTAGGCCGCGATCGTGCGCTCGGCGATGCGCATCTGGTGGATCTCGTCGGCGCCGTCGGCGAAGCGGGCCCAGCGGGCGTGCTGGAACATGCTCGCCAGCGGCGTGTCGGTGGAGTAGCCGAGTGCGCCGTGCACCTGGATCGCCCGGTCGACGATGCGGTTGAGGCTGTTCGCCACGAAATGCTTGGCCATCGACACCTCCGTACGGAAGTCCTCGCCCCGGTCGATCTTCGAAGCGGCGTGCAGCACCATGAGCTTGCACTGGTAGAGCTCCATGGCCGAGTCGGCGATCAGCCACTGCACGCCCTGCTTCTCGGCCAGCAGCGAGCCGTGGCTGTAGCGGTTGAGCGCCCGGTCCACCATCATGTCCAGCGCCGTCTCGGCCTGCGAGATCCACCGCATGCAGTGGGCGAGCCGCGCCGGGCCCAGCCGGTACTGGCCCAGCCGGTGGCCGTTGCCCCGGCCGCCGAGGATCGCGCTGTCGGGCACCCGCAGGTCCTCGATCACGATCTCGCTGTGGCCGGTCGAGCCGTGCATCGTCTCGACCTCGCGCACGTCCTTCCAGCCCGGGTTGGGCAGGTCCACCAGGAAGGCCGTGTTCGCGCCGCGCGAGCCCTCGGGCACGTCCTGCTCGGTGCGCGCGATGAGGATGGCGAAGCTCGCCCGGCGGGCGTTGGAGATGAACCACTTGTGGCCGTTGATCACCCACTCGTCGCCGTCCTTGACCGCCTCGGTGCGGATCAGGGTCGGGTCGGACCCGGCGACCTCGGGCTCGGTCATCGCGAAGCACGACATCTGGACGCCGTCCAGCAGCGGCCGCAGGTACTTCTCCTTCTGCTCGTCGTCCGCCCAGTGGAGGAGTGTGTGCATGTTGCCCTCGTCGGGGGCCTGGCAGTTGAGCACCCACGGGCCGATGCGGGTCTTGGCCGCCTCCGACTGCACCATGGCCAGCTCGACGTGGCCGAGGCCCATGCCGCCCCACTCCTTCGGCATGTGCGGCAGCCACAGGCCCTCGGCCCTGGCCCGGCGGCGGAGCTCGAAGATCGTGCGGAGGTAGGCATCCCGGTCGCCCTCCTCCACGCCGGACATCGCGGGGATCACGGTCTCCTGGACGAAGGACCTGACCCGCTTGCGGATCTCCTCGTGCTCGGGGGCGAGAGTGAAATCGATGGCCATGACTCTCCTTCGGCAATTTCACCGATAGTACTATCGGTGAAATTAGACACAAGTCCCGTGAGGCGATCGTGACCAGCACACCGCTCAGCAGGAGCGAGGCGAAGGACCTGACCCGGCGCAGGCTGATCGGGGCAGCCCTGACCATCCTCGACGAGGAGGGCGAGACCGGCCTGACGACAGGCAAGGTCGCCAAGGCCGCCGGCATCGCGCAGTCCAGCTTCTACGTGCACTTCAAGGACATGCAGGAGCTGCTGCTGGTGCTCGCGGAGGAAGGCGGCGACCGGCTGCGCGGCGCGATGCGGGAGGCCCGGCGCAGGGCCCGCGAGGCGCCCGGCGACCTCGAACGCCATCGCGACACCTTCCGCATCCCGCTGGAGGCGATCTGCCGCCACCCCGAGCTGCTGCGCATCCAGCTGCGCGCGCGGCACGACCCGTCCTCCTCGCTGCGCGACTTCGCCGCCCGTACGGCCGCGGCCTACCGCGAGCACCACGCGGCCGACCTGGCCGCGCTCGGCTACACGGCCGGCGACGAACGGGACCGGCGCCGCCTGGAGATGATCGCCGAGGGCGTCAACGCCGCCACGAACGCCCTGGCCATGGGCCACCTGGAAGGCCGCTACCCCGACCTGGAGGAGTGCGCCGACATCCTGGTCGCGCTGTCCAGGGGCGCGCTGCGGCTGCTCAGGCACGAGTCAGGCGGGACGGCGGAGCGGGGTGAAGGCCCAGGTCATGCGGGGTTCGACGGCCCAGCGGAACAGTCCGCGCACCCAGGGCGTGCACAGCAGGGTGGCGGTCAGGAAGCCCAGCAGGAGTGACAGCGGCAGCCCCAGGCCGAGCCGCTCGGCGCCCTTCACCACGAACCCGTGCAGCAGGTACGCGTACATGGTGGCCGAGCCCAGCCCGCTGAACCAGGTGCGCCGGGCCGGGGTGACCGCCAGGAACGCGGCCACCAGCACCGCCCCCGCCGCCAGCAGCCCCAGCCTGATCGCGGTGCCGGTGAGGTCGTCCACGCCGATGGCCGCGTTGGAGTGCCGCCACCTGATCCACTCGGTCGGCACCCGCTCGTGCACCAGCAGCGCGACCGCGAGCCCCAGCCCCAGCACGCAGAACCCGGCCAGCCGCATGGAGGGCCGCCGCAGCAGGGCGAAGTGCTCGGGCCGCACCATCAGGCCGAGCACGTAGAACGGCAGCAGCGCGAACGTGCGGTTCATGGCCAGCTCGCCGGGCAACCGGTCGAGCCCGGTCAGCAGGGACAGCGCGACCGCCACCGCGAGCGGCCACTTGAGCTGCTGCCACACCGGCGTGGACAGCCGCCACAGGAACAGCGAGAGCAGGAACCAGGTGAGGTAGTACGGGTCGAGCAGGCTCAGCTCGAACTCGCCGTACAGGATCGGGCGGGGGAGCGAGTAGGCCAGCTCGAAGATCAGATAAGGGACGGCGAGGGTGGAGAGGAGTTTGCGCGCCTTGCCCCCCGAAAACGTGAAATTTCGCGACAAATAGCCGCTAAGCACGATGAATAGCGGCATGTGGAAGACGTACACGTAGAAGTACAGGGCGTGGGCGAGCGGCGCGTCGCGCTGGTCCTCGATCAGGTGCCCGCACACGACCAGCACGATGGCCAGGTACTTCGCGTTGTCGAAGAACGGGTCCCTGGCGGTGGCGGGCCGGGCGATGACGGGTGCGTTCACAGACTCCGCACCCTAGCCGCGGCCCGCCGAACCGCCGGGAAACCGGGAATGAGGGCTTACCGAAGAGCGGGTGTCACGCGCGCTCCCCGATCGCCGTGTCCCCGATCGCGGTGTCCCCGATCGTCGTCTCCACGGCGGCGGCCAGCGCCGAGACCGACGGCCCGTCGAGCCGCCCGTCGGCCACGACCGTGACGACCCGCCTGCTCAGCGTGTCCTCGACGACGAGCGGACGGTCCCATGCGAGCGCCTGCCCGACCCCGGGATACTCCGCCACCCGCACGAACCAGGGGTCGTCGCCGGCCTGCACGAACACCAGCGTCCAACCCCGCCCGTCCGGGCCGGTCCCGGCCATGGCCACCCAGCGGCCCCGGCTGCCGTGCACGGCCTCCTCGTCCCCGGGAAAGGTCACCCGGCCGGTCGAGGCGCCGGGCGCGCGCCAGAAGAACCCGCCGTAGCCCGCGCCGGGCCTGCCCTTGGTGGCCGAGCTGTTGACCTCCAGCGGCGAGCCGGTGAGGTTGGTCAGCGTGAACGCGAAATCGAGCGCCCACGCGTCGCCGACCGGACGGGCGGTGACCGTGCGCCGCTCGCGGGCGATCAGCCGGTCGCCGGGGCCGATCCACTCCAGCTCCTCGGTGAAGCCGTCGTCGGCCAGCCGGGTGAACGCGACGTGCCGTTGCCTGCCGTGGTCGTCCAGCCAGGCCGGTCCCCGGCCCCTGACGTAGGTGCGGCCGCCCCAGAAGTTCGCGCCGCCCAGGTCGGCGATCGCCACGCCGGCGCCGAGGTGGTGCACGTGGTCGTCGGGCCGCACCTCGGTGACGGTGACGCCGCCCAGCGTGCGCACCGGATGCAGGTACGGCCGCGGCGAGTCGGCGGCGGGCAGGTCGGGCCGCCACTCGTAGGCCGCGACCGGCGCGCCCGCCACCCGCAGCTCGACCTCCGTCCACAGCGCGCCGAGCTCGGAGTAGAGCGCCAGCTCCGCGGCGCTGCGCGCGGTCAGCTCGGCGATGCCGGGCAGGTACCGGTGGGTGACCGCGCCGCCGCCGTCGCGCTCCACGACCTGGTGCCGTTCGGCGATGGGCAGCGGCTCGGGGGCGAGTCGCACCGCGTCCAGGACCTGGGTGAACGTCTCGGTGCGGGAGAGCGGGACGAGCAGCTCGGCGCCCGTGCGGATGTGCGCGACGAGGTTCTCCAGCAGCCCGTCGCGCTCGTGCACGGTGGTCTCCACCGAGCCGTCGGCCCGCTCGACCCTCAGCTCGTCCAGCGTGTACGTGAGCGTCGCCCGCCCCGCCTCCCCGTGCACCACCAGGTACGGCTCGCTGCGGCCGGTCGCGCACAGCGACACCGCGATCGTGATCACCGGTCCGCCGGCGATCCGGACGCGCAGGCAGGAGGTGTCGTCGGCCTCGATCGGATGGGCGTGGTACAGCTCGGTCTCGACCGCCTCGACCGGGCCGTCCACCAGGGCCAGCGCGGTCGCGACGGCGTGCGCGAAGGGGTTGGTGAGCGCGCCGTCCACCACGTCCGCGCCGTGCAGCCTGCGCCGTCCGGCCCAGGACGAGCGGGTGAAGTACGACGAGGGTCGCTCCCACGCGCCCGCGCCGCCGATGCCGCGGATACGGCCGAGCGCGCCGCTCGCCATCAGGTCGCGCAGCGCGGGGACCGCCCGCGAGCCGAGGCTCTGGAAGCCGACCTGACAGGCCAGCCCCGTCTCGGCCACCGCCGCGGCGATCCGCGCGTGCGCCTCGGGGCTGGCCGCGGGCGGCTTCTCCAGCAGCACGTGCGACCCGGCGCGCAACGCCGTGACCGCGAGGTCGGCGTGCGTGTGGATCGGCGTGCAGACGATCGTGATCTCCGCGCCGGTGACGGCGACGAGCTCGCCCAGGTCCGGCGACTGCGGCAGGGGGCCGCCGTCGAGCTCCACGTCGAGCTCCACCGGCCGCACGTCGCAGATCCCGGCCGGCTCGACCAGCCCGGTGGCCGCGAGCCTGCGCAGGTTGTCCAGGTGATGCCGCCCGTGCCCGGTCGCCCCGGCCAGGACGACCTTCACGGGGTCCGTCCTCACGCCCATCGCAACCCCAGTCCCGCGTGGCCGCCGACGCGCAGCACGCCGTCCTCGATCCGCACCGGGTACGGCTCGGCCAGCAGCCCCAGGCGGGCGAACGAGGCGTCCTCGACGTCCTCGGCCAGCGGCGGCAGCGGCAGCGCCAGGGCGAGCTGCCCGGACACCTCGCCCAGCAGGTGCGGATGGACCGGCACGTCGAACGCCCTGGCCAGCTCGGCGATCCGCAGGAACGGCGTGACGCCGCCGACGCGCACCACGTTCGGCTGGACGACGTCGCAGGCCCCCGCGGTGAGCAGGTCGCGGAAGCCGTAGACGGTGTAGACGTTCTCGCCCACCGCGACCGGCACGTCGGTCGAGCGGCGCAGCTCGACGTGCGCGGCCACGTCGTCGGCGGGCAGCGGCTCCTCGATCCAGTGGAGGTCGAACTCGCGCAGCGCGGACAGGGCGCGCCGGGCCCGGTGGAGGTCCCACCGCTGGTTCGCGTCGATCATCAGCAGCCGGTCGGGCCCGATCACCTCGCGTACGGCCGCCACCCGGGCCACGTCGTCGGCCAGGTCGGGACGGCCGACCTTGATCTTGACGCCGCGGTACCCGGCGGCCACCCAGCGCCGCGCCTGATCGGTCAGCTCCTCCAGGGAGTAGTGCAGGTTGACGCCGCTGCCGTAGGCCGGGACCTGCTCCCGGCGCCGGCCCAGCACGTCGGCCAGGCCGGTCGCGCCGCAGCGCAGGTCCCACAGCGCCAGGTCGATCCCGGCCAGCGCGACCGTGGTGATCCCGCCGGGGCCGGCCTCGCGCAGGTGCCGCCACAACCGGTCCCACACCAGCTCGGGATGGGCGGGCAGGCCGATCAGCGCCTCGCGCAGGTCGTGCTCCAGCAGGGCGTGCACGGCGTGCGCGCCGATCTGCGGCGTCCAGGAGAACCCGGTGCCGGTGCGGCCGTCCGCCAGCGTCACGTGGCAGACGATCACGTGGTTGGCGGGCACGTCCGGGCCCCACGGGCGGGGCAGGGGGACCGTCCGCAGCTCTGTGCGCAGGCCGGTGATCACGAGGCCGCCAGGGCGAGCCCGGACCTGATCAGCGCGTCGAGCTCGGCCAGGTGGTCCTCGGCCACGTCGACCAGCGGCGGGCGCACCGGGCCGACGTCGAGGCCGCGCAGCCGTACGCCGGCCTTGACCAGGGCCACCGGGTAGCCGGGCGCCTTGTCGCGCAGGCGGACCAGCGGCGCGTAGAACTCGGTCAGCAGCCGCTCGTCGCCGTTCAGGTACGCCACGGCGATCTCGGGGGCGAAGGCGAAGACCGCGCTGGAGTACAGGTCGACGCCGATGCCGCGGTAGGCGGGCATGGTCAGTTCGGCGGTCGGCAGGCCGTTGAAGAACAAGAAGTCCGGGTGCTTCTCGCGGACCGCGAGGACGGTCCGCTGCATCCGGTCGATGTCGCCGAGCCCGTCCTTGAGCCCGATCACGCCGGGCACGCCGGCCAGCTCGACCACGGCGTCCGGGTCGAGCACGACCGGGCCGCGCTGGTAGACGATCACCGGCAGCTCGGCGGCGACGGCGGCCACGTACGCGGTGAAACCGCTCGCCGGCCCCTGCGTCAGGTAGGGAGGCATGAGCAGCAGGCCGTCGGCGCCCGCCGCGCGGGCCGCCCGCGCCTGGTTCAGCGCCGCGCCGATCGGGCCGCCCGCCCCGGCGAACACCGGCACCCGCCCGTCCACCACCTCGGCCGCCACCTGGACGGCCCGCGCGTGCTCCGCCTCCGACAGCGCGGAGAACTCGCCGGTGCCGCAGGCCACGAACACGCCGCCGGGGCCGTGCGCCATGCCGCGCCGGATGTGCTCGGCCAGCACCTGCTCGGCGAGCGCGCCGCCGGCGTCGAAGGGGGTGACGGGGAAGAACAGCACACCGCTGAGATTCATTCGGATTCCTTGAGTTCGGTTCGCCAGCTTCGCTTGGGCTCCCAGCCGAGCAGGCGGCGGGCCTTGTCCGTGGAGAAGGCGGGAGCGGTGCCGGTGAGGGCCGCCGCCAGCTCCTCGGTGCCCGGCACGGCCTGCGGGAGCAGGTCGGCCAGCGGCTCCCTGGCCAGGGCGTCGGCCGCGCCGGCGAAGAAGACCTCGCCGCCCGGCAGCTCGGGCAGCGCCGCCACCAGCACGGCGAACAGCTCGCCCGCGTCGCGCGCGTCGAGGTAGTTGAACAGCGAGACGCCGCCGATCTCCGGCTGGTCGAGCCGCTCCCTGACGGTGTGCCCCGACTGCGTGGGCGCGCCCGCCCACTCCTCGGGCGGGATGACGAAGCACGGCCGGACGGCCGCCATCCTCGTCCGGCCCGCCCGCGCGAACGTCCGCATGGTCTGCTCGGCCACCAGTTTGGACAGGTTGTAGGCGTTCCAGGGCAGCGCCGGGTGCTCCTCGTCGATCGGCAGGTACGACGGCCGCCAGCCGCCGGGCGCGCCGTACCCGATCACCGTGGGGCTGCTGGCCACCACCACGCCGGACACGCCCAGCTCCACCGAGGCCGCGCAGACGTTGAACGCGAGCCGGGTGTTCACCTGGAAGATCACTGACTCCGGCCGGCTGAACGGCGTCGCGATGGCCGCCAGATGGATCACCGACTCCGGCCGGAACCGGGCGACGACCTCGTACGCCTGGCCGGTGTCGGTGAGGTCGGCCGGTGACGTCGCGGCGGCCTCGACGGGCGTGCCGGGGGCCTGGTCCACGCCGATCACCTCGTGCCCGGCGGCGGCGAGCGTGGTGACGACGCTGCGGCCGAGGCGTCCGGCGCTGCCGGTGACGAGCACTCTGCTCACCGTGGGGGACTCCTTCAGGACTGCAAACAGTTGCACCAAACCTATGGGCCAGGCAGGGCGAGGCGTCAAGAGCTGATTTTCGACCATGGCGTCTAGCTGGGAAAATATGTGAGCGGTCAGTGGCCGGTCGGGCGGCAAGCGCTTTCACCGTGGCCATGGTGCCTGCAAGCGGTTGCGTTAGGGTGGGTGGCTGTGACAGTGACGATTCGTGATGTGGCCCGCGCTTCCGGTGTGCACGTATCGACCGTGTCGCGGACGTTCTCCGCGCCGCACATGGTGAACGCCGCGACCCGGACCAGAGTGCTGACGGTGGCCGAGGAGCTGGGGTACCGGCCCAACAGGGCGGCCAGGGCGCTCACGACCGGGCGCACCCACAACCTGGGCCTGATCGTGGCCGACATCGCCAACCCGTTCTTCCCGCCGTTGATCAAGGCCGCGCACGCCGCGGCCCGGCAGCGCGACTACCACCTGTTCGTGGCCGACACCGACGAGGAGCCGGCCGCCGAGGAGGAGCTGATCCAGGCGTTCTCCAAGCAGGTGGACGGCGTGGTCCTGTGCAGCCCGCGCTCGTCGAACAAGGTGCTGGAGCGGCTGGCCGAGCGGGTGCCGCTCGTGGTGGTCAACCGGCGGCTGCGCGGCGCGGCCACGGTGCTGATGGACGTCGGGCACGGCGCGCGGCTGGCGGTCGAGCACCTGGCCGGGCTCGGGCACCGCCGCGTGGCGCTGCTGTCCGGCCCGCCGGGCTCCTGGACGAGCGGCGAGATCCGGACGGCCGCCGAGCGGGTGCCGGGCGTCGAGCTGGTCGTCCTCGGGCCGAACGCGCCCACCGAGCAGGGCGGCCTGGCCGCCGCGTCCGCGGTGCGCGAGGCCGGGGTGACCGGGGTGCTCGCCTACAACGACCTCATGGCGATCGGCCTGGTCGAGGGGCTGGGCGAGCTCGGGCTGAGCGTGCCGGAGGACGTCAGCGTGGTGGGCATCGACGACATCGTGCCGGGGCGGCTGAACCGTCCCAAGCTCACCACGGTCGCCATGCCCACCGCGGCGGCCGGGCGGCTGGCGGTCGACCTGCTGATCCAGGAGGTGAGCGCCACGACCTCGCTGGAGACCCGGCTGGTGGTGCGGGAGTCGACGGCGCCGCCCAGATGACCTGCAAACGGTTGTACTAAATCGCAGCAATATTCGTCCTACCTCTCCGTGGTAAGCGCTTGTCACCAGGGAAAATGCGGTGTCGATATATCGATAACGGCGATGTAACGCCTGCAAAGGGTTGACGGAACTTTCCCGGCAGCTATAGGAAAGCGCTATCCATTCACATCTCGCCGGAAGGTCCGTGATGACGAATGAGTTCCGTCATGGCTGACTCGGTGGCGGTGAGACTCCCGGACGCCGCGACCCCGCCCGAGCGGGGAGACCGTCGCGCGTCCAGACGTTCCCGCCGCGAGGCGCGGGCCGCCTACCTGTTCCTGGCGCCCTGGTTCGCCGGTCTGCTCGTCATCACGATCGGCCCCATCGTCGCCTCGCTCTACCTGTCGTTCACCGACTACAACCTCCTGGAGGAGGCCAAGTGGGTCGGGTTCGACAACTACGTCAAGATGTTCACCGAGGATGCCCGTTACCTGAACTCGCTGAAGGTGACGACGATCTACGTGGTGGTCTCGGTGCCGCTGCAACTGGCCTTCGCGCTCGCCCTGGCCCTGGTGCTCGACCGCGGGCTGCGCGGCCTGTCGCTCTACCGGTCGATCTTCTACCTGCCCTCGCTGCTGGGCGGCAGCGTGGCGATCGCGATCCTGTGGCGCAAGGTCTTCGGGGCCGAGGGCCTGGTCAACGCCGTGCTGGCGGTCTTCGGGATCCAGGGGCCCGGCTGGGTCAGCGACCCCGACACCGCCCTCGGCACGCTGATCATCCTGCACGTCTGGACGTTCGGCGCCCCGATGATCATCTTCCTGGCCGGGCTGCGGCAGATCCCGGCCAGCTACTACGAGGCCGCCGCGGTGGACGGCGCCGGCGTGTTCCGCCAGTTCCGGTCGATCACGCTGCCGCTGCTGACGCCGATCATCTTCTTCAACCTGGTGCTGGAGATCATCAAGTCGTTCCAGTCGTTCACGCAGTCGTTCATCGTGAGCGGCGGCTCGGGCGGGCCGGCCGACTCCACGATGTTCAACACGCTCTACCTCTACCTCAAGGGCTTCAAGAGCTTCGACATGGGCTACGCGGCCGCCATGGCGTGGGTCCTGCTGCTCATCATCGCCGGCCTCACCGGGGTGAACTTCCTCGCGTCCAAGTATTGGGTCTTCTATGGCGACACCAAGTAGGCCGCTGCCCGTCCTGTTCCGCCCGTTCAGGGGCGGCCGGGTGGTCAAGCACGTGCTGCTGATCGGGTTCGGCCTGGTCATGCTCTATCCACTGCTGTGGATGATCTCCAGCTCGCTCAAGCCCGAGGAGCTGATCTTCCGGCAGCCCGGCCTGTGGCCGAGCGAGGTCACGCTGGAGAACTACACCGAGGGCTGGACCGCGCTGAAGCACCCCTTCGGCTATTACCTGTGGAACTCCGCGGTGATCACCGTGCTGTCGGTGGTGGCGAACCTGGTGGCCTGCTCGCTGGCCGCCTACGCCTTCGCGCGGCTGAACTTCCCGCTCAAGAAGCTGTGGTTCACCCTCATGCTGGGCACGATCATGCTGCCGCACCACGTGCTGATCGTGCCGCAGTACGTCATGTTCTCCAAGCTCGGGCTGATCAACACGATCTGGCCGCTGGTCATGCCGAAGGTGCTGGCCACGGACGCGTTCTTCGTGTTCCTGATGGTGCAGTTCATCCGCTCGCTCCCCAGGGAGCTGGACGAGGCCGCCGAGATCGACGGCGCCGGCTACTGGCGCACGTTCATCAGGGTGATCATCCCGCTCTGCACCCCGGCGCTGGCCACGACGGCGATCTTCACCTTCATCTGGACGTGGAACGACTTCCTCAGCCAGCTCCTCTACCTCAACAACCCGGACAACTTCACCGCTCCGGTGGCGCTGCGCACCTTCCTCGACGCCAGCAGCGACTCGTCGTGGGGCCCGATGTTCGCCATGTCGATCGTCGCGCTCGGGCCCATCTTCGGCTTCTTCCTGGCCGGCCAGAAGTACCTGATCCGTGGTGTGGCCACCACGGGACTGAAGTAGTTCCCCCACCCCCCGACACAGACGAATCCCACAGGAGGTAGAGCCGTGAGCTCTGGCAAGAAGACGTGGTCGGCGGCCCTGCTCGCCACCGCCGTGCTGGCGGTCACCGCGGCCTGCGGCAGCGGCGGCGACGACGGCGGGAAGGTCAAGCTGCGCTTCTCCTACTGGGGCAGCGACGCGCGGCAGAAGATGACCGAGGAGGCCATCAAGAAGTTCGAGGCCAAGAACCCGGGCATCGACGTCGAGGGCGAGTTCTCCGACTTCGCCAACTACTACGAGACGCTGTCCACGAAGGTCGCCGCGAGCGACGCCCCGGACGTCATCACCCTGGAGATCCGCGGCCTTCGCGAGTACGCCGACCGCGGCACGCTGGCCGACCTGACCGGCAAGGTCCAGACCGCCGACATCGACCCCAAGCTGCTCGGCACCGGCGGCATCGACGGCAAGCAGTTCGCCGTCCCCACCGGCGCGAACGTCTTCTCGGTGGTGCTCAACCGGGCCCTGGTGGAGTCGGCCGGGCAGAAGGTGCCCGACGACACGAAGTGGACGTGGAAGGACTACGTCGACCTCAGCTCGAAGATCACCGCCAAGGGCGGCGGCACGGTCTACGGCACCCAGCTCAACTGGAACCCCGCCTTCCTGCAGATCTTCGCCGCACAGCGCGGCGAGCCCTTCTACCAGGGCAACAAGATCGCCGTCACGCCGGAGACGATCGTGGCCTGGTGGCAGGTCATGCTGGACACGATCAAGGCCAAGGGCAGCCCCGACGCCGCCAAGACCGCCGAGGTCGGCGCGACCAGCGTGGACCAGTCGCTGCTGGCCACCAACACCGGCGCGTCCGGCATGTGGTGGAGCAACCAGCTCGGCGCGGTCGCCAAGGCGTCGGGCAAGGAGATGAGCCTGCTGCGCCTGCCCAAGGCGGAGGGCGCCACCACCGGCGGCATGTTCCTCCAGCCGGCGATGTTCTACACCGCCTCCGCCAAGAGCGAGCACGCCGCCGAGGCCGCCAAGTTCATCGACTTCATGATCAACGACGCCGAGGTCGGCGGGATCATCCTCAGCGACCGCGGCCTGCCCGCCAGCTCGAAGGTCCTGGCCGCGGTCAAGGACAAGCTGCCGCCCGCGGACCAGAAGACGCTGCAGTTCGTCGACTCCATCAAGGGCGAGCTGGCCGACCCGCCCGCCGCGCCGCCGAAGGGCGCCAGCGCCCTGGAGGACATGCTCAAGCGGTACACCGAGGAGGTCATCTTCGGCCGGATGGCCCCCGACGCCGCCGCCCAGAAGTTCCTGACCGAGGCCAACGCCGCCCTCGGCGGCTGAGAGGACGACCATGAGGTACGCGTTCGTCGGGCTCGGGCACCGCGCGCAGCTGTACGTCGACGCGCTGCTCGGCGAGTGGCGCGACACCGGCACCGTCGTCGCCCTGTGCGACACCAACCGGACCCGCATGGACTACTACGCCGAGCGGATCGGCCACGAGGTGCCGTGCTTCGCCCCCGCCGAGTTCGGCGAGGTGCTCGAACTCGCCGACGCGGTCGTGGTCGCGACCGTGGACGCCGCGCACGCCCGCTACGTGTGCGCGGCCCTGGACGCGGGCCGCGACGTCATCGTGGAGAAACCGCTCACCGTGGACGCCGGGAGCTGCGCGGCCATCGCGGAGTCGGCCCGGCGCAGCACCGGCAGGCTGATCGTCACCTTCAACTACCGGTACTCGCCGCGCAACTCGGCCGTGCGCCGCCTGCTCATGGACGGCGCGATCGGCGAGGTGACGTCCGCGCACTTCGAGTGGACGCTCGACACCATCCACGGCGCGGACTACTTCCGCCGCTGGCACCGCGACCGGGCCAGCTCCGGCGGCCTGCTCGTGCACAAGTCCACCCACCACTTCGATCTGGTCAACTGGTGGCTCGGGGCGGCGCCGGAGACCGTCTTCGCGCAGACCTCGCTGCGGTTCTACGGCTCGGCCAACGCGCGGTCGCGGGGGCTGGCCGACCGTCCCGAACGCGGCCGGGGCGCGCCCGGCCTCGGCAGCGACCCGTTCATCCTGGACATCGCCGCCGATCCCCGGCTCAAGCGCCTCTACCTGGACGCCGAGCACGAGGACGGCTACGTCCGGGACCAGGACGTCTTCGGCGACGGCGTGACCATCGACGACAACATGGCGGTGCTGGTCCGGTACGACAGCGGGGCGCTGCTGACGTACTCGCTGAACGCCCACGCGCCCTTCGAGGGCTACCGGGTGGCCTTCAACGGCACGGCCGGACGGCTGGAGCTGGAGGTGGTCGAGCGGGCCTGGACGCCGCCGCACGCGGCGATCGATCCGAGCGCCGCGTCCAAGGAGCACGCCGCCGGGGCATGGGAGCGGCTCACCCTGCGCCCCCACTGGGCCGAGCCGCGCGAGGTGCCGATCGAGGCGGGCGCGGGCGGCCACGGCGGCGGCGACCGGCTGCTGCTGGACGACGTGTTCCGCGGCCCGACCGGCGACCCGCTGGCCCGGCAGGCGGGCTACCTGGACGGCATCCGCAGCGTCCTGACCGGCGTCGCGGCCAACCTGTCGGCCGCCTCGGGCGCCCCCGTGCAGCTGGCGGACACCGGCACCCGCCTTGCCTGACGGGTCCGCCCCGGCGGTGTTCGGGGAGCTGGCCGAGGTCGTCGGCGGGCAGTGGGAGCTGTTCCCGTCCCTGCCGGGGCCGCAGTTGCGGGCGGCGGCCCGGCAGGCGATCGGGGTGCCCGCCCTGACCGCCGCACGCCGATCCGCACCGGCCCCGGCGGCAGCGCGCCGGCCACCGCGCCTACCACCGCGCCGACCTTCGAGTCCCCGATCCTGACCACGTCGCCGTCGATCTCGGCGGGCAGCACGTTCATGCCGGGGGAGCCGATGAAGTGCCCGACGAACTCGTGCGCGGGCGACAGGAACAGCTCGGCCGGCTCCCCGGCCTGCACGATCTCGCCGTCGTTGAGCACGACCACCTCGTCGGCGAAGGTCAGCGCCTCGGTCTGGTCGTGGGTGACGTAGACCAGGGTGTGGCCGGTGTCGCGGTGGATCTCCTTGAGCTTGCTGCGCAACGTCCACTTCAGCGCCGGGTCCACCACGGTCAGCGGCTCGTCGAGCAGCACGGCCGCCACCTGCTCGCGCACCAGGCCGCGGCCCAGGCTGACGATCTGCTTGCGGCCCGGGTCGAGCCGGCGCGCCCGGCGGCGCAGCACGTCGTCCAGGCCCAGCATGGCCGAGACGCGCAGCACGCGCCGGCGGACCTCCTCGGCCGGGACCTTCCTGTTGCGCAGCGGGAAGGCCAGGTTGTCGTAGACGGACATCTCCTCGTACAGGACGGGGAACTGGAAGACCTGCGCGATGTCGCGGCCGGCCGTGGGGACCCCGGTGACCTCGCGGTCGTCGAACCAGATCCGGCCTGCCGTGGGCGTGAGCAGCCCCGAGACGATGTTCAGCAGCGTCGTCTTGCCGCAGCCGCTCGGGCCGAGCAGGGCGTAGGCCCGGCCGCCGCGCCAGGTCCAGGTCGTCGGCCTGAGCGCCCACGTGCGGCCGCCGTCGTAGCTGTGGCCCACGCCCTCCAGGCGGATGTCAGCCATGCCGCCCCGCCCCCGCCGCCGGGGCGACCGGTAATCGGCCGCCGGCCTCGTCGAACACGAAGACGTGCCGCGGGTCCACGTACGCGGTGGCCGCCTGGCCCGGCGTGAACGGGCGGGTGCCCGGCAGGTGGGCCACCAGGTGCCGGCGTCCCGCCAGCAGCAGGTGCAGGAACGTCGCGCCACCGGTCACCTCGGCCAGCCTGATCTCGGCGGGCAGCTCCAGCAGGCCGGGGCCGGTCCGGGTGATCGTCACCTGGTGGGGGCGGATGCCCAGCACGACCCCCTGACCGGAGGCGGCGGCGCCCGGCGCGGGGAAGGAGGTGCCCATGACCTCGATCCGGCCGTCCCTGACCGTGCCGGGCAGCAGGTTCAGCGGCGGATCGCTGAGCGTGGCCGCGACGGCGAGCGTGGGCGGCTCGGCGTACATGGTGGCCGGGTCGCCGACGTGCCGCACCCGGCCCTCGCCGAGCACCACGGCGGGCGCGGCGAAGGTCAGGGCCTCGTTCGGGTCGGCGGTGGAGTAGAGGACGACGCCCGGCGAGCCGGTGAACATGCGCCTGAGGTCCTCGCGCAACTGCTCGCGGAGCTTGAAGTCGAGGTTGGCCAGCGGCTCGTCGAGCAGCAGCACGTCCACGGGCCGGGCCAGCGCGCGGGCGATCGCCGTGCGCTGCTGCTGGCCGCCCGACAGCTCCGCGGGCCTGCGGCCCAGCAGGTCGCCGAGGCCCATGACCGCGGCCACCTCCCGCACCCGCCGGTCGATGCCGTCCTTCCGGTACGACCGGTCCAGCCGCAACGGCGAGGCGATGTTCTCGTAAACGGTGAGGGACGGGTAATTGATGAATTGCTGATAGACGAAGGCGATCGAGCGCTTTCGCACGGAAATCGAGGTGACGTCATTTCCGTTGACCAGCACCCGCCCCGAATCGGGCGGCTGCAACCCGGCGGCGACCCGCATGAGCGTGGTCTTTCCCGAGTTCATCGGGCCGACGAGGGTGGTCAGTCCGTGAGGTAGTTCCAGGTGGATGTCGTCGAGCCAGGTCTCCCCGCGCTGCCGTACGCGGACGCCATCGAGGATCAGCGTCACAATGCCCGGTCCTCTCTCCCGGAGCTTGCCCTCCATCTAACATGATCTGATTCTTTGTGCAAAGAGGGCAGTTGTTGTGACAGTTGTTCGTCAGTTGACGTGAGTTATGGCATTTGTCAGGGTGAGAAGAGTTTCATCACCAGGCTGTGGAGGTCGCGGCGCTCGGCGTCGGTCAGCGGGGCGAGCGTCTCGCGTTCGACGTCCGCGACCACCGTGCGGGCCCGTTCCAGGACGTTCCGGCCGGCGGCGGTCGGCGAGATCCGGTAGCGGCGGCGGTCGGCGGGGTCGCGCTCCCGGGCGGCCAGCCCTTCGGCCATGAGGCCGTCCATCAGGCGGACCATGTCGCTAGGGTCGAGGCCCAGCCGGTCGCCGACCTCCCGCTGGGCGGCCGGGCCGAAGTCGTCGAGCGTGGCCAGCGCCGCGAACTCCCACAGGCTCAGCCCCGTGTCGGCGGTGAGCCGCGCGGCCAGGGCGCGCCGGTTGGCGACGCCGACCTTGTGCAGCACGAAGGTGGTCGTCCCGAGCAGGGTGGGTGGCAGTTCCATCTCGTCGAGAAGTGTAGGTTGTTCCCAATAGTTGGTGACTACCCACTAATTTCGGAGGATCAGGATGGACGCTCTCTACCCTCGGCTGCTGGTGCGCGACTTCCCGGCGAGCGTCGCCTTCTACCGGGCCGCCCTCGGGCTGGAGCCGGTGAAGGTGCTGACGGAGGCTACGTACGCCAACTGGGACATCGACGGCCAGGCCGGTCTCGTGCTCTTCGGCCGCGACCGCGTCGCCGAGGTCGTCGGCACGTCCGGGCTGCCGGCGGCGGGCGCCCAGGACACGGTGATGCTGGTGATGCGGGTCGACGACGTCGACGGCGAGGCCGACCGGCTCGTCGGGCTGGGCGCCACCGTCGCCGCGCCGCCGCAGGACCGGCCCGCCTGGGGGCCCGGCCTGCGTACCGCCCACCTGCGCGACCCGGAGGGCAACCTGATCGAGCTCCAGTCGTACTGAGTACGGGCGGGCGGTCAGGGCAGGATGGCGTCCACGTAGCCGCCGTCCACGCGCAGGGCGCCGCCGGTGGTCGCCGAGGCGAGCGGCGAGCTGAGGTAGACGACCATGTTGGCGATCTCCTCGGGCTCGATCAGCCGCTGGAGCAGCGACTGCGGACGGTGCTCGCGCATGAACGCCCGCTGCGCCTCCTCCCACGGCAGCTCCCGGTCCACGAGCTGGTAGACGAACTCCTCCACGCCGCCGGTGTGCGTGGGCCCGGCGATCACCGAGTTGACCGTCACCCCGCTGCCGGCGGCCTCCTTGGCGAACCCGCGCGAGACGGCCAGCAGCGCCGTCTTGCTCATGCCGTAGTGGATCATCTCGGTGGGCGTGACGATGGCCGAGTCGCTGGCGATGTACTGGATCCGGCCCCAGCCGCGCTCGATCATGCCGGGCAGGTAGGCGCGCGTGAGGCGCACCGCCGACAGGACGTTGACCTCGAAGAAGCGCCGCCACTCCGCGTCGTCGATCTCCAGCGCCGGCCTGGCCTCGAAGATGCCCAGGTTGTTGACGAGGATGTCTGCCTGCGGCAGCGAGCCGAGCACCCGCTGGAGCCCTTCGTCGGTGGCGACGTCGCCGGGCGCGGCGACCAGGCCGCGGTGGTCCATGCGCTCGATGGCCGCGGCCACCGAGCGTTCGCTGCGGCCGTTGACGCCGACGCGCGCGCCCGCCCGTGCCAGACCGGTCGCGATGGCCGCCCCGATGCCCTGGGTCGAGCCCGTGACCAGCGCGGTCCTGCCGCTGAGGTCGATGCTCACCATGACTCCATTGTCCGTGCCGCCCCGCGGCCGGCCGGCACCGGGGCACTACCGGCCGCGGATCGGGTAGATGCCTACTCTGGTCGGTACGTCGAGGGGAGCATGGGTGCGGCGGTTACGGTGGCTGGTCGTGATGGTGGTCCTCGCCGTCCTCGTCGTGGTCCCGGCCGGGCCCGGCGCCGGCGACGACGGGTGCCCGCCCAGGGACACGCGGGTGACCTCGCCGTACGCGATCACCGGCTACTGGGTCATGCCGCGGGCCGACGTGTGCGTCACGCGGCGGACGGTGGAGGCGATCCACTCGCTCGGCGGCGACACGCTCGTCACGTTCGGGCCGCGGTTCGACGCCGGGCCGATGGAGCCGGAGTTCGCCGCCTGCCGGGTGGACGGACGGCCCTGCGCACGGGTGCCCGGCAAACGGATCCGGCACGTCTACACGTACGTGACCAGCGAGGAGTTCGGGCGTTCCGCGCTGCGCTGCCCGGGGCTCGACCGGCGGATCGACAGCGGCGGGCGGGTCTTCTACCGCGTGTCGCTGGCCGCGTCGTGCGCCGCGCGCGTCCAGGACCTGGTGCTGGTCTCCACCGACGGCGACGGGCTGGGCAACCTGGTCGAGGAGGCGGCGGCGTACGGGATGCGGGTGTTCCCCGGGCTGCCCGCCGCGCCGCAACGGCGGGGCAAGCCGTGGGAGCCCGACCTCGCGCACCTCGCCGCGCTGAACGCCTTCACCGCGCGGGTGCTGGCCGGCTACCGCGAGCGGTTCGGCGGGTCGGCCGCCTTCGGCGGGGTCTACCAGTCGTTCGAGCTGGCCATGCGCGAACGGGGGCCGCGCGACCCCGTCCTCGCCCTGTACGCGGCCCAGCACGCGGCGGTCGCAGCCGCGCTGCCCGGCCGGAAGATCCTGGTCAGCCCCTACATCGACGCCCGCAGGGGCCGCGGTTTCCCACCCGGCCAGGTGCCCGGCGGGCTGGCCGACATCGCCGCCACCCGCGCCGGCGCGCCCATGGCCGTCGCCGTGCAGGACGGGCGGGGCACGGGCAAGGTCCCCGTGCACGGGATCGAGGAGGGCGGGTCCATGGTCGCCCCCCGGCTCGTCCCGGTGGTCGGCCGGGTGCGCAACGCCGACGGCTACTACGGGCCCACCAGGGACTACATCGAGGCGGCGGCCGGCAGCGTGCCCGCCGGGGTCGAGCTGTGGGTGAACGTCGAGGGCTTCGAGCCCGCGCCCGCGGACGGCGAGTGCGGGCGGGTCGAGCCGCTGCCGTTGCGGGGACGTACCAGCAAGGCCCGGCTCGACCAGCAGATCATGGCGACGGGCGGGCGCGCCGCGAAGATCATCTCCTATGGCTGGGAGCCCTTCTTCACCTGCCAGGCGAGCCCGGCCACCCCCTCGCTGGCCGACGACATCGCGAACGGCGGCCGGGAGCCGATCATCGTGAACGCCTACCGCGAGGAACGGGACGGCCGGCCCGGGATCACCGTCGAGGGCTACAACCTGCGCGGCGGCACCCTGCGCTTCACCTCGCCCGGCGGCCGTGAGGTCGGCGTGGCCCAGCGGTGGCACGGGCCGGGCCGCCCCGAGTCGGCGTGGGCCCCCTACGTCCCGCCCGGCCCGTGGACCTCGGTCACCGCCACGAACGCCGCCGGCCGCACCAGCACGAGCGGGTACGTCTTCCGCTAGCGCTCACCGCTTCCGTCAGGGGTCGCCGCCTTCGCATGGTTCGCCGTGTCCGTCAGGGTTCGCCGTTTTCGCAGGGTTCGCCGAAGCCGCGCAGCATGGCTTCGAGCGCGAAGACGAAACGGCGGTCGGCTCCCGAGGACGGCTGGGCGCGCCGCGCCCGGGTGGCCTCGGCCAGCAGCGGGGTCTCCACCAGATCCGGCTCGGGGATGTCGCGCATCGCGGGCGCGGCCCGTTCGGCCCCACCACCGACCTCACCGGCGGCCAGGACGGCGACGTGGCCGACGACGAAACCGGTCACGGCGTAGAGCATGTCCAGCGCGCGGTCCGGCGGCAGCCCCGCCGCGCGCAGCACGCGCAGCCCCTCCTCCATCAGGCGCAGGTTCCCGGGCGTGATCGCGGGACGGCTGACCACCAGGGGGACGACGTTCGGATGCGCGAGCAGCGCCCGCAGCAGCGCGTGGGCGTACTCGCGCAGGGCCTCCTGCCATGAGGCGGCCTCGGTCAGCAGCGGCGCGGCCTGCGTGACGACCTGCTCGACCAGGCCGTCCAGCAGCGCGTCCTTGCTGTCGACGTGCTGGTAGAGGGACATGGCCTCGACCCCGAGCTCCTGGCCGATGCGGCGCATGGACAGCGCCTTCAGCCCTTCGCGGTCGGCCAGCGCCAGAGCCGCCCGCAGGATGGCCTGCCTGGTCAGGCCGGCGTTCTGGCCGCGGGTGCGTTTCGGGGACATGGTGCCCTTTCTCGATTCTTACGTGGTAAGTATAGTCAAAACATACTTTGTAAGAATGTCGTCCAGAAGGGACTGATGTCATGACAGGGAAGCCGCGCGGAGCCTCCGCCCTGCTGTACGGCGGCGCCGCGCTCACGGTGCTCGTCACCCTCTTCGCCTTCGCCTACCGGTCCGGGCTGGCCGAGTACCTCAGGGCGGGCTATCCGGAGCTGGGGCCGGGGAAGATCGACGAGGGGGTCACCACGTACACGGTGATCCTCTCGGTCGTGGGGGCGCTCGGGCTGGCCGGCTGGCTCGTCACCGTCCGGGCGGCCGGGGCGGGCAGGGGGTGGGCCCGGTGGCTGGGGGCCGGGCTGTTCGTGGTGGCGTCGTGCTTCGCGCTCGCGGGCCTGACCGTCCGGGACACCAACGGCGAGGTCGGCCTGGCGCCGCTGCTCGGCTGGCTGCAGGTCCTTCCGCTGGTCCCGGGGCTGGTGGCGGTCGTGCTGCTGTGGAGGAGGGCGCGATGATCCACGTCGCCCGGTGGCCGGGGGCGCTCAAGCGCCTGATGTACCGGGGCGGGCGGCCCAACGCGCTCATGCGGGCGATGAACCGGCTCGACGCGCTGACCTACGCCTCCCGGTGGCTGCCGCTGCCTCAGGGGGCGGTGCTCCAGGTGGTGGGACGCCGCAGCGGCGCGCTCACGTCGGTGCCCGTCGCGGTCGCCAGGCACGACGGCGGTGAGTACCTGGTCTCCATGCTCGGGCCGCAGGCGAACTGGGTGCGCAACGTCCGGGCCGCCGGCGGCCGGGCCGTGCTGCGGCGTCGCGGGCGGACGGCTCCGCCCCGGACGGCCACGGGTCAGGTCAGGGCTGAGACGAGGATGTCGGTCAGGGTGGCCGCCTGGCTGCCGTCCTCGTCGAGGTCGGGGTCGAAGATGGCGAACTGGATCCCGGCCGCCCCGGGCAGCGCGAGCAGCCCGCGGAGCAGGCCGGCGAGCTGGTCGCCGGTCAGGCCGCCGGGGGTGGGCGAGTCGACGGCCGACAGCACGGACGGGTCGAGCACGTCGGCATCCACGTGGATCCAGAAGCCGTCCAGGTCGTCGCGCACGAGCACGCGCTCGGCGGCCTCCAAGGGGATGTCGTCCCCGGCGACGAAGGCGATGCCCTCGGCGGCGAGCTCCTGGACGTCGTCGTCGTCCCGGACGCCGAGCACGATGACGTCCTCGTCCCGGACGTACGGGCGCAGGCCGTCGATGTCGGTCAGGTAGTCGTCGCCGCGGCCGGTCACCAGGGCCAGGTCCTCGCCGGCCGCCGCGCCGACGTGGGGCGAGTTGCCGAGGTGGCGGAAGTCGGTGTGGGCGTCGAGGTAGGCCACCCCGTAGCGGCCCGTCCTGCGCAGGGCGAGCGCGGGGCCGAGCAGGATCGAGCAGTCGCCGCCGAGCAGGACGGGGAAGCCGCCGCCCGCCCTGATCCCGGCCACGCGGTCGGCCAGCCGCCGGGTGTAGGCGGCGATGGCCGCGCCGTTGCGCACGCCGTCGCCGGGCTTCCAGGTGGCCACGTAGCGGGGCGGGACCAGCGCGCCCGCGTCGGCCGCGCCGATCCGGGCGACCAGCCCGTTGTCCCGCAACGCCCAGGGGGCCTTGTAGCAGCCGGGGATGACATCCTCGGCGAGTGGACGCAGGCCGAGGTTGGACGGCGCGTCGAGGACGGTCAGTTTTCTGTCAGGAGTTATAGTGCTCATAGTCGTGACGGTAGCAGGAGGGTGAGGGATGCGCCAGTTCATCGAGACGGGTCTCGTGGCCGTCGATCTGGCCAACACGTGGGACGAGTACCTGGACGATCCCGAGCGGCTGCCCGACGTGGCGGAGCTGCGCCGCTTCTGCCGCGAACTGGGCGAACCGCTTGAGAACGACCATGGGCTCGGCGAGGAGGACCTGCGGGAGGTCAGGGAGGTCCGCGAGCGGCTGCGGGCGGTGCTGGCCGCCGAGCTCGACGGCCGGGCGGGGGCGCTGGCGGAGTGGGTGGCCCGGCTGCCGGCGCGGGCGGCGGTGGAGCCCGCGGGCGGCGTGCCCCGGCTGCGGCTGGTCGCGCCGGACGGGGCGACGGTGGCGGGCCGGCTCGCCGTGCGGGCCGTCACCGAGTTGCTGGAGCTGGCCGCGGCCGGCGACTGGGAACGGCTGCGCCAGTGCGCGGCCACGCCGTGCACCGACGCCTTCGTCGACCGCAGCCGGCCGGGCAAGCGGCAGTTCTGCTCGACCCGCTGCGCCAACCGCGCCCACGCCCAGGCCTCGCGCGCCCGCCACCGCTGACGGCGGGCGCTGAGCAGGGTCAGGCGAACAGGGTGCGGCCCCAGTAGTCGCCCGCGTCCTGGACGCCGGGCGGGCAGGCGAACAGGCCGCTGGAGACGTGCTTGATGTACTCGTTGAGCGCGTCGTGCCGGGCCAGGTTCATCTGCACGGGCACGAACTGCTTGCGCGGGTCCCGCTGGTAGGCGATGAAGAACAGCCCGGCGTCCAGGCGGCCGAGGCCGTCGGAGCCGTCGACGAAGTTGTAGCCGCGGCGCAGCAGGTGGGCGTTGCCGTTGTTGCTCGGGTGCGCCAGCTTGACGTGCGAGTCGTCCTTGATCAGCGGCTGCCCGTCGGGGCCCTTGGCGGCGAAGTCCACGGGGTCGAACTCGGCCTTCCTGCCCAGCGGCGCGCCCTCGCCCTTGTCCCGGCCGAAGATCTGCTCCTGCTCGGCGAGCGAGGCGCGGTCCCAGGTCTCGATCGTCATGCGGATCTTCCTGGTGACCATGTACGTGCCGCCCGCCATCCAGGCGGGGCCGTCCGAGCCGCTCGCCCACAGGTGGTCGCGCAGCAGGTCGGCGTCCTCCAGCTTCATGTTGTTGGTGCCGTCCTTGAAGCCCAGGAGGTTGCGCGGCGTGGCCTGGGCCCGCGACGTGGACGACGTACGGCCGAAACCGAGCTGCGACCAGCGCACCGAGACCTTGCCGAAGCCGATCCTGGCCAGGTTGCGGATGGCGTGCACGGCCACCTGGGGGTCGTGCGCGCACGCCTGGACGCAGATGTCCCCGCCCGAGATCTCCGGGATGAGCTGTTCGCCGGGGAACTTCGGCAGGTCGGCCAGCGCGGCCGGTCGTTTGGCCGCCAGCCCGAACCGGTCGTCGAACAGCGACGGGCCGAACCCGATCGTCAGCGTCAGCCCCGAGGCGGGCAGCCCCAGCGCCTCGCCGGTGTCGTCGGGCGCCGCCTCGGCCGCCCCGCCCACCGCGCCGAACGCCCCGGCCTCCTTGCCCTGCGTCAGCCGGGCCGCCGCGGCCGTCCACTCCTGGAGCAGGTCGACCAGCTCGGCCTTCTTGTCGGTGATGACGTCGAAGGCGACGAAGTGCAGCCGGTCCTGGGCGGGCGTGACGACGCCCGCCTGGTGCTGCCCGTAGAACGGGAACGGATCGGACGTCGATGCGGCGTGCGCGACCGGCGGCTCCTCCAGCAGCGACCTGGTCGTCACCGCCCCCGCCCCGAGCACGGCCGCGCCCGCGGCGCCCAGTCCGAACAGCTTGCGGCGGCTCATCCGCCCGCCGGCCTGCGACAACGCCCCCACCTCCCGTTACTTGGCGATGACCGGTGCGATCTTACTGATCGGCTCGGCCAGCGCGTTGATCGCGTCGGACAGCGCCTTCAGCTCGGCCTTGGACAGCTCGTCGTGCAGCTTCCAGCCGTCGCCCTTCTGGTGCGCGCCCAGCGCGGCCTCCGCGGCGGCGAACTTCTCGTCCAGCGTCTTGACCAGGTCGGGGGAGCGCTGCTCCAGCACCGGGCGCAGCGACTGCACGGCGGCCTTGGAGCCCTGGAGGTTGGCGTCGAAGTCCCACAGGTCGGTGTGCGACCAGATGTCCTCCTCGCCGGTGATCTTCCCGGAGGCCACCTCGTCGAGCAGCTCCTTGGCGCCGTTGGCCAGGTTGAGCGGGGTCAGCTCGGCGGCGTTGGACTTCTGGACGATGGTCTTGACGTCGGCGATCAGCTTGTCGGCGACCGGGCCGTCCTTGCTGATGTCCTTCTTGATCCACAGATCCTTCTCGATCCGGTGGAATCCGGTCCACTCCTCGCCGTCGGCCAGGTCGGCCTCGCGGGCGTCGATGGCCGGGTCGAGGTCGCCGAAGATCTCCGCGACCGGCTCGATGCGCTCCCAGTACGTCCGCGAGACCGGGTACAGCTCCTTGGCCTTGTCGATCTCGCCGGCCTTGACGGCGTCCACGAACTCCTGCGTCTTGACCAGCAGCGTGTCGCTCTGCGACTTGATGTAGCGCTTGTAGCTGGCGACGGCGTCGGCGAGCTGGGCGTCGGAGGTGAGCGCCTTGTGCTCGCCGGTCACCTTCAGCGCGTTGCGGATGCCCTTGCCCACCATGCCGGGCTTGCAGACGGTCTCGTACGCGCCGGCCGGCAGCTCGGCGACCAGCTCCCTGGTCAGGCCGGGCACGATGTTCTCGACCTCGGCCATCACCCGGTCGCCGGGGGCGTACACGTAGAACTCGGTCACCTTGGAGCCGCCGTTGGTGATCGTGAACGTGCTCGTGCCCGCCGCGATCTCGGCGGCCGCGACCTTGCACTCGGTGTCCGACGCGGCCACGGTGATCTTGCCGGGCGCGGCGGCCGGCCCCTTGGCGGCCTGCGTGGCGGTGGTGCCCGAGCCGCACGCGGTCAGGCCCGCAAGGGCGAGCGCGCCGAAGGACAGGCTGATGGCGGTACGCATGATGCTCCTGTTCAGGCCGCGGGTGCGGTGGAGGCGGGAGTGGTCTTCACCCGCTGTGGCAGCAGGAAGAGGAAGAGAGTGGGCGCGAGGTAGACGATCCAGGCCACGGCCTCGGCGATGCTCGGCTGCGGCGTGATGTTGAGCATGCCGGAAAGCAGCGCGCCGTACCAGGAATCGGCGGGCAGGACGGCGCTGATGTCGAAGGCGTAGGAGCTCAGGCCGGGCAGGATGTTGGCTTCCTGGAGGTCGTGCACGCCGTACTTGAAGATGCCGGCGGCGACCAGGATGAGCAGCAGGCCCGTCCAGGTGAAGAACTTGGTGAGGTTGATCTTCAGCGCGCTCCTGTACAGACCCCAGCCGATGACCACCGACGTGAGCAGGCCGAGCGCGATGCCGAGCAGGGGGTCCATGGTGGCGGTCGCGCCCTGGACGGCGGCGAAGAACAGCAACGCCGTCTCAAGCCCCTCGCGGGCCACGGCCAGGAAGGCCATCACGACCACCGCGAGCGAGCCCATCTGCAGCGCGTCGGAGAGCTTGCCCCGCAGCTCGCCGGAGAGCGCGCGGGCGGTGCGCCGCATCCAGAAGATCATCCAGGTGACGAACGCGACGGCCAGCAGCGAGGTGATCGCGTCGAACAGCTCCTGCCCCATGTGCCCGAGGTTGGCGGCGGTGAAGGTCAGCAGCGCGCCGAAGCCGACGGACAGCGCGACCGCCGCGGCGACACCCGTCCAGACCTGGGGAAGCTTGTCCTTCCTGTCGCTCTTGACGAGGAAGGCGATGAGGACGGAGACGACGAGCGTCGCCTCCAGTCCCTCGCGCAGTCCGATGAGGTAGCTGGCGAACACCGTCACTCCTGCTGGCTGAGGAAAGGCTTACCTAAATTAGGGCAGCCGAAGCATACCTAGCGCAAGCAGTGATGGCGATAGTTTGCCCGGTGGTGTGACGCACCCGACTGTATGGGCGGTTTGTCAGCCGGTGAGATTGGCGGCCAGCAGGTCGAGCAGCGGCTCGCGCCGTACGCACTGCTCCAGCGTGAACGAGTCGGCCAAGGCCAGCAGCTCGTCGTCGCCGAGCCCCCTGAACAGCCCGGCGTACTCGGGCAGCAGGGCCTGGGCGATGAGGATGTGCCTGATCAGGTCGTCGGTCTGGTAGCGGGCGCCCCACGGGTAGGGCGTCCAGTCCGGGAACTCGGTCTCGACCAGCCGGTGCAGCGGGGCGAGCACGTCGGCGCACTCCTCCATGGTCGAGCCCCACCGGTCCGCGCCGAGCCGCCGCTTCTTGCCGATGAACGCGCCGAACCTGTCCAGGTACGCCCCCGACGCGTGCACCAGGCCCTGGAGGCCCACGTCCTTGTACGTCCAGAGCGACCAGCCCGCGTCGTGGGCGTCGTAGATGTCGAGCTGGTCGCGCAGGACCTGGTAGCGCTGCGCGTCCCGGTCCGGGTCGCCGGTGTAGACCGGGCCGAACTCGCCCACCCACAACGGCGTGCCGGTCTCGCGCTGGAACCGGGACCGCCGGGCGAAGGTCTCCTCCAACTGGCCGCGGTCGCACCACTCGCCCCTGGTGAGCCCCGGGTACGGGCCGCCGTGGGCGAACCCGGCCAGGGCGTAGTCGTGCATGACGAACACCGTGTTCTCGTACATCTCCCGGAACATCGAGAAGTCGGTGGCGTAGGTGTTGCCGTCCAGGAACAGGACGTGGTCCGGGTCGGCGGCCCGTACGGCCTTGACCAGCCGGTCGTAGAACGGGCCGACCACCTTGCCCGAGACGTCGCCCGGCTCGTTCACCACGTTGTACCCGGCCACCCACGGATGCCCGCGGTAGTGGTCGGCCAGCGCCTCCCACAGGTGCACGGCCCGGTCCTGGAAGTGCCGGTGCTGCCAGAACGCCGCCACGTGCGTCGGGTTGTCGCTGTGCCAGTGCTGGTTCTGGGAGCCGGGCAGGGCGTGCAGGTCGATCACGCTGTAGAGGCCGCGCTCGCCCAGCAGGCCGATCACCCGGTCGAGGTGCCGGAAGCCCCTCGGGTCGATCTCCATGGGCCGGTCGTCGGACTCCCAGTGGTGGTAGTTGACCGGGATGCGCACGCAGTTCATGCCGAGCCCGGCCAGCAGCCCGGCGTCGCTCCCGGTGAAGAACGAGGTGAGCAGCCGGTCGAAGAAGAGCTCGGCCCGCTCCTCGCCCAGCACGCCGGTCACCGCCGCGCGCATCGAGGTCTCGTTGGCGGGATAGCCGGTGATGAAGTTCTCCATGTTCATCCAGCCCCCGAGGCCCACCCCCCTGAGCCGGACGGGCGTGCCTTCGGGGGTGAGGAGCCGGCTTCCTGAGACGTGGAGCATGTTCACCCTTTCGTCGCACCCGCGGTGAGCCCACCGACCAGGTGACGTTCAGCGATGGCGTAGAACCCGAGCGCCGGCACCATGGCCAGGATCAGATAGGCGAGGACGCGGGCGGTGTCGGTGGCGTACTGGCCCTGGAACTGCTGGATGCCGAGCGGCAGCGTCCAGCTCGACTCGTCGCTGAAGACCACCAGGGGCAGCATGAAGTTGTTCCAGCTGCCCACGACGGCCAGCACGGAGACCGTCGCCATGGCCGGGCGGGCCATCGGCAGCAGGATCCGCCAGAAGAACCCGAACGGCGAGCAGCCGTCGATGATCGCGGCCTCCTCGATCTCGCCCGGGATGCTCCGGAAGAACCCCCGCAGGATGATGATCGTCAGCGGCAGGCCGAAGGCGGCCTGCGTCAGGATGACGCCGAGCGGGTCGTCCAGCAGCCCGAACGCGCGCAGCAGCACGAAGATCGGCAGGATGGCCACCGCGAACGGGAACATCAGCCCCGCGGTGAACAGCGTGAACAGCGCCTCCCTGCCGCGGAAGGCGAACCTGGCGAAGACGAACGCGGCCAGCGCCGCCAGCGCGACCATCACCACGGTCGTCGCGACCGCGATGAACGTGCTGTTCCACACCTGCCGCCAGAACGACCCCGAGCCGAGCACGTCGGTGTAGTTCGCGGTGACCCACGGATCGGGCAGGCCGAAGGGGTTGCCGGAGAGCTGGCTGTTGCTCTTGAACCCGCCGAGCAGCGCGTACACGATCGGCGCCAGGATGAACGCGCCGACGATCCAGGCGATCGCGTGCAGGGGCAGGGTGGGACGGCGCCGCCGCGCGGGCGGCCTTCCGTGGTTCATCGACGGCCTCCCATGGACGTCGTCGCGCCCTCCAGGTCCCGGCGCATCACCACCCGCTGGTAGACGAGGGCGAAGACGAGGCTGAGCGCGAACATCACGACGCTGATCGCGTTGGCGTAACCCACCTGGGAGCGCTTGAAGCCGAACTCCATCATGGTGACGGCCATCGTCTCCGAGGAGTGCGACGGGCCGCCGCCGGTGAGGATCCAGACCAGGTCGAACAGCTGGATGGTGTAGATGACCGACAGGAACACGCTGATCCTGATCGTCGGCCCGAGCAGCGGCAGCGTGATGTGCCGGAACGTCTTCCAGGGCGTCGCGCCGTCGATCTGCGCGGCCTCGATCAGCTCGTTCGGGATGCCCTGCCGTCCGGCCAGGTAGATCATCATGTGGAAGCCGAAGTACTTCCACGTCATGACCAGGAAGAGCGCGGGCATCACGGTGTCCGGATCGGCCAGGAACTCCGACTCCAGCCCGAACACCGACAGCAGCTGGTTCGCCATGCCGCCGTCCGGCGCGAGGATCAGCGAGAACAGCACGCCGGTGATCACCTCGGACAGCACGTACGGGGCGAAGAACACCAGCCGGTAGACCGCCCGCCCCCGGATGCGCTGGTTCAGCAGCATAGCCACGGCCAGCGAGAACGGCAGCTGGACCAGCACCGACAGCAGCACCAGGACCGCCAGATGCCACAGGTCGGTGGCGAAGATGCCGGACGACAGCAGCCTGGTGAAGTTGGCCGGCCCGACGAACTCGGTGGGCAGCCCGCCGAACCCGTTCCACTTGAACGCGCTGGCGTAGACCGCCACCAGGATCGGCGCCACCACCAGCAGCAGGAAGAGCACCAGCGCGGGCAGCAGGAACAGCGCGATCGTCACCGCGCGCCCGCGCCGCCGGCCCGGCGGGGCGGGGGCCGGCGGCGCGACCGCCGCCGGTCCTCGGGTCAGCGTCGTCATTCGCTCTTGGCCACTTCGCTGATGTCCTGGCCGATCTGCTCCGGCGTCTTGGTCCCGGCGATCAGCTCGGCCACGCTGTCGTTCACCTGCTGGCCGACGGCCGGCGGGTAGGCCTGGTCCAGGTAGAGCTGGTAGCCGGAGGCCCCGGCCAGCAGGGTCGCGACCTGCTTGAGGTTGGCGTCCTTGACCGCGCTCTCCTCGCCCTTGAGCACCGGCAGCACGCCGCCCGCCGCCACGGCCTTGGTGTGCTGGTCCATCCGCGTCATGAACTTGACGAACTCCACGGCCTGCGGGGGCGCGTCCGCGCCCACCGACAGGCCGTTGCCGCCGCCGAAGGCGTCGCCGATCGAGCCCTTGCCGCCCTCGACCGCGGGGAAGGGGAAGAAGCCCAGGTCGTCGCCGAGGCCCTTGCCGGAGTCCTTCTGCACGGCGGGCGCCCACTGGCCCATCAGCTCCATGGCGGCCTTGCCGTTGGAGACCGTGGCCGCCTGCCCGTCGGGGGTGCCGTACCCGGCGCCGAGGAAGCCCTTCTGGAACGGCTGGAGCTCGGCCAGCGCCTTGACCTGCTGTCCGGCGGCCACGAAGTCGGGCTTGGTGAAGTCGTGGTCCACGCCCGCCTGCGTGAGCGCGGGCAGGCCGGCGATGCGCATCGCCAGATAGGCCCAGTAGTAGTGGCCCGGCCACTTCTCCTTGCCGGCCAGCGCGATCGGGGTGGTGCCGGACGCCTTCAGCTTCTTGACGTCGTCGAGGAACTCCGCCCAGGTGGCGGGCGGGGCCGAGATGCCGGCCTTGGCGAAGAGCTTCTTGTTGTACCAGAAGCCGACCAGCCCGATGTCCGTAGGCAGCCCGTACGTCTTGCCGTCGAACTGGTACGCGCTCAGCGCCGCGGGGGTGAACGTGCCCAGCACGGGGGCGACGTCGGCGGAGACGTCCTTGACCAGGCCGGCGTCGATCTGCTGCTTGAGCACGCCGCCGCCCCACGTGACGAAGACGTCGGGGGCCTTGCCCGACTGGGTGATCGTGGTCAGCTTGGCCTTGTAGGCGTCGTTCTCCAGCACCGTCGCCTTGATGGTGACGTCGGGGTGCGCGGCCTCGAAGTCCTTGGCCCGCTGCGCCCACAGGGACTTCAGCGGTTCGGCGGTGGACAGGTGCCACCATTCCAGCGTCACCTTGGCGGGCTTCTGGCCGGGCTGCGAGCCGCCGGGCTGCCCGCCGCTCTCGCCACTCCCGCCGCTGCCGCATCCGGCGACGAGCACGGCGGTGGCCATGAGGATCAGACCGCGTTTCATCCAGGGGTCCCTTCATCGGGCACAGCGGTATGAAAGTTTCGTATAGCCCCCGATAATTTCGTTGATCGGAGCATAGGTATGTGCTGCGGAGGGCGTCAATAGCTGTCTTGGGAGCGATCCCAGCCCGAAACTTTCGGATACACTCCCGAACGTGTCAGCTAAGAGGCGCGTGACGATCGCGCTGATCGCAGAAGAGGCCGGGGTCTCCATCCCCACGGTCTCCAAAGTCATCAACGGCCGGCCCGAGGTGGCGCCGGCGACCCGGCACAAGGTCGAACGGCTGCTCCAGGAACACGGCTACCAGCGGCGCGTCAGCCAGGACGACACCCCCGCCGGCCTGGTCGACCTGGTGTTCGCCGAGATCGAGTCGCCGTGGGCCATGGAGATCGTGCGCGGCGCGGAGAGCGCGGCCCACGAGGCCGGGGCCAGCGTCGTCATCTCGGTGCTGCACACCCACGCCGGCCCCGGCCGCGACTGGCTCGAACGGCTGGCCGCCCGCCGCACCGACGGCGTGGTGATCGTCGCCTCGCGCCTGTCCACCGGCGTGCAGGCCCAGCTCAGCGCGCGGTCGCTGCCGTTCGTGGTGGTCGACCCCGAGGGCGAGCCGGCCCCCGGCATCGTCTCGGTCGGCGCCACCAACTGGAACGGCGGCCTGGCCGCCACCCGCCACCTGCTCGAACTCGGCCACCGCCGGATCGGCATGATCAGCGGGCCGGCCGACATGCTGTGCAGCCAGGCCCGCGTCGACGGCTACCGGGCCGCACTGGAGACGGCCGGCGTGCCGCTCGCCCCCGAACTCGTCCGGCGCGGCACCTTCCTCGTCGACTCCGGCCACGACCAGGGCCACGAACTCCTGTCACTGGACGAGCCGCCCACGGCCATCTTCGCCGGGTGCGACCTGATGGCGTTCGGCGTGTTCGAAGCCGCCCGGCAGCGGGGGCTGCGCGTTCCGGAGGACCTGAGCGTCGTGGGGTTCGACGACCTGCCGCTGTCGAAGTCGGCCTGGCCGCCGCTGACGACCGTGCGCCAGCCGTTGCAGGAGATGGCGGCGCTGGCCACCCGTACGGTGCTGGGGATGGGGAAGGGCGAGGTGCCGGACACGAAACGGGTGGAACTGGCTACGGAACTGATAGTCCGGGAAAGCACGGCCGCCGTGGAGTGAGGTGCGCTCCAAAGGTCTTCGCCCTCCGGCCTCAGGCGCCCTTCCTCCGGCGCCTCCGGCGCACCCCCGCGCCTTGGCGCCTCGTCCTTGACCTGCGAGACCTCTTCACATCGCCCGCTCGACGGCCCTGATCGCATATGCGGCAGTTCGTTGCTCGGTCGCCGAGCCAGTTCCTCCGGCCGCCTCAGAGGAATGGCGGGATGCCGAGGCTTTCCAGAAGGCGCCACATGCCGCTGGACGGGTCCTGGGCGAGGAGGCCGCAACGCGGTTCGGAGCCTCGCGGATGGGAGCACCTGCCGGAGGCGCAGCGCCTGTCCAAGCTCCGCGCGTTGTCGAACGCGGTCTTGAGACGAGGCATGAGGTGGTCGGCGCGGGCTTTGGTGATCCTCTTGTCCCTCGCCCCGAAGCCCGCGAAGCCAGGCCGCTGCGACAACAGCTGGTGGACCTGGTGGTTACGGCCGTCCTGCGGTTGGTCGTAGAGGCCGTAGTGCAGGTAGAGCCAGAAATCGAAGGACGGATGGGACAGGGCCCCCACGGTCAGGGCGCGCTGGGCGACTTTCCACGGTTTCATGTCGTCGGACCGGTATTTCGGCATGTCGATGCGGAACGAGCACTGCCGGGAGAACGCGTTCTGCAGCATCGTGAGGTAGTCGTACTCGGTCACCGCGCCCTCGGCGACGGCGTAGAAGATGCGATTGGCGGCGCGAGGCGGCGGCTGGGCCGTCAGGCTGGAGCCGCGTTGGCGCTTCTTTCTGACCTTGTCGGGGCTCATGTGAGGGCCTCTCCCGCCTCGCGTGCCAGCTCGCCGGGGACGACCCGTGGCACGCCGCCGAAGCGGCCGAGCAGCCAGCCGCGTTCGAGGTTCTCGTGCGGACGGGGCGGTGGACGCAGGCTCGACAGCGGATACAGCTCCGTCGAGCCCCTGGGGTCCTTCTCCGCCATCCAGACCACGTCACGGTCCAGGATCCGCTCCCCGCCCGCGAGCGGACGCAGCAGCGACGCGTCGTGCGTCGTGAACACCATCTGCGCCCCTCGGGCGTTGACCTCGGGGTTCTCGAACATCCTGATCACCTCGGCCGCGAGCGCGGGGTGCAGGCTGGCGTCCAGTTCGTCCACGAGCACCGTGGTGCCGTGCTGGAAAGCCTCCAGCAGGGGCCCCAGCATCGCGAACCAGGCGCGTGTGCCCATGGACTCGTGCGCGAAGTCCAGAGAGGCCGTGTGATCGCCGGCGCGGTGGAGCAGCCGGACGTCGCCGCGCGCCAGGGCGTCCTGGTCGAAACCGACGATGCCGAGGTCGGCCCGGGTCAGGAGGCGGCCGACCTGATCCCTGAACCGTTCGTCCGCAAGGGCCCTGGCCTTGGTGAACTCCTGGCGCTGGGGCAGGTCGTGTTCGGGGCTGATCAGCCACAGATTGTCGCGGAACCACTCGAACACGGGCAGCAGTTGCTCGTTGTTCCACTCGGCGGCCACCGTGAGGAAGAGGGAGTCCGGGCGGGTCTTCCGCGCCAGATCCTGCTTCTCGCCGCGCAGCCCTTCCCCGGCGAAGCGGATGTCGTCGCCGTCGCGGTCGAACCAGACCTGACGCCGGCCCTTGGGATAGGCGTGCAGCCATTCGGCGTGGACGCGTTCGTCGTCCAGCTCGAATCCGTAGGTGTAGCGGACACCCGCCAGTTCGACGTCGATCTCGACGAAGGAGGCTTCGTCCGCGCAGCCCGGGTCGAGCGCGAAGGGGATCCGGCGAGTCGGCTTCTCCTCGCTGATCCACGCCACCGAGTGCAGCACGGCCTGCCGCATCAGCCGCAGGCCGGCGAGCGTGTTGCTCTTTCCCGAGGCGTTGGCTCCGTAGATCCCCAGGACCGGGAGCACGGACAGGGGCCGCCCTCCCCCCCGGACCGGGATGGGGCGGGCGGTGCCGTCGTTCAGCTCCGTCGCGATCAGTGAGAGACGCTGATCGTCACGGAACGACAGGACGTTGGCCAACCTGAAGTTGAGAAGCACGGTGTCTCCCTTGTCGGGATCACCATACCCATTTGGAGCCGTCTGGCGCGCCTTTTGTTCGCCAGGCGCGGTGAAACGGGTATCACGGGCCTGGCGGTGCCCGTCAGAGGAACAGGTTGTGGGGGTCGTGGGTGGTTTTGAGGGAGGTGAGTCTGGTCCAGGTGGACGGGGTGTACGCCTCGGCGGTCAGGGCCGGGGCCTGCGGGCCGGCCAGGAAGTTGCGGAAGCGGAGGCCCGTGCTGGACGGGTCGGCGGGGTCCAGGGGCGGTTTCGGGTTCGTGCCCGCGAAGGCGATCGTGGTCAGGCTGTAGGCGGCCGTGCGGTGGTCGATCGCGTTCGGGACGTCCGGGGCGGCGGCCAACGCGCCGCCGAGGCGGCGGATCTCGACCATCGCGAAGTCCGGGTCGGCGCGGTCGAACAGATCGGCGTCGAGGGTGTGCAGCATCAGGGAGAGCTCACGGTAGGCGGCGGGTTCCGTGGGGTCCTCGTGGACGGCGGCGATCTCGGTGTAGGGGCGGTCCCTGACGGTGTCCTCGGCCGGGTTCAGGGCGCGGAGAGGGGCGATCAGCTCCTGGGGCGTGAGGTCCGAGGGGGTGGGGGCGGGTGAAGGGGAGGAGTTGGCGTGGGCGAGGCGGACGGCGGTGAGGTGGGCGTTCGGGAGGCGGAGGAGGGCGATGGAGGTGTTCATCGTGTCCGGCAGGTCGCGGCTCCAGCGCAGCCAGGCGGCCAGCAGCTCGGACGCCCGTTCGGCCGGGAAGCTCAGCATGCCACCGTGGAAGCGCGGGACGGCGGCCAGCTCCAGCTCCATCGCGGTCACCACGCCGACGCCCGGACGGCCGCCGCGCAGGGCCCAGAAGAGGTCCTGGTTCTCGTACGGGCTCACCGTGCGCAGGGTTCCGTCGGCCGTGACCAGTTCCAGGGACCTGACCCGATCGGCGGCCCAGCCGAACGTGCGGCCGAGCACGGGCAGGCCGCCGCCCAGCGTGTAGCCGACCGCGCCGACCAGGGGGGAGGAGCCGTTCGGCGGGGCGAGGCCGTGTCCGGCGGCGGCGTCGATGACCTGGCCCCAGCGCACCCCGGCCCCGACGCGGGCCATGCGGGTGGCGGGGTCGACGGACAGGCCGGTCATCCGGCGGGTGTTGATCAGCAGGGTCCCGTCCACCGGGGCCGACAGGCCGTGGCCGGTCGCCTGGACCGCCACCCGCAGCCCCGCCGACCGGGCGTGGTCGATCGCCTTCCGGACGTCGTCCGCGTCCCGGGCGCCGACGACCACGGCGGGGCGGACGGGGCCGCCGACGGTGTTGAAGCGGGCCGTCTCGTCGTCGTACCCGGGGTCGCCGGGGACGAGGACAGGGCCGTTGAAGTGGGAGAACACGGAAGCCAGTCGATCGCGGAAGCGGCCGGGGAACCAGACGGGGTTCGCCCGGACTGTCATCACCGGTCGTGATGAATCGGCCGGCGGGCCAGTAGGGTCGGGTGGCGTGAGCGAGGAGCTGGAAGGGCTGGCCGTACGGCTGCGGGAGTTCGCGCGGGCCCGCGACTGGGAGAGGTTCCACACGCCGAAGAACCTGGCGATGGCGCTGGCGGGGGAGGCGGGCGAGCTGGTCGCGGAGTTCCAGTGGCTGACCGCCGAGGAGTCCGCGAGCCCCGACCCCGACACGCTCGCCCGCATCCGCGCCGAGCTCGGCGACGTGACCCTGTACCTGGTCCGGCTGGCCGACGTCCTGGGCGTCGATCTGATGGCGGCGGCGACCGCCAAGCTGGCCGACAACGAACGCCGCTACGACGCGGCCGGCTACCGCGGCTCGGCCAGAAAGGCGCCGCCGTCCACCTGACCGGACGTACGAATGGTCGGCCCGGAAGGCACCGCCGTCCGGCTGACCGGGCGTACGAACGGCTTGCCCCGAGAACCCTGGGGACGGCGAAGGACCGCCGGCCGGGCCGGCGGTCAGGGGACGAAGGGGGCGAGCGGGCTGGAGGGGGGTCAGGGCGTCGGGCGGTGGTGGCGGAGGGCGAGGAGGGCGAAGACGGCCAGCCCCGCGAAGACCACCGCGCTCACGGCCCCCACCGTGTTCAGCCCCGCCGTGAACGCCGCCCGCGCCACCTCCAGCAGGCCGGGCAGGTCCTTGGCGGCGGTCACCGCCGCGCTGATGCTCTCCCGCACCGCCTCCACCGGCAGGTGCTCGGGAAGCCGCCCGCGGTAGACGGCCGTGCCGAGGCTGCCGAGCGCGGCCACCCCGACCGCCACCCCGAACTCGCCGCTCGTCTCGGTCAGCGACGCCGCCGACCCGGCCTTCTCGGCGGGCGCGGCCGTCATGATCACGCTGTTGCCCGCGCCCATCGGCAGCGCGATGCCCGCCGAGGCCAGCACCAGCCCGGTGACGACCAGCCCGGTCCCGCCCACGCTGGGGACCTGGGTGTGCAGGAACAGCCCGACGGCGCCCAGCGCGAGCCCGGCGGCCATCACGTACGCGGTGCCGATCCGGGCGGCGAGCCGCGGCGCGACCGACAGGGCCACGATCATCGCCACGTTCTGCGGCACCAGCCACAACCCGGCGCCCAGCGGCGACAACGACTCCACGGTCTGCAGGTACTGGGTGGTCATGAGCGTGGTCCCGGCCATGACGATCCCGCCGAGCGACATGATCCCCAGCGTCGCCGCGAACGCGCGGTTGCCGAACAGCCGCAGGTCCAGCAGCGGGTTGGCGAGGTCGCGCTGCCGCCTGACGAACACCACGCCGAAGGCCGTCCCGGCGGCGACCGCGATCAGGGGGAGGGGCTGCCAGCCGCCGCGCGCGACCTCCTTGAGCCCGTAGACGACCGGCAGGATGGTCGCCAGGGACAGGGCCACGCTGGCCGGGTCGAGGCGGCCGGCGTGCGGGTTGCGGTACTCGGGCAGCAGCAGCCGTCCGGCGACCAGCACGGCCGCCATGAACGGCACGCCCATCAGGAACGCCGACCCCCACCAGAAGTGCTCCAGCAGCAGCCCGCCCACCAGCGGGCCGACCGCCATGCCGAGCATGAAGCAGCCGTACCAGAGGCCGATCGCGGTGCCCATCTGCCGGCCGTCGGTGAACATCGTGCGGATCAGCGCCAGCGACGACGGCAGCAGCGTCGCCCCCGAGACGCCGAGCAGCGCCCGGGACACGATGAGCATCTCCGCGTTCACCGAGTACGCGGCGGCCACCGAGGCCGCGGCGAAGGCCACCGAGCCGATCAGCAGCAGCCTGCGCCGCCCGATCCGGTCGCCCAGCGTCCCCATCGTCACCAGGAACCCGGCCAGCATGAACGAGTAGATGTCCAGGATCCACAGCTGCTGCGGCGCGGAGGCGCCGAGTCCGGCGCTCAGGTGCGGCAGCGCCAGGTAGAGCACGCTCAGGTCGATGGAGAGCAGCAGGGCCACCGAGGCGAGGACCGCGAGGCCCGTCCATTCACGCCGTCCAGCGAGGGTGCCGGTCTTCATGTCGTTTCCCCTTTCGTCGCTCTCACCGTGCCGGAGGGCGCTTCCGGTGCGCTTCTCGTGGACTTACGGCGGCGCATAAGGTGACGGACATGCGTTTTGGGGTGCTGGGCTCGCTGGCCGTGTGGACCGACGCGGGGGAGCCCGTGACGATCCCCGGGCTCAAGGTCCGGGCGCTGCTCGCCGACCTGCTCGTCCACGAGGGCCATCCGGTCTCGGCCGACCGGCTGGTGGAGGACCTGTGGGGCGAGGAGCCGCCGGGCAACCCGGCGGGCGCGCTCCAGGTGCGGGTCTCCCAGTTGCGCAAGGCGCTGGAGGACGCCGAGCCGGGCGGCAAGAACCTGGTGGTCTCGCGGGCGCCCGGCTACCTGCTGCGCACCGATCCCGGCGCGCTCGACGCGGACCGCTTCGCGGGCCTGCTGGCCCGCGCCGAGGCCGCCGACAGCCCGCGGACCAGGGCGGGGCTGCTGGCCGACGCCCTGGCGCTGTGGCGGGGGGCGGCGTACGCCGACTTCGCCGACGAGGAGTACACCAGGTCGGCGATCGTCCGGCTGGAGGAGCAGCGGCTCACGGCGCTGGAGCAGCGCGCCGAGGCCCGGCTCGAACTGGGCGAGCACGGGCTGCTCGTGGGCGAGCTGGGCGACCTGCTGGCCCGGCATCCGCTGCGGGAGCGGCTGCGCGCCGTGCACATGCGCGCCCTGTACCGGGCCGGACGGCAGAGCGACGCCCTGGCGAGCTTCGCCGAGCTGCGCGAGCGCCTGGCCGACGAGCTGGGCCTCGACCCAGGCCCCGAGCTGGTCGCGCTGCACCAGGCGATCCTGGCCCAGGACCCGGCGCTGAGCCTGCCCGCCGAGCGGCCCACCACGAACCTGCCCGCGTCCGTCAGCAAGCTCGTCGGCAGGGACGAGGCGCTGACCGAGGTCTGCTCGCTGGTCACCGCAGAGCGGCTGGTGACGCTCACCGGCACCGGCGGCGTCGGCAAGACGAGGCTGGCGCTGGAGGTAGCGCACCGGCTGCTGGACGGCTTCGCCGACGGCGCCTGGCTGGTCGCGCTCGACGGCGCCACCCACTCGCCCGCCGAGGCGATCATGGCCGCTCTGGACATCCGGGAGGACCCGTCGGGCGGCGACGTGCCCGAGCGGCTGGCCGCGGCGTTGCGGCCGAGGCGCCTGCTGCTCGTGCTGGACAACTGCGAGCACGTGGTCGAGCAGGTCGCCGAGGTGGTCGACGCGCTGCTGGCCGCGGCGCCAGGCCTGACCGTCCTGGCCACCAGCAGGGAGCCGCTCGGCGTGGACGGCGAGGTCCTGTGGAGCGTCCCGCCGCTCGACCTGCCGGCGGGCACCGACCTGACGGAGATGGCCCGTTCGGACGCCGTCCGGCTGTTCGTCGCCAGGGCCGCCGCCTCGGCCCGCGGGTTCGCCCTGGAGGCGGGCAACGCGCAGGCGGTGGCCCAGCTCTGCCGGCGGCTCGACGGCATCCCGCTGGCCCTGGAGCTGGCCGCGACGCGGGTGCGGGCGCTGGGCGTCCAGGGGGTGGTGGACCGGCTGGACGACCGGTTCAGGCTGCTGGCGTCCGGGCGAAGGGGCGCGCCCGCCCGGCAGCAGACGCTCACCGCCGTGATCGACTGGAGCTGGGACCTGCTGTCGGACGAGGAACGGGTGGTGCTGCGCCGCCTGGCCGTGCACGCCGACGGCTGCACCCTGGAGTCGGCCGAGGCGGTGTGCGCCGAGCCGGGGCTCGACGTGCTCGACCTGCTGGCCCGGCTGGTCGACCGCTCGCTCGTGGTGGTCGCCGAGAGCACGACGGGGGTCAGGTACCGGCTGCTGGAGTCGGTGTCGGAGTACTGCGTGGGCCGCCTGGCCGACGCCGGCGAGCTGGCCGACGTGCGCCGCGCCCACCTGCGCCACTACCTGGAGCTGGCCGTGGCGGCCGAACCCGGCCTGTACGGCGGCGAGCAGCGGGACCGCCTGCTGCGCCTGGACGCCGAGTCGGCCAACATGCGGGCCGCGCTGGACACCGCGATCGCCGAGGGCGCCGCCGACACCGCCGCGCGCCTGGTCAACGCGCTGGCCTGGTACTGGTTCCTGCGCGGCCGGCTGGCCGAGGGCAGGCGCTCGCTGGGCGCGGCGCTGGCCGTCGCGGGGCCGGACGGCCCGGCCAGGCGCCGGGCGGCGGCCTGGCACGCCGGGTTCGCGCTCCTGCTGGGCGAGCAGGTCGCGTGGGAGCCGCTGCTGGAGCGGGTCGCCGACCCGGGCGAGCGGGCCAGGGCCGAGCTGTTCGCGGGTATGAGCGTGCCCGACATGGTCACCGGCCAGGAGCTGACCGGACGGGCGCTGGCCTCCTGCCGCGCCCTCGGCGACACGTGGGGCGTCGCCGTCGCGCTGGCCAGACGGGCGCGCGACGCGTTCACCATGCGCGACACCGAGGCGCTGGAGCGGGACGCGGGGGAGAGCGCGCGGCTGTTCGGCGAGCTGGGCGACCGCTGGGGCATGTTGCAGGCCACCGAATGGCTGGCGGGCGCGGCCGAGATGGCCGGCGACCACGAGCGGGCGCGCCGGCTGTTCGCCGAGGGGCTGCGCATGGCCGAGGAGCTCGGCCTGTGGCCCGAGGTGGCCGGGCGCATCGCCTGGCTGGGCTGGACGGCCCTGCACGACGGCGCCTACGACCAGGCCATGGAGCTGTGCGGACGGGCGCTGAAGCTGGCGCTCGGCCAGGGCTACAAGATGGGCGAGACCATGGCCGAGATGGGCCTGGCCTTCGCCGCGCGCCGCGCCGGGCTGCTCGACCTGGCCGAGTCGCACCTGCACCACCTGCTGGCGGGCCTGCCGCGCGACCCCGCCGTCGAGCCGCCGCTGCACCTGCCGGACCTGCTGGTCGAGCTGGGCCACGTCACCGAGCTGCGCGGCGACCCGGCCGCGGCCCTGGAGCTGCACCGGGAGGCGCTGGCCGCGGCGGTCAGGGTCGGCGACCCGCGCACGGCGGCGGCGTGCGTCGCGGGCGCGGCGTCGGCGGCCGGGCCGACCGAGCGGGCGGCGGTGCTGCTGGGGCTGGCCGCCGCGGTCCGCGAGCAGATCCGGACCCCGGCCAACGCCGCCGAACGCGAGGAGGAGGAGCGGGTCACGGCCCGGGTCCGGGACGCCCTCGGTGAGCACGCCTTCGCCGCGGCGTACGAGCGGGGCGGCACGTACAAGCTGGACGACGCCCTCGGCCTGTTCTGAGGGTCGGCGTGTCGGGGGGCGGCGTGTCGGAGGGCGGCGTGGCGGGGGTCAGCGGGCGACATGCTCGGCCAGGCGGTCGAAGAACTCGTCCCAGCCGGCCCTGGCCTGCTCGGCGTGCTCCTGGTCGGTGTTGACGCCGAACTGGTGGAAGCGCATCTCGGTGCCGCCGTCCCGGTCGAGCAGGTCGAGCGTCACGACCGAGGCCGGGCCGTCGCCGGGGTTGTCGGGGTCGCCGGTGGTGAACACCAGCCGGGCGGGCTCCCGCACCTCGCGGTAGGAGCCCTCCAGCGTCGCCTCGAACCCCTCCTCGCCGACGAGCGTCGCGCGCCACCGGCCGCCGGGACGGGCGTCGAGGGTGATCCGGCCGACCGGCGTGGCCAGCATGCGGGGGCCGAACCAGCGGGAGAAGCGCTCGGGCTGGGTCCAGGCGGCGTAGACGTCCTCGCGGGGGGCGTCGAAGGTGCGGACGATCTCGTACTGCGCGGTCTGCGTCGTTGTCATGCCTCTACGATGCGGGAGCGGCCTTACGGTCCTCTTCCCGTGGCCTTACGGTGATCTGCCGCACCGGCCGCAGGGACAGCAGCGCCAGGCAGCCGGCGACCGTGACCAGCGCGGAGAAGCCCAGCACCTCGCGGGAGCCCACCAGGGCGGCCACCGGCCCGGCCAGCGCCTGGCCGATCGGGAGCGACATGGTCGAGCCGCCGATCTCGTACGCGCTGACCCGGTTCAGCGCCTCGGCCGGCACCAGCGTCTGCACGCTCGTCGCCCACATCACCGACCAGAACGCCCACCCCGCCCCGCCCACCACGTGGCAGGCCATGATCACGCCGAGCGGCACGCCGGCCGCGAAGCTCAGCGGCTCCAGCGCGAACAGGAACATGCCGATCCCGCCCGCGACCAGCGGCCTGGCCGGCCTGATCCGCAGCGCCACCAGGCCGCCCACGATCGTCCCGGCCCCGCTCGCCGACATGACCAGCCCGTACGCCGTCTGCCCGTACGCGTCGGTCACCAGCACCGAGCCCAGCGGGATCAGCGGCCCGAACAGGGCGATCCCGAAGACCACCCAGATCAGGATGACGCTCCACATCCACGTGCGCGACCGGAACTCCCGCCAGCCCTCCCGCAGCCGCACCAGCACCGGCTCCTCGCCGGAGCCCGCCACCCGCACCCGCATGAGCAGCAGGCACGCCGCGCTGATCGCGAACCCGGCCGAGTCGGCGGCGAACACCACGCCCACCCCGGCCAGCCCGACCAGCGCCCCCGCCAGCCCCGGCCCGAGCAACTGCATGATCGCCTCGGACATGCGCAGGGTGGCGTTGGCCCGCTGCACGTCGGCCGCGATCCGCGAGATGGTGCCCGCGACGCCCGGCGTGTACATGGCGGCCGCCGCCCCGGCGACCGCCGACAGGGCCACGACCTGCCACAACTCCGGCCGGCCCAGCCCGAACAGGGCCGCCGTGCCCGCCTGCGTCGCCGCCCTGGCCAGGTCGGCGCCGACCATCATGCGGCGGGGCGTGAACCGGTCCATGAGCACGCCGCCGAACAGGATGAGCCCGGCCATCGGCACCATCCAGGCGGCCAGCGCCAGGCCGACGCCGGTGGCGCCGTAACCGGCGTCGTGCATGCCGAGCGCGGTGGCCACCGGCATCATCGCCGAGCCCAGCATCGACACCGTGCGGGCGGTGAAGAAGAGCACGAAGTCGCGCGTCCACATGGACGGCCATCATGCCGTAATAAGTAAACCTTCTTATCGATTGGGGTGGTCCTGTTTCCGGCGGGGCCGCCTGTGGCACTGTGGAGGCATGCGGATCATCCGTGCCGGCACGGTGCTCACCGGGCGTCCCGGAGAGGTCATCACGGACGGCGAGGTGCTGATCGACGGCTCGCGCATCGTCTCGGTGGGCCCCCGCGGCAGCGCGGGCCAGGCCGCGGAGACGCTCGACCTGCCCGGCCACACCTTGCTGCCCGGCCTCGTCGACGCGCACGTGCACCTCGGGTTCGACGGCACGGTCGACCCGGTGACCGGGCGCAGCGCCGTGAGCGACGGCCAGCTGCTGCTGCGCATGGCCGAGAACGCCCGCAAGCTCGTCTCCGCGGGCGTCACCACGGCCCGCGACCTCGGCGGACGCGGCTTCCTCGACCTCACCCTGCGCGACGCGATCGAGGACGGCCTCGCCGTCGGCCCCCACCTGATCGCCGCGACCCGGCCGATCACGGTCACCGGCGGCCACTGCTGGTACATGGGCGGCGAGGCCGACGACGAGCCGTCCGTCCGCCGGGTGGCCAGGGAGAACCTGCGGGCCGGCGCCGACTGCCTCAAGGTGATGGCCTCGGGCGGCGAGATGTCACCCGGCTCGGTGCCGAGCTGGCGGGCCCAGTACCCGGCCGCGCTGATCAGGGCCGCCGTGGAGGAGGCCGCGACGCGCGGCAGGACCGTCGCGGCCCACGCCCACGCCCCCGAGTCGATCGGCAACGCGCTGGAGGCCGGGGTCACCACGATCGAGCACTGCACGTTCCACACCCCGGCGGGCCCGGCCTACGACGCGCGGCTGGCCGACCGCATCGCCGCAAGCGGCACGTACGTGTGCCCGACCGTGCACGGCCAGTTCTGGAACCTGCGCGCGCTCGTCGGCGCCGAGCCGATGGACCGTTGGCTGGGCAACCTCGCCGCCATGCGCGAGGCCGGGATCAGGCTCGTCGCCGGGACCGACACCGGGTTCGCCATCGCCGGGCTCGACAAGCGCACCGACGACTACGTGTCGGGGCTGGAGGTCTTCGCCGAGGCGGGGTTCGGCAACGCCGAGATCGTCGAGCTGGCCACCGTACGCGCCGCCGAGGCGTGCGGGGTCGGGGCCGAGACCGGCAGCCTGGAGGCCGGGAAGCGCGCCGACGTCATCGCGGTCCGCGGCAACCCGCTCGACCGCCTGGCCGACCTGCGCGCGCTCGACCTCGTGCTGGTGTCGGGGCGTTCGGTCAGCCAGAAGCACGTGGACACCGTGACCTCGTCCGTCGGCTGAGCCGGAGGGGGAGGCCCGGCCGCTCCGGTTCCTGGCGTGGCTCGCCCGCGGCCTGTCCGCCTGACGGGACGCCGGGCGCTAGGCTGCCGCGTGTGGAGTTGAAGGATCAGGTACGCGAGCTGCGCGCCCAGGGCAGGTCTCCCAAGGAGATCGCGCGGGCGCTCAAGGTGTCGCCGTCGGTCGTCGCGCCCCTCGTGCGCGCCATCGCCGCCGAGAACGTGACGTCGGCCGAGCCCGAGGTGGTCGGCTGCTGGATGAACGTCGGCTGGAGCGCCGGGCTGGGCGTCGACCCGTCCAAGGGCTGGATCGACGAGGCCCCGGAGTCGGGCGCCGGCGGCATGGTGTGCGTGCTGGTCGCCCGGCGCCACACCTGGGACCGGATGACGGTCTGCGGCTACCTCGCCGACGTCTACTGCCTCGGCATCAAGAACACCATCGGCCCCGACGTGCTCGACGAGCGCGACCTGCGCAGGTTCCGCGAATACTTCTTCGGCGAGTACGCGGGCTACCAGGAGGTGCCGATCGAGCTGGCCCAGCACCTGGTCTTCGGCTCGATCGACTACGCGCGCACCCTCGGCTTCGAGCCCCACGAGGACTTCTCGCCCGTCAGCGACCTGCTGGGCAAGTGGGAGGGCGGCTCGGCCATCACCTTCGGCCGCGACGGCAAGCCCTTCTACACCCCGGGCCCGCACGACGACCCGGGCAAGGTCCTGCGCATCCTGCGCCGCACCCTCACCGACGACCAGTTCGACTACTTCATCGAAGACCCGTCACCCGCATCGTCACGTTGAGGCGCCCGGCGGCCAGGCCCGTGGCCGGGTCGCCGGTGCCCGGGTAGACCTTCGGCACGCCGTGATAGGCGAAGCGGGACGCGCCGCCGAACACGAACAGATCACCCGAGGCCAGCTCGACGTCCGTGTACGGCTTGCCGCGCGTCTCGGTGTTGCCGAAGCGGAACAGGCACGTGTCGCCGACGCTCAGGGACACCACCGGGGCGTCGGAGCGCTCGTCCTTGTCCTGGTGCATGCCCATCCTGGCCTGGCCGTCGTAGAAGTTGACCAGCGCGGTGTCGGGGTCGTAGCCGTCGTCCGGGCGGCCGTAGGCGTCGGCCAGCGCGCGGCGGCCGAGGTCGCCGAGCCACGTGGGGAACGCGGCGACCCGCCGCCCGTTCACGTCGTGGGCCAGCCGCGTGTATCGGTACGGCTGCCAGTGCCAGCCGACGCACACCGTCCGCACCGACATCACGCCGCCGCCGGGCAGCACGGTGTGCCGGATCGGCACCGGGCCGGTCGCCCACGCGCGGCAGGCGCGCACCAGGTCCTGCTGCTCGGCGAGGGACAGCCAGCCGGGGACGTGCACCGCGCCCGGGGCGATCTCCCGCATCGGTAGGGGGATCACGATGGTTCCCGATATATCAGGTTTCGTCCTATTCGCCAGGTCGTGCCGTCGGTGTCGGCTCCGCGCATGCCTTCCAGTGTCCCAGGAGCGGCCAGGGCGACCGCGCGGGCCGTGGCCGCCGAACCGTACGTCCGGCGCGGATCCCAGTCGGTGCTGCGGCGCAGGCGCTCGCTCATCCCGGCCCATCCCGCCGGCGCGCCCGCGACCACCCAGGCGTCCGGTTCGCCCGCCGTGAACCGCCTGGCCTGGCGCAACCACGACGCCGCCGTCTCCGGCCAGGCGACCACCGCGAGCACCGTCCCGTCCCAGGCGTCGGCGAACGCCTCGGCCAGGCGGGCGCCGTCCCGGCCGTGGCCGACGACGACGGCCCGCGCCCGTGGGCGCTGGGCCCGGACGAGGGTGAGCAGCGCGTCCAGCTCGGCCGTTCGCACGCTGGTCATGCCGCGTCGTGCAGGACCAGGCCGAGGGTGTGCCGCAGCCCCGAACGCACGGTGCTGACCCCGTGCCGCACCGGCGAGGCCGACCAGCCGCGCGAGGAGCGCACCGGCCGGTCGCGGGTGGTGAAGATCAGCCCGTGACCCTGCGGCAGCGCGGTCACCGTGCCCCGCGACTGGGCCCTCGGCCGCTGCTCCACCAGCAGGAACTCGCCCCCGGTGTAGTCCTCGCCGGGCCGGTCGAGCCCGATCACGACCTGCAGCGGGAACACGAGGTCGCCGTACAGGTCGCGGTGGAGCGCGTTCCAGTCGTTCTCCCGGTAGCGCAGCAGGATGGGGGTCGGCTTGGTCTGTCCCGCCGCGTGGCACATGTCCAGCCACTCGGCGAAGTCGTCCGGCCAGGGCGCGGGCTGCCCCAGCCGGGCCGCCCAGTCGCGGGCGATCGGCAGCAGACGCGGATAGAACGCCGCCCGCAACTCCTCGACCAGCGGCGGGAACGGCCGGCGGAAGTACCGGTACTGGCCGGAGCCGAACCGGTGGCGGGCCATGTCGACCGTCGAGCGGAACCGGCCGGCCTCGTCGTACAGGCCGGAGATCTCCGCGCACTCCCCGGGCGAGAGCAGCCGCGGCGTCAGCGCGCAGCCGTGGGCGTCGAGCTCCCCGGCCAGCCGCTGCCAGTCGGCCCCGTCGACCTGCGGCGTCATGACGACACGCTCCAGAGCTGCGGCTGCAGGACGCCTTCGAGGGTGAGCAGGTCGCACTTGCGTTCCAGGCCGCCCGCGTAGCCGGTCAGCGCGCCGTCCGCGGCGACCACCCGGTGGCAGGGGACCACGACGAGCAGCGGGTTCGCGCCGATCGCCGCGCCGACCGCGCGGACCCGGTCCCGCGCCACGCCGGCGCGGGCGGTCAGCTCGCCGTAGCTGGTCGTCGTCCCGTACGGCAGCGCCGCCACTTCCGCCCACACCCGCTGCTGGAACGCCGTCCCGCGGGCGGCCAGGGGCAGGTCGAACGAGGTACGCCCGCCCGCGAAGTACTCGCCGAGCTGCCGTTCGGCCTCCCCGAAGGCGGCCGGCTCCCGGCGTCCGGGCGGCGCGCCCACGTCGAACGACACGCGGGTCAGCCGTCCCACGCCGTCGCCGACGAGGAGAATCTCGCCCAGCGGACTGTCGATGATGGTGTGGATGTCCATACTCTCTACAACACCGGCGCGCCCGCGGAAGTCAGCGGTTTTCGGACGTCGTGGCTGGATGGGAGAGGAAGTTCATGGCCGAGTCGAGAGAGCACACCTTCACCGGCACGCGGGGGCTGAACGTCGTCCGCGAATGGCCGCACGACCGGCCGCGCTACCTCGCCCTCCTGGTCCACGGATACGGCGAACACATCGGCCGTTACGAGTACGTCGCCGACCGTCTCGTCCGGCACGGCGCCGCCGTCTACGGACTCGACCACATGGGCCACGGCAGGTCGGCGGGCGAACGCGTGCTCGTCGAGGACTTCGAGGACGTCGTGACCGACGTGCACGCCGTCGAGGAGCGCGCCAGGGCCGACCACCCCGGCGTCCCGGTCGTGCTGATCGGCCACTCCATGGGCGGCATGATCGCCGCCCGGTACGCCCAGCGCCACGCCGAGGGCCTGACCGCGCTGGTGCTGTCGGGCCCGGTGATCGGCGAGTGGGCGGTCATCCCCGCGCTGATGGCGCTCGACGAGCTGCCCGACATCCCCATCGACCCGGCCACGCTCTCCCGCGACCCGTCGGTGGGGGCGGCGTACGCGGACGACCCGCTGGTCTGGCACGGGCCGTTCAAGCGGGCCACGGTGGAGGCGTTCGCCGCGATGCTGGACGCCATCGCCAAGGGCGGCACGTTCGGCGCCCTGCCCACGTTGTGGGTGCACGGCGACGACGACCAGCTCGTACCGCTGGCCGGCAGCCGGGTCGGGGTGGAGGCGGTCAGGGGCACCGACCTGACCGAACGCATCTACGCCGGCGCCCGCCACGAGGTCTTCAACGAAACCAACAAGGACGAGGTCCTCACCGACCTCCAAACCTTCGTGGACCGAGCTCTGAGCAACCGGTAACGAGGGCTACAGCGTCTGGTGGGCCCCTGGCTGCTGGGCCACCGGGCTTGCTGGACGCTGACCGGCCGGTAGTCGGGCGTAGTTGCGCGGTGGGTCGCCGGGTGGTGTCAGGCGACCGGTAGCCAGAGGTGGCCCTTGCCGTGGGTGCGGCTGAGTTCGATCTTCCAGCAGCCGGGCTTGGGGAAGACGAGGCCGGTGCCCCATTCGTCCCCCGGCCGGTGCCAGGACGACCCGCCGTGCTCCTCGGGCCCCCAGGCGAGGCGGGCGGCGGCGCCGTCAGGAAGGGACGCCCTGACCGTCAGCGGCCCGTCCCCGGTCATCCGCCACACGATCTTGGTGGTCTCCTTCCGGCGAAGCGGCAGCTTGGACACGAACAACAACCCCCACACCTCGGCGTCCGCCGACACCCCCCGCACCTCCGGAAACCCACCCCCGCCGACCACCGACGCCCCCCGGCACCCCACCCGCTCACCCTCCGCGCTCGCCCTCCCCCTGTCACCAGACCCCACCCCAGCTCCAGGGCTCGGGCGGCCGCCGGTGCTCAGTGTGGCGGCGGTGCTCAGGTCGGGGGCGGAGGTCGGCTCGGAGGGGGCGCCTGCGCTGGGGTCGGGCGCCGGGGCGGCATCGGCGGTCGGGCTTGGGCTCCCAGCCTCGCTCGGTGTGATCCCCGCAGCCACGCTCACCGAGGAATCCGCTTCGCTCCCCGCACCTCCGAACGAGGCCCCGGTACCACCACTCGCGCCCACCCCCTGCCCAGGACCGCCACCTCCGGCACATCCAACCCCTGCCAGCAGCACCGCCACCGAAATCACCGCCATCTTCCTCATGCCCTCACCTACCCCCCACCCGCCCGAAAGGTTCCAGCGGGACATAAGCCCCCACATCGCCCGCACCCCGAGCTCCCCGCGCGGTAGCGATCCAAGAGCACCAGGCCCGACCGGCGGCACCCGCTCGCGCCGGTCGAGTCTGGTGCAGCGAAAGCCCGCACGCGCGCTCCTCTCGGCGTCCTCCGGACCGTGTCGGCGTGCCGCCGCGTGTGCGCCCGCTGAACGTGACGGATTTCCTCAAATGAAGCACTTGCTGAACCGCTTTCTGTAGCAGGGGTGATCTCCAATATGGTGTCCAGTGAAAGTCGGTTATGTCCAAAGGTGGTTCGGTGATGGACAGGTTCAAGGCGCGGTTCGAGGTCGTGGACGAGCGGTTCGGGTTCGACGGTGGTGACGAGTATGTGGAGGTGCTGCATCGGGGCAGCCGTAAGGCCGAGGGGCCGGCCTACTTCCCGGCCGGGCGCTACCTGGTGTGGAGCGACATCCCCAATGACCGGCTACTGCGCTGGGACGAGACGACCGGCGCCGTCGGCGTGTTCAGAAGCCCGGCGGGCAACGCCAACGGCAACACGGTCGATCGCGAAGGCAGGCTGGTCACCTGCGAGCAAGGGGCGCGCCGGGTGACCAGGACCGAGCACGACGGGTCGATCACCGTGCTCGCCGCGAGCTATCGGGGCAAGGGGCTCAACAGCCCCAACGACGTCGTCGTCCGACACGACGGCACCATCTGGTTCACCGACCCGCGCTACGGCATCACCGGCTACTACGAAGGCAGCCCGGCCGAGAGCGAGATCGGCGCGGACCACGTGTACCGGCTCGATCCGGAAAGCGGTGAGCTGACCGTCGTCGCCGACGACTTCGTCCGCCCCAACGGGCTGGCCTTCTCGCTTGACCAGAGCCGGCTGTACATCGTGGACACCCGCGAGCGCCACATTCGAATCTTCGACGTCGGCGACGACGGCACGCTGTCGGGCGGCAAGGTCTTCGCCCAGGACTGGTTCGACGGGATCAGGCTCGACTGCTACGGCCGCGTCTGGGCCGCCGCCCTGGACGGCCTGCACTGCTACCACCCCGACGGCGCCCTGCTCTGCAAGCTCCTGCTGCCTGAGTCGGTCTCGAACCTGACCTTCGGCGGCGCCAAGCGCAACGACCTGTTCGTCACCAGTTCGGCCGGCGACCTGTACGCCATCCGGGTCACCTTCGCCGGAGCCGGCGACCGCTAGAGGGCCGTCCGGACCGTGGATCGGCGAAGGGCCCGCGGGACCGCCGGACGGGCTCCTCCGCCCGGACGGACGGCGAGTCGCGCGAAGCGGCCACCCGTGGCCGGAAGGCATGCCCATCCGCTCCGCTCGCCGGGCGCGAACGGCACCCCGTCCCCAGGGCCGATGATTTTCCGCTTCCCTCAAGGTCTATATGGGTCGAGGAGGCGACATGGACGAACGGGCGCGGGCGTTGACGGCAGGGGTGGCGTTGCTGGAGAGGGCCATCCACTACACCTTGGGCAGCCTGCGCGTGGTGAGCCCACACGTCCTGTGCCGGCCCACCCCGTGCTCCCGCTGGAACCTCCAGGAGCTCCTGGACCACATGCAGGACTCCTTCGAGGCCCTGAACGAGGCCGCGCTCGGCCGCATCGCCCCCGCCCGCAGGCCCGTACCGGTCGGCGGGCCGGTGTGCGGGAACCCGGCGCTGCTGCTCAGGGACGGCGCGACGGAGGTGCTCGGCACGTGGACGGGCACGATCCAGGCCGGGATGGTCGCGGTGGGGGACGTGCCCATGACGACGCCGATGGTGGCCGCGGCGGGCGCCATCGAGATCACCGTGCACGGCTGGGACATCGCGCGGGCCTGCGGTGAACACCGCCCGATCCCGCACGCCCTCGCCGAAGAGCTGCTGGACCTGGCCCATCTCTTCGTCACCGACGAGGACCGTCCGTCCCGGTTCGCCGCCAGGCTGCGGCCGCCCCCGCTGGGCACCGCCCAGGACCACCTCCTCGCCTACCTCGGCCGCCGGCCGAACTGACGGCATGACCGGCCCCCCACCCGGCGGCGGCACCCCGTACGATCAAAGAGGGACACCGGGGCCCGGCATCCGTCCGGCCGGTCGCGGGCCACGCGCCTCGACCAGGTCGGCCAGCGTGATGGCGACGACCGTTCTTCGTGCGGCCGTCGCCATCACCCCGAACCGTGGCCCTCCCGAAGCTGAGCGGGACGGCGTCAGGCGTCTTCGGTGGCCGCCGACCCGACGACCTCCAGGACCTGGTCCCCGTATTTGGCGAGTTTGTTCTCCCCGACCCCGTTGACCCTGCTCAGCTCAGCCAGCGAGGACGGCGACAACGTGGCGATCTCCCGCAGCGTGGCGTCGTGGAAGATGACGTACGCGGGCACGCCCTGCTCCTTGGCGACCGCGCCCCGCCAGGCCCGCAGCCGCTCGAACAGCGGCGCCGCCTCGGCGGGCAGCTCGGCGGCCGGCTGACCCTTCGCCCCGGACGCCCCGGACGACCCGGACGACGACCTGGACGACCGGGACGCCGGACGGGCCGTGTCGCGGCGCAACGGCACCTCCCGCTGCCCGCGCAGCACGTCGGCGCTGGCGTCGGTGAGCACCAGCGTGCCGTGGTCGGACTCCACCGCGAGCAGGCCCTGCGCCAGCAGTTGCCGGGCCACGCCGTGCCACTCGGCGTTGCCCAGGTCGGTGCCCACGCCGAAGACGGTCAGCGAGTCGTGGCCGTGCTGGAGCACCTTGGCCGTCTTCTTGCCGAGCAGGATGTCGACCACCTGCCCGACGCCGAACTTCTGGCCGCGCTCCCGCTTCAGCCGCAGCACGGTGGACAGCACCTTCTGGGCGGCGATCGTGCCGTCCCAGGACTCGGGCGGGCTCTGGCAGGTGTCGCAGTTGCCGCAGGGCTCGGCGCCCTTCTGCCCGAAGTAGTCGAGCAGCATGACCCGGCGGCAGCCGGCCGTCTCGCACAGCGCCAGCATGGCGTCGAGGTGCAGGACCTGGCGGCGGCGGTGGGCCTCGTCGCCCTCCAGGGCCATGCGCCGGTGCTGGACGACGTCTTGCAGGCCGTAGGCCATCCAGGCGGTCGCGGGCAGGCCGTCGCGCCCGGCGCGGCCGGTCTCCTGGTAATAGCCCTCGACCGACTTGGGCAGGTCGAGGTGGGCGACGAAACGCACGTCGGGCTTGTCGATGCCCATGCCGAACGCGATGGTGGCCACCACGATCAGCCCGTCTTCCCGCAGGAACCGGGACTGGTGGGCGGCGCGGGTGCGGGCGTCGAGCCCGGCGTGGTACGGCACCGCCGCGATGCCGTGGTCGGCCAGGAACGCGGCGATCTTCTCCACCGACGAGCGCGACAGGCAGTAGACGATGCCGGAGTCGCCCGGGTGCTCGGTGCGCAGGAAGTCGAGGAGCTGCCGTTTGGGGTCGCTCTTGGACGTGATGCGGTAGTGGATGTTGGGCCGGTCGAAGCCGGCCACGAAGTGACGGGCCTGGTCGAGGCCGAGCCGGGTGGAGATCTCGGCGTGGGTGGCCGGGGTGGCGGTGGCGGTCAGCGCGATGCGCGGCACCTGCGGCCAGCGCTCGCGCAGCTCCGACAGGGCGAGGTAGTCGGGGCGGAAGTCGTGGCCCCACTGCGCCACGCAGTGGGCCTCGTCGATGGCGAACAACGAGATCTCGCCCTTGGCCAGCAGCCGCATCGTGGCCTCGACGCGCAGCCGCTCGGGGGCGAGGTAGAGCAGGTCGAGCTCGCCGGCCAGGAACTCGGCCTCCACGAGCTGGCGCTCGTCGAAGTCCTGGGTGGAGTTGAGGAAACCGGCCCGCACGCCGAGCGCGCGCAGCGCGTCGACCTGGTCCTGCATGAGCGCGATCAGCGGCGAGACGACGACCCCCACCCCCGGGCGCACGAGCGCCGGGATCTGGTAGCACAGCGACTTGCCGCCGCCGGTGGGCATGAGCACCAGCGCGTCGCCGCCGCCGACGACGTGGTCGATGATCTCCTGCTGACCCGCCCTGAACGAGTCGTAACCGAAGACGCGGTGGAGAGCCTCGGTGGGGGTATCCATGCGGCTACCTTACGTGGTCGTCGGCCGACGTTCCGTCAGTTCCGCCGACGGCGGACCGCGGGTCTCAGGTCGGCTCGGCGGGCAGCGCGGCCTGTCGCTCCGGCGCCCGCCCGTACCGATCGTAGGCCACCAGCGAGAGCGCTCCGAGCACGCAGGCCGCCGCCACCGAGGCCATCACCGCCGGGTATCCGGCGACCTGCGCCACCGCCGCCGACAGCAGCGGGGCCACGGCCTTGGACACCGTGACGGGCAGGGCGAGCGCGCCGCTCAGCGTCGCGTAGGCGGCCGTGCCGTACCGGTCGGCCAGCAGGGCGGGACGGGCGATCGTGGCCACCCCGAACCCCAGCCCGAACAGCACCACCCCGGCGATCGCCCCCGCCACGCTGTCGCCCGCCAGCGGCAGCAGCAGCGCCGCCACCCCCTGGACGGCGAACATCGCCGCCGTGACCAGCGCCACCGGCCACCGGCTCTGCAGCCCCGTCGTGACCAGCCGCCCGGTCACCGACAACACGCCGAGCAGCCCGGCCACGCTCGCCGCGAACAACGGCGGATGCCCGAGCGCGATCAGGTACGTCACCAGCAGCACCCCCATGACCGCCACCGCGCCCGTCTGGGCCAGGAAGGCGGCCACCAGCAGCCAGAACGGCCGTTCGCGCAGCGCGGAGCCGACGATCGCGCGACGCCGGGCCGGCGGCGCGGACGCCCCCCGCCCCCGCACGGCCAGCGCGTGCAGCGGCACGGCCGTCAGCGCGTACCCGGCGGCCAGGACGACCAGCGCCTGCCGCCAGCCGTACCGGTCCACGAGGAACCCCGTCAGCGGCAGGAAGATGCTGGAGGCGAACCCGGCCACCACCGTCACGGCGAGCAGCGCGCGCGCCCGCCGGGCCGGGTCGAAACAGGCGACGATCACCGCGAAGGCGGCCTCGTAGAGCACCATGGCCGAGGCGATCCCGAGGGCCGCGCACACCAGGTAGAGCTGCGTCACGGTGCGCACCTGCGACCAGGCGAGCACCGCGAGCCCGCCCAGCAGCGACCCGGCCGTCATCAGCGCGCGCCCGCCGTGCCGGTCGAGCCAGCGCCCGACGAAGGGCGCCACCAGCGCGGACACCAGCACCGACACCGTGATCGCGCCGGTGAGCTGGGCGACCCCCGTCCGCAGGTCGCGCGCCATCGGCGGGATGAACACCGAGAACGCGTAGTAGAGCACGCCGTAGCCGGCCGTCTGCGTGATCGCGAGCGCCCCGACCACGCGGGCCGGCGACCTCGGACCGGGTATGGCGATCACGCATTGGTTCGTTCCCGTTCACCAGCCGGAAATACGGTGACAAGGGTCACTCCGGGACGGAGTAGCGTCGGACGCATGAGTCTTTCCTACGTGGTGACCGGCGGCGGGCGTGGCATCGGGAAGGCCGTGGTCCAGCGGCTCCTGGGGGAGAAGGACACCGTCGTCGTCATCGACCGCGACGGCGGCTCGCTGTCCTGGACCGGCCCCCGCGTCGTCCCCGTGGTGGGCGACGCGGCCGACGAGGAGCTGGTCTCCTGGGCCGCCGACCGGGCCGAGGAGGCCGGCACGCTGGCGGGCTGGGTCAACAACGCGGCGATCTTCCGTGACGCCTCCGTGCACGACGCCCCGATCGCGGAGGTCAGGCAGCTGATCGCGGCCAACCTGGACCTGGCGCTGGTGGGCTGCGCGGTCGCCGTCCGCCGCTTCCTCGCGGCGGGCACGCCGGGCGCGATCGTCAACGTCACCTCCCATCAGGCCACGCGGGCGGTGCCCGGCAGCCTGCCCTACGCCACCGCGAAGGCCGCGACCGAGGGCCTGACCAGGTCGCTGGCCGTCGAGTACGGCCGGTACGGCATCAGGGTCAACGCCGTCGCGCCCGGCTCGGTGGCCACCGAACGCTACGAGGACTTCCTGGCCTCCAGGACCGCCGACGAGGTGGTGGACGTCGAGCGCCAGATGGCCAGGGTGCATCCCCTGGGCCGGGTCGCCTTCCCCGGCGAGGTGGCCTCGGTCGTGGCGCACCTGCTCTCGCCGGACGCCTCGTTCGTCAACGGGGCGACGATCCCCGTGGACGGCGGCCGGACCGTCCTCGGGATGGACCCCGAAGCGAGGGAATGAAAACCATTGCCATCCGGTTGAGAGGGGCATGAAGAAGAACCTGCACCCCTCGTACCGTCCGGTCGTCTTCCGCGACCCGAGCGCCGGCTTCGCCCTCCTCACCCGCTCGACCCTGACGAGCGGCAGGACCGTCGAGTGGGAGGACGGCAGGACCTACCCGGTCGTGGACGTCGACGTGTCGTCGGCCAGCCACCCGTTCTACACCGGCCGCAGCCGCGTTCTCGACACCGAGGGCCGCGTCGAGCGCTTCAACCAGCGCTACGGCAAGAAATGACAGCCAAGGCTTGACCCGCCCTCGTCCGTTCGCGCCTTCCGGCCGGAACGGCCGGGGGTTTCGGCATGTCACGCCAAGGAGGCGCCGGGCGGGCATGCTGGGGCTACTGGTGGGTACAAGGCTTTCACCGGCGTGGGAGCAATGGTGATCGCGATGGGTCTCTCTGGAAGGGAACGCCGCATCCTCGCTGAGATCGAGCAGGGCCTCGAACGGGACGACCCCGAACTGGCCCGGCGCGTGGCGGCGATCAACAGGATCGAGTCCGACGGTATCGACTACCCGCAGGCCTGCGGTGACCGGCTACGGGTGTGGGCGCTGACCCATGTCTGGATCATCTTCGGGGTGGCCGCCGCGGTGATCCTGCTGCTCCTGCTGGCCGTGCTCACCACCTGACCCGCCGTGCTCACCACCTGACCCGCCGTGCCCGCCACCTGACCCGCCGTGCCCGCCACCTGACCCGCCGTGCTCTCCGGCCGGCCGAGCGTGCCCGCCGCCTGACGGCCCGGCGCGCCGGCGCCTGAGCACCGCCAGGTCCACGGCGGCCACCACGGCCACCGCGGCGGCCAGGGCGGCCTCCCAGACCCACACCTGCTGGCCCGTGGCCATCGCGCGGGTCACGAAGAAGACCGCCGCGGCCGCGGCGACGACCAGGGCGATCCACGACAGCACCCGCCTCGCGCGCAGCGGGCTGCGCGCCGTCACCGGCTCGGTGCCCGCGCGGTTGCGCAGCCACATCCCGCTCTCCTCTCAGGCCAGGCACCGCAGCGCGGCGGCGACCCGCGGGTCGAGCCCGTCGGTCGGCAGCCGTCCCACCGTGGCCTCCACGAACTCCGGGTACGACAGCGACGCGCTGCCCTGGTCGACGCTCACCCAGATCTGCTCGGCCGTCTGCTCCACCTGCGCCCTCGACTCCTGCTCGGCCAGCACGAACCGCCCGACGGCGACCCGCCAGAACGTCCGGTCGTCGATCTCCTCCGGCGCCACCGGCGCGCCGACGTCGTCGGCGTGGGTGGCGTACTCGGAGTCGTAGTGGAAGGTCTGCAACCCCACCGGGTACGGGCCCGCCGTCGTGTCGATCAGCGCGTCGGGGCCGAGGGCGCGCATACGCTCGCGCGTCTCGCCGTTCTTGGTGCGCCACTCCTGGAGCACCTCCTCGACGGGCAGGTCGCGGCGCTGCCGTACGGACCACTCGTTGAAGTCGTTGAACCCGGTCACCCCCTCGGCGGCCACCCGGGTCAGCAGCTCCTGCACGGTGCCGTCGAGACAGGCGTGGTTGTACGCCTCCTCACCCGCCAGATGGGCCAGCACGTCGCGCACCGACCACCCGGCGCAGCGGGACGGACGCGCCCAGCCCGCCTCGTCGAGCCCGTCGAAGAACCGGTCGAGCCGGGCCGCCTCGGTGTCGAAGATGTCGAACGGGTCGAAGTCTCTGAGCAGCTCCTCAGCCATACATCCGGACGTACCCCTCAGGCCCCGACTTTCACTGCCAGTGACCCCAGTTCCGCCCTGGCCCGCTCGTACTCGGCGCGGCACGACGGCACACGCTCGGCCGGCACCCAGCCGCCCTTGGCGATGCGGGCGTACTTGACGGGGTCGGCGCCGTACAGGAGGCAGGCGAACGTGGCGGAGGCGGCCGTCCCCGACAGATGGTCGGCGTGGGTGTGGGCGGCCAGCAGGTGGCGGGCCTCGGCGGCGGCCACGACGTGGCCGCCGCCGCGCGCCGCGAGCGTCAGCGCGGCGAACCGGTCGGCCTGTGGCTCGTCGGCGGGCAGGCCGTTGAGCGCGGCCAGGGCGTGGCCGAGCTGGTGGTGGTAGAGGGCGGCCAGGGCGCCGTCCACGCGGGCGGCGGCGGTGCGCCGGTCGGCCTCCTCCGTCTCGGAGACGCCGGTGAGCGTGCGGTCGATCTTGGCGACCAGCGAGTAGCAGATCGTGATCCGCCGCCGGTCGCCGTTCCAGGTGGCGCGAGGCGCGTCGCAGCCGCGGGCGACGACCTGGACGCCGCCGAGCCGGGTGCGCAGCACGCCGCTGTCCTTCAAAAGCTTCCTGGCGTGCTGCTCGCGGGCCGTGCCGGCGGGTTCGTAACGGACCGAAGGGGCCGCCCCCAACGTGCTCGTCAGGCTCAGGACGAGGGCGATCAGGGGGTGGGGCATATGGGGGCTCCTGTCGGATCGACGCGGTGTCCGCGAGGCGGCGGGCCGCCTCCTTTGCAAATGGGACAGTCCATGCGGCGATCCGCTGATCGATAAACCTCTCCGGCGGCAAAAGAATCCGGAAAAGCCGGAGGCCCGGCTCCCACCAGGGGAACCGGGCCTCGGCGATCAATCAGCGGTGGTGCCAGGAGCGGTAGACCTTGACGTAGTCGCGACGGCTCTCGGAGCTGTTGAGCTCGTCGTCACCCTCGAAGACGGCCTTGAACGTGCCGCTCTTCCAGGCGCGGGTCTTGGTGGCGAACTTGCCGCCCCAGGAGGTCTTGGCCGAGGCGACCCACTTCCAGCCGCTGGAGCCGTTGGCGCGGTAGTAGACGCTCACCTTCTCGCCGCGCAGACCCTCCCAGCCTTCGTCATCGACCTGAAGGCGACCGGAGAAGTAGATCGAGCGGCCCTGACGGACCTTGTAGGGGTCGGCCGTGAAGCGCGTGATGCGGGTGTCGGCCTTGCCCTTCTGGATCTCGACGTTGAAGAACGCGGAGTCGGTGGCGACCTGCTTGTTGTCCTTGTCGAAGGCCACGGCGGTGGCCTTCCACTTGCCGGCGAAGTCGCCCTCGTTGAACGGGACGGCGAAGCGCCAGCCCTCGAGGTCCTTGACGTCCTTGGCACGGAAGGTGCGGACGTCGCCCTCCGGCGACACGCTCAGCGTGACCTTCTGGACGTCGGAGCTGGCCCCGATGTCGAAGTACGCGGTGGTCTCGCTGCCGGCCTTCACCACGACCGGGTTGGGGGTGATGTCACGGATCTTGAGTTCGGTGGCGTGCCTGGTCGCGGTGGCGGAGGCGGCGCCCGCGCCGGAAACCAACATGGCCCCGCCGACGAAGGCGGTGATGATTCCTACTGCGATCTTTCTCATGAGGGTGCTGATTCCTCTCCCCGTATCGACTCGAAGCCGGCGCCGGGGCGCGCCGGCTTCCTCTACTACTTTGAGGCACGAGTTGGGGAAAAGGTTCGCTAAAGATACAGAAAATATTTGATCACGGTCCTAGCCAGGACTTATGCGAAAAAATCATTCGGCGTAGTCGTGACCAACTACAGTCTGGCTCATGACGGACGTCTACGCGCTGGGAGAGCCGCTCGGGGTGGTCTCCAGCGGCCGGGTGCGGCACGAGAACGAGGCCAGGCTGGACGTCTGCGGCCCCGAGTTCACCCTGGTGATCGCCCTGTCCAGGCTGGGCCACCGATGCGCGTACGCCGCCCGGGTGGGGGACGACGAGCTGGGCGCCAGGGCGCTGACCGTGCTCAGGGGCGAGGGCGTGGACGTCGAGGACGTGCGGGTGGTCGAAGGGGCGCGGACCGGGATGGTGCTCAGGGAGGTGCGCGTCGGCCGCGAGCCGGTGACCGCCCAGTACCGCACCCGCTCGGCCGGGTCCCGGCTGTCGCCCGGCAACGTGCCGATGGACCGGGTGGGCGCGGCCAAGATGCTGCACGTGACCGGCGTCACGGCGGCCCTGAGCAGGGACGCCCTCGACGCCGTGCACGCCGCCATGAGCGCGGCGCGGACGGCCGGGGTGATGATCTCCTTCTCCGTCGACTACGTGCCCGAGCTGTGGCCCTCGGTCCGGGAGGCCGAGGAGGTCCTCGGCGAGCTGGCCTGCCGGTCCCACCTGCTCTTCCTCGCCCAGGACGAGCTGGACCTGGTCAAGCCCGCCCTCACCCCCGAGCGCGAGGTCGTGGTGGACCGGGGCGCCAAGGGCGCCAGCGTGCGCGCCGACCGCATGCGTTACGACGTGGCCGTCCCGCAGGTGCCCGTCGTGGACATGGCGGGCGCGGGCGAGGCGTTCGCGGCCGGTTACATCAGCGCCGCGCTCGACGGCCTCACGCCGCAGGAACGGCTGCACCGGGGCGCGCTGCTGAGCGCGGCGGCGATGACGAGTGTGAGCGACTGGCAAGGCTTGCCGTCCAGGGCGGAGCTGTGACGCAGAATTTCGCAACCGCTTGACGTGATTGCGCAAACATTTGACTGGCCATTGTCGTGCGGCACCCCGTATTTCCTCCGTCCGATGCGCCGAAATTGCCGGGAAGGCCGCCCTGGGCGGGAGTGGGAAGGGGCGGCGGAGGCTACGTAAGTGATCGCAAGCGCTTGCGCGGAAGGCCGTATAGTTTGCGCATGACGCGACGACTCGCAGAGGTGGCGAAGAAGGTCGGGGTGAGCGAGGCGACGGTCAGCCGCGTGCTCAACGGCAAGCCGGGGGTCTCCGACGCCACCCGCGAGGCCGTGCTGACCGCGCTCGACGTGCTCGGCTACGAACGTCCCACCCAGTTGCGCGGCGACCGGGCCCGCCTGGTCGGCCTGGTGCTCCCCGAGCTGCAGAACCCGATCTTCCCCGCCTTCGCCGAGGTCGTCGGCGGCGCGCTGGCCCAGCAGGGTTTCACCTCCGTGCTCTGCACCCGCACGGTCGGCGGCGTCTCCGAGGCCGACTACGTCGATCTGCTGCTCCAGCAGCAGGTCAGCGGCGTGGTCTTCGCCGGCGGCCTCTACGCCCAGGCCGACGCCTCGCACGACCACTACGAGCTGCTGCACGAGCGCAAGCTGCCGACCGTCCTGGTCAACGCGGCCGTCGAGCGGCTGGACTTCCCGCAGGTCTCCTGCGACGACGTGGTGGCCGCCGAGATGGCCCTGTCCCACCTGCGCGCGCTCGGCCACGAACGCGTCGGCATGGTGCTCGGCCCGAAGGACCACATGCCCTCCCGGCGCAAGCTGGAGACGTTCCAGGCCCGTGGCGGCGACCCGAAACTCGTCGAGCACACGATGTTCTCCCTGGAAGGCGGGCACGCGGCCGCGTCCAGGCTGGTCAAGCAGGGCGTGACCGGCGTGATCTGCGCCAGCGACCTGCTCGCGCTCGGGACGGTCAGGGCGGCCAGGCGGGCCGGCCTGACCGTGCCGGGGGACGTCTCGGTCATCGGCTTCGACGACTCGGCGCTGATGAACTGCACCGAGCCGCCGCTGACCACGGTCCGCCAGCCGATCGACGCGATGGGCCGGGCCGCCGTCGACCTGCTGGTGGCCCAGATCGACAAGGCCGTGGTGCCCGCCGACGAGCTGCTGTTCGAGCCGGAGCTGGTGGTCAGGGCCTCGACGGCGCGGGCCCGCGGCTGACCGGAGCCGCCGTGAACACCCTTGGTCACGGCGTCGACTTCCCGTACATTCGGGCGAATGTGGATCGAGCGGGCCAAAGGGCTCTACGAACGCGGGATCTACGCAGGGGACGACGCCGCGCTCGCCGCGTCCGACCGTGAGCTGGACGCGGTCGAGGCCGCGTTGTGCCTGGCCAGGGGCCGGGTCCTGCACGTGCGCTTCGTGCAGGGCGGCGAGGCCGACCCGCGCGAGCTGCCGCTGTTCGAACGGGCCGGCGCGCTGTTCAAAGCGGTCGGCGACCGGCGCGGGGAGGGGGAGTCGGCGTTCTGGGAGGGCTGTTACCACCAGGTCGTCGCAGGCGATCTCGACCGCGCGCTGCCCCTGCTCCGGCGTGCCGGGGAACTGGCCGCCGAGACGGGGGACCTGGTCACGCTCGCCGAGGTGCTCAGGCACCAGGGGATCGCGGCCCACCGGTCCGGGCGGCTCGACGAGGCGCGCGAGAGGCTGACGGAGTCGTCACGGCTGCGCCGGGAGCTCGGATCGCCGGCCGGGGTCGCGTCCAACCAGGTCGGGCTGATCCACATCGCGGTCGCCCAGGGGCGGTACGACGAGGCCCTGGCGCTCGCCGACGAGGCCCGCGCCCTGGCCGAGTCGTGCGGCGCCGACCGCGTCGCCGCCCACGTCGAGGAGGCCCGCGCCACCATCCCGGCCTGACCCTGGGCGCCGTGTCACGGGCACAGGCAGCGGACGAACTCCCGTACCAGCGCGCGCACCGACGGCCTGCGGTCGTCGGTGCGCCAGACGATGGCCAGCCTGCTCGGCGGCAGCCCGGTCACCGGCCGCGCCACCACGTCGTCGCGCCGGTAGAGCTCGGCGTTCCCGGCCGAGACCAGCGCGACGGCCCGCCCGGACGCCACCACCTCGAACGCCTCCTCCGCCGTCTCCGCCTCCGCCCCGACCAGCGCCGGGCCGGTGCGCCGGTCGGCGGCCAGCCAGAAGTCCCGCATCGGCCCCGCCGTGCGCGGCAGCGCGACGAACGGCTCGCCGGCCAGCTCGGCCATCCCGACCTCCGCCCGCCCGGCCAGCGGGTGCCCGGCGGGCAGCGCCACCCACCGCTCCTCGGTGCTCACCACCGTCCAGTCGTAGACGCCGTCGCCGGGGACGGGCAGCCAGGCGACCGCGACGTCCACCTGCCCGTCGCCCAGCCCCACGGTCGGGTCGGCCCAGCTGATCTGGCGGAAGCGCAGCTCCCACCCCGGCAGCGCCTCCACGATGGACGGCACCACCCCCCGCCCGATCCGCGTCTGGAACCCCACGGTCAGCGTGCGCTCCTCGCGCGCCGAGGCCACCGCGCGCCGCGCGTCCTCCCACTGCTCGATGATCTGCCGGGCCAGCGGCAGCAGCGCGGCCCCGGCGTCGGTCAGCGCGACGGTCCGCCGGTCACGGTCGAACAGCCTGGCCCGCATGGACAGCTCAAGCTGCCTGATCTGCCTGCTCAGCGAGGGCTGGGAGATGAACAGCCGTTCGGTGGCCGCCCGCGTGAAGCTCAACTCCTCCGCGACCGCCACGAAATACCGCAGATCCCGGATATGGGCATCCATAGCAAGAAGCTATAACAGCCGGTCTTGGACGCCTGTGACGTCCCCGCCGCACGATGGAGCTCCACCGATGAAGGAGCACGTCATGAGTGAGTTCGCAGGCAGGACCGCGCTGGTCACGGGGGCCTCGCGCGGCATCGGACGGGCCGTGGCGCGCCGCCTGGCCGCCGGCGGCGCCCGGGTGATCGTCCATTACGCCACCAACGACGACCTGGCGAAGGAGACGGTCACCGAGATCGAGAACGCCGGCGGACAGGCGTACGCGGTCAAGGCCGCCTTCGAGGACGGCGTGGACGCCCTGTTCGACGGCCTGCGCGACGACCGGCTGGACATCGTGGTGAACAACGCCGCCATCCTGGGCGGAGTGCTGAACTCGGTCACGCCCGAGCAGTTCGACCGGGTGTTCGCGGTGAACGTGCGGGCGCCGTACTTCGTCATCGAACGGGCGCTGCCGCTGCTGAACGACGGCGGCCGGATCATCAACGTGTCCTCGGCGGTCGTGCGCATCGCGCTGCCCGACGTCGTGTACTCGATGACCAAGGGCGCGCTGGACACGCTCGGCTTCACCCTGGCCCCGCTGCTCGGCCCGCGCGGCATCACCGTGAACACCGTCTCCCCGGGCGTCACCGAGACCGACATGAACGCCTGGCTGCGCGAGGACCACGACGGCGTCGCCGAGCGGCGCGTCACCGAGGTCACCGCGCTCGGTCGCATCGGCCGTCCTGAGGACATCGCCGACGCCGTGGCGCTGCTCGCCCGGCCGGACGCCCGGTGGATCACCGGCCACGTGCTCGACGCCACCGGCGGCTACTTCCTCGGCCCGGCGCAGGGCGTCGTGCCGGTCTGAGAACGGGCCTGAGGACGGGCCTGAGAACGGGCCTGAGAACGGGCCTGAGAACGGGCGGGTCAGCGGGCGTCGGGGTCGCGCAGCCAGCCGTCGAGGACGGCGCGGGCGGCGGCCCGCTCCTCGGGGAAGCGCCGCGCCCTGACCAGCGTCCACAGGACGGACTGCAGGGCCCGCGCCTCGGCGAACACCGCCAGGGCCGGGTCACCGGGGTCGGCGCCGTAGGCGCGCACGGCCGCGCGGCCGTCGAGCCGCACGGTGCCGAGCAGGCAGGCCAGGTCCCAGCCCACGGGCCCGTACGTGGTCTCCTCGAAGTCGTTCCACAGCAGGCCGGCGGGCGTGACCAGCAGGTTGCCCGGATGGGCGTCGCCGTGCACGGCCTGCCCCCCGTCCGGCAGCCGGGCCGCCAGCCCTGCGCGGGCCTCGGCGAGCCGGGCCGACACCGCCGGCTCCAGGTCGGCGGAGAGCACCCGGAGCAGGTGCCCGGTCTCGTCGAGGACCGGCCCGAGGCGCGGCAGCACGCCGGGATAGCCGCGCAGCGCCTCGTGCAGCTCGCGCAGCGCCCGCCCGAACACCTCGGGCGTCACCGGCCCCGACCCGTCGTGCTCGACGTGCCGCCAGAACGACACCAGCGCCCCGCCGCGCTCGTGCACACGCGCGGGCAGCAGATCGCTCGGCGGCACGACCGGCGCCCCCAGCTCGTGCAGGAACGACACGACCGCCAGCTCGCGCCGCATCGCCTCCTCGGGCCGGAGCCGGGCGAGCGCGGTGACCGTGGGCACCCGCGCCACGAGCGGCGCCGGCCGCAGGTGGATCCGCAGGTTGTAGGAGTCCTTCAGCACGACGGGCTCGCGCACCGTGACGCCGTGCGCCTCGGCCACCGCGACGGCGGCGGCCACGGCCTCGCCGGCGGAGATCACCCGGGCGGCGCCGACGGGCTCAGGCCGACTCACGGACCACCAGCTCGGTCGGCAGGATCACCGGCTCCCGCGAGCCGCCCTCGAACAGGCCGAGCAGCAGCCGGACCATGGCCGCCGCCTGCTCGGCGATCGGATGGCGCAGCGTGGTGAGCGGCGGCTCGGTGTACTTGGCCGCCTCGATGTCGTCGAACCCCACCACCGCGACGTCGTCGGGCACCCGCCGCCCGGCCTGGCGCAGCGCCTGGAGCGCGCCGACCGCCATCAGGTCGTTGCCCACGAACACGGCGTCGAGCGCGGGGTCGTCGCCGAGGAGCTGGCGCATCGCGATCGCGCCCGACTCCCGGGTGAAGTCGCCCACGGCCACGATCGAGCGGCGGTCGGAGTCGCGCAGCACGTTGCGGTAGCCGGTCAGGCGGTCCTGGCCGGCGATCATGTCCTGCGGGCCGGCGATGGTGGCGATCCTGCGCCGCCCGGACTCGACCAGGTGCCGGACGCCCGCCTCGGCCCCGCCCACGTTGTCGTTGTCGACGAACGGGATGTCGACCGGCACGGCCGGCCGCCCGTAGGAGACCACGGGCACGCGCAGGCGCGACAGCGCGGCCGGCAGCGGGTCGGCGCCGTGCATGGAGATCAGCATGACGCCGTCGACGTGACCGCCCGAGATGTACCGCTCCACCCGGGCGTGGCTCTTGGGCGAGGAGGCCAGCATCAGCACGACCTGCTTGTTGACCGCCTCCAGCTCGTAGCTGGCCGACCTGATCGCCGTGGAGAACATCGGGTCCTCGGAGAAGACCCGGGTGCCCGGCTCGCTGACGACCAGCGCGACCGAGTCGGTGCGCTGGGTGACCAGGCTGCGCGCCGCCGAGTTGGGGATGTAGCCCAGCTCGTCGATCGCGCGCTGCACGGCGTCGCGGATGTGCGGCGCGACGGTCGTCTGGTTGTTGACGACCCTGGAGGCGGTCGCGCGGGAGACGCCCGCGCGGGCGGCGACCGCCTCCAGCGTCGGGCGTCTCATGACTGCACCAAGAGGGAGAGCACGGAAAAAATCTACAGGCCGTTCCTGCTGATCACGTCGCGGTACCACAGGGCGCTGTCCTTGGGCACCCGGGTCTGCGTCGCGTAGTCCACGTGCACGATGCCGAACCGGCGCCGGTACCCCTCGGCCCACTCGAAGTTGTCCAGCAACGACCACACCAGGTAACCGCGCAGGTCGGCGCCCGCCTCGACGGCCCGGTGCAGCTCGCGCAGGTGCCCGTCCAGGTACGCCACGCGCTCGTCGTCGTGCACCCGGCCGTCCTCGACCAGGTCGTCGAAGGCCGCGCCGTTCTCGGTGACCATGAGCCCGACCTGCGGATAGTCCTTCGAGAGCCGGACGAGCAGCCGGGACAGGCCGTCGGGCACGATCGGCCAGCCCATCGCGGTGACCGGGGCCTCCGCCGTGGTGAAGCGCACGCCGTCGGAGCCGGGCCAGGCGGCGTCGGCGGGCAGCCCCGGGCCCGACTCGACCACGCACGGGTTGTAGTAGTTGACGCCGACCAGGTCGATCGGCGCGTTGATCAGCTCCAGGTCGCCGTCGTGGACGTGCGCCGTCCCGCCGTTGCGCGCCGCCGCCGCCAGGACCTCCTCCGGGTACCTGCCGTGCACCGCGGGGTCGAGGAACTGCCTGGTCAGCAGGGCGTGGACGCGTTCGGCGGCGGCCGCGTCCGCCTCGCCGGCGACCGCCGTGGGGTCGTTGACCTGGGCCGGGGTGAGCACCGGCGCGGAGTTGACCACGAGCATGATGCTGCGCGCCCCCGCCGCCCGCAGCCGGCGCGCCGCCAGGCCGTGGCCGAGCAGCAGGTGGTGGGCCGCGCGCATGGCCTGGCCCGGGTCGCGGCGGCCGGGCGCGTGCACGCCGTTGCCGTAGCCGAGGAAGGCCGACACCCAGGGCTCGTTGAGCGTCGTCCAGTGGGTCACCCGGTCGCCGAGCCGGTCGTGCACGGCCTGGGCGTAGTCGGCGAAACGGTAGGCCGTGTCGCGGTTCGTCCAGCCGCCGTGGTCTTCGAGGGCTTGGGGAAGATCCCAGTGATAAAGCGTGACATAGGGCGAAATTTCGGCGGCCAGTAGTTCATCTACGAGCTTGTCGTAGAAGGCGAGGCCGCGCGGGTTGATCGGCCCCGCCCCCTCCGGCTGCACGCGCGGCCACGCCACCGAGAACCGGTAGGCCCGCAGCCGCAGCTCGCGCATCAGCGCGACGTCGTCCTTGTAGCGGTGGTAGTGGTCGCAGGCCACGTCACCGGTGTCGCCGCCGGCGACCTTCCCGGGGGTGTGGGAGAAGGTGTCCCAGATCGAGCGGCCGCGCCCGTCCTCCTTGACCGCCCCCTCGATCTGATAGGAGGCCGTGGCGGCTCCCCAGACGAATTCCTCGGGAAACTTCATCCCTTAACAGCTCCTTGCATGATTCCACCGATGATTTGCCTGCCGAACAGGGCGAAGACCGCTACAAGCGGCAGGACGCCGACCGCCGTGCCCGCCAGGCCCAGCACGTAGTCGTTGACGTAACCGCTGGCCAGCGTGGACAGAGCCACCTGGACGGTCGGGTTGTCCGGGTTCAGCACGACCAGCGGCCAGAAGTAGTCGTTCCACGCCGACATGAACGTCAGCATGCCGAGCACGGCCGCCGCCGGCCGCGCGGCGGGCAGCACGACGTGCCAGAACAGGCCCCACGTCGTGCACCCGTCCACCCGCCCGGCCTCCAGCAGCTCGTCCGGCAGCGCCCGGGTCAGGTACTGGGTCATGAAGAACACCCCGAACGCGTTGACCAGCGCCGGCACGATCAGCGCGTAGTCCGTGCCGGTCCACTCCAGTTTCACCATGAGCAGGTAGAGCGGGATGATGCCGAGCTGGGCCGGGACCATCATGGTCGCCACGGTGATCACCAGCATGGCGTTCCTGCCCCGGAACCTCAGCTTGGCGAAGGCGAACCCGGCCAGCGTCGAGAAGAACATCACCGCGACCGCGATCGAGCCCGCCACGATGACCGAGTTCAGCAGCGCCAGCCCGAAGGGCACGGTGTCGAACACGCGGGCGACGTTGGCCAGGAAGTTCCCGCCGGGCAGCAGCGGCGGCGGGACCTCGGCCAGCGCCGAGTTGTGCCGCGAGGCCACCACGACGCTGTAGTAGAGCGGGAAGGCGGAGAAGAAGGCGACCGCGATGAGGGTCAGGTAGCGCAGTCTCATGTCGTGCCGCCCTTCACCCGGCGGCTGATCAGGAAGTTGATCCCGGCGGCGACCACCACGACCAGGAACATCAGCCAGGACGCCGCCGAGGCGTACCCGAAGTCGAACTTGGTGAAGCCCTGCTCGTAGACGAACAGCGCGAGCGTCTGGTACTGGCGGTCCGGGCCGCCGCTGGCCGCGCCGCCGCCCGCGCCGCTGCTCTGGCCGAACAGCAGGGGCTCGGCGATGATCTGCATCGCGCCGATCGTGGAGACGATGACGACGAAGATGATCGTGGGCCGGATCATCGGGATGGTGATCCGGCGCAGCTGGGTGAAGCTGCTCGCGCCGTCGAGGGTGGCGGCCTCGTACAGCTCGCGCGGTACGGCCTGCATGGCGGCCAGGAAGATGAGCGCGTTGTAGCCGGTCCAGCGCCACATGATCATCACGGAGAGCGCGATGTGCGAGGTCGCGGTGCCGGCCGCCCAGTCGATCTTCCCGATGCCGACCCACGACAGCACCCAGTTGATCAGCCCGAAGTCGCGGCCGAAGAGCTGGCTGAAGATCACCACCACGGCCACCACGCTAGTGACGTTGGGCAGCAGCATCGAGATGCGCAGCAGCGTCTGGAAGCGCAGCCGCCGGTTCAGCAGGTGGGCCAGCCAGACGGCCAGCAGCAACTGCGGCACGGTGGACAGCACGCCGATGGACAGCGTGTTGAAGGTGGCGTTCCAGAAGTAGCCGTCGGCCAGCAGCGTCTGGAAGTTCTTCGCGCCGACGAACGTGTGCTCCTCCGACAGCAGGGTCCAGTCGTGCAGGCTCACCCAGGCCGTGTAGATCAGCGGGAACAGCCCGAAGGCGCAGAAGAGCAGGAAGAAGGGGGCGACGTAGGCGTACGGCGACACCCTCACGTCGAGGGTGTGCCGCACGCCACGCCGCCGGTGCCGGGCCGGCGCCGACAGCGGGAGCGTACTCATTTGATCTTCTGCACGTCCTGGAGGACCTGTGCCCACGCCTCGTCGGGCGTCTGCTTGCCCTGCTCGACCCGGCCGAGCCCGTTGCCGATCGCCACCCGGACGTCGGCCTCCTTGGGGCCGAGGTGCTGCGGCTTGAGCGCCTTGGCGGCGTCAGAGTAGATCTTGCCGATGGGGGCGTCACCGAAGAACGGCTTGGTGAAGTTCTGGATCGAGGGGTCGTCGTACAGCGACGGGATCGACGGGAACGTGCCCTCCTCCTTGAACACCTTGGCCTGGTTCTCCTTGGAGGTCAGGAAGTCGATCAGCTCGGCCGCCTCCTTGGGGTGCTTGCTCTGCTTGGGCACCATCAGGTGCGAGCCGCCGCTGTTGCCCGAACCGCCCGGCACGGTCGCGATGTCCCACTTGCCGGAGGCGTCCTTGGCCTGCTCCTGGATGAACCCGGTCATCCAGGCCGGGCAGATGATCGTGGCGAACGAGCCCTTGGCGAAGCCGGTGTTCCACGGCGGGGTGAAGGCGGCCAGCTTGGCGGTCAGGCCCTCCTGGGTGAGCTGGTTGGACAGGTCCCACGCCTTCTTCACGTCGGGGTTGCTGGCCACGATGATCTTGTCCTGGGCGTCGTACAGGCCGACCGGGGCCTGGTTGACCATGGCGCGGAAGATCTCGCCGGGGGAGTCGACGAACTTGGCGCCGGCGACGTTCGCGGCGCCGAACTTCTTGCCGGTCTCGATGTACTGCTCCCAGGTCGGCCAGAGGGCGCTCACCGCGGCCCGGTCGCTCGGCAGCCCGGCCTTCTTGAACAGATCCTTGCGATAGCACATGGCCAGGCCGCCGACGTCGGTGCCGAGGCCGAGGAGCTGCTGCCCGTCCTTGCTGAGGCCCTGCTGCCACTTCCAGTCGAGGTAGTCGCCCTGGCGCTTGTCCAGCCCGTACTGCTTGAGGTCGACGAACTTGCCGGGCTGGGAGGTGAACGTGCTGATGTAGCCCACCTCGACGGCCTCGACGTCACCCGCGCCGGCGTTCGTGGCCAGGCGCTTGACCAGGTTGTTGTGGTGGTCGTTGAACTGGGTGACGGCCTCGGTGATCTCGATGTTCGGGTGGGTCTTCTTGTACTCCTCGTAGAGCGGCTTGAAGCCGAAGTCGCCGAAGAGGCCGATGGACAGCTTGATCTTCTCGCCGGGCTTGGCGCTCGCCTCGGTGGTGGGGCTGCCGCCGCCGCCACCGCAGGCCGTCGCCAGCGCGAGCAGGGACGCGGTGAGCACGGGCAGGGCGAGCCGCCGGACACGAGGGGTCATGGAAACCCTCCTGGGGGAGAACGGGGGATGTGAGAGAGCGCTCTCTCGCCAGATTCGCGGCCGTCACGCCGCCCTGTCAACGGGGTCCGCATAACGATCGGTGTTACCAAGAGAGCGCGTTCAGAGCCGGTCGAGGGCGAGTGGGGTAGGGTGCTGCAACGTCTCCGACCGGACTGAGGAGCGGCCCGCCTTGACGAGCGACCTTCCGCCCGAGACCCTGCCGGGTCCGCGCCCCGGCGCGACCGTCACGCCCGTCGTCACCCGGCTCGACGACGAGCACGACACGGTCACGTTCCTGTGGCACGGCCCCGCCCGCGAGGTGCGCGTCCTGGCCGGCAGGCTGCGTCCCGACGGCGCCGACGCCCTGCTGGAGCGCGAACCGGACCTGTGGAGCCGCACCTTCCGCGTGCGGCGCGGCTGGCGTGCCTCCTACCACCTCCAGGTGGACGGCGCGCAGGTCGCCGACCCGCTCAACCCCCGCCTGTGGCGGGGCTTCTCGATCGCCGAGACGACCCCCTCCTCACCGTGGCTGGTCCCCGGCCGGCGCCGCCACCGGCTCGTCCGCGAGCCCGCCGGGTTCCGGTACGAGCCCGCGCTCCCGCCGGTCGGCTCGCTGGTCGCGCTCGACGGCGAGGAGTGGACCGAGGACCTGCCCGTCATCCTCGACAACCTCATCGCGGCCGGCCGCATCCCGCCGGTGCGGGCCTGGCTGGTCGAGTCGGGCCCCGAGCGCACGGCCCGGCTCACCTGCGACCCCGGCTTCGTGGACGCCCTGCCCCACGACGGCTTCACCGTGATCGCCGGTCAGAGCCTCGGCGGGCTCACCGCCGTCTACGCCGCACACCGGCATCCCGGCAGGTTCGCGGCGGCGGTGTCGCAGTCGGGCTCGTTCTGGTGGCCGGACGGCCCCGAGCCCGAATGGCTGACGGGCGAGCTGGCCAGGGGCCCGGTGCCGCGCGTGCACCTCCAGCTCGGCAGCCTGGAGGACGACGACATGCACGGCCCGACCGAGCGGTTGCGGGCCGTCCTCGGCGCGGCGGCGGACTACCGGGAGTTCGACGGCGGCCACGACCGCTACTGCTGGCGCGACCGCCTGGGGGACGCCCTGATCGCCGCCTTCGCCGGGCTCCGGGGCGCTACGACCGGCGGCTGAGCACGCGGCCCACCATGCGGGCGTACATGCGGCCGGGGCTGGGCGCCTCGGTCAGGAAGCCGGGGAGCATCGGCAGCTCGACGGCGAAGGGGGCCAGCCGCTCGTACAGCTCGTCGGCGTCGGCCGGACGGTTCTCCGGCTGCTTCTCCAGCAGCTCGGCCAGCAGCGCGCCCAGCTCGTCGGGAAGCCCGGGGATGGCCGGCGGACGCTCCTTGACCTGCTGCTCGAACACCACGTAGTCGGTCGGCCCGGTGAACAGCTGCCGCCCGGTCAGCATCTCGTGCAGGACGCAGCCGAGCGAGTACAGGTCGCTGCGCGGCTCGGCCACGCCGTGCTGGATCTGCTCGGGGGCCATGTACGCCGGCGTGCCGAGGATCTGGCCGATGCGGGTGAACGTGGTGACGTCGGCGTCCCGCAGCAGCGCCAGCCCGAAGTCGAGCACCTTGACGCTGCCGTCGGGGCAGAGCATGAGGTTGGTCGGCTTGAGGTCGCGGTGGCAGATCGCCAGGGCGTGGGCCGCCGACAACACCGCGCACGCCTGCGCCGCGATGGCCGCGGCCCAGGGCACCGGCAGCGGGCCGTGCTCGCTGACCACGTCGGCCACGGTGACGCCCTCGATGAACTGCATCACCTGGTAGAGCCGCTGCTCGTGGGTGCCGAAGTCGTAGAGCACGGGCGCGCCCGGATGCTCCAGCCTGGCCAGGATGCGCGCCTCGCGGATGAAGCGGCGTTCCAGCTCGTGGTCGGGGCCGCTGGGCAGCCTGAGCAGCTTCACCGCCACCCTGCGGTCGAGGTGGCGGTCGTGCCCCGCGTAGACCGCGCCCATCCCGCCCTGCCCGAGGGGGAGGTCGTCGAGCTCATAGCGGTCGCCGATGACCATTCGCCCCTCCACGCAGCCTTTCGGGAAAAACTACACCGTCAGGACTGCGGGTGCAGATGGCCGTCGGCCAGCCCGTCGAGGCCGAGCCTGATCAGCGTGCGGCCGAGGGTCGAGGTCTCGCGCAGCGCGTCCTCCAGCACGGCCAGTTGCCTGAACGCCTCCCCGTACGCCTTCTGCTCCTTCAGCGACAACCGCGGCACGCGGGTGCGGCGCACGTCGAACCTGCTGGACCCGGTGGTCACCCGGCCGCCCGCGGCCCGTAGGAAGCCGGCCAGGAAGTCGGGGTCGAGCCGGCGGGCGTCGACCCGGTAGAGGGTCAGGTGTGGGCCGAGCACCGCGCCGCCCTCGGCGATCACCCGCACCCCGGAGTAGGAGGCCACCACGTCGCCCGGACGGATCACGATCAGGCCGGGCTGCATGGTGGTCAGGCCGGAGGGCGCGCCGCCGCTCAGCACGTCGTCGGCCGTGAGCACGGCCACGTCGCCCCCGTCGGCGGCCATCTTGGGCGGCGCCTGGGACGTGCTCACCAGGCCCTCCTTGATCAGGTCGCCCAGCGTCGTGGAGGGCTGGTCGAGCGGCTGGTCGAGCACCTTCAGGTCGGGCGGGACGGCCGCGGCGGCCAGGAACCGGTCGCGGGCCTGCGCGAAGGCCCGGCCGACGTCGTCGCGGCGCTGGTGGCGGGCCGGGGTCATGTCGACCTCGTCGGCCAGCAGGTCGATGATGCGCACGGTCTGGTCGGAGCGGTCGTCGAGGTAGGCCAGCCAGGCGGGCTCGACCGGCGCCAGGTCGGCCGTCGCGTCGAGGATGAGCACCTCCGACGGCGGCCGCTCGCCCGCCCTCGGCCGGCGCAGCAGCCACAGGTCGGAGCCGGGCAGCGCCACCACCGCGCGCAGGGCTCCGGCGCGCAGCAGGTTGGCCCTGATCCGGCGGCCCGCCTTGCGGCTCGCGGCGGCCGGCGGCATGAGCACGGCGACCAGGCCGCCGGGCCGGACGTGGGTGAGGCAGTGCTGGACCCAGGCCAGCTCGGGCTCGCCGCGCGGCGGCAGGCCGTGCTCCCAGCGCGGGTCGCCGGTCAGCTCCTCGTAACCCCAGGCCCGCTCGTTGAACGGCGGATCGCACACCACGGCGTCGGCCTTGAGGTCGGGGAAGCCGTCGAGCCGCATGGAGTCGCCGGCCACGATGTCGGCCTCGATGCCGCGCAGCCGCAGGCGGGCGGCGGTGATGGCGGCCGAGGTCTCGCTGAGCTCCTGCCCGAGCACCCGGGCGGGCCGGCCCGGCGGCGGGTCGTCGCCCGCGGCGGGAGCGGGGTCGCCGGGAACGGCTCCGGACCGTTCCGCCCCGCCGGGCAGCGCGGCGGGAAGCGCGGCGGCCGGCGGCAGGAGCAGGGTGCCGACCCCGCAGGCCGGATCGAGGACGGTGGCCCCCTCGGCGCGGACCAGCCGCAGCATCAGCTCGGCCACGTCGTGGCGGGTGACCGAGAGCTGACGGGAGTGGGCCTCCAGGTATCGCTCGCAGAGGAACTCGTAGGCCGTCAGCGCGCCGTGGCGCTCGGCCAGCTCCGACACGAGCCCGGCCAGCTCGGGCTCCAGCTCGCTCTTCCCGCTGGTCAGCAACGTTCCAGCCTGGGCGACCAGATGGCCCAGCCGCAGATCGCCGGCGGCTTTCAGGCGTTGCCACACCCGATCTCCCAGCGAGACCTGGTAGGACTTCCCATAGCGGCGCAGCCAGGACTCGACCTGCCGCAGCGAGAACAGCGGCTGGTTCGCGGTTCCGCCGATCGGCTGGGGGAAGTCGTCGTGGCGGCGGCGCCAGTTGCTCACCGCGGCACGCCCGACACCGGCGAGCCGGGCGATGTCCCCGGCGTTCACGGTCGGGTCGTGGCTCATGAGGCCACAGTAGTTCACAAGAGTCTTCAGCGCATCTGCTTGTGAAGTCTTTCAACCAATGATTTACTGCTGGGTATGAAGCACAACATCCGCTATGCCGCCGGATCAGACGTGGGCCGTCGCAGGGAGCAGAACGAGGATTCCGGCTATGCGAGTGGCCGGTTGCTCGTGGTTGCCGACGGCATGGGCGGGCACGCGGCCGGCGAGCTGGCGAGCTCGGCGGCGATCGCCGTCATGCGCGAGCTGGATGCCACGCTTCCCGAGACCGGCTCGGACCTGGAGGCGGCCCTGGAGGGCGCCGTGCACGAGGCGGCCCGCAGGCTGGTCGAACTGGCCGACATCGACCCCGCCCGCCGGGGGATGGGGACCACGGTGACCGCCATGCTGTGGGACGGCTACCGGTTCGCCCTTGCTCATCTGGGTGACTCCCGCGGATACCTGCTTCGTGATGGTGCGCTCTATCAGATGACCAAGGATCACACACTTGTGCAGTCGATGGTGGACGAAGGGCGGATAACGGAGGATCAAGCCGCCGTGCACCCCCGGCGGTCCATGGTGCTGCGCGTCCTGGGCAGCGAGGGCAGGGCCGAACCGGACATGGCGCTGCGCGAGGCCGAGCCTGACGATCGTTACCTCCTCTGCTCCGACGGGCTCACCACCGTGCTCGGGCCCGAGGTCCTGCACGAGGTGCTGACCACGGTGGCAGACCCGGCGGCGGCCGTCCAGCGGCTCATCGACCTGGCGAACGAGGGCGGCTCGCCGGACAACGTCACCGTGATCGTGGCCGACGTGGTGGCGCCGGGCGCGGGCGAGGTGAGCGTCTACCGCGTGGGCGCCGGAGCCTGACGAGGGACGCACCACCCGTCACATGCGTCCCAATGCCGAAATTTGGGCCTATAAATAGACACTTTCTGAATGATTCGAGCAATTTCGCGATGGCGCTACTACAGTCCATCGTGATTTGTCGGTTTTTCGGGGAGGAGTCACCCTGGACCCGATCGCGGACGCGCTGCTGAAGCAGGTACGGCAGGAACTCGGTTACAAGGAGAAGAGCGGCCAGAGCACCAAATTCGGCCAGTGGTACGCGGATCGCGTCCAGGACACCCAATACCGCAACGCGCCCTGGTGCGACATGTTCATCGCCTGGGCGGCCGACAAGACCGGCCTCGGCCCGTACGTCGGGCAGTTCGCCTGGACGCCGTCCCACGCCGCCTGGTTCATCAAGCAGAAGGCCTGGGCGCAGCGGCCCGAGCCCGGCGCGCTGGTCTTCTTCGACTGGGGCGGCGGGAAGAGCTACAAGGGCGTCGACCACGTCGGGATCGTGGAACGGGTCGAGGGCAGGAAGATCCACACCATCGAGGCCAACGTCGACCGCGTCTGGCTCAAGCGCAAGGTCAGGGACACCGACAAGGTCGTCGGCTACGGCCTTCCCCGGGTGGTCAAGGCCGCGGCCGACCAGGCGACCGAGATCCGGTCGACCGAGCGGCCGTTCGTGCCCGCGCCGCGCACGGACGCGGGCCGGTCCTCGCCGCTCGACGTCCTGGGCACGCCGCCCGCGTTGCTGGTCGCGATGGTGCTGGTGACCGTCGTGCTCTCCTTACGCGTGACCGGCCGCCGTCGTGGCGTCCACCGCCGCTTCGGCTGGCTGCGCTTCTGGAACGCGCCAGAGGGCCGCGGCGCCGGCCGGACGAGGGACGACGAGGAATGGGCGCCGCGCGTGACCGTGCTGACCCCCGCGCCGCCGCCGCGCGAGGCCGCCGGAATCCGCGTGGGCACCGCCCCCGCCGCCCCTGCCGGCCCTCCCGCGCAGAAAAGGCCGTCCTCCTCCGCCGCGCTCCGGCCCCGCGCCGTCCCGGCGGCGGCGCCCGAGGTGCCCGCCCCGCGCGACGGCAGGACGGGCGCGGGCCGTGTTCCCGCCAACCGCCGCAGGCCCTACACCCCGAAGAGCTGAAGCCACGGGGATCAGGAGGTCAGGTCGAGGACCACCTTGACGTCGCCCGGCTCGTGGCTGAAGGCGTCCTTCGCCTGGGTGAGGGGGACGCGCCGGGTGACCAGGCGTTCGAGCCAGCTCCGGTCCGCCTGGGCCAGGGCGGTGGCGGCGTCCCGGAAGTGGCGGAGGTTGGCGTTGACCGTGCCGAAGATCGCGTCGTTCTCCAGGACGATGTCCCGGTTGATCTCGCTGACGTCCAGCCGGTGGGTGCGCCCGCCCGCGCCGAGCCCGGCCAGGCAGACGATCCCGGCCGCGGACGTGCAGGTCAGCGCCTCCATGACGAGCTGTCCCACCCCGGTGCCCTCGATGATGATGTCCGGTTTGGCGTCGGCGAAGGCCTCCAGGCTGCTGCCCACGTGGTACGTCGCCCTCAGGTCGGCCACCAGCGCGGGCTTGGCCCCGCCCGCCTCCCGGTCCAGGACGTGCACCTCCAGCCCGCGCTGCCGGCCCAGCAGCGCCGCCAGCAGCCCGATCGGCCCCGCGCCGGTCACCAGCACCGTGCGCGGCTCGAACCAGGCGCGCGAGCCGATGCGCTCGATGTGCTCCCACGCCTTGGCCACCACGGACGTCGGCTCGACCAGCATGCCCACGCTCTCCAGCGACGGGTCCAGGCGCACGGCGTACCCGGCCTTGACCGCCCACCGCTCGCTGGCGTAGCCGTCGATCTCCTTGATGCCGCGCTCGGTGTAGCGGCCGTTGCGGCACATGTCGAACTCGCCCCGCGCGCAGGCCCCGCACGGCTCGGGATCGGGCCGGCGCACCACGCCCACGACCAGGTCGCCGGGGGAGAAGGCGGACCCGTCGGGCACCTGGAGCACCCGGCCGAGCGACTCGTGGCCGATGACCATGCGGCTCCTGCCGGGCGGCGCCCAGCCGTACTCGGCGTCCGCCAGTTCCCTGTCGGTCCCGCAGACCCCCAGGGCCAGCCCCTGGACGAGGAGCTCCCCGGGCCCCGGTTCCGGATCGGGCACCTCTTCCACCTCCAGCGTCCCCTGCCGGCCCGGCTCGAATGTCAACGCGCGCATCGGCGTCACCCCCTGGGGCAGTCCTTACCCAGACCGGAAGGAGCTACGAGGACGTCCTACTATCGAAATAGTTGGACGTCCTAGTATCTTTCGCAGGAGGGTCCCCTCACAAAGGAGTGATCAGGCGTGCACGTTCCGGCGTACCCTGTTCGTTTCGTGACCGCCGCGGCGCTGTTCGACGGCCATGACGCGGCGATCAACATCATGCGGCGCATCCTCCAGACGCAGGGGGCCGAGGTGATCCATCTCGGCCACAACCGGTCCGTGGACGAGATCGTCACGGCCGCCGTCCAGGAGGACGTCCAGGGCGTGGCCATCAGCTCCTACCAGGGCGGCCACGTCGAGTTCTTCACCTACCTGGTCGAGCTGCTGCGCGAGCGCGGCGCGGGCCACGTCAAGGTGTACGGCGGCGGTGGCGGCGTGATCGTCCCCGAGGAGATCGAGCTGCTGCACGAGCGGGGCGTCACGCGCATCTTCTCGCCCGAGGACGGCCAGCGGTACGGCCTGCCCGGCATGATCAACAAGCTGATCGAGGAGTGCGACCACGAGCTCGGCGACCCGCCGTCGGTCGAGGCCGTGCTCTCGGGCGACCAGGCGGCGCTGGCCCGCGCGATCACCTTCATGGAGTCCGGCCGCGCCCCCGCCGAGCTGGCCGAGGGGCTGAAGGCGGCGGTCGCCGTCCAGGAGCGTCCGGCGCGGGTGCTCGGCATCACCGGCACGGGCGGTTCGGGCAAGTCCTCGCTCACCGACGAGCTGGTCCGCCGGTTCCGGGTGGACAACGACGACAAACTGCGCATCGCCATCCTCGCCATCGACCCCACCCGCCGGCGCGGCGGCGGCGCGCTGCTCGGCGACCGCATCAGGATGAACAGCCTGGGCCCCCAGACCTACTTCCGCTCGCTGGCCACCCGCGGGGCCGCCAACGAGGTCCCGGCCTGCCTCGACGACGTGGTCACCGCGTGCCGCGCGGCCGGCTACGACCTGGTGATCGTGGAGACCCCCGGCATCGGCCAGGGCGACGCCGGCATCGTCCCGCACGTCGACGTGCCCATCTACGTCATGACCCCCGAGTTCGGCGCCGCCTCCCAGCTGGAGAAGATCGACATGCTCGACTTCGCCGAGGCCGTCGTCATCAACAAGTACGAGCGCCGCGGCGCCGAGGACGCCCTGCGCGACGTGCGCCGCCAGCTCGTGCGCAACCGGGAGGCGTTCGGCCGGTCGCCCGAGGACATGCCGGTCTTCGGCACGATCGCCGCCCGCTACAACGACGCCGGCGTCACCGCCCTCTACCAGCACCTCAAGGGCCTGCTGCTGGAGGACGTCGGGCCGGGGCTGCTGCCCGTCGTGACCGAGCGCACCTCCAAGGCGGCCGCGGCCATCGTCCCGCCCGCCCGCGCCCGCTACCTGTCCGACATCGCCGACTCCGTCCGGACCTACCACGCCGAGACGCTGGCCCAGGCGGAGGTCGCGCGCCGCCGTCAGCAGCTCGCCGCCGTGCGGGAGCTCCTGGACGGCGAGGACGCCCGGCTGGCCGGGCTCGCCGAGCAGGCCGAGGGCGAGCTGAGCGAGGAGAGCCGCCGCCTGCTCGACGGCTGGCCCGCGATCAAGGAGGCGTACCGCAGCGACGAGCTGGTCGTGAAGATCCGCGACCGGGAGATCCACACCCCGCTCTGGCGCGAGACGTTGTCCGGCAACCGCATCCCGCGGGTGGCCCTGCCGCGCTTCAGCGACCACGGCGACCTGCTGCGCTTCCTGCGCTCGGAGAACCTGCCCGGGTCGTTCCCGTTCACCGCCGGGGTCTTCCCGTTCAAGCGCGACGACGAGGACCCGACCAGGATGTTCGCCGGCGAGGGCGACCCGTTCCGCACCAACCGGCGCTTCAAGCTGCTGTCGGAGGGCCAGCCCGCCACCCGGCTGTCCACCGCCTTCGACTCGGTCACCCTGTACGGCCACGACCCCGACCTGCGTCCCGACATCTACGGAAAGGTCGGCACCTCGGGCGTGTCCATCGCCACGCTCGACGACATGAAGGTGCTCTACGACGGGTTCGACCTGGCGGCGCCCAACACGTCGGTGTCCATGACGATCAACGGCCCGGCGCCCACGATCCTGGCCTTCTTCCTCAACGCCGCGCTCGACCAGGCCCTCGACCGCTTCCGCGCCGAGCAGGGCCGCGAGCCCGACGAGCAGGAGGCCAGCGACCTGCGCGCCCGTACGCTGGCCACGGTCAGGGGCACGGTCCAGGCCGACATCCTGAAGGAGGACCAGGGGCAGAACACCTGCATCTTCTCCACCGAGTTCTCCTTGCGGATGATGGCCGACATCCAGGAATGGTTCATCCAGAACGGGGTCAGGAACTTCTACTCGGTCTCCATCTCCGGCTACCACATCGCCGAGGCGGGGGCCAACCCGATCAGCCAGCTCGCGTTCACGCTGGCCAACGGGTTCACGTACGTGGAGGCGTACCTGGCCAGGGGGATGCGGATCGACGACTTCGCGCCGAACCTGTCGTTCTTCTTCTCCAACGGCATGGACCCCGAGTACAGCGTGCTCGGCCGGGTGGCGCGCCGGATCTGGGCGGTGGCCATGCGCGAGCGTTACGGCGCGGCCGAGCGCTCCCAGAAGCTCAAGTACCACATCCAGACCTCGGGCCGGTCGCTGCACGCCCAGGAGATGTCCTTCAACGACATCCGCACCACCCTGCAGGCCCTGATCGCCATCTACGACAACTGCAACAGCCTGCACACCAACGCCTTCGACGAGGCCGTCACCACCCCGTCGGCCGACTCGGTGCGCCGGGCGATGGCGATCCAGCTCATCATCAACCACGAGTGGGGCCTGGCCAGGAACGAGAACCCGCTGCAGGGCTCGTTCATCATCGACGAGCTGACCGACCTGGTCGAGGAGGCCGTGCTGGCCGAGTTCGAGCGGCTGTCGGACCGGGGCGGCGTGCTCGGCGCGATGGAGACCGGCTACCAGCGCGGCAAGATCCAGGACGAGTCGATGCTGTACGAGATGCGCAAGCACGACGGATCCCTGCCGATCATCGGCGTCAACACCTTCCGCAACCCCGGCGCCGAGCAGTCCGACCCCCACAAGCTGGAGCTGGCCAGGGGCACCGAGGAGGAGAAGCAGTCGCAGCTCGACCGCCTGCACGCCTTCCACGAGCGCAACCGGTCGCAGGCGCCCGCGGAGCTGTCCCGGCTGCGCGAGGTCGCGATGTCCGACGGCAACGCGTTCGCGGTGCTGATGGACGCGGCCCGGGTCTGCTCGCTCGGCCAGATCACCGAGGCCCTGTTCGAGGCGGGCGGCCAGTACCGGCGCAACGTCTAGGCACAGCGACGGACGACGGCCCGGCGGGCGGCGGCCGCCGCTTCCGGGCCGCCGCTGTGCCCTGCCCGAGCCGCTACGGCGTGGGGGAGATCGCGCCGCTAGGATCGCTGGTCGGGGAACATCGCTATCAGGAGGCTTTCATGTCCGACGTCACTTTCAAGGGCAACCCGATCACCGTGGGCGGCGCCTTCCCGAAGCCCGGCGACGCCGCGCCCGCCTTCAAGCTGGTCGGCACCGACCTGTCCGACCGCACGCTGGCCGACTTCGCCGGCAAGACCAAGGTGCTCAACATCTTCCCGAGCGTCGACACCGGCGTCTGCGCGGCCTCCGTGCGCCGCTTCAACCAGGTCGCGTCCGAGCACCCCGACGCGGTCGTGCTCTGCGTCTCGGCCGACCTGCCCTTCGCCCAGAACCGGTTCTGCGGCGCCGAGGGCCTGGACAAGGTGACCATGCTGTCCCTCATGCGCGGGCGCGAGTTCCTCGCCGACTACGGCGTGGCCCAGGAGTCGGGCCCGCTGGCCGGCCTGGCCGCGCGCGCGGTCGTCGTGATCGACGCCGACGACAACGTGATCTACTCCGAGCTGGTGCCCGAGATCACCCAGGAGCCCGACTACGAGGGCGCGCTCTCCGCGCTCAAGTAACCCGCGCTCAAGCAGCCCGCGCTCAAGCAGCCCGCGCTCAAGCAGCCCGCGCTCAAGCGGCCCCGCTCAGGCGGTGCGAAGGCGCTCACGGAAGTCGGCGGCCAGCTCCAGCAGGTGGTCGTCGTCGGCGGCGGTGTGCTGGAGGTCCAGGATGACCTCGTGGACCCCGGCCTCCGCCGCCTGCGACAGGTACGCCGCGATCTCGGCCACCGTGCCGCTGCGCGGCGGGGCGCCGTCGGCGGTGATCATCGGGTTGGAGCGCAGGATCATGCGCAGGGCATCGGGGTCGCGTCCGGCCTGCTCGGCGCTTTCCCTGACCGTCTCCCACATCGACAGGAGCACGGGCACGGGCAGCGCGGCCGTCAGCCAGCCGTCGCCCCTGCGCCCGATCCGGCGCAACGCCTCCGGGGCGAACCCGGCCAGCAGCAGCGGCGGGCGGCGGGCCGGCTTGGGGCCGATGTGACTGGGCGCGATCGTCCACAGCTCGTGCTCGAACGTCACGGGGTCCGCGCCCCAGATCGCCTCCAGAGCGTCGAGGGTGGCCTCGTAACGTTCGGCCCGGCCCTTCCAGGGCACCCCGACGGCGGCGTACTCGTCGGAGGACCAGCCGAGGCCGAGGCCCGCCGCCAGCCGGCCGCCGCTCAGGTGGTCGATCGTGGTGAGCGAGCGGGCCAGCACCGGCGGGGGGTACCAGCAGGCGTTGAGCGCGCTGGTTCCCAGCCGGACCGACGAGGTCACGGACGCGGCCACCGCCAGCACCGCGAACGGGTCGAGGAACACCCGATGGGCCTGCGGCACGCTGCCGTCGCCCCCGGGATAGCGGTCCTTGGGCCGCAGCGGCGTCAGCAGCCGGTCGCCCGCCCACAGGCCGGCGAACCCCATCGCCTCGGCCTCGCGGGCCACCCGCGTCACGCTGCCCAGCGCGGCGAACCTGCCGTACTGCGGGACGGCGAGGCCGAGGTCCATGGGCGCGTCCTAGACCTTCCTGGCCACGCCGCACACGATGAGCGACGACTCGGGGCGGTCCATGAAGTCGATCGTGTCCGCCTGGTCGGGATGCCATTCGGGCAGCCACACCAGACCGGGCTCCACCAGCTCGAAGCCCTCGAACAGCTCCCTGATCCTGGCCCGGCTGCGCAGCGCCAGCCGCGCGGTGGCGTTGCGGTAGACCTCGGTGCCCGCGCTGACCGCGTCGGGACGGGCGTCGCTGGTGCCGTGGGACATGACCAGGTAACTACCCGGCGCCATGGCCTCACGCAGGGTCTTGAGAATGCCCTCGGGATCGTCGGACTCCTCGATGAAGTGCATGATCGCCACCAGCAGCACAGCGACCGGCCGGCTGAAGTCGATGGTCCGCAGCACCTCCGGGTCGCGCAGGATGTCGCCCGGGCTGCGCAGGTCGCCCTCGACCACCGTGGTGTCCTCGCCGTGGCCGGTGAGCAGCGCCCTGGCGTGCACCAGCACCACGGGGTCACGGTCGACGTAGACGACGCGGGAGCCCGGGGCGACCTTGGCGGCCACCTCGTGCACGTTCCCCTGGGTCGGCAGCCCCGTGCCGATGTCGAGGAACTGCCTGATCCCGGACTCGGCGAGGTGGCGTACGGCGCGGCCGAGGAAGGCGCGGTTGGCCCGCGCCGCCGCCCGTACCTCGGGCGCCACCGTGAGGATGCGCTCGGCCGCCTCGCGGTCGACCGGGAAGTGATCCTTGCCGCCGAGGTAGTAGTCGTAGAGCCGTGCCACGTTCGGCGTGTTCGGATCGAAATCCGATGCCTCGTGCTCCAACCGTCGAGCCCCCGATCACAGAGTTTTAACGATCTTTACCGGGATTCTACGGATCTATACCGACATAAGAGTGGTGCTACGCATATTTCAGGAAAACGCAACCTAAGGTGGTGCCGTGGTCCACGATGACACAGGGATCCCTGTGGAGGTACCCCAGACCGTCCGGCGGATCGTGTCGCTGGTGCCGTCGCTGACCGAGTCCGTGGCGACGACCGTCCCGGAGGCGCTGGTCGGGGCGACGGACTGGTGCACGCATCCGGCCGACCTCGACGTGGCCCGGGTCAGGGGCACCAAGAACCCCGACCTCGACGCCGTCCTGCGGCTGCGCCCGGACGTCGTCCTGGCCAACGCCGAGGAGAACCGCGCACCCGACGTCGAGGCCCTGCGCGAGGCGGGCGTGGCGGTGTGGGTGACCAGGATCGAGACGCTGGAGCAGGCGTTCGCCTCGCTGGAGCGCATGTTCGCGCACGCCTGCCGGACGGACCTCCCGGACTGGCTGACGGAGGCCCGCCAGGCGTGGGGAGCCCCGGCGGACGGCCCGCGCCGCACCGCGATCGTCCCGATCTGGCGCCGCCCCTGGATGGTCGTGGGCCGCGACACCTTCACCGGGGACGTGCTGCGCCACCTCGGCGTGGACAACCTGTACGCCGCCCACCCCGACCGCTACCCGAAGATCCCCCTGCCCGAGCTGACCGGCAACCGCCCCGACCTGGTCGTCCTGCCCGACGAGCCCTACGCCTTCAGCGCGGACGACGGCCCCGAGGCGTTCCCCGGCCTGGACTGCGCGCTGGTCAGCGGCCGCCTGCTGACCTGGTACGGCCCCTCGCTCACCGAGGCCGCCACCGCCCTGCCGCGCGCGCTGGCCTGATCAGCCGACGGCGGCCAGCGCGGCGTCCACGGCCGCGGGGGAGAGCACGTGCTCCATCACGATCACCGCCATGCCCACGATCCCGGCCCGGTCGCCGAGCCTGCTGGTGACGATCTCCAGGTTGCGCGTCGTGTACGGCAGGCTCCGCCGGTAGACGATCTCCCTGATCCCGGTCAGGTAGTGCTCCTCCGTCTGGGCCATGTCCCCGGCCAGCACCAGCACGCCGGGGTTGAGCAGGCTGACCGCGGTGGCCAGCACCACGCCCAGCGTGCGGCCCGCCTCCTGGACGCGCGCGATCGCCGCCGGGTCGCCGGCCTGCACCAGGCGCACGACGTCGCGGCTGGTCTCCCGGCCCAGGTCGGCCGCGAGCGCGTGCCCGCTGGCCAGGGACGCCACGCAGCCGCGCGAGCCGCAGGTGCACACCCGGTCGTCGGTCTCCCGGATGCGGACGTGCCCGATGTTGCCCGCGGCCTCCTCGACGCCCCGGTAGATCCGCCCGTCGAGGACGATGCCGGTGCCGATGCCGGTGGACACCTTGACCAGGATCAGCGAGTCGGTCTCCCGCCAGGACGACCACCACTCGCCGAGGGCCATCGCGTTGGCGTCGTTCTCCACCAGGATGGGCACGTCGTACGTGCGCCCGACGGCCTCCCTGATCGGATGGTCGTCCCAGCCCGGCATCAGGAACGACCTGATCACCCGTCCGCCGGTGTGGTCGACCGAGCCGGGCAGGTCGAGCCCGATGCCGCACACGTCGCCCGCCGGCCGCCCGGCCCTGTCCAGCAGGCGCTGGAACGCCTCGCGCACCCACGTCAGCACGGGCTCGGGCCCGCGGTCGATGCGCATCTCCGCGCGTTCCTCGGCCATCGGACGGGCGGCTAGGTCGGTGAGCGCCACCCTGGCGTGGGTGGCGCCCAGGTCGGCCACGAGGATCAGCCGCCGGGCGGCGTCGACGTCGAGCACCGAGGGCGGCCGGCCGCCGCCCGAGGCGCCGACGCCGGACTCGTGCAGGTAGCCGGCGGCGATGAGCCGGTCGACCCGGTCGGTGACGGTCGACCGGGACAGGCCGGTGAACTCGATCAGGTCTTTGCGGGTACGGCAGGAGCCATCGCGGATGAGCTGGAGGACCTGCCCTGCCGTCAGCATGTCTATCCCTTCTCCGCTCCTGCCGTGAGGCCCTCCGTCAGCAGCCGTTCACTGGCGAAGAACACGATCACGATGGGCAGCGTCAGCACCACGGATCCTGCCATCAGCACCGTCGTGGGGATCTCTATGCTCCCCGCCAGCTGAGAGAGCCCCAGGGAGACCGTCCAGCTCTCCCGCCGCTCCACGAGGAACAGCAGGGCGAACAGGAACTCGTTCCACGCGATCATGAACGCGTAGAGGCCGGTTGCCATGAGCGCGGGCTTGGACAGTGGCAGCACCACCCGCCAGATGGTCGACAGCCGCGAGCAGCCGTCGATCGCGGCCGCCTCCTCCACGCTCTGCGGCACGGTCTCGAAGTAGTTGCGCAGCATGTATACCGTGACGGGCACGGTCTGCGCGATATAAACCAGGATCAGTCCGACCAGAGATCCCCTGAGGCCCAGCATGGTGAACAGCACGAACAGGGGGATGGCCAGCACGATCGCCGGGAACAGGTAGACGGCGAGGAACAGGAAGTGCACCTGCCGCCGGCCGAAGAAGCGCAGCCGCGCGACGGCGTAGGCGCCCGGGATCGAGATCAGCAGCGTGGCGGCCACCGAGGCGACCGCCACGACCGCGCTGTTCCTGATGAACGTGAGGAACCCCTGCGTGGTCAGCACGTTCACGTACGTGTCCAGGGTGAAGTGCCGCGGCCACACCGAGCCGGGCTCCAGGATGAGCTCCTGGATGTCCCGTACGGACAGCGTCACCATGTACAGGAACGGCAGCCCGGTGACGGCGAAGAGGAACACGATGACCACGGGCCGCAGCGCCGCGAACAGCGCGCGCTCGAACCTATCCCTGCTCACGGTCGCCTCCCGAGAAAAAGCGCAGGTACACGGCCAGCAGGACGACGAGGACGACGGCCAGCACGATCGCCTGCGCGGCCGAGGCGCCGATGTCGTCGCGGGCGGTCAGGAAGTTGTAGACGCGCACGCTGACCACCTCGGTGCCGGCGCCGCCGCCGGTCAGCAGGTAGACGTCGTCGAACTTGGTGAAGGTGAACACGAACCGCAGCACCGCCAGCAGCGCCACGATGCGCCAGAGCTGCGGCATGATCACGTGCCGGAAGCGCTGGGTGGGGGTGGCGCCGTCCACGACCGCGGCCTCCTCCAGCTCGGCCGGCAGGGCCTGCAGCCGGGCCAGGATGAACAGGAACGCGAACGGGAAGTACCGCCACGCCTCGAACGCGATCACCGTGAGCAGCGCGACCGGCACCTTCAGCCCCAGGAAGTCGCCCTGGGCCTGGGTGAGGAAGGCGATCGGCTCCTTCAGCCAGGTGTTCACGATGCCGTACTGAGGGTTCAGCATGGTCTCCCACAGGAAGGCCACGGCCACCACCGGCGCCACGTACGGGATCAGGATCGAGGCCCTGACCAGGGTGCGGCCGGGGAACCGGTCGCGCAGGGCGAGCGCGGTCACCAGGCCGAGCGCGATCGACAACGCCGTGCCGGCCACCGTGTAGATCAGGGTGTTGACCAGCGACGCCCAGAAGCCCGGCTCGGAGATCACGTACGTGAAGTTCTCCAGCGTGTAGTGCCCGAAGACGCCGGCCCGGCGGATGTTGATCAGCCGTACGTCCTGGAAGGCCAGCATGACCGCCCACAGCAGCGGCAGCACCACCACGACCAGCGTGATGACCAGCGTGGGCGAGATCAACGCCAGCCCGGCCCGCCCTTCCCGCTGCCGCAGGGTGCGGGGTGCGCTCATTGCCGGATCCCGCGCTTGATGGTCTCCACGTCCTTCTTGGCCTGGACGGCGGCGGCCTGCGGGGTCAGCGAGCCGTCGGCCACCTGGCTCAGGGCCTTGGGCACGGGCAGCTCGCCCATCGTGGCGCCGACCAGCTTGCCCTGGCCCTGCGGGATGCCCCAGCGGGCGAAGGTGTCGGGGCTGCGGCGCAGCGCGTCGAGCACGTCGGCCGGGTAGACCTCCGACAGCGGCTTCTTGGCGTCCACGCCCGCGGGCAGCTGCTTCCACTTGTCGGCGAAGCCCTTGCGGGTGGGGAACTTGCCCTCGGGCGCCATCCCGATCCAGCGCTCGTAGCCCTCGTCCATCATGTACCTGACGAACTTGGCGGCCGGATCGGCGGCGGCGCCGCGCAGCACCGCCCAGGAGACGATCTCGCCGTACTGGGCGGGCGCGCTCGCGCCGGGGCCCTTCAGCGCCGTGACCACGCCGGTGTTCTTCGCCAGCCACTCGGGGGCGGCGCGGCACTCGGCGCAGCTCGGCAGCGCGTCCTTACGCAGCCCCGCCAGCTCGTCGAGGATGAACGACGACCAGATCATCATGGCCGCCTTCCCGGAGAAGTACGTTGCCCTGGTGGAGTCGACGTCCTGTTTGCCCTTGACCGAGTAGTTCTTCGCCAGCTTTGCGTAGAAGTCGAAGGCTTTCACGCACTGTGGGCTATCTAGCGTGACATTTCCGGAATTGTCGACCAGTTGGCAGCCGTTGGCCAGCGCCACGTGCTCGAAGCTCTGCGCGGTAAAGGAGTCCTTGGGCGCGATCGCCAGCGTGATGCCCGCCACCCCACCCGCGTTCAGCTTCGCCGCCGCCGCCTCCAGCGCCTCGTAGGTGTCCGGCGGCGCCAGCCCGGCCTTGTCGAACAGGTCCTTGCGGTAGAGCAGGAGCTGCGCCCACCCGTCGCTGGGCACGGCCAGCAGCTTGCCGCCCGAGGAGTCCAGTTCGAGCGCGCGCGGCGAGAAGGAGTCCCTGCCGAGCCCGTCCACGATCCGGCCCGGCGTCTCCGTGTCCAGCAGGTCGTTGGCCTCCAGCTCGCGGACGGAGGCCAGCGGTAGCGCGCCGATGACGTCGGGGAGGTCGTCCGCGGCGGCGGCGGCCGTCACGGTCTGGCTGAACTGGTCCTCCCCGACGCCGACCAGCTTCACCTTGATCCCGGTCTTCCTGGTGAACTCGGCGATGATCTGGTTCTGCACGGCCATCCGGTCGCCGAGGTTCTCCTCGGTCCAGACGGTGATCTGGTTCGCGCCGGACTGCTGCTCGCCGCCGTCGCCGCAGGCCGTGAGGGCGGCCGAGGCCAGCAGTGCGACGGAGAGGACGGCGGTGACCCGGTTCGGCATGGCACGCTCCTCTGGTTTGGGGATATGCCGCACTTACCCGTAGATAAGGGGCAGGCACCTGGCGTAGGCGAGAACGAGACCGGTCCGTTCTCTCGCCGTGCCGCCGCCGCCCGTCACCAGGGCCTTCGGTAAAAGGTTGCTCGGCGTTCCGGCAAATCTTCCCCAGAACCGATCACGGACGCCCACCTCGAAACGATCTGGTCTGATGTCATTTCGGTCATCCGGCTGCTGCCCGGGCAAGCACTTCTGGCGCTTCCGGATCAGGTGGACAGACAGGGCGTGACATGTCGGTAAGGTCTCTTTCCAGAACGCGCCCTCCCGGAAACCTGGATTCCATCGGCCGCGATCGACGGAAGTCGTAGACTTACGAGTGTTTCGAGCGCAACTATGGTGTGCAAACAAACACTAAATCTCTGACTTTTGTTTGATCAAAAAGCGTAAGTGTGGGGTATGCGCGTCATCACCTTCCAAGAGCCAGGCCGTGTCAGCGTCAGCCTGGAGTCGCCCGCCGAACTCGTGCCGGGCTCCGTCCGGGTGCGGACCCTCTATTCCGGGGTCTCCGCGGGCACCGAGCTGACCGCATATCGCGGCACCAATCCCTACCTCACCCGTAAGTGGGACACCGAGCGCCGGCTCTTCCTCGAAGGCCAGACGCACGCCTACCCCCTGTCCGGCTGGGGCTACCAGGAGGTCGGCGAGGTGGTGGAGGCGGCCCCCGACGTCGCCGAGCCGCCCGTCGGCAGCCTCGTGTGGGGCATCTGGGGCCACCGCGCCGAGGCCGTCGTCCCCGCCGAGAAGCTGGCCGGGCACATCCTGCCGCCGGGGGCCGACCCCGTGGCGGGCGTCTTCGCCCGGGTCGGCGCCATCGCGCTCAACGCCGTCCACGCCGCCGACGTGCACCTGGGCGACCAGGTCGCGATCTTCGGCCAGGGCGTCATCGGCCTGCTCGCCACCCGCATGGCGGTGCTCAGCGGCGCCCGGGTGGTGGCCGCCGACGCCATCCCCGACCGGCTCGAACTCGCCAGGAAGTTCGGCGCCGCCGAGACGTTCGACGTGCGGTCGGGGTCGGTCGCCGAGTTCCTGCGCAAGCGCATCGAGGGCGCCGACACCGCGATCGAGCTCAGCGGCAACCACCTGGGGCTCCAGGAGGCCATCAGGAGCGTGCGCAAGGGCGGCCGGGTCGTCGCGGCCGGCTTCTACCAGGGCGACGGCATCGGGCTGCGGCTGGGCGAGGAGTTCCACCACAACCAGGTGCAGCTCGTCTCCTCCCAGATCGGCGGCGTCGCCTCCTGGCTGGCCCACCGTTGGGACGTCGAACGCCTCCAGCGCACGTTCATGGAGCTCGTGCACCGGGGCGAGGTCGAGGTCGGCGACCTGGTCACCCACCTCGTGCCGGTCGAGCAGGCGGCCGAGGCGTTCGACCTGATCGACAAGCACCAGTCCGAGGTGCTCCAGCTCGTCTTCACCTTCGAGGAGTCACGATGAAGCTCGCCGCCCAGGAGCAGCTTCTGCCCGGCCGCAGCCTGCAGGAGAAGTTCGCGTTCGCGGTGGAGGCCGGGTTCGACGCGATCGAGCTGAGGGGGAAGGGCGACTTCCACTTCGCCGGCCGGCTGACCGAGCTCAAGCGGGCGCTGGCCGACGGCGTCGTGATGCCGACGGTGTGCGTCGAGATGCCGCACTTCATCGGCGACTTCGACCCGGCCAAACGCAAGGACGCCATCCAGCAGCTCAGGTCGCAGCTCACGGTGATCGCCGAGCTGGGCGGCATCGGCGTCATGACCCCGGCCTCGTGGGGCCAGTTCTCGCTCCGGCTGCCGCCGTTCGAGCCGCCGCGCACCGCCGCGGACGACCGGGAGGTGCTGGCCGAGGCGCTCGGCATCCTCGGCGAGCACGCCCAGCGCAACGGCGTGCTGATCATGCTCGAACCCCTCAACCGGTACGAGAACCACATGGTCAACACGCTGGCCGACGCGGTCTCGTACTGCTCGATGGACTCGATCAGGATCGTCGGCGACACCTACCACATGAACATCGAGGAGGACGACCCCTGCCGGGCCCTGGCGGAGGCGGCCCCGTACCTCGCGCACATGCAGATCAGCGAGTCCAACAGGAACCAGCCCGGCACCGGCCACCTCGACTGGGGCGCGCAGCTCGCCACGCTCGACGCCGTCGGCTTCGACGGCTACCTCGCCCTCGAATGCCGGCTGCGGGGCGAGCCCGAGATCGTGCTCCCGCAGACGGCGGCCTTCATCAGGAAATTCCTATGATCCTCCGCGACGCCGTACGCGTGCTCGTCGCCAACTGGGACGGCAGCCACACGGTTCCCTCCCGCCGTCTGTACCCCCACCAGTGGAGCTGGGACTCCGCCTTCATCGCGATCGGCAACGCCCGCTGGTCGCCGCGGCGGGCCAGGGCGGAGCTGCTGTCGCTGTTCGGCGCCCAGTGGGCCGATGGCCGGGTGCCGCACATCGTGTTCAACCCCGTCGTGCCCGAGGGCGCCTACTTCCCCGGCCCGCAGTTCTGGGGCGCCCGCGCGCCGTCCGGCTCGGCGACCTCCGGCATCGTGCAGCCGCCCGTGCACGCGCTGGCCGCCTGGAAGGTGCACCAGGCCGAGCCCGACCCGGCGTTCCTGGCCAGGATCTATCCCAAGCTCGTCGCCCAGCAGGAGTTCCTGCGCGCCTCCCGCCGCTCGCCCGAGGGCCTGATCTCGATCGTCCACCCGTGGGAGTCGGGCATGGACAACAGCCCGGCCTGGGACCTTCCGCTGCGGGCGGTCGAGACCGGCGCGACGGGCTTCGTCCGCCGGGACCTCAACACCGTCAGCGCCGACGAGCGCCCCACCGACCGCGACTACGAGCGGTACGTCGCCCTGGCCGGCGCCTACCGCGACAGCGGCTACCGGCGGGCCGGCTCGTTCGAGATCGAGGACCCGCTGTTCAACGCCGCGTACGGCGTGGCCGAGTCGGCGCTCGCCGAGATCGCGCAGGTGTGCGGCCACGATCCCGGCCCCCACCGGCGTGAGGCCGCCGCCGTCACCGCCGCCATGGTCGACCACCTCTACCAGGACGGCCACTTCCGCCCCCGCGACCTGCGCACCGGCCGGCTGATCCGCTCGGGCAGCGCCGCCGGCCTGGTGCCGCTCATGCTCCCGGGGCTGCCGCCGGAGATCGCCGAGGCGCTGATCGGCACGGCCCTGGACAAGTTCTCACTCAAGGACGGCGTGCTGCCCAGCCACGCCCCGGCCACGGCCGAGTTCGACCCGGCCCGCTACTGGCGCGGGCCGAGCTGGATCAACCTGACCTGGCTGGTCTGGCAGGGGCTGCGGGACCGCCGTCCCGACCTGGCCGACCTGCTCGCCGAGGGCATGATCCACGCCGTCGCCCACTCCGGCTTCCGCGAGTACTTCAACCCGTTCACGCTGCGCGGCCACGGGTGCCGGGACTTCAGCTGGTCAGCGGCCCTCATCCTCGACGTCGTGGCTGAGCACGGCCTGGACGGCCTGCCGCCGTCGGGCCGCGAGATCGGTCAGAAGTTCGGGAGCCTCCCCGAAGCCGACGACGTCGGTGACCAGGTGCTCGCGTAGCAGCCTCCCGCGCTCCCTGAGCAGGCCGATCGTCTCGTGCGACAGGCGTTCCCGGTCCCAGGCGTGCGCGAGGCCGCGCGGCACCCGGCCGATCTGGGCGCAGCGCAGCGCCAGCCCGTTGTGGTGGAACTCCTCGCCGAGCCGCACCTCGTCGGCGCCCTGGGTGTAGAACGCGAGGTCGATCAGCGTGCCCTGCGGGCGCAGCAGCCGCAGCCCCAGGGCCAGCGCCCGCGGTTGACCGCGGCACTGGAAGACCAGGTCCGCGCCGCGGTCGCCCGGGGCGTGCCGCCAGCGGCGCTTCAGCGTCACCGCCGGGTCGTCGTCGGGGGCGGCCAGGACCTGCGCGCCGATCGCCTCGGCCACCGCGAGCCTGGCCCTGGTCTCGTCCACGACCACCACCTCGGCGGCCCCGCAGGACAGGGCGAAGGACGCGGTCAGCAGCCCCACCACGCCCGCCCCGACCACCGCGACGCGGCGGCCGCGCACGCCGTCGCCCAGGTGCTGGACGGCCGGGCCGTGCAGGTCGGCGGCCGCGTGCAGCAGGCCGTTGGCGCAGATCGGGCCCATGTGGGCGACGTAGATGCCGAGCAGCGGGTCGAGGTCGCCGGGCAGCACGACGAACCGGTCGGCCATCGGGTCGGCCACGTACGCCGTGCGGTGGCCGTAGGCCATGGCGACCCGCGCGCCCTCGGCCACGGCCCGCGTACGGGTCTCGGCGACCACGCCCACCTGCATGTAGCCGATGCCGCGCACCGGGTACGCCACCGACGGCGTGCCCGGCAGGAACAGCCCGAGCGCCGGATCCCAGGCCGAGGTGAGGTAGGGGTTGGCGCCCTTGAGATAGGTCAGCTCGGTGCCCGCCGAGACGCCGCTGTGCGTGGTGGCGACCATGAACCCGCCGTCGGGCAGGCCGGCCAGCTTCTCCTCGACCAGGCGCACCTCGCCGGGCGCCTCGATGCTCAGGATCGTGCTCGTCGCCTCAGTCATCCAGCATCACCGGCCTCCGTTCCGCCGCGGAGCGCGCCAGCGCGACGGCCAGGCGGTGGGTTCGCAGGGCTTCGCCGTACGGCGCGCGCACGTCGGCGTCCTTCCCGCGCACCGCGTCGATGAACGCGCGGTCCACGAGGGTCTTGGCGTGCCCGCCGTCCTCGACGGCCTCCTCGCCGTCCACGAGCAGCCGGGTCTCGCTGAGCTCCAGCGCGATGCCGTCGGCGCACACCTCCAGCCCCACCCGGTGCTTGTGGCGCAGCAGGCAGGAGGTGGCCAGCAGGCCGGTCGCGCCGCCCGCGAAGCTCATGACGGCCGACGTGGCCCGGTCGATCTCGCCGTCCACCGCGTTCCCGGCCGGTACGGCGTGCACCATCGACACCTCGCCCACCAGCAGCCTGGCCAGGTCCAGGACGTGGACCGCCTGCTCCAGGATCTGGCCGCCCGACATGCTCGCCTTCAGCCACCAGCCGACCGGCGGGACCTTGTCCAGCCAGTGCCCGAGCGCGAGCTGCACGGGACGGCCGTCGAGCCGCTCCCGGGCCCGGTCGACGATGTCGAGGTAGCGCCAGTGGTGGCCGACGGCGGACGGCAGCCCGCGCCGGTCGATTTCGGCTGCGATGTTTTCTGCGGTTTTGAGGTCGAGAGAAAGGGGTTTTTCCACAAAAATCGGGAGATTGCACGACAAGACGTCGTATTCAGGGTTACCGTGCGCGAAAGGAGGCACACAGACGTAGACAGCGTCGAGACCGCCGGCCTCCAGCAGACCGGCATGGTCGCCGTAGGCGGGGGCGCCGTGCGCGGAGGCCAACGCCTCAGCCTTGTGGAGATCGGTGTCGGCCACCCCGGCAATCGTCACATCGGGGAAGCCGGACAGGACATCTGCGTGGCGAGCGGCGACATTTCCGGCACCAATGATGCCGACACGGGTAATTGGGGACACAACCCGACATATGCCACGTCTAGGGGTTAACAAACAAGGATGTTCGAAGGCGCATAGATCGGGCAGGGGTCGTGCCCCTATGAGATGGGGCTGACTGCATGGAGACAGATGTGCGAGCCTTTGCCAGGGCCCAGGAGTGGTGCGGCCCGCATTCCAGTACGGCCGCGGAATGGCCGGTGGATGCCTTAATCGAGGCCAAGGGCAACACAACGGTGAGCGTCGTCCTGCCGGCGCGCGACGAAGAGCGCACGGTCGGGGACATCGTCACCGTGATCAGACGTGAACTGGTGGAGCAGGCGCCACTCGTCGACGAGATCCTCGTCGTCGACTCCAACTCCACCGACGCGACGGCGGAACGGGCGCGCGCGGCGGGCGCGCGCGTCGTGGCGCAGAACGAGGTGCTGCCCCACCTGCCGCGCCTGTCGGGCAAGGGGGAGGCGCTGTGGAAGGGCCTGGCCGCCTCCCACGGCGACATCGTCGCCTTCGTCGACTCGGACCTGCTCAACTTCGGCGCGCACTTCGTGTCGGGGCTGGTCGGTCCGCTGCTGGTGAACCCGGGCACCCATTTCGTCAAGGCCACGTACGAACGGCCCTTCACGGGCGAGGACGGCGTGCCCCGGCGCGGCGCGGGCGGCCGGGTCACCGAGCTGGTGGCCAGGCCCCTGCTCAACCTGTTCTGGCCGGAGCTGGCGGGCTTTCGCCAACCCCTCGGCGGCGAGTACGCCGCCCGGCGCGACGTGCTGGAACAGGTGCCCTTCGTCACCGAGTACGGCGTGGAGTTCGGCCTCCTCGTCGACCTCCTCCAACTGGTGGGACTCGACGCCATGGCCCAGGTGGACCTGGGCTCCCGCGCGCACGGCCACCAGTCCGTGCACGCTCTCGGCCGGATGGCCGGGCAGATCATGCTCACCGCGTGGTCCCGGCTGGAACGCCAGGGCCGCGTGGTGTCCTCGGTACCCCCGGCTCACACGCTGCTGCAGTTCGGTCTCGACGGGCGGGCCGGCCTGGTGGACGTGGGAGTGGCGGAACGGCCGCCGCTCGCCTCGCTCATGCTGGAGGAGGACGTCGCGTGAAGGTGTTGATCAACGCGGGACCGTGGCTGGCGGTCCCGCCGCCCGGCTACGGCGGCATCGAGAACGTGGTCGCCACCCTGGTCCCCGCGCTGCGCGAACGCGGCGTCGAGGTCGTGCTGGCCTCCGTGGCGTCGAGCACGCTGGAGGCCGACGAGCTGATCGCCGTCTACGACGAGGGCCAGTTCGCGGAGTTGCAGAAGCCGTACAACCAGGTCATGGGGATCGCGCACGCGCACCAGGCGCGGGTGGCCGCCGAGCTGCGCGGCCGCGACGACATCGACCTCGTGCACGACCACGTGGAGGTCGTCGGGCCGGCGGTGCTGGCCGCGCTGGGCGGGCCGCCGGTCCTCCACACCCTCCACTGGGACCTGCGCAAACACCCGGCGTTCTACGGCGCCTTCCCGCGCTCGATCGCGGTCAACGGGGTGTCGGACTCGCAGCTCGCCCGCGCCCCGGAGGCTCTGCGCGCGGCCTCGCTGGGCGCCGTCCACCTGGCCACGCCGCTGGCCGGCCAGGACGTCCGCGCCGAGCGCGGCGAGCACCTGGTGATCATGGGACGGATCTGCGGGCTCAAGGGCCAGCACGTGGCCGCCCGGATCTGCCAGAAGCTCGGCCTGCCGCTGGTCGTGGCCGGCCCGGTCTGCGGCCGGGACAGCCAGGCCGAGCTGGACGTCGTCCTGCAGGACCCCTACCACCCGCTGCACAGCCACCCCGACGTGCGCTACCACCTCGACCAGGTGTCCCGCTATCTCGACGGCGACCTGGTCAGGTGGGTCGGCGCGGTCGGCGGCCAGGAAAGGGACGAGCTGTACGCCTCGGCCCGCGCCGCGCTCTTCCCCATCCAGTGGGACGAGCCGGGCGGCACGGCGGTCGTCGAGGCCCTGGCACTTGGGGTGCCGCCGGTGGGCCTGCGCCGCGGCTGCCTGCCCGAGATCATCGATCACGGCCGCACCGGCTTCCTCGCCGACACCGAGGAGGAGCTGGCCGAGTACGTCCAGCGGGTGGACGAGATCGATCCGGAGGAGTGCCGCCGCGAGGCCCGGCGCCGCTTCTCGCCCGGCGTGATGGCCGACCGCTACCTGGACCTGTACGACCGGGTGCTGCGCGCCGACTGATAGACATGTCCGATGATTCGCGTACTTCTGGCCGAGGACCAGGCCGTGATCAGGCACGCGCTCGCGACCCTGCTCGGCCTGGAGGCCGACTTCGAGATCGTGGCCGCGGTCGAGTCCGGTGACGCGGCCCTGGCGTCGGCCGCCGCGCACCGGCCGGACGTGGCCGTGCTGGACATCGACATGCCCGGCACCCTCGACGGGCTGGCCGCCGCGGCGGAGATCCGGGCCAGGGTGCCCTCGTGCCGCACGCTCATGCTCACCGCCTACGGCAAACCCGGCCATCTCAAGCGGGCCCTGACCGCCCAGGTGGACGGCTTCCTGCTGAAGACCGCGCCGCCGGAGGACCTGGTCGCGGCGATCAGGGAGGTCACCCGGGGCGGCCGGGTGCTCGACCCGTCGCTCGCGGTCACCGCCTGGGACCTGGCCGACAACCCGCTCACGCCGCGCGAGGCCGACGTGCTGCGGCTGGTGGCGGGCGGCGCCGAGGCCCCCGACATCGCCCGGCGGCTGCACCTGACCGCCGGGACCGTGCGCAACTACCTGACGGCCATCGTGGCCAAGCTAAACGCGCGCAACCGCACCGACGCCGTGCGCATCGCCACCGAGGCCGGCTGGATCTAGCGGGGCCCGCGCGTCGAGCCGGAACCAGCCGTCGGCGGCGGAGGTCGTGAGCCGGCCGCCCAGCGTGACCAGGCGGGTGGTGAGGTTGCCCAGCCCGGACGAGCCGCGACGGGGGGCCGCCGTCCCCGCGCCGTCGTTGCGGACGAGCAGCCCGACCTCGTCGCCGGCCACGGAGGTGGAGATCACGCAGGCGCGCGCGGCGCTGTGGCGCAGGACGTTCGTCACGGCCTCGCGCAACACGGTGCTGAGCACGGTCTCGACCTCGGCCGGCAGCTCGGGGTGCGCGAGCCGCAGGGTGACCTCGACCCCGGCCGCCGCCAGCACCTTCCCTGCCGACTCGGCCTCGGCGGCGAAGGACAGCTCGCGCTGCTCGCCGGTGACCGAGCGCAGGTCGTGCCGGGCGTGCTCGGCCATGGCGACGACGTTCTCCAGCTCCCGGACGGGGTCGGGCAGGCGGCGGGCCAGCTCGCAGGTGAGCAGGATGGCGGCCAGGCTGTGGCCGAGCAGGTCGTGCAGGTCGCGGGCGGCTCGCAGGCGCTCCTCGACGACGGCCGAACGGGCCAGGCTCTCCCTGGCCGCGTGCAGCTCCTTGGCGAGCTGGGCCAGGCGCAGCAGGCTGTAGACCACCAGGCCGGTGGTGAGCGTGCTCACCGTGATGTTGACGCGGCCGGGCAGCTCGTACAGGGAGGCGATCGTCCAGACCGCGGCCAGGATCGCGGCCGTCAGGGGCCAGGCCGTCCGCGGGCGGAAGGCGAGCAGCACCGGACCGGCGAGGAAGCCCGCCGTCCCCAGCCAGATCGGCCCGAACACCGGGATCGGGGCGAAGGTGAGCGCCGCCATCACCCCCAGCGCCACCATGTGGCGGCCGGCGACCGAGCGCAGCTGCATGACGACGATCACGGCCAGCGCCGCGACCGCCGGGGCCAGCAGCCCGGCCGGGATCTGCAGCAGCGCCTTGACGCTGAACCCCACCAGCACGGCGGCCAGCAGGACCACCGAGACGTCGGGCGGCTCGCGCCGGGCCGCCGCGGGCGGGCGGGTGGCGGGCAGCGCGGCCTCCACCGTGTACCGGCCCCGGCTGGACAGGCCGCGGGTGAGCGTGCCGCCCGCCGCCGCCACCTGGCGGGTGAGCCCCGCCGGGCCGGCGAGCCCGCCGGCGTCGTCGTCCTCGGCCGTGCGGCGGCCGTCGTCGGCCACGCGCAGGCGCACCTGGGCTCGTTCCGGCTCCTCCCAGGTCTCGATCACGCACACCGTGGCGGTGCCGCGGCGGGCGACGTCCGTGACCGCCTCGCGCAGCACCGAGGCGAGCAGCGCGCCCGCCGGGCCCAGCGGCTCGGTGTGGGCGGCGCGCACCTCCACGCCGACGCCGGCCGCCTCCAGCAGGGCGCGGGCGGTGGTCAGCTCGGGGGCCAGGGACATCGCGCGGTAGCCGGCCGCCGCGGCGCGCGCGTCCGCCAGCGACAGCCGTGCCGTCGCGACCACCTCGCCGAGCGTCCCGGCCGCGTCCCGCGGGGCGGCCAGCGCCCGCCGCGCGCCCGCGCCGATCGTGGCCAGGCCGCGGCCGAGGCCGTCGCTCAGCTCCGCGGCGATGCGCAGCCGCTCCTCGGCCACCGCCGCCGCGGCCAGCGCGGGACGGGTGGCCTCCATCTCGGTCACCCGCTCGACCAGCCGGATCAGGCCGAACACGACCAGCGACACCAGCACCGTGGTGATCGCGAGGTCCGTCGTGGAGACCGCGTCGCCGGCATTGCGCCAGTGGTGGATCACGACGCCGCTGAAGGCCACCGCGGGCGCCAGCGCCCACCAGCGCGTCACCAGCAGCGACCCGGCGAGGAAGCCCAGGATCGCGACGGACGCGCCCTGCCCCAGCGTCACCGCGTAGACCAGCACACCCTGGACGGCGAGCAGCCACCCCTTCCTGGCCCGCAGCGTGAAGGCGCACTGCACGGCCAGCACCGGCAGCGCCCCCCAGGCGCCGGCCACCACGTAGACGCCGGCCAGCGAGGCCAGCACCACGACGACGATCAATCGGGCGACACGCACGCCCAGAAGCTTAGGAGAACCCCCGCGGCAGCACGGTGACCGGGCAGGACGACGACCGCAGCACCTTCATCGCCAGCTCGCCCAGGAACACCCGGTGGGGCTGGGCGTCCTCGCCGGCGGCGCAGACCAGCAGCTCGCCGGGCAGCCACTCGACGTCCTTGAGCGCGGCCTGCACGTCGTGGCCCTCGGCCACCTCCGACTCGGCCTCGATGCCGGTGCTCTCCCAGGCCAGCCGTACGGCCAGGGCGAGGTCGTCGCGCAGCTTGCCCTGGTTCTCGGTGCGCAGGTCGAGGGTGATCAGCCGGAGCGGCACGTCGAGCCGCAGCGCCGCCTGGGCCACCCGCTCGACCGCCGCGTCGCACTGCGGCCGGTGGACGTAGGCCAGGGTGAGCCGGGCGGGCTCGTCGGGCGGCACGTAGCCCGAGGGCGCCAGCATCACCGCCTCCGGCGACAGGTGCAGCAGGTGGTCGGCGGTGCTGCCGACGGCGATGCGGCCGTACTGGCCGCCGCTCGCCGAGCCGACCACGATCAGGTCGGCCCTGATCCTGCTGGCCAGCACCGACAGCCCGCGGCCGGTGCCCCGGCTCTCGAACGCCATGTACTCGGCCGGGACGACGCCCAGCTCCTCACCCGCGTGCGCCAGGTTGGCCTGGGCCTCGACGGCCAGCCCCGGGCTGCCCGGGGGATAGATCGACGCCACCGTGAGCTCGCCCCCGGTCAGCCGGGTGATGGCGGCCCCGAGCGCGAGGGCGTCCCGCCCACCGGGGTCGTTGCTGTAGCCGACGATCACGTGCTCTCCGATCACGTTTGCCTCCTTACCCGCTCTGAACTGGGAATACGCGGTCTTTGTCGATGCGTTTGCAACGATTGGAGGCGTAAAAACAGTGAAGATCACCCTTGACACCCGTTTCAACGGGTCCCTCGGCCCGGTCACCCTTCGTGAAGCGGTTCAGCACCTCAAGGCGCACGACCTGACGTGCACCGTCCCCGCCGGCGTCGTCGAGCAGAAGGTCACCGTCTTCTCCGACTGCGTGGAGCGCGGCTTCACCCCGCTGCGCAGCGAGATCATGGCCGCGTACTACATGGCCGAGCGGGACGCCACCGCCGAGGCGTTCGACCGCGGGCTCATCACCGAAGGCGAGCTGGAGCAGAGGCGCGCCCTCCTCGTGCGCCAGTATCTTGGGTAAGGACCGGAATCGCCCTTTCGGTCGAAGCATTTGACGATCAAAGTTCATAAGGTCGTGTCCACTACCCGTTCACGGATTGGACACCTGTGTACCGCGACATCGTCGACTTCGCTCTGACCACGCCCGGGTGGCTGCACGCCCTCGCCGAGTTCGGCACGGACGCCGGCCTGTTCATCTTCGCGGCGCTGTTCCTCGTGTGCTGGTGGCGGGCCCGCCAGGCCCCCGCCCGCGACCTCGCGCTCGCCATCGCCGGTCCGGCCGGGGTGGTGGGCGCGTACATCGTGAGCGAGGGCGTGAAGCTGCTGGTCCGGGAGGACCGGCCGTGCCGCGGCGGCATCGCCACGATCGCGGCCTGCCCGCCCTCCACGGACTGGTCCTTCCCCAGCAACCACACCGTCATCGCCGCCGGGGCAGCGGGCACGCTCATCCTGGTCTGGCGCGCCCTGGCCTGGGTGGTGCTGCCGCTGGCCGCCCTGATGGGCTTCTCCCGGGTGTTCGTCGGCGTGCACTACCCGCACGACGTGGCCGGCGGCTTCCTGCTCGGCCTGGTGCTCGCGCCGCTGTTCGCGCTGCTGCTGGTCGGCGCGGTCACCCCCGCGGTCAGGCTCGCGCGAAGCCGTCTGTCGCCGCGATGAGCCGGTCGACGATGCCGGGCTCGGTCGCCGCGTGCCCGGCGTCGTGCACCACCTGGAAGTCGGCCTCGGGCCAGGCCTTGTGCAGGTCCCAGGCGGTGGCCATGGGCGTGCAGGCGTCGTAGCGGCCCTGGATGATCACGGCCGGGATGTGCCGGACGCGGTCGACGTCCCTGATGAGCTGCTCGGGCTCGAACCAGCCGCCGTGGTGGAAGTAGTGGTTCTCGATCCTGGCGAACGACACCGCCATCTTGTCCTCGCCGAACTCCGCCACCAGGCTCGGGTCGGGCAGCAGCGTGATCGTGGCGCCCTCCCACTGCGACCACGCCTTGGCCGCCGCGAGCCGGACCGCGTCGTCGTCGCCTTCGAGCCGGGCGCGGTAGGCGGCCATGAGGTCGCCGCGCTCCTCGACGGGGATCGGCGCCAGGTACGACTCCCACAGGTCGGGGAACAGGTAGCTCGCGCCCTCCTGGTAGAACCAGCGCAGCTCGTGCGGGCGCAGCGTGAAGATGCCGCGCAGCACCAGCTCGGTCGTACGGTCGGGGTGCGTCTGGGCGTAGGCCAGCGACAGCGCGCTGCCCCACGACCCGCCGAACACCTGCCACCGCTCGATGCCCAGGTGCTCGCGCAGCCGTTCCATGTCGGCCACCAGGTTCCAGGTGGTGTTGGCGGCCAGCGACGTGCCCGGCGTGCTGGCGTGCGGCAGGCTGCGCCCGCAGTTGCGCTGGTCGAACAGGACGATGCGGTACAGCTCGGGGTTCCACTGCCGGCGGTGGTTGGCGCTGCACCCGGCGCCCGGCCCGCCGTGCAGCATGACGGCCGGCTTTCCGTCGGGGTTGCCGCAGACCTCCCAGTAGATCTGGTTGCCGTCACCCACGTCGAGCAGGCCGGACTCGTAGGGTTCGATGGGCGGGTACAGAGTTCTCATGTCTCGCGATCCTGCCATGGAGCAGGAGCCGGCCGAATTGTGCCGGTCCGCGCCTAGAGTGACCGTATGGACCTGGTGACGATCGACGACATCCGCGCGGCGGCCGGGCGGATCAACGGAACCGCGGTGCGCACGCCGCTCCTGAGGATGGGCGAGGCGTGGCTGAAGCCCGAGAGCCTGCAGCCGGTCGGGTCGTTCAAGATCCGCGGCGCCTACAACGCGCTGGCCTCGCTGCGTCCGGCCGGCGTCGTCACGCACTCCTCGGGCAACCATGGCCAGGCGCTGGCGTTCGCGGCGGCGCAGTTCGGCGTGCCGTGCGTGGTCGTCGTGCCCGAGGGCACCCCTGCGGTCAAGGCGGCGGCGATCGAGGGGTGGGGCGCCGAGCTGGTGGTCGTGCCGCCCGACCAGCGCGAGGTGACGGCCGAGCGGCTGGCCGGCGAGCGCGGCCTGACGCTGGTGCCGCCCTACGACCACCGCGCGATCATCGCCGGGCAGGGCACGATCGGGCTGGAGATCGTCGAGGACCTGCCGGACGTCGAGGTGGTGCTCGTGCCGGTCAGCGGCGGCGGGCTGGCCGCCGGCGTGGCGGCGGCGGTCAAGGCGCTGCGGCCCGACGTCCGCGTGTACGGCGTGGAGCCCGAGCTGGCCGCCGACGCCGCCGAGAGCCTGGCGGCCGGGCACGTGGTCGCCTGGGAGACCACCCGCACGTTCCGGACCATCGCCGACGGGCTGCGCGTGAACCAGGTGTCCGAGCTGACCTTCGCCCACCTGCGCGAGCACCTCGAAGGCATCGTCACCGTCTCGGAGGACGAGCTGCGGGCGGCCATGCGGCACATCGCGCGCACCGCCCGGCTGGTGGCCGAGCCCAGCGGCGCGGCGACCACGGCCGCCCTGCTGTCGGGCCGCGTCCCCGCCGGGCGCACGGTGGCCGTGCTGTCCGGGGGGAACGTCGATCCGGAGCTGTTCGCCCAGGTCTACGCCTGAGCCCAGGTGTGGCGGGTGAGGAAGCCGCGCTCGCCGGTGGCGTACTCGTGGAAGGCCTGCTGCACCTCGGCCAGCTCGGGCACCACGGCACGGACCATCGCGCCCTCCTTGTACTCCAGCTCGTAGCCGGGGGAGACCTGGAGGAAGTGCCGGCCGAAGTTCACCAGGGCGACGAACGGGTTCTGCGGCGACAGGGTGGCCAGGACGTCCTGGACCAGCCCGAGGTCGGGGTCGTGCACGACCATCCCGTCGCCGGTGTGCAGCTGCATGCCCTCGTACACGCCGAGCGGGGCCACGTTGTGCACCAGGTCGCGCTGGGGGTCGTAGCAGACCAGGCCGTGCGCGCGGGCGGTGGTGAACACCTGGGCCGAGCTCTCGTCCATCGTGTCCAGGTCCATCGTCACCAGGACGTGCCCGGGGTACAGGGCGACCTGCCCGGGCAGCTCCTTGGCGACGTCGGGCACGTCCCCCTCGACGGGGTCGCTCCGCTTCACCGCCAGATACGTGGTCCGGGCCTGATCCCTGCTGATCGGCACGGGCTCGTCCCAGACCATCAACTCAACGCTCATCGGTCCATCTTGCCGAACGTCCACCGTGCCGGCGCGCCACTGGGGTCAAGAGTCCGTGATGTACGGTTCAGCGCGGTTTCTCGGACTGGGGCACCAGCTCCACCGTGCAATGGGCGCACCGGCTGGCCTCGGCCGGGATGTCGGACAGGCACTCGGGGCACTCCTTGGTCGTCGCTGCCTTGTCGCGGTCGAGCAGGTGGATCAGCCGCGTCATCGGGGCCACGACCAGCCAGTAGACGACCGCCGCGATGACCAGGAAGGTCAGCAGGTGGTTGAGGAAGTCGCCGTACTTGAACTGGCTGCCGTTGATCGTGAAGGAGTATTCGGCGAAGTTCGGCTGCCGGCCGCCGGTCACCGCGCCGATGAGCGGGGTGATGAGATCGGTGACCAGTGCCTGGACGAGCCCGCTGAAGGTCGCCCCGACGATGACGGCGACGGCCAGCTCGACGATGTTGCCTCGGAGTAAGAACTTCTTGAAACCGCCCATGGAGTCGGCATATTGCCGGGGGCCGCGGCCTGAAACCCCGATGGCCCCCGACAGAGCCCGATGGAGAACGTCGTGGCCGGTCAGACCTGGGGCGCGAGCCGTTCGAGATCGAAGTGGCCGCGCCGCACGCCGTCGAGGAACGCGGCCCACTCGTCGGTGGTGAACGACAGGACGGCACCGCTGGCGTCCTGACTTCCCCGCACCCAGACCCGGTCGGCGAGCATGGTGACCTCGACGCAGTCGCCATTGTTGCACCGTTGCCAGCGTGCCTGGTCAAGGGCAGGTGGGCGTTTCATCCATTACCTCCTGAAGGCGGCTGTAGAGGTATTGAGCCGAAGGTGATTTTACCTTGACAGCAGAGGATGACCAGGCGACAAAAGGGGCAGTGCAACCGTCAGCGCCGGACAAAAAAGGCGGGCGTCCGTGAGGACGTCCGCCGGAAAAAAGCGTCGCGCGCTCAGCCGGACTGACGTATTCCATGCAGGAACGCGTCCCATTCCCGGGCGCTGAACGTGAGAACAGGGCCGGCCGGGTTCTTGTTGTCCCGCACGCCGATCTCGCCGGCGGACAGCAACGCGACCTCGACGCATTCTCCGTTGTTGCAGCGCGACGCGGCCCGCCACCGCGGACCCGCCTGGACGTCAGGGTGGTGGGACGTCATTGTCTCCCCCTCGTGCATCGACAATGGGCGCGGCGGCGGTCGGACCTCGCCGGGCGCGCTGGAACGGTGTTGGTCGGACACCGGCGATCTCACGTGGAGAGCGAAAGTGTCCCAATGGATGAACAGTAGCACCTGGCACTTGCCGCGGAAGCGAGGTCCCGATGTGTCGGCGGCATCATGCCAGGTGGCCAGAAAAAAAGAGATGATCTCGTGACGAAGTGCTAAGCGAAGTTTGCGGCCATCTCGGTAATTCGCCGCTTCGATTCCTGGATGCCCAGGGCCTCGGCCCGCAGATGGTCGATGATCTCACGAAACCGCCGGACCACCTTATCGGCCTCCAGGTAGAAAAGGCCCATTTGATGTTCCACGAAAATGGTGTCGGCGATGCCGGAGTCATGGTCGAACTCCATGAGCCGGAAGGTGCTGTCGAAACCCACGTGCGCCCCCGCCGTGAACGGGATCACCTGGATGGTGACGTGCGGCAGCTCGCTCAGCTCGATGAGCCGGTCGAGCTGTTCACGCATGGTCTGCCGGCTGCTCACGTGCCGGTAGAGCACCGACTCGTCCAGCAGGACCCAGTAGCGCAGGGTGTCGGGCCGGTGCAGCCACTCCTGGCGTTTCATCCGCACCCTGACCCGGTCGTCGAGCACGTCGGGCGCGATGCGGGGCAGCCAGCCGCGGATCACGGCGCGGGCGTAGTCCTCGGTCTGGAGCAGGCCGGGCACGGTGGTGATCTCGTACTCGGTGATGGCGCTGGCCTCCGCCTCCAGGCCGAGCATCTGCCGCAGCTCGCGGTTGTCGTAGAACTGCCACCACTCCTTCTGCCTGGCGTCCTTGGCCAGCGTCATGAGCTGGGCGGACTCGGCGGGGGAGACCTCGTACAGGCGGCACAGGTCGCGCACGTCGCGCAGGCTGACGCCGCGCTGGGCGGTCTCGATCCGGCTGATCTTGGCCGGGGAGCACAGGAGGAGCTGGGCGACCTCGGCGATGCTGAGGTTCTTCTCGTTGCGCAGCTCGCGTAAGCGCATCGCCAGTTGCCGCTGCCGGAGCGTCGGGTTGGGGATGGTCATCGCCGCACACTCCCTTCCCGCGCGGTGGCCGGTTGCCCCGGAGCGTACCCCCGGGTTCGGTTTCGAAGGCATGTGCGGTAGGTAATCGTCACCGGCACGTTCCTATGGCAAGTGCCAATTCGGGGTGGGTTTCCGGTGTCGGAGGGTAAAAGTCAGCCAAGCCGTAAGAGAGGGGGATGCCCTGGGGCTGATTTGATCAAACCACCAGAGATCGAAATGCCGCGTTCATTCCCTGACGTGATGGCTCACCAGAGGCCGTCCGTCACATAAGGCTGGGCCGACGGGGGCTCGTCGGCCCGGCTGCGACGATCGTTCGCTCCTGCCAGAGCGAGGATCGACCGTCCTGATCGCGGGGGATCGGGGACGCAGCGTCGCGTCGCCCGATCGCGGGTGCGGATCCGGTGCGCGGGGGCCGCGCACCGGATCCGTGAACCTCGCCGCACCCCCCACCGGGCCGAACACGTGAGCCGCCTTCGACACCGCGCCGTCGGAGGCGGCTCACTCGATTTTTCGGAGTATTCCGGACGGACGCGTGGGAAGGAACAGGGTGGCCTTGTCCGGCGGAGCGGGGGAACGGAACATGGGAGAGACCGCAAGGGAGCCTCGATGATCGAGATCTGGCCTGGAGACCCCTATCCTCTCGGGGCGACGTACGACGGCGCGGGCACGAACTTCTCGCTCTACACCGAGGTCGCCCAGGCGGTGGAGCTGTGCCTGTTCGACGAGGACAACGTCGAGTCGCGGGTGCCGCTCACGGAGGTCGACGGGTTCATCTGGCACGGCTACCTGCCGGGCATCGGCCCCGGCCAGCGTTACGGCTACCGCGTGCACGGGCCGTACGAGCCGGCGCGCGGCCTGCGCTGCAACCCCAACAAGCTGCTGCTCGACCCGTACGCGATGGCGATCGAGGGCGGCGTCGACTGGCACGAGGCGGTCTACGGCTACCGGTTCGGCCAGCCGGACACGCGCAACGACGCCGACTCGTCCCCGTACGTGCCGCGGTCCATCGTGATCAACCCGTTCTTCGGCTGGGGGCACGACCGGCCGCCGGCGACGCCGTACCACGACACGGTGATCTACGAGGCCCACGTGCGCGGGCTGACGATAAGCCATCCCAAGATCCCCAAGCACCTGCGCGGCACGTACGCGGCGCTCGGCCACCCAGAGATCCTCGACCACCTCACCAAGCTCGGCGTGACGGCGCTGGAGCTGATGCCGGTGCACCAGTTCGTCACCGACCACATCCTGGAGCAGCGCGGCCTGTCCAACTACTGGGGCTACAACTCCATCGGCTTCTTCGCCCCGCACAACCGCTACTCCAGCACCGGGCAGCGCGGCGGGCAGGTGCTGGAGTTCAAGGCGATGGTGCGCAGCCTGCACGAGGCGGGCATCGAGGTCATCCTCGACGTCGTCTACAACCACACCGCCGAGGGCAACCACCTGGGGCCGACGCTGGGGTTCAGGGGCATCGACAACAGCAACTACTACCGCCTGGTCGAGAACGACAAGCGCTACTACGTCGACACCACCGGCACGGGCAACAGCTTGCTCATGCGCTCCCCGCACGTCCTCCAGATGATCATGGACTCGCTCCGCTACTGGGTCATCGAGATGCACGTCGACGGGTTCCGCTTCGACCTCGCCTCCACCCTCGCCCGCGAGCTGCACGAGGTCGACCGGCTGAGCGCGTTCTTCGACCTGGTGCAGCAGGACCCGGTGTTGTCGCAGGTCAAGCTCATCGCCGAGCCCTGGGACGTCGGCCCCGGCGGCTACCAGGTCGGCAACTTCCCCTCGCGCTGGACCGAGTGGAACGGCCGCTACCGCGACACGATCCGCGACCTGTGGCGCGGGCAGGCCGCCACGCTGCCCGAGTTCGGCTCCCGCCTCACCGGGTCCAGCGACCTGTACAAGGACGACAGCCGCCGCCCGGCCGCCTCCATCAACTTCGTGACCTGCCACGACGGCTTCACCCTGCAGGATCTCGTCGCGTACAACGACAAGCACAACGAGGCGAACAAAGAGGGCAACCGCGACGGCACCGACGACAACCGGTCGTGGAACTGCGGCGAGGAGGGCCCGGCGAGCCTGGCCATCGAGTCGCTGCGCGAGCAGCAGAAACGCAACTTCCTCACCACGTTGTTCCTGTCGCAGGGCGTGCCGATGCTCTCGCACGGCGACGAGCTGGGCCGCACCCAGAAGGGCAACAACAACGGCTACTGCCAGGACAACGAGCTGACCTGGGTCGACTGGTCCGACATCAGGGAGAACTGGCTGCTTCTGGAGTTCACCCAGGAGCTCGCGGCGCTGCGGAAGAAGCATCCGGTCTTCCGGCGCAGGAGGTTCTTCTACGGCAGGCCGGTCCGCGGGCTGAGCGACATCGCCTGGCTCACCCCGTCCGGGGAGGAGATGACCGACAGCGACTGGAACGTCGGCTACGCCAAGTCGCTGGCCGTCTTCCTCAACGGCGACGCCATCACCGAGCCCGACCGGCGCGGCCGCCCGATCCGGGACGACTCCTTCCTGCTGCTGTTCAACGCCCACCACGACACGATCAAGTTCACGATCCCCCAGGACTACGGCGAGATGTGGCACACCGAGATCGACACCGCGATGCCCATCAGGCTCGACGTGCGGATGGTGCGCGCGGGCGAGGCGATCGAGGTCCCCGGACGCAGCGTGCGGGTGCTGCGCCGTGTCTAGGCCGGCCTCGACGTACCGGGTGCAGCTCACCCCCGACTTCGGTTTCGCGCAGGTCGCCGAGATCGCCGGCTACCTGCGCGACCTCGGCGTCAGCCACGTCTACCTGTCGCCGGTGCTGCAGGCCACGCCCGGGTCGCGGCACGGCTACGACGTCGTCGACCACTCCAGGATCAGGGAGGAGTTCGGCGGGGCCACCGGCTTCCGCGAGATGGCCCAGGAACTGGCCGCGCACGACCTGGGCATCGTCATCGACATCGTGCCCAACCACATGAACACGATGAACGCCCAGTTCTGGTCGGTGCTCAAGGACGGGCCCGCCTCGCCGTACGCGAACTGGTTCGACATCGAGTGGGTGGAGGGGAAGGTGGCGCTGCCGGTGCTCGGCGACGACACCGAGCCCGTGGTCGACGGCGACGTCCTGCGCTACCACGAGCACGCCTTCCCCCACCCGGGCCACTACCGGCTGGTCGACTGGCGGGAGGGCCCCGGCTACCGGCGCTTCTTCGACGTCTCCTCGCTGATCGGGCTGCGCGTGGAGGACCCGGCGGTGTTCTTCGCCACGCACGAGGTGATCTTCTGGCTGCTCGACGAGGGCCTGGTCGACGGGTTGCGCATCGACCATCCCGACGGCCTGGCCGACCCCCGCGGCTACCTCGACCGGCTGCGCGAGCGGACCGGCGGCCCCTGGACGGTCGTGGAGAAGATCCTCATCGGCCCCGAGCGGCTGCAGCCCGACTGGGCCTGCGACGGCACCACCGGCTACGAGGTGCTCAACCGGGTCAACGGCCTGTTCGTCGACCCCTCGGGCAAGGAGCCGCTGGTCCGGCTGTTCAGCGAGCTGACCGGGCAGCCCGACGACTACCGTCCGGTGATGACGCAGGCCAAGCGCGAGGTGCTCGACCTGTTCTTCGGGGCGGAGATCGACCGGCTGGCCAGGGTCACCGGCTGCGCACCCGCCGCGGTGTCGGAGCTGCTGGCCGCGATGCCGCTCTACCGGGCGTACCTGGTGCCGGGGGAGGAGCCGCCGCCCGAGTCGGTGGAGATCGTCGAGCTGGCCGCCGCCGAGTGCTCGCCCGCCGTGCGGCCGCTCGTCCGGGAGGTCCTGTACGGCTCGCCGGAGGCGATCGTGCGCTTCCAGCAGACGTGCGGCCCTGTCATGGCCAAGGGCGTGGAGGACACCGCGCTGTACCGGTGGTTCCCGCTGTCGTGCCTCAACGAGGTGGGCGGCGAGCCGGACGTGTTCGGCGTGTCGGTCGAGGAGTTCCACGACTTCTGCGGGGAGATGTCCCCGTACACGATGACGACCCTGTCCACCCACGACACCAAGCGGTCGGAGGACGTGCGGGCCCGGTTGTCGGTGTTGTCGGAGATGCCGCGGGAGTGGGCGTCCGTGGTGTCGGAGTGGTCGCGGGAGCTCTCCTTCGACCCCCATCTCGACTACCTGGCCTGGCAGAACCTCATGGCCGCCTGGCCGATCTCCGCGGAACGCTTCACCGACTACCTGCTCAAGGCGGCTCGGGAGGCCAAGACCGCGATCTCGTGGGTGCGTCCCGACGCCGGCTACGAGCGGCGGCTGCGGGAGTTCGCGCAGGCCGCCGTGCGGCTGCCGGTGGAGGAGTTCACCGAGCGCATAGAGCCGTTCGCGATGTCGAATTCGCTCGGGGCCAAGCTGGTGCAGCTCATGATGCCCGGGGTGCCCGATGTGTACCAGGGCAACGAGACCACCGACTTCTCGCTGGTCGATCCGGACAACCGGCGGCCCGTGACGTACCCGCGCAAGCCCGAGAGCTCCTGGGACGCCGCCAAGCTCCTGGTCACGACGCAGGCATTGCGGCTGCGCAGGCGGCTCGGGGGCGCGGCGCCGTACCTGCCGCTGCGGGCGGAGGGGGAGGCGGCCGAGCACGCGATCGCCTTCGCCCGGGGCGAAGGCCCGCGGGCGGTGGCGGTCGCCACCAGGCTGCCGGTACGCCTCGCGCGCCGCTCCGCGGTCGCCGGCCACTCGGTGTGGGGCGACACCACCTTGACGCTGCCCGGCGGATCCTGGCGCGACCTGCTCACCGGCGAGCCGCACTCGGGGACGGTTCCGCTGGCCCGGCTGCTCGATCAGTACCCCGTCTCACTGCTGGAGCGACATGATCTTTGAGGTCTGGGCACCGAAGGCCACGGCTGTCGAGGTCGACGTTCTGGACGGACGCCGGCCGATGTCCCAGGGGGAGAGAGGCTGGTGGTGGGCCGAGGTCGCCGAGGCCGGCCACGGCACCAGGTACGCCTTCGTCCTCGACGGTGGCGGGCCCTACCCCGACCCGCGCTCCCGGCGGCAGCCCGAGGGGGTGTTCGGGCCGAGCGCGGTCTACGAGCACGACCGCTTCACCTGGTCCGACCACGACTGGAAGGGCCGCGACCTGCGCGGTTCGGTGATCTACGAGCTGCACGTCGGCACGTTCACCGGCGAGGGGACGTTCGCCGCTGCGATCGAGCGGCTGGAGCACCTGGTCGAGCTCTGCGTGGACTTCGTGGAGATCATGCCGGTCGCCCCCGTCCCCGGCGGACGCAACTGGGGGTACGACGGCGTCGACCTCTACGCGGTCAACGAGACGTACGGCGGGCCCGACGGGCTGAAGTCGTTCGTGGACGCGTGCCACCGGGCCGGGATCGGCGTCATCCTGGACGTGGTCTACAACCACCTGGGGCCGTCGGGCAACTTCCTCCACCCCTTTGGTCCGTATTTTTCCGGCTTTGCTGGTAGCTATTGGGGTGAAGCGGTCAACCTGGACGGGCCGGGGTCCGACGAGGTCCGCCGGTACTTCGTCGGCAACGCCGTCCAGTGGCTGCGCGACTACCACATCGACGGGCTGCGGCTGGACGCCGTCCACGCGCTGCACGACAGGCGCGCCCGCCACCTGCTGGCCGAGCTGGCGGAGGAGGTCGACGCGCTGGCCTGCTCGCTCGGCCGGCCGCTGTCGCTGATCGCCGAGTCCGACCTCAACGACCCGCGCATGGTACGCCCGCTGGAGGCCGGCGGCCTCGGGATGACCGCGCAGTGGAACGACGACGTCCACCACGCCCTGCACACCGCCGTGAGCGGCGAGAGCCACGGCTACTACGAGGACTTCGCCGATCCGTCGGCGCTGGCCCGGGTGCTGACCCGGGGCGTGCTGCACGACGGCGGCTACTCCAGCTTCCGCGACCGGGCGCACGGGCAGCCCTTCACCGGCGTGCCCGGCCACCGGCTGGTCGCCTGCCTGCAGAACCACGACCAGATCGGCAACCGGCCCGGCGGCGACCGCCTGCCCGTGTCCGCACTCAGGCTCGGGGCCGGTCTGCTGCTGACCTCGCCGTTCACGCCGATGTTGTTCATGGGGGAGGAGTGGGGGGCCGGCACGCCGTTCCTGTTCTTCTCCGACCATGTGGAGCCCGAGCTGCGGGAGAGCGAGGGGACGCGGCGCGAGCGCGAGTTCGACGGCTTCGGGTACGCCTGGGACGCGCCGAACCCGTCCGACGAGGAGGCGTTCCTCCGTTCCAAGCTGGACTGGAGCGAGCTGAAGGAGGAGGAGAACTGGTCCCTGCTGTGCTGGTACCGGGACCTCATCGCGCTGCGCAAGGCGCTGCCCGAGCTGTCGGATCCGCGGCTGGACCGGGTGCGGGTGGAGGCCGATCCGGAGGGCAGGTGGCTGGTCATGTGGCGCGGGACGGTGTGCGTCAGCGTCAACTTCTCCCCGGAGACGCTGACGTTGCCGCCGGCGGGCGCCACCCTCCTCCTGGCCTCGGACGACCCGGTCGCCGCCGGCCCCGACGGCCTCCGCCTCCCCGGCCAAACCCTCGCCATCACCCGCACCACCCCCTGACCGGAACGCTCTCCGCCTCCTGGTCAGACCTTCGCCATCACCCGCACCATCCCCGGAATGTCCGGCCTCCGCCTCCCCGGTGGTTGTCCACAGGGTGGGGGCCGGTCGGCGGGTTCGTCCCCAGAACCGGGTTCGGCCGCACCACGGCCGGCCCGGTTCCGGATCCTGGGTGCCTCACCACGTTTTCGAAGGCGAGGCACCTCATGAAGATCGTTCTGCCGCTCCCCGCCATGCTGACCTCACTGTTCGTCGTAGCCGTGGAGCACCTGCCGTTCGACGTCGACACCTTCGTGCCCTGGCGCGTCCCCGCGCCGTACCGGAAGGCGGCCCGTGACGCGCTCGACACCCCGCCGTCCCTGACCGTCACCCATGTCCCCGCCCCCTGGCGACCGGCCGGCCTCACCCTCACGGGCGACGAACGACGGCGGATTCGTCGGGCCGGGCAACACGTGCTGGTGTCCACCACCGCGCCTCCACGCCGCCTGCCCGGCAACGCCCAGACAGCCAGAGCCGTCGCCCGCGCCCTCGCCCGCCAGTGCGACGGCCTGCTGATCGACCCGTCCACCGCCTCGGCCGTGCCCGCCTGCCCGAGGTCGCCGGGCGAGCCGGAAGACTTCCGCCTCGGCGACGACTGGCTCACCTGGGAGGTGCAGATGCGCGACGACGCCACCTGCCCCCCATGGGACCCGTCCGAGACGGCCGCCTGCGACTGCCTGCGCGTCACCTCGCGCGGCCTGCGCCGCTTCGCGCTCCCGGAGATCACCCTCGACGGCGCCGCCTGCGCCCACAGCCTCTGCGCGACCGCCCTCCTCCGATCGGTGGCCCATCGCCTGGTCGCCGACCAGCTCGCCCACCTGCGGGTGCACCCGCAGGCCAACTGCCACGAGATCGACGACCTCCTGCGGATCCAGCCGTCCGGCGCCCTCAGGGGCGTCCCGCCCTTCGGCGTGCGGCTGACCCCGTGCGACGCCGACCTCGCCGACCTCGGCGTCCTCGCCGACCTCGGCGAGCCGGGTAGCTCGGGCGCCATCCGCCGCCTGAAGGTGGGCCCCGCCCCCGGCAGCGGCCGGCTCACCTGTCTCAAGGTGGGGCCGCCGTCCGGCTTCACCGGCTCGGTCAACGACTGGCTGTGCGCCGCCGCCAGCCTCGACCTGACCTCCGCCGACCACCCCGCACGCCCGGCCCTGGCCGCCTGACCCCCGCCCCCGCGAGACGGCCAGACCCATGGAGCACGTACGTGCCTCCCCGCCCATGCACACGTTTCACGACCCCGGCGAAGGCCATCGGGCCCGGTCCGGCGAAAGGCAGGTGGTCAGCGGTGCAGGATCCGGGTGAGGGCCTGGTCGAGCGTGGACATGGGGTCCGACGTGGGGCGAGGGGCGCGCCAGGCCACGTACCCGTCGGGCCGCACCAGGACAGCGCCGCCTTCCCGCACCCCGTACCGCTCCCGCCAGCGGCCCTCCACGTCCACCAGCTCGTCGTCCACCAGGATGCGGGTGAGCTGCACGCCCAGGCGCTCCTTGACCACGCGGCCGGCGTCCATCCAGACCTGGCCGCCGCACTTGTCGGCCAGCAGGACGAAACCGGAGCCGAACAGGTCGATGGTCGAGATGCGCTGCCCCTCCCAGTCGAGCACGACGTGCGGGGCGCGGCTGCCGGGCCGGCCGCTCGGGACGCGCGGGTCCTCCAGGAGCGAGCCGTCGTCGCCGGGCTCCTCCAGGACGGCGGCGGAGTGGTACCGGTAGCCGAGCATCGCCTGCAGGAAGTCCTCCAGGGGCTCGGGGTAGTCGGAGCGCTCGTCCACGGGCATCCGCACGCTGAGGTTGGCGAGCTGGGCGTCGGCGGTCAGGGCGCCGATCGGGCGGCGTTCGGCGTCGTAGGTGTCCAGGAAGCCGGGGCCGGCCTGCCCGCTGAGCACCAGCCAGAGGCGCCAGGCGATGTCGCAGCCGTCCTGGAGGGCGGTGCTGCCGCCCTGGCCGCCGGTGGGCGGCATGGTGTGGGCGGCGTCGCCGGCGAAGAAGACGCGTCCGGCGCGGAAGGTGTCGGCCACGACGTGCGCCAGGCTGAACGTCGCCGTGTCCAGCACCTGCACGTCCAGGTCCGGGATGCCGGTTCCGGCGCGGATGAGCTCGACACAGCGTTCCTCGGTGAGGGCGTCCGCGCCGCCGTCCGGGGAGGGGGTCTGGTTGATGCCGAGCACGTGCGCGCCGACGCCCGTGCCGGTCACGATGACGCCGGTGAACGCGTCGTTGTGGAGGTACCAGACGATGACCTCGCGCTCGTTCACCAGACCGGTCAGATCGGCGTCGAACATGATCGAGCGCATCTGCACCAGGTCGCCCCTCCCGGAGGTGGGCACGGCCAGCCGCTCGCGCAGGGAGCTTCGGTGGCCGTCGGCCGCCACCACGTAGTCGGCCCGTACGACGCTCTCCTCGCCGTCGGCGGCGCGGATCACGGCGGTGACGCCGTCGTCGTCCTGGTCGAGGGAGATCAGTTCGGTGGAGAAGCGCAGGTCGGCGCCGAGCTCGTCGGCGTAGGCGCGCAGCACCCGCTCGACCTCCGACTGGGGGGCGCCCACGCGGGGCACGGGGGTGAGGTCGGCCAGGGCGTCGAACTCGCCCGTGTCCTCGAAGATCATCTGCGGATCGGGGTCGGCCAGCGTCTTGGCGATCGCGATGCGCATGGAGTCGCCGATGCCGATCCAGATGTCGGCGAACGTCTGCTCGATCCCCGGCAGCGGCCGCAGCAGCTCGACGGCTCGCGGTCCCATGCCGAACGCCTTGGGCTGGATGGACGTGCTCGGGTGCCGCTCGACCAGAATGACGGGCACCTCGCGCCACGCCAGCAGCGCGGCAGCGCTCAGGCCCGCGTACCCGCCGCCGACCACCAGCACGGGCACTCGCTCTTGTCTCATTGCCTCCACCTCCGGGCACGAGTAGTATCGCGTTCTCCGATCAAGCGACACGATATGTCGCGTTTACGGAGACGGTCAAGACATATCGCGAATCCCAACATTCATCGGAGCTCTGCGCTCCCCGAAAGGAGCGTGCCGCCGTCTGAGCGCGAGGCCAAACGGCCGCTGCCCGCCCCGCTCGCAAGCCGCGCAACGCCGACATCACCAGAAGGTCGAGCAGTGGCGCTTGGATCCAACCTTCGGCGCCCCGCATCCGCTACGGGATTACTCGCCATGCTGTGCTACGAGAGCTCCGGGCTACGTGTCCGCTACGGGGGCTCTGCGCCATGTGCCCGCCGCAGGGGCTGCTGCGCGCGGCGTGCCCGCTGCAGGGCTCCGCGCCACGCGCCCGCTACTGGGGCTCCGAGCCCTGTGACCGCCGGGGGGTTGTGCTCCGGGTGCCCGCCCCAACCATGTGCCCGCTACGGGAGGTTTCCTGCCCTGTGCCCGCCGTAGGGGCTGCGCGTTGCATGCCGGCTGCCGGGCTTCTCGCTGTGTGTCCGCTACGGGATGGTTGCGCGCCACGTGCCTGCTGCGCGGCTCCTTGCCACGTCCCGCCATGGACGGCTCCGAGCCATATGTCTGCCGCAGGGGTGGCGCGCCACGTGCCCCCTACGGGGTTCCACACCACGTCCGACTGTGGGAGGTTCCTCACCCGTGTGCCCAGCTGCGTGCTCAGCCGGCATCCGCAGATCGTGGGCTTCGCGGTACGAGGGTGCGGCCGAGAGTTCCTCTGCGTGGGGGAGGTGGGTCAGGGGAGGTGGCGTTCGAGGCTTTGGAGTTTGGTGGTCATGCCGTCCGTCACGCCCGGGCGCAGGTCGGCCTTGAGGACCAGGCTGACTCTCGGGGCGACCTCGGCGACGGCGTCCACCGCGCGCCTGACGACGTCCATGACCTCGTCCCACTCGCCCTCGATCGTGGTGAACATCGCGTCCGTGCGGTTGGGCAGGCCGCTCTCGCGGACCACCTTGACGGCGCGGGCGACCGGTTCGGCGACCCCTTCGCCGACGCCCAGCGGGGTGATGGAGAAGGCCACGATCATGGCGACAGATCCCTCGGAGAACGGAAAGAGCCCGGACGAGACGATCGTAGCCGGGGCGAAGAGCCACGACGCGGGTGGGGCGCCGTGGCTGATCGCCGTACGTCAGAGGTCACGACGTGATGGGCGCCGTACGACGGAGCCGCGGCGCGGATGGAGCGCCGTGGCCGGTCGCCGCACGTCGCAGATCACGACGCGATGGGCGCCGTGGCCGGTCGGCGTACATCACGTCACGTCACGCCACACCACATCAGGTCACACCACTTCAGGTCACGTCACGTGCGAGAGGTCACGCGTGGTCGTGGTCGTGGTGGTCCTCGTCCTCGTCCTCGCTCGGCCCCTCGGACGGCTCCACCCCGAGAACGGCCTCACGCGGCTCGATCTCGGTGATGTGGTCCACGAGCTGCAGCACGTGGTCCGGCTCGATCAGCCACTGCAGCGCCGAGGCGCCGGTCTCGTCGGAGTTGACGAGGTCGGCCTGCTCGGAGCGCTCCTCGTCGCTGAGGTCGGCGTCGGGATGCCGGATCTCGGCCAGCGCCGCCGCCTGCAGCGCGTTCACGTCGAGCACCTCCACGGTCAGCTCGACCGTAAGGCGCAGGTATTTCGGTTCATCACTCATGGCGACGATGCTAGGGCAGCTTCCACTCGACAGGTGCGGCGCCTTGCTGGGTGAGCAGCTCATTGGCGCGGCTGAACGGCCGCGAGCCGAAGAAGCCGCTGCGCGCCGACAGCGGGGACGGGTGCGCCGACTCGATGCGCGGCACGCTGCCGAGCATGGGCGCGAGGTTGCGGGCGTCGCGGCCCCACAGGATGGCGACCATCGGCTTGTCGCGGGCCACGAGGGCGCGGATGGCCTGCTCGGTGACCTGCTCCCAGCCCTTGCCCCGGTGGGAGGCGGGCTTGCCGGGCATGACGGTCAGGACCCTGTTGAGCAGCAGCACGCCCTGCTCGGCCCACGGGGTCAGGTCGCCGTTGGCGGGGCGGGGGAGGCCGAGGTCGGACTCCATCTCCTTGTAGATGTTGAGCAGGCTCCCGGGTATCGGCCGCACCTCGGGCGCCACCGAGAACGACAACCCGACGGGGTGGCCGGGCGTGGGGTACGGGTCCTGGCCCACGATCAGCACCCTGACGTCGTCGAAGGGCTGGTTGAACGCGCGCAGGACGTTGGGGCCCGCGGGCAGGTACTGCCTGCCCTCGGCGATCTCGTTGCGCAGGAACTCACCCATCAAGGAGATCTGCTCGGATACGGGCTCAAGAGCCTGAGCCCATCCGGCTTCGACGACTTCATGCAAAGGACGACCGGCCATGGCCGTGAAGCTTATCTAGGTCTGGTACGGCTTGCCGCCCAAACGGACGCGCAGGCCGTACCGGAATGATCACAACGACGGCTTGCCGGGCTGGAAGAGCCAGGCGTCGAAGAGGGCGTCGAGCTGCCTGCCGGACACGCGTTCGGACAGGGCCACGAAGGCGGCGGTGTCGGCGTTGCCGTACTTGTGGTCGTTCGCCCAGGTGCGCAGGATCGTGAAGAACGCGTTGTCACCGACGGTCCGGCGCAGGACGTGCAAGGTCGCCGCGCCGCGGTCGTAGACGGGGTCGTGGAAGAGCGCGGCGGCGCCGCCGGGGTCGGCGGTGGGCGTCTGCCAGAACTCGTCGTCGGCGGGCCTGGCGTAGACGCCGTCGAAGGACGTCTGCACGGGACGGCTGCCGATCTTCTCCAGCCAGAGCCATTCCGCGTACGTCGCGAAGCCCTCGTTCAGCCAGATGTCCCGCCATAAGGTGGGTGTCACCGAGTCGCCGAACCACTGGTGGGCCAGCTCGTGCGCGAGCAGCGACTCGCCGGGCACCACGGGGTAGATGGGCCGGGTCTGGGTCTCCAGGGCGTAGCCGACGTTCGGCTCGTGATCCACGATCCCGCCGGTGGAGGAGAAGGGGTACGGGCCGAAGAGCGAGCTGAAGTAGTCCAGGACGGGGGCGTGACGGGCGGCGAAGTCCGTCGCCGTGCCGGCGAGCTTGGGGTCCACGGCGGTGATCACCCGGTAGCCGCCGGACCTGGTGTCGGTGAGCTGGAACTTGCCGATCGACACGGTGGTCAGATAGCCGGCCATGGGCTCGCGGGCGTCCCACACGTACGTGGTCCGGCCGCCGGCCGACGTCCTGGCCACCAGGTCGCCGTTGGCCACCGCGACCCTGGTGCTGGGCACGGTGACCGAGAAGCGGTACGTCGCCTTGTCCGACAGGTGATGGTTGCCGGGGTACCAGGTCATCGCGCCCTGCGGCTCATTGGCGTTGAAGACGCCGTCGCTGGTCCTGATCCAGCCGTCCCTGGAGCCGTCGGGGTCGAGGACGTGGGTGGGTCTGCCGTCGTACCGGACGACGACGGAGAAGCCCTGCCCGGAGGCGAGCGCGGCGGCGGGGGTGACGACCAGTTCGTCGCCGCTGCGGGTGAAGGCGGCGGGCCGGCCGTCCACGGTGACCGAGCGTACGGACAGCGAGCCGGACAGGTCGAGGTCGAAGCGGCTGAGCGCCTGGGTGGCGCGGGCGTTGACGGTGGCGACGCCGGTCAGGACGTTGGAGGAGGGCTCGTAGTCGAGGGCGAGGTCGTAGTGGCCGGCGTCGTAGCCGCCGTTCCCCTGGCCGGGGAAGTACGGGTCGCCCGCCCCGGGCGAGCCCGGGGCGCCGCCGAGCGCGGCGGCGGGGGTGAGGGGGAGGGAGATGAAGGCTGCTGCGGCGAGGGCGAGAAGACGCTTCATGAACAATCATCGGAGGTCCGGAAGGACATGTTACGGGCGCCCGCCTGCCCCCCTCGGGAGGCGGGCGCCCGCCGGGAATGGCTACTTGACGGAACCGGCCATCATGCCCTGGACGAAGTACCGCTGGAAGGCGAAGAACAGCACCAGCGGGATGATCAGTGACAGGAACGCCCCGGAGGAGAGGATGTCGACGTTCGATCCGAACTGCCGCATCTGGGACTGCAGGGCCTTGGTCATCGGCTGGTTGTCGGTGTTGGCGAACACGAGCGCGATGAGCATGTCGTTCCACACCCACAGGAACTGGAAGATCCCCAGCGAGGCGATGGCCGGCTTGCCCAGCGGGAACACGACCTGGGCGAAGATCTTCCACTCGGGTGCGCCGTCCATCCTGGCCGCCTCCAGGAGCGAGGCCGGGATGCCGACGAAGAAGTTGCGCAGCAGGAAGATGGCGAACGGCAGGCCGAACGCCGTGTGGAACAGCACCACGCCGGGGATCGTGCCGAAGATCCCGACACCGCCGTAGAAGGCGGCGACGGGGATCAGCGCGATCTGGATCGGCACGATCAGCAGGCCCACCACGACCAGGAACGCCGTGTCCCGGCCGCGGAAGTCCATCCACGCGAACGCGTACGCCGCCATGGCCGCGATGCCGATCACCAGGATCGTGGTCGGCACGGTGATGGCCACCGTGTTCCAGAACGACGAGGTGAAGCCGCTGGCCAGCAGGTTCTTGTAGTTGGCCAGGGTCAGCTCGGCGGGCTTGGTGAAGATCGTCCACCAGCCCTCGGCGTTGTTCACCTTCACCGTGCGCAGGGAGACGACCAGCAGGCCGAGCGTCGGCACCAGCCAGAACAGGCCGAGCACGATCATGATCACCTGGACGGCCCCGCCGCCGAGGCGGTCCACGATCCTGCTCGCCACGCCCCTGCGCGGCGCGCCCGACTCCAGTCGGTGAGACGCCTTCACGGTCGCGGTCGTCATGTGTCTTCCCTTCTGAACCGGCGGATGTTCATGATCATGAAGGGGAGGACCAGGATGAGCAGGAACACCGCGAGTGCGCTGCCGAGCCCCTGGTTGTTCCCGCCGCCGAACGACACGCGCCACATCTCCAGCGCGACCACGTTCGACTGCGGCTGAACCGAGGCCGGCGCGATGATGTAGACCAGGTCGAAGACCTTCAGCGTATTGATGATCATCGTCACGAAGACGACGAGCAGCACCGGCGACAGCAGCGGCACGGTGATCCGCCGGAACACCTGCCACTCGGTCGCGCCGTCGATGCGGGCGGCCTCCAGGGCGTCCCGCGGGATGGCGGCGAGGCCGGCGGCGATCAGCACCATCGCGAACCCGGCCCACACCCAGACGAACGCGCCGATGATCGCCGGCGTGATGAGCGTCTGGCCGAGCCAGGTCAGGCCGCCGTAGCTGGCCTGGAAGTTCGACTCCGGCAGCCGCACGACGTAGGAGCCCGCGGGCAGGCCGTCGAAGCGGAACGTGCCGTCGTCGGCGGTGGTGGCGGTGCCCGCCACCTTGCCGTTCTGGACCGCCTCGACGGTGATGCCGGGCAGGCCCTTCTCCGTCGGGTCGACCGCGCCGCTCTGGCCGCCGCCGCCCTGGGTGAAGTCGAACCAGACGGTCCCCGACAGGCCGTCGCCCGAGGGGGCGCGAGCGGTCTGGGCGTTGGACGGCATGGTCTGCGGCTTGACGCCGACGATCGGGATCAGCACCGGCTTGCCCGCCTGGGCGGGCTCCTTGGTGACGACCGCGCCGTTCTGCTCGGTCACGGGAGACTCGTCGCCGCCGCGCGGCCGGGCCTCGGGGTAGCCCTTGGAGGAGGAGAACGTGTCGTGCACGGTGGTGAGCACGGCGTTGGCCAGGCCCTTGTCGGGGCTCTCCTCGTACACCAGGCGGAAGATGACGCCCGCGGCCATCAGCGAGACCGCCATCGGCATGAACACGATCAGCTTGAACGCCGTCGCCCACTTGATGCGCTCGGTCAGCACCGCGAAGATCAGGCCGATCGTGGTGACCACGATCGGCGCCACGACCACCCAGATGAGGTTGTTGCGGATCGTGACCAGCATGCCCTGGTCGCTGAAGATCGTGGCGTAGTTGCCCAGCCCCACGAACCCGCTGCCCGAGGCGTCGAACAGGCTGCGGAAGATGGAGTAGACGATGGGGTAGACCACCCAGACGCCGAGCAGCAGGGCCGCCGGCAGGAGGAAGGCGATGGCGACCGCCGGCGATGGGCCGAGGCGTCGTCTCGTACGGGGGGTTTCAGCCGGTCCTGCGGAGGGCCCGCCCGCGATCTTCGCGGGCGGGGCCGCCGGGCCGTCCAACCGTTCGGTCACGGCCTTACCTCTTTACTTCCAGGCCTTCTTGGCCTCGGCCTCGAGCGCCTCCTGGGCGCCCTTGACGTCGCTCGGGTTGCGCAGGAAGTCCTGGAGGACCTTCCACTCGCCCTTGCCGTCGGTGCCGCCGAAGGCGCTCGGGGCCAGGTCCGACATGTCGTAGCGGACGGCGTCGCCGGCGGAGACGATCGTCTGGCCGAGCTGCTTGGTCAGCTCGTCGGGGTAGTTGTCGGGGGAGACGTTCTTGTTGGGCGACAGGTAGCCGGGGAGCTTGGCCCAGATCTCGCCGCCCTCCTTGGAGGCCAGGAACTGCACCAGGGCCATCGCGCCGGGGGAGTCCTTCATGACCACGGCCACGTCGCCGCCGAGCACGACGGGGGCGGTGTCGCCGGCCTTCGGGAACGGGAAGTACTTGGCGCCCTCGCCGACCTTGGCGCCGTCCTGGGTGGCCTGGGTGGCGACGAAGTCGGCCTCGATGACCATGGCGGCCTTCTTGTTGCCGTAGACCTTGGTCACGCAGGTCGGGAAGTCGGTCTGCAGCGCGCCGGAGGCGCCGTCGAGCACGAACTCCTTCTTGCCCGCGATCTGCGCGATCTTCTCCAGGGCGGTGGCGACGCTGGCGTCGGTCCAGGGGATCTCGTGCTTGGAGAGCTTGTCGTAGTTCTCCGGGCCGGCGCTGGACAGGTAGACGTTCTCGAACAGGTCGGTCAGCGTCCAGCCGGAGGCGCCGCAGAGGGAGAAGGGCGGGGTGCCGGAGTCGGCGATGGTCTGCCCGGCCTTGATCAGCTCGTCCCAGGTCGTCGGCACCTGGACGCCGGCCTCCTCGAACGCCTCGGAGCGGTACCAGACCAGCGACTTGTGCGCGGCCTTGATCAGCACGCCGTACACCTTGCCGTCGGCGGAGCCGAGCTCCTTCCAGTACGGCGTGTAGTTGGTGTCGATCTCCTGGGTGACCTCGGCGGACAGCGGCTTGAGCGCGTCCTGCTTGGCGTACTGCTGCACCAGACCCGGCTGCGGCAGGATCGCGACGTCCGGCGGGTTCTTGCCCTGGATGCGCGGGCCGAGGTAGGCGCCGGTGTCCTCACCCGTGGAGGCGTAGGTGACGGTGGCGCCGGTCTTGTCGGAGAAGGCCTTGAGCACCTGCTCGAAGTTCTTCTGCTCCGCGCCGGTCCACTTGGCCGCGACCTCCAGCTTGACGCCTTCGAGCGTCTTGGCGCCGGCGGCGGAACTGGCCGGCGCCGACTCCGAGGCGGTGGGGGTCGTCGTCGTCGGGGCGTTGCCGCAGGCGGCGACGGCTACCGCGAGCCCTGCCAGGACTACTGCTGCACTGGCTTTACGCATGGCTTGCCTCACTGGGTTCTGATGATCTCTTCGAGTTCTGACTTCATGGAGGCCGCGACGTCGTCGGCGGACTCGTTCTCGGGGTCGGCCAGGGCCTTGGCGACCGAGCTGGCGATCACCAGGCTCACCTGGTTGTAGTTGGCGCTCACCGGCCGTGGTTTGGCGGCGAGGATGCTCTCCTTGAGCACCGGCAGGTACGGGAACCGCTTGATCAGGGCCGGGTCGTCGTACAGCTCGGTCCACACGGGCGGGAAGGAGCCCTCGGTGAGGACGCGGCGTTCGTTCTCCAGGCTGGTGAAGTAGCGGATGAACTGCTGTGCGGTCTGCTGGTGCTTGGAGTAGGCGCTGACGGCCAGGTTGATCCCGCCGAGGGAGCTGGATCCCTGACCGTTGAGTCCGGGCAGCCGGGTCACCGCGAAGCGGTCGCCCAGCTTGGCCCTGGCCGGGCCGTAGGCGTGCGGCCAGTTGCGGGCGAAGGCCAGCTTCCCGTCCTGGAAGGCCAGCCGGGTCTCCTCCTCCTTGAAGGTCAGGGAGTCGCCGGTGATCCAGCGCTCCCGCAGCCCTTGCATCAGGAAGTCGAGCGCGATCTTCCCCTTGGCCGGATCGAGGGTCACTTCCGTGCCGTCGTGGTTGAGAATCTGCCCGCCCGCCGACTGCACTGCCTCGGAGAAGTTCACGGTCAAGCCTTCGTAGGCCAGGAGTTGGGCCGCATAGCCTCCGATGTCCCGCTTTTTCGTTACTTCTCGCGCTTTATCGCGAAGTTCCGCCCAGGTCTGCGGCGGCTTCTTGATGAGATCGGTCCGGTAGTAGAGCAGTCCCGCGTTGCTGGTGTACGGGACGGCCCAGAGCTTGCCCTTGTAGACGGCCGTGTCCACGACGGGCGGCAGGAACCTGTCGAGCGGGAACAACCCGCGCTCCAGGGGGATGATCCAGCCGTTCTCCGCGAACTCGGCGGTCCACACCACGTCGAGCCCCAGCACGTCGTAGCGGTTGCTCTGGGCCTGGAGGTTGGCCACCATCTGGGCGCGTTGCTCGTCGGCGGCCTCGGGCAGCTCCAGCAGCGTCACCTTCTCGGCCGGGTGGGCCTGGTTCCAGCGGTCCAGCAGGGGTTGCAGGTACGCCGTGGTGTCGCGTCCGGTGGCGAAGGTGATCGGGCCTGTGCCGCCCGTCCCCTTCTCGCCGCCGCCCTCGTCGCCCGCCACCGTGCATCCGGCCGCCAGCACGACGACCAGAGCGAACGAAAGCGGGCGCAGCACTCTGTTTCCTCCACAATCAGCGGGGTTACATACGTGTTAGGTAGATGCATTCATGTTATGCACACCTGTAATCTGATGGTCAACGGATACCTACGTAACGCTCACGTAACACAAAGCGGGGAGGTGAGGCGTGCGGCTTCACCTGCTGGCGCTCCTGGCCAAGGAACCGGCCCACGGCTACGAGCTCAAACAGGCCCTTGAACAGACGTTCGGCAGCGCCTACCCCTCCCCGAACATCGGGCAGATATACGTGACGCTCGGCCGGCTGGAGAAGGACGGTCTGGTCAAGGCCGTCGACGTCGAACAGTCCAACCGGCCGAACAAGAAGGTCTACTACCTGACCGCCAAGGGCCGCGACCTGCTCGCCATCTGGGTCGACGAGCCCACCGAGGGGCCTCGGGTGCGCGACGAGTTCTTCATGAAGCTCGTGCTCGCGCCGCTCACCGGCATCGCCGACCGGATGGCGCTGATCAGTCGCCAGCGCCGCCACTACCTGTCGCTCATGGGCGACCTCAACGACCTGCTCTCCCGTACCGAGCCCACCGACCGGGTGGCCCTGCTGCTGATCGAAGGGGCCATGCTGCACCTTCAGGCCGATCTTGACTGGCTGGAGCGATGCCAGGAGGATCTGGCATGAGCTCGGTCCTAAAAACGGTCAATCTGGTCAAAATCTACCAAGATGGCGCAGTGCCGGTGCCGGCCGTGCGCGGGGTGGACCTCCAGGTCGAGCCGGGCGAGTTCGTCGCGGTGATGGGGCCGTCCGGCTCGGGCAAGTCCACGCTCGTGCACATGCTCGGCGGCCTCGACGCGCGCACCAGCGGCGAGATCTGGCTCGACGGGCAGCGGGTCGACACCCTCTCCGAGAGCGCCTGGGCGCTGCTGCGGCGCAAGAAGGTCGGCTTCGTCTTCCAGTTCTTCAACCTGGTCGCCAACATGACCGTCGGCGACAACGTCGAGCTGCCCGCGCTGCTGGCCGGGGCCTCGCCCAAAGTGGCCCGAGAGCGGCGCGAGAGCCTGCTCGGCGCGCTCAACCTGGCCGACCGCGCCGGGGCCTCGCCCGCCCAGCTCTCCGGCGGCGAGCAGCAGCGCGTCGCGCTGGCCAGGGCCCTGGCCAACAAGCCCAGCCTGCTGCTGGCCGACGAGCCCACCGGCAACCTCGACAGCCGCAACACGCGCGACGTGCTGCGCCTGCTCAGCGACGTGCACAAAGAGGGGCAGACGATCGTCATGGTCACCCACGACGCCCGGGTGGCGGGCCTGGCCGACCGGCTGGTGTCGCTGTTCGACGGCGAGATCGTCGACGACGGCCGCATCGCCCGCCGCCGCACCCGCACCGCCGGCGAGGTGATCGACCTCCGATGAGCACCACCCTGGCCGGAAGCCGGTGGATCAAGGCCGACCTGCGGGCCAGGAAGGGCCAGGCGGTGCTCACCGTGCTGGTCGTGGCCGGGATCGTGGCCGCCCTGATCACCGCGGCGACCCTCCTGGAGGACGGCACCAACCCGTGGCGCAGCCTGTCGGCCCAGACCGACGGCGCCCACGTCTGGGTCTACACCGACGACGACCCCCAAGTCGCCCTGGGCGGCATCGACGGCGTCACCGGCACCGCGGGCCCCTACCGCTCGGCGCCCGTCACCGTGGCGCAGGAGGGCAAGAAGGAGCCCGCGTCGCTGCGCGCGATGCCCGCCTCGCCGCCCCGGGTGGCCCATCCCGTGCTGGCCGAGGGCAGGTGGCTCGACGGCTCGCAGCCCGACGGCGTGGTCGTCGAACACTCCTTCGCCAGGTCGCTGGGCCTGGCGATCGGCTCGCCGTTCACCGTCATCGCGCTCAACGGCGAGCGCCACACCCTGTACGTGCGCGGCATCGCCGACTCCGCCGACCAGGGCTTCTACCCCGAATGGACCCCCGGGCTGGCCTGGGTGCTGCCCGCCACGCTCGACCGCGTCGAGCCCATGCTGGGCCGCAGCGAATGGGTCACCGGGCTGCGCCTGTCCGACCCCGACGCCAGCCAGGTCGTGGCCCAGCGCGTCGTGGTGATGCTGGAGGACAAGCTCCAGCGCGTCTACACCTGGCGCGAGGTCAGGGCCGCGATGGAGCTGGACAACCGGCTGCTCGGCACGCTGCTCGCGCTGTTCGGCGTGGTGGGCATGGTCGCGGCGGCGCTCGCGCTGGCCAACGCCGCCGGCGGCCGGGTGCTCGGCCAGCTCCGCGACCTGGCCACGCTCAAGTCGATGGGCTTCACCGGCGGCCAGGTCGCCCTGCTGCTCCTGGTCGAGCACGGCGCGCTCGGCCTGCTCGGCGTCGGTCTCGGCGCGCTGGCGGGCTGGGGGGCGACGGCCGTGGTGCTCGGCACGTACTCGGCCGCGCCGGTGCCGGTGCTGGCCATCGTGGCGGGCACGGCGCTGGTCGTCCTGGGGGCGGTGGGGGTGCCCGCCTGGCGGGGGGCGCGCACGCCGCCGATCCCCGCCGTGCCGGCCTCGCCGCCGCGCGGCCACCTGTCCCGGCTGGCCCGGCTCGGCCTGCTCGTACGCCTCCCGCCCGCCCTGATCCTGGGCACCCGCGACGCCTTCACCAGGCGCGTGCCGGCGTTCCTGACGGCGTTCGGCCTGGCCGTGCCGATGATGATGATCACGATCGGTCTCGGCGTCTGGGCCACCCTCGACAACTTCCTCAGCCACCCCGAACAGGTCGGCCAGCACGCCGGCCTGTACGTCCGTCCCGGCAAGCAGATGGAGTCGGCCGAGGCCCAGCGCATCGCCGAACGCGACCGCGACGTGCGCGCTGTCTACCCGGGCAGCGACGTGAACGCCCTGGCCCCGGGCGAGGCCCGGTCGGTCCGGGTGCGGGCGGTCGGCAGCTCGACCGACCCCTACCCGTTCCCCGTGATGGAGGGCAGGGGCTACGCCGAGCGCGGCGAGGCGGTCGCCGGGCAGGGGCTGCTCGACCTGCTGGGGGTCAGGATCGGCGACCGGGTGCGCCTGACCGTGGGCGGCTCGCCGCTGATCGTCCGGATCGTGGGCCGCACCGTCGAGCCCGACCTGGACGGCGAGGTGCTCTCGGTGGGCCTGGACAGCCTGGCCGCCAAGGACTCCGTGCCGCCCCAGTACTACGCGCTGGCCCTGCGGCCGGGCGCCGACAAGGCGGAGGTGCGCGCCAGGCTGCTGGCCGAGTCGGGGGAGAACCTCGACGTGCAGGCCGCGGTCAACCCGGCCGACCGGCTGTCGATCATCAGAGTGGTGATCGTGGCGCTGATCGCCGTGCTGGCCCTGATCGGCCTGGCCAACCTGCTCACCGCGAGCGCGATCGGCCTGCGCGACCACGCCTTCGACCTGGCCGTGCTCAAGGCCATGGGGCTGACGCCACGTCAGGTCATGGCCACGCTGGTGACCGGCACGGGCCTGCTGGTCGTGCTCGGCGTCGGCGCCGGCACGGCGGTGGGGGCGTCCGTGGTGGTGGGGCTGATCGACCTGCAGGGTCACACGAGCGGCGTGGGCGCGGGCATCGGCCGCGCGCCCTCGCCGGTGACGCTGGGAGTGGCCGTGGTGACGGCAGTGGGCACGGCCCTCGCGGTGGCGCTCATTCCCGCCCGCCGCGCGGCCCGTGCCCAGGTGCCCGTCACGTCACGCTGATCCGCTCGGGGGCTGTGCTCAGTCCCCGGGCTTCAGCGCGAACCAGTAGAAGCCGTGGCCCGGCAGGGTCAGCAGGTAGGGCAGCTCACCGATCTTCGGGAAGCGCACCCCGCCGCGGGCCTCGACCGGCACCATGCCCTCGAACCTGCGCAGGTCCAGCTCGACGGGCTGCGGGAACTTCGACAGGTTGTTGACGCAGAGCATCACGTCGTCGCGGTCCTCGCGCACGTACGTGAGCACGCACGGGTTGGAGGACCACATTTCGGTGTAGGCGCCGAGGCCGAACACCGGGTGGTTCTTGCGGATCTCCAGCATGCTGCGGGTGAAGTGCAGCAGGGAGCCCGCGTGGCGCTGCTGTGCCTCCACGTTGACCGCCTGGAAGCCGTAGATCGGGTCCATGACGGCCGGCAGGTAGAGGCGGCCCGGGTCGGCCGAGGAGAACCCGGCGTTGCGGTCGGGGCTCCACTGCATCGGCGTGCGGACCGAGTCGCGGTCCTCCAGCCAGATGTTGTCGCCCATGCCGATCTCGTCGCCGTAGTACATGACCGGCGAGCCAGGCAGCGACAACAACAGCGCCGTGAACAGCTCGATCAGGTCCCGGTTGTTGTCCAGCAGGGGCGCCAGCCGACGCCGGATGCCGAGGTAGGCCCGCATGCGCGGGTCCTTGGCATACTCCTTGTGCATGTAGTCGCGCTCTTCCTCGGTCACCGTCTCGAGCGTGAGCTCGTCGTGGTTACGCAGGAAGATGCCCCACTGTGCCGTGTCGGGCAGCTTGGGGGTGCGGGACATGATCTCGGAGATCGGCTCGCGGGTCTCCTTCTTCACCGCCATGTAGATGCGCGGCATCAGCGGGAAGTGGAAGGCCATGTGGCACTCGTCGCCGCCGGTGGTGGGATCGCCGAAGTACTCCACGACGTCCTCGGGCCAGCCGTTGGCCTCGGCCAGCAGCACCCGGTCGGGGTAGAGCCGGTCGACCTCCGAGCGGATCTTCTTCAGGTACGCGTGCGTCTCGGGCAGCCCGGAGCACGCCGTGCCCTCACGCTCGAACAGGTACGGCACCGCGTCGAGGCGGAAACCGTCGATCCCCAGGTCGAGCCAGAACCGCAGCACCTCCAGCATGGCCTCCTGCACCGCCGGGTTGTCATAGTTCAGGTCCGGCTGGTGGTGGAAGAAACGGTGCCAGTAGTACTGCTTGCGCACAGGGTCGTACGTCCAGTTGGACTCCTCGGCGCCGATGAAGATGATCGGCGCGTCCGGATAGCCGGTGGGCTCGTCGGACCAGACGTAGAAGTCCCCGTAGGGCCCCTCCGGATCGTGCCTGGAGGCCTGGAACCACGGGTGCCTGTCGCTGGTGTGGTTCATGACCAGGTCGGTGATGATCCGCAGGCCCCGCTCGTGCGCGGCCTCGATCAACTGGACGAAGTCTCCCAGGTCGCCAAAATCCGGAAGGATCTTCATATAGTCCGAAATGTCATAACCGCCATCGCGCAGCGGGGACTCGTACAGCGGCAGCAGCCAGAGGCAGTCGACGCCGAGCCATTCCAGGTACCCGAGCTTCTCGATGAGACCGCGCAGGTCGCCCGTGCCGTCACCGTTGGAGTCCTTGAACCCCCGGACGAGAACCTCGTAGAACACCGCCCGCTTGTACCATCGCGGATCTTCCGAGACGAAAGCCTCAGAGATCGACTCAGGTGATGGGGATGCGTTGATCATGATGTCGCTCACAGGAAGAGATGTGGGCAGGACGAAGTCACCGGTTACCCCGGCGTTCTTAGCTGGTGACCGCGCCGCGTGGAGTCGTCATCCCTGCGAACTCCATGCCCTCGAACGAGACCGGATTTGTGATCTGGTGCCCGTTTGTTGCGGCGCTTACGGGCCGAACACTACCAGCCCGGTGGCTTTCCGGAACCCGCTTCTGCTGTGCGACGTGTAATACCCGCGAGATCCGTATGTAATCGCCCTGTTACCCAGAGTTCACTAAAAAGGTGCGGTGACGTCCGGGAGGTCGTTCTCGAAGTCGTTCAGCCAGAGTCCGAAAAGCACCAGTCCGCGCACCCAGAAACGGTCGTTCCAGCCGTTGAACCGGGTCAGCGCGTCCGGTCCGCCGGCGATCACCTCGTGCAGCTCGTCGGAGAGCATCGCGGGCACCCGCCGGGCCACGACTTCGAGCATGGCGTGGGACCAGGCCCGCGCCGGCGCGGCCGTGGAACGCAGGGGCACCCGCTGGAGCGGCTGCTTGACCACGTTCGTGGAGGGCAGCGCGGCCACCCTCGGGTTGGCCGCGTGCAGCACCTCGCGGTAGAAGCGGCCCTTGTCCTTGCGCGCGACGCCGACGCTGAGCGCGGCGTCGAAGAAGGCGGGGTGGATGAACGGCGCCGCGAACGACGCCTCCGGCCCCACCAGGTTGACCGCCGAACGCGCGATGCCGCGCACGGTCCTGGTGTGCAGCACCGACAGCGGCAGCTCGGCCCGGTGGCCGTGGAGCATCGAGGTGGCCGCCGCGAACTGCTCGCGCACGGTCTCCTCCATCCACTGCGCGGCCGCCTTGGACAGGAACGGCTGCGCGGGCGCGCCCAGCGACAGCGAGCCCAGCAGCGCCGCCGACCGCTCGGCCTGCGTCCTGGCCTCCAGCGCGGCGCCGCTGACCATGAAGTTCTTCAGCAGCGGGCCGCCGGCCAGGCCGTCGACCAGGATGCGGCCCGAGCCGTGCACCTCCTTGGCGAACGGCGCGTACCAGGCGTGGTGCGGCGTCAGGTACTCCAGCCGGCGGGCCACCTCGGCGGCGTCGCCGGGGTAGGCGGCGGCGTCCTGGGTGACGACCCGGTGCGGGATGCCCAGCTCGCGGGTGATCGCCCTGGCGAAGGCGATGTCGGTGTCGGTGCCGTCGTCGGGGCTGGTGGTCCACGACTCGACGTCGGCGCCGCGGGCCATGGCCACACTGGCCAGCAGGCGCGAGTCGTAGCCGCCGCTGACCGGCACGAGCAGCTTGCGGCCGTCGTAGTCCTCGTAGACATGGTGCAGCAGCTCGACGATCTCCTCGGGGCTGGTCCACGCCTCGTACGGCTCGGTGCGCAGCCAGCGCGGCAACTGGCGCTCGGTGGCCAGGCGCCTGTGCTCGAACACCAGCGCGCTCGACCCCGGCAGCCGCCTGACCTCCCGGTACGGGGTCGCCTCGCCCAGCGGGAACGTCACCTGGATGATCGAGGCCCAGGCGGCCCAGTCGATCTCGATGGGCACCAGGCTGAGCAGCGGCTGGATCAGCGAGGAGAAGTAGACCGCGTCGCCCTGGCGCACGTAGTAGACGTCGACCAGGCCGAGCGCGCCCGCGTGCAACGTCACCCGCGCGCCGTCGCCGATCAGGCCGGGCGTCTCGTACGTCTCCGCGACCGTCATCCAGTCCTCGGCGGCGGCGGGCTTGCGCTCGCCCCACGAGAACGCGAACGCGCCGCCCGCCCGGTGGTACGGCGGCAGCGGCGCGGAGCTGAACAGCGCGGCCTCGTCCGTCTGGAGCGCGGGCCGCACCTTGGGGCCCGCGGCGGTGAGTTTGCCCAGTATGGAGGTGTCGATCCGGCCGAGAGCGCCGCATACGTAGGGTCGCACGTTGAACTGCACCGGATCTCATCCCTTCGAGACGCTTCCTGCAGAAGAGTATCCTTTGCCGGGCTGAGAGAGCGGAGGTCCGGTTGTCTACCGAGCTGGAAAGCACGCGTCGGGCGTTGCGGGAAGCTGTCGCGCAGGCCGAGCGCGCGGCCGAACTGGCCAGGCTGCTGGACGCCGCGCAGTCCAGGCTGGCGGCCGCCGAGGAGAGCGCCGAGGAGGCCAGGAAGCTGGCCGAGCAGCTGAGCGAGACCGAGGAGCGGCTGGAGGCCGAGCGGGCCGCGGCCGACAGGCTGCGCAAGGAGCTGGCCGAGCAGCGCTTCCAGGCCGAGGTGGCCAACTGGAAGCTGTCCTCGATCAAGGTCGCCCGCTGGAACCGGCTCGGCGACGCCATCAAGAGCGGCAAGAACAACCCGATGCGCCTGGCCAAGGGGCTCAAGGGCGCGGCCAAGCCGGTCAAGCGGCCCAGCGCGCCCAAGCGCCGGCCGGTGGCCGTCCAGGGGGCCAAGGAGGCGCGTCCTGGGGCGTCGTTCCAGGCCACCAGCACGACCAGGACGCTGGGCGGGGCCTCGTTCAAGCTCAAGCCGTACCGGATCCCCACCGGGCCCAACACCCGCCCGCACCTGACCGCGGCCGTCGTCGCCGATCCGCACGCCGAGGCGCTGCTGCGCTACGAATGGCGTCAGACGACCGGGTTCACGCCGCGCGACTTCGCCCGCGTGCTGCCGCTGGAGGTGCCCCACCTGCTCGTGGTGGAGTCCGTCACGCAGGGGCCGTGGCTGGAGGAGCTGACCGGCGAGCCGGGCGAGGGGCTCAGGGCCCTGCTGGCCTGGTGCGCCGAGCGCGGCATCCGCACCGTCTTCTGGCACACCCAGGGCGACGTGGCCGACTACGCCGCCGCGGCCGAGCTGTTCGAGCACCGCTTCACCACCGACATGACGGTCCCGTGGCCGCGCCTGCACTTCGGCGTGCAGCCCCGGGTGCACAACCCGCTGCCGCTGGCCGGCGGGCGGGTGGACCGGGTGCTCACGCTCGACCAGCTGCTGCCGCCGCACCTGGCCTATCCCGACGTGCTCACCTCCTACCGCTGGCCGGCCGCGGCCGACTGCCCGCCGGGCACGCCGCAGTGGCGGCTGGCCGAGATCGCCGCCTGCGGCACGCCGATCGGCACCGAGCCGGACTCGCGGCGGGCGCACGTGGCCCTGCGCCGCGCCTACGGCACGGGGACGATGACCGAGCGCGTGGACGAGCTGCTGGAGGCCATCGGCCTGCCCAGCGCCCGCGCCACCCTCGACACCTCCGTGCTGCTGCCGATCCTCGACCCGTCGCTCATGGAGCACGCGCTGGCCCAGGTGGCCAGGCAGTCCGGCGTGGCCCAGGTGATCGTCATCGGGCCGCCCGAGGCCGAGCTGCGCGCCCGTGACGTGCTGACCGACGCCGAGGTGCTGTACCGGCGGCCCCACCCGGCCATGAGCGAGGGCGCGATGCTGGCCAAGGGCCTCGACCTGTGCGAGGCCGACCTGGTCGCGGTCATGGACCCGCGCGACGTCTACGGCCCGCACTACCTGTCCGACCTGCGCCGGGCCTTCCTGTTCAGCACGGCCGACATCGTCGGCAAGGCCGCCTTCTACGCCCACCTGCGCAAGCCCCAGGCGACCCTGCTCAAGCAGCCCGAGGCCGAGTACGCCTACCTCCCCGAGATCGCCGGGGCCACCCTGCTCGCCCGCAGGAACGTCCTGCGCGAGGTGGGCTTCGCCGACCTCACCGAGGGCTGGGACGAGGTCATGATGCGCCAGTGCCGCACCGACGGCGTCAAGGTGTTCTCCGCCGACCGGTTCGGCTACGTGCGGGTGCGCGACGAGGACCGCTGGCTGCTCGGCGCGGCCCACCTGGTCGAGTACGGCTCGGCGGAGCCGCACGCGCTGATCTGACGCCTACGCTGAGTCGATGACCGACCTGCTCGCCCAGTCGCTGGCGGAGGTGCTGGGGGAGCCGCCGGCGCCCGAGGGCACCTGGGAGCGGGAGGCCGTCTACGTGACGGCCGCCGCGCTGCGCCGCCGCGTCCCGCCGGCCGAGCTGGCCGCGCGGGTGCGGACGGTGGACGGGGTGAGCGAGGCGCGGGCGCGGCCGAACGGCTTCCTGCGCATCGTCGTGGACGCGCCGGGACGGCTGGTCGAGTCCCTGGACCCGCCCGCCCTGCCCGAGCCCGGCTGGCCCGACTTCCCGCGCACGTGGGACAACCCGGGCTTCGTCGTCCGGTACGCCCACGTCCGTGCCTGCGCGGTGCGGCGGTGGGCCGGGGAGCTGGGGGTGCCGCTCACCGGCTTCCGGCCCGAACTGCTCGACGACCCCCACGACCGCCGGGTGCTGCGGGTGCTGGCCGAGCTGCCCGGACGCGCCCTCAGCCGCGACCCCGGCTGGGAAGCCTTCTCGGTCCGGCTGGCGCTGGCCTACCACGACGCCCACGAGCACGCCCCCGCCGTCCCGATGGGGGACGAGCCGGTCCGGCCGGTGCACACGGCGCGGTTGCGGCTGGCGGAGGCCGTCCGGGGGGTACTGGTTGGGCCGGAAAGATTGTGATGGATCGTAAAATATCCGGCTAAAGCGCGAAAAATCGTGAAAATGTTGCTTGTGGACCTTGATCGCGTCTCGATACGTGGGCGGTGGTCCTGGAAGGGGCGGCGGTTCCGATAGCCTCGATCGGGTGAGCTTCGTCCATCCAGCCGGGGACCGGCACGCCGAGATGCTGCCCCACGAGCGCCCCCCGATGGCGCCCGCCGACCTCAACAGGATCGACCCCGCGATCTGGCCCCGAACGTCGACCCGGACCGACGGCACGCTCACGGTCGGCGGCGTCGACGTGCGCGACCTGGCCCGCGAGTTCGGCACGCCGCTCTACGTCCTCGACGAGGCCGACGTACGCTCACGCATGCGCGACTACGCCACGGCCTTCCAGGGCTCCGAGGTCCACTACGCGGGCAAGGCGTTCCTGTGCAAGGAGATCGTGCGCTGGCTGGCAGACGAGGGCCTCGGCCTCGACGTCGCCAGCGGCGGCGAGCTGGCGGTGGCGCTCAGCGTCGGCTTCCCGCCCGAGCGCATCACCCTCCACGGCAACAACAAGTCCACGGCCGAGCTGACCCGCGCCCTGGAGTGCGGCGTCGGGCACATCGTGGTCGACTCCTACGAGGAGATCGCCCGCCTCGGCTACCTCGCCGAGCAGCTCGGCAAGCGGCCCAAGGTGATGATCCGGGTGACCACCGGGGTCGAGGCCCACACTCACGAGTTCATCGCCACGGCCCACGACGACCAGAAGTTCGGCCTGTCGCTCAACACCGGCGCCGCCGCCGAGGCCGTGCGCCGCATCCTCGCGCTGCCGCAGCTCGACCTGGTCGGCCTCCACTCCCACATCGGGTCGCAGATCGTCGACACCGCCGGGTTCGAGGTGGCCGCGCGACGGCTGGCCACGCTGCTGGTGCAGATCAAGGACGAGCACGGCGTCGTCCTGCCCGAGCTCGACCTCGGCGGCGGCTACGGCATCGCCTACGTCGAGGGCGACGAGGCCCCCGACATCAAGGAGCTGGCCGACGGCCTGCGCGAGATCGTCACCAAGGTCTGCGCCGACGCCGGCCTGCCGGTGCCGCGCCTGACCGTCGAGCCGGGCCGCACCATCGTGGGGCCGGGCGGCATCACCCTCTACGAGGTCGGCACGGTCAAGGACGTCGAGGGGCTGCGCACGTACGTCAGCGTCGACGGCGGCATGAGCGACAACGTGCGCACCGCCCTCTACGGCGCCGAGTACACCGCCACCCTCGCCAGCCGCGCCAGCGACGCCGCGCCCATGCTCAGCCGCCTGGTCGGCAAGCACTGCGAGAGCGGCGACATCCTCGTGCGCGACTTCCACCTGCCCGCCGACCTGGCGCCCGGCGACCTGGTCGCCGTGGCCGCGACCGGCGCCTACTGCCGTTCGCTGGCCAGCAACTACAACTACCTGCCCAGGCCCGCCGTGGTCGCCGTCGCCGACGGCGCGGCCCGGGTGATCGTGGCGGGCGAGACCGAGGACGACCTGTTGAGGGGGCAGCTGTGAAACCGCTGAAAGTGGCTCTGCTGGGCTGCGGCGTCGTCGGCTCGCAGGTCATCAGGCTCCTGCACGAGCAGGCCGACGACCTGGCCGCGCGCATCGGCGCACCGCTGGAGCTGGCCGGCGTGGCCGTGCGCAGGCTCGGGCGCAAGCGCGACATCGAGGTCGACCCGGCGCTGCTGACCACCGACGCCGAGTCCCTGGTCACCCGCGACGACATCGACATCGTCGTCGAGGTGATCGGCGGCATCGAGCCGGCCCGCACGCTCATGGTGGCCGCCCTCGAACGCGGCAAGTCGGTCGTCACCGCCAACAAGGCGCTGCTGGCCGAGGACGGCTCGTCCCTGCACGAGGCGGCCCGCCGGGGCGGCGGCGACCTCTACTTCGAGGCCAGCGTCGCCGGCGCCATCCCGCTGCTGCGCCCGCTGCGCGAGTCGCTGGCCGGCGACCACGTCAAGCGCGTGCTCGGCATCGTCAACGGCACCACCAACTACATCCTCGACAAGATGGACACCTCGGGCGCGTCCTTCACCGACGCCCTGGAGGAGGCCCAGACGCTCGGTTACGCCGAGGCCGACCCGACGGCCGACGTCGAGGGCTTCGACGCCGCCGCCAAGGCCGCGATCCTGGCCGGCCTGGCCTTCCACAGCCGGGTCACCGCCGACAAGGTGCACCGCGAGGGCATCACCGAGATCACCGCGACCGACGTCGCCTCCGCCAAGGCCATGGGCTACGTCATCAAGCTGCTGGCCATCTGCCAGCGCTCCGACGACGGCCGCTCGTTCGGCGTGCGGGTGCACCCGGCGATGATCCCGCGCACCCACCCGCTGGCGGGGGTGCGCGAGGCGTACAACGCGGTGTTCGTGGAGGCCGAGTCGGCCGGGCAGCTCATGTTCTACGGCAAGGGCGCCGGCGGCGCGCCGACGGCCTCGGCCGTGCTCGGCGACCTCGTGGCCGTCGGCCGCAACCGGCTGGCCGGCACCCGCGGGCCCGAGGAGTCCACCTACGCCGACCTGGCCGTCCACCCGATGGGCGACACGGTCACGCGCTGCCACGTGGCGCTCGACGTGGCCGACAAGCCCGGCGTGCTGGCGCGGGTGGCCGACCTGTTCGCCAAGCACGACGTGTCCATCCAGACCGTCCGCCAGGAGGGGCACGGCGACGACGCCCAGCTCGTCATCGTCAGCCACCGCGCCACCGACGCGGCCCTCACGGCGACCATGGAGGGGCTGCGCGAGCTCGACATCGTCCGCGCGGTCGCCGGCGTGATGCGCGTGGAGGGCGACGACTGACGCCCGCCCCGCCCGGTCAGTGGGCGGGGAAGGCCAGGTCGCGGACGCGGCGCACGGCCCGTTTCAGGACCGTGCGGTCCTGCTCGCGGGCCAGCCGCACCGCCTCGCGCCGCCAGCTCTCGGCCTTCTCCCGCCAGCGGGAGGCGTCCCTGCCGTTCTTGGCGGCCTCCCGGCGCAGCTGGGCGATCTCGGCGCGCAGGGCGGCGACGCGCTTGCGGTGGAGGGTCAGCTCCTTCTCGTGGCGGGCGGTGAGCAGGGCCAGCTCCGCGACCGGCGGCCGGCGCGGCGGGTAGACGTCGGGGCGGCGGCGCAGGCCCCACGACGCGCCGTCCGCCCATTCCAGGCCGTACAGGGCGTCGATCAGGTCGTCCGGGTGGTCGCCGGGGGCGGCGACCAGGGCGGCTCTGGACAGGGCGGCCGTACGGTCGAGGCGGGCGGCGACCACGCCCTGCGGGGTCTCGTCCAGGGCCAGGCACAGGCTGCCGAGGTCGTGCTCGTCCAGGTGGGCGATCAGGCGTTCCAGTGTGCCGGGGGAGAGGGTCCAGCCGGACGGCACGGTCAGTCGGAAGGGGGCCGTCGTGCCGGTGGGTGGCCCAGGAGGTGGTTCGGTGGCCAGCCGGACCCGCGGGTCGTGTTCGAAGGTGGCCTTGAGCAGGCGCAGGTCCAGGTCGGGGTCGCGCAGGGGCGAGCGGCGTCCGGTGGGCAGCGCGGGCCAGGGGCCGGTGAGGGTGAGGCGCACGTCGGGGATGGAGGAGGCGAGCAGGGCGTCCGCGGTGGCGCGGGTGTCCTCGTAGCCGCCCGCCGTCACCACCGCCTCCACGTACGGCACCAGCCACTGCCGCCCCGGATCCGTCCGCAGATACCGCCGGTAGGGAACCCGGTCGGCCACGTAGGGGTCGTTGTACCGCTTCAACGCGGCGACGTCGCGCATCGCGGTCGGCAGGCCGACGTGCCACGCCCGCGCCTGCGGGTCCGGGACGAACACCGCCCCCGCCTGGACGAGCCGGTACCCCAGCTCGGTGTCCTCGGCCAGCACCAGCGAGGTGTCCAGGCCGCCGATCGAGCGCAGCAGTGCCGCCGGGTACGACGCCGTGGCCCCCACGTGCACGCGGGCGGCCGTCGCGCCGGACGCCGTACGCAGGCCGTCGTGGTCGTGGATGATCTGCTCGGCCCAGTCGTGCCGGTGCGGCGACAGGGGGAACAAGTCGTCCTCGGCGCCCGCGTCCAGGGCCTGGACGACCTGCTCCGGCGTGGGCGGCTCGCCGGCCGAGGTGAAGTCGATCCAGCCCAGCACCACCACGTACGGGGCCAGGTGGTGCCACCGGAGCTGGGCCTCGACGTGCCGCCGGTGCGGGACCATGTCGGCGTCCAGCACGAGGACGACGTCGCCGGCGGCGGCGTCCAGGCCCGCCTGCACGGCCCAGGCGCGTCCCCAGCCGCCCGGCGGGCTGGAGATCAGCTTGGTGCCGTCAGGGGCGAGGGCGGGCAGGCGGATGGGGGTGGCGCTGCCGTCGTCCACCACGATCACGTCGAGCAGGTACGCCGGGTAGCTCTGCGCGGACAGGGCGGCGAGCGTCAGGTCCAGGGTCTCCTGGCGGTCGTGCGCCGGGATGACGACCGTGACGGCGAGCTCCGGCTCCCAGGCCCCCAGCTCGGGCGGGTCGAGGACGCCGAAGTCGTTGCCACGGATGCGCGGGACGGTCATGGGCGGCTGCTCCCCTCCAGCTCCATCAGGGCGTTCGGGCGGAACCCGCGCCACTGGCGCCGGTTGCGGCGCAGGAACGTGCCGATGGGCTCCTGCCAGGTGTGGGCGGAGGCCGGGCCGCGGCGCAGGATGTAGCCCAGGCCGTGGGTGCGGTAGATCTGGCCGCCCGCCGCCTGGAGGGCCTCCTGGAACTGGGTGTCCACCGAGCGGCGCAGCGGCCGGAAGCCGCCCACGGCCTGGAACGCCGAACGCTCCACCAGGATCGTGCCGCCCGCCACGAAGCTGGTGATCTGCTCGGTGACCTGGCTGCGGTGCACGGTGACGTCGATCGAGGCCAGATAGACGAACTCGGGCACCGTGCCGACCACCTGCGCCCCCGAGTAGGCGTGGGCGAGCAGCAGGTCGGCCAGGAAGTCGGGGCCGTACCAGTCGTCGTCGTCCATCTTGAGCAGGAACGAGCCGGAGGCCCTGGCGGCGGCCTCGTTCAGCACCTCGCCGAAGACGGCCGCGGGGTCGGCCTCGTACACGGTCAGCGGGCCGCCGAAGTCGGCCAGGGCGGCGGCGACGTCCGGGTGCTCCCGGGGCACGCCGTGCAGCGCGAGCACCACTTCGAGCTGGGCGTCGCGCTGGCGGGCGATCTGCCGCAGCGCGAACGGCACCATGTCGGCGCGCCGGGTGGCCAGCAGGACGGAGGTGAGCGGGGGAGCGGGGGCGGGCGCGCCGAGCTGCTCCCAGCGCGCCGCCACGCCATGGGTGCGCAGGGCGGCCCGGCGCAGCCGGATGCTGTGCTCCTCGCGCCGCAGCTCGTCGGACAGGTCGGGGGCGGCGGGCAGCAGCGCGACCAGCTCGTCCCCCAGAGCGCCCGCCCAGCGCGGCACGGCTCCGGTGACCAGCGGCACCCCGGCGGCGGCCAGACCGGCCAGCACCCGGACGGCCGCCAGCGGGCCGCTGTGCGGATGTTGCCAGCTCACCTCGACGCCGCGGATCTGCCGGAGCCTGGCCACGTCGGCGTCGGTGACCCCGCCCGACTCGGCGAACGTCGTGACGACCTTGCCGTCGAGCAGCACCGACCAGCGGCCGTCGCGCTCGGCCAGCGCGGCCATGCCCCGGGACGGCGTGGTCACGAACCCCTGGGGGTTCACCAGCCGCTCGTCCACGGGCGGGACCATCGACGGCTCGCCCAGCACGTCGGGATCGGCCAGCGGCGACCCCGCCCCGCCGGGGCGCCCGATGCTCTCCCAGCTCGCGGCGACGATCGTGGGCCGCTCGACGGGCGCCTGATCCCCGGCCCAGCCGATCCCGCCCGCCCAGCCGTTCCCGCCCGCCCAGCCGTTCCCGCCCGGCTCGGCGGACCCGCCCGGCGTCAGGGCCGGGGACGCGTCCGGGGCGCGGCCGTCGCCCGGCGGGCGCAGGGCGTCGCCGGCCAGGCCGCGGAGGGCGACGTCGCCCAGCGTGCGGAGCACGACGTCGCTGCCGGGGGCGCCGACGCGTTCGGGGACCGGGCCGCTCACCTCGGCGGGCGTGGCGTTCGGGTCGCCGGGACGCCAGTCGGCCGAGCCGATCCCGGCGATGCCGGCGGCGGGCGCGGCGATCACGTCCAGGCGATGGCCGGCGAAGGCGCGGGCGGTGGCGGTCACCGTGCGGCCGGCGGGCGTCGCGGCCGAGAAGCGGGCGTCCACCACCCACACCCGGCTCCTGGGCTGGTAGACCCGCAGGTCCGTCAGCGACCGCCAGCGGTGCGCGGGGGTCGGCGTGGGCACGGGGGCCGGGTGCGAGGCGGGGGTGTCGAGCACGCACACCACCACCCGCCCGGCCAGCGGGAGCAGCTTGTGCAGGGTCGCCACCCTGCGCAGGTCGGCGGGCGTCCTGGCGAGCACGAGGACGTGGTCGGCCGACTCCGGCTCGGCGGGCGGCTCCAGCAGGTCCCGGTCCAGGTCCACGGCGCCGGCGGGCAGTCCGGCGCGGCCCTTGCCGCCCTCGCCGCCTTCGCCGTCGGCCGGGAAGGTGGGGCTCTCGATGCCGGCCAGGAACACCCGGGCGTCCGGCAGCTCGGCCAGCAACGCGGTGACCGTCCGCCGCTCGGCGCTCATCCGGCGCTCCGCAGGTGCCGGATCAGGGAGCTCAGCGGCCCGGGAGCGGGGTCCTCCTGCTCCTGCGCGCGGGACAGGCGCTCGACCTCGGCGGAGAGCCGGTCGACCTGATCGCGCAGCTCCTTGGTCTCCGCCAGCCGCCGGTCCGCCACGGCGCGCCATTTGGCCGGGTCGCCGCCCAGCGGCGGTGGGTCGGCGGCGGCGCCGAAGCCGTGCTCGCCGCCCTCGACCCACAGGACGCCGAACAGCTCGTCCACCAGGTCGTCGGCGGGGCCGTCGAAGCGCGCGGCGCGGGCGAAGGCGGCCGTGCGCTCCAGCCGGGCGGCCACGACCCCGTCCGCGTCCTCGGCCAGCGCCACGCAGAGCAGGCCGAGCACGTCCTCGTCGGCCAGTCGCACCAGCCGGGCGAGGGTGTCGGCCCCGAGGACCCAGCCGACGGGCAGCCGCAGCAGGAACGGGGTGGGGGCGGCGGTGACCGGTTCGCTTTCCGCGAAAGTGACGCGCGGCTCGTGGGCGTACAGGTTGTGCAGCAGCCGCAGGTCCAGCAGCGGGTCGTCGAGGCTGGACCGGCGTTCGCCGGTCAGCCGGCCCCAGGGGCCGACGACGGTGACGGCGGCGTCGGGCAGCGTGCCCGCCAGCGCCGCGTCCACGCTCGCCCGGGTCTCCTCGTACGTGGTGGCGCTCACCACGACCCGCACGTACGGCACCCGCCAGTGGCGCCGGGGATGGCCGCGCAGCCAGCGCAGATCCGGCACCAGATCGCCCAGGTAGGACCAGTTGTGCCGGTGGACCTCCTTCTCCCGCAGCATCACCGTGGACGGCCCGACGTGCCACGCCCTGGCCTGCGGATCGGGCACGAACACCGCCCCCGCCTGGGCCAGCCGGTAGCCCAGCTCGGTGTCCTCGGCCATGTTGAGCGAGGCGTCCACGCCGCCCGCCGCGCGCAGCAGCTCGGCGCGCACCGACGTGGAGGCCCCCGTGTGCAGCAGGTACGCGCTCGTCCCCGCGTCCTTCAGCATCCGGGTCGACTCCAGGGTCCTGCGCGTGTACTCCGGGCGCGTGCCCTCCTCGCCCGGGGCCGTCACGAACCGGATGTCGCCGATCACCACCACGTGGTCGAGCAGGTGGTGCCAGCGCATGTGCGCCTCAAGGTGGTCGGGGGCCAGGATCATGTCGGAGTCCAGCCAGTGGATCACCTCGCCGGTGGCGGCCAGCTGCCCGGTCTGCCGGGCCGCGCCGCGCCCCCAGCCGTCGGTCACCCGTACGACGCGGGCCCCCGGCAGCTCGATCGGCGGCGTGCTGCCGTCGTCGGCGACCACGATCTCGACGAGCCCGGCCGGGTAGGTCTGCGCGGCCAGCGCGGACGCCGTGCGCTCCAGCGCCTCCTGGCAGTCGTAGGCCGGGATGACCACGGACACGCGCAGCTCGGGCGTCCAGTCCCCGATCGCGGGCGGGCGCAGCACCCCGTAGTCGTTGTGCCGGACGCGGGTCATGCCAGGCCCTTGGCCAGCGCGCGAACCTCCTCGCGCAGCTCCTCGACCTCCCGGGCCCTGGTCATGGCGTTCACGCGGTCCTCGCCGAGCGAGGCGAGGATCGCCCCGATGTCGTCGGCCCGCCGCGCGGCCGACTCCTCGACCGCCTGGACCAGCAGTTCCAGCCGGGATTCGAGGTTCTTGACCGCGGTCGTCGCACGGGCGAGCTCGGCCTCGTGCTTCTTCATGCGCAGGTCGATCCGGTGCGCCTTGCCGTCCACGCGGCGGACGGTGAACAGCAGCAGGGCGAGGGCGGCCAGCGTGACCGCGAACGCGGCGACGGCCGCCGCCGCGCCGAGGGTGAGCAGGCCGGCCAGGACGAGCAGGGCGAGCACCCCGGCGGCGACGACTGCGAGAAGTGCGGCGGCCGCTGCCAGTCGGCGGGGCGAGAGCATCCGCGCAAACCTTTCATAGTCACGACTAGTCGGGCATAGGAGGATGGGCGGGATTATTGCCACCCTAATAAACCCTGACCACTACCGTGCCATATGTTCCTGGAGGAAAACTGGGAACCCGGCCTCGGGGCTCATGCCGTCCGCCACCCGAAAGCTGCCTGTCTGTCTACTGACGTGTAAAAACGGGCGTAAGGTAGGCGCCGATCCAGTCCCGTCCGGTCGAGGAGCATCGTCCATGTCCGTCACCCCCTGCGGCTTCACGCGTACGCCGGGCAAGGGGTTCGCCCGGCTGCACTGGTCGGACGGATGGCAGGTGGACGGCGGGCCGCCCGACGTGCCCGCGCTGCGCTCCCGGCGCGGACTGGAGATCGACTGGCCCGCCGCGCCGGTGCCGCTCGACGGCCTGACGGAGCTGGCCGGCGCCGGGATCCCGCTGACCGCCCAGGACGCCCCCGCGTGGGTGCCGGGCGACCTGGCCGCGCTGCTCACCGACCGCGACTGGCTCGCCGCGCCCGCTGACGGCACCGCGCGCTGCCTGGCCGACCTGCGGCGGGAGGAGCACAGCGTACGGCTGCGGCGCCTGGTCCACCGGCCCGCCCGCGCGACGGTCAGCATCGTCATGTCGACCAAGCGGCCCGCCCTGGTCGGCGCGGCGCTGGCGCAGATGGAGCGGCAGCGGGGCGTCGAGGCCGAGGTCCTGCTCGGGCTGCACGGGGTGGCCTTCGAGCAGGTGCGCGCGGCCGTCGAGGCGTGCTCGCTGCCCGTCAGGTGGGTCGAGGCGGCCAGGACGGTGCCGTTCGGCGAGGTGCTGAACCGGGCCGCCGCCCTGGCCTCGGGCGACTACCTCGCCAAGTGGGACGACGACGACTGGTACGGCCCCGGCCACCTGTCCGACCTCCTCATGGCCCGCTCGTACGCGGGGGCCGACGTGGTGGGCACGACGGCCGAGTTCTTCTACCTGGAGCCGTTGCGCGCCACGATCCGGCGGACGACGTTCGCGAGCGGAGCGGCGTACCCTAGCGAGGTTTGGGCGGATCACGTAGCCGGAGGCACCATTTTGCTCCAAAGCGCGAAATTTCGGGAAATTGGAGGATTTCCCGCTCTTCCGCGTGCGGTCGATCTGGAGTTCGTGAAAGCGGCGCAAAAGATCGGCGCGCGCGTCTATCGCACGCACGGCCTCGGCTACGTCCTGCGCAGGGGGTTCACCGAGGAGCACACCTGGCAGCTGCCCCTGGCCCATTTCGTCAGAATCGCCACGAACCAATGGCACGGCTTCCGGCCGAGCCTGCTGATGGAAGCCGCATGAACAACGGCCAGACGCCGCCGGTGCGCGGCAACGACTACCGCGTGCTGCGGCCCGCCGAGGATCTCACCCCGTCGCTCACGGTCAGCGTGATCATCCCGGCCTACGGCGGCCAGGACAAGCTGGACCTGGTGCTGGCCGGTCTCGCCCGCCAGACCTACCCGGCCGCGCTCACCGAGGTCATCGTCGTGGACAACGGCAGCGTGCCGCCCCTGCGGCTGCCCGACGTCCGTCCTGAGGGCGCCCGTCTGATCGTCTGCGACCAGCCCGGCCGCGCGAACGCCCGCAACGCCGGGCTGGCCGAGGCCACCGGCGACGTGATCCACTGGCTCGACTCCGACGTCGTCCTCACCCCGGGCGCGATCGAGGCCCACATGCGCTGGCACCACACGGCCCCCTACCTGGTCGTGACCGGCTACATCAGGTTCACCGACGCGGAGCTGCCCGCCGAGCTCCCCGCCGACCTGGAGGAGCACTTCGAGCCGGCCGAGCCGCACGCCTGGATCGTCGACCTCGTCGAACGCACCGACGGCCTCACCGCCAACCCCCAGCGTCCCTTCAGCCTGCACGTCGGCGGCGCGACCTCGGTCGGGGCCCGCCTGATCGAGGCCGCCGGCCCCATGGACGACGAGCTGATCCTCGGCCAGGACACCGAGATGGGCTACCGGCTGGGCCAGGCGGGCGCGGTGTTCGTGCCCGAGCCGCGCGCCCGCGCCTACCATCTCGGCCCGACCATGCGCATGCGCGACAAGGAGTCCATCGACCGGGTGAGCCACGCGTTCGTGGCCGACCGCATCCCGGCGTACCGGTGGTTGCGCTCCCATCCGTCCCGCCAGTGGAAGATCCCGTACGTCACCGCCGTCGTGGACGGCACGGCCGGCTACGACAGCGTGCGCGCGACCGTGGACGCCCTGCTCGCCGGGACCGTTCCCGACCTGTCGGTGCTCCTGCTCGGCCCCTGGGACGAGGTGGGCCGCGAGCGCCGCGCCCCACTCAAGGACCCCGGCCTCGACCTGGCCCTGGTCCACGGCCACTACCTGCACGAAGGACGGGTGCGCCTGGCCACGGCCGAGGAGCTGGACCCGGCCACGCCGTTCGTGCTGCGCCTGCCGCCCGGCTGGATCCCCGGCGAGGACACCCTCGCCCGCCTGCTCGACCTGGCCCGTGACGAGGGCCTCGGCCTGGTCGCCGTGCTGCTGCGGGAGTCGTCGCACGGTGTCGTGGCGGCCCGCCTGGAACGCCGCTCGGCCTTCGCCAGGGCCCGCATGGTGGCCGGCGGCGAGCCCGGTGAGCCCGGTGAGCCCGGCGACCTCGACGACGTGGTGGACGCCGTGTCCGGCGTGTCCTGGGTCGAGGGCGAGACCTACGGGTTCACCACGGAGGCGGCGCCGCTGATCGGGCGGCGCGGGGCGTACCGGGCGCGGCTGGAGGCCCGGGCCGAGGCCGAGCGGCTGGCGGCGGAGGCCGACCGCCTGCGCGCCCAGGTGACCAAGTGGCGGGACGAGGCCACCCGGTGGCGCAGGACGGCCGTCGAGCTGCGGCGCGACGTGAGCACCCTGCGCCGCCAGCTCGCCGCCGCGAACCGCGCCCAGCAGAGCCTGCGCACCCTGCTGTCGGCCACGATGAAACGAGCGCTGGGCCGCCGCCTGCGATGAGACGAGCGCTGGGCCGCCGCCTGCGATGAAACGGGCGCTGGGCCGCCTGCGCGGCCGACCGCGTCCCGCGGGCGGCGGTCAGTTCGGGCGCAGGGCCGACTTGAGCCGTCTGAACAGGGTGTTCTCGGCGGACTCGGCCGGGACCGCGACCGTCGCGGGGATGGTGACCGGCTCCGGCTGCGGCGGCGCGGGCCAGTAGCGGTCCGGCGGCTCGTGACGCACGCCGTGCGTGGTGTCGATGACCTCGTCGAGATCGGCGCCTGGACCGGCGAGCAGCAGCGCCCGGCCCAGCGCCGAGGTGCGTTCGAGCCGGGCCGTGCGCCCGTCGGGCAGGTCGACGACGAGCACCCCGGTCAGGTCCTTCTGCACCGACTCGACCATGCGCTCCAGCGTCGCCCGGTGCAGCGGCACGTCCACCGGACCCCGGTAGCGGAACGGCGTGGGCGCGGGTGTCGGGGCGGCCTCGTCGATGAGCCGGATGCGTTCGTCGTGCGCGCACAGGTCGCGCATGAGCCGCAGCTCGAAGCACGGGTCCGACAACACCGCGCGCCGCCCGTCGTCGAGCCGCGACCACGGGCCCACCAGCGTCAGCACGACGTCCTGGAGCTTGCCGTCCAGGGCCGCCGTCACCGCCCGCCGCACCACCGACTCGGAGGTGTCGGTGACGTCCAGCACGATCTCCACGTACGGCACCAGCCACCGCCGCCCCCGGTCCTTGCGCAGGTCCCGGCGGAGCGGGATCCGGTGCGCCAGGTACGGCTCCACCGCCCGCACGGCCCGCTCCCGGTCGCGGTGCTGCGCCGGCAGCCCGAGGTGCACCGCCTGGGCGGCCCGGTCGGGCACGAACACCACGCCGTGCATGGCCAGCCGGTAGGAGAACTCGGTGTCCTCGCCGCGCACCACGGTCGGGTCGAGCCCGCCCACGGCGTCGAAGACCTCGCGGGGGAGGGCGAAGGTCGGCCCGGTGCACACGTGGTACGGGTTGCGGCTGCTGCGCAGCCCGTCGGTCTTCTCGATCGTCGCCTCGGTCGAGCTCGACACGGCCCCGGCCAGGTCGAACACCTCGTCCAGGCGCTCGGCGCGGAAGACCTGCCGCGCGGTGACCGGCGGCGCCTCGACGAACTTCTTCATCCCGATCGTGACCAGGTAGTCGGTCACGTGGTGCCAGCGGGCCAGGGCCTCGATGTGCTCGCGGCAGGCGACCATGTCGGCGTCGAGCCGCTGGATGATCTCCCCGTCGGCGGCCTTGGCGCCGGTGTTGACCGCGTTGGAGATGCCCCAGCCGTCGCGTACCGGGACGATCCTGGTGTTGACCGGCCGGATCTCCGGCAGCCGGACGGGCGGCGCGCTTCCGTCGTCGACGACCAGGACCTCCATGAGATGGCCCGGGTACGTCTGCGCGGCCAGCGCGGCCAGCGTCAGGTCGAGTTTGTCCTGCCCGCCGTGCGTCGGTATCACCACGCTCACGGACAACCCCGGCGACCAGGCCCCGAGCTCCGGCGGCACTACTGGTGAATAGTCGTTCTGCCTCAAAGCAGGACGCGCGTTCATGGTGACCCCCTGCCGAGACCTTATCGGGAGATGCTGAGAATTTCCTGAATAGTGGCGCTGTCCAACGACCTGTCCACTCAGTGGACTCGGCTCCGCGCCCGCGCCGCGCACCCCGTACACTCGGTGGCCAACACCGCAGGTAGGGAGTCATCATGGGCAGGTCGTGGCGTGGCCTCATCGAGGAGTACCGAGAGCGTCTTCCGGTCACCACGAAGACGCCCGTCGTCACGCTCCTCGAAGGCGGCACCCCGCTCGTCCCGGCGCACCGCTTGTCGGCGCTGACGGGATGCGAGGTCTATCTCAAGGTCGAGGGGGCGAACCCGACCGGCAGCTTCAAGGACCGCGGCATGACCATGGCCATCAGCAAGGCGGTCGAAGAGGGCGCCAAGGCGGTCATCTGCGCCTCCACCGGCAACACCTCGGCCTCCGCGGCGGCCTACGCCGTACGCGCGGGGCTGACCTGCGCCGTGCTGGTGCCGAAGGGCAAGATCGCGATGGGCAAGCTGGCGCAGGCGCTGGTCCACGGGGCCACGCTGCTGCAGGTCGAGGGGTCGTTCGACGACTGCCTGGAGATGACCCGCAAACTGTCCTCCAGCTACCCGATCGCGCTGGTCAACTCGGTCAACCCGTTCCGGCTGCAGGGTCAGAAGACGGCGGCGTTCGAGATCGTCGACACGCTCGGCGACGCCCCCGACATCCACTGCATCCCGGTGGGCAACGCGGGCAACATCTCGGCCTACTGGATGGGCTACCAGGAGTACGCCGACGACGGCGTCTCGACGAAGCGTCCGCGCATGTTCGGCTTCCAGGCCAGCGGCGCCGCGCCGATCGTCGAGGGCGCCCCGGTGACCCACCCCCACACGATCGCCACCGCCATCCGCATCGGCAACCCGGCGTCCTGGAACCTGGCCACCGCGGCCCGCGACGAGTCCGGCGGCGTCATCCAGGCGGTGACCGACCGGCAGATCGCGGCGGCGTACAAGCTGCTGGCCCAGGAGGAGGGCGTGTTCGTGGAGCTGGCCTCGGCGGCGAGCGTCGCGGGGCTGCTCCAGGCACACGCGCAGGGGCTCGTGCAGGCCGGGCAGCGCATCGTCTGCACCGTCACCGGCAACGGCCTGAAGGACCCCGACTGGGCCATCTCGGGCGCACCCGCCCCGGTGGTCATCCCCATCGACGTGCACGCCGCCGCCGCGGCGCTCAACCTCGCCTGAGAGGCGCACGGGGAGTGAGCGAACGACGAGAGAACCGTGAATCGATGACGACGGTGCGAATCCGCGTGCCGGCCACGTCGGCCAACCTGGGGCCGGGCTTCGACGCGCTCGGCCTGGCGCTCACCCTCTACGACGACGTGGAGGCCACGCTCACCGCCGAGCCCGGCGTGCGCGTGAGCGTGGAGGGCGAAGGCGCGGGCGAGGTCGACCTCGGCGAGGGACACCTCGTCGTCCGGGCGATGCGCGAGGCGTACGCCCGCATGGGGGCGCCGCAGCCCGCCGGCATCGCCCTGCGCTGCGTCAACCGCATCCCGCACGCCCGCGGCCTGGGCTCGTCCTCGGCCGCCGTCTGCGCCGGCATCCTGGCCGCCCGCGCGCTGAGCGACGGCGGCCTGTCCGACGACGAGGTCTTCGCGCTGGCCACCGAGATGGAGGGCCACCCCGACAACGTCGCTCCGTGCCTGGCCGGGGGCCTGACGGTGGCCTGGACCGACCACGCGGGAGCAGCGCGTATGGTGAAGCTGGCCCCCGACGAGAGGGTCCGTCCGGTCGTCGTCGTTCCCACGACGCGGCTGGCCACGGAGACCGCTCGGGGGTTGTTGCCGAAGGACGTGCCCCACAAGGACGCCTCCTTCAACGCCGGCAGGGCCGCGTTGCTGATCGCCGCGCTGACCTCGCGGCCGGAACCAGAGCTGCTGCTCGCCGCCACCGAAGACCGTCTCCACCAGCCCTATCGCGCGCCTGCCATGCCGGAGAGCGCGCGTCTGGTAGAACGTCTGCGTGCAGTCGGCGTGCCCGCGGTCGTTTCGGGGGCGGGTCCCACGGTTCTTGCGTTTTCGTCACCGGATACGCAGGATTTGATCGCGCCAGAAGTGGGTAATGACTGGCACATCCAGCAAATGGACGTCGACCCGGTTGGTGCGAACGTTCAGTTCCCCGAGACACGCTGATGCCTCTTTAGACCTTCAGGGAATAGCCGTGTGCGCTGGTGATGTTAGGCTGATAGCCGCACCAGATGCCCCCTTGGTGGGTGCGTGCTTGTCAGCCATACATCGCTGCATCATGCTTCACGTCGCGAGGCGTGAGCAGCGCGGCTGTCTCCCCGGAATCCGTTGCCTCCGGTTGGCCCACACCCGGTTGGCCCAACGTGAGGCGGCGACGACGGGGACCTGCGCGTTCGACGCACATCGACATCTGGTTGGCGACAGCAATCTGGGGGGTGTCAGCCACGCGCCACGGTCCTGTGGCGGCCTGGACGAACCCCTCCCCAAGAGTGGCGGCCGTCCGCGACAGCCGAAGATCGCAACGTGCACCCCGACCCGGTCTGTCCCGCCGGGTCGCAAGCACCTCCGGGACGCCCGGCAGAACAAAACCGGCGCCCGACCCCTGGGAAGGACCTTTTAGTTGAGCGACACCACCGAACTCCTCTCCGACGCACCAGGCTCTCAGCCCGCGTCCGGCGACACCCCCACCCGCGCCGCGGCCAAGCCTCGTGCGCGTCGCTCCGGCACCGGCCTGTCCGCCAAGGTGCTGCCCGAGCTGCAGAAGATGGCCGCTGAGCTGGGCATCAGCGGCACCGGGCGCATGCGGAAGAGCCAGCTCATCGCGGCCATCCAGGAGAAGCAGGGTGGCGCCTCCGGAGACGGCGCTCCGGCGGCAGCCGCGGTTGAGGCGGCGCCCGTCCTGACGGAGGCCGCGCCTCCCGTGGCCGAGCGGCCCGCCCGTACGCGCAGGGAACGTTCCCGCACCAAGCCCGCCGACGAGGCCGCACCGCAGGCAGCCGAGCCGGTGGCCGCGGCCCCCGAGCCCGTGGCCGCGCCGGCCGAGCCGGCCGTCGAGCAGCAGGCCCAGGTCGTGGACGCCGGTCAGGCCGACACGCGGGGCGAGCGCGAGAGCCGGCGCGAGCGGCGCAGCCGCGGCGAGCGCCGTGAGCGTGGCGAGCGCAGCGACCGCGGCGAGCGCGGTGAGCGCAGCGACCGCGGTGAGCGTGGCGACCGTGCCGACCGCGGTGAGGGCGGCCGTGCCGAGAGCAGCCGCGGCGACCAGCGCGCCACGGACGCCGGCGGCAGGGGCGACCAGCGCGGTGACCAGCGTGGCGAGCAGCGCAGTGACCAGCGTGGCGAGCAGCGCAGTGACCAGCGTGGCGACCAGCGCGGCGACCAGCGCGGTGACCAGCGTGGCGGCGACGACGACGACCGCGGGCGTGGCCGTAGGGGCCGCTTCAGGGAGCGCAACCGCGGCCGCGGCCGTGACCGCTTCGACAGCACCGAGCCCGTCATCGGCGACGACGACGTGCTCATCCCGATCGCCGGCATCCTCGACATCCTCGACAACTACGCGTTCGTCAGGACCAGCGGCTACCTGCCGGGCAGCAACGACGTCTACGTCTCGCTGGCCCAGATCCGCCGCAACGGCCTGCGCAAGGGCGACGTCATCACCGGCGCGGTGCGCCAGCCGCGCGACGGCGAGCGCCGCGAGAAGTTCAACGCCCTGGTCCGCCTCGACACCGTCAACGGCATGGACCCGGAGCAGGCCCGCAACCGGCCCGACTTCAACAAGCTGACGCCGCTCTACCCGCAGGAGCGCCTGCGCCTGGAGACCGAGCACAACATCCTCACCACGCGGATCATCGACCTGGTCTCGCCGATCGGCAAGGGCCAGCGTGGTCTGATCGTCTCGCCGCCGAAGGCCGGCAAGACGATGGTGCTGCAGGCGATCGCCAACGCGATCACCCGCAACAACCCCGAGTGCCACCTGATGGTCGTGCTCGTGGACGAGCGTCCCGAAGAGGTCACCGACATGCAGCGGTCGGTCAAGGGCGAGGTCATCCACTCGACCTTCGACCGTCCGGCCGAGGACCACACCACGGTCGCCGAGCTGGCCATCGAGCGCGCCAAGCGCCTGGTGGAGCTGGGCCACGACGTGGTCGTCCTGCTCGACTCGATCACGCGACTCGGCCGCGCCTACAACCTGGCGGCCCCGGCCTCCGGTCGTATCCTGTCGGGTGGTGTCGACTCCACGGCGCTCTACCCGCCGAAGCGCTTCTTCGGCGCCGCGCGCAACATCGAGAACGGCGGCTCGCTGACGATCCTCGCCACGGCCCTGGTCGAGACCGGGTCCAAGATGGACGAGGTCATCTTCGAGGAGTTCAAGGGCACCGGCAACATGGAGCTCAAGCTCAACCGCTCCCTGGCCGACAAGCGCATCTTCCCCGCGGTCGACGTCGACGCGTCCGGCACGCGTAAGGAAGAGATCCTCATGGCCAAGGAGGAGCTGCAGATCGTCTGGAAGCTCCGCCGGGTGCTGCACGCCCTGGACATGCAGCAGGCTCTGGAGCTTCTCCTGGAGAAGATGAAGGAGACCAAGTCCAACGCCGAGTTCCTTCTGCAGGTGCAGAAGACCACGGTGAGCAACGACCGCGACTAGCGGCCACGCGCCTTGAGGGGCGGCGGGGAGGTTCTCCCGCCGCCCCTTTCGCGTGCCAAGGCGCCGAGGGTGGGGTTAACCCCACCTGTGGATCGGACGTCTGCTCCATTCACCCCGTCCGCGGCGCCGGGCAGGCTGGGGGCATGCGATCGGTGAGGCTGAAGGACAGGGTGCGGTTCGGGCCGAAGGGGCCGTTAGGGGTGCTGGTCGACCCGATGACCTGGCGGGCGGCTCCGTACCTGCTGGTCAGCGCGTTGTTCGGGATGGTCTGGTTCGTCGTGGTGACCCTGGCGACGACGGTGGCGGTGCCGCTGGTGATCGTGTGGGTGGGGCTGCCGCTGACGATGGCGACCGTGCTGATGTGGCGCGGCGGGGCGATGCTGGAGCGGCGGCTGATGGGGGCGGCGTTCGGGGTGCGGATCGCCGACCCGTACCGGAGCAGGCCCGAGGGCGGGCTGCTCGCGCACCTCACCTGGCTGCTGGGCGACAAGGCCACCTGGCAGGACCTCGGCTACCTCCTCATGCTCCTCCCGCTGGGCCTGGTGGAGTCCGCGTTGTCGCTGGCGCTGTGGACGGCGACGGCGGTGCTGCTCCTCGCGCCCCTGGCCCGCGTCCTGTACGTCCTGAGCGACGGGCGCATCGGCCTGATCATCGACGACTGGGCGGGCGTGCTGGTCGCGGGCGCGGCCGGCGTGGTGCTGCTCGTCGTGACGGCCTATCTCGTACGGGGCATGGCCTGGCTGCACGGCACCCTGGCCACGGTGCTGCTCGGCGGCAGCGAGGAGGAGCGGCTGCGGGCCAGCCGGGCCAGGGGGATCGACGCCGCCGAGGCCGAACGCCGCAGGATCGAGCGCGACCTGCACGACGGCGCGCAGCAGCGGCTGCTGTCGGTGGCGGTGGACCTCGGACGGGCGCAGGCCAAGTTCGACACCGAGCCGGAGGAGGCCAGGGCGCTGATCGTCCAGGCCCACGCGGGCACCAAGGCGGCCATCGCCGAGCTGCGCGACCTGGCCCGCGGCATCCACCCGGCCATCCTCACCGACCGCGGGCTCGACGCGGCGCTGTCGGGGCTGGCCGCGCGGGCCCCGGTGCACGTGGACGTCTCCGTCGAACTGGCCGAACGGCCGCCCGCCGCGGTGGAGAGCATCGCGTACTTCATCGTCGCCGAGGCCCTGGCCAACCTCGCCAAGCACTCGGGCGCGACGGAGGCGTCGGTGGCGGTGTTCGGAGGCGACCGCGGCGTGGTCGTGGACGTGTGGGACAACGGCATCGGCGGCGCCGTCGTCACGCCGGACGGCGGGCTGTCGGGCCTGGCCGACCGGGCGGCGACCATCGACGGCGTGCTCGTGCTGCACAGCCCCGTCGGGGGGCCGACGATCGTGCGTGCGGAGCTGCCCTGCGAATGGTAGTCATGTGCACATGCGCGTGGTCATCGCCGAGGATTCCGTACTGTTGCGCGAGGGGCTGGCGCGGTTGCTCGCCGACGGCGGTTTCGAGACCGTCGCGGCGGTCTCCGACGGGCCCGCGCTGGTGGCCGCCGTCCAGGAACACGAGCCCGACCTGGCGATCGTCGACGTGCGCATGCCGCCCACCCACACCGACGAGGGGCTGAAGGCGGCGCTGAGGGTCCGCGAGGCCAGGCCCGACTTCCCGATCCTGGTCCTGTCCCAGTACGTCGAGGAGCGTTACGCGGGGGAGCTGATCGGCAAGGCCGTCGGCTACCTGCTGAAGGAGCGGGTGGCCGACGTGGCCGAGTTCATGGAGGCGGTGCGCGAGGTGGCGGCGGGCGGCACGGTGATCGATCCGGAGGTCGTCGTGCAACTGCTCAGCCGCAGGCGCAGGGGTGCGCCGCTCGACCTGCTCTCCCCCCGGGAGCGCGAGGTCCTGGCGCTGATGGCCGAGGGCCGCTCCAACACCGCGATCGCCTCCAGGCTGGTCGTCACCGAAGGGGCGGTGGAGAAACACGTGTCCGGCATCTTCGCCAAGCTGGCCCTCGGGCCCGCGCCCGAGGACCATCGGCGGGTTCTCGCCGTTTTGACGTATCTGGGTCGCTGATACGGCCTGCACCCGGGGTTGGGGATGCGGGCCGTACCCGCTACCTCACGTCCACGAACTCCTGCGGCGACAGGGAAGTGCGCGTCTTGCTCGTGCCGGGCACCTTGACCTGGAAGTAGCCGTCCTTCTTGCCCTTGAAGGTCTTGCTGTACTTGCCGGTCGAAGTGGCCTTGGCGTACCCCATGAACTTGTACGTCTTGGTGCCCTTGGCCTTGAAGTACACCTCGACGATCTTGTTCTTGTACGCCTTGGCGCCGCGGTAGACCTTGCCGTAGACCTTGAACGCGCGGCCCTTGGTGACCTTGTTCGGGGCCGAGATCGTCACCCTGGTCTTGGCCTTCTTGGACGCGCCGCCGGTGGGGGCGACGACCGAGAAGGACGCCTCGCCCTTGAGCGTCTGGCCGCTGCGGGTGGCGTACACCTCCAGGGTCCAGGCGCCCTCGGTGGTGTCGTCGGTGAAGTACGTGACGCCGCGGTAGTAGCTGTCCGACTCCTTGGCCAGCTCACCGAGGTCGTAGTACTCGCTGGTGGTGTCGCTGACGAGCTTGGCCGAGACCGTGCCCGCGTCCTTCACCGACGCCTCGACCGTGACCTTGGTGTCCCTGCCCTTGACGAGCTGGACGGGGTCGGGGGTGACGTTCGCGCCGGAGATGCCCTGCTTGCCGGAGACCTTGACGGTGAAGGTGCTCGGGCTGCTTCCCCCGCCCGTGCGGGCGACGTTGACGGTGAGCTTCCAGTCGCCCGCCGGGTCGTCCTTGGTGATCGTCCACTTGCCGGTGATCGTCTTGTCGGGAGCCGGCGACGGGGTGGCGGTCGGGGTGGAGGTGGAGGTGCTCGGCGTGAAGTCGAACGACACCGTCTTGGCCGACTTGCCGGGCGGCTCGATGGACCCGGTCACGCCGGTGACGGTGTCCGGGTTCTTGAGCTTGAGCGTGACGGTGGCGTCGACGTCCTTCTCCAGCGGGACGTACGCGCTCGCCGACGCGTCGCCCGTGAAGTCGTCCGCCAGCGCGTACGCCGAGGCCGACGCGCCGGTGGCCGAGAGACCGGCGCCTCCGAGGAGAACGGCGGCCCCCGTGGCGGCCGCGAGGAGCAGCCGCACCCTTCTCTTCATCAGTTGGATGATCCTTTGACTAAGTCCCATTTGTGGGAAAAGTGATGGTTTGTGCGAGGGAGCCTAGTGTGGCGCGTGCGGCCGCGTCATGAAGATCGCGGGAATGCCCCATGGCCTGGGCAGGTTGCACGATCTGGCACACTGGTAGCTGACCATTTTGCGGTTCCGGTTCACGCCATGCGTGAAGGCGACCCGGCGGCCGCAGCCCGAAAGGACAGCCATGAAGCCCGACATCCACCCCGATTACCACGTGACGCAGGTCTCCTGCTCCTGCGGCAACACGTTCACGACCCGCAGCACCGCGAAGAACGGCGTCATCCACGCCGACGTGTGCTCGGCCTGCCACCCGTTCTACACGGGCAAGCAGAAGATCCTCGACACCGGCGGCCGGGTGGCTCGCTTCGAGAAGCGCTTCGGCAAGAAGGCCACGGGCAAGTAGCTTCACCGACGCCGACCCGGCCGCACCACGTGCGCCGGGTCGGCGTTGTTGGTGAAACGGCATTCAAACCACTGAAGGACCCACGGTGAACCTCGACGAGTTGCTCAAGGAGTATTCCGAGCTGGAGCTGCAGCTTGCCGACCCCGCCGTGCACGCCGACCAGAACAAGGCCCGCACACTCGGCCGGCGCTACAGCCAGCTCACCCCGATCGTCAGCACCTACCGGGAGCTCGACACGGCCCGCGAGGACCTGACGGCGGCCAAGGAACTGGCCGGCGAGGACGAGGGGTTCGCGGCCGAGGCGGCCGAGATCGAGGAGCGCATCCCGCAGCTTGAGGAGAAGCTCAAGCACCTGCTCATCCCGCGCGACCCCAACGATGACAAAGACATCATCATGGAGATCAAGGCGGGCGAGGGCGGCGAGGAGTCCGCGCTGTTCGCCGGCGACCTGCTGCGGATGTACCTGCGCTACGCCGAGCGCCTCGGCTGGAAGACCGAGATCATCGACACCCAGCCCTCCGACCTCGGCGGTTACAAAGACGTCACGGTCGGCATCAAGGCCAAGGGCGACGAGGGCGTGTGGTCCAGGCTCAAGTTCGAGGGCGGCGTCCACCGCGTGCAGCGGGTGCCCGTCACCGAGTCCCAGGGCCGCATCCACACCAGCGCCGCGGGCGTGCTGGTCTACCCGGAGGCGGAGGAGGTCGACGTCCAGATCGACCCCAACGACCTGCGCATCGACGTCTACCGCTCCAGCGGTCCCGGTGGCCAGAGCGTCAACACGACCGACTCGGCCGTGCGCATCACCCACCTGCCCACGGGCGTGGTCGTCTCCTGCCAGAACGAGAAGAGCCAGCTCCAGAACAAGGAGTCGGCGATGCGCATCCTGCGTGCCCGCCTGCTGGCCGTGGCCCAGGAGCAGGCCGACGCCGCGGCGCAGGCCGAGCGCAAGTCGCAGGTCCGCACGGTCGACCGTTCCGAGCGCATCCGCACGTACAACTTTCCCGAGAACCGGATTTCCGACCACCGCGTAGGCTTCAAGGCGTATAACCTCGACCAGGTTCTCGACGGCGAGCTCAACGCCGTCACCCAGGCACTCATCGACGCCGAGATGGCGGAGAAGCTCGCACAACACTCATGACATTTCTGCTGGACGAGATCGCTCTGGCCACCGCCCGGCTCGCCGAGGCAGGTGTGCCTTCGCCGCGCACCGACGCGGAGGAGATCGCGGCGTTCGTCCACGGCGTGCGCAGGAGCGAGCTCCACACCGTCAAGGACTCCGACTTCGACGCGCTGTTCTGGGAGGGCATCGCCCGGCGCGAGGCGCGTGAGCCGCTGCAGCACATCACCGGCCACGCCTACTTCCGCTACCTGGAGCTCGCGGTCGGCCCAGGCGTGTTCGTGCCGCGGCCGGAGACCGAGGTCATGGCCGGGTGGGCGATCGAGACCCTGCGCGCCATGGACGTGACGGCGCCCCTCGTCGTCGACCTCGGCACCGGCTCGGGGGCCATCGCGCTGTCGATCGCCCAGGAGGTCGCGCTCGCCGAGGTGCACGCCGTCGAGGTCGACCCCGCGGCCTACACCTGGGCCAAGCGCAACATCTCCGAGCTGGGCCAGGGGCGTACGCACCTGCATCCGGAAGACCTCGCCGAAGCCCTTCCCGAGCTCAACGGCAAGGTCGACCTGGTGATCTCCAACCCGCCGTACATCCCGCCCGGCGCCATCCCGCGCGACCCCGAGGTCCGCGACTACGACCCCTCCCGGGCCCTCTACGGCTCCGGCGACGACGGCCTCGGCGAGGTGCGCGCGGTCGAACGCACCGCCCGCCGCCTGCTGCGCCCCGGCGGCTGGGTGGCCGTCGAACACGCCGACGAGCAGGGCAGGGCCGTCTATCTGACCTTCCCGGAGGACAACGGCTGGCGCGACGTCCGCCTGCGCCAGGACCTCACCCGAAGGGACCGCTTCGTCACGGCCAGACTCGGCCAGGACTAGGATGCACGCCGTGGGAAGACGCTTTGACTGCTCCGACCTCGACCAGCGCGCCGAGGGCCTGATCGAGGCCGCCACCGCCGTGCGCCGCGGCGAGCTGGTCGTGCTGCCGACCGACACCGTCTACGGCATCGGCGCCGACGCGTTCATGCCGCCGGCCGTCACCGCGCTGCTCGACGCCAAGGGGCGCGGCCGCGACATGCCGCCGCCCGTGCTCGTGGGCACCGTCAGAGCCGCCACAGCGCTCGTGGACGACCTCGGGCCCTACGGGCAGGATCTCATCGACGCCTTCTGGCCCGGGCCGCTCACGCTGGTCTGCAGGGCCAACAGGGCCCTTTCCTGGGACCTGGGCGACACCAAGGGCACGGTCGCCGTCCGCATGCCGCTCCACCCGGTCGCCCTCGACCTGCTCAAGGAGACCGGCCCGATGGCCGTCTCCAGCGCCAACCGCTCCGGCGCCCCCGCGGCGACGACGGCGGAGGAGGCAGAGGAGCAGCTCGGCGACTCGGTCGCGGTCTATCTCGACGGCGGCAAGACCACCGACAACACGCCCTCGACCATCCTCGACCTCACCACGGCGGTGCCCCGGATGTTGCGCCGCGGCGCGATCCCCGTCGAGAAGCTGCGCGGCATCATCGGCTACGTCGCCACCGACGACTGACGTATACCGTCTTTGCATCCCGGCTGCGGCGACGCCACGGCCGCGATTACCGTGAGTCCCGGAACGGCGACACGTCCGGGAGTGGCCCATGGGCAAGTTCGACGGCATGGATCCGCAGCTGGTCCGTGACCTGCTGGCCGAGGTCAAGCACGCGTCCTCGGCGCTGCGCACGGCCGAGGACCAGGTCAGGGCGGTGCTGAGCCGTGCCGGGCTGTCCGCGCGGAGCACACACCGTCCGGTCCAGGTGGCCGACTCCGCCGATCACATGGTCAAGGACGTCAACGCGCGACTGGCCGTTCTGGAGAAGCGCGCCGACGGGAAGCTGGGCGACACGTCGAAGACGGGCGGCGGCGGCACGGCCGACGAGCCCAAGGAGTCGCCGGGCAGCCGCGACGACAAGTACGGCAACCCCCGCGCCGACGACCCGCCCAAGCACACCGACCCCGCCCACCCCGCACACCCCGCCGACCCGAAGCCCACCCACCCCTCCACCCCGAAGGACCACGACCCGAAACCCACCGACCCACCCCCGAAAACCCCCGATACCAAGCCCACGGACCCGCCTGCGTCGAAAGATCACGACCCCAAGCCGACGGACCCACCCGCGTCGAGGGACCACGACCCCAAGCCGACGGATCCGCCGACGCCCAAGGACCCCGACAGCAAGACCGGCGACGACGGTGCCAAGGCCGACGGCGACGGGAAGGCGTGCGACGGCGCCGACAAGGACACCGGGACCAGCGGAAACGACACCAGGACCGACGACCGTACCGACGACCGGACCGACGACCGGACCGGTGACCGCACAGACGGCCGCAGCGACGGCAGCACCGACGACCCCAAGGCTCCCGACCAGGACAGCAGACGCGACCGGGGAGCGGAGGCCGACACCGGGACGACCGACGTCCCCGCGAAGGATCAGCCGGACGACCCGCACAAGCCCCAGGTCGTGGTGGTCGACGGCGTGAAGGTCCTCCAGGTCCCCATCGACCCGCCCACGGCCGAACAACTGGAGTCCCTGCTCAAGAACGTCGACAACGTGCAGCCCGCCGACATGCCGACCGTGCACGCCGACGGCGGTGCGGCGACGGCGGGCGGAGGCGAAGGGCTGTCGGTGCCGACAGGAGAGGGCGGCACCGACCCCTCGACGACCACCTCAGGCAACACCACCGGCCACCACCCCGGCACCACAACCGCCACCGGCCACCCGTACGGCACCGCAACCGCCACCGGTCACCCCTACGGCGCTGCAACGGCCGCCGGTCACCCCTATGGCACGTCAGAAGGCACGGGCGCACACTTCGGCACCGCAGGCGACACGACCTCCCACAACGGCACCCAAGGCGATGCGGCCACCCACTCCGGCACCACCGGAGACACCTACCGCGGCCCCACCGGGGACACAGGCGCCCACCAGGGCACCCCAGGGGACGCGGGCAACACCCACGGCACCCACGCCGACGGCGCCTCCTCCACCCCGACCCGCCCCGACGCCACCACAGGCACCGGCACCCAGCCCATCGGCGACACCGGCCGGGCCGACGGCGCAAATGGCCACACGGACACCGGCACAGGCCGAGCCGACGGCCCCAGCGGCGGCGCGAACAGCGACACCGGCCGCTCCGACGGCGGCACCACGGACACCGGCCGCACTGACGGCACCGCCTGCGCCGACGACAAGGCCACGAACGGCACCCGCACCGACGCGGACACCGCCAACGGCAGCCGCGACGCCGGCAGCGGCACCGGCGGCAACACCGACGGTGGGCGCGCGGATGGTGGGCGCGCGGACGGCGGGCGTGGCGGCGTGGGGACCGGTGGTGGCGCGGCTGATGCTGGTCGGGCTGATGGCGGTGCCGTGAACGGTGGTCGTGACGTCGGTGGCGGGTACGGCGATGGCGGGTACGGAGATGGTGGGCGTGCTGATGGCGGCGCGGGTAACGGACGTGCCGATGGGGGCGGGGGTAACGGGCGTGCCGATGTAGGGACCGGCGGTGGGGCCGCTGATGCCGGGCGTGCTGATGGTGGCGTGGCGGACGCCGGTCGGGCCGGTGCGGACGGTGGAGCGGCGGGGCGGGGTGACGGGTCTGCTGGGGTGCGGATTCCGCCTACGGCGCCTGGGGGAGGGGCGGCCGTCTCTGCTGGTGGGGACGTATCTGCTGGTGGGGACGTCTCTGCTGGAGGGGACGTATCGGCTGGTGGTGGCGATACAGGGCGTCATGGCGCGGCTGTTTACGGCGGCGGGGGGCATGGTGTCGGAGGTCATGGTGATGGCGGGGCGCAGGGCTTGGACGGCGGGGGCGCCGGTGGGAAGTGGGTGAATGAAGGGGACGGGGTGGTGGCTGTGGATGTGTCCGCGGCCGGGCCGGAGGCGATCAGGACTTTGATCGACGATGTCCGCGACATTCAGCCGCTCGACATGCCGTCCGTGGAGGTTCCGCCCGGTGAGTACGGCGAGGGTGACTGGGCGCCCAGGGACATCAGGCCGGACGGTCCATCGGGTGAGGCCGATCCCGGGACGTCGGGAAGGAGCGTGTGATGTACGTCGACCCGCCCGCGCCCAGGCCCAGAAGCAGGGACGAGATGCCGCCCGTCACCGCCGCGGGCCCGCTGGACAACCAGCCGCTGGCCTACGAGTTCAACCCCGACTACGAACGTCTCGTCACCGCCTGGAACACCGTCATGCCCATGCTGGAGAAGCTCAGCACGGCCCTCGACAAGGCGTACGCGCTGGCCAAGAGCCCGCAGACCTGGGACGCGCCGGTCGGCGATCGATATGTGCAGGACATCCGGGAATGGCGGTCGAAGCTGGCTCTCTACCGTCACGCCGTGCTCACCGCGATCAGCGATCAGGCCGACGACACCCCGAGGTGGATCCCCAGCCAGACCGGCGCACCACACGCCTTCCCCTGACCTCCGCCTTCCCGGCGCTTCGCGGTTCCGGCGCTTCGCGGTCAGTGAGGTTCGCGCTCTCGGAGCTTCGCGGTCGCCGCCCTCTGGCCTTCGCAGGTGAACGCCCTCATGGCTCCTGACCGGCACGGATCCCATGCCCTCGCAAGCGACCGCCCTCGCAGCGCGGCTTTCTGGGCAAAACGGACATGCGGTCGTACAGTGGAGAAATGGGTGGGGAGCCGTACTACGGGCCCGACTTCGGGCGGTTGCGGCGGCAGGATCCGGAGCTGGCGCAGGTGCTGCTCGACGAGCTCGAACGCGAACGCGCCGGCATCCAGCTGATCGCCGGCGAGAACTTCACCTCCCCCGCGGTCATGGCCGCCCTGGGCTCCACCCTCACCAACAAGTACGCCGAGGGCTACCCCGGCAGGCGCTACTACGGCGGCTGCGAGGTCGTCGACCGGGCCGAACGGCTGGCGGTGGAGCGGGCGCGCAGGCTGTTCGGGGCCGAGCACGTCAACGTCCAGCCGCATTCCGGCGCGAGCGCCAACCTGGCCGCCTACGCCGCCCTGCTCCAGCCCGGCGACACCATGCTCGCCATGGCGCTCCCGCACGGCGGCCACCTCACGCACGGCTCGAAGGCGAACTTCTCGGGACGATGGTTCGACGTCGCCTCCTACGGCGTGCGGCGCGACACCGAGCTCATCGACTACGACGAGGTGCGCGACCTGGCGCTGCGACGCCGGCCCAAGGTGATCGTGTGCGGCGCGACGGCGTACCCGAGGCTGATCGACTTCTCGGTCTTCCGCGGCATCGCCGACGAGGTGGGCGCGTGGTTGCTGGCCGACGTGGCGCACCCGATCGGGCTGATGGCGGGCGGGGTGATCCCGTCGGCGGTGCCGTACGCGGACGTCGTGACGCTGACCACGCACAAGGTGCTGCGCGGGCCGCGCGGCGGCGCGATCCTGTGCACGGAGGAGCTGGCCGGCAAGATCGACCGGGCGGTGTTCCCGTTCGTGCAGGGCGGGCCGCTGATGCACGCGGTGGCGGCCAAGGCGGTGGCGTTCGGGGAGGCGCTGCGGCCGGAGTTCGCCGAGTACGCGGGCCGCGTCGTCGCCAACGCCCGCACGCTCGCCGGCGCGCTGGACGGGGCGGGCATGCGTCCGGTCACCGGCGGCACCGACACCCACCTGGCCCTGATCGACCTGCGTGAGCTGGGCGTCTCGGGCGCCGAGGCCGAACGGCGCTGCGCGGCCGCCGGCATCACGCTCAACCGCAACGTCATCCCCTACGATCCGGAGCCGGCGGCCGTCACCTCCGGGATCCGGGTGGGCACGGCGTGCGTGACCACGCAGGGCATGGGCCCGCGGGAGATGGAAGAGGTGGGAAGTCTGCTGTCGATGTCCGTGCGCGACCCGGACGTAGCGCCCGAGGTCAGGGAAAGAGTGGCGGCGCTTCTCGCCATCCATCAGCCATATCTCAGCGAATATTAAGCTGGTCTGTGTCGGTTTCCGGTCACAGCTGGCCGGAGCATCCGGGAAACTAGGTCCGTGCGCGAATACCTGTTCATGGCGCTCATCTCGGCAGCGGTGACGTATCTGCTGGTCCCGCTGGTGCGCCGCTTCGCCATCCGCATCGGCGCCATGCCCGAGGTTCGCGAGCGCGACGTGCACACCACGCCGACGCCGAGGCTCGGCGGCCTGGCCATGTACGGCGGCCTGGTGGTCGGCCTGCTGGTCGCCAGCCAGCTGAAACACACGGGCGCGGCGCTGTCGGAGTACGACGGCAAAGCCGTCACCGCGTTGATCGTCGCCGGCGGCCTGATCACGCTCACCGGCTTCCTCGACGACTGGTGGGGCATGGACGCCTTCATCAAGCTCGGCGGGCAGATCGCGGCGGCGGGCGTGCTGGTCTACTTCGACCTGCGGCTGCTCTACATCCCGCTGCCGAAGGACTGGGGCGGCTCCACCAGCCTCGACTACACGCTGAGCACGATCATCACCATCATGATCGTGGTGGTCACCATCAACGCCGTGAACTTCGTCGACGGCCTCGACGGGCTCGCGGCCGGCATCGTGTGCATCGCCGCCATGGCCACGTGGGCGTACTCGATCCTGCTGGCCCAGAGCATGAGCGTGGGGAACATCACCACGACGGCGGCCATCGCGGCCGTCCTCATCGGCACGTGCCTGGGCTTCCTGCCGCACAACTTCCATCCGGCCAAGATCTTCATGGGCGACACCGGGGCGATGCTGATCGGGCTGGTGCTCGCCTCCTCGATCGTCACGGTGACGCCGCTCGACCCGGCCGCCATCGAGGACATGAACAAGGTCCCGGTGCTGCTGCCGCTGATGCTGCCGGCGGCGGTGCTGGTCCTGCCGCTGATCGACCTGATCACCGCCGTGGTCCGGCGCACGTCCCATGGCATGTCGCCGTTCGCGCCCGACCGGGGTCACCTGCACCACCGGCTGCTGGACATCGGCCACTCGCACCGCCGCTCGGTGCTGATCATGTACGCGTGGGCGTTCCTGTTCGCCTTCGGCCTGGTGGCGATGTCCCGCGAGGGCGTGCCGGTGCTGCTGTTCGTGGTGGTCATCGTGCTGGCGCTGGCGGTGCTCGTCCTGATGGCCGCGCCGCGGTGGCGGGGGAGGGGCGGCGCGCACGCCGCCACGCGCGACAAGCAGCCCGACGACGACGGCCCGCCCACCGGCCCGATGCCGCCGATCGGCCCGGACACCCAGGTCAGGCGGCAGATGCCGCCGCAGGGCGGCCCTTCGGCGCAGGAACGCGCGAGTGCCGAGGGCAAACCGGTCATTCCTGCATTTCCGAGCCGTCCGTGATCGGGAACTAGAAACGGCAGGTAAAAGCGGTCTTCCGTGAGCTTGTGATATCTTTCACGAGCAGGGACCTCCAGACGCACATGTTCTGGAGGTAGCAAACGCTCGCTTGACAACATGCTGATGGAGCACCGATGCAGGCCAACGACGTGCGCGTACTCAAGAGCGCCGCTGTTCCGACCTTCGCGGTCGGGGTGGTCGCGGTCATCGTGGCGTTCCTCCTGGCGGGCGGCAAGGGAGCGCTCGGCGCGGCCCTCGGCACCTTGCTCGTCGGGGTTTTCTTCAGCATCAGCGTGGTAGCGGTCTCCTATGCCGCACGCGTCTCCCCGCAGATGATGGCGATCGCGGCGATGGTCAGCTACCTCGTCAAAGTCGTCGCCATCATGGTGGTGCTGTCCGCCTTCCGTGAGACCACCGCCTGGAACACCCAGGCCTTCGCGTGGTCCGTGGTCGGATGCACGCTCGTCTGGACCGGATTCGAGGTCCGCGCGTTCATGAAGACCAAGATGCTCTACGTCGACCCCGAAGCCTCGGTCCCCGGAAAGGGCGACTCATGAGGCAGGTAAAGGGATGGGGTCCGATATGACTAGTCCTCCACTCGCCTGCTATCGTCGGGGCCGCGATGAGCGCACAGGAACGCCGGCCGGAACACGACGGTCGCGACTTCTCCGATGCCATGTGGTCAGTCCCCAGCTATCTGCTCGCCGGGATGGCGGTCTATGGCGGTCTCGGGTGGTTGCTGGACCGGTGGCTCGACATGTCCGCGTTCTTCCCCATAGGCGTGGTCCTTGGGGTCGTGCTCGGCGGCTACGCGGTCTACCGGAAGTTCGGTCGCTAACCCGACGCAGCGATCGCCTCGCTGAGGAAACCCTTGTGATCCACTACGACGTTGAAGGGAACGCCGCGTGATTGCGCTGACGGTCCTCGCCCCCGAAGACAACTTCCGGGCGCCATCGCCCGATGAGCTGTTCAATTCGTTCACGCCGATCATCCCTGGGGTGACCTGGTTCACCAAGCCGGTGCTGCTGGCGATGCTCAGCGCGCTCGTGGTGATCGCCGTGTGCTGGGTGGCCTTCGCCAAGCCGAAGCTCGTGCCGAGGGGCACCCAGAACGTCGTCGAGTACGGCTACATGTTCGTCCGTGACCAGATCGCCCGGCCGTTCCTCGGCAAGGACGCCGATCGGTGGATGGGCCTGCTGGTCACGCTCTTCTTCCTGGTCCTGTTCTGGAACATCCTCGGCGTGATCCCGCTCGCGCAGTTCCCGGTCGCCTCGCACATCGCGTTCCCGGCCGTGCTCGCGCTCTCGATCTACGCGATCAAGGTCTACCTGGGCGTCAAGCACCAGGGCGGCATCGGTTACTTCAAGAACATGATGTTCCCGCCCGGCCTGCCCAAGCCGATCTACTTCCTTCTGGCGCCGATCGAGTTCCTGTCGAACATGATCATCGCGCCGTTCACGCACGCTGTCCGACTGTTCGCGAACATGTTCGCCGGTCACATGCTGCTCGCGTTCTTCAGCATGGTCGGCTTCTGGTTCCTGTTCGAGAAGCTGACGCCCTTGGGCGCACCCGTCGGCGTGGTGGGCGTGCTCATGACGATCATCCTGACCGGGTTCGAGATGTTCATCCAGTTCCTGCAGGCGTTCCTGTTCGCGATGCTGGCGGCGATGTACATCGGCGGCGCGCTGCACCCGGATCACTGAGAACCACATACCGGAATATCCATGACCGGTGGGACTCCCTTCACCGGCCGTCCAGTAAAGGAAATAGCAATGAGCGTTCTCGCTGAGGTCTCCGGCAACGTCACCGCCATCGGTTACGGTCTCGCCGCCATCGGCCCCGGCATCGGCGTCGGCATCATCTTCGGTCAGGGCGTGCAGGCCATCGCGCGTCAGCCCGAGGCTTACGGCCTGATCCGCCAGAACATGCTCCTCGGCTTCGTCCTCACCGAGGCCCTCGCCCTGATCGGTCTGGTCGCGCCGTTCATCTTCCAGGCCATCTAAGACCAGAAGAATCCCTGACGAAAGGCTGCACCCATGATTAAGGCAGCTACGCTCCTCGCGCAGGAGGAGGGTGCGAACCCGCTCCTTCCGCACACGTTCGAGCTCGTCGTCGGTATCTTCTCGTTCCTCGTCGTCCTCCTCGTCGTCGGCAAGATTCTCGTTCCGCGCATCCAGAAGACTCTGGCCGAGCGGACCGACGCGATCGAGGGTGGCATCAAGAGGGCTGAGGAGGCCCAGGCCGAGGCGCAGAACCTCCAGCGGCAGTACGCGCAGCAGCTTGAGGAGGCCCGCCGCGAGGCCGGCCGGCTCCGTGAAGAGGCTCGCGAGCAGGCCGCGCAGATCAAGGCGGAGCTCCGCGAGGAGGCGCAGGCCGAGGCCCGTCGTCTCGTCGAGGCCGCGCACGCCCAGATCGAGGCCGACCGCGCTGCCGCGTTCGCGCAGCTCCGCACGGAGATCGGCCGTCTGTCCACCGAGCTGGCCGGCCGCATCGTCGGCGAGTCCCTGGAGGACGAGGTCCGCCAGAGCCGGATCGTGGACAGGTTCCTCGACGAGCTTGAGAGCAGCAACGCGCAGGCGGTGCGCTAATGCGAGGTCTGAGCAGGACCTCGTTGGCAGAGGTCGAGGAGCGCTTCAACGCGGTCGCGGGCAGCGCCGACCTCGGCGCGCTCTCCGACGAGTTGTTCGCCGTCGCGGATCTGCTCGACCGCGAGCACGGCCTGCGCCGCGCGCTGTCCGACCCGGCCAGGGCCGCCGAGCAGAAGGCGGGCACCGTCCGCGCCCTGCTCGGTGGCAAGGTCTCCGAGGCGGCCCTCGCCACGACCGAGGCCGCGGTCTCGGTCCGGTGGTCGCGCGCGGGTGACCTGGCCGACTCGCTCGAACGGCTCGGCGTCGTCGCCGCCGCCGCCGAGGCGGAGGGCCAGTCCAGGCTCGACGACGTCGAGGACGAGCTCTTCCGCTTCGGCCGTATCGTCGCCGCCAACCCCGACCTCCGACGCGCGCTCGCCGACGCGGCCGCGCCCGCGGAGGGCAAGCGACAGCTGCTGAGCGACCTGCTCGGTGGCAAGGTGGCCCCCACCAGCCAGCGCCTGATCACGCAGCTGGCGGTGCACCCGCGAGGGCGTAGCCTGGAAGCGGGCTTGGAGGAGTTCGGCCAGCTCGTGGCCCAGCAGCGCCGGCGCCTGGTGGCGGTCGTGCGCAGCGCGGTCGAGCTGTCCGACGCGCAGAAGCAGCGACTGGCCGACTGGCTGCGCACCTCCTACGGTCGTGACGTGCACCTGAACGTCGAGGTGGACAAGCGAGTGCTCGGTGGGTTCTCGGTCCGCATCGGCGACGAGATGATCGACACCACGATCGTGGGACGAATTGAAGAAGTCCGCCGCCGGTTGGCCGGCTGAGGCGCAGTGAGCGCCGAATGAATAGGGAGACAGAGTAGAGATGGCGGAGCTTACGATCCGGCCGGACGAGATCCGGGACGCGCTTGAGCGCTTCGTCCAGGCGTACGAACCGGAAGGCGCCGCGCGCGAGGAGATCGGGACCGTCGTCGACGCCGGCGACGGCATTGCCCATGTCTCCGGCCTTCCCTCGGCGATGGCGAACGAGCTGCTCGAGTTCGAGGACGGCACGCGCGGCCTGGCCCTGAACCTCGACCCCCGAGAGATCGGCGTCGTGGTCCTGGGCGACTTCAGCCACATCGAGGAGGGCCAGACGGTCCGCCGGACGGGCGAGGTCCTGTCCGTGCCCGTCGGCGACAACTTCCTCGGCCGCGTGGTCGACCCGCTCGGCAACCCCCTCGACGGCAAGGGCGCGATCGAGGCCGAGGGCCTGCGCGCCCTCGAACTGCAGGCCCCCTCGGTCGTCCAGCGGCAGCCGGTGAAGCAGCCGCTGCAGACCGGCATCAAGGCGATCGACGCCATGACGCCGATCGGCCGTGGCCAGCGCCAGCTGATCATCGGTGACCGTGGCACGGGCAAGACGGCCGTCGCCGTGGACACGATCATCAACCAGCGCGACAACTGGCTCTCGGGCGACCCCGAGAAGCAGGTGCGCTGCGTCTACGTCGCGGTCGGCCAGAAGGGCTCGACGATCGCCCAGGTGCGTTCCCGTCTCGAAGAGGCCGGCGCCCTGGAGTACACCACGATCGTCGCCGCCCCGGCCTCCGACCCGGCTGGTTACAAGTACATCTCCCCGTACACCGGTTCGGCCATCGGCCAGCACTGGATGTACCAGGGCAAGCACGTCCTCATCATCTTCGACGACCTCACCAAGCAGGCCGACGCCTACCGCGCCGTCTCGCTGCTGCTTCGCCGCCCGCCGGGCCGCGAGGCGTTCCCCGGTGACGTCTTCTACCTCCACTCCCGCCTGTTGGAGCGCTGCGCCAAGCTCTCCAGTGACATGGGCGGCGGCTCGATGACCGGTCTTCCGATCATCGAGACGAAGGGCAACGACGTGTCGGCGTTCATCCCGACCAACGTCATCTCCATCACCGACGGCCAGTGCTTCCTGGAGACCGACTACTTCAACGCCGGTATCCGTCCCGCCATCAACGTCGGTATCTCGGTCTCCCGAGTCGGTGGCTCGGCGCAGATCAAGGCGATGCGCAAGGTGGCCGGCACGCTGCGTCTGTCGCTGTCGCAGTACCGCGACCTGGAGGCCTTCGCGGCCTTCGCCTCCGACCTGGACGCGGCCTCCCGCGCCCAGCTGGAGCGCGGTCAGCGCCTGACCGAGCTGCTCATCCAGCCGCAGTACTCGCCGTTCCCCGTGGAGCGTCAGGTCGTGTCGGTGTGGGCGGGCACGACGGGTGAGCTCGACGAGGTTCCGGTCGAGGACATCCGCCGCTTCGAGCAGGAGTTCCTCGACTACCTGCAGAGCAGCCACAAGGGCATCTTCGACAGCATCCGTGAGACCAACGAGCTGTCGGACGACGCGGTGACCAGCCTCAAGGACGCCGTCACGGAGTTCAAGAAGGGCTTCACCACCTCCTCGGGCGAGCTCCTGGTCAAGGACGAGCCGGTGGCGCCGCTCGAAGCCGGCGAGGTCGGCCAGGAGAAGATCAAGAAGGTCGTCCGTCCGGCGACGGAGAAGTAGCTCATGGGTGCCCAGCTAAGGCTGCTGCGGCGGCGGATCAAGTCGGTCAAGTCGACCGCCAAGATCACGCGTGCCCAGGAGCTCATCGCCTCCTCGCGGATCGTGAAGGCGCAGATGCGGATGCAGGCGGCGCTGCCGTACGAGCGTGAGATCACTCGCGCCGTCACCGGCGTCGTCAGCAACGCGGCCAGCGTCGACCATCCGTTGACCGTGGCGAAGGAGAACCCCGCCAAGGCGGGCGTCCTCATCGTCACCAGCGACAGCGGGTTCTGTGGCGGCTTCAACGCCAACGTCCTGCGCGAGGCCGAGGCCCTGCGCGGGCTGCTGGAGAGCCGTGGCCTGACGGTGGTGCCGTTCGTCACCGGCCGGAAGGGTGTCACCTGGCACACCTTCCGCAACCGTACGATGGGCGGCCAGTGGGTCGGCTTCTCCAGGAAGCCGGCCTACGCCGACGCCAAGGAGATCGCGCAGACGCTGATCGACTCCTTCAAGGAAGAGGCGGGGATCGACGAGATCCACATCGTCTCGACCGAGTTCGTCTCGATGCTGACCCAGAACGTCGTGGTCAAGCGCGTGCTGCCGCTGGAGGTCGAGGAGACCGAGGCGACGGCCAGCGAGACGATCCCGCCGTACTTCGAGTTCGAGCCCACCGCGGGCGATGTCCTCGAATCGCTGCTGCCGCGCTATGTGGAGTCCCGCATCTTCACGGCGCTGCTGCAGTCGGCTGCTTCGGAGGAGGCCGCGCGCCGCCGCGCCATGAAGTCCGCCACGGACAACGCCAACGAGCTGATCCGCGTGTTCACCATGCAGATGAACCAGGCTCGCCAGGCCGAGATCACCCAGGAAATCAGCGAGATCGTCGGTGGCGCCAACGCGCTGGCTGACGCCGCAGCGGGGAAAGAGTGAAATGACTGCAGAGGCTGTTGAGACTGTTGAGCCCACGTCGGCCGGTGCCGGTCGTGTGGCCAGCGTCAAGGGGCCCGTCGTCGACGTGGAGTTCCCCGTCGAGGCGATGCCCGACATCTACAACGCGCTCAACGTCGAGGTGACCCTCGGCGGCGAGACCAAGACCCTGACCATGGAGGTCGCCCAGCACCTGGGTGACAACCTGGTCCGCGCCATCTCCATGCAGCCCACCGACGGCCTGGTCCGCGGTACGGCCGTCACCGACTCCGGCCACCCGATCTCGGTGCCCGTCGGCGACGTCGTCAAGGGTCACGTGTGGAACGCGCTCGGCGAGGCGCTCGACGTGCCGACCGCGTCGCTCCAGGTCACCGAGAAGTGGGGCATCCACCGGCCGTCCCCGCCCTTCGACCAGCTCGAGTCCCGTACCGAGATGCTGGTCACGGGTATCAAGGTCATCGACCTGCTCACCCCGTACGTGCAGGGTGGCAAGATCGGCCTGTTCGGTGGCGCCGGTGTGGGCAAGACGGTTCTCATCCAGGAGATGATCCGCCGTGTCGCCCGCAACTTCGGTGGCACCTCGGTGTTCGCCGGCGTCGGCGAGCGCACCCGTGAGGGCAACGACCTCTGGCTGGAGATGGAGGAGGCGGACGTCCTCAAGGACACCGCCCTCGTCTTCGGCCAGATGGACGAGCCGCCGGGCACCCGTCTGCGGGTGGCCCTGTCCGCGCTGACGATGGCGGAGTACTTCCGCGACGTGCAGAAGCAGGACGTGCTGCTGTTCATCGACAACATCTTCCGCTTCACGCAGGCGGGCTCGGAGGTCTCCACCCTCCTCGGCCGCATGCCGTCCGCGGTGGGTTACCAGCCGACGCTGGCCGACGAGATGGGTGTGCTCCAGGAGCGCATCACCTCGACGCGCGGTCACTCGATCACCTCCATGCAGGCGATCTACGTGCCCGCCGACGACATCACCGACCCGGCCCCGCACAACGCGTTCGCGCACCTCGACGCGCAGACCGTTCTGTCCCGGCCGATCTCGGAGAAGGGCATCTACCCCGCGGTGGACCCGCTCGACTCCACCTCCCGGATCCTCGACCCGCAGGTCGTGGGCGAGGAGCACTACCGGGTGGCCCAGGAGACCAAGCGGATCCTGCAGAAGTACCGCGAGCTCCAGGACATCATCGCGATCCTCGGTATCGACGAGCTGTCCGAAGAGGACAAGGTCACCGTGCAGCGGGCCCGTCGCATCGAGCGGTTCCTGTCGCACCCGATGTACGCCGCCGAGGCGTTCACCGGCCAGCCGGGCGAGAACGTCCCGCTGGACGAGACGATCGCCTCCTTCAAGGGCCTGTGCGCCGGCGAGTACGACCACCTGCCCGAGCAGGCGTTCTTCATGGTCGGCGGCATCGACCAGGCCGTGGCCAAGGCCAAGGAACTCGAGCGTCGCTGATCGCCCTACGGTAGCGGCACGGGTGGGAGAACCCGTGCCGCTACCTGATCGGAAAGGAACCTGACGAAGTGGCGAAGCTACGCGTAGGGGTTGTCTCACCCGAGCGTGAGATCTGGTCGGGCGAGGCCGACATGGTGATTGCCAAGACCGTTGACGGCGAGATCGGTATTATGCCGCAACACGCACCCGTGCTCGGCGTCCTCGTCGAGGGCGGCGTGCTGCGCGTCAAGCGGGAAGGTGAGCCCGAGCTCGTCGCGGCCGTTCACGGGGGGTTCATCTCCGTGGCCGATGATGAGGTGTCGGTGCTCGCCGAGGTCGCCGAGCTCGGTTCCGAGGTCGACGTCGCGGCCGCCCGAGACGCTCTCGACCGGGCTCAGGCCTCGATCGAGGCCAACCAGGAGGACGCCGACGCGGCGATCGAGGCGAAGCGGGCCAGGGCCCGGCTGCGCGCGGCGGGCGAAGAGGTTTAATACATACAACGGGATTCAGGGGGGCGGCCATGGTGGCGACGGTTTCGGTGTTGTTGTTGCTGCTGGTCGCCCTCGTGGTCCTTCGAGGGGTGACGCTGGCCCGTTCGCGCGGCAGCGTACCCTGCCGGCTGAAAGTGGGCAGCCGAGGGTGGCAGAGCGGGGTGGCCCGCTACGCCGACGGTGAGCTCCACTGGATTCCGCTCATGGGCGTCCGACTGAGGCCGCGCCACGCGATCGCGAGGCGCGGCCTCGTCGTTTCCGCCCGGCGTGAGATCGACGGCGGCCTCTACGCCGTCGACTGCGGCGGCACGACGCGCGGGTTGTCGCTGGCGATGAGCGCCGACGCCCTCACCGGCTTCCTCGCCTGGCTGGAGTCGGCGCCGCCCAGCGCGTACCTCGACGTCGCCTAGCGGGTGCCGCCGGGCTTCCAGAGGATCTCGTTGCCGCCGTGGGCGATCCGGCAGGCGATGAAGAGCAGGTCGGAGAGCCTGTTGAGGTATTTGGCGGTCAGCGGGTTGACGTCGTCGTGGGCCTCTAGCGCCGCCCACGTGGTGCGCTCGGCCCGGCGTACCGTCACCCGGGCCAGGTGCAGCGCGGCCGTGGCCGGGTCGCCGCCGGGCAGGATGAAGCTGCGCAGCGGCTGGAGCTCGGCGTTGAGCCGGTCGCACTGCTCCTCCAGCCGGTCGATGTAGGACTGCTCCACCCGCAGCGGCGGGAACTCCGGCTCGTCCACCACCGGTGTGGCGAGGTCGGCCCCCACGTCGAACAGCTCGTTCTGGATGCGCACGAGGAGCGCCACGAGGTCGGCGGACAGGGTGCCGTGGGACAGGGCCAGGCCCAGGCAGGCGTTGGCCTCCTCGACGTCGGCGTAGGCGGCCAGCCGGGTGTCGGTCTTGGCCGCGCGGCTCATGTCGCTCAGGTTCGTGGTGCCGTCGTCGCCCGTACGGGTGTAGATGCGGGAGAGGACGACGGGCTTGTCCTTGTCGGCACGCGTCATGAGCCCAGCGTAATGACAAATGTCATCCGAACGGGACGCGCTTTCCATGTCGCGTCCATGATTTCCACGACTACCAGGGCGAACGCCGCCAAAGCCACAATCTACCCATGACGAGAGAGAGGACCTGATGCTCGAGATCAGCGAGCTGCGCAAGCGCTTCGCGGGCGGTCCCGACAACCCCGGCGGCAAGGTCGCCCTGGACGGGATCAGCTTCACGGTACGTCCGGGCGAGATGTACGGCTTCGTGGGCGCGAACGGTGCGGGCAAGACGACGACGATGCGCATCGTCATGGGCGTGCTCCAGGCCGACTCCGGCTCGGTGCGCTGGCGGGACCGCGCGCTGGGCTACGACGACCGCACGCGGTTCGGTTACATGCCCGAGGAGCGCGGGCTGTACCAGAAGATGCGGGTCAGCGAGCAGATCGAGTACTTCGGCCGGCTGCACGGGCTCGCCCCGGCGGCGGCGAAGAAGGCCGCCGACGAGCTCGTCGAGCGGCTGGGGCTGACCGAGCGCAGGGGCGACGCGGTGCAGACGCTGTCGCTGGGCAACCAGCAGCGCGTGCAGCTCGCCGTGGCGCTGGTGCACGACCCGGAGGCGCTGGTCCTGGACGAGCCGTTCTCGGGGCTCGACCCGCTCGCCGTGGACGCCCTGGCCGGTGCGCTCCAGGAACGCTGCAGGAGCGGCGTGCCGGTGATCTTCTCCAGCCACCAGCTCGACCTGGTGGAGCGGCTGTGCGACTCGGTGGGCATCGTCTCCGGCGGCCGGATGGTCGCGACGGGCACGGTGGCCGAGCTGCGCGCCGCCGAGGGCGACACGTTGCGCGTGGAGGTCCGCGACCCCGCCCCGGGCTGGGCCGACGGCCTGCCGGGCACGGTGACCGTCCACGGCGACCTGCACACCCTGCGGACGACCGAGGGCGACGACCAGGAGATCCTGCGCCGCGCGATGAAGGCGGGCCGCGTCGAGCACTTCGGGGTCGAGCAGCCGACCCTCACCGAGATCTTCAAGGAGGCCGTGGCGTGAACGGACTGATGCTGGTCGCCCGCCGCGAGATCGTCACGCAGGTGCGCACGAAGACGTTCCTGGTCGGCCTGCTGGTGACCGCGCTGCTGGTGGCGGCCGTCTCCTTCGCGCCGAAGATCATGAGCGGGAACGACTCGTACACGCTGGGCACGGTCAACTCCCAGCAGCTCCCGCTGAAGGCCGCCGCGCCGGACGCCGAGTTCGAGTGGCGCTCCTTCCCCGACGAGGCCGCGGCCAAGAAGGCCGTGCTGGCCGGTGACGTGGACGCGGTGCTGGTCAACGGCGACAAGGTGCTCACCGACGGCGAGATCGACAGCAAGCTCGGCGTGCTCATGCAGAGCACCAACCGGGAGATGCGGCTCGGCGCGGCCGGGGTGACGATCCCGCCGCTGCAGATGGTCTCCGTGGGCGTGGACACCCGCTACCAGGCGGCCAAGACCGGCATCGCCGTGGTGCTGGTGCTCGTCCTGTTCATGCTGCTCATGGGCCAGGTCATGATGGTGGCGATGGGCGTGGTGGAGGAGAAGGGCAGCAGGATCGTGGAGATCCTGCTCGCGGCGGTGCGCCCGTGGCAGCTGCTCGGCGGCAAGATCGTCGGGCTGGGCGTGCTCGGGCTGATCAATCTGCTCACCATCCTCGCCGTCGGCCTGGTCGCCACGTCGGTGTCGGGGTTCGCCGCGGACTTCCCGCCGGGCGTGCCGGGGCTGGTGGTCGCCGTCCTGGTCTGGTTCGTGCTCGGGTACGCGTTCTTCGCCACGCTCGCGGCCGCGTTCGCCTCGCTGGTCTCCCGCCAGGAGGAGGTGAGCAGCGTGATGTCGCCGCTGACCATGCTCATCATGGTCACCTACTTCGTGGCCTTCTACGCCACCAACGATCCCACGGGCACGCTGGCCACGGTGATGTCCTACATCCCGCCGTTCTCCTCGATGATCATGCCGGTCCGGATGGCGGCGGCCGACGTGCCGATGTGGCAGGTGGCGGCGTCCATGGCGGCGATGGCCGTGGCCGTGCTGGCGGTGTTGTCGTTCGGCGCCAAGGTCTACGAGCGGGCGGTGCTGCGCACGGGCGCCCGGCTGAAGCTCGGCGACGTGCTGCGCGCGGGCTAGATGGACGCGATCACGCGGGCGCGGCGGCTGGCCCGCCGGATGCTGAACTCGACGCTCGTGATCATGTGGATCTTCCTGATCGCGTCGACCGTGTTCAGCCTCGGCTCGGGGGCGGCCGGCTGGCCGCGCCTGCTGCTCGCGACGATCGCGGCGCTCGCCTTCACCTGGCTCTACGTACGCGTCGTCGCCGCGGTCATGGAGCGCCGGTATCCCACGAGGGAGGTCGTGTGGACCGGCGCTCTGGCGTTCCTGGCGGCGGTGCTCGGCGGGGCCGACCCGATGGGCTGGGGGTTCGTGCCCATGGTCTGGCTGTCCGTGGTGGTGATCGGGCTGCCCGCGCGCCGGGCGCTGGCGCTGGGCGCGGCGACGTGCGCGGCCTGCGTCGGGCTCGGCGCATTGTCCGTGCTGGGCGGGACGGGCCTGCTGGCGCTGAGCGGTGACTCCTTCCTCGTCTCGTTGCTCGTCATCACCGCCCTCGACGTCGTGTGGGCCACGGCGCTGCCCTGCACCAACAGGATGTGGGCCTGGATCTGGTCGCTGGCCGTGCAGGCCCACGACGGCCGCGAGGCGCACACCCGGCTGGCGCTGGCCGAGGAGCGGCTGCGCTTCGCCAGGGACCTGCACGACCTCGTCGGCCACCAGCTGTCCGCCATCGCCGTCAAGACCGAGCTGGCCGTACGCCTGGCCGACGCCGACGGCAGGGCCGCCAGGGACGAGATGGCGGAGGTGAACACGCTGACCCGCAAGGCCCTGCGCGAGCTGCGCCAGGCCGTGCGCGGCTACCGCGAACTTGACTTGACCGCTGAGCTGAATAGCGTGAAGGGAGTGCTCGAAGCGGCCGGCGTCCGCTGCGAGGTGCGCCTGCCGCACCGCGAGCTGCCCCACGGCGTCGCGCCGGTGTTCGCCTACGCGGTGCGTGAGGCGGTCACGAACGTGCTGAAGCACAGCGCCGCGACCTTCTGCGACATCACCCTGCGCTTCACCGACCAGGAGGCGGAACTGGCGGTGCGCAACGACGGCGTGGCCCGCAGGCAGGCCGACGACCTGGGCAGCGGGCTGACCGGCATGGGCGAGCGGGTGGCCGCCGTGGGCGGGCGCATGACGGCCCGTCCCACCGGCGACGGACAGTTCCTGCTGACGGCTGTCGTGTCACTCCCGATAGATGGGTAGGGGAGGAGAGCGGGGGTTTCGATCCCGGCGACCACGCCGTGTGCGTGATTGAGGAGGTGGCATGCGCGTCCGGCGCAATCCACGAGGCCAGACGGTGCGGATCGGTGCCCGGCTCGACGCCGGCACGTCGGCCGGCGTGCGTGAGCGGCTGCACGCCGCGCTCGACGCCGGCGAGGGCGACCTCATCCTCGACCTCTCCAAGCTGGAGATGATCGACGCCACCGGGCTCGGGGTGCTGGTCGGAGCGCATCGGCGCGCGATCAGCGTGCAACGCCGCCTCGTTCTTCGGGGGGTGCCCCCGCGGATCATGCGGATCCTGGCGGTGACCCGGCTGAATCGGGTCCTGCTCGTCGAGGTTCCCGCGGCCGCGGTGGCCTGAGGTCACATATCGGGGCCGGGCGCCGATCAGCCGTCGCCCGTGCCCTTTCACGAGCCGAATATAGAGGGAATGTAGATTTCGGCTGGCCCGCTATCACGGGCGTGGGCACTCGGAAAGAACTGTGAAAGTGATTATTCTGTGACCCCATCACTGCGGGTAATCGGCGGGTCACGACGGACTGAGGCTGCGGATGAAGATGTGCACCGCCACCTCGACCAGATCGTCGATGGCCGGCTGCTGGTCGGCCAGTATCCATTCGATCAGCAGCTCTTGCAGCGCGCCAATTACGCCAAGTGCCACCAGGCGCCGTTTCAGCGAGCGGGCCTGCGGGAAATCCGCCGACGCCTCCTCCACGAGCCGGGCGAAGGAGTCCACCGCCCGCTGACGCGAGGCTGTCAGGACGTCACCCGACCTGCGCACCTCCAGGTGCATGATGCGGGCCCGCCGCCAGTCGGCGGCGGCGAACTCGATATAGGCGCGAATCCCCGCCTTGACTCTTCCGTCAAGCGTGCCCGGCGCCTCCTGTAACGCTTTGGCCACAACCGCGAGGCTTTCCTCCACGCACCGCTCGTGCAGCGCCTGGAGCAACTCCTCGCGGCCGCCGAAACATTCGTAGAAGGCGCGGTTGGAGATCCGCGCCTCCGAGCACAATCTTTCGATGGTCGTCGCCGCGAAACCTGGTTTCGCGTATAGCGTGTAGGCGGCCGTCATCAGCCGCTCGCGTCTGTCCGCCAGCCTTTGCTCAGCCGACATTCCCCGGTAAGACCGGTTCACATTCCACCCGTCCAACATGATCGTGGCCCCCAGAGCACACAATTATGGACGGATGATCGGATTTGGGAAAGAGCGCGATGATTATCTTTTACGTCGTCCGTGCAAGAACGTGACAAGCCTGATCAGTCGCTCAAGCTCGTCGGGGCCCCTCCTGAAGGAGGTCAGGTTCATGCCGGGCAGGGCGAAGCGCTGGCGGGAGACCGCCTTCGGCCTGGTGAACTCGCGTAGGCCGTCGGCTCCGTGGATGCGGCCGAACCCCGAGTCGCCGACCCCGCCGAACGGCAGCGCGGGCACCCCGGCGAAGGAGATGACCGAGTTGACGGCGGTCATCCCGGTACGCATCGCCCGCGCGAGCCGCGTCGCCCGGCGGGCGTCCCGCGAGAAGATCGTGCCCGCCAGCCCGTACGCCGAGGCGTTGGCCAGTTCCAGCGCCTCCTGCGCGTCGCGGGTGCGCCGGACGGTGATCGTCGGCCCGAACGTCTCCTCGCGCACGGCCGGGGAGTCCTCGGGCACGTCCGCCACGATGACCGGGTCGACGAACGGCGCCCGGACCGAGCCTGGGCCGCCGGTCACCACTTTTCCGGACTTGGTGGCGTCGTCGATGTGCCGCCGGATGATGTCGATCTGGGCGGGCATGGTGATCGGGCCGTAGTCCTGGCCGGCCTTGACCTCGGCGGCCCGCTGCGACAGCTCCCGCATGAACGGCTCGTACACCGCGTCCACCACGTAGACCCGCTCGACGCCCGCGCAGGTCTGGCCCGCGTTCGACATCGCGCCCCACAGGCAGGCGTCGGCCGCGGCGGGCAGGTCGGCGTCGGCGTCCACGATGAAGGCGTCCTTGCCGCCGCACTCGGCCACGAGGGGCGTGAGGTTCTCCGCGCACGCCGCCATGACCCGCTTGGCGGTGGCGGTCGAGCCGGTGAAGGCCACCTTCCGCACCCGGGGGTCGGCGGCCAGCGCCGCGCCGGTCTCGCCGAGCCCGGTCACCGTCTGCAACACCGGCTGCTCGGGCACCGACTCGGCGAACAGCTCCGCCAGCCGCACGCCCACGCCCGGGGTGAGCTCGCTGGGCTTGAACACGACCGCGTTGCCGGCGGCCAGCGCGTACGCGATGGACCCCATGGGGGTGAACACCGGGTAGTTCCACGGGCCGATCACGCCGACCACGCCGAGCGGCAGGTATTCCAGGGTGGCGGCCAGGTTGAGCCCCAGCATGCCGGTCGCCACGCGGCGGCGGCCCAGCACCTTGGCGGCGTTGCGGGCCGCCCAGTCGAGGTGCGTGACGGCCAGCACGATCTCCAGCGTGGCGTCGCCCACCGGCTTGCCGGTCTCCTCGTGCACCAGCGCGGCCAGTTCCCGCAGGCGCCGCGTGAGGACCGCCTTGTAGTCGAGCAGGCGGCGTCTGCGCTCGCCCGCGGGCAGGGCCGCCCACCACTCCGCGGCCGTCTCGGCCCTGGTCACGGCCTCGCGCACGGCCTGGGCGTCGTTCTTGGGGTGACTGCCGACGACCTCGCCGGTAGCCGGGTTCAGTGAGTCGAACGTCAGCGTGGTCATGGCGTCACGATAAACCGGTAAGCCGTCGCTTACTAGCTCCGGGGCGGGCGCAGCATCCCCCACACCGGCGGCCCGTCCGGCAGCGTGAACCGCTCGGTGACCGCGAACCCGAACCGCTCGTAGAAGGGCACGTTCGACTCCTTGCTGCTCTCCAGGTAGACGGGCAGGCCGCCGCACCTGGCCAGGCCCGCGCGCAGCAGCGCGCCGCCCACGCCGGTGCCCTGAAGCTCGGGCACGGTGCCGAGCTGGGCCAGGTACCAGTAGGGGCCTTCCGGCTTGTGCCGGGCGAACTCCTCCTCCAGCAGCAGGCCCTGGCGCACCCGGTCGCCCATGGCCGCCACCAGGCCGGGCACGCCCGCCTCCGCGTCGGGCCGGTGGCCCGGCGGGTCCCACAGCGCGACCCCCGCCACGGCGCCGCCCCCGCTGAGCGCCGTATCGGTGAACGCGTGCATGTGACGGGCGATCGTGGTGAACATCCCCGCCGCGCCGCGACCGCCGGGCAGCAGCCAGCCGACCACCGGATCGTCGTGGAAGGCCCTGGCCAGCGCGTCGCCGGCGGCGTCGAAGTCGTCGGACTGCCTGATCTCCACCGGTCAGCCCTCCGCGAACCACGAGCCGTGGAAGCCCGCCGGCACCCGCCTGGGCAGCCGCACCGACGCGACGCCGGACAGGTCGCTCGCGTCCAGCACCAGCAGCTCGGACGACTCCCCGGAGGTGACGATCGACAGCAGCCACCCCTCGTCCTCGCCCGCGGCCCCCGCGGCCGGCACGAACACCGCCTCGCCGGTGGCGCCGCCGGTCTTCCTGACCTGGGCGGAACCGTCGCGCAGGTCGTACTTGACGACGGCATCGGCGCCCACCGTGTACAGGTGGCGGCTGGGCCGGCCGAGCAGGTCCTCGTTGAACGTGGGGAACTCCACGCCGCGGTCGTCCAGCGCCTCCTCCGTGGCCGTGCCGGTGGCCGGGTCGAGGGTCCAGCGGTGCAGGGCGGCCGCGCCGGCGGCGCCCGCGTGCCGGGCCGGGTCGGCGGCGCCGCCGATCTGCTTCCAGACGGCCGACCACGCGCCGGGGGAGTAGCGGGCGGCGTTCAGGACGACGCGCCCCCGCTCGTCCTCCCAGGCGTTGCCGACGTGGAAGACGTAGCAGGGGTCGACGTCGAACCAGCGGGTCGGGCCGCCCGTCCGGGGGGTGACGCCGATCCTGGCGCCGTAGTCGTCCTCCCACGCGTACGGCATGCCGCGGCGGTTCAGGTCGAACACCACCGGCAGGTCCAGCCAGAGCAGGTGGTGCTCGGTGACGGCGAAGTCGTGCATCATCGTCGGCCCCGGCACCTCGATCTCCCTGCTCTCCACCAGCTCGCCGGCGGCCGAGAGCCGGTGGTAGGTGAGGAACGGCGGGAAGTACCCGTAGCCGAAGAAGTGCAGCTCGCCGGTGAGCGGGTCGTGCTTGGGGTGGGCGGTCATCGCGGTGGTCAGCCGTCCGCCGAAGTCGCACGGGCCCACGGTGGCCAGCTCGGGCGTCACCTCGTGCGGCAGGCCGTTCTCCACGAGCGCCAGGATGCGCCCGGCGTGCCGGACGACGTGCGTGTTGGCGGTCACGGCGGCGAGATCGACGCCGGTGTCGGAGACGAACGGCGCGTCGTCGGTGAACTTGCTGGTCCGCACCCACCGGTTGCGGTACCACTCGGCCCGCCCGTCCCGCAGCCGGACGCCGTGCAGCATGCCGTGCCCGGCGAACCAGTGGCCGGGATCCTCGCCCGGCCGCGGGTTGGGCCCGTTGCGGAAGTAGCGCCCGGTCAGCTCGGCGGGCAGCGCGCCCGTGACCTCCAGGTCGTGCGCCTCGATCTCGTCGGGGACGGGCGCCAGGTCGCCGCTGAGATACGCGGGAACGTCCATGAACACTCCAATCTCGATAGGTCGAAACTAGAACGTCCATGAAAGACGTGTCAACACAGGAATGTCAGATCATGGGAAGTCCCGGCCCGCTACGAGGCCGGGAGGGCTAGAAGAGGGTCGGGTTCTCCGGCTCGATGCCGCGCAGGGCGGCGTAGTCGAGGGTGACGCAGTCGATGCCCCGGTCGGCGGCCAGCACGCGCGCCTGCGGCTTGATCTCCTGCGCCGCGAACACCCCGCGCACCGGCGCGAGCAGCGGATCGCGGTTGAGCAGCTCCAGGTAGCGGGTGAGCTGCTCGACGCCGTCGATCTCGCCGCGCCGCTTGATCTCGATGGCCACCGTCGCGCCCAGCGCGTCGCGGCACAGGATGTCGACCGGCCCGATGGCCGTCATGTACTCGCGGCGGATCAGCGAGTAGCCCTCGCCCAGGGTCGTGATGTGCTCGGCCAGCAGCTCCTGGAGGTGGGCCTCCACGCCGTCCTTGATCAGGCCGGGGTCGACGCCCAGCTCGTGGCTGGAGTCGTGGATGATCTCCGCCATGGTCAGGACCAGCTTCTCGCCGGTCTTGCCGTGGGTGACCGTCCAGGTCTCGCCGTCCTCCTTGAGCTTGCACGGAGGGTTCATCCAGTTGAGCGGTTTGAAGGCGCGGTCGTCGGCGTGGATGCTGACGCTCCCGTCCGCCTTGATGAGGACGAGCCTCGGCGCCATCGGCAGATGCGCCGTGAGCCGTCCGATGTAATCCACGCTGCACCGCGCGATGACCAGCCGCATGACGGTCCACCTTAGCGGCTCTGGAAAACTGGTCGCATGGCGTTTGAAACGGTGGGAGTTGTCGGGCTCGGCACGATGGGCGCCGGGATCGCCGAGGTCTTCGCGCGTGCCGGGCTCCGGGTGATCGGCGTCGAGGCCGACGTCGAGGCGCTGGCCAGAGGGCGCGGGCACGTCGAGCGCTCCACGGCCAGGGCGGCCGACCGGGGCAAGCTGACGGACGGGCAGCGGGCCGAGATCCTGGGGCGCGTCACGCTGACCACCTCGCGCGAGGACCTGCGCGAGGCCGACCTGGTGATCGAGGCGATCCCCGAGGTGCTCGACCTGAAGATCTCGCTGTTCCAGGACCTCGACCGGATCTGCAAGCCCGGGACGGTGCTGGCCACCAACACCTCCTCGCTGCCGGTCACCGCCGTCGCCGCCGCCACGGGCCGGCCCGGGCGCGTGGTCGGCATGCACTTCTTCAACCCGGCGCCGGTGATGCGGCTGGTCGAGGTGGTGGGCACGGTGGTGACCGCGCCCGGCGTGGTCTCCGAGATCTGCGAGCTGGCCCGGCGGCTAGGCAAGACCGCCGTACCTGCGGGCGACCGGGCCGGGTTCGTGGTCAACCGGCTGCTGCTGCCCTATCTGAACCACGCCGCCGTCCTGCTGGAGCTGGGCATCGCCACGCGCGACGGCATCGACGACGCGATGCGGCTGGGCGTGGGGCTGCCGATGGGGCCGTTCGCGCTGCTCGACCTGATCGGGCTCGACACCGCGTACGAGGTGATGGAGGTGCTGTTCGACGAGACGCGCGACCGCCGGCACGCGCCCTCGCCGCTGCTGCGCGAGCTGGTCACCGCCGGGCGGCTCGGCCGCAAGAGCGGCCACGGCTTCTACGGGCCGCAGGAGCCGCCCAAGGAGCCGGAGAAGTCCACGGTCATCACGTTCGGCATCGACGGGCCCGACGTCCACGGGCTCGGTGAGCGGTTGCGGGCCTCCGGGTTCGGGCCGTCCGACGCGCCCGACACCGTGCTGCGCTGCACCGACCGGCCGGTGATCGAGCACGCCGTGCGCCTGTCCGACCCCACCAGGATGGTCGGCGTGCACGTCGTCGGCGACAAGGTGGCCGAGCTGGCCGGCACCGCGCTCACCTCGCCGGGGGCCGCCAAGGCGGCGCGCGACCTGATGCGGGTCGCCGGTCTGGTGCCCGTCTCGTGCAAGGACCGGGCCGGGTTCGTGGCCGACGCGCTGCTGTTCCCCTACCTCAACGACGCCGTCCGCATGTACGACGCCGGCTACGCCTCCATCGCCGACATCGACGCCGCCATGCGGCTGGGCTGCGGCTACCCGGCCGGCCCGTTCGAGATGCTGGCCTACCTCGGCCTGGCCAGGGTCCGCGACGGCCTCAGGGCCCTGTACGCCGAGTACCGCGAGCCCGCCTTCGCCCCCGCCCCCCTGCTCGACCAGCTCGTCACGGCCGGTGTGAGCGAGTTCCCCCGTTCATGAGCCCCCGCCGCGCCCGCCGGAGGGACGACACCCGCCCTCTCGGCCTTCCCACCGGCAACGACAAGGTGGAGCAATGGCCGGACGGCGACTGGAAGGTGCGCATGCTCACGGGCGCGTCCTCGACCAAGACCTACCGCTGCCCCGGCTGCGACCAGGAGATCCTGGGCGGCAGGCCGCACCTGGTCGCCTGGCCCGACTGGCCGGGCGGCGACGAGGAGCGCCGCCACTGGCATCCGGCCTGCTGGCGCAAGAGACTCGACCGCGGCCCCGGCCGCAGCCGCTACTAGGAGGACCCCCGTGGAGATTCGCGCGGCCACCGTGCTGCCCGCCAGGCGTGAGCCGATCGAACTGCAGACGGCCGATGGCCTGACCCTGGTCGGCGAGCTGGCTCAGCCCCTCGACCGGCCGCCCGTGGCGACCCTGGTGACCCTGCACCCGTTGCCCACCCACGGCGGGTTCATGGACAGCCACGTCTACAAGAAGGCCGCCAACCGGCTGCCCGCGCTCGCCGACCTCGCCGTGCTGCGCTTCAACACGCGCGGCACCAGCTCCGAGCGCGGCACCTCCGGGGGCGCGTTCGACGGCGGCGAGGGCGAGCGGTTCGACGTGGCGGCGGCGCTGGAGCACGCCGAGTTCAACGACCTGCCGCGGGTGTGGGTGGTGGGCTGGTCCTTCGGCACCGAACTGACCCTGAAGTGGGCCCACGACCCCCTGGTCGAGGGGGCGATCCTGCTCTCGCCGCCGCTCCACAGGGCCACCGACGACGACCTCGACGCCTGGGCCCGGTTCGGCCGGCCGCTGGTGGCGATGGTGCCCGAGTTCGACGACTACCTGCGTCCGGAGGAGGCCCGGCGGCGTTTCGCCAGGGTGCCGCAGGCCGAGGTCATCGGGGTCGACGGCGCCAAGCACCTGTGGGTGGGCGAGCCCTATGTCCGGATCGTGCTGAACGAGATCGTCCGGCGGGTCAATCCGGAGGCGTACCCGCTGCCGACGGACATCTGACGGTCACCTCCAGCCCGCCCTGCGGCCGCGCGACGACCTCCAGCGTGCCGTGATGGGCCTGGACGACGGCGGCGACGATCGACAGGCCGAGTCCCAGCCCGTCGCCGACCGCCCGGCGGCCGCCCGCCAGCCGCTGGAACGGCTGGAGCAGCGTCGCGACCCGGTCGGGCGGGATCACCGGGCCGCTGTTGGCGACGCTGAGCGTGGCCAGGCCCGCCCGCACGCCGGTGGCCACCGTGATCCAGCCGTCCGGCACGTTGTGCCGTGTGGCGTTGTCCAGCAGGTTCACGGCCAGGCGTTCGAGCAGGGCGCGGTCACCGGAGGCGGGCGCGGGCCGCAGGGCCGCCTCGACGCGCAGCGGTGATTCCGGCCGCCGGTCGAGCGCCTGCCCGGCGACGGCGGCGAGGTCCAGCGGCTCCCGGTGGTCCAGCCCCTGCTGGCTCCTGGCCAGGACGAGCAGCGCCTCGATGAGCCGTTCCTGGTGCCGACCGGCCGCCAGCAGGCGGTCGAGGACGTGGCGCAGCTCGGCGGCGCCGGCGTCCGGGTCGGCCAGCGCGACCTCGGCCATGGCGCGTTGCAGGGTCAGCGGGGTGCGCAGCTCGTGTGAGGCGTTGGCCACGAAGCGGCGTTGCGCGGTGAAGGCGGCCTCCAGCCGGTCGAGCAGGTCGTCGAAGGTGTCGGCCAGCTCCTTCAGCTCGTCGTCCGGGCCGGAGGCGGCCAGCCGCCGGTCGAGCCGGTCGGCCGTGATGCGCCGGACGGTCGCCGTCATGTCCCGCAACGGGCGCAGCACCCGCCCGGCCGTCAACCGGCCCAGCAGCACCGACGCGAACGCCATGACCACCAGGGCGATCACCGAGTTGACCAGCAGCCTGCGCAGCCCGGCCGCCTGCTGCTCGGCCAGGTACGCCACGTCCACCCGCGGCTGCGGCACCACCTGGCCGGGCCCGCCGGGCAGGACGGGCGCGACCGGCGCGGCCGGGAACGGCGAGTGCGCGACCAGCAGGTAGATCAGGGCGACCAGCAGCAGCCCGGCGGCCAGGAACAGGCCGCTGTAGAGCAGCGTCAGCCGCAGCCGTACGGTCCGCCGCACGCCGGGACACCTCCGTCCGGGTCCGCTGCCCGCGCGGGGCCGGCCATCCGGTACCCGGCCTGCGGCACGGTCTCGATCAGCGGCGGGTCGCCGAGCTTGCGGCGCAACCGGCTGACCGTGACCTTCACGGTCTGGGTGAACGGGTCGGCGAACTCGTCCCAGCCGCGTTCGAGCAGCTGCTCGGCCGAGACGACCGCGCCGCCCGCCGACAGCAGCAGCTCCAGCACCGCGAACTCCTTCGGGCTGAGCGGCAGCCGGCGCCCGTCGCGGGTGGCCACCCGCGTGGCCGGGTCGAGCCGCAACCCGCCGTGGACCAGCACCGCGGGCAGCGCCGGACGCGCCCGCCTGGCCAGCGCCCGGATCCTGGCCACCAGCTCGGCGAACGCGAACGGCTTGGGCAGGTAGTCGTCGGCCCCGATGCCCAGCCCGCTCACCCGGTCGTCGATGGTCCCGGCGGCGGTGAGCATCAGCACGCGCGCCGGATGGCCGCCGGCGGCCAGGCTGCGGCACACGTCGTCGCCGTGCAGGCCGGGCAGGTCGCGGTCGAGCACGACCACGTCGTAGTCGTTGACGGACGTGCGTTCCAGCCCGGCGGGCCCGTCCAGCGCCACGTCGACGGCCATGCCCTCGCGGCGAAGGCCGGCGGCGACGGTGTGGGCGAGCTCCTCGTGGTCTTCGACGATCAGCACCCTCATGGTCCGCCCAGCATGCCCAGAGCGGGGTTACAGCGGGGTAACCGCCGTCGTTCCCGGGCGGTAACCGGGGGCGGGGTTCGCTGGGAGCGTCGGACGAAACGGAGGAGTCATCATGAAGGGTTCGACCATCAGGCGGGTGGCCCTGGCCGCCCTGGTCTTCGCCGCCGTGGCGGGCGGGGCGGCGGCGTCGTACGGGGAGAGCGGGCCGGGCGACGGCGGGAAGGCGTTCACCGCCTGCGTGCGCGCGCACGGGCTGCCGGACTTTCCCGGGGTCACCGTCTCCGAGGACGGGCTGATCAACCTCAGCGTCGACGGCGAGCGGGTGGACGCGCTGTCGGCGACGTACGGGGTGGCGGTCAGGGCGTGCGAGTCGCTGCTGCCGCGAGGGGCGAGGCTGCCCGCCGCGCCGCAGGCTCCGGCCGCGCCAGCGGCGCCCGTCCTGTCGTGATTTGGGGCCGTACGGGCATGGCGCGGGCCGGGCAAGATTTGTAGAATCTTGTTCGGTTCCGAGCGAGGAGGCAGTGTGGGCGCGTTCGACCTGTCCGGCAGGACGGCTCTGGTCACCGGGGCGTCGAAGGGCATCGGGCGGGCCATCGCGCTCGCCTACGCCGCGGCGGGCGCCGACGTCGCCCTGGTCAGCAGGTCGGCCGAGCCCCTCGCCGAGGTGGCCAAGGAGGTCCAGGCGCTCGGCAGGCGGGCCGTCGTGATCCCGGCCGACCTCACCGACCGCGAGGCGGCCGCCGCGGCCGTCGCCGCCTCGATCGACGGGCTCGGGCACCTCGACGTCGTCGTCAACAACGCCGGCGGCTCGAACTTCCTGGTCGAGTTCAAGGACCTGCGCCTGTCCGGCTGGGACAAGCTGATGCGGCTCAACCTCGACTCCGCCATGGCCGTCTGCCACGCCGTCGCGCCCCACCTGCTGGGCCGCGGCTCCGGCTCGGTGATCAACGTGGCCTCGGTGGCGGCGCGCGGCGCTCCGCTGCTCGCCCCGTACGCCGCCGCCAAGGCCGGGCTGGTGGCCCTGACCAAGACGCTCGCGGCCGAGTGGGCGCCGGCGGGCGTCCGGGTCAACGCCCTGTGCCCCGGCTGGACGGCCACCGACCTCAACCGCAACCTGTGGCAGGACGAGGCCGCCGCCGCGGCCACGGTCGCTGGCGTGCCCATGCGGCGCTGGGGCACGCCGGAGGAGATGGCCCAGCCGGCCGTGTTCCTGGCCGGGGAGGCGTCGGCGTACATGACCGGGCAGGTGCTGTTCGTCGACGGCGGGGCCACCGCGATCGGCTGAGCCCTCGTGCGCCGGGGGCCTCAGACGGCCCCGGGCTCGCCCGGCGGCTCGAACACGAAGACGACGTACGTCTCGAACGACCGGCCGCAGTTGCCCGCCACGCGGCCGGCGCCCATCCTGGTGGTGCCCGCCCGGACGAGCCGGCCGAAGTCGCCGGTGGCCTCCGCCCGGCCGTCACCGGCCGCCCGGTCGTGCCAGGCGGCGACCGCGTCCCCGGCGGTGGCGTCACCGGGGTGCCAGAAGAGGCTCTCGCCGGTGCCCGCGCGCAGCCCGTCGTGCCCGGCGCTCAGGCCCTCGTGCTCGGAGCGCGAGGCGGCCCTGGACCTGGCGTACCCGACCAGCAGCGGGTCCATCGTGAGCGGGGGCGCGTGGTGCTTGGCCCGGTGGGCGTTGACCTCGTTCAGCGCCTCCTGCAGGAAGGCGTTGTTGGTGGCGTCGGGGAGGGCGGGACGAATTCCGGCCATCGCTATCACCTCGCCTGGATTGTGCGTGCTGGGACCGCCGCAGGGCAACGTCCGGAAGCGGTCGGGCTTATCCCGGTATACCGGCATAGGTCAATAAGTGAATGTCTCCGTGAACCCGGCTACCGTGTGGTCCGTGCAGCTCTACACGAGATCGGCCGGGAGCGGACTCCCGGTTGTGCTGCTTCACGCGTTCCCGCTGTCGTCGGCGATGTGGCTGGCCCAGCGCGAAGGGCTGTCGACGGTCTGCCGGGTCATCACCCCCGACCTGCGCGGGTTCGGCGGCTCCAGGCTGGGCGACGACGAGCCCTCCCTCGATCTGATGGCCGACGACGTCGCCCGGCTGCTCGACGACGAGGGCATCGACCGGGCGGTGGTCGGCGGGTTGTCGATGGGCGGCTACGTGACCATGGCGTTCTGCCGCCGGCATCCCGACCGGGTGCTGGGCGTGGTCCTGGCCGACACCAAGGCCGGCACCGACCCGCCCGCCGCCAGGGACAACCGGGAACGCATCGCCCGCGCCGTGCTGGACGAGGGGAGCGAGGTGCTGGTCAGCGAGGTGCTGCCGGCGCTCATCGGGCCCACGACCAAGGAACGCAGGGCCATGGTGTTCGGCCGGGTCAAGGGTCTGGTGCAGTCGGCCCCGCCGGGGGCCGTGGCCTGGGCGCAACGGGCCATGGCCGCGCGTCCCGACTCCTTCGGCACGCTGGGCGAGCTGAAGGTGCCCCTGCTGATCGTCGTGGGGGAGGAGGACGAGCTGTCACCGCCCGCCGACGCCGAGGCCATGGCACGGGCCGCGCCCGAGGGCAGGCTGGAGGTCATCCCCAAGGCCGGTCACCTGAGCGCGGTCGAGCAGCCGGAGGCGTTCAACGCGACGGTGGCCGAGTTCCTCAGGACCGAGCTTGGCGGGGCAGCACGATCTCCCGGATGATCAGCGCGATGGCGGCGGCCACCGGGATCGCCAGCAACGCTCCGACGATGCCGAGCAGGGCGCCGCCGAACAGCGCGGCGATCACCGTCACGGCGGGCGTCACGTCCACCGAGCGCTTCATCACCCTGGGGTAGATGAAGTAGTTCTCGATCTGCTGGTAGACCACGAAGAAGATGGCGCAGGCGATGCCGGCGGGCAGCGACTGCAGCAGCGCGACCCCGGTGACCAGCACCGCGCCGATCGTGGCGCCCACCAGCGGGATCAGGTCGGTCAGGGCCACGACGAGGGCGAGCGCGAGCGCGTACTGCACCCCGGCGATCGACAGGAAGATCCAGGTCAGCACGCCCGCGATGACCGAGATGAGCACGTTGCCCGCGACGTAGCCGCCGATGCCGGTGAGGATCTGCTCGGTGATGGCCGTCGTACGCGGCCGGCGCGAGGCCGGGACGAGCTTGAGCAGGTACTCCTTGATCGTGTGCAGCGAGCCGAGGAAGTACAGCATGAGCACCAGCAGCGTCACGGTGGTGAACACGCCGTTGAGCACCACCAGACCCGCGCCCATGATGCCGCTGGCCAGCGCGGGCCCGAGCGTGCTGGTCACGAACTGGCGCACCTGCGCCAGCACGTGGTACTCGGCCTCGATCTGGCGGACCGTCGGATGGTTGCTCAGGTCGGTGATGTAGCCGGGCACGGCCGCGATGAACTCCGACAACTGCTGGCTGACCGGCGGCACCACGGCCAGGCCGAACAGCGCGAACGCCACGACCACCCCGGTGAACACGATCGAGATCGCCGGCCGCCTGCCCAGGCCGCGCCGCTGCAACGCCTCGACCGCCGGGTTGAGGCCCACGGCCAGGAACATCGCCACGACGATGAGGATGATCGTGCTGAGCGACTTCTCGATCATCTGCGCGAGCGCGATGGCGGTCAGCACGCCCAGCCCGCCCACCAGCCCGAACAGGAACGGCCCGCGGGCGAACGGCTTGCCCGGCAGCCCGTACGGCGCCGGCTCCTCGGCGGGCCCCTGCTCCTCGGCGGGACCGGGCTCCCGGGGCGCCTCGGCCTCCTCGGCGGTCCTGGGCTCGGCTTCTGCGGACACGGGGGGCTCCTAGGGGGACGGGAGGTGTCGGGAAACAGAAAGAGAGCCTAGCGACCCAAGGTCACCAGGCTCTCTCTCCAGCCGTTCGCTGCCCCCGTGTGCGGTCTCCCGTCTAGCCCGCCGTCACTCCTGCCACCACTCCGCGTCGTCCTCGCTCTTGGCCTCGACCTTGGGAGCGGGCGTCGTGGGCGGCGCGACCGGCTCGGCGGCCGGCGCGGCGATGGCCGGCTTGGCCGGGGCCGCGGCGACCGCGGGCTCCGGCTCCAGGCCCGGCAGGGCGGCGCCGCCGAGCAGCTGGCGCAGCTGGGCCAGGTGGCTGGTGATGCTGTCGCGCTGCCTGGTCAGCTCGTCGACCTGACGCTGCATCGTGGTGCGGGTGCGCTCGGCGTCGTTCTTCGCCTCGGTGACGATCGTCTCGGCGCTGGTCTTGGCCTCCGACATGATCGTCTCGGCGCTCTTGCGGGCGTTGGCGACGAGCTGCTTGGCGTGCAGGTCGGCCTCGCGGCGCGTCTGCTCGGCCTGCTGGGTGGCCTTCGTGGCGCGCGACTCGGCCGTGGCGGCCCGCTGCTCGGCCTCGGCGACCATCTTCTGCGTGTTGGCCTGGGCGGTGGCGTGGCGCTCGGCCTCCTGGCGCTCGGCCTCCTCCCGGCGGGAGGCGAGCTGGATCTCGAACTCCGCCTCGTCCTGGGCCCGCTTGGCCTCCGACTCCTCCAGCACCCGCTGAGCCTGCGCGCGCATCTCGTCGGCCTGCCGCTTGGCGGTGGTCAGCACCTCGTCGCGCTCGCGCTTGGTCGAGGCGCGCAGCTGCGCCACCTCGCGCTCGGTGGTGGTGCGCAGCTTGGCGATCTCGCGCTCGGCGTCGGCCCGCTTCTCGGCCACCTCGTGGTCGGCGGTGGCCCGCAGCTTGGCGGCCTCGCGCTCGGTGGTGTTGGTCAGCTCGTCGGCCTCGCGGCGGGCGGTGGAGCGGATCTCCTCGGCGTCCCGCTCGGCGGTGGAGCGCATGTCGTCGCTCTCCCGCGTGGCCTGGGCCCGCTTCTCGGCCGCCTCGGCCTCGGCGGCGGCCCGCAGGTCGGCGGCCTCGACCTTGGCGGCGGCCTTGATCTCGTTGGCCTCGGTCCGGGCGGCCTGCACGAGCTCGGTGGCCTGCTCCTCGGCCAGGCGCAGCAACTGCTCGATGCGGGCGCCGAGACCGGAGTACGTCGGACGCTCCTGCTCCTGCAGCTGGCGCTGGGAGTCGGACAGATCGCGCTGCAGGTTGGTGACCTGCTCCCTGGACTGGCGTAGCTCCAGGTCGAGCTGCTTGAGGTGGTCGTGCACCTGGTGCCGGTCGTAGCCCCTGAGCACGACGTCGAACTCGCGTGCCGGGGCGTCCTCGAAGAAGTTGTTGAGCTGGGCGTCGATGTCGGACTGCATGGAGGCTCGATCCTGGGTTGTCGAGACGGCTACACGGGCCGGACGGGGGGTTCGGGGCAGCCGAGCCAGGAGCCTGTGCCTCGCGGCAGGCTCCCTGTCCGGTGGGAAGCCAGCGTACTCCGCTGGTGCCACCTTCGGGCCCCGTCCAGCTTTCTGCGTGACTAGTTACTTATGTACGAAATTTCCGTTTGCTAGCGCGAGGCCGCTTGGACCAACTCGGTGAGCATTCCTCCCACATCTTTGGGGTGCAGGAACGCGATCTGCGACCCCATCGAACCGTGCCGCGGACGTTCGTCCAGCACCCTCACGCCCTTCTCGTTGATCTTAGTCATGGCCTCGGCGACGTCGGAAACCCCAAATGCCACATGGTGGACACCTTCGCCCCGTTTGGCGAGGAATTTCCCCACGGGCGAGTCGTCGGAAAGCGGTTCCAGCAGCTGGATGTAGGAGCCCCCGCCCTCGCCGTCGGCGATGTGCAGCATCGCCTCCTTGACGCCCTGCGCCTCGTTGACCTCGCGGGCCACGACGGTCAGCTCGAACGTCTCCGAGAAGAACGCGATCTTCTCCTCCAGGTCGTGGCAGGCGATCCCGATGTGGTCGATGCGCATGAACATTGTGTGGCCTACCTCCATAGCGGGCGAGCTCCTACTCGTGGGTATGGTGTCAAAGAACCCCTCGTGAGCACAGGAGGCCGCCGCCAATGTCCAGTTCCGTCATCGTCGCCGGAGCTCGTACCCCCATCGGCAAGTTGCTCGGCGCCCTGTCCGGGCTGTCCGGCGTGGAGCTGGGTGGCATCGCCATCAAGGCCGCCCTGGAACGTGCCGGAGTGGCCCCCGAGGCCGTCGAGTACGTGATCATGGGTCAGGTGCTCCAGGCGGGCGCGGGCCAGATCCCCTCCCGCCAGGCCGCCGTCAAGGCCGGCATCCCGATGACCGTGCCCTCGCTGACCGTCAACAAGGTCTGCCTGTCGGGCCTCGACGCCATCGCCCTGGCCGACCAGCTCATCCGCGCCGGCGAGTTCGACATCGTGGTCGCGGGCGGCATGGAGTCCATGACCAACGCCCCCCACCTGCTGCCGGGGCTGCGCAAGGGCGTCAAGTACGGCGGCTCCGAGGTGGTCGACTCCATGGCCCACGACGGCCTGTTCTGCGCCTTCGACCAGTGCGCGATGGGCGAGTCGACCGAACGGCACAACGCCCGGCTCGGCATCGCCCGCGACGAGCAGGACGCCCTGTCGGCCCGCTCCCACCAGCTCGCCGCCGCCGCCACCAAGAACGGCGTCTTCGAGGAGGAGATCGTCCCGGTCGAGATCCCGCAGCGCCGCGGCGAGCCGGTGATCGTCCGCGAGGACGAGGGCATCCGCGGCGACACCACCGCCGAGACGCTGGCCAAGCTGCGCCCGGCCTTCGCCGCCGACGGCACCATCACGGCCGGGTCGGCCTCGCAGATCTCCGACGGCGCCTGCGCCGTGGTGGTCATGTCGAAGGCCAAGGCCGAGGAGCTCGGGCTGCCGTGGCTGGCGGAGATCGGCCGGCACGGCAACGTCGCCGGGCCCGACGCGTCCCTGCAGTCGCAGCCGGCCAACGCCATCAAGCACGCGCTGTCCAAGCAGGGGCTGACCGCCGACGACCTCGACCTGATCGAGATCAACGAGGCGTTCGCGAGCGTGGTCCTGCAGTCGGCCAAGGAGCTCGGCGTGCCGCTGGACAAGGTGAACGTCAACGGCGGCGGCATCGCGCTCGGGCACCCGATCGGGGCCTCGGGGGCGCGGATCGTGCTGACGCTGGCGTACGAGCTGAAGCGGCGGGGCGGCGGCCTCGGGGCGGCCGGCCTGTGCGGCGGCGGCGGGCAGGGCGACGCGCTGATCATCCGCGTGCCCTGACCCGTCCAGGCCCACCCGGTCGCTGTCGTCGGGTGGGCCTGTCTCCTGCCCCCTGTGGGCGGTCGCCGGTCAGGGCGCGGTCAATGAGCCGCGCCCTTGCCCGTGTGCCGCCCGCCCGCCGGGACCAGCTCGCACACGCCGTCGGTGCACTGGCGCTGCATGCGTCCCATCGAGACGAGCTGCACCAGCGCCATCACCCAGCACGCCGGGCACCCGCGCAGGGCGATCGCGCCGGGGACGGCGAGCACCAGGCTGACCGGCCCGGTCCACGGGATCAGCGCGATCGAGGCGATCAGCGCGCCGAAGCCCAGCGCGCCGCGGGCCAGGTGGCGGGGCAGTGACGTCCCCGCGGTGGGCTCAGTCATGGAGGGCTCCTTGGGACAGCAGGCCGTGCACGGTCGCACGGGCGCGGTGCAGGCGGGACTTCATCGCCGGGACGCTCAGCCCGAGGGCGTCGGCGACCATGCGGCCGCTAAGTCCCTGGACGTCCCGCATGATGAGCACCCGCCGCTGGTCGGCGGGGAGTGCCGCGATGGCCTCGGCCACCCGCGCGGCCTCCAGCCGTTCGAACATCTCCTCCTCGGCCGACTGCGCGGCGGCCGAGGAGGGCGCGGGCGGTTCAGGACGCAGCATCAGGCGGGCCCGCCTGATGCACTCGTTGCGGATGATCCGGAACATCCACGAGGCCAGCGCTCCGGACGCGCGCAGGGTGCCGATCTTGCGGTACAGGACGATCAGCGCCTCCTGGGCGGCGTCCTCGGCGTCCTCCGGCGTGGCGCACAGCGTGTGGGCGAAGCGCCGCACGTGCGGGTGGGCGCCCGACACCAGCGCGGCGATCGAGTCGGCGTCGCCGGCCCGGGCCGCGTTGATCAGCTGCTCGTCCGACCAGGCGCGCCCGCCGCCGGCCGGCGCCGGGGCGCCGGGCGCGGCGGCCGTGCCGAGGCGCTGCGGGTCAGCCACGTTCCTTGCTCCTTCGCCGCAGTACGACGACGCACGTGCAGATCAGTACGGCCGCAGCGCCGGCCGCGATGGCGATCACCATGATGGTCTCCCATTGTCTCGTTCCGTTGTACGGACATGAGAGGCGCCGACCCCCGAAAAGGATTCAGGAGGCGCGGGTGAAGTCGGCCGTCCAGTTGGTCTCCCAGGTCGTCCCGCCGTCGGGGGAGAAGCGCTGCTCCCATCGGCACGACTCGGCGGTGATGTCCGACCAGACGTAGGCGACCTTGATCGGCCTGCCGTCGTACACGTCGTCGCAGGTGAACAGGCCGACTCCGGTGTCGTCGAAGCGGCCCACGACGGGCGGCAGGGACATGCCGGTGGCGCTGCCGGCCCAGTAGAGCGACCAGGTGCCGGCCGCCTTGTCGTACAGGCGCAGGGTCACCCCGGCCGAGCCCTCGCTGGGGAAGGTGACCTCGTCGATGTTGCCCGCGCCGTCCAGGACGCTCCAGCACCTGGTGCGGCCGGTGAACTCGTACCATTCGTCGCTGCCGGCCAGCGCCTTGCGCAGCCGCCGCTGCCGTGAGGTCCAGGTGCCGACGAAGAAGTCGAAGCTGTTGTCCATGCCCGGACGGTATGCGCCGATCCCTGACATCTTCCGTCAGTGTCCTGCCCACGCCGTACGAGCCCCCGCGACGTACGGCGTGAACGCGCGAAACCCCGGTCCGACCAGGAACGGGACCGGGGTGTCGCTGACGCTGCGCTCGGGCCGGCCAGGAATCCGGCGCCGGACGCGCCCCCCTAAGGGGGCATCTCAGCCCGGCCGCGAGGGAGGTTGCGGCCGGGCTGCTTGTGGACGGTCATGAAGCCAGGAACTTGGCGAAGACCGAGCGGTGGCGACGCTCGGAACGCTGTCCCTTCAGCGCTTCCCGTACGCGCCGCTGCTCGGCGGCGGCCCGACGGAGTTCGGCGGCGTGGTGCTGCATGACGGAGTACTCGAGTTCGGCGTTCATCCGATGCTCCTGCTGTTCGTGTTTCCTTGTTCCCTGCACTCTTAAGACTCCTCCTAAGGCCCCTCCCGCCACATCGGGCGGATGTCCTATCTGCCAGGGTTCGGGCAGGTAGGGAGGTACTTAGGCGGACACGCCCATGGACTAAGGACGCCTCGGCATACCTAGGCGGGAACGCGGACGGACCGCCCCACCCGAGGTGGAGCGGCCCGCGGGCAGGGTAAGGAGGCGCGTCAGGGCTCGTCGGTGAACTTCACGGTCACCTTGGCGAACCCGAGCGACTTGAGCATGCCGGTGAGCATCGCTCTGGTGTTGGCGTCGGCCCGCGCCCGCAGGTCGCTGGCCACGGCCGCCTCGGTGATCTTCTTCTCCGCCAGCAGGTAGAGCTCGCGCTGGTCGCCCGGGGAGCCCGACAGGAAGTCCTGGACGCGGTCGAGCAGGCCGCGCTGCTGGGCGAACACGTACGAGCGGCTGTTGTCCAGGTTGGGCTTCTCCAGCTGGGCGCGCGGGAGGCGGACGGTGGCCTCGGTGCGCTCCTTGTTCACGGTCACCGCGCCCGCCCCCATGGCCGAGAAGTCGACGTAGGCGTCGACGCCGCCCGCGCCCACGAACAGCGTGCGGGTGCCCTTGACCGCGTCGGGCAGGAAGTTGGCGTCCTTCTCCAGGTCGACGACGACCTGGAAGGTGCCCGTGGCCGCCTCGAACCGGCTGAGGTCCTTGATGGACTGCAGCAGCACCGGCTGGCTGCGGTCGACGGTCTGCTCTCCGAACGGGTTGAGCCAGGTCCAGGCCAGCCGGCCGCCCACCACGAGCAGGACCGCCAGGACGAGGAACCCGGCCGCGTATCGCCACCTGCGCCGCCGCCGGGGAGCCAGGTCCGGCGACGTCGTCTGGGAAGTCGTCATGGGGCATGACTACCCGCTCGGCGATCATCATTGCCAGCCGCGGGGTGACATCTTCGTCCTCAGCCGGTGGTGCCCGCCGTGCCGGGGTCGGGATAGACCGGGTAGACGTGGCTGCTCTCGGGCGTGGCGCCGGTGGGGGGCGTGATGACGGCGGTGGGGGCCGGACCGCCGCCGAAGTGCGTGCTGGACAGGCGGCACGCCTGGAAGTCGCTGTAGAACATGCGCAGCCACTCCCTGCGCTGGTGCTCGTCGAGACCGGAGAACCAGGACGCGGCGTACTGGTGCTCGGGCAGCGGGCCGCCGGGCAGCGGCTCGCCGCGCAGCCAGGCCATCACGATCTCCCGGTAGCCGTCGGCCGGCGTGCCGGGGCAGCGGGCGGCCAGCGCGTCGATGTACTCGTAGGCCGCCTCCTCGGCGAACCCCGCCGACAGGTCGGGCACGTGGATCGGCGCCAGGCCGTTGGAGGGCTTCAGCGGCTCGTCCAGCGGCCGCTGCTCCACCCGTGTGAACGCGGCCGGCGTGCCGGCCAGGCGCGAGGCGATCTGCGTGAACACCGCGCCCAGCTCGGTCTGCCCGGCCCGCATCCCGGGGTGCAGGCAGACCGTGATCGGCCACTCCTGGCAGGCGTAGGCGATGTCCTCGGCCGCGGCCGGCTTGGGGTGGGCCAGCATCCGCGACACGCCCATGCCCGCCGCCAGCACGGCCAGCAGCGCGCACGCCAGCACCAGGGCCTGCCTGGTCACCAGCGCCGCCCAGCCGAGCAGCAGCGCGCAGGTGATGCCGAGCAGCCAGATCGTCTGGTCGAAGAACGGCGCCCCGCCCAGCCCCTGGAACAGGTCGTACGGCTCGCCCGTGCCCGGCACCAGCCGGTCGGCCAGCCCTCGGTCGTCGGCCAGCCAGGAGAAGGCGACGTAGCAGGCCAGCCCCGTGATCGGCGGTGTGAGCGCCTTGGGCACGACCCAGCCGGCCACCCACCCGATCACCGCGTAGAGCGCCAGGCCCGCCATGCCCATGCCCAGGCCGGACAGGCTGAGCCGCCCCGCCTGGTCGGTGAGCACGGTCTTGACCGCCAGCACCAGCACCGTCGCGCCGAACGAGCCCAGCACCACCACCACGATCGCCAGCGGCGCCTTAAGCGCCCGCCACGTCGTGAGCGACCGCCCGCGCAGGGCGCGCCGCTTGCGCAACGCCACCCACGCGGCGAACGCGGCCGCCACCGGCCCGGTCATCCGCAGCGAGCCGATGACCGCGGCCAGGATGTTCTCCCACGCGTCGACGCCGGGTATCAGGACGTTCCACGCCGCGACCAGGCCGAGAGCGAGCAGCACCGCCACTGTCACGGCCGCGCTGTGCTTCAGCTCCTCGCGTGTAACGCCCGAGTGCTCACGCACCCTGTATCCCGTTGATGTTCACCAAGCACCCCCCGTGCCCTCGGCAAAGCGGAAGAATGCCAGCCCAGACCCGTCCCCACGGCAGATGGACTTGGCTTCCGCGTCACCTTACGTGAGAGAACCATAACGGAGCGTGATGATTGACGGTCGGATTCTTGGTCAAGCGGTGAAGCCTGTCGCTCCAGGTAGCCCGACGAAACCGGGACGAGAGGCACGCTACCGTAGCGCTGTGTCCCAGCCGAAGCCGCTCAATCTGCCGTTCGATCCCATCGACCGCGCCGCGGAGAGCTGGCGTGCCCGCTTCGGGCCTTCCTCCGCGATGGCCGCGGTCACCTCGATCATGAGAGCGCAGCAGATCCTGCTGTCGCAGCTCGACTCGCTGCTGAAACCCCACGACCTCACCTTCGCCCGCTACGAGGCCCTGGTCCTGCTGACCTTCAGCCACACCGGCTCGCTGCCGCTGTGGAAGATCGGCGAACGGCTCATGGTCCACCCCACCAGCGTCACGAACACGGTGGACAGGCTGGAGAAGTCCGGGTTCGTCTGCCGCCTGCCCAATCCCCGAGACGGACGCGGCGTGTTGGCCGAGATCACCGGCAAGGGCAGGGAGGTCGTGCGCCGGGCCACCGACGACCTGATGGCCGCCGAGTTCGGCCTCACGATGTACGCCGAGGACGAACTCCGCCAGATCTTCGACCAGCTCCGCACGCTGAGGGTGGCGGCGGGTGACTTCGCGGGCCCGTCCATGCGGCAAGATGAGGAGCATGGCGGACTTCTCTAGGCCCGGGTCGCTCTACGGAGCTGTGGACCTGGGCGCGCGCAAACAGGCACTGGAGGCCCAGGCCCGGCGGGAGGCCGCCGGTCCCCAGGGGGCCACCTCGGCCTCGGTCGTCGACGTGACCGAGGAGACGTTCACGACGGACGTCATCGACCGGTCGATGACCGTGCCGGTGGTGCTCGACCTGTGGTCGCCGAGGGCGCCCGGCAGCGCCCAGCTCAGCCCGGTGCTGGAGAAGGTGATCGGCGACCTGGGCGGCCGGGCCGTGCTGGCCAAGGTCAACGTCGACGCCAGCCCCCAGATCGCGCAGGCGCTGCGGGTGCAGGCCGTGCCGACCGTGCTGGCCATCTTCCAGGGGCAGGCCGTCACCGGCTTCCAGCAGGTGCTGCCCGAGCAGGAGGTGCGCCGCTGGCTCGACGAGCTGATGGGCGCGGTCGAGCAGTTCTACCAGGCCAACCCCGACGCCCGGCCGCCGGCGGCCGAGGAGGGGCCGCAGGAGCCCGCCGGGCCGCCCGCCGACCCCGACCTGGTGGCGGCCGAGCAGGCCATCGACGCGGGCGACCTCGACGCGGCCGAGGCGGCCTACCAGCGCCTGCTGGCCCGCGTCCCGGGCGACGAGGACGCCAAGATGGGCCTGGCGGGCGTCGGCCTGATCAAGCGCACCTCCGCGGCCGACCCGGCCGACGTGCAGCGGCGCCTCCAGGACCCGTCCGACATCGACGCGCAGCTGCTGGCCGCCGACCTGGAGATGCTCTCCGGCGCGGTCGACGAGGCATTCGAGCGTGTGGTGGCCGTGGTCAAGCGCACGTCGGGCGACGACCGCGACCGGGCCAGAAAGCACTTGCTCGGACTTTTCGACGCGTTGCCGTCAGACGACCCATCTTTGGCGAAAGCGCGTAGAGCATTGGCGAGCGCCCTGTTCTAACCTGGGGGTATGCGGGTCGTCACGATCTCCGCGGCCTACGGCACGGCCGGCGGCCACATCGGCCCGGCCGTCGCCGAACGGCTCGGCGTGCCCTTCGTCGACCGTGCAATCCCCAGCGCCGTGGCCAAGGAGCTCGGCTGCACGCTGGAGGAGGCGCTGGCCCACGACGACCGCGCCGAGCACGGCCTGGGCAGGCTGCTGTCGGGCGCCATCCGGCTGCCCACGGTCACCTTCGGCGGCGTGGACATGTACGTGCCCGGCGCGATGCCGCTGCCGCCCGAGGAGTTCGTCCGGCGCACCGAGCGCATGATGAAGGAGATGGCCCTGGCCCAGGGAGGCGTCTTCCTGGGCCGCGCCGGCGCCCTGGTGCTGGCCGACCATCCCGGCGCCCTCCACGTCAGGCTCGACGCGCCGCTGAAGCGCCGGGTCCGCCAGACGGCCACGCTGAGCGGCACGAGCGAGCGGGAGGCGCGGGCCGTCGTCGAGGACAACGACCGGGCCAGGACGGCCTACGTCCGCCACTTCTACCGGGCGGATCCGGGTGATCCGTGCCACTATCACCTTGTGCTCGACAGCACGACGATTCCCGTCCCCGCGTGTGTCGATCTCATCGTCACCGCAGCGACGGCACTGGGTTGACCTGATGCCCCCTATCCTTGGATGACTTCTTGGTCAGTCCCGAAGGAGCGATTGACGTGGCGACCGTCCCGAGTGTGTCGTACTCCATAACCGTGCGTCTCGAGGTGCCCGCAGGCGGCAAGGCCGTGAGCCAGCTCACCCACGCCGTAGAGTCGGCCGGAGGCGTGGTGACCGCCCTCGACGTCACCAACGCGGGCCACGAGAAGCTCCGCATCGACGTCACCTGCGCCGCGCGTGACACCGACCACGCGCAGGCCATCGTCGACCAGCTGGAGGCGGTCGAGGGCGTCGTCATCCACAAGGTCTCCGACCGCACGTTCCTCATGCACCTCGGCGGCAAGATCGAGATGAAGTCGAAGGTGCCGCTGCGCAACCGCGACGAGCTGTCCATGGCCTACACCCCGGGCGTGGCGCGCGTGTCGATGGCCATCGCCAGGAACAAGGAGGACGCGCGGCGCCTGACGATCAAGCGCAACTCGGTGGCCGTGGTCACCGACGGGTCGGCGGTGCTGGGCCTGGGCAACATCGGGCCGGAGGCCGCGCTGCCGGTCATGGAGGGCAAGGCGGCCCTGTTCAAGCGGTTCGCGGGCATCGACGCCTGGCCGATCTGCCTCGACACCCAGGACGTCGACGAGATCGTCCGCACGGTGCAGCTGATCGCGCCCGGGTTCGGCGGCATCAACCTGGAGGACATCGGCGCGCCGCGCTGCTTCGAGGTCGAGCGCCGGCTGCGCGAGCTGCTGGACATCCCGGTCTTCCACGACGACCAGCACGGCACGGCGATCTGCGTGCTGGCGGCGCTGACCAACGCGCTGCGCGTGGTGAACAAGTCCATCGAGAACGTCAGGATCACGATGGCCGGCGCCGGCGCGGCCGGGAACGCGGTGCTGCGGCTGCTGCTGGCCGCCGGCGCCCGCAACGTGGTGGTCTGCGACTACCTGGGCGCCGTGCACAAGGGCCGCGACGACCTCGACGACTCGCTGCGCTGGATCGCCGAGCACACCAACGCCGACGGCTACGCGGGCGACCTGCGCGGCGCGGTCAAGGACGCCGACGTGTTCGTGGGCGTGTCCGCGCCCGGCATCCTGACCGGCGACGACATCGCGACGATGGCCAAGGACTCCGTGGTCTTCGCGCTGGCCAACCCCGAGCCCGAGGTCTCGCCCGACGACGCGCGCGAGCACGCCGCCGTGGTGGCGACCGGCCGCTCCGACTACCCCAACCAGATCAACAACGTGCTGGCCTTCCCGGGCGTGTTCCGCGGCCTGCTCGACGCGCAGGCCGGCGGGGTGACGCAGGAGATGCTGCTGGCCGCGGCGGGCGCGCTGGCGGCCGTGGTGACCCCGGAGGAGCTGGGCCCCAACTACATCGTGCCGAGCGTCTTCCACCCCGACGTGGCGACGGCGGTGGCCGCCGCGGTCCGCGAGAGCGCCGGCGGCCGGGCAAGAGGCTTCACCGAGGCGTGACGCGCAGGGGCCGACCCGGCAGGCTCGGCCCCGCACCCGGACGGCCCACAGAGCGAGCCGTCACGGCGGCGCGCCGGTGAAGGGTCAGCGGGCGTGACATGGAGGGCCACCAGCCGGAGTACGGCGGGTGGCTCGACCACGCGAAGCCGTGAAGACGGAAAAGCGTGCAAGGGCCGTGAAGACGGAAAAGCTCCCGCCTACCGGGTGACGGCGGGGATGAGGCGGTAGCTTTCCTGGAAGACGAGGTTGTGGGCGTCGGCGGCGGCGATGGCGCGCAGGGTGGTGAGCTGGCCCGCCGCGTCCGAGTGGTCGAAGACGTTCAGCGGCCAGTCGCCGACCGTGTTGCCGCGCAGGTGCGGGTGGTGGAAATCGGCGCCGTAGTGGGCCACGAGCGCGATCGGCAGGATGTCCTTGTCGCGCTGCTCCGGCCACGTGAGCGACCACATGGCGTTGAGCCCGCCCTCCTGAGACCTGGTGAGCCCGCTGGCCACCACCTGCCCCGTGCCGAGGAGCAGGTCGGCGTTGAACTCGTCCAGCGTCGCCCGCGCCACCGGGTCGAGCAGCTCGACCGCCGTGGCGAACAGGCGTTCCTTGTCCTCCCGCGCGGTGACGCCGCCGTGGACGCCGTCACGCAGGTCGGTGAAATGCCTGATCAGAGCCTCGTTCATGGCAGTGCGCATGCCTACCCCCTTCCCCCGGGACGGGGGCGACACCCCGTGCGGCGGCGATCCGCCGCACGGGGACGCGCGGGTCAGGCGGCGAACGGCGCCGGACGCCGGTCGCGGATGCTCAGCTCGTAGATCTTCTCGTAGCCCATGGCCATGCCGAGCGCGTCGAAGTTGCGCTTGACGTGCATGCGGCAGTCGGCCGGGTTCAGGCCGCCCGCGGCCTCGACCGCCTCGGCCAGGTCGGCGGGGTCGTCGCAGACGTAACCGGTGATGCCGTCGACGAGGACCTCGCCCACGGCGCCGCCCCGCAGCGCGACCACCGGGGTGCCGCTCGCCATGGCCTCGATCATGACCATGCCGAACGCCTCCTCCCGGCGGCTGGGGAAGAGCAGGCAGTGGGCGTCGGCCAGCAGCTCGCGCTTGCGCGCTCCGTCGGCCTCGCCGACGTAGACGGCGTCGTCGCCGAGCCGGGGGCGGATGTGGCGGTCGAAGTACTCGTGCTCGGACGGCTCGTTCAACCGGCCGGCGAGCACGATGCGCCGGCCGGCCCGCCGGGCGGCGTCGATGGCCAGGTGGGCGCCCTTGCCGGGGCTGAACCGGCCGAGGAAGAGCGCGTAGTCCTCCTTGCGCTCGCGGAAGGGGAAGCTCTTCAGGTCCACGCCGTTGTGCACGGTGCCCAGCCAGTTGAGGTCGGGGGCCTGCATACGCTGGAACGTCGAGGTGGACACCAGGCCGACGGAGTCGCCGAGCCGGCGGTAGCGCTCGGCCTGCTCGCCCGAGGCCGGGCCGTGCACGGTCGTCACCGTCGGGATCCGGGGGTTCAGGGCGGTCACCGAGCCGGCCGGGGAGTGGTCGTGGACGACGTCCACGTCCAGGTCCGCCGGCCGGACGTCGGGGACCGCCGCCCTAGGGGCGGGTTCGTCGAGCGGGTGGGAAGGCGGCTCGGTGTAGGCGGCCAGGACGTGCGGGGACGTGCCCGACCGGCCCGCGCCGATCAGGGTGACCTGGTGGCCCAGTCTGAGCAGGGACCGCGCGAGGTCGTCCATCATGACCTTGACACCGCCGTACGAGCGGGGCGGGTTCTCGAACCGCGGGGGAGCCACCATCGCGATGTGCAGCCGGGACTTGGCGGACATGACGTCACCTCCGTAGGGGCGGCAGAAGAGGGTTCGGCCGGTAGGCGGCCCGCCGCCTCGTCGGGAGGCGGCGGATGCGCCATCTCGGATTCCCCGTACCGGCCGCTTCGAACCTGTGAACTGCGGTGACGTTCGTCGCAGCCGCGGCGGCGGGGCGCCGCCGCCGCCCGGGTGACGGTCAGGCGAGGAGCTGCTCGATGCGGGTGCGGACGTCGGGCGTGTCGAGGCCGCGCACGGTGAGCGTGGTACGGCGGCGAACGACGTCGTCGACGGTGGCCGCCCACTCGTGGTCGCGGGCGTAGACGGCCTGGGCCCAGATGTCGGGCCCGTCGGGGTGGATGCGCTCGCCGAGCGAGGGGTCGTCGCGGATGAGCCGGGCCACGTCGAAGGCGATCGTGCCGTAGTGGGTGGCCAGGTTGCGGGCGACCAGCGGGTCCATGCGGGCGCCCGGCTCGCGTTCGGTCCACAGGCGCATGGCGACGGCGTCCGGGCTGGCCAGGCCCGGCAGCGGCACGGCGGGCAGGATGTCGGCCAGGTCGTCGCCGAGCGGCCGGCCCGGCAGGCGGGAGAGGGTCTCCAGGACGTGCCTGCCGATGTGCCGGTAGGTGGTCCACTTGCCGCCCGCGACCGACAACATGCCGCCCGCGCCCCTGGTCACCACGGTCTCCCGCTTGGCGGCCGACACCTGCCCGGGGCCGCCGGGCAGCACGCGCAGCCCGGCGAAGGCGTAGGTGATGTCCTCACGGCGGAGCTGGCAGTCGCGTACGGCGTGACCGGCCTCGTCGAGGATCTGGGCGATGTCGGCGTCGGTGGCGCGCACGTCGGCCGGGTCGCCCTCGTAGGCCTCGTCGGTGGTGCCGAGCAGCAGGTGGTCCTCCCACGGGATGGCGAAGGAGACCCGGTACTTGTCGATCGGCGTGGTGAGCGCGGCCTTCCACGGGTCGTGGCGGCGCATGACCAGGTGGGCGCCCTTGGAGAGCCTGATGCTCGGCGCCGCGTGCGGGTCCTCCATCCGGCGCAGGTGGTCCACCCACGGGCCGGTGGCGTTGAGGACGAGCCGGGCGTCCACCCCGAACTCGGTGCCGTCGAGGCGGTCGCGCAGCTCGGCCCCGGTCACGTTGCCGGTCGCGTTGCCGCCCGACTTGCGCAGTCCGACGACCTCGGCGTGGTTGAGCACGACCGCCCCCGCGTCGACGGCCGCGCGCACGGTCATGACGGCGACGCGGCTGTCGTTCATCTGGTGGTCGCCGTAGACGGCGGCGGCGCGCAGACCTTCGCTGCGCAGCGCGGGGACGCGGGTCATGGCCTGGTGCGGCGTGATGACCTTGCCCATGCCGTCGCCGAACACCGACAGCGCGGAGTACAGGAAGACGCCGGCGCCGAGCTTGGCCGCGCCGTGCGGGCCGCCCTTGTAGATCGGCACCAGGAAGCTGAGCGGTTTGACCAGGTGGGGCGCGATGTCGGCGGCCAGGGCACGGCGTTCGCGGTGGTTCTCGGCGACCAGCTTGACGTTGCCGGTCTGCAGGTAGCGCAGGCCGCCGTGGACCAGCTTGGACGACGCGCTGGAGGTGGCCCCGGCGAAGTCGCCCGCCTCGACCATCGCCACCCGCAGCCCGGCCTGCGCGGCCATCCAGGTGACGGAGGTGCCGAGGATGCCGCCGCCGATCACCAGCAGGTCGTACGTGGCGCGGGAGAGCTCGTGCCGGATCTCGGCCCGGTCGGCGCCGATGGCGATGTTCATGACGTGCTCCAGTCCTACTGTTCGACCCAGTCGAGGGTGCGGGCCACGGCCTTCTTCCAATTGCGGTACTCCCGCGCGCGGACCTGTTCGTCGATCTCCGGCCGCCACTCCGACGCCTTGTGCCAGTTGGCGCGCAGGCTGTCGAGGTCGGGCCAGTAGCCGGTGGCCAGGCCGGCGGCGTACGCGGCGCCGAGCGCGGTGGTCTCGGCGACCATCGGCCTGATCACGGGAACGGCCAGCACGTCGGCCAGCGTCTGCATGAGCAGGTTGTCGGCCGTCATGCCGCCGTCGGCGCGCAGCGTGGTCAGGTCGAGGCCGGAGTCGGCGTTCATTGCGTCGACGACCTCGCGGGTCTGCCAGGCGGTGGCCTCCAGGACGGCCCGCGCGATGTGCCCCTTGGTGACGAACCCGGTCAGCCCGGCGATCACGCCGCGCGCGTCGGAGCGCCAGTGGGGCGCGAACAGCCCCGAGAAGGCCGGGACGAAGTAGCAGCCGCCGTTGTCGTCGACGGTCTTGGCCAGCGTCTCGATCTCGGCGGCGCTGGAGATCAGGCCCAGGTTGTCGCGCAGCCACTGCACCAGCGAGCCGGTGACGGCGATCGCGCCCTCCAGCGCGTACGTGGCCGGGCCGTCGCCGATCTGGTAGCCGACGGTGGTCAGCAGGCCGTGCCGGGAGACGACGGGGTCCTGGCCGGTGTTCATCAGCAGGAAGCTGCCCGAGCCGTAGGTGCTCTTGGTCTCGCCGGGCTCGAAGCAGGTCTGGCCGAACAGCGCCGCCTGCTGGTCGCCGAGCGCGGAGGCCACCGGCACGCCGGCCGCGGTGTGGCCGTAGACCTCGGCGGACGGGCGGATCTCCGGCAGCATCGCGCGCGGCACGCCGAGGGCGGTGAGCAGGTCGTCGTCCCAGCTCAGCGTGTGGATGTTCATCAGCATCGTGCGGCTGGCGTTGGTCACGTCGGTCAGGTGGCGGCCGGTCAGGTTCCACAGCAGCCAGCTGTCCATCGTGCCGAACAGCACGTCGCCGCGCTCGGCCCGCTCGTGCAGCCCGTACGCGTCGAGCAGCCAGCGGATCTTGGGCCCGGAGAAGTACGTGGTCAGCGGCAGGCCGGCCTTCTCCTTGAACAGCCCCTCGTGCTCGGCGAGCGCGCGGGTGAGCGCGTCGGTCCTGGTGTCCTGCCACACGATCGCGGGGCAGACGGGACGCCCGGTCTCCCGGTCCCACAGGACGGTGGTCTCGCGCTGGTTGGTGATGCCCAGCGCGGCGATGTCGAGCCCCTCGGTGGCCTCGGCCATGACGGTCCGGACCGACTGCCAGATCTCCTCGGCGTCGTGCTCGACCCAGCCCGGCTTGGGGAAGATCTGGCGGTGCTCGCGCTGGGCGACGGTGACGATGTTGCCGGCCTGGTCGAAGACGATGCACCGGCTGGACGTGGTGCCCTGGTCGATGGCTGCGATGTAGTGCGGTCGAGGCACGAGGTTCCTCGCTTGGGAGTCGGGGTTCGACATTGTCGAACGATGTGAGCGATGTTACGTGTTTGCCCCGGTGTTGTTCAACCGGTCATCTGGCCAGATCGCGGGTGATCGCGCGGGCGGCGTCGCGGACGTAGGAGACGTACTCCATGGTCAGGGCGCCGTCGGAGGTCAGCCGTTCGACCGCGCCGCGGATGCCGATGGCGCCCACCACGAGGCCGCGCGGGTCCTTGATCGGGGCGGCGATGGCGACCTCGCCCTCGGTGAGCTCCTCCATCTCGGCCGCCCACCCCCTGGCCCGGACCTGCTCCAGGTCCTCCTCCAGCTTGGCGGCGTCGACCAGCGTCCGGTCGGTGTACGCCGGCAGCGGCGGGGCCGCGAGCGACTCCCCGTACGGGTCGTAGGCGAGCAGCACCTTGCCGAGCGCGCTGGCGTGCGTCGGCAGGTAGGTGCCGACCTGGAGGGTCTGCATGCTGTCGTCCGGGCGGAACACGTGGTGGATCACCAGCACGTGCCCCTCGTGCAGGGTGCCGATCCAGGCGCTCTCCCTGCTCCGCCCGGCCAGGGCGTCGGCCCAGTTGATCGAGCGGGTGCGCAGCTCGTTGACGTCGAGGTAGCTGCTGCCCAGGTGGAGCAGGGTGGCCCCGAGCCGGTACTTGCCGGTCGCGGTGTCCTGCTCGACGAAGCCGACGCGGACCAGCGTGCGCAGGATGCCGTGGAGCGTGCCCTTGGGCAGGCCCAGCGCCCTGGCCAGCTCCGCCACGCCGAGCTGGCGGGGGCCGGATGCGAGCAGCCGCAGGATCGCGGCCGCCCGTTCCACCGATTGAATCGTCTCTCCCACGGCGGCCACCCTAGCGCAGATCAGTTCGACATTGCCGAACGCTTGCGGGAAATCAGTGCTCCGCCGACCGTGAGTGCGGCGTTGACGAGCACCGCCACGATCACCCCCTGGAGCACGGTGCCCATCGCGGCCGTGGCCACGGCGCTCATGACCGGGATGCCCATGGTGATGCCGACCTGCTGCGTCATCGTCGCCAGGCCGGTGGCCAGACCCTGCTCGGAGTCCGGCAGACCGGACGTGGCCGTCACCATGAACCCGACGATCGCCACCATGTTCCCGATCCCGCCCGCGAACGTGGCCGCCAGCAGCAGCCAGATCCATCCGGGACCGGTGCCCAGCAGCGCCAGCGACGCCGTCGCGACGGCCTGGAGCCCGAACCCGGCCGCCAGCGCCCGCCCCCTGCCGAGCCGGCCGAGGACCCGGGGCGCGAGCACGCCGCCGAGCACGGTGCCGAGCCCCAGCACCCCGAACGCCAGCCCGGTCGCCAGGGCCGAGTAGCCGAGCACCTTCTGCAGGTAGAGGGTCATCAGGAAGACGAGGGACGTCTCCGTGGCGAAGGCGATCAGCCCGGCCAGGTTGCCCCAGGTGACGTTGGGCCGGGCCAGGATCGAGACGGGCACCAGGGCGCGGCGGCCCGGCGCTCGACGTACCAGAAGGCGACGAGCAGGGCGGCGCCGGCGGCGAGCGCGCCCAGGCCGAGGAGGTCGGCGAAGCCGTGCTCGCCGGCCCTGGTCAGGCCGAAGACCAGCGCGAGCAGGCCGGCGGTCACGCTCACCGCGCCGGGCAGGTCCATCCCGGGCCGCTCGGCGGGACGGCTCTCCTTCAGCACCACGGGCGCGGCGACGACCACGGCCAGCGCGACGGGCACGTTGACGAAGAACGCCCACCGCCAGCTCAGCAACTCGGTCAGCAGCCCGCCCAGGATCGCGCCCGAGGTGAACCCGGCCGACATCAGCGCGCCGTTCAGGCCGAGCGCCCTGGCCCGCAGCGGCCCCTCGGGGAACGACGTGGTCAGCAGCGCGAGCCCGGCGGGCGTGACGACGGCCGTGGCCAGGCCCTGGGCGACCCGGGCGACCAGCAGCATGCCGGGTGAGACGGCCAGGCCGCCGGCCAGCGAGGAGACCCCCAGCAGCACCATGCCCGCCAGGAACAGCCGGCGCCGCCCGAACAGGTCGGCGATCCTGCCGAAGAGCAACGTGAACCCGGCGGCGGCCAACGCGAACGCCGTGGCCACCCACTGGAGGTCGGACAGCGCGAAGCCGAGACCTGAACCGATCACCGGCAGCGCCACGTTCAGAATGGAGAAGTCCACGGCGAGCATGAACTGGGACCCCAGCAGGAGCACCAGAACCAGCCGCTGCGCGGACGTCATGCGATCGGATCGGGGCCGATCGGCGAGCACGGTCATGCCATCCCCCTAATGGGACGCGAGTTCCGTTAAGATGCGGCACGACGATAGCACGAAAGGGGCATTAATGGAACAAGAGTCCCGTTTGGCGGGGACTGTGCGGCCAGGGGGCCGCACCGCGCGCGTGCGCGCGGCCGTGCTGGAGGCCACTCAGGACGAGCTGGTCGAGCACGGTTTCCATGGGCTGACCATGGACCAGGTGGCGGCCAGGGCCGGCGTGGGCAAGACCACGGTCTACCGGCGCTGGGGCAGCAGGGCCGGGCTGGTGACGGACCTGATGACCGAGCTGGCCGAGCAGTCGTCACCGCACGCCGACACGGGATCCATCGAGGGCGACCTGCTGGCCAACGCCGGGGCCGTCGTGGGCGCGGTCACCGACCACCGGCTCGGGGCCACGTTCCAGGCGGTGATCGCGGCGGGCACCTCCGACGCGCAGGCCGTCCAGGCGTTGCGCGCGTTCTATCTGCGGCGCATCGAGGAGTGGGCGAAGGTCGTCGACCTCGCGGTGAAACGGGGTGAGCTGCCCGAGGGCACCGACGGCATGGAGGTGATCCGGGCGATCTCCGCGCCGCTCTACTACCGCCTGCTGGTCACCAAGGAGCCGGTGGACCTGGAGGTCGCCCGGGACGCGGCGCTGCGCACGCTGGCCGCGGCGCGGGCGGGCGCGTTCGTCCCGCGGGACGCCTGACGCGGCACGACGGGGCCTCTCGCGCGGGCGGGGGCACGGGCGGGGTCACAGGGGGCCGTCGGGGACCGAACGGGGCCAGACGGAGCCGTACCACCACATGATCCCGCCCATCACCACGAGCCCGGCCGCCGTCGCCAGCTTGCCCCACAGGTCGGACGGCGGCCCGGTGTACGGCAGGCGGCCGTGCCTGCGCTCCCGCCCCCAGGCGCAGTCGTTGCGCACCCGGGTGGAGTCGAGCAGCGTGTCGGGATGGGTGTCGGTGACCGAGAACGCCTCGATCTCGCGGGTGGTGCCCCGGTCGATCCGGACCGTCCTGACCACCTGCTTGCGGGCCGGGATCGAGCCGGTCGCCACGCTCCGCGCGTCCACCCGCAGGTCGAACCGGGCGAGCTGGGGGGTCTGGTTGCGCAGCGTGACCCGTACGGACCCCGAACCGCACGCGATCCGGTCGGTCGTCATCGTGAACGGATCACCCCGGTCGGGCAGCGGCCACGCCTGCGCGGACGACGGGAGCAGCACGGCCGCGCCCACGGGAAGGGCGGCCAGGACGAGGCGTGTACCGATGCGCATGTGCTCCTCCCGAGCCCCGCAAGCGTGATCTTTGCCACAGATCGTGCCCATAAGCGCACAGAAAGTAACATGGCCGAGCCGGGGGAGCGGAAGCCCGTCACACCCCTCATGATGGAGGTATGGCGGAAGCGATCTACGTCGGCGGTTTGTTGGTGGCGACGCCGCTTCTTGACGATCCCAACTTCCGGCGTAGCGTCGTGCTGATCCTGGAACACGACCACGACGGCGGCACGCTCGGCGTGGTGCTCAACCGGCCCAGCGACATCTCGGTCACGCAGGTGCTGCCGGTCTGGGACCCGCTGGTGACCGGGCCGCCGGTGCTGTTCGAGGGCGGTCCCGTGCAGACCGACAGCGCCCTCGCCCTCGCGGCGGTCCCGAGCGGGGAGGAGCCGCTCGGCTGGCGCAGGCTCCACGCCGGCACCCCGGCCGTCTCCCGGCTGGGCACGGTCGACCTCGACGCGCCCCCCGAGATCCTCCAGGGCGAGATCGCGCAGATGCGGATCTTCGCCGGGTACGCCGGCTGGACCTCCGGCCAGCTGGAGAGCGAGATCGCCGAAGGCGCCTGGTACGTCGTCGACTCCGAGGACGGCGACACCTTCCACGGCGACCCCGGCTCGCTCTGGCGGCACGTGCTGCGGCGCCAGCCGGGCGAGCTGGCCTTCGTGGCGACCTGCCCCGACGACCCCACGATGAACTAGGCCGCCGGGCGGGTGTCCCAGCCGGGCCGCAGCGACGCCTCGGCCAGCGCGACCGCCTCGGAGATGCGCGAGACGATCTCCGGCATGGTGGTCTCCCTGCGGGGGCACTCGAAGCCGATGCGCATGGTGGACATCGCGAACGCCACGATCAGGTACGTCAGCTGATCGTCCTCGGGGGCGACCCCTCTGCGGGCGGCGACGGCCTCGGCCAGCCGGGTCTCCGTCATGGCGCCCCGGGCCACCGACTGTCCCACCAGATGTGGATATTTATCGAATAGTTGCCGCAGCTTCAGGAACCTCTCGGTGTCCTCCGGCGTTGACCCCTGCATGTCGTCCACCATGGCCCGCAGGCCGTGCATGAGCGACGTGAACGGGGGCTCGTCCGCGGGACGAGCGGCGAACTCCTCCAGCAGGATCTCCTCGCCGTGGTCGTGGAACCACAGAACGAGATGGTCCTTGCTGGTGAAGTAGCGGAAGAAGGTGCGGGGAGAGACTTCGACGACCCCCGCTATCTGCTCGATCGTGGTGGACTCGTATCCTTGTTCGAGGAACAGGTCGAGCGCCGCGTCGAGGAGCGCGAGGCGCGTCTTCTCCTTCTTGCGTTCCCGTAGACCCACAGCGGACACCCCTTCGCCACCTTTCTGTCACAGTGTGCCAGAAGTCATGCGGCGTCTTTTTAAAATCGTTTGTCATAAGTCATCGCCTGACATACCCTACCTGAGGCTTACGAGACCTATGCCGCAGTTGAGCGGTATGTGACTGAGGGGGACCTTATGGCTAACGCGAAGGCGGTCGTCGAACCGTCGTCGCCCGGCCTCGGTAAGACGGGGACAGGTGGCGGAAACCCGTGGCTGGTGCTGTTGGCGGTCAGCCTCGGCGTCATCATGGTGATGCTGGACGGCACGGTGGTGGGCATCGCCAACCCCGTCATCCAGATGGAGTTGAAGGCGTCGTTGTCCGACCTGCAGTGGGTGACCAGCGGTTACCTGCTCGCGCTGGCCGTGTTCCTGATCACGGCGGGCAAGCTCGGCGACCTGTTCGGGCACAAGCGCGTCTTCCTGATCGGCGTGACCGGCTTCGCTCTGTCCTCGATCGGCATCGGTCTCAGCCAGGAACTGGCCGACATCGTTCCCGGCGTGTCGCCGGTCGGGGCGCTGATCGGCCTGCGGGTGCTGCAGGGCCTCTTCGGCGCCCTGCTCCAGCCGGCCGCCCTGGCCCTGCTGCGTGGCGCCTTCCCCGGTGAGAAGCTGAACCAGGCCATGGGGGCCTGGGGTGCGATCATCGGCCTGTCCAGCGCCGCCGGCCCGATCGTGGGCGGCGTGCTGGTGGAGAAGGTGAGCTGGGAGTCGGTCTTCTTCATCAACGCCCCGGTGGGCATCGTCGCGCTGATCATGGGCATTTTCCTGATCAAGGAGAACCGCGTCCAGACGTTCGCCAGGATCGACTGGCTCGGCGTGCTGCTGCTGTCGGGCGCGATGTTCTCGCTGGTCTGGACGATCATCAAGGCCCCCGAGTGGGGCTGGGGCGACTCGACGACGCTGACCTTCATCGGCGCGTTCGTGGTGCTCATCGCCGCGTTCATCTTCTGGCAGAGCAGGGCCAAGCAGCCGCTGGTGCCGCTGTCGCTGTTCAAGAACGCCTCGATCTCGATCGGCACCCTGCTGATGATGATGGTCGCGTTCGCCATGTTCGGCGCGATGTTCTTCCTGGGCTTCTTCTTCCAGGGCGTGCACGGCCTGACCCCGCTGGAGGCGGGTCTGCGGATGTTGCCGATGAGCGCGGGCATGATCGTGGCCTCGCCGCTGGCCGGCATGGCGATCGGCAAGCTGGGGCCGAAGATCACGATGGCCGCCGGTCTGCTGATCACCGCGTGCTCGATGTTCCTCATGTCGCGTCTCAGCATCGACGCCTCGTTCATCGAGAGCGGCCTGCCGTTCGTGCTGCTGGCCTTCGGTCTCTCGCCGGTGTTCGTCGGCGCGACCGAGATCATCGTGGGCAACGCGCCGGTCGAGCTGAGCGGTGTCGCGGGCGGCGTGCAGCAGTCGGCCATGCAGGTCGGCGGCGCGCTCGGCACCGCGATCCTGGGCGCCGTGATGGCCGGCGAGATCGCCGACACCCTGCCCGGCTACCTCGGCCCGGCGGCGCAGGCGATCCCGCCCGCGCAGCTCCCGCTGCTGGAGAAGGCCGCCGCGTTCGGCGCGGCGCCTCCCGGGCTGCCGCAGGTGGTCACCGACGCCGTGCACCACTCGTTCATGGACGGCATGCACCTCGCCTTCCTGGTCAGCACCGGTGTCGCGGTGCTGACGGCCCTGCTGACGCTGTTCGTCAAGGCCGGCCGGAAGAGCGAGGGCGCGCCGGTCCACATGGGCTGACCGCGTCCCGCCGGAACGGCCCCCGCCTGCGTGGCGGGGGCCGTTCCGCTGTCCGGGTCCGGTTGTGCGGGGGTGACGGTTGTCCGGGTCCGGTTGTGCGGGGGTGACGGTTGTCCGGGTCCGGTTTATGCGGGGGTGACGGTCAGGACGACGCGGCCCGAGGTCTTGGTGGTGACCGTCAGGATGCGCCTGGCGGCGTTCCAGGCGGCGGTGCCGCCGTCCACCCGGGCGCCGTTCGGGAAGCCGCGCTCGGGCAGGTAGATCTCGGTGGGGCCGGTCTCGTTGGCGTCGAAGACCACCTGGAGGCGGTTCTCGCCGTAGCTCACGCCGACCGGGACGCCGCCGATCGCCCTCGGGTACGCCCTGACGTACGCGCCCGGCAACGCGGTGGCCTTCCCCTTCACGTCGTACGGCCCCCAGGCGTCGGCGTCCCGCGACCAGTAGGCCATGCCGGTGCCCACCTCGTCGCTCAGCCCCTGGACCTTCCGCACCAGGTCGGACGCGCCGGGCCGGGTCATGTCCAGCCCGAACTCGCCCAGCAGGACCGGCGCCCCCATGCGCTCGGCCGTCCGCGCGATGTTGTCGCGCCACCAGCCCAGCGTGCGGTCGGTCCACTCCTTGGAGCCCGCGGCGTAGTCGTCCCCGAGGTCCAGCGGCAGCGGGTAGACGTGCGGGGCGAAGGCGATGCGCGGCGGTCCGCCGCGCGGGTCGTCGAAGCGCGGCAGCGACGACGGCAGCCCCCAGTTGACGCCCACGGCCTGCGGCTCCAGGAAGATCCAGCTGTCCTGGTCGACCGCCCTGATCCGCTCGATGCTCTTGCGGTAGAGGGTGGCCAGGGGGCCGGTCTCGAACGCCGCGCCCTGGACCGAGCCGCCCCACGGCTCGTTCATCAGGTCGTACCCGAGAACGCCCGGCACGTCCTTGAAGCGGGCCGCGACCGCCGCCCACGCCTTGGCGTAGTGGTCCATCAGCTCGGGGTGCTCGCCGGTGGTGTTCCAGAAGTGGTCGAAGGCCCGGATGACGCCGGGTTCCAGGTAGTACATCTCCCAGGTGAAGTGGTCGGTGGCCACCGGCAGGCCGTCGGTGTGGGTGGCCCAGCCGGGCGCGCCGTTGCCGGCGACGCCGGTGGGGGTGATGCCGTTGCCCCACAGGTCCTGGTGCATGTCGAGCATGACCTGGTAGCCGCGGTCGGAGTACCACCGCACCCGCTCAGCCACCTTGTCCAGATATTTCGTGTCATAGGTGCCGGGGGAGGGCTCCACGGCCCGCCACTGGATGAGGAACCGCACGAAGTTGGTGCCCATGTCCCGGTACTCGCGGTCGATGTCGTCCGGGGCCAGCTCGGGCAGGGCGTCGGGGGCGCCCTTGGCGCTGCTCGCCGTGTTGAAGCCGTGCAGGATCAGCGCCCGTCCCCGGTCGTCGGTGACATAGCGGGGCGTGGACGGGGGAGCGTCCCTGGTCGCGGCGGCGACGGCGCCTCCGGCCAGCAGGACGAGCACGGCTGTCGTCGCGAGCAACCTGGCACGCTTCATCTGATCTCCGCGGATGCCGGGAAATGGGGTCTTCCATCAGAATCATGGACGCGGCTAGCCTGCCGAACATGAGCCTTGTTCGCAATAGCCTGCCGGCGATCGTCGCCTTCTTGATCGTCCTGGGGTTCGGTCTGTTCGGCGCGGCCCTGGTCACGAGGGTCGGCTACCTGGCCGTGCCGTCCGCGGTCGGGGCCCCGTACGCGCTGCCGGGCCTGCGCGTCGTCCCCCTCGGCGAGACGACGTGGCTGCTCACGCTCGCCGACACGGTCCTGGCGCTCGCCCTGGTCGGCGCGCTGGCGGCCACGCGCGGCGGCTTCTGGCGCACCTGGGGCAGGTTCCTGGCCGCCGCGGTCATGGTGAACCTGCTGCGCGCGGCCCTGCTCGCCACGGTCGCGCAGGCCGGGATCGGCGCCTATCTGGGCTATCTCGGCGGCGGCCTGGCCGTGGGGCTGATCTGGGGAATCGTCCTCGGCTGGCTCCCCGGGCTCGCCGCGCTGCCACGCCGGCGCGGTACGCGGGACCGCTCGCCGGCGGGCATAAACTCGATGGGGTGAGCACGAAGATCCTCCCAGAGCAGGAGACCACGCCGCGCACCTCTCACGGTGACGGCGACCACGAGCGCTTCGCCCACTACGCGGACAAGCACAAGATCACCGAGAGCATGGTGACGGGCACACCCATCCGCGCCCTGTGCGGCAAGGTCTGGGTGCCCAGCCGGGACCCGAAGAAATACCCGGTCTGCCCCGAGTGCAAGGAGATCTACGAAGGTCTTCCGTCGGGCGGCGGGGGTGACGACAAGAAGCAGTGAGTGTTGCTGAAGCCCAATCCCCTCGGGTGAGGCTACGGTCGGTAATCTGACCAGCCCATACCGTCACGGGGGGATTGCATGGCCCGGCGCGCGACCGCCGTCTCGTTGGCATGCCTGCTGGCGGCCGGGCTCGCCCCGCCGCTCCCGCTCGACGCCACCCCGACGTCGCCCTGCCAATCGTCGGCCGCGCGCCTGAGCACGCGTCCGACTGCGCGCCCAACTGCGCGTCCGGCCGCGCGCCCGACCGCGCGTCCGACCGCGCGCCCGACTGCGGGCGTGTCGAAGGCGACCGGCCCGCGCTCGCCGCTCCCCGAGGACGTCGCCAAGGTCATGGCCGAGTTGAAGGTGCGGCTGCGCGGGGTGGCCGTGCCTGCGCACATCACCGTGCCTACCCGGGTGGTCGTCCTCACCGACGGCCGCCGCAAGGTCTCCGAGCAGGCGGTCAAGGCCCAGATCGACGTGCTCAACGCCGCCTACGCCGGCCGCAACGGAGGCGTCGACACCGGCGTGCGCTTCAAGCTGGAGTCGGTCTCCGTCAAGGAGAACGCCGGCTGGTTCACCGACCCCGTCGGCGGCGAGAAGGACATGAAGACCCGCCTGCACCAGGGCGGCGCCCAGACGCTCAACCTCTACATCGCCCAGCTCAGCGAGCTCATGCTGGGCTTCGCCAGCTACCCCTACTGGTACGCCGGCGCCCCCGCCCTCGACGGCGTCGTGATCGACTGGCGCAGCCTGCCCGGCGGCCCGATGACCAACTACGACAAGGGCTACACCGGCGTCCACGAGATCGGCCACTGGCTCGGCCTGTTCCACACCTTCGAGAACGGCTGCGACGAGCCGGGCGACGGCATCGCCGACACCGCCCCCGAGGCCCGCGCGACCGAGGGCTGCCCCGAGGGCAAGGACACCTGCGCCCACGCCGGCTCCGACCCGATGCGCAACTACATGGACTACACCCACGACCGGTGCATGTCGGAGTTCACCCAAGGTCAGGCCGACCGCATGCACGAGATGTGGACGGCCTACCGACGCAGCGCAGATGCGTAGTTTGGGGGCAATTACGATGTGCAGGTGACAGCACCGAAGGCAATCGACGCTCCCGACACCTCACCCCCGATCCTCGGGCCCCAGTACCGCACCGCCACCTTGGGGATCCTTCTGGTGGTCACGCTGATCGCCTTCGAGGGCATGTCGGTCGGCGTCGTCATGCCGGCGGTCTCGGCCGACCTCGACGCGCTCAACCTCTACGGCATCAGCTTCTCGGCCTTCCTCATCGCCAGCCTGTTCGCCAACGTGGTCGCCGGGCTCTGGTCGGACCGGCGCGGCTACCCGCTGCCGTTCCTCGTCGGGGTGGTGCTGTTCGTCGCCGGGATGGCGCTGGCCGGCGCGGCGGACGCCAAGGAGCTGTTCCTGGTGGCGCGGGCCGTCCAGGGGCTGGGCGCCGGTTCCTCGATCGTGGCGCTGTACGTGATGATCGCCCGGGTCTACCCGGCGGTCGTGCGGCCCAAGGTCTTCGCGGCGCTGTCGGCCGCCTGGGTCGTGCCCTCGATGGTCGGGCCCGCCGTGGCGGGGGCCGTCGCGAAGGAGTGGGGCTGGCGTTTCGTCTTCTACGGGATCATTCCGCTGGTGGTGCCCGCGCTGGTGATGCTCGTCCCGGCGCTCCGGATGGCCTCGCCGGGGGAGGCCGACGAGAGCCCGCGCGGGCCGCGTTCGCAGCCGCTGGCGATGACGCTGGCCGCCACGTCCGCCGCCGGCGGCGCGGGCGTGCTGCTGTGGGGCGTGGACGAGCTGCACAAGCAGCCGGTGATCGGCGCGGCCGCCACGCTCGGCGGGCTGGGCTTCCTCGTCTACGGCCTGCACCGGCTGCTGCCGCCGGGCGCGCTGCGGTTCGGGCGCGGGCTGCCCACCACCGTGCTGCTGCGCGGGTTCTTCTCGGCCGCCTTCTTCGGGGTCAACTCCTTCATCCCGCTGGTGCTCACGTCGGTCAAGCTCTTCGACGCCAGGGCCGCCGGGATCGCGCTGACCACGGGCGCGCTCGGCTGGTCGGCGGGCTCGTTCCTGCAGAGCAGGCGGACCGCCGAGCCGCACCGGCGGATCAGGCTCGGGGCGGTGTGCGTCACGGCCGGGATCGTGATCGCGCTGTTCGCGGCGCTGCCCGCGGTGAGCGGCTGGATCGCGGTGCCGGCCTGGATCGCGGCCGGGTTCGGCATGGGCCTCGGCATGACCACGGTCAGCGTCACCGCGCTCAGGCAGTCGCCGGTCAGCGAGCAGGGCGCCAACTCCGCCGCGCTGTCGGTCACCGACATGCTGGGCTCGGCCCTGACCGTGGGCCTGGGCGGCGCGGTGATCAACTTCATCGGGCACGGCTCCGGTCAGATCGCCACCGGATTCGTGGTGATCTCGGTCCTCATGGCGCTCATCGGGCTGGCCGCCACGTTCCTGGCCGCGCGCACCCGCTGATCGTGTGATTCTGCCCCTCCCGCCACAGCGATCACGGATCGCCAGATCTTCGTCCCGAGGAGTGATAGGACAACGGGACGAGGAGGTGTCATGGAGGATGATCACCGGGTCTGGCCCCCCGCTTCCGGGCCCCGGCACCGCCGCACTCCTCCCCAGGACGCGGACTTCCCGGACGACCCCGACACCGACGACAGCGACGGCGGCGACGGCGGCGACGGCTACGGCGACGGCGACGGCGACGGCGGCGACGACGAGGAGGCCCCCTGGCCGCCGCGCCGGGGGCGCGACCCGTACGAGCGGACGGCGTGGAACCCGCGGATCCGCAGGACCGTCCCGTTCGACCCGCCGGCCGAGCCGCTGCCGCCCTCGGCCCGCCGCCACGCCAACCCCTCCGAGCCGCTGCCGCCCTCGGCCCGCCTCTACGGCACCCCCGCCGACCCCGGCCCGCTGGAGCAGGCGCCGCGGCGCGGACGGCGTCTGGCCGGCGTCCTGGTCGCGCTGGTGGCGGTGGCGGGGCTGGTCGCCGGGGTGAGCGCGGTGGCGTCCCGGCTGACCGCGCCGCCGCCGCGGCCCGACCGGCTGAGCGACGCCGTGGCCGGCGTGACGCTGCGGCTGCCGCCCGGCTGGAGCGCCGGGACGGTCCCGCCCGTCACCGGCTTCACCTCGATCGCCAGGGACGGCAACGGCGCGCTGGTCATGGCCAGGCGGGTCGCCGAGCCCGTGCCGAACGCCAAGAAGGCCGCGGGGGAGGCCGCCGAGCTGTACTCCAGGCTGCTGCTCAAGGGCGACAAGGTCACGGTCGTCGACGACCGGGACATCCCGCAGGGACACACCCGGGCCCTGCGGGCCGAGTACCAGGACGTCGTCAACCGGCCCGCGTTCCTGCGCGTGATGCTTCTCACTCGCGCGGGCCGCGCCGTGCTGCTCGTCGGCCTGCTCCAACCCGAGGCGGCCACCGGCAGACAGGCGCTCGACGCGGTGATGACGAGCTTCAGATAAGCCACATAGCACGTAGGGAAGACCTTGGCCAGAATCCTCGGTGCACGGCACGTCTTGTCGGTGAGCCCGATTACTCTTGGGTCACTGTGAGAGAGCGAAGCACACGAACCCCAGAGGTGATGCGGTGAGCACCTTCGCCGCGTCCCACCTTTCGCCTTCCTATCCAGACCGCGCCGCGTGGGGCACCGCGCCCAAACTGCGCGCCTGGCAGCAGCAGGCGTTCGACCTGTACTTCAGGCGCGAGCCGCGTGACTTCCTCACCGTGGCCACCCCCGGCGCGGGCAAGACGACCTACGCCCTGCGCATCGCCAGCGAGCTGCTGGCCAACGGGGTGATCAGGGCCGTCACCATCGTCACGCCCACCGAGCACCTCAAACGCCAGTGGGCCGACGCCGCCGCCCGGGTCGGCATCGGCATCGACCCGGAGTTCAAGAACAGCCAGGGCACGACCTCGCGCGACTACACCGGGGTGGCGGTGACCTACGCGCAGGTCGCGATGCACCCCGCGCTCCACCGGGCGCGCACCGAGGCCCGCAAGACGCTGGTCATCTTCGACGAGATCCACCACGCGGGCGACGCCAAGTCGTGGGGCGACGGCGTGCGCGAGGCGTTCGAGCCCGCCACCCGCCGGCTCCAGCTCACCGGCACGCCGTTCAGGTCCGACGACAACCCGATCCCGTTCGTCGGCTACGAGGAGGACGCCGAGGGCGTCAAGCGCAGCGTCTCCGACTTCTCCTACGGCTACGGCCCGGCGCTCGACGACGGCGTCGTCCGTCCGGTGATCTTCCTGGCCTACTCCGGCGAGATGAAGTGGCGCACCCGTGCGGGCGACGAGATCGCCGCGACGCTCGGCACCCCGCTCACCAAAGACCAGCTGTCCCAGGCGTGGCGGGCCGCGCTCGACCCCAAGGGCGACTGGATCCGCCAGGTCATGCAGGCCGCCGACCGCCGCCTGACCGAGATCCGCCGGGGCGTGCCCGACGCGGGCGGCCTGGTGATCGCCACCGACCACGAGACCGCCCGCGCCTACGCCCGCCACCTGCGCAACATCACCGGCGAGGGCGCGACCGTGGTCCTGTCCGACGACCCGGGGGCGTCCAAGAAGATCAAGCAGTTCGCCGCCTCCCACGACCGGTGGCTGGTGGCCGTCCGCATGGTCTCCGAGGGGGTCGACATCCCGCGCCTGTGCGTGGGCGTCTACGCCACCTCGACCTCCACCCCGCTCTTCTTCGCCCAGGCCGTGGGCCGGTTCGTGCGCGCCCGCAAGCGCGGCGAGACCGCCTCGGTCTTCCTCCCCTCGGTGCCCACCCTCATGGGGCTGGCCAACGAGATGGAGGTCGAGCGCGACCACGTGCTCAACAGGAAGCCCCCGGAGGACGGCCTCGACGACAGCCTGCTGGAGCAGGCCAACCGGCAGAAGGACAACCCCGACGTCCTGGGCGACGAGCTGCCGTTCGAGACGATGGAGACCTCGGCCACCTTCGACCGGGTGCTCTTCGACGGCGGCGAGTTCGGCACCGGCGCGGAGATCGGCTCGGCCGAGGAGGAGGACTTCCTCGGCCTGCCCGGCCTCCTGGAGCCCGACCAGGTGGCCACCCTGCTCCGCAAGCGCCAGTCCGACCAGCAGGCCGCCAAGCGCAGGCAGAGCCCGGCCGAGCAGCCCAAGGAGACGCTCGCCCCGCACGAGCAGATCGCCGAGCTCCGGCGCGAGCTCAACGGCCTGGTCGGCGCCTGGAACCACCGCACGGGCCAGCCCCACGGCGTCATCCACGCCGAGCTGCGCCGCACGTGCGGCGGCCCGCCGATCGCGCAGGCCACGGCCGAGCAGATCCAGGAGCGCATCGACGCCATCCGCCGCTGGGCCACCCAGCGGCGCTAGCCGCGCCCCCTTCGCCGGTTCCCCGCGAACCGGCGAAGGGGTCCGGCGGGGGTTCGGCAGGGGACCCTGCACATTTGGACACAGAGCAGTGACCTTCCGTTAGAAGGCCGGCCAGAACGGCAACAACCCTCTTGGCTGTCTTGGGATACCAGAAGGATCTTGCCCATGTCGTCTGAGGCCCCCGGCAGGTCGACGCTCACCGTCGCTTCCGGCCTCTCCCGAAACGCCGTCATCATCCGGCTCGAAGGCGAGCTCGACGTCTACGCGATCCCGGTCCTGCGCGAGCACATGCAGCGCGTGTGGGAGCTGCCGGCCAAGCCGTTCCTGATCCTCGACCTCGGCGCGGTCGCCTTCTGCGACTCGATGGGCATGAACGAGCTCGTCGAGGTCATGCAGCGGTGCGAGTCGAGGGGCACCAGGCTGCTGCTCGCGGGGGTGCACGGGGTGATGGCGCGAGTGTTGTCGATCACGGGGCTGCGGCACGCGTTCGAGGTGTTCACCCGGTTCGACGACGCCCTGCGGCTGGCCGTGGCGACCCTCTAGGAGGCTCTAGAGGCCGGCGGGGGCCGGGATCCTCTTCCCGGAGCGGCCGTCCACCGGTATGTAGCGCTCGTCGCCCGGCAGCGGGACGGTCAGCGCGGCCCGGCCGTCCTTGACCCGGACGGGAAGGGTGCGCACACCCTGATGGTCACCGTTCAGCGGCCCCTCGTGCACCCACACCAGCAGCCGGCGGCCCTCCGGACGGGCGATCACCTTGGCCGTCGCGCACTCGCGCGGCGCGGCCGACCACGACAGCACGAGCTGCCGCCCGACCTTGGCCCACTGGGGGATCGGGGTGCGCTCGTCGCAGGCGGGCAGCGCGGGCGCCGGCGGCATGTCGTGGGCCACGACGGCGGGGCCGCGGCCGGAGGGCACGTCGCCCATCGCGACCGTCGCGACCTCCAGCAGCGCCAGCGTCACGACCGCCCCCACCCGCGCCCCCGGACGGCCCTTGACGAGCACCCAGAGGGCGAGAGGGGTGAGCAGCAGCCAGGCCACGCCCAGGGAGATGGCAAGCATGAGAAACCTCGCACAGGATGAAGAGATATGACTCTACGTACTACTTCGACTGCGGAGAGGTTAGGTCATCCTTGAATATCACATGACCGCAGGGTTGCGCACTGTGTACCGTCCGTGATCAGGCTCGGTCGCGGCACAACCGCGGGTCGTCCCCGGGCGGGGCCGGTCAGCCCGCCTTGGGCGTGCCCTCCAGCGTCACGCCCGCGGCCTCCATCTGGGCCATGGCCGACTGCGTGGTCGCCGGGGAGACGCCCGCTGTGAGGTCGAGCAGCACGCGCACGGCCAGCCCGTTGGCCGCCGCGTCGAGCGCGGTCGCCCGCACGCAGTGGTCGGTGGCGATGCCCACCACGTCGACCTCGGTCACCCCGCGCTCGCGCAGCCAGTCGGCCAGCGGCGCGCCGTCGCCGGAGGCGCCCTCGAAGCCGCTGTAGGCCGCCGCGTGGGCGCCCTTGCTGAAGACCTCCTCCACCTCCGACACGTCGAAGGAGGGATGGAAGTCGGCGCCGGGGGTGCCGGCCACGCAGTGGGCGGGCCAGGACGTGACGTAGTCGGGGGTGTCCGAGAAGTGGGTGCCGGGGTCGACGTGGTGATCACGGGTGGCCACGACGTGGTCGTAGCCGTGCTCGCCGAGATGGCGGGTGATCGCGGCGGCCACCTCCGAGCCGCCTGCCACGGCCAGGCTGCCACCCTCGCAGAAGTCGTTCTGCACATCGACGATGATCAACGCGGTGCCCATAAGAGCACGATACGTCAGACGAACTCCGTGGGGATCGCCGCGTACCCCCTCCCGAGGTGCAGCGCCTCCTGGGGGAGCAGCGCGACGGCAGCGGCGTGGCGGTCGCGGGCGGCGGACAGGGGCTCCCGGCCGACGACCTCGCCGTCGCGCACCAGCTCGTGCAGCAGGGGGATGCCGCCCTCTGGAACGACGCCGCCGGTCGTGATCAGCTCGGTCTCGACGTGCCCGCCGTCGTCGAGCAGCCGGTACGCCTCCTTGCGCCCCCCGCGCGACGGCTTGCCCACCGACCGCTTGGCCACGGCCTCCAGCCGGCCCGCCCCGGTCTCCCGCGCCACCAGCTTGTACACCAAGGCCGCCGTGGGGACGCCGGACCCGGTCACCAGGGAGGTGCCCACGCCGTAGCCGTCCACCGGGGCGGCGGCGAGCGCGGCGATGGCGTACTCGTCGAGGTCGGAGGTGACCACGATGCGGGTGTCGAAGGCGCCGAGCGAGTCGAGCAGCTCGCGCACCTCCTGGGCGGCGGCGGCCAGATCGCCGGAGTCGATGCGGACCGCGCCCAGCTTGTTGCCGGCCAGCTCGACCGCCGTGCGCACCGCCTGCTCGACGTCGTAGGTGTCCACCAGCAGCGTCGTGCCCACGCCGAGGGAGGCGATCTGGGCCTCGAACGCGTCCCGCTCGGAGTCGTGCAGCAGGGTGAACGCGTGCGCGGCCGTGCCCGCCGTGGGGACGCCGTACATGTGGCCGGCCATGAGGTTGGAGGTGGAGGCGAACCCGGCGATGTAGGCGGCGCGGGCGGCGGCGACGGCGGCGTACTCGTGCGTGCGGCGCGAGCCCATCTCGATGAGCGGGCGCTTGCCGGCGGCGTTGGTCATGCGGGAGGCCGCCGAGGCGATGGCGCAGTCGTGGTTGAGTATCGACAGCGTCAGCGTCTCCAGCAGCACGGCCTCGGCGAAGGTGCCCTCGACGATCATGATCGGGGAGGCGGGGAAGTACAGGTCGCCCTCGCGGTAGCCGTAGACGTTCCCGGAAAACCGGTAATCGGCGAGAAACGCCAGAGTCGATTCGTCGACCACCTCCTGCTCGCGGAGAAAGGTGAGTTCTTCGTCACCGAAACGGAAGCGTTCGAGCTCGTCCAGGACGCGTCCGATGCCGGCCACGACCCCGTACCGGCGGCCGCCCGGCAGGTGTCTGGCGAACACCTCGAAGACCGCGCGCCGGTGCGCCGCGCCGCTGCGCAGTGCCGCCTGGAGCATCGTCAGCTCATAGTGATCTGTGAGCAACGCAGTGCTCATGGTCATTCTCACGACTCGAAGACTACGACCCAGATAGGGCAGACTCGGGGATGTGGGTAGCACCGCTCCAATCACCGTCGAGCGTCCGTCATCGGACGTCCGGCCCGATCTGCCATGGGTGACCATCGTCTGGAACGACCCGGTCAACCTCATGTCCTACGTGACCTATGTCTTCCAAACCGTCTTCGGCTACACCAAGGAGAAGGCGGAGAAACTGATGCTGGACGTCCACCAAAAGGGCAAGGCGGTCGTGTCCAGTGGCACGCGCGAAGAGATGGAACGCGATGTGCAGATTCTTCACTCCTACGGCCTGTGGGCGACGGTCCAGCCGGATTCGGTCAAGTGAGGCGGCGGCAGTGAGTTCGGGGTTCTCGGCCGGGCGGAACGGCTCGGTCATCGCGCAGTTCGAGGCCGCGGAGGTCTCGCTGTTGCGCTCGCTCGTCTCGATGCTGCTCGGCCTGGTCGCGCCGGGTGAGACCAGCGACGATCCGCTGGAGCGGGCGCTCGGCATCGGGGCGGCCCAGGCGCCCACCGACCCGGTGCTGGCCCGGCTGTTCCCCTCGGCCTACGAGGACGAGCAGGAGGCCTCGGAGTTCCGCCGCTACACCGAGGCCACGCTGCGCGACGGCAAGCGCGCCGACGCCCAGACCGTCCTGGACACCGCGCGGCCGGGCGGCGCCGAGCTGACGCCGGAGCAGGCCCAGGCGTGGCTGCGCTCGCTCAACGACGTGCGCCTGACGCTCGGCACCAAGCTCGACGTGACCGAGGAGGTCCACGACGAGATCGCCATGATGTCCGAGGACGACCCCCGCTACCCGGCCTACGTCACCTACGACTGGCTGACCTACCTCCAAGACAGCCTGGTCCGCGCCCTCTGGTAGCTTCCGGGCATGCTCACGATCTCGCAGGAACTGGTGGACAAGATCGTCGCGCACGCGCGGGCCGACCATCCCGACGAGGCGTGCGGGGTGATCGCGGGCCGCGACGGCGTGCCCGAGCGGTTCGTCCCGATGGAGAACGCCGAGCGTTCGCCCACCTTCTACCGGTTCGACTCCATGGAGCAACTGCGCGTCTGGCGGGAGATGGACGACCGCGACGAGGAGCCCGTCGTGATCTACCACTCCCACACCGCCACCGAGGCGTACCCGTCGCGCACCGACGTGTCCTACGCCTCCGAGCCGCAGGCCCACTACGTCCTGGTCTCCACCAGGGACGAGAACGAGGTCGAGTTCCGCTCCTACCGGATCCTCGACGGAGTGATCGAGGAGGAAGAGGTAAGATTCCTCCCATGATGGTCCGGCCGGTGCAGAGCTACCTCTTCGCGCACACCCCGGCCGTCGTCGTCTACGACTGTCGCTGATCTGGAATCCGTACCAAGCCATCGGTGTTGCCGCCGATGGGACGACGACCAGATAAGAGGAGAATGACCGCGATGGCCATCGAGGTTCGCATTCCCACCATCCTGCGCACCTACACCGACGGCGCCAAGGCCGTCGACGCCGAGGGCGCCACCCTCGACGAGCTGATCAGCAACCTTGAGTCGCGCCACCCCGGCATCAAGGACCGCCTGGTCGACCAGGGCAGCCTGCGCCGATTCGTCAACGTCTACCTCAACGACGAAGACGTGCGCTTCCTCGGCGGCCTCGGCACCCCGGTGTCCGACGGCGACACGGTGACCGTGCTGCCCGCCGTCGCCGGCGGGTGACATGCGGTTCGACTCGCTGATCGACTCGGTCGGGCGCACGCCGCTCGTCGGGCTGCCCCGGCTGTCGCCCTCGCCCGAGGTGCGCGTCTGGGCCAAGCTTGAGGACCGCAACCCGACCGGGTCGATCAAGGACCGACCGGCGCTGTGGATGATCGAGCAGGCCGAGAAGGACGGCCTGCTCACGCCCGGCTGCACGATCCTGGAGCCCACCAGCGGCAACACCGGCATCTCGCTCGCGATGTCGGCCAAGCTGAAGGGCTACCGGCTGATCTGCGTGATGCCGGAGAACACCTCCGAGGAACGCCGTCAGCTCCTGCGCATGTGGGGCGCGGAGATCATCTCCTCGCCCGCCGCGGGCGGCTCCAACGAGGCCGTCCGCGTGGCCAAGGGCCTGGCCGCGGAGAACCCGTCCTGGGTGATGCTCTACCAGTACGGGAACCCGGCCAACTGGCGCTCCCACTACGAGACCACCGGCCCGGAGATCCTGGCCGACCTGCCCACGGTCACCCACTTCGTGGCCGGGCTCGGCACGACGGGCACGCTCATGGGCGTCGGCCGCTTCCTGCGGGAACGGGTGCCCGGCGTGCAGATCGTCGCCGCCGAGCCGCGCTACGGCGAGCTGGTCTACGGCCTGCGCAACGTCGACGAGGGCTTCATCCCCGAGTTGTACGACGAGTCCGTGCTGACCACCCGGTTCTCCGTCGGCTCGGCCGACGCGCTGCGGCGCACCCGCGAGCTGCTGGCCGCCGAGGGCATCTTCGCCGGCGTCTCGACCGGCGCCGCGCTGCACGCCGCGCTGGGCGTGGCCGGGAAGGCCGTCAAGGCGGGCGAACGGGCCGACGTCGTCTTCGTGGTGGCCGACGGCGGCTGGAAATACCTGTCCACGGGCGCCTACGAAGGCACCCTGGAGGAGGCGGAAGACCGCCTCGAAGGCCAGCTCTGGGCCTGAGGACATGAAGAAGGGGGGCGGCCGGGACGGCCGCCCCCCTTCTTGCCTGGTCAGTTGAACAGGACCCGCAGCGAGAAGTCCGCCTCGGTGGCGCTCTGCTTGCCGCTCAGCCCGACGGCCCGCAGGACCTGCACGTTGGCCTTCTCGTCGCCCTCCATGCTCTGCAGGTACAGGTGCTCGACCTTGTCGAGGTCCACGAAGAGCGCGAAGGTGGCCTCGCCGGCGTCGGGGATGGCGGTCTGGAACGTCTCGGAGTCGCCCAGCGTGCCCTCCTCGGCCAGCTTCTTGGCGTACTCCTCGCTCGTCGCCGCCGTGAAGACGCCGTCACCGGGCACCTTGGCGAGCTGCGGAGCGGGCTGCCCACTGGCCGCCAGCGCCTTCTCGATCTTGCCGACGACCGCCTGGGCCTTGGCCGGGTCGGTGACCACGCGGACGCCCGCCTTGATCTGGTCGCCGTCCAGGCCCTGGCTGTCCACCGCGACCGTGAAGTTCTTGCCGAGCACCGTGGCGAGGTCGCCGGGCAGGTCGAGGCCGAACTTGGTCTTGGCCTGGTCGAGGAGCTGCTGCACCTCGGCGCCGCCGCCGGCCGCGGCCGACTTCTGGATCTGGGCCCACTGGCTGGTGATCAGCTGGTCCAGGCCGGAGACCGACAGGGCCCCGGCGGTGCCGGCGGGCAGCGTGCCCAAGGTGGCGGGCTGGAGGTCGTCCGAGGTCACGCCCTTGGCGCCCCTGACCAGGCCGGCCAGCTCGACGTAGGCGCTGTCGAAGCGCAGCGCGCCGGCGAACCGGGCGTCCTTGATGGGCTCGATGCTCGCGGCCTGCTCGGCGGGGATGGGGGTGAGCTTGGCCAGCCCGCCCATGTCCGCCCAGAACGACAACACGCCCTGCTCGCCGACGTCGCCCATGTCGTCGTTGAACTCGCTGTTGTCGGCGAGGGTGGCCTCGCCCTTCGCGAACTTGTCGGCCAGCGCCTGGGTCGAGGACAGCAGCGCGTAGTCGTCGCGGAAGGCGATGCCGTACTTGTCGCCGTCCATGAGCTTGGCGATGCCCGCCTTGGCCTGCGCCTGGTCCTTGACCTGCACGGCCACCGCGAAGTCGGGCTCGGACTTGCCGGAGGGCACGGCGGCGAAGCCGACCCTGCTGCCCAGCCACGGGTCCACGTCCTTGGCGAAGTCCACCTTCTTCTCGCCGCTGTCGTTGACCAGGTTGAACAGGGCCTGACGCGGGTCCTCGCCGGTGAAGGAGCCCTTGGTGACCGTGAACTTCCTGGCGAGCTGGAACAGCGCCAGCTTCTGGTTCGCGGCCGGGTCGAGGTCGAGGCGGGCGTAGGCGATCGCGTTGGCGGGCAGGACCTCGTCCGGCTGCGTGCCGCCCCCGCCGATCGCGCCCACGGCCCACACCGCGCCGCCGCCGAGCAGCACCACCGCGAGCGCGGCCGCGCCGGCGATCAGCCAGCCCTTGCGGCCGCCCTTCTTCGCCGGCTGGGGCGGGCCGAAGCCCTCGGGGCCCTGCTGCTGCCAACCTTGCTGCCCGTACTGGTCCTGCTGCTGCCAGCCCTGCTGCTGGTGCTGCTGCGCGTAGGGGTCCTGCTGCGGCCAGCCCTGTTGCTGGGCGTGCTGGTCCTGCGGCGGCCAGGTCGGCTGTTGCTGTTGCTGCTGTTGCCAGCCCTGCTGGGCCTGGCCGCCGTACGGGGCGCCGTAGGCGGGCTGCTGGCCGTAGGCGGATTGAGGGCTGTAAGCCGGCTGCCCGTACGAAGCTCCCTGCCGCGGCTGCGGGGCCTGCTGACCATACGGCTGCTGGTACGGCTGCTGCGGCTGGTACGGCTGCTGCTGCTCCTGCGGCTGGTCCCAGCCTCCTCGGTACGCCGTCGTGCGCTCAGGATCCTGGCCAGGTGGGGGATTATTCGCAGACATCACTCAACTCACAATGTGGACTTTTGACCACAGAGAAGGTAGCTGATGTTGCTAGATGGCCGCTTGCAATGTGCTGAAGTCGGGATCAGGCCCGGTTTAGCTCTTTTTTCAGCACATCGAGGTGGACTTCGCCATCTGTCCAGTCCGTCACGCAGGCCCAGGGCACGAACGTGCACCCGGCGTACACCGTCCGCGCCAGCGTCTTGGACAGCCAGGGCGAGCGGCCCTGACGGTCGCGGGTGAGCCCGAGCAGGACGGGTGCCCGCCGTCCCGAGACGACCAGGCCGTAGACCGTCTGGCTCTGCTGGAGGCCGCCCCTGTGCTTGTGGGCGCGGATGTCGACCACGTGGCCGACCCAGATCCCGTTGGAGTCCCACACCGACTGACCGATGAGTTCGGTGACAGTTGCCATGATCGAACTGTCCCATCCGGGTGGTGTTTCCGCAGGTAGGCGCGCTGATGTCGGAACGGCGTGGTGCGAACGCCGCAGCCCCGCGTAAAGTGGGGGACTACTAGAATATAGTTCCGTACGGTGAAGGCAGGGCGGGATGACCAAGTTCGACGAGGCCACACAGGCGATCAGGGTCGACGAGACCACCTATGACGTGTGCCTCGACCCCGGATACTCCATCGGCGGCCCGCTCAACGGCGGCTACCTGATGGCCGTGGTCCTGCGCGCCGCCGTGGACGCCTCGCCGTTCGAGCACCCGGTGAGCACCACCTCGCAGTTCCTCAAGTCGCCGGTCGCCGGGCCCGCCCAGGTCCGGGTCGAGCCGCTGAAGTCGGGCCGCACGGCCGCCTTCGCCAGGGCCACGCTCGTCCAGGACGGCGTGCCGCAGATCGAGAGCCTGATCACCACCGCCACCCTGACCGGCGCCGACCCCGTCTACACCGACGCGCCCTCGGTCGTCATGCCGTCCGTCGAGGAGTGCGTCAAGCTGCCCGCCCCCAAGCCCGAGAACAACATGACCCTCAACGCCCAGATGGACATGCGCTTCGATCCGCCCACCATCGCCTGGCTGGCCGGCGAACCGACGGGCAGGCCGGAGTCGCGGGCGTACTTCAGGATGGCCGAGCCGCAGGACGCCGACCCGTACGTGCTGGCCCTGGCCGTGGACGCGCTGCCGCCCGTGGTGTTCTCCGCCGGCGCCCGCGGCTGGGCGCCCACCGTCGAGCTCACCTGGCACCTGCGGGCCCTGCCCGCCCCCGGCTGGCTCACCCTGATCGGGAGCGGCCGCCTCATTTCGGACGGCTGGTTCGACGAGGAGGTCGAGGTCTGGGACTCCGCGGGCCGGCTCGTCGCCCAGTCGCGCCAGCTCGCCAGGGTCGGACGGGGCTGATGTGAGCAACCCGACAGTCGCGCCTTCATCAGGTGTGAGCATTCTTACGCGGTGTTGATCGAGCAGGTCGCCTACCCTCTAGAACGTGCCGGACGAGAGTATTGGGATCTTCGACAGCGGGGTGGGCGGCCTGACGGTCGCGCGCGCGATCATCGACCAGCTCCCCCACGAGTCGATCACCTACGTGGCCGACACGGCCCGCCAGCCGTACGGGCCGAAACCCATCGCGGAGCTGCGCGCCTACGCCCTTGAGGTGATGGACCACCTCGTCGAGCAGGACGTCAAGATGCTCGTCATCGCGTGCAACAGCGCCAGCGCCGCCGTGCTGCGCGACGCCCGCGAACGCTACGACGTGCCGGTCGTCGAGGTGATCCAGCCCGCCACCAGGCGCGCGGTGCGCGCCACCCGCACCGGCCGGGTCGGCGTGATCGCCACCCAGGCCACCATCACGTCGCTGGCCTACCACGACGCCTTCACCGCGGCCCCCGACGTGCAGCTCACCGGCGTGGCCGCGCCCCGGCTGGTGGAGTACGTCGAGCGCGGGGAGACGATGAGCAAGGAGCTCATCGACGTCCTGCGTGACTACCTGGAGCCGATCAGGGCGGCCTGCTGCGACACGCTCATCCTCGGCTGCACCCACTACCCGCTGCTCACCGGCGCGATCTCCTACGTCGTCGGCGACGGGGTCACGCTGGTCTCCAGCGCCGACGAGACGGCCAAGGACGTCTACCGGATCCTGCACGACCGCGGACTGGCGGCGGGAGGCGAGGCCACCCCCCGGCACCGCTTCCGCGCCACCGGCGACTCCCAGCTCTTCGCCCGCCTCGGCAGGCGGTTCCTGGGCCCGGAGATCGACGTGGTCGAAGTCGCGCCAGTGGGGGGTACTACCTTGAGCGGGAGGCCCACATGAAGGTGACCATCGTCGGATGCTCGGGCAGCTACCCCGGCCCCGACAGCCCCGCGTCCTGCTATCTCGTCGAGGCCGAGGGGTTCAGGATGCTGCTCGACCTCGGCAACGGGTCGCTCGGCGCGCTCCAGCGCCACATCGGCCTCTACGACGTGGACGCCATCTGCCTGTCCCATCTGCACGCCGACCACTGCCTCGACGTCTGCGGCTACCACGTGGCCCGCACGTACGGGCCCGACGCGCCGTACCCGCCCGTGCCGGTCTACGCGCCCGAGGGGGCGCCGGCCCGGCTCGCGGCCGCGTACGGGATGCCGGACGAGCCCGGCCTGGAGACCGCCTTCGACTTCACGCCGCTGTCGCCCGGCTCGTTCGAGGTGGGGCCGTTCGTCGTCACCGCCGGCCTGGTGAACCATCCGGTCGAGGCGTACGGGTTCCGGGTGGCCAGCGACGATGTGTGCATGGCGTACTCGGGGGACACCGGGGAGTCGGCGGAGCTGGTCAAGCTGGCCGCGGGGGCCGACCTCATGTTGTGCGAGGCGTCGTTCGTCGAGGGGCCCGACCTGCCGCCCGACCTGCACCTGACCGGCCGTCAGGCGGCCGAGCACGCGGCCAAGGCCAACGCGGGCAAGCTGGTGCTCACCCATCTGGTGCCGTGGAACGACAACGCGAGAGTGCTGCAGGACGCGTCGAGGGGCGGCTACGCCGGGCCGATCGAGCTGGCCCGCAGCGGCGCGGTCTACGACCTGGCCTGAACGTCGTCGAAGTCGCGTAATCGGGGCAGCGGCGAGAACAGCAGCGGCGCGAACGACACGACCCGGCCGATCATGAACACCCATAAGGCCGTCCGCACGCCGAACTGCTGGGCGACGATCCCGCCGAGCAGCGCGCCCAGCGGGACCGAGCTCCACATCAACGACCGGAACGAGGCGTTGACCCGGCCCAGCAGCTGCTCGGGGACCGTCGTCTGCCGGTAGGTGATCTGGCCGACCGTGCTCAGCGCCGCGCTCCACGACAACGCGATCGAGGTGACGGCGAAGAACGCCACCCGCCAGTCGGCCTGGGTCATCGGCAGCAGCAGGGCGAAGGGCGCCGGCACGGTGAGGGAGAGCCAGGTGATCCTGGCCGTGCCGACCTTCCTGGCCAGCAGCGCGCCGAGCAGGCCCGCGGCCACGCCGCCGAACCCGCCGGACATGAGCAGCACGCCGATGAGACCGGGCGCCAGCCCCACCTCATCGGCCAGGAACAACACCGACAGGCCGAGCACCGCGCCGACCGTCAGGTTCGTCAGCACCGAGGACGCGGCGAACATGCGCAGCAGGCGGTCGCGCCACACGTAGCGCAGCCCCACGCCGATGCCGCGCAGCAACGGCTCGGGCTCGCTCGCGGCCGGTGGCTTGTCCGGGGTCTTGATGGCGCTGAGGAACAGCGCCGACGTCAGCGAGCCCAGCGCGGTGGCGAACATCGTGAACGGCGCGCCGACGAGCTGCACCAGCAGGCCGCCGATGCCCGGCCCGGCCAGGAAGCCGCCGGAGCGCACCACCTCCAGCTTGGAGTTGCCGTCGCTGAGCTGCCGCGTGCTCACCAGGCTGGGCAGGTACGTCTGGTCCGCGACGTCGTTGAACACCTGCGCCGCACCCGCCAGGAAGGCGACCGCGAACATCATCCCGATCGACAGCAGGCCCAGTTGCGCCGCCAGCGGAATGCTCGCCAGCAGCACGAACCTGGCCAAATCGGTGACCATCATCACGCGGCGCCGGCGCATCCGGTCGACCCACACCCCCGCGGGCAGGCCGAGCACGAGGAACGCGGCGGTCTGCAGCGCGGACAGCAGAGCCACCTGGGCCGGCTGCGCGTGCAGCGTGACGACCGCCACCAGCGGGAGGGCCACGCGCGAGATATTCGCTCCCAGTTCGTTCCCCACGTGCGACGTCAGGAACCGGAGGAAGTCAGGGTTTCGCAACACCCCCGTTGTCATTGCGTAAGGATCCATGTGTCGGACACATTTGGTCAAGAGTGTCGTGCCGCGGAGATAGGGTGATCTGCATGTCCCGACAGGATGGCCGCAACCCCGACCAGCTACGCCCCATCACCATCACCCGGCAGTGGCTGGCGCATGCCGAGGGTTCGGTCCTCGTCGAGTTCGGCGGCACGCGGGTGCTCTGCGCGGCCTCGGTGCAGGACAGCGTGCCGCGCTGGCGCAGGGGCAGCGGCCAGGGCTGGGTCACGGCCGAATACGCGATGCTGCCGCGGGCGACCAATACCCGTAATGATCGGGAATCGGTCCGCGGCAAAATCGGCGGGCGCACGCACGAGATTTCCCGGTTGATCGGAAGATCACTTCGCGCGTGCGTCGATTACAAGGCTCTGGGCGAAAACTCCATTGTACTCGACTGCGACGTTCTCCAGGCCGACGGCGGCACCAGGACCGCCGCGATCACCGGCGCCTACGTCGCGCTCGCCGACGCCGTCGCCTGGATGAAGGCGCGCAAGATGTGCCCGGGAGACCCGCTGATCGGCTCGGTCGCGGCCGTCTCCGTCGGGGTCGTCGGCTCGGTCCCCATGCTCGACCTGTGCTACACCGAAGACGTCGCCGCCGAGACCGACATGAACGTCGTGATGACCGGCGAGGGCGCCTTCGTCGAGGTGCAGGGCACCGCCGAGGGCGTGCCCTTCGACCGCGCGGCCCTCGACCAGCTGCTCGACCTGGCCGCCGCCGGGTGCGAGGAGCTCACCCTGATCCAGCAGGAGGCGCTGAGCGCATGAAGATCGTGCTCGCCACCCGCAACCCGGGCAAGATCGCGGAGCTGCGGCGCATCCTCGCCGGGTTCGAGATCGTCGGCCTGGAGGAGTTCCCCGAGATCGGCGAGGTCGCCGAGACCGGCGTCACCTTCGAGGAGAACGCGCTGCTCAAGGCGCACGCCGTCGCCAATGGCTCCGGGCTGCCGGCCGTGGCCGACGACTCCGGGCTCTGCGTCGACGTGCTCAACGGCATGCCCGGCGTCTTCTCGGCCCGCTGGTCCGGCCGCCACGGCGACGACCAGGCCAACCTCGACCTGCTGCTCGCCCAGCTCTCCGACGTGCCCGCCGAGAAGCTGTCGGCGCACTTCGCCTGCGCCGCCGCGCTCGCGCTGCCGTCCGGTGAGCACCGGGTGGTGGAGGGCACGCTGCCCGGCCACCTGATCACCACCCCGCGGGGCACCAACGGCTTCGGCTACGACCCGATCCTGGTCCCGCTCGGCCACGACCGCACCACCGCCGAGCTGTCCCCTGACGAGAAGGACGCCATCAGCCACCGGGGCCGCGCCTTCCGCGCGCTGGCGCCGATCGTGCGCGACATCGTCGGCTCGTAACCACCGCGTAAGAACCTGCTGACCACGGGCGACGTAACGTCGTACCGTGCAGAAGAACGAGACGGTGCCCGCCTGGGCCGGCGCCCTGGCGGGGCTCACGGCGGGCGCGCTGGCGCTGGGGATCGCGCAGCTCGTCGCCGGGCTCGCCGGTCCTGAGACCTTTCCGGTGGTGGCGGTGGGGGACGCCGCGGTCGACCTGACGCCGGCGCCGGTCAAGGATTTCGCGATCAACACGTTCGGGGAGAACGACAAGACCGTCCTCATCGGGGGCGTGCTCGTGGTGCTCGCCGGGATCGCGGCCCTCATCGGCGTGCTGGCGCGGCGGCGGCTCGCGTACGGGTACGCGGGGCTGGCCCTGTTCGGGGTGGTCGGGGTGGCCGCGGTGCTCACCCGTCCTGGGGCGGCGGCGGTGGACGTGCTGCCCACGGTGGCCGGGGTCCTGTGCGGGGGGCTGGCGCTGGGGTGGCTGCTGCGGCGCGCGGGCGGTGGTCGCGGCACGGCCACGGCGGGCCCCGAGATCGGTGGCGCGGTCGCGGGCGCTGAGGCCGGTGGCGGGGCGGCGCCTGGGGTCGGCGGCGAGGGGGCGGTGGAGCGGCCTGCCGTTATGCGGGCCGGGGCGGGGGAGCGCGGGTTCGACCGGCGGCGGCTGATCACCGGGGTGGCGGGCGGGATCGTGGTGGCGGGGGCGTCGGCCGCGCTGGGCCGGCAGCTCGGCGGGCGGCGGGAGCTGGCCGCGACGCGGGTGAACCTGGCGCTGCCCAGGCCCGCGACGCCCGCCCGCCCCCTTCCCCCCGGTACGGACTTCCGCATCCCCGGCCTGTCACCCTTCATCACGAAAAATCAGGACTTCTATAGGGTTGATACGGCGCTCGTCGTCCCCCAGGTGGACCCGCGCGCCTGGCGGCTTCGCATCCACGGCATGGTGGACAGACCGGTCGAGATCACCTACGCCGAGCTGCTGAACCTGCCGCTCACCGAGGCCGACATCACCCTGACCTGCGTCTCCAACGAGGTGGGCGGCCCGTACGTCGGCAACGCCCGCTGGCTCGGCGTGCGCATGGCCGACCTGCTGCGTCGTGCCGGGCTCCAGCCGGGCGCCGACATGCTGCTGTCCACCTCCGACGACGGCTTCACCTGCGGCACGCCCGTGGACGTCGTGATGGACGGCCGCGACGCCCTCTTCGCCATCGCCATGAACGGCGACGCGCTCCCGTTCGAGCACGGTTTCCCCGTCCGCCAGGTGGTGCCCGGCCTGTACGGGTACGTGTCGGCCACCAAGTGGGTGGTGGACGTGAAGGTGACCCGGTTCGACCAGGACCAGGCGTACTGGACGCCACGCGGCTGGGCCGCCAAGGGGCCGATCAAGACGGAGTCGCGCATCGACGTCCCGAAGAACGGCGCCTCGCTCAAGGCCGGGCGCACGACCATCGCCGGGGTGGCGTGGGCCCAGCACACCGGGGTGGACGCCGTCGAGGTGCGGGTCGATCGCGGCGAGTGGCGGCAGGCGCGGCTGGCCGCCGTGCCGGGGCCCGACACCTGGCGGCAGTGGGCGCTCGACTGGGACGCCACCCCCGGGGAGCACACGATCGAGGCGCGGGCCACGGACGCGGCGGGTCACACCCAGACCGAACGGCAGGCGCCGCCCGCGCCCGACGGCGCCAGCGGGTGGCCGGCCGTGACGGTCCAGGTGGCCTGATTCGCGGACGTTTGCGCAGGTAAAGCCGTTCCCCCTGACGGATAATCTTCCCCACTTCCCCCTCTCGGACGCGACGGCGGCCCTACGATCGGTCGTCCAAGCAGGACAGGAGGCAGGACGTGGTCCGCGAACGCAAGTCGAGCGTCCGAGGGGTCCTTCCGGAGGGGCAGTACAACCCGGTGGTGGGGGAGGGGGTCCGGTGGCTCGACTACGAACGTGCCGCCGAGGACGTGCCCGGCGAAGCGCCCGCCACGACCGAGGTCCCCTCCTCCCGTGAGGGCTCGGCCCCCTTAACGCCCGCCGCCTCCAGCGCCCCCGGCGAGGAGCCGCCGCCGCCACCCGGCCTCCGTACGCAGGCCCCTCCTCCTTCCCGCCCGTCCCCCCAGCCCGCCGCAGCCCCCGCCCCTGGCGTGGCCTCCGCCCTGGACGTGCTCACCGGTCTCGCCACCCGCCCGGCCCCGGCCCGCGCCGGCACGCCGTACGGCCTGACGTTCAGCCTGAACACCCTCAGCCGCCTCGCCCTCCCGGACGAACGGGAGGACGCACGTCCCGGGCTGCCGCCGACGGATGTGCCGGACGGTCCGGCGCCGCCTTCCACCGAGCCGACCGGCTGCGACGCCGACGCCGGCGCGGCGACCGACAGCCAGACCGCCACAGAAGTGCCGAACGCCGGGGAGACGCCGACCGGCACGTCCGGACATCGGGAGGGACGTCCTGACGCGCCTGACGCCCGGGAGCTCCCGGAGGAGGCGGCCGGTCCGGACATGGGAAGCCCGCGTGCGGCCGGTCCGGACAAGGGCGGCCCGCCTGGGGCCGGGCCGGACGCGCGGGAGCCGGGGGAGTTCCCAGGGGGCGGGACCGGTGGGCCGGAGAGACCCGGGGGAGCGGTGACGCGGGGGTTCGGGGCGGCGGTCAGCGGGATGCGGCGGCTGGAGTTCGGGGAGAGGGACGGGGCTTGTGGCGCGGACGGACGGCATCCGCTGGAGGCCCGGATCGATCGGGCGAGGAACCGTGCCGCCGTCGACTGGTTCGAGGGCGAGCGGCGGCCGCCGAGGCTGGCCGACAGCCGGCCGTACGGGCTGCCCGGCGGGCTGGCACAGCCCGACCCGCAGGTGGAACGGGAGCTGAGGCAGGCACTGGAGCCCGGCACCCGGTTCCCCGACCCGCGCGGCACCTGGGTCCGGCTGATCAACGGCGGCGGCCCGGCGGACGACCCGTTCCGGGCCTCCAACGCCGCCGACTGCGCTCTGGCCGTGCTGTCCACCTGGCACGGCGAGCCCGCCACCGCCGCCCCCAGGCTCCCCGAGTACGACGGGATCGGCCGTCCGCTGCTCACCGGCGAGAAGGGCGGTGCGGCCCGGATCGAGCGGTGGACCGGCCAGCGGTTCCAGTACGCGGGCCAGGGGCGGCACGCCTATCCCATGATCGCCCGGCGGCTGCTGGAGGCCGGGCACGGCGCGAGCGCGGTCATCGTGGTGCGCTGGCCGGGCGGCGGGTCGCACGTCTGGAACGCGGTCAACTCCGGCAGCGAGGTGATCTGGATCGACGCCCAGCGCGGGTACATGTCGGTCGAGCCGCCGTACGCGACGGTGACGGGGGTGTTCTGCATGATCCTCGACCGGCAGGGGCGGCCGCGATGAACATGGACCAGGCCAGGGCGCTGGCGGAGGAGTACGTCAACGGGACGCGTCCGCCGGACGAGCCGCTGTCGGTGGGCCTGTACGGCTTCCACGACGGCTACGTCGCCTGGATCCGGGAGCTCGACCCCGACGACCCCACCACCCTGCCGGACACGGTCGGCGGGGCGTGCATCGTGATCGACAAGGCGTCCGGGGAGGTCGTGGTGCGGCCGCTGCTGGACCCCGAGACCGTCGCCGAGCTCTGGCCAGGTCGCACCCCGCGCTGACCGCGTGGCACACGCGGGGCCGGGCGCCGCCCCCATGGGGCGCCCGACCTGGCGGCACGTACGCGGCCGCGCCCCCATGGGGCGTCCGACCCGGCGTCCGACCCGGCGCCCGACCTGGCTTCTGGTCCGGCGGCACGCATGTGGCCGCGCGGCCTCGGCGTCCCCCACGACACCCGTCCCATGAGGCCGCGCAGCCCCTGCGCGTACCCTCTATCCTGATTTTTCGCTTTTATTCGCTTTTATCAGGGATTAGCCCGTAGCCAGCGAGCCGACGATCGAGGCCCTGGCCGCCCGCCGGGCCGGCACCACGGCGGCCAGCACGCCCGCCAGCCCCGAGAGCACCACGAACAGCGCGATCTGCCCGAGCGGCGCGGAGAACACCGCACCGGGCAACATCGCCCGTACCGCGGCCCAGCCGAACACGCCGCCGAGCACCACGCCGACCAGCGCCCCGATCAGGCCGAGCAGCAGCGCCTCGACCGAGAGCATCCGCCGCAGCTGCGGCCGGGTCAGCCCGAGCGCCCGCAGCAGCGCCGACTCCCTGGTGCGCTCGTGCACCGACAACGACAGGGTGTTGGCGATGCCGAGCAGCGAGATCAGGATCGCCAGCCCGAGCAGCCCGGTCACGATCATGAGCAGCATGTCCAGGGTCTCGTCGAACTGCCCGCGTACCTCGGTCGAGCTGGCCATCTGGACGGTGGGATGGGCCGCGATCGCGGCCTTGACCACCTGGCGGGCCTGGTCGGTGGCGACGCCGTCGCGGATGTTGATCATCACGCGGGAGTCGGGCACCCGGTCGTAGTAGGTGTCGAACGGCCGCTCGGCGACGGTGAGCGGCGGCAGGGTGGAGTTCGTCCCGACGAGGACGGCGACCACCTTCAGCGGCACGGACCCGGCCAGCTCGGTCTTCACCGTGACCGTGTCGCCGACCTTGACGCCCAGGGCGGAGGCCGCGTAGTCGAGCAGCGCGACCTGCCCGGCCGACAGGCCCGCCATCGAGCCGGACAGCACCTCGGGGGTGACGGTCCCGTGGTAGGTGCCGATGTCGAAGCGCCGGTCGCCCACCTTGCCCGGGGTCTCGCGGATCTGCAGCACCGAGGCCAGCTCGGGACGGCCGCGCAGCTTCTCGGCCACCGACCTGGGCACCCCGCTGTCCTGCACCTGGCCGGCCAGCATGTAGTCGACCGGGAACTGCTCGTCGAGCTTGTTCCACACGGTCAGCCGGGTGGAGGCGCTGAGCACCGAGATCAGCGTCATCAGCGTGACGCCGATGGTGAGCGCGACCGTGGTGGTCGCGGCGCGCCGGGGGTTGCGGGCCGAGTTGTCCAGGGCCAGGCGTCCGGGCACGCCGAACAGCTTGGCCGGGACCCAGCCCACCACCGCGCTCAGCGGCCCGACCAGCACCGGCCCGAGGATCAGCACGGCCAGGAAGACCAGCGCGCCGCCGGCCATCACGACGAACAGCGTGCTCGTCTCGCCCGCCGGCAGCCCCGCCACGCCGTACGCGGTCAGGCCCGCCCCGGCCAGCAGGAACAGCCCCGCGAACACCGAGCGCAGCAGGCCGGTGCGGAAGTCCTGCTCCTCCGGCTGGGCGCGCAGCGCCGCGACCGGCGGCACGCGGGTGGCCGCCCGCGCGGGCAGCAGGGCCGCGAACAGGGTGACCACCAGGCCGACGGCCAGGCCGATCCCGACGGTGGCCGGCGTCAGCGCGACCGCCGCGTCCGTGGGCATGGGGGCGTCGAACGCGGCCAGCAGCGTCAGGGCGAGCATGGCCAGCCCGTAACCGGCCAGCAGGCCGAGCGCGGAGGCGAGCAGCCCGACCGCGACCGACTCCAGCACGATCGAGCCGAACACCTGCCCGCGGGTCGCGCCGATGCAGCGCAGCAGCGCCATCTCCCGGGTGCGCTGCGCGACCAGGATGGTGAAGGTGTTGTAGATGACCAGCGCCGCCACCATCATCGCCACCGCCCCGAACAGCAGCAGGCCGATGGTCAGCGTGCGCATCGACAACCCGGCCGCGGCCGCCAGGTCGTCGGCCAGCTCCGCGCCGGACTTGACCTCGTACGCGTCGCCGAGCGCCGCGGCCACGGCCTGCTTCAGCCCGGGGGCCGAGCCGGCGACGTCGATCTCGCGGTAGCCCTTGGCGCCGGTCATGCGCTGCGCGGTGGCCGCGGTGAAGCCGACCGCGCCGGTGAAGGACAGCTCCTGGTCCACCCCGGGGTCGAGCAGGCCGACCAGCCGGAACTGGTGGCGGGCCTGCTTGCGGTCGAGCACGGTGATCGTGTCGCCGAGCCGCAGGCCCTGCGACTTCGCGGTGTTCTTGTCCAGCACGGCCGCCTGGTCGTCGGTGCCCGGGCCGGTGCCCGCGACGATCGCGGTGCGGTCCAGCGGGCCGGGGACGATGGACAGGGCCGTGGTCGGGCTGCTGCCGACCGCCCTGCCGTCCTTGCCGAGCAGCGGCGCGGGGTCGCGGATCAGGCCCTGCGCCTCGGTCACGCCGGCCAGGACGCGCACCCGTTCCAGGGCCTTCTCCGGCAGCACGTCGTCGCGCTCCTTGGGCAGGACGGCCACGTCCACCTTGTCGGCGTCGGCGGTGACGCGCTGGGAGAAGCCCGCCTGGATGGTGTCGTTCAGCACGAACGTGCCCGCGATGAAGCCCACCCCGAGCGTGATCGCCAGCGAGGTGAGCAGCAGCCTGAGCTTGTGCGCGCGCAGCCCGGCCAGCGCCGTCTTCAGCACCTCAGCCCTCCAGCTTCACGAGCGTGTCCAGGACGGCCTGCGGCGACGGCGAGGTGATCTCGGTGACCAGCTCGCCGTCGCGCAGGAACACCACCCGGTCGGCGTAGGCCGCCGCGACCGGGTCGTGGGTGACCATGACGATGGTCTGGCCGAGCTCGCGGACCGAGGTGCGCAGGAAGGACAGGATCTCCGAGCCGCTGCGCGAGTCCAGGTTGCCCGTGGGCTCGTCGGCGAAGATCACCTGCGGCTTGCTGATCAGCGCCCTGGCCACGGCCACGCGCTGCTGCTGGCCGCCGGACAGCTCGGCCGGCCGGTGCCCGAGCCGGTTCCGCAGCCCGACGGTGTCGATGACCCGGGCGAACAGCTCCTCGTCCGCCTGCCGGGCGGCGATGTCCAGGGGCAGCCTGATGTTCTGCTCGGCGGTCAGCGTGGGCAGCAGGTTGAACGCCTGGAAGATGAAGCCGATCCGCTCCCGGCGCAGCAGCGTGAGCTGCCGGTCGGCCAGGCCGGTCAGCTCGACGTCGCCGATGTGCACCGTGCCCGAGGTGGCGGTGTCCAGGCCGGCCAGGCAGTGCATGAGCGTCGACTTCCCGGAGCCGGACGGGCCCATGATCGCCGTGAAGGCGCCGGTGGCGAAGGCCACGTCCACGCCGCGGAGGGCGTGGACCTGGGCGTCGCCCTGGCCGTACACCTTGGTCAGGGCCTTGGCCACCACCGCGGGCGGTGCCGCGCGCCAGGACTCGGTGAGGGTCACTTTCACTCCTTGTCGCAATTTCTGGTCGCGACCAACGTTAGGAGTGGAAATTTCAGGAATTGTGGGCCCTGAGGAGGGACTTCGTGTAGAACCTCAGACGACCCCCGTCAGCCTTTCGGCCGATGCGAGGGCACGACGAGCCCTGCCTCATAGGCGTACACGACCACCTGGGCCCGGTCCCGCAGCCCCAGCTTGGCCAGCACCCGGCCGAGATGCGTCTTCACGGTGGCCTCGGCGACCTCCAGGCGGCCCGCGATCTCCATGTTCGACAGGCCGCGGGCCACCATGAGCAGCACCTCCCGCTCGCGCGGGGTCAGCTCGGTCGCCGCCGGCAGCTCCTCCACCGGCAACTGGGCGGCGAAGCGGTCCAGCATCCGGCGCAGCGTGCGCGGCGAGACCACGGCGTCGCCCGCGTGCACCTGCCTGATGGCGTTGACCAGGTCGGCCGGCGGCACGTCCTTCAGCAGGAACCCGGCCGCGCCCGCCTTGATCGCGGCCAGGGCGTACTCGTCGAGGTCGAACGTGGTCAGGATCAGCACCTTCGGCCCGTCGATGCGCCTGGTCGCCTCGACGCCGTCCATGCGCGGCATGCGGACGTCCATGAGCACGACGTCCACCTCGACGCGGTCCAGCAGCTCCAGGGCCGTGACGCCGTCGGCGGCCTCGGCCACCACGTCGATGTCGGGCTGGGCGCCGAGCACCATCCGGAACCCGGCCCGCAGCAGCTCCTGGTCGTCGACCAGCATCACCCTGATCATCACGCCGCCCTGGCCGTCGGGAGGCGGGCCAGCACCTCGAAGCCGCCACCGGTCAGGGGACCGGCCGAGACCGCGCCGCCGTACATGCCGACGCGTTCGCGCATGCCGATCAGGCCGTGCCCGTCCGGGCTGCGCGGCGCGGCGGCCCCCCGGCCGTCGTCGGTCACCCGGACGACGAGCTCCGGCCCGCCGTAGTCGATCTCGACCCGCGCCTGGACGTGCGGGCCGCCATGCTTGAGCGCGTTCGTCAGCGCCTCCTGGACGATGCGGTAGACGGCGAGCTGCTGCCCTTCGGGAAGCTCGCCGGGCACGCCGCCGATCCGCAGGCTGGCGGGCACGCCGGCGCCGCGTACCAGCTCTTCGAGCTGGCCCAGGCCGGGCTGCGGGGTGTAGTCGGTGCCGTCGTCCTCGTTCTCGCGCAGCACGCCGACCATCCTGCGCATCTCGGCCAGGGCCGCCCGCCCGGTCTTGGAGATGTTCCGTACGGCCAGCCGGGCCTGCTCGGGGTCGCTGTCGAGGGCGAAGCCCGCGCCGTCGGCCTGCACCACCATCACGCTGACATTGTGCGCCACCACGTCGTGCAGCTCCCTGGCGATCCTCGTGCGCTCGGCCGCCGCGGCCATCCTGGCCTGCTGGTCGCGTTCGCGCTCGGCCCGCTCGGCGCGTTCCTCCAGCCCTTCGAGGTAGCGCCGGCGGGTGTTGGCGTACAGGCCGGCCAGCCAGATGGTGACGACGAAGATCGAGCCGCTGAAGAACATGCCGAAGGTGGCGACGGACCAGTTCACCAGCGCCAGGAAGATCCCCAGCTCGGCCACCAGCCCGGCGGCCAGCGCCCACCGGAACGCGCACTCGGAGGCGACCGTCCACAGCGCCACCATGACCGCGAGGTTGGCGGGCAGCGGGTCGACGTGGGCCAGCCACTGCCCGAAGGAGGCCAGCGAGATCACCGCGTAGGCCGCCAGCGGCCTGCGCCGCCACAACAGCGGCGCGATCAGCAGCACCGAGAGCGCGACGTAGCCCGCCACGCCCAGGTACCGGCTGCCCCCCGCCGGGGTGAGCGAGGCGTAGGGGATCGCCAGAAGCAAGCTGAAGACGGCGAGGGGGGCGACCCGCAGGACGCTCACCAGCCCGCCGTGGCGCCTCGACCACGCCCGTACCCTGCCGAACACATCATCACGATATGTAAGCCACGCCGCGGGTTTGTCCGCCTGGAGGGGGAAGTCCGCCTACGACCCAGGTCTTACATGGGTCTTACGGGGGACCAGGCATGGTGGTACCTGGGAGCGCCCCTCGCGGGCGAGTAAAGGGAGATCGTGATGGCGGATCATGATCGAGACGCGGGTCGCGCGGTGAAGAGGAAGCACCGCGCGACCCGGCCTCCCGGACGGCGCGGCCCGCGCGGCCACTGCGTGTGCGGGCGGGGGGACTCGAACCCCCACAGTGTCTCCACCAACAGGACCTAAACCTGCCGCGTATGCCATTTCGCCACGCCCGCGATCCCGCCGAGGCGGGGTGGGAACAGCTTAGCGCTCCGGCCGTGGCCGGGCAGCCTTCCGCGACGACCGCGGGCCCCCTGTCGGCGGGGCCCGCGAGCCGGGGTCAGGCCAGGCCGAGCTTCTTCTTGAGCGAGGCCACGTGGCCGGTGGCCTTCACGTTGTAGAGCGCCTGCTCGATCTTGCCGTCGGCGTCGATGACGAACGTCGAGCGGATCACGCCGATCATCTCCTTGCCGTAGAGCTTCTTCGGGCCGTACGCGCCGTACGCCTGGTGGACGGCGAGCTCCGGGTCCGACAACAAGGGGAAGGTCAGGGCGTCGCGGGCGACGAACTTGGCCAGCTTCTCCGGCTTGTCCTTCGACACGCCGAGGACGACGAAACCCTCGCCGGTCAACTGGCTGAGGTTGTCGCGGAAGTCGCAGGCCTGTTTGGTGCAGCCGGGCGTCATGGCGGCGGGGTAGAAATAGAGGATCACCCTCTTGCCGCGCAGGCTGTCGAGGGAGACGGTGCCGCCGTCGGCGGTGGGTAGCGTGAACTCGGGCGCGGCGTCGCCGGGCGCGAGCTTGGTCTCTGTCATGGGCCCTCCTGAGTTCCTCCGGCAAACCTACCGGCCCGGCCGCTGTGCCGTACGGCACGCCGACCTGACAGACTGATCACGACCAGAACGGACGGAGCTCGCGACGGACAACGTAGCGGGCGCGACCACGCGTACGGTCGAAAGGAGAGCCATGGCTGACACCGATCCCGACGAGTTGGAGCGGCGGATCGCGCGCACGCGCGCGGAGTTGGCGCAGACGGTCGACGCCATCGCCGACCGGGTGAGCCCCAAGCGGGTCGCCGAGCGTACGGTCGCCGATGTCAAGAGCCGGGCGGGCCACTTCGTGGCGTCCGTGGGGGACGCCCTCGGGGTGACCGCCCGCCCGGTCGACTACGGCGACAAGCCCGAAGGGGTGTGGGAGGACGAGCAGCCCAACCTGGCGCCGGTGCTCATCGGCGTCGGCGCGGTGCTGGTCGTCGGCGCCGCGATCGTGCTGTTCCGGCGCAGGCGCCGCCGGCGCTGAGCGCGCGTGCCGGGGCCGGGGTCACAGGAACGTCCGGCCCTCGCCCCGGTACGTCGGCACCGACTCGGCCAGGGTGTCGCCGTCCACGAGGTGGAGGGTGTCGAAGCGCTCGCACATCTCGCCCGCCTTGGCGTGCCGGAACCACACCCGGTCCCCGACCCGCAGCTCCTGGGCCGCCTGGCCCAGCAGCGGGGTCTGCACCTCGCCCGCGCCCTCGTCCTGCGCGTACCGCAGGCCGGCGGGCAGGTACGGCTGCGGCAGCCGGCTCGGCCCGGGAGGGCCGGAGGCGAGGTAGCCGCCGCCCAGCACCGTCACCGTGTCCGGTCCGGGCCGCCGGACGACCGGCAGCGCGAACAGGGCCGCCGGACGGCCGGTGAAACGCCGGTAGAAGTCGAACAGCCGCGGGTGGAAGAAGCCCGATCCGGCGGCGACCTCCGTGATCGCCTTCTCCCTGACCGTCGTCTCGATCGAGCCCGTGCCGCCGCCGTTGACGAACTCCAGGTCGGCGACCTGACGCACGGCGTTCACGACGCGGCCGCGGCGGAGGATCAGCTCGCGGGCCGAGCGGGCCTGCATGACCCGGACGACGCGGGCGAAGGCGGCGTTGCCCGGCGGGGCGTCGCCCACCCCGGCGATCTGCGCCTCGTAGGCCATGAGCCCCACCAGGCGCAGCCCCGGGCGCTTGGCGATGGCCGTGGCCAGGTCGGCGGCCTGGTGGGGCTCGCGCACGGGGGAGCGGAGCGCGCCGGCCCTGAACTTGCCGCCGAGGGCGACGTAGCCGGCGTCCAGGTCGAGGGAGAGCCGCAGCTCGGCCCTCGGATGCACGTCCGACACGGCCTGCTCGACGAAGTCGAGCTGCTCGCGGGAGTCGACGGTGATCGCGATCTCGGCGGCGGCCCGTGGGTCGGCGGCCAGGGCGGCGAGCGCGTGCCGGTCGGCCGTGGGGTAGGCGACCAGGATGTCGGTGAAACCCTGCCCGGCCAGCCACAGGGCCTCGGGGAGGGTGAAGGCCATGATGCCGCGGAAGCCGTCCATGGCCAGGATGCGTTCGAGGACCGCGCGGCTGCGCACGGACTTGCTCGCCACCCGGATCGGCTTGCCGGCGGCGCGGCGCACCAGGTCGGCCGCGTTGGCCCGCATGGCCGCCAGGTCGACGATCGCGAAGGGCGGTTCGAGCGCGGCGGTGGCGCGGTCGTAGCGCCGGCGGTCATCCATGTCAGCAGGGTAACGGCATATCGGGCGAATGAATATGAGTGGGGTTCATATTCCTTTCTGGAGCGCGGGAGAGGTTCACTTTCCTTGGTGCGGCCGTAATGATCGGGCAAATGGGCGGCGAGGGCGCGGTCGCGGCCCCCGCGCACCCATGTACGTCTGTCGTTGTGATGACCACGCTTCAGCAGATGGTGCCCGCAGCCATCACCGCCCAGCACCACACCGGGCTGCGCAGGGCGAGACGGGCGCTCAGACCGGCGCGCACGCTGCCCGGCGCGCTCGTCGCGCTCGTCCTGGCCGCCGTGCTCGGCGCGACGACCGCCGAGGTGGTGACGTCGCTGCTCGGCAAGCCGCTGGGCTGGGTCCCGGTGAACGAGGCGGTCGAGCTGGCCGGCGCGCGGACCTGGCCGCAGGTCTCCTCGGCCGCGCTGCTCACCGCCGGGGCCGGGCTGCTGATGCTGCTGCTCGCGATCGTGCCGGGACGGTCCAGGACGGTCCCGGTCGAGACGTCCGACCCGCTGATCGTCATCGGCATCACCCGCGCCGGGCTGCGGCGCACCCTGCGCGCGGCCGCCCAGAAGGTCAGCGGCGTGGAGCGGGCCCGGGTACGGCTGCGCAGGCGCACCATCGAGGTCACCGTCGTGACCGGGCCGGAGAGCTCGGGCGCGATGCTCCGGCAGGTCGGCACGGCGGTCGGCGACCGGCTGGCCGGCGTCGGCACGCTCGGCACCGGCGAGGTCGTCGTCCGGCTGCGCAGGAAGGGCGTGTGATGCGGCAGTACACGGGCAACCGCGTCGGCCTGGCCCTGGTCGGCCTCGCCCTGCTCGCCGTGGGCGGCTACGGCTGGCTGCGCGGCCGGGGCCTGCTGTTCGACCTGCCGCGCAACGCCAAGGTGCTGCCCGCCGAGTTCGCCCGCACGCTGGCCGCCGACCCCTGGACGTTGTGGCTGCTGGCCTTCGCCATGCTGATCCTGGCCATGCTCGCCGTGCGCTGGCTGCTGCTGAGCCTGGGCTGGGGCCGCCGGGGCGCGGCCAGCGGCACCGGCACGGCCATGCTGTGCGTGGGCCTCAAGGGCGTGGACGGCCTGGGCCGGGCGGCCGTACGGGTCGCCGACAACGGCCTGCGCGTCGCCCTGACCTGCCCCTCCGACGCGGACGTCGGCGCGGTGGTGACCAAGCTCGACCAGGACATCGTCGGCCGCATCCGCCGTGAGGTGCGCGACGACGAGACGCCTGCGGTCGTCCGCGTGCACGTCCGCCGCCAACCGGCCGAGCGCCGCTGACCAGTCAACCGGCTGCTCGTAGCTGAAGGAAGAAGGCGCGACTCGGCGCCTTCGTCGTCGAATCCCATCGGGAGGTCGTCATTCACCGCATCATCGGCGCGTTCGCCGCCGCAACCCTCGCCCTCGCGCTCGCCGCGCCCGCCGCCCACGCGGCGACGGGCGACGGCTTTCCGCTGATCCCCTGCAAGATCGGGGAAGACGGCCAGATGCACTGCGTGGGGGACCACCTGCCCGGCCTGCTGGCCCAGGCGCTCAGCCCCGCGGTCGGCCTGATCTGCGTGGACAGCCACACCACCACGGTCATCTGCCGCTCATCCGCCTGAACCCCGGCCCGCCCGGCCCCTCCTGCGCGGAGGGTCCGGGCGGACCGCCGCGTCTCTACTCGTAGTGGTAACGAGCCTGCAGGACGACGATCTCGTCGTGTGCGACCAGGTACACCAGGCGATGCTCGTCGGTGATGCGCCGGGACCAGGCGCCCGCCAACGCGTACTTGAGGGACTGGGGCTTGCCGATGCCCTCGTAAGGATCGCGCAGGACATCCTCGACGAGCCGGTTGATGCGCTTGAGCACCTGCCGGTCAGCCGTCTGCCAGTGGACGTGGTCCTCCCAGCCCTGGCTGGTGAACGCCACCTTCACCGAGCAGCCTCGTCGCCCAGCAGCTCGTGCCGCTCATGACGCCCTTGGACCGCTTCCTGATAGGACTCGATCAGCCGGCGGGCGTTGGCCGGGGAACGTAGCAGGTAGGCCGTCTCCTGCAGGGCTTCGTACTCCTCTGCGGCCACCAGGTAGGCGCTGCCGCTCTTGGACACGATCTCCACGGCGGTGCGGTCGTTGTTGACCTCTTCGATGAGGGGGAACAGACGACGGCGAGCCTCGCTGGCGGTGATGGACATGGTCGCCTCCTCCGAGTGGTACAACTTCACGGTACCACTCGGAGGCGGATCAGCACTCGATGACGTTGACGGCCAGGCCGCCGCGGGAGGTCTCCTTGTACTTGTCGAGCATGTCGCGGCCGGTGTCGCGCATGGTCTTGATGGCCTTGTCCAGCGCCACGTAGTGGCGGCCGTCGCCGCGCAGGGCGATCCTGGCGGCCGTGATGGCCTTGTTGGAGGCCACCGCGTTGCGCTCGATGCACGGGATCTGCACCAGGCCGCCGATCGGGTCGCAGGTCAGCCCGAGGTTGTGCTCGATGCCGATCTCGGCGGCGTTCTCCACCTGCTCGGGGGTGCCGCCCATGACCTCGGTCAGCCCGGCCGAGGCCATCGAGCAGGCCGAGCCCACCTCGCCCTGGCAGCCGACCTCGGCGCCGGAGATCGAGGCGTTCTCCTTGAACAGCACGCCGATCGCGGCCGCCGTGAGCAGGAAGCGCACCACGCCGTCGTCGTCGGCGCTCGGGACGAACTTGGTGTAGTACGTCAGCACGGCCGGGATGATGCCCGCGGCGCCGTTGGTGGGGGCGGTGACGATGCGGCCGCCGGCGGCGTTCTCCTCGTTGACGGCCAGGGCGAACAGCGCCACCCAGTCCATCGCCTGCAGCGGGTCCTTCTCGGCCGACTCGGCCTGCAGCCGCCGGTGGAGCTGGTTGGCCCGGCGCTTGACCTTCAGGCCGCCGGGCAGCACGCCCTCCTTGCCGATGCCGCGCCGCACGCACTCCGACATCACCCGCCACAGGTTGAGGATGCCCGCGCGGATCTCCTCCTCGGTGCGCCCGAACGCCTTCTCGTTCTCCAGCATCAGGGCGGAGATCGACAGGCCGGTGTTCGAGCAGTGCTTGAGCAGCTCCTCGCCCGAGGCGAACGGGTAGGGCAGGACGGTGTCGTCGGGCTTGATGCGGTCGGCGCCGGTGGCCTTCTCGTCCACGACGAAGCCGCCGCCGACGGAGAAGTAGACCTTCTCGCGCACGGTCTCGCCCTGCTCGTCGCGGGCGGTGAAGCGCATGCCGTTGGGGTGCTCGGGCAGGGAGATCTTGCGCTCGAAGACGAGGTCCTGACCCACGACGAAGGGGATCTCGTGCTCGCCGTAGAGCTTGACCGTGCCCGCGGCGCGCATCTCGGCCAGGCGGGCGTCGACGGAGTCGACGTCGACCAGTTCCGGCTTCTCACCGGACAGGCCGAGCAGCACCGCCTTGTCGCTGCCGTGGCCCTTGCCGGTCAGGCCGAGCGAGCCGTACAGGATGACCTCGACGCGGGCCACGCGGGGGAGCAGGCCGTCGTCGTGCAGCCCGCGGGCGAACTTGTGCGCGGCGGCCATCGGGCCGCCCGTGTGGGAGCTGGACGGTCCGATGCCGATCTTGAAGAGGTCGAAGACGCTGATCGCCATTGATGGGCGCCCTTCAGTTCAGGAAGTGCCGGGGCCCGCGGCGGGCCCCGGCGTTGGTGTCAGGACTCGCCTGAGGTGAGCGCCGTGTACTCCTCGGCGGACAGCAGGTCCTCCGCGTCGCCCTCCATGCGGACGCGGAACATCCAGCCGTCGCCGTACGGGTCGCTGTTGGCCAGCGACGGGTCGTCGGCCACGGCCGAGTTCACCTCGACGATCTCGCCGCCGACGGGCGCGTAGATCTCGCTCACCGACTTGGTGGACTCGACCTCGCCGACCGAGTCACCCGCCTCGACGGTCGAACCGACCTCGGGGAGCTGCACGAAGACGACGTCACCAAGAGCCTCGGCGGCGAAGGCCGTGATGCCGACGGTCACGGTGATGCCGTCGTCCACGCCCGACACCCACTCGTGCTCCTTGGTGTAGTTCAGGTCGTCAGGGATGTTGCTCACTTGTTCCTCCTGTAGAAGGGCAGCTCGACCAGGTCCATAGGTTCATGGCTGCCCCGGATGTCCACGGCCAGACCTGTGTCGGCCCCGGCGTCCACGTAGGCCATCGCGATGGGCTTGCCCAGGGTCTGGGAGGGCGCACCGCTGGTGACCTCGCCGACGACGGCGCCGTCGCGGGTGACCGGGTAGCCGTGACGCGGCACCCGGCGGCCCTGGGCGACCAGGCCGACGAGGCGGCGGCGGGGCTGGTCGTCCTTGACCGCCTCCAGTGCCGCCCTGCCGACGAAGTCACCGGGCTTGTCGAATTTCACCACTCTGCCCAGCCCCGCGTCGAACGGGGTCAGGTCGGAGCTCAGCTCGTTGCCGTAGAGCGGCATGCCGGCCTCCAGCCTGAGGGTGTCGCGGCTGGACAGACCGGCGGCGCGCAGCCCGTGCGGCTCGCCCGCGGCCTCCAGGGCGCGCCAGAGCGGCACGGCGTCCTGGTTGGCGACGAACAGCTCGAAGCCGTCCTCGCCGGTGTAGCCGGTACGGGCGATGAGCGCCTGGCGGCCGTCGACCACGCCGGGCAGGCCCGCGTAGTACTTGAGACCGTCGAGGTCGGCGTCGGTGAGCGTGGCCAGGATCTCCTGGGCCTTCGGGCCCTGGATCGCGATGAGGGCGTACTGCTGGGAGCGGTCATCGACCGCCGCGTCATACGACTTAGTGCGATTTTTCAGCTCATCCGCGACCTTGTCGGAGTTCGAGGCGTTGGCCACCACCATGAACTCCTCGTCCGCCAGCCGGTAGACGATGAGGTCGTCGAGCACCCCGCCGCGCTCGTCCACGATCATCGTGTACCTGGCCCGGCCGGGCGCGAGCGCCGACAGGTGGCCGACCAGCGCGTAGTCGAGGGCCTCTCCGGCCTGCGGACCGGTCAGGAAGATCTCGCCCATGTGCGAGAGGTCGAACAGCCCGGCCGCCTCGCGGACGGCTTTGTGCTCCGCCGACTCGCTGCCGTACCGGAGCGGCATGAGCCAGCCGGCGAAGTCGGTCAGCGTGGCGCCTAGGGCCTCGTGGACGTCTCGTAGCGGCGTAGGTCGGGACATTTGTCGCACCTCAGGACAGGATTGGATGCCAGCATCCTCCCCCTCTGTCATGGATGCCTGAGAGCTTCGCCCGAGTTTTACCGGACTTTCACCTTCGGCGAGGCCCCGAGGGCCTGCTTTCCAGAGGTCACCTCCCCGTAAGAACGCCTTACAGGGCTGCCGCGCGGTCCTTTGCCTTGAGAGGTTCGCGGGGAGGGCTTGCTCCTTCAGGGACCCTGACCGGCTGTCAGGGTGCTCTCCCGCACGGTTTCGCCGGTGATGTCCGTCAGCCTAGTGCCGTCATGGGGGTGTTGTCGCGCTTCGCCCCCCGCCATCCGCGGCATCCGCGACATCCCGCACGCAGCGAAAAGCGGCCGCGGCCCCGGAGAGGCGGGGTCGCGGCCGCGTTGGTGGCCGCGCGCGAGCCGGTCATGGCAGGTCAGCTCGCACGCGGCAGCTCGGGGCGGGCCGGCGGTGACCGGCCCGCGCGGGATCGAACCCGGAGATCAGGTCCTAGGGTCAGGCCCGCGCCCAGAGGGCGGGCACGTTCGGCGGCTCCCAGCCCGGCAGGCTGGTGTGCGCCTGGAGGCAGCGGTAGCTGACCCCCTGGTAGGTGACGACGTCTCCGGCCGTGTACGACTTGTAAGCCGTCCAGGTGGTGCCCTGGCCGTCCCCTCCGACGGTCAGGGTGAAGGACGCGGAGTGGTCCGCCGTCGTCCCGTCGCCGTTGATCCCTATGGTGTACGTCCCCGCCGCGACGCCGCTGGCGGTGGCGATCGTGACGGTGGACGACTGGCCCGCCTGAACCGTGGACGGGCTGAAGGAGACGGTGACCCCGCTCGGCACGTTCCCGGCGGAGAGCGCGACGCTCTGCGCCTGGCCGGACGTGACCTGGGTACTGACCGCCGCGGTAGCCGACTGACCGGCCTGGACCGATGCCGACGACGGGGTCACCGAGATCGAGTAGTCGTTCTCCGTGGGCGTGCCGGTGCCCACGGCGAGCTTCCATATGGCGTACGCGATGGCGTCGGAGTTGCGGTCGAGCGCCGTGGTGTTGATGGCGCTCGGGTAGCTGTCGCACGCGCTGTGGTAGCAGCGGTCGAACGCCTGCCCGGCCGAGCCGCCCCACTTGGCGGCCTGGGCCGAGCTCTTGACCGCCCCGGCCCCCGTGGCCAGGCCGCCGACCCGGACGCCCGCGCTCTTGAACGAGGCGTGGTCGCTGCGGCCGTCGCCCTCCCTGTCACCCTCGGTCTGCAGGCCGATGGTGGCGAAGTAGTCGTTGAAGGTGCGCTGGATCGCCGCGTCGTCGTCGTAGACGAAGTAGCCGGCGTTGGTCGAGGCGATCATGTCGAAGTTCAGGTACACCTCGACGCCGCTCGCGCCGCCGTTCTGCACGTAGTACCTGGACCCGACCATGCCCGCCTCTTCGGCGCCCCACCAGCCGAAGCGCACGTGCTTGGTGAGGGTGGGCTTGCGGGCGGCCAGGGTGAGGGCGTTCTCCAGGAGCGCGGCCGAGCCGGAACCGTTGTCGTTGATCCCGGGGCCGGCCGCGACGCTGTCGAGGTGGGCGCCGAGCATCACGGTCTGGTTGGCCGGGCCGCCCGGCCAGTCGGCGATCAGGTTGCTGCCGCCGCTGAAGTTCTGCACGCGGGTGGTGAAGCCGGCCGCGTCCAGCTTGCCCTTGATGTAGTTCATCGAGGCGGTGAAGCCCGGCCTGCCCGAGGCGCGGTTGCCGCCGTTGCTCGTGGCGATGGACTGCAACTGGCTCAGATGCGCCGTCACGTTCGCGACGGGGATGTCGGGCGCGGGGTCGGCGGCGGCGCCGGCCGGTCCGGCCGGCGTGGTGAGGGTCAGGGCCAACGCGGCGGTGGCCGCGGCGCCCAGCCTGAGCATGGCGTTCACGATCTGTGGCTCCTCAAGGGGGTTGGGCGGCCACTCCGGCGTGGCCGCCCAGGTCGTGCGACTTAGACCGGCTGCCAGAGGGCAGGGGTGTTGGGCGGCTCCCAGCCCGGCAGGCTGGTGTGCGCCTGGAGGCAGCGGTAGCTGGTGCCCTGGTAGGTGACGGTCTGTCCGGCCGTGTAGGCCGTGTACGTCTGCCACGTGGTGCCCTGGCCGCCGCCCACCGTCAGGCTGAAGGAGGCCGAGTGGTCGGCGCTCGCGCCGTCGGCGTTCAGGCTGATCGTGTACGTGCTGGGCGTCACGCCGCTCGTGGTCGCGAACGTCACCGTGGACGACTGCCCGGCGGTGATCGTGGACGGGTTGAAGCTGACTGTCACGCCCGCGGGCACGTTGCTCGCCGCCAGGGCGATGCTCTGCGCCTGACCGGCGGTGACCTGCGTGCTGACCGTGGCGGTGGCCGACTGACCGGCCTGCACCGAGGCCGACGACGGCGTCACGCCGAAGGAGTAGTCGTTCGGCGAGCTCTGCCCGATCTGCAGGTTGTAGGTGGCCTGGCGGTCCACGTCGGCGCCGTCGGCCGTGATGGCGATCGAGTGGCTGCCCTGCGGGCTGCTCGCCGAGGTGTTGATAGTCAGCGTCGAGCTCTGCCCCGCGGTGATGGTGGCCGGGCTGAACGAGGCGGTCACGCCGGCCGGCAGGGTGCCGGTCCGTAGGGTGATCGACTGCGCCGAGCCGCCGGTCACGGTGGTGCTCACCGTGGTCGTGGTGCTCTGGCCGGGAGTCACGCTGCCGGAGGCGGGGTTCAGGTTGACCGAGAAGTCGTTGCTGCCCTGGGTGCAGGTCGGCTCGCCGGACTGGGCCCGTACGCTGACGCCGTCCCAGGCGTTCTTGACCACGTTGAACTCGGTGCAGCTGCCCGGGTACAGGGTCTTGGCGGCCTGGAGGGTGGCGACCCTGGCCTTGGCGTGCGTCCACGGCTGGGTCTTCATGTTCAGCGCGGACATGAAGACCTCACCGGCCTTGCGGATGCCGATGCCGGTGATCGCGGCGCCGTTGTCGCAGCGGGTGCTGGCGGGCTTGCCCGAGGGGTTGGTGCCCTCGGCCACCAGGTAGAACCAGTGGTTCTGCGGGCCGGCCGCCGCGTGCACCTCGGTGTTGGGGATGGAGGCGCTGTAGCAGTTCGGGTGGCTGAGGGCCGACGGGTTGTACATGTTGCGGATCGGCCCGGCCCCGGAGAGGTTGACCTCCTCGCCGACCAGGTAGTCCGGCGGGTCGTTCGGGTTGTTGGCGTACGCCTCGGTGAGCGCGCCGAAGATGTCGCCGGTGGACTCGTTCATGCCGCCGGTCTCGTTGCCGCTGCCCGAGCCGCCGCTGGTGAACTGGAAGATGCCGTGGCCGAACTCGTGGCCGACCACGTCCATCGACGTGAGCTGCTGGGAGTTGGCGGAGTTGTGGCCGAAGGAGCCGTACTGGCCGTTCCAGTAGGCGTTGACGTCGGCCAGGCCGACGCGGGCCGGGTAGCCGCCGCCCTGGCCGTTGATGCCGTTGCGGCCGAGCCAGGCGCTCAGCATGTCCCATTCCCGCTGCGCGGCGTAGAGCGCGTCGACGCAGGCGGTCTCCAGGTTCGTGCCCGAGCCGTTGCCCCAGGTGTCGGTGGTCTTCGTGTACGGCGAGCCGTTCTGGCCGCCGCACGCCACGCCGCTCCTGCGGGGGTCGCGCATCGTGTACGAGGGGCTGGTGTCGATGGTGACGGTGCCGACGTAGTAGCTGTTGCCGGTGCCGTCGCGCACCTCGTCCCAGTCGTCGATGACCTTGCCGGTCAGGGCGTCCACGTAGACGTGGAGCTTGGTCTCGTGACCGGCGGCGGTGGCGCCGGTGACGAGCACCTCCCAGGCCAGCCGCGGGGTCGTCGTGGTGGCGTGCACGGACAGCACGGGCGTGGCGACGGTCTCGACCCTGGCCACCTTGGCCCTGGCCGTCACGGCGGCCTGGGCCGCGGTGACCTTCGCCCTCGTGCCGATCCCGATCTTCGTGCGCTGCCCGGTGGCGACCGTGTCGACCACCGCGCCGGAGGCGTCCGTGGCGACGACCACTTCGCCGCCGTAGACGGGCAGGCCCGCGTGCTTACGGGCGTAGGTCAGGTACTGCAGGCCGCGGACGCCTTCGACGGTCGACGTCAGCGTGAACGTGTCCTGCTCGGATGCCAGCAATGCCGCCGAGTCGGCCAGGATCGCGTTGTGTGCGGTGGCGATCGCGTTCCTGCGCTCGTCGGGGCTGGGAGGATCGGCCACCTGCGACGCTTGGGCTGTGGCGCTCGTGGCGCCCACCAGCGAGCTGGTGGTCAGGGCTAGCGCGAGCATTGCGGCAGCCCCCAACCTGAGTTTGGGGTTCACTCTCTGGCTCCTCAGGGGGGTGTGGAGTGGAAGAGCCCCGGCCGGCTGGGGATGAACACAGGGTGACACCGGGATGGCGCGACCCGGTACCCAACAAGTTTCCTATAACGCGGTGGTATGGCCCCTTGAGCTGGGATTTCGCGGGTTTTCAGGGCGCAGAAAAGGTAAAGAAGCTTTCCAGTAACGGTCTCAGCAGGCCGCCGTGAACGCCTCGAAGAGCGTCAGTCCGTCGCCCGCCTCCGGGTGCCACTGGACCGCCACCGCGAACCCGCCGGAGTCGAGCTCCACCGCCTCGATCGTCCCGTCGCCGGCCGTGGCGGTGACCGTGAGGCCCCGGCCGAGCCGGTCGATGGCCTGGTGATGGTAGTGCGGGACCGCCACCGGGTCCGTGCCGAGCACCTTCGCCAGGCGGCTGCCGGGGACGGGCGTGACCGGCAGATGGCCGAACTCGCCGGGCGCGGGGGAGTGGCCGGTGTGTCCGGTCACGTCGGGCAGGTGCTGGTGCAGGGTGCCGCCGAGCAGCACGTTGAGCACCTGCAGGCCGCGGCAGATGCCCAGGAACGGCAGCCCGGCCTCCAGGGCCGCCGCCAGGAGGGCGAACTCGGCCTCGTCCCGGAACTCCCGGACGTAGCCGGTGCGCTCGTGCGCCGCCCGGCCGTACCTGGCCGGGTCGACGTCGCCGCCGCCGGCCAGGACGAGACCGTCGAGCCGGCCCACGACCTGGGCGGGATCGCCGGCCGGCGGCAGCAGCACGGGCTGCCCGCCGGCCTGGACGATCTTCTCGACGTACATGTACGGCAGCAGCGCGACGGGCAGGTCCCACACGGTGAAGCGGGCGGGCTCGACGTACGTCGTGACGCCGATGACCGGACGGGTCACAGCGGCGTCACGTACGCGCCGGAGATGCCGCCGTCCACCAGGAACTCGGCCCCCGTGATGAAGGAGGCGTCGTCGCTGGCCAGGAACGCCACGGCGGCGGCGATCTCCGACGCCTCGGCGAAGCGGCCCACCGGAATGTGCACCAGGCGCCGCTGGGCCCGCTCGGGGTCCTTGGCGAACAGCTCCTGCAGCAGCGGCGTGTTCACCGGCCCCGGGCACAGCGCGTTGACCCGGATGCCCTCGCGGGCGAACTGCACGCCCAGCTCGCGCGACATCGCCAGCACGCCGCCCTTGGAGGCCGTGTACGAGATCTGCGACGTGGCCGACCCCATCACCGCCACGAACGACGCGGTGTTGATGATCGAACCCTTGCCCTGCCGCCGCATGTACGGGATGGCGTGCTTGCAGCACAGGTACACGCTGGTCAGGTTCACCTCCTGGACGCGGCGCCAGGCGTCCAGGCCGGTCTCCAGGATCGAGTCGTCGTCGGGCGGCGAGATGCCGGCGTTGTTGAAGGCGACGTCCACGCTGCCGTAGGTCTCGTGGGCCGTGGCGAACATCCGGACGACGTCGTCCTCGCTGGTCACGTCGGCCTTGACGAAGAGGCCACCGACCTCGCCCGCGGCCGTGGCCCCTGCCTCCTCGTCGATGTCGACGCAGACGACCTTCGCGCCCTCCTGCGCGAACCTGCGCGCCGTGGCCAGCCCGATGCCGCTGCCCGCGCCGGTGATCACGGCCACCCGGTCCTGCAATCGCTGCACTGTCACTCCCTGTCCGATTGGTCGTTCACCTTCCTCATTCGCTTCGCGAAGGGCTTCGTTCCTCAGCCCTTCACTCCGCTCACTGCGTCAGGTTCACTCCCATGAAATGAAGACGTTCTTGGTCTCGGTGAAGGCCGTCAAGGCGTCGGGGCCGAGCTCACGGCCGAGGCCGGACTGCTTGAAGCCGCCGAACGGGGTCCAGTAGCGCACCGAGGAGTGCGAGTTCACCGACAGGGCGCCCGACTCCACCGCGCGGGCCACCCGCAGCGCCCGCCCGACGTCGCGCGTCCAGATGGAGCCGCTCAGCCCGTACGGGGTGTCGTTGGCGATGCGCACGGCCTCGGCCTCGTCGGTGAACGGCACCACCGACACGACCGGGCCGAAGATCTCCTCGGTGAAGGCGCGATCGGTGACCTTGGAGGTGAGCACCGTCGGCGGGAACCAGAAGCCCTTGCCCTGAGGACAGTCGCCCTGGAGGTAGGGCGTGCCCTCGACGAAGCCGCGGACGCGGTCCAGGTGCTCGGCGCTGATCAGCGGGCCCATCTCGGTGGACTCGTCGAGCGGGTCGCCGACCTTGACGCCGCGCACCGCCGCCGACAGGCGTTCCAGGAACTCGTCGTACACCTCGGCCTGGACGAGGATGCGCGAGCGGGCGCAGCAGTCCTGGCCGGAGTTGTCGAAGACCGCGTACGGAGCGGTCCGCGCCGCCTTGTCGAGATCGGAGTCGGCGAAGACGATGTTCGCCGACTTGCCGCCCAGCTCCAGCGTCACCCGCTTGACCTGCGCCGCCGCCTTGGCGGCGATCTCCTTGCCCACCTCCGTCGAGCCGGTGAACACGATCTTGGCCACGCCGGGATGCTCGACCAGCCGGGCCCCCGCGACCTCCCCTGCCCCAGGCAGCACCTGGAGCACCCCCTCGGGGAGGCCCGCCGCCAGGGCCAGCTCGGCCAGCCGCAGCGCCGTGAGCGGAGTCCATTCCGCCGGCTTGACGATCACCGTGTTGCCCGCCGCCAGCGCCGGGGCGACGCCCCACGACATGATCAGCATCGGGAAGTTCCACGGCACGATGACGCCCACCACGCCCAGCGGCTCCTGGAACGTGATGTCCACGCCGCCGGGCACCGGGATCTGCTTGCCGTGGTTGCGCTCGGGGGCGGCGGCGTAGAAGTGCAGCACGTCGCGGACGGCCCCGGCCGCCCAGCGCGCGTTGCCGATCGGGTGCCCGGCGTTGTCCAGCTCCAGCCGGGCCAGCTCCTCGCCGTGGGCGTCCACCAGGTCGGCGAAACGGCGCAGCAGCCGCGCCCGGTCGCCCGGAGCCAACTCCCGCCAGCTCCGGTACGCCTTCGCGGCCCGCTCCACCGCCCGGTCGACCTCGGCCGCGTCGGCCATCTCGACCTCGGCGACGACCTCTTCCGTCGCCGGATTAACGATCCTCATGCCTACCGTCACATTCGCTCGAAACCACGGAACAGCTCCCAGTCCGTCACCGCCGCGTCGAAGGCGGCCAGCTCCACGCGCGCGTTGTTCGCGTAGTGCTCGACCACGTCGTCGCCGAACGCCTCCCTGGCCAGCTTCGACCCCTCGAACAGGGCGAGCGCGTCCCGCAGCGTGTGGGGCACGGTCTCGGCGCCGGAGTCGTAGGCGTTGCCCCCGAAGGCGTCCTCCAGCGGCAGCTCCCGGTCGATGCCGTCCAGCCCGGCCGCGATCAGTGCCGACACCGCCAGGTAGGGGTTGACGTCCCCGCCCGGCACCCGGTTCTCCACCCGCAGCGACGGCCCGTGGCCCACCAGCCGCAGGGAGCAGGTGCGGTTGTCCACGCCCCACTTGACGGCGGTGGGCGCGAAACTGCCGGGCACGTAACGCTTGTAGGAGTTGACGTTGGGCGCGTACAGCAAAGTGAGCTCGCGCAGGCGGGCGAGCTGCCCGGCGATGAACCGCGCGCCGAGCGGCGAGAGCCCGTACGGCCCCTCGCCCGCCATCGCCAGGCCGCCGTCGAGGCCGCGCAGCGAGATGTGGATGTGGCAGGAGTTGCCCTCGCGCTGGTTCGGCTTGGCCATGAAGGTGATCGAGCGGCCCTCCTGGGCGGCGATCTCCTTGGCGCCGTTCTTGTAGATCGAGTGGTTGTCGCAGGTGCGCAGGGCCTCGTCGTAGCGGAAGGCGATCTCGTGCTGGCCGAGGTTGCACTCGCCCTTGGCCGACTCGACATACATGCCGGCGCCCTCCATGTCGCGCCTGATGCGCCGGAGCAGCGGCTCGACGCGGGCGGTGCCGAGGAGGGAGTAGTCGACGTTGTAGAGGTTGGCGGGGGTCAGGTCGCGGTAGGCGCGCCGCCAGGCGTCCTCGTAACTGTCGTCGTAGACGACGAACTCCAGCTCGGTGCCCACGTACGCGGCCAGGCCCCGCTCGGCCAGGCGGGCGAGCTGGCGGCGCAGGATCTGCCGCGGCGAGGCGGTGACCTCGCCGCCCTCCTCCCAGGCCAGGTCGGCCATGACCAGGGCGGTGCCGTCCTGCCAGGGGACCCGGCGCAGGGTGGACAGGTCGGGCTTCATCGCGAAGTCGCCGTAGCCCCGGTCCCAGGAGGACATGTCGTAGCCGGCGACGGTGTTCATGTCCACGTCGACCGCGAGCAGGTAGTTGCAGCCCTCGGAGCCGTGGTGCAGCACCTCGTCCAGGAAGTAGCGGGCGGAGAGCCGTTTGCCCTGCAACCTGCCCTGCATGTCGGCGACGGCGAGCAGCACCGTGTCGATCCGGCCGGAGGCGACCTCGCCCCGCAGTTCCTCGACGGACAGGAATCCGTTGCCCGCTGGTTCGCTCACCCTAGGTCGCTCCGATCTGCTCTGAAGCGCTTTCCCGTTGATTGGGCTAGTCTCAGACCATTGATGTGCATGCCGGGATCGCTTGTCAAGACCTGAGGACACCTTGGACGATTCGGCGCGTTTGATGACAGTGCTGCGCCCGGTGAAGGCGGGAAACGCCTTCGAGGAGACCGTGGAACGGCTGCTCCAGGCGATCAAACTGGGCGTGGTGGCGTACGGCGACAAGCTGCCGCCCGAGCGCGAGCTCGCCGTGCGGCTGGGCATCAGCAGGGTCACCCTGCGCGAGGCCATCCGCGCCCTTCAGGACGCGGGCTACCTCGACGTGCGGCGCGGCCGGTACGGCGGCGCGTTCGTCACCTATGTCCCGCCGCGGCCCGACGCGGGCGACCTGCGGCAGGCGGTGGCCGACATGGGCATGGCGGAGCTGTCGGACGCGCTGACGTTCCGGCTGGCGGTCGAGTGCGGGGCGGCGCAGGTGCTGGCCGCGGCCGAGCTCACCCCCGCCCAGCGGGAGGTGCTGCTGCGCCGGCTGGCCGAGCTGGACGCGGCGCCCCTGGAGGACTACCGGCGCCTGGACACGGCCTTCCACCTGTCGATCGCCGAACTGACCGGCTCGACGCTGCTCGCGGCGACGTGCGCCGACGCCCGCTCCCGGGTGAGCGACCTGCTGAACGCGATCCCGATGCTCCAGGTGAACATCGAGCACGCGGCCGCCCAGCACCGGGCCATCGTGGACGCCATCCTGGCCGGCGACCCGGACGCGGCGCGCCGGGCGATGGCCGAGCACCTGGAGGGCACGGCAGCCCTCCTGCGCGCCTTCCTGGCCTGAGCCTGGGCCGGGGCTGTCAGGCGGCGGTGTCCGGGGTGCGGACCTGGAAGGTGTGGCGGGTGCCGTCGGGCCAGGTCAGCGTGATCTCGTCAGCCGTCACCGCCGCCGACGGCACCGTCAGCGTGATGTCGTCGGCCGCCGCCGACGGCGTCCCGGCCGGGTCGCCGTCCAGGACGGCCACGCTGACCGCCCAGCCGTCCGCCGCCACCCCCTCCAGCACGGGCACGGCCGCCGGGGCTCCGAAGGCGCTGCCCCCGGAGTCGTCGGCGACGTGGGCCCGGCTGTAGCCGCGCATCGCGACCAGCTCGGAGACCAGCCCGTCGCCGTCCCGGACCCCGACCCGGACGCCGGGCCCGCCGGCCTGGTCGCCCTGGTCGCCCTGGTCGCCCTGGTCGGCCGGGTCGGCGGCCGCGACGAGCGCCCAGCCGCTCTGCCGGACCGCCGAGCCGGGCGCGACCCGATGGACGCGCACCTCGACGGCCCCCCTGATCACGCTCAGGCTCTCCACACCGGCGCCCGCCGACGCGGCCCACGCCAGGTCGCCCGCCGAGCCCGTCCCCCGAGGGGTGATCGTGCCGCGCTCGGCGACCGTGCCGTCCGGGCCGACCACGCCGAAGTGGTTGTCGGGGACGCCCGTCGTCGGCGCGGTGCGGGTGGAGTAGGCGTAGCGGTCGTACAGGGGGTCGCCGGGGTGGTGCTGGCTGCCGTGGTTGAGCAGGCGGGCGACGTCGCCGGTGTGCTGGACGACCAGTCCTGGGCCGGGCAGCGCGGCCAGGCCGGTGGGTCCGGGCTCCTCGGTCGCGGTCCACACCGGATGGCCGGCCGGCAGCAGCAGCCCGAGGAACGCCTTCGACGCCCAGTACGGCGACGCCGAGCCGGAGTAGGACTGCAGCGAGGGCTCGTGGGGGCCGTGCCAGCCCAGCGTGAGCAGCCCCTCGGGGGAGAGCGCGCCCTCGTCGAGGAAGCGGCGCAGGACGCCGGAGGCGATGCGGCGGGTCTGGCCGGGGGAGAGCGGGGTGGCCTCCAGCAGGGCGCCGGCGAAGAGCGAGGTCGCCGAGGCGAAGCGGTAGGTGAGGGAGCGGCCGTGGTAGAGCATGCGGCCGTCCTGGTCGAAGGTGAGGGCGTAGCTCTCCAGGAAGCGGCGCAGGCGGGGGCCGGGGGAGCCCTGGCCCGCCAGGTGGGCCAGCAGGGCCGGGTAGAGGTGCATGGCCCACCCGTTGTAGTGGTCGAAGGAGCGGTTGTCGCCGTCGGCGTACCAGCCGTCGCCGGCGTACCAGGGCTCGATGCGGGCCAGGCCGCGCTCCACCGCCGCGTCGGCCTCCTCGGCGAGCAGGCCGGCGGCCGACAGGAAGCCGCCCACCACGGCGGGGAACAGCCACCAGTTGTTGTCCACCGGCTCGTGGCGCAGGGCCCCGGCCAGGTAGGCGGCGACGCGTTCACGGGTGGCGGGGGACAGGCGGTCCCACAGGCGCTCGCGGGTCAGCCAGAGCGACAGGGCGATCGAGGCCGCCTCGACCATGGGCTGGGTGCGGTCCTCGATCGGCTGCCAGACGCCGGGGCCGGACTCCAGGCCGCGCGCGTACGGGGCCAGCAGCTCCTCGGGGCCGCCGCCGGCCACGCGGAAGGCGGCCAGCAGGAAGGTGCGCGCGTACCCCTCCAGGCCGTCGCAGCGCGACCAGCTCTCGCGTCCCGGCAACGTGATCACGGCGCCGTCCGCGGAGCGGTACGGTTCCACCGCGGCCAGCAGCCCGTCGGCCACCGCCTCCCAATGGGCGCGGGTCCAGCCGGTGTACGGGCTGAGCGTTCGATCCTCCGGCGGAAGCGGGAACATGCGGCACTCCAAAGGGACGTCCGGTCTCGGCCGGGACCTTAGCATCCTGATCGAACGAAAGCATCCGTTCAAAAACGAAAGCACTTCCCGCTAGGATCGTAGGGTCGAGTCAGAAGGAGTCGCGGTGTTCGCCGAACAACGTCATGAGCTGATCCTGCGCGAGGTGCGCGAGCGCGGTTCCGTACGCCTGGCCGAGCTGGTCGACCGGCTCAACGTCTCGATGGTCACCCTGCGCAGGGACGTCGAGCACCTGGCCGGCCAGGGCCTGGTCAACCGCGTGCACGGCGGCATCACCCGGCCCGAGTCCGTGCCCGCCCCGGCCAGGGAGCGCTCCCTGACCCTCGGCATGCTGGTGCCCTCGGCCACCTACTACTACCCCGCGGTCATCAGGGGCGCCCGCGAGCAGGCCGAACGGCTGGGCGCGCGGCTCGTCCTCGGCGTCTCGCGCTACGACGACGAGGAGGACCGCACCCAGGTCAGGCAGCTCGTGGACGGCGGCATCGAGGGCCTGCTGCTCACCCCGAGCAGGCAGCCGGACGCCTCGCACGAGGACTGGCTGGCCGAGCTGGGCGTGCCGGCGGTGCTCGTCGAACGGCGGGCCGAGCTGGGCGGGCCCGCCTCGCTGCTGGACGCGGCGGCCTCCCACCACGCCCACGGGGCCTTCCTCGGCACGCGGCACCTGGCCGAGCTCGGGCACCGGCGCCTGGCGATGGTCTCGCGGGACAGTCCGACGGCCCCCCGGGTGCGGCACGGGTTCCTCGCCGCCGTCCGCGACCTGGGGCTGGCCGAGCCCGTCCACCTCGACGTCGCACAGGAGGGGCCCTCGCGCGAGCAGGTGGCCGACGTGGTCGCGGCGATCAGGGGCGGGGTCACCGCCATGCTGGTGCACAACGACGAGGACACGTTGCTGCTGGTCCAGCACCTGCGGACGGCCGGGGTGCGCATTCCCGAAGAGGTGTCGCTGGTCGCCTACGATGACGAGGTGGCGGCGCTCAGCGACCCCCCGCTCACGGCCGTCGCGCCCCCCAAGGCCGCGGTCGGCCGCTGTGCCGTCGACCTGCTGGTGAGCCGGATCCAGGAGGGCCCGCGGCGCCCTGCCCAGCACGTGGCGCTGCTGCCCGAGCTGAGGGTCCGGGAATCCACGGTCGCGCCACGTCCGTGACGTTACGCATCCATTTCGTTATTGATCGATTTGTGGCCTCTCTCTAGACAACCGATCGAGTATGAGCGAATGATGCCTTATCGATCGAAAGCGATGAGGAGCCATCGATGGGACGCAAGAGCGCCGGCATTGCCGGACTGCTGGCCGGTATGAGCCTGCTCGCCGCCGCGTGCGGCAGCACGGAGCCGGCGCAGCCCGCGGGCGAGGCGGGCAAGCCCGCCGAGGTCACCTTCTGGGGCTGGGCCAAGGGCACCCAGCAGGTCGTGGACGCCTTCAACAAGTCACACAAGGACGTCCAGATCAAGTACGAGGAGATCCCCTCGGGCAACGCGGGCGGCTACGCCAAGTTCTCCAACGCCGTCAAGGCCGGCAACGCCCCCGACGTCATGTCCGTGGAGTACCCGCAGCTGCCCGACTTCGTGAACCAGGGCGCCCTCCAGGACATCTCGGCCGACGTGGCCGACGTCAAGTCCAAGTACCCGGCCGAGGTCTTCGGCCTGGTCGAGCTGGGCGGCAAGGCGTGGGCGCTACCCATGGACGCCGCGCCGCAGGTGTTCTTCTACCGCAAGGACCTGTTCGAGAAGAACAAGATCGAGGTCCCCAAGACCTGGGACGACTTCCGCGCCGCCGCCGAGAAGGTCAAGAAGGCCGACGGCAAGTCGCGCATCGCCACCTTCTTCCCCGACGACCCGAGCGTGCTGGCCGCGCTGTCGTGGCAGGCGGGCGGCAAGTGGTTCGGCACCGAGGGCGACGCCTGGAAGGTGACGATCAACGACGAGCCCAGCAAGAAGGTCGCCGAGTACTGGCAGGGCCTGGTCAAGGACGACCTGCTGAAGGTCCAGCCGTCCTTCAGCCAGGAGTGGAACGCCGCCTTCGAGGACGACACCCTCTGGGGCTACGTCGGCGCCAACTGGGGCGCGGGCGTCATGAAGGGCAACCACGCCGGCCAGGCCGGCAAGTGGGCCATCGCGCCGATCCCGAACTGGGGCACCCCGGCCAGCGGCATGCTCGGCGGCACCACGTTCGGCGTGAGCAAGGGGTCGAAGAACGCCAAGGCCGCCGTCGAGGTCGTCAAGTGGCTGACCGGCTCGGAGGAGGCGTGGACCGCCCGCCTGTCCTCGGGCACCTCCAGCGGCTTCCCGGCCATCGCCGACCTCGTGCCGGTCGCGGCCAAGAGCTTCGACGCCTCCTTCTACGGCGGCCAGGACATCTACGCGCTGTTCGCGGAGTCGTACAAGACGGTCCAGCCCGGCTGGACGTGGGGTCCGAGCATGGTCCAGACGCTGACCACCTTCAAGGACGCCCTCGGCAAGGTCTCCAGCGGCGGCACCACCATCCCCGGCGTGCTGGACGCCGCTCAGACGGCCACCGTCGGCGAGATCAAGAGCCGCGGCCTCAACGTCGCCCAGCAGTAGCACGACGCGCGCGGCGGAGCGCCGGCTCCGCCGCGACCCACCGAAAGGCAGCTTGTGACTTCTCCCCTAGGAAGCGGTCGCGGCGGCGAGGGGTGGCGGCGGCGGGGGGCGATCCTGCTGTTCGTCGGGCCGTTCTTCGCGCTGTTCGCGGCCGTGATCGTGGCCCCGCTGGCCTACGCGGTCTACCTCAGCCTGTTCAGCGAGAAGTCGTCGGGGCTCGGCTTCGGCGGCGCGGAGACCGTGTTCGTCGGGCTCGGCAACTACCTGGACACGCTGAAGGACTCCGCCTTCACCGACGGTTTCCTGGTCATCCTCGGCTACTGCGTGCTGTACATCCCGCTGATGATCGGCGGCGCGCTCACGCTGGCGCTGCTGCTGGACTCCGGGCTGGCCAGGCTGGGCAAGTTCTTCCAGCTCGCGCTGTTCATGCCGCACATCGTGCCGGGCGTGATCGCCGGGCTGATCTGGCTCTACCTGTACCTGCCCGGCATCAGCCCCATCGTGGACCTGCTCGGCGACGTCGACTTCCTCGGCGGCGACCACGTGCTCGGCTCGGTGGTCAACATCGCGCTGTGGGAGTGGGTGGGCTACAACATGATCATCTACTTCGCGGCGCTCCAGGCCATCCCGGCCGAGGTCGTCGAGGCGGCCAGGATGGACGGCGCGGGCCCGCTGCGCGTCGCCCTCCAGGTCAAGGTGCCGCTGATCCGCGGCGCCGTGGTCACCACCGTGCTGTTCACGATCATCGGCTCGCTGCAGCTGTTCACCGAGCCGATGGTGCTCGACAACGTCAGCGACGGCGTCGTCAGCACCTGGACGCCCAACATGTACGCCTACAACGAGGCGTTCGGCAACAACGACTACGGCCAGGCCGGCGCGGCCTCCATCCTGCTCGCGCTGCTCGCCGCCGTGCTGTCCTACGCCGTCACGAAGTGGGGGAACCGCCGGTGAAGTGGATGTCCCGCGCCACGGTCAACGTGCTGCTGATCATCTCCGCGCTCTACACGCTGCTGCCGCTGACGTGGCTGCTGTTCGCCTCCACCAAGTCGCTGTCCGACCTGTACTCGACGCCCGGCTTCTCCTTCGCCGGCTTCAACCTGTTCGAGAACATCAGGGCGGTCGCGCAGGAGGGCGACGGCGTCTTCTTCCGCTGGTACCTCAACAGCGTCCTGTACGCCGGGGTCGGCGCGGCGGTCAGCTCGTTCGTCACCGTGATGTGCGGTTACGCCTTCGACAAGTACTCCTGGTTCGCCAAGGAGAAGATGTTCGGGCTGGTGCTGCTCGGCGTGCTGGTGCCGACCACCGCCACCGCCGTGCCGCTCTACCTGCTGGCCTCCAAGATCGGCGTGGTGAACACGTTCTGGTCGGTGTTCGTGCCGGTGCTGGTCCATCCGTTCGGCGTCTACCTGGCGCGGGTGCTCTCCTCCGGGTACGTGCCCGGCGAGGTGCTGGAGGCGGCCAGGTCCGACGGGGCCGGCGAGCTGCGCACGTTCGTGTCCGTGGCGCTGCCCATGCTGCTGCCCGCGTACGTGACGATCTTCCTGTTCCAGTTCACCGCCATCTGGAACAACTTCTTCCTGCCCCTGGTCATGCTGAGCGACCAGCGGCTCTACCCGCTCAGCCTCGGCCTGTACGGCTGGGAGAAGCAGGGCAACGCCTTCCCCGAGTTCCACAGCCTCGTGATCACCGGGTCGCTGCTGTCCGTGGTGCCCCTGCTGCTGGTGTTCGTGTCCCTGCAGCGGTTCTGGAAGGCCGGGATGACGGCGGGCAGCGTCAAGTGAACGAGCTCTCGGGGGAGAACATGAACAAGCCGGTGACGGTCGTCGCCATGGCCGCCGAGGTCGCCGGGCGCATGCTCACCGGCGAGGTGCGCGCCCGGCTGGCCCGGGTGGCCGACGTCCGGGCCGAGGTCGCCGCCTTCGACGGCGCCGACCTGTCGCAGGCCGAGGTGCTGCTCACCTCGTGGGGTTGCCCGCCGGTGACCGCCGAGGTGCTGGCCCGCGCGCCCCGGCTGCGGGCGATCGTGCACGCGGCCGGCTCGGTCAAGCACCACGTCACCGACGCCTGCTGGGAGCGCGGCATCGTGGTCTCCTCGGCCGCCTCGGCCAACGCCGAGCCGGTGGCCGAGTTCACGCTCGCGGCGATCCTGTTCGCGAACAAGCGGGTGATCGACATCGCCCGCGCCTACCGGGCGCGGCGGGCCAACGACGACTGGGACGCCCGCTTCCCCGGCTTCGGCAACTACCGGCGGGTGGTCGGCGTCGTCGGGGCCTCCAGGATCGGGCGGCGGGTGATCGAGCTGCTGCGGCCGTTCGACTTCGAGGTGCTGGTCAGCGATCCGTACCTGGCGGAGGACCTGTGCGCGCGCCGGGTCGGGCTGGACGAGCTGGTCGCCCGCTCCGACGTGGTCAGCCTGCACGCGCCCGACCTGCCCGAGACCCGCCACCTGATCGACGCGGGCCGGCTGGCCGCCATGCGCGACGGCGCCACGCTGATCAACACGGCCCGCGCCGCCCTGGTCGACCAGGACGCGCTGATCGCCGAGCTGACCTCCGGACGGCTGTACGCGGTGCTCGACCACACCGAGCCGGAGTTCCTGCCCGCCGACTCGCCCCTCTACGACCTGCCGAACGTGCTCGTCACGCCGCACGTCGCCGGCTCGCTGGGCGGCGAGCTGGCCAGGATGGCCGACCTCGCGCTCGACGAGCTGGCCCGGCACGCCCAGGGCCTGCCCTTCGAGCACGGCGTCGAGCCCGGCACGCTGTCCCGGTCCGCCTGAAGCCCCCTCTGAACCGCTCTGAACTGCTCTGAACTGCTCAGAGTTCGCCTGAAACACCCCCGGAGAGGAAACATGCGCCTTCAGTTAGTCGCGGCCCTGGTCGTGGCGGCCGGACTGGTCGCCACCCCCGCGGAAGCGGCCGCCGCCCGGAACTTCTTCGTCGACTGTCAGGCGCCGGACGGCGGCTCGGGGCGCAATGCCGCCGGGCCGCTGAACAGCCTGGACGCCGTCAACGCCATCACCTTCCGCGAGAAGGACACGATCAAGTTCAGGGCGGGGACCGTCTGCGCCGGCCGGCTCGAACCGGTCGGCTCCGGCACGGCCGCGCACCCCGTCGTCTTCACCTCCTACGGCGAGGGCCCCAAGCCGATCATCCAGGGTGACGGCGGCGAGTGGGCCGTCCACCTGGTGGACAACAGCCACGTGACGCTGGAGAAGCTGCACATCACCAACCCGGCGGCCACCACGGCCAAGCGGACCGGCGTGCAGTACAACTCCACCACCCCCGAGCCGAAGGCCGGGCTGGTCCTGCGGGACCTGGAGATCTCCGACGTCGCCGGATGGGGCAACAAGACCGGGGCGAACGGCTCCTGGTTCGCCTACTCGGCGGGCATCAGCATCCAGGCGCTGCCCGAGGGCAAGGTCGGCTACCTCGACGGCATCACGATCACCGGCAACTACGTGCACGACACGGGCGGCGGCGGCATCAAGATCAGCCGCAAGGGCACCGACTACCACCGGAACGTGCTCATCGCCCGCAACACCATCCGCGCGGTCGGCGGCGACGGCATCGTGGTGCACGCCTCGGACCGGCCGCTGGTGGAGCAGAACCTGTTCGACGAGGGCGGCACCGGTAAATACCCCTACGTAGACGGAAATTTCGCTGGAATGTGGCCGATCAACTCTGTTGACCCGGTATTTCAGTTCAACGAGGTGACCCGGCAGCGGCCCACCATCTTCGACTCCACCGCCTGGGACTGCGACGGCGGCATCAAGGGCTCGTGCGTCTACCAGTACAACTACTCGCACGACAACGCCGGCGGCTTCTACCTCGGCTGCCAGAGCTGCACCGAGTTCCCCAACTACAAGGCCACCGCCATCCTGCGGTTCAACATCGCCCAGGACGACTGCCGCATCGCGGGCAACGCCTCCGGCGACAACACGAGCCCGCTGTGGCTGTACAACAACACGTTCTTCTGCCCGTCGCAGAAGCTCGACGTGGCCGTGCCCACCGGGAACTCGAAGATCGTCAACAACATCTTCTACGCGCCGTCCGGCACGCTGCCCGCGGCCCCCGGCATCGGCTACGACTCCAACGTCTACCACGGCGGCGTGGCCGTGCCGGCGGCCGACGCCCGCGCGGTGACCGCCGACCCCGGACTCGCCGCCCCCGGCACCGCCGACGGGGCCGCCGACGTGAACGGCTACAAGCTGCTCGAAGGCTCGCCCGCGCTCGCGTCCGGCGCGGTCGTGGACGGTCTCGGCGACCGCGACTACTTCGGCAACCAGGTCGCCGGCACGGTCTCGCGCGGGGCCTACAACGGACCGGCCACCGCGCCGGTCGTGGCGGGCTCGGTCGAGGAGGCGTACAACAACGTCGCGGTCAGCTCCGACCTCAACCCCAACGTCGGCGGCTTCTCCACCAGCGGCCGCAGCTACTCCGGCCAGGCGCTGGAGAAGGCGGGCCTGACGCCGGGCCGGACCGTGAACGTGCTCGGCGCCGACTTCGTCTGGCACCCGCGCCCGTACGGCATGACCGACAACGTCAAGGCCGCCGGGCAGACGGTCGCGCTGCCGGGGCAGGGCGCCAGGCTGGTCCTGCTCGGAGCCGGCGGCCTGAAGGCGCGCGAGGGCGTGTTCAAGGTCACCTACACCGACGGGACGACCGAGGACAAGACCGTCAGGTTCGGCGACCAGTGGGACGCGACCGCGCCCGCCGGTGGCGTGCTCGTGGCCCGCGCCGACTACCACAACATGACGCAGACCAGCTACAAGAACCCGGCCACCGGGCAGACGCGCGAGTCGGGCGTGTCGGTGTTCGGCTACGCGGTGCCGCTCGACGCGTCCAGGACGGTCGCCACGGTGACCTTCCCGGCGGGCAGCCCGCTGGCGAACGCGGGGTTCCACGTCTTCGACATGAAGATCGCGAGCTGACGCCGTGACGAGCACCCCGGCCACCGGCCGGCCGCGCCGGGCGTCCGGCCCGCGTCCGGGGTTCCCGGCGCGCGGGCGGGTCCTGTGGGCGGCTCTCGCCCTGGCCGGGGTGCTCGTCGTCGGCATCGCGGTGTCGGGGAAGGAGACCGGGGGCGGGGTTCCGGCGCGGGCGGCGTCCGCGGGCGTGGCGGAGGTGCTCGGGATGCGTCCCGGGGACACGGTCGTCACGTTCGAGGGGGAGCCGGTGAGCGGGGCCGAGGTGCTCAGGGCGGCCGAGACCGTGCGCGCCGAGGTGATCTCCGAGTTCGCCGCCCAGGGGCTCGGCCCTGGCTTCTGGGACCGTCCCCGTGACGGCGTCACCCCGGCGCGGCGGCTCAGGGAGCGGGCGGTGCGGGCCGCCGTGCTGGACAAGGCGCGGCGGATCTGGGCCCGCGAGGCGGGCCTGCTCGCCGACGTCAGCGAGCAGGGGTTCCAGCGCGAGCTGGCCGCCGAGAACGCCCGCCGCGCGCAGGCCGCGCGCTCCGGCCGCCCGATCCCGGGCGTGCCCTCCTACGACCAGTACACCTACGCGCAGGTGCGGGCCGCCGAGCTGGACTCGGCGCTCGGCAAGCTGCACGCGGCCACCCTCGACCTGTCCGAACGTCGCCTGCGCGACCGGTACGCCCGCACCGCGGCCCCCGGCGCGCCCCCTTTCGACCAGGTACGCGACAACATCAGGCGGCAGCTCGTCATCGAGGGCTACGAACGGGCCCTCCAGGCGAGAGCCGCCTCATGAGCCCTCCCGCAGCGGACATACAAGGCTGTTCCGGCTCGTACCATCGACTTCTAAGGTCATGGGGAACTGGTTCCAGAGCAACATCGTCACCACGGGACGGCTGCCGCTGTTCTGTTACTTCGTCACGCTCATCGTGGCGTTCATCGCCACCCGCATCAACGTCCGCCTGATCAGGGCCAAGGTCGGCTGGTTCCGCAACGTGAACGTGGGCGAGATGCACATCCACCACGTCGTGTTCGGCGTCGTGCTCATGCTCATCGGCGGCGTGACCGGGCTCATCGTCAACGGCGCCGCGCAGGCCGGGCAGGTGGTCGCCGCCTGCGTGTTCGGCGTCGGCTCCGCCCTCGTGCTGGACGAGTTCGCGCTGATCCTGCACCTGCACGACGTCTACTGGGAGGAGGAGGGGCGCACCTCGGTGGACGCGGTCTTCATCGCCGTCGCCGTGACCGGCCTGCTCCTCATCGGCCTGCGCCCCCTGACCTGGGACTACGGCACGCCGGTCAACCCGGCGGCGCTGGTCGTGGCCAACCTCGCGCTGGCGGTGATCACGCTGCTCAAGGGCAAGATCTGGACCGGGATGGCGGGGCTGTTCCTGCCTTTGCTGCTCGTGGTGGGCGCCGTGCGCCTGGCCCGTCCCGGCTCGCCGTGGGCCCGCTGGTTCTTCCGCGGCGGACGCTCGCCCCGCAAGCTGGCCACCGCCGTCCACCGTGAGGAACGCTGGCGGCGGCCGGTCATCAGGGCCAAGATCGCGTTCCAGGAGTTCCTGTCGGGGCGGCACGACCTGCCCTCCAGCCGGCGCGGCCGTCGGCATACTTGACCCATGACACCGCTCGCGCCCCCCGCCGCGCTCTGATGCGCTTACCGCCGTTCCCCGAGCGCCTGCTGCGGGCGCTGTCCCCGGCCGGCGAGCGGCACGGGCTGCTGCTGGCGGGCGGCCACGCCCTGCGGGCCCACGGCTTCACCGACCGCCTGGTCGATGGCCTCGACCTGGTGACCGCCGCGGAAGGGCCCCTGCCGTCCGCCGCCGACGACGTCGTGGCCGCGTTGCGCGCCGGCGGGCTGGTCGCGCAGGTCGCCGAGAGCGCCGCGTGGGCGGCCCGCCTGACCGTCACGGACCCGTCCATCGGGCGCGACGCCGAGATCGTCCTCACCCGCGAGGCGCTGCGCGAGCCACCGGTGGTGTGCGACGGCCTGCCGGTGGCGGCCCCGGCGGACGTGATCGGGCTGCGGGTGCGCGACCTGCACGAGAGGGGGCTGCCGGCCGACGTCGCGGACGCGGCCTCGGCGGCGCACGTGTTCTCCTTCCGCGACCTCGAACGCCTCGCCGCCGTCCACCTCGACGACTTCTCGCCGCAGGAGCTGCTCATGCGGCTGGAGTTCGTCGAGCTCATGAGCGACGAACGCTTCGAGGCCCACGGCCTGGACGAACGGCACATCGTGGATATCCGCGCCTTCGCCCGGGAGTGGGCCGAGGACATCAAGCTGCGCAGGGCCGACGACGGCGACGCCGACTACGACGACCCGGACCTGCCCGAGGTCGACTGATCCGGCAGGCCCAGGAGCACCGGCGCGAGCGCCGGGCGCTTGCACACCCGGCCGTCGCCGGACGAGCGGCCCCGCAGGCGCCGGGCGATCCACGGCCCGGCGAACGAGCCCAGCCAGCGGGCCTCGGCCGCCGCCGTGCGCAGGCGGCCGGGCGGCGGCAGCACGGGCAGCGGCAGGTTCCAGCTGTCGTCGCTGCCGGGCAGCTCCAGCGCGTACGCCACCGACGCGGCGAACCTGGCGTGCCCGGCCGGGCTGGCGTGCAGCCGGTCGGGGCTCCACAACCGCGCGTCGGTCACCGCCGTGTCGGGGAAGGTGTCCACCAGCGTCACGCCGTGCCGGGCGGCGGCCTCGCGCACGCGGGCGTTGAGGTCGAGCACGCGCGGCAGCAGCGGCCTGGCCAGCGGCGCGATCCGGCCGATGTCGGGGAAGGTCACGGTCACCACCCGCGCGCCCGCTCCGGTCAGCGCCGCGAACATGTGCTCCAGGTCGGCCGCGACGGCGGCGGCGTCGAAGCCGGGACGGATGACGTCGTTCATGCCCGCCATCACCGTGGCCAGGTCGGGACGGAGCTCCAGCGCGGCGGGCAGCTGCTCGGCGCGGATCTGGGCGGCCACCCGGCCGCGCACCGCGAGGTTGGCGTAGAGCAGGCCGGGATTGCCGCGGGCCAGGTGCTCGGCGAGCCGGTCGGCCCAGCCGCGGTGGCCGAGGACGTCGTCGCCGTCGCCGAGGCCCTCGGTCTGGCTGTCGCCGAGCGCGACGTAACGGGTGTAGGTCACGGGTTCTCCTCCGAGGTCCGGGCGGCGCGCTCGCCGAGCGTCCGGGCGGTGCTCAGGCACCAGTCGCGCATCTCCCGCTCCAGGCGGCAGCCCGCCAGGCAGGACAGGTACGGGCCGACCCGCTCGCCCTCGCGCAGGAACGACTCCTCGTCGCGGTCGCCGCGCAGGCGCAGCAGGGTCTGCTCGAAGAACGCGAGCTTGGCGGCGGCCTCCCCGGCGCGGTCGAGGAGCTGGGCGATCAGCGGCGCCGGGTCGAGCCGGTCGGCCGCGTGGACCTTGACGGCCAGGTCGTCGCGGAGCAGCAACGGCTTGGCCGGGGCCGCGGCGAAGGCGGCCAGCTCGTCCAGGCCGGCCGGGGTGACCGAGAACAGGCGCTTGTTCGGACGGCCGCGCTGGACCACCTCCCGGCCGGTGACCAGGCCGTCGGCCTCCAGCCTGGTGAGCTCGGCGTAGAGCTGCTGGGGGGCGGCGTACCAGAAGTTGGAGACGCCCACGTCGAAGATCTTGGTGAGCTGGTAGCCGCTGTACTCGCCGTCGAGCAGCGCCGCCAGCACGGCATGCCGCAACGCCATCAGCGACGCTCAAGAACATGACTACTCATGGACATGACTATAGGGCCGCCGCCGATCCCGGTGCCAGGGGGCGGCGATCGCCCGTGCGTCTCCTTCTCAAGGAGGAGGCGTCAACGAAAGTTGACATACTTTGGTCGTCAATCTAAGTTGACCCTGGCGTGGCGGTGCGGATCGCGTTGCGCCGTTCGTTGGGCAATTTCGAGAAATGTCGTGAGAGGAGTTGGGGTGCTCAAAGAGCTGCTGGCCTACCTCAGGCCGCATCGGAAAGTTCTGATCGCGGGCGGTCTGCTCGGGTTGATCGGCTCGGTGGCGGGGCTGGCGATGCCCCTGCTGGCCAAGTACGTCGTGGACGCCTTCGGAGAAGACCAGTCGCTGGCCGCGCCGCTGTTAGGACTGACCGTGGCGGTGCTCGTCGGAGCCGTCGTCTCGGCCGGGGGCACCTACCTGATGGAACGCACCGGCGAGGGCGTCGTGCTGGGCGCCCGGCGCAGGCTCGTCGACCGGATGCTCCGGCTCAGGGTCGCCGACGTCGACCGGCTCAAGCCCGGCGACCTGATGTCGCGGGTGACGAGTGACACGACGCTGCTGCGCGCGGTGCTGACCAACGGGATCGTGGAGTCGGTCAGCGCGGTCTTCATGCTGATCGGCGCGATCGTCATGATGGCCACCATGGACGGCGTGCTGCTGCTGGTCACGCTGCTCGTGGTGGTGGTGATCGGCGGCCTGGTCGCGCTCATCATGCCGCGCATCCAGCGGGCGCAGACGCAGGCCCAGGAGGCCGTCGGCGAGATGGGGGCCGTGCTGGACCGGGCGCTGCAGGCGTACCGGACGGTCAAGGCCAGCGGCGCGGAGGAGCGGGAGATCGCGGTCGTCGGGGAGGCGGCCGAGCGCGCCCGCGACCGCGGGCTGCAGGTGGCCGGCTGGACGTCGCTGGCCGGCGTGGCGACCTGGATGGCCGTGCAGATCGCCTTCCTGTGCGTGCTGGCCGTCGGCGGGTCGCGGGTGGCGTCGGGCGTGCTGGAGGTCTCGTCCCTGATCGCGTTCCTGCTCTACCTGTTCTACCTGGTGCCGCCGATCGGGCAGCTCGTCCAGGGCGCCGTCCAGCTCCAGAACGGGCTGGCCGCGATGCGGCGCATCAAGGAGATCGAGGACCTGCCCGGCGAGCCGGTCAGCACCGCCGTCCCGGTCGCGGGCACGCCGGTGGGCCTGCGGTTCCAGGACGTCGTCTTCCGGTACGGCGACGACCGTCCCGCCGTGCACGACGGCGTCACCTTCGAGGTGCCCGCGGGCGGGCTCACGGCGCTGGTCGGGCCGTCGGGCGCGGGCAAGTCCACGGTGTTCGCCCTGCTCGAACGCTTCTACGAGCACCAGGACGGCCTGATCTCCATCGGCGGCCGGGACATCCGCGACTGGCCGCTCGGCGAGCTGCGGGCCGCGCTCGGCTACGTCGAGCAGGACGCCCCCGTCCTGGCCGGCACGCTGCGCGAGAACCTGCTCTTCGCCGCCCAGGACGCCACCGAGGACGAGCTGCTCCGCGCCGTCACCCGCACCCGGCTCGACGACCTGGTCGCCCGGCTGCCCGAAGGGCTCGACACGGCGGTGGGCCACCGCGGCGTGCTGCTGTCCGGCGGCGAGCGGCAGCGCGTCGCCATCGCCAGGGCCCTGCTGCGCAGGCCCAGGCTGCTGCTGCTCGACGAGGCCACGTCCCAGCTCGACGCGGTCAACGAGCTGCGGCTGCGCGAGGTCATCGCCGAGGTGGCGGCCGAGACGACCGTGCTGGTCATCGCCCACCGGCTGTCCACCGTGACGAACGCCGACCGGATCGTGGTGATGGAGGCGGGCGGCGTACGGGCGGTCGGCACCCACGCCGAACTCGTCGCGGACGACGACCTCTACCGCGAACTCGCCGCCACCCAGTTCCTCACGAGCTAGAGGAAAAACAGTGGACCGCTGGACGCTTCGGGGACCGTAGGCGCAGGCTTCGCCTGCTGCCTGCGGTGGACCGCTGGACGCGGTCCACCGTAGTCTTCGGGTGACAAAGGTGAATGTGTTCATTCAGGAGGGTCACCATGAGCCGCAGCGTGCGCGCACCGCGAGGCACCACGATCACCGCGAAGGGGTGGCCGCAGGAGGCGGCGCTCCGGATGCTCCAGAACAACCTGGACCCCGAGGTCGCCGAGCACCCCGAGCAGCTGGTCGTCTACGGCGGCTCCGGCCGGGCCGCCCGCGACTGGCCCTCCTTCGACGCCATGGTCAGGACCCTGACCACGCTGGAGGGCGACGAGACGCTGCTGGTCCAGTCGGGCCGTCCGGTGGGCGTCTTCCGCACCCACGAATGGGCCCCCCGGGTGCTCATCGCCAACTCCAACCTGGTCCCCGACTGGGCCAACTGGGAGGAGTTCCGCCGCCTGGAGGCGGCCGGCCTCACCATGTACGGCCAGATGACCGCCGGTTCGTGGATCTACATCGGCACCCAGGGCATCCTCCAGGGCACGTACGAGACGTTCGCCGCGGTCGCCGCGAAGCGGTTCGGCGGCTCGCTGGCCGGCACGATCACCCTCACGGCCGGCCTCGGCGGCATGGGCGGCGCCCAGCCGCTGGCCGTCACCATGAACGGCGGCGTCGCGATCTGCATCGACTGCGACCCCCGCTCGGTCACCCGCCGCATCGAGCACCGCTACCTCGACGTGCAGGCGGCCTCCCTGGAGGAGGCGCTGCGGCTGGCCTACGAGGCCCGCGACGCGCGCCGCCCGCTGTCCATCGGCGTCGTGGCCAACGCCGCCGAGGCCCTGCCCGAGCTGCTGGCCGGGGGCGCCGAGATCGACATCGTCACCGACCAGACCTCCGCGCACGACCCGCTGATGTACCTGCCGGTCGGCGTCGCCTTCGAGGACATGGGCGCCGAACGCGACAAGGACCCGGCCGGCTTCACCGAGCGGGCGCGCACGTCGATGGCCCGGCACGTCGAGGCCATGGTCGGCTTCAAGGACGCCGGCGCCGAGGTGTTCGACTACGGCAACTCCATCCGCGGGGAGGCCCAGCTCGCCGGGTACACGCGGGCCTTCGACTTCCCCGGGTTCGTGCCGGCGTACATCAGGCCGCTGTTCTGCGAGGGCAAGGGGCCGTTCCGGTGGGCCGCGCTGAGCGGCGACCCGGCCGACATCGCCGCGACCGACCGCGCGATCCTGGAGCTGTTCCCCGACAACGAGCCGCTGGCCAGGTGGATCGCGCAGGCCGGCGAGAAGGTGCACTTCCAGGGGCTGCCCGCGCGCATCTGCTGGCTCGGCTACGGCGAGCGCAACGTCGCGGGCGAGCGGTTCAACGACATGGTGGCCTCCGGCGAGCTCCAGGCGCCGATCGTGATCGGCCGCGACCACCTGGACAGCGGATCGGTGGCCTCGCCGTACCGGGAGACCGAGGCCATGGCCGACGGCTCGGACGCCATCGCCGACTGGCCGCTGCTCAACGCCATGCTCAACACCGCCTCCGGCGCGGCCTGGGTGTCCATCCACCACGGCGGCGGCGTGGGGATCGGCCGGTCCATCCACGCCGGGCAGGTCACGGTCGCCGACGGCACCGCGCTGGCCGGGGAGAAGCTCAACCGCGTCCTGACCAACGACCCCGGCACGGGCGTGATGCGCCACGTCGACGCGGGGTACGAGGAGGCCGCCGAGGTGGCCGAGGCCCGTGGCGTGCGCATCCCCATGCGCGAGTCCTGATCCTGCCGTCGCCCTCTCCCGCGCGGCGCGGGGGATGAGAATGCCGGTGCAGGAGTGTTGGAGGTGGCGTGGCTGACGGATATCACGGTGGGCTCGGCGTGCTGCTCGACGGCCGGAGGTTGTCGCCGGTGCAGCGCAGGATCGCCCATTACCTGGGCGAGCACCTCGACGAGGCGATCTTCCTGTCCAGCGTCGAGCTGGCCGAGCGGGCCGGGGTCAGCCAGCCGTCGGTGACCAGGTTCGCCATGGTGCTCGGCTTCGCCGGCTATCCCGAGCTGCGGCAGGCGCTGCGCCCGCTGGTGCTCGGCGGCGGCGTGGTCGCGCCCCAGGAGAGCCTGCTGCGCAACGCGATCGACAGCGAGATCCGCAACCTCGCCGCGGTCCGCGAGCGGCTGGCCGCCCTCCCGCTCAAGGAGCTGGGCGAGCAGCTCGCCGCCACCGAGCCGCTGCCGGTGCTGGGCCTGCGGGTCTCCTGCGGCCTGGCCACCACCTTCGCCTACTACGCCAGGCGCATCCACCCCGACGTGCGCCTGCTCACCCACGGCGGCTCCGAGCTGGTCGAGGGGCTGCACGCGGCGCGGCGGGCGGGCGCGGAGTGGGTGGTGGCGGTGGTGCTCCCGCGTTATCCCGCCGAGGTCGTGCAGGCGCTGGAGTACGCCGGGAAGCTCGGCCTGCGCGTCGCCGCCATCACCGACAAAGCGGACTTCCCGGCCGAGGTCGTGCTCGACGGCCCGGTCGGGGACCGCCTGGTGTTCGACTCCCACGCGGCCCCCCTGGCCCTGGCCATGGCCCTGGTCGAGGCCATGGCCGACGCCGCGCCGCTGCGTACCAGGGCCAGGCTGGAGGAGTACGAGCGGATGACCGACGAGGCCGGCACGTTCCTACCCGGCGATCCTGCGTAGCGACCGCGTCGACCAGAGCGTCGTGAGCACCGCGAGCACGATGAACAGCGCGAAGGCGATCGGGATCGACGAGTCGTCCAGCCGTCCGGCGAACAGCGCCCGCCCGGCCTCGACCGCGTGGTAGAGCGGGTTGACCGGCGCGATCGCCCGCATCCAGCCGGGCGCGAACGCGATCGGGATGAACAGCCCGGCCAGCAGCATGATCGGCAGCATGAACAGGTTGAGCGTCTGCGACATGCCGTTCTCGTCGCGCACGGTCAGCGCCAGCCCCTGCGACAGCCCGGAGGCGAACAGCCCGGTGGCCGCCATGAGCGCCAGCACCAGCACCAGCTCGACGCCGCCGATGCGCACGCCCATGGCCACGGCCACGACCAGCACCAGGGCCGCCTGGCACACCAGCACGACCATGTCCTTGGCCACCCGCCCGAGCACGATGGCCGGCCGCCAGGCGGGGCTGACGGCGTACCGTTCGAGCGAGCCGTTGCGCAGCTCGGCGATCAGGCCGAACCCGGAGAACAGCGAGCCGAACACGGCGATCATCATCATCGACGCGGGCGTGAACATGCGCAGGGCGTCGACCGTGCTGCGGCCCGGCGTCAGGTCCTTGAGCAGCGGCGCGAACATCAGCAGGTAGAGCACCGGCTGCAGGATGCCGAACAGCGGCCAGACGGGGTTGCTGAAGGACTTCTTCAGCTCGTAGCCGGTGAACAGGGCGATGTGGCGGATCATGCGGCGGCTCCGGTGTCGCGCAGGGACCGGCCGGTCTTGGCCAGGAAGACGTCGTCGAGGGTGGAGCGGTCGAGCGCGATCGAGCGCAGGCCGATGCCCTGCTCCTCAAGGACGCGCAGCAGCGCGGGCAGGGTGTGCTCGCCGTCGTCGACGTAGACGCGCAGGGCGTCCTCGTCCAGGCGGACCTCGCGGGCCAGGGGCCGCAGCGCCTCGGCGGCCCGCTCGGGCTCGGCCAGCCGCAGCGTGACGACGTCGCCGGAGACCTCGCGCTTGAGCTCGCCGGGCGTGCCCTCGGCCACGATGCGCCCGTGGTCGACGATCACCAGCCGGTCGCAGAGCGCGTCGGCCTCGTCGAGGTAGTGGGTGCTGAGCAGCACGCTCGTGCCGGCCTCGCGGAGCTGCCTGATGCGGTCCCAGAGATTGGCGCGGTTCTGCGGGTCGAGGCCGGTGGTGGGCTCGTCGAGGAAGAGCAGCGGCGGGGCGTGCACCAGCCCCAGCGCGATGGCCACCCGCCGTTTCTGGCCGCCGGAGAGCGTGCGGCCGGGCCGGTCGGCCATCTCGGCGAGGTCGAAGCGGTCGAGCACGTCGGCCGTGGCCTGCTTCGGGTCGGCCACGCCGTGGATCTTCGCGGCCATCATGATCTGGGCGCGGGCGCTCGTGGTGTCCTCCACGCCGCCCGCCTGGCTGACGTAGCCGAGCCGGCGGCGCACGGCCTCGGGCTCCTTGCGCAGGTCGTGGCCGGCGACGACGGCGGTGCCGGAGTCGGGCGTGATCAGCGTGGCCAGCATGCGGATCGTCGTGGTCTTGCCGGCGCCGTTGGGGCCGAGCACGCCGAAGATCTCGCCCTTCTCGACGTCGAGGTCGATGCCGCGCACGGCCTCGACGGTCTGCGAGCCCTTGCGGCTCCTGGTGGTGAACGTCTTGCGTAACTCACGTGCCTCAATGATCATTTTTCTCCTCAGGGCAGTTCGTCCTTCTCGACCCGGCCGATCGCGCCTTCGACCCAGTCGAGCTGGGCCTGGAGCATGGCTTGGGTCAGGCGGAGGTTCTCGTCGAGGTGGCGGGGCTCGCCGTAGCGCTGCTTGGTGCCGTACGCGTGGTCGATGGTCTCGATGTTCAGTCGCAGTTGCCGAATCCTGCCATGCAGGGCGTCGAGAATCTCCTGCTTTTTCATCCGGTGCATGAACGTCAGCGCGACCTGGAAGGGGTCGACGACGGGTCTCACCTCGGACCAGCTGTGCATGAGCAGCCGGTGGAACTCGTAGCGGCCGGCCTCGGTCAGCTCGTAGACGACCTTGCCGCCCTTGCCGGCCTCGACGACCGCGAGCAGCCCCTCGTCGGCCATCTTGCCCAGGCCGTGGTAGATCGAGCCGAAGGCGACGTTGGCCCAGGTGTCGGCGCCCATCATCTCCAGCCGGCGGCGTACGCCGTAGCCGTTCATGGGGCCGTCGAGCAGGGAACCGAGGATCAGGATGCGCGTGGACGCCGACATGTGCTCAAGTTTGTACTCAAATTTGAATGGCCGTCAAGGTCATAAACTCGGCCCCATGACTGAACGACCGACTGCGCTGGTCACCGGCGCCTCCCGTGGTGTGGGCGAGGCCGTGGCGCGGGCGCTGGGCCCCACGCATCACGTCATCCTCGGCGGCAGGGACGAGTCCGCGCTCGCCAGGCTGGCGGCCGAGCTGCCGGACGCCCGGCCCTGGCCCGTCGAGCTGACCCGGCTCACCGAGGCCGACGTCGACGGCGTCGAGCGGCTCGACGTGCTCGTGCACAGCGCCGGGATCGCCCTGCTCGGCCGGATCGCCGACCAGCCCGCCGGCAACTGGCGCACGACCATGGAGCTCAACGTCGTCGCGGTCGCCGAGCTGACCCGGCTGCTGCTGCCCGCGCTGCGCCGCGCCCGGGGGCACGTCGTCTGCGTGAACTCCGGGGCGGGGCAGCGGGCCAACCCCGAGTGGGCCTCGTACGCGGCCAGCAAGTTCGCCCTGCGCGCCTTCGCCGACGCGCTGCGCCTGGAGGAGCCCGAGCTGCGGGTCACCACCGTCTACCCGGGCCGGGTGGCCACCGACATGCAGCGCGGTGTGCGCGCCCAGGAGGGCGGCGCGTACGAACCGGACAAGTACCTCACCCCGGAGAGCGTCGCGCGGGCCGTGCTCGCCACGATCAACGCCGGACCCGACGCCCACCTCACCGAACTGACCATCAGACCGAGTGCGGGCCCGGCCAACTGACATCTGAATGGATCCATTCACTACAGTGGACCCATGCTTGAACCACTCGCGCACATAGGACGAGATCCCCGCTCCGGCGGATACGTGAGAGACGCCTGGTCGGCCGCCGACATGGAGCTACGCGGGTGGTTCGCGGGCGAGGCCGCGCGCCGCGGGCTCGACCTGCGGGAAGACCGCAACGGCAACCTCTGGGCCTGGTGGGGCGACCCGTCGCGCCGGCCCGGCGTGGTCACCGGCAGCCACCTCGACTCCGTGCGCCACGGCGGCGCCTACGACGGCCCGCTCGGCGTGGTGTCCGCCTTCGCCGCCCTCGACCTGCTGCGCGAACGGCAGGTCACGCCGGGCCGGCCGATCGGCGTCGCCTGCTTCACCGACGAGGAGGGCGCCAGGTTCGGCGTGCCGTGCATGGGCTCCCGGCTGCTCACCGGCGCGCTGACGCCGGAACGCGCGCTCGCGCTCACCGACGACGACGGCGACACGCTGGCCGACGTCATGACGCGGGCCGGCCGCAAGCCGGCGGACGTGGGCCACGACGCCGAGACCCTGGCCACCGTCGGCACGTTCGTCGAGCTCCACGTCGAGCAGGGCCGCGGCCTGGTGCACGAGGGCCGCCCGGTGGGCGTGGCCAGCGCCATCTGGCCGCACGGTCGGTGGCGGTTCGACTTCCACGGCAGGGCCGACCACGCGGGCACCACCCGGCTGGCCGACCGCGACGACCCGATGCTGCCCTTCGCCCGCCTGGTGCTGGCCGCCCGCGAGGCGGCCGAGCGGCACGACGTGGTGGCCACGGTCGGCAAGACCCGCGTCTCGCCCGGCAACGCCAACGCCGTCCCCGGCCTGGTCACGGCCTGGCTGGACGCCCGAGGCCCGGCCGAGCCCGCGGTCCGCGCCCTGGTCGAGGAGCTGTCCGCGGGGGCCGGCGCGGACGTGCGCGAGGAGTCGTGGACCCCCGAGGTCGCCTTCGGCGCGGCGCTGAGGGACCGGCTGGCCCGCGTGGCGGGCGGCGACACGCCCGCGCCGATCCTGCCGACCGGAGCGGGCCACGACGCCGGAATCCTCGCCACGGCGGGCGTCCCGAGCGCGATGTTGTTCGTACGCAACCCCACCGGCGTGTCCCATTCCCCCGAGGAGCACGCCGACCAGGCAGACTGCCATGCGGGAGTGGTGGCACTCGCGGACGTGCTGGAGGATCTGTGTCGCTGACCTACTGGTGCGAGCAGGCCTGGTTGCCCGACGGGGTCGCCCACGGCGTCCTCATCGAGGTCGAGGGCGCCCGGATCGCCCGGATCGGGGGGGGTGAGCCCGGCTCGGCCGAGCGGCTGCCCGGCCTGACCATCCCCGGCCTGGCCAACGCCCATTCCCACGCCTTCCACCGGGCCCTGCGCGGCGCCACCCAGCGCGGCAAGGGCGACTTCTGGACCTGGCGCGACCAGATGTACGAGGTCGCGGGCAAGCTCGACCCCGACACCTACTTCCAGCTCGCCAGGGCCGTCTACGCCGAGATGGCGCTGGCCGGGGTGACCTGCGTGGGCGAGTTCCACTACCTGCACCACGGCCCCGGCGGCCGCCCGTACGAGGACAGGAACGTGATGAGCCACGCGCTCGTCCAGGCCGCGCGCGAGGCCGGGCTGCGCATCACGCTGCTCGACACCTGCTACCTGTCCGGCGGCATCGGCGTGCCGCTGTCGGGCACGCAGTTGCGCTTCAGCGACGGCAGCGCCGACGGCTGGGCGGCCAGGGCCGACGAGCTGGCCGCCGCCTACGAGGGGCAGCACGACGTGGAGATCGGGGCCGCCGTCCACTCCGTGCGCGCGGTGCCGCCCGAGCAGATGCCGGTGGTGGCCGAGTTCTCCCACCGGCACGGCGCCCCGCTGCACGCGCACGTCTCCGAGCAGCGCGCCGAGAACGCGGCCTGCGCCGAGACGTACGCCGCCACGCCGGTCCAGATCCTGCACGAGCGCGGCGTGCTGGGCCCGCGTTCGACCGCGGTGCACGCCACCCATCTGACCGATTCCGACGTGGAGCTGCTCGGCCAGTCGGGCACGTACATCTGCATGTGCCCCACCACCGAGCGCGACCTCGCCGACGGCGTCGGCCCGGCCAGGGCGGCGGCCGACCGCGGCACCCCGATCACGCTCGGCTCCGACGGCCACGCCGTGATCGACCTGTTCGAGGAGGCCCGCGCGGTCGAGCTCGACGAGCGGCTGACCAGCGAGCGGCGCGGCCACTGGAGCGCCGCCGACCTGCTCACCGCCGCCACGGGCGCCGGGCACACCTCGCTCGGCTTCGCCGACGCCGGCCGGCTCATCCCCGGGGCGTGGGCCGACCTGGTGTCGGTCCGGCTCGACTCGGTGCGCACGGCGGGCATCGGCGGCCTGGAGGCCGTGGTGTTCGCGGCCACGGCCTCCGACGTGCACTCGGTGGTCTCCGGCGGCCGCAGGGTGGTCGCGCAGGGCCGCCACGAGCTCGGCGACGTCGGGCACATGCTCTCCGAGGCGATAGGAAAGGTGCGATGACCACCACGCTGATCGACGGGATCGGGCTGCTCTACACCGGCGACCCCGAGCGCGAGGAGATCACCGACGCGGCGCTGGTCGTCGAGGACGGCCTGGTGGCCTGGGTCGGCCCCGCCGCCCAGGCGCCCGACGCCGACGAGCGCCTGCACGCCGGCGGCCGGGCCGTGCTGCCCGGGTTCGTGGACAGCCACGCCCACCTGGTGTTCGCCGGCGACCGTACGGCCGAGTTCCAGGCCCGCATGTCGGGGCAGCCGTACACCGGCGGGGGCATCAGGACGACCGTCGCCGCCACCCGCGCGGCGAGCGACGCCGACCTGGCCACGCACGCCCGCGCCCTGGTGGAGGAGATGCTCGCCCAGGGCACCACCACCGTGGAGATCAAGAGCGGCTACGGCCTGTCCGCCGAGCACGAGCGCCGCTCGCTGGAGATCGCCACCACCCTCACCGACGAGACGACCTACCTGGGCGCGCACGTCGTCCCCGAGGGCGCCGACGCCGACGACTACGTCCGGCTGGTGACGGGCGAGATGCTCGACGCCTGCGCCCCCTACGCCAAATGGGTGGACGTCTTCTGCGAGCGCGGCGCGTTCGACGGCGACCAGACCAGGGAGATCCTGAACGCCGGGATCAAGGCCGGGCTCCAGCCCCGGGTGCACGCCAACCAGCTCACCGAGGGGCCCGGCGTGCGCATCGCCTGCGAGCTGGGCGCGGCCTCGGCCGACCACTGCACCCACCTGTCGGCCGCCGACGTCGACGCACTCGCGTCGAGCGGGACGGTGGCGACGCTGCTGCCGGGGGCCGAGTTCTCCACCCGCTCGCCCTATCCCGACGCGCGGCGGCTCATCGACGCGGGCGTCACGGTCGCGCTGGCCACCGACTGCAACCCCGGCTCGTCGTTCACCTCGTCGATGCCGTTCTGCGTGGCGCTGGCGGTGCGCGAGATGGGGATGACGCCGCTGGAGGCGGTGCGCGCGGCCACGTACGGCGGGGCCCGCGCGCTGCGCCGCACGGACGTAGGTTGGCTGCGTCAGGGAGCCCGCGCCGACCTGGTCGTGCTCGACGCCCCCTCCTATGTCCATCTGGCGTACCGACCCGGTGTTCCCCTTGTCCACCAGGTGTTTCAGGCCGGCCTCCTCCTTTAGGAGGACGTCCAAGACCCTCCCTCTGGCGTAGCTGTTTAGGGAATCTTTGCTTCCGGCCGGACGTTGGCCGGATATAGGACGCAGCTGCGGAACGAGGTGCCAGGGGATGGCAAGGCCTACGGGGAGTCGCACGCAGGAGCAGCACGTCGCTGACCGCGACCTGCTGGGGACGTATCTGGCCGAGATCGGCCGGGTCCCGCTGCTCACGGCGGAGGAAGAGGTGGAGCTCGCCAAACGGATCGAGGCGGGCCTGTTCGCCGAGCAGCTTCTTGACAGCGGAGGCTCCGAGCCGCGCATCGGGGACGCGGCGGACGAGGAGCTGGAGCGCCTGGCCGTCTCCGGCCAGCGCGCGAAGGACGAGTTCATCCAGGCCAACCTGCGCCTGGTGGTGGCGGTGGCCCGGAAGTACTCGGGCCGGGGGATGCCGCTCATCGACCTGGTCCAGGAGGGGAACCTGGGCCTGGTTCGAGCGGTCGAGAAGTTCGACTACCGCCGGGGGTACAAGTTCTCCACCTACGCGACCTGGTGGATCAGGCAGTCGGTCGGACGGGCCATCCACGAGCAGGCCCGTCCGGTCCGGCTGCCGACGCACGCCGGCGAGCAGATGACCCGGCTGATGCGGGTGCGCCGCGACATGCTGGCCGAGTTCGACGCCGAGCCGACCGACGGCGACCTCGCCGAGATCCTCGACCTGCCGATCGAGCGGGTGCGCGAGCTGCGCCGCTGGGCGTCCGACCCGGTGTCGCTGCAGCTCGGCGTGGGTGACGAGGACGAGACCGAGCTTGGTGACATGATCGCCGACGAGACGTGGGCCGATCCCGAGCAGCAGGCCATCGACATCCTTGAGCGCGAGCGGCTCGACCAGTGGCTCACCGGCCTGGAGGGCGACACCAGCGAGATGCTGCGCTGGCGCTACGGGCTGCTCGACGGGCGCGAGCACACGCTGACCGAGGTGGGGGAGCGCTACGGCATCGGCCGCGACCGGGCCCGCCGCATCGAGCGCGACGCCCTGGCCCGGCTGCGCCGCATGGCCAACGCCGCCGCCTGACCTTTCTCCGCGTTTCGGCCCCGCCGCCCGGCCTTTCGGGCGGCGCCGCCGTTTCCGTGGCCGTGCCGCAGCGCCTGAGCGCCTGCTACGGCTTGAGGACGCGGTGCCTGAGCGCCTGCTACGGCTTGAGGACGCGGCGCAGGAACTCCTCCACGGCGGCCTCCGCCGTCGCGGTGTCGCCGCCCCTGGCGACCAGCAGGGCGCTCTCGTTGACGGCGGCCAGCAGCATGTGGGCGTGCAGGTCGACGAAGCCGTCGGGGACCGCGCCGGTCGCCTGCAGGGCCGCCTTCAGCATGCCGAAGGAGTACCGCTCCTCCATCGCCCGCCAGCTCTCCCAGCCCAGCACCGCGGGCGCGTCGATGAGCACGATGCGCCGGATCACCGGATCGCCCGCCAGCCTGACCCAGGCCAGCGCGCCCGCCAGGAGCGCCGCCGCCGGGTCGGCGATGCCGCGCACCGCCTTGGCGATCTTGACGCCGATGGCCGACTCCGTGGCCTCCAGCACCGCCTCGAACAGCGCGTCCTTGCCCGCGTAGTGGTGGTAGAGGGCCCCGCGGCTCAGCCCCGACTCCTGGAGCACGGCCTCGATCGACGTGTCGTCGTAGCCCCGTTCGGCGAACAGCCGCGTGGCGATGGCCAGGACCTTGTCGCGGGTGGCCGCGCCGCGCTCCGCCTTGAGGTTCATGCCCTCACTCTAGACAAACCGACCAACGGTCGGTAATTTCCTAGACCGACAGTCGGTCTGTAATCGAGAGGGAGCCGGCATGGACGGCATCGACTACGTGGACGTGGGCCGGGGCCCGGTCACCCTGTTCGTGCACGGGGTGGGCACCAGCTCGTACCTGTGGCGCAACGTCATCGCCGAGCTGCGCGACGAGCGCCGCTGCGTGGCCCTGGACCTGCCCGCGCACGGCGGCAGCGAGCCGCGCCAAGATCTGTCCATCCCCGCGCTGGCCGAGGCCGTGGAGGAGCTGTGCGCCGGGCTCGGCCTGGACGAGGTGGACCTCGTGGCCAACGACACCGGCGGCGCCGTCGCCCAGGTCTTCGCGGTCCGCCACCCCCGGCGCCTGCGCTCGCTCACCCTCACCAACTGCGACGTGCACACCAACACCCCGCCGGAGGCGTTCAAGGACACCGTGGAGCTGGCCGCCAGGGGCGAGCTGGCCGGGCTGGTGGCCGCCGTGCTGGACCACCCCGAGCTGCTGGCCCGAACCGCCCTGGGCGCCGGCTACGAGCACATCGACGACCCCGCCGCGCTGGTGGACGCCTACCTGCGCCCGATCCTGGCCAAGCCGGACGGCGGCCGCGCCTTCGAACGCCTGCTGGCCTCGATCGACGCCGCGGACATGGTCGCCATCGAGCCGCAGCTCACCGTGCTCACCGTGCCGACGCTGGTCGTGTGGGGCACCGGCGACGTGTTCTTCGACGTGAGCTGGGCCCGCTGGCTGCGCGACACGATCCCCGGCGTGCGGGAGGTCGTCGAGATCGACGGCGGGCGGCTGTTCTTCCCCGACGAGCGGGCCGCCGAGCTGGTCCCCCACCTGCGCCGCTTCTGGGGCCGGGCCTAAGCTCTCGATCATGCATGTCGAGGCGTTGCGCCGCTATCCGGTGAAGTCGATGCTGGGCGAGGAGGTCGCCGAGAGCGAGGTGACCGAGCGCGGCCTGGCCGGCGACCGGGCCCGGGCGGTGCTCGACGTCGCCACGGGCAAGATCGCCAGCGCCAAGAACCCGCGGCTCTGGCGCGACCTGCTGACCGTCGAAGGCGCCCGCGCGCCGGGGGACGAGGAGCTGTCGAAGCTGCTCGGCCGCGAGGTGCGGCTGACCGACGTGCCGCCGGAGGGGGCCGAGCTGGAGCGGTCGGTGCCCGAGCGGGTGCTGGCCGAGGGCATCGAGGCGGAGGTGCCGTACACGGCAGGCACGCTCGGCGGGGCCTCGCCGGCGGGCACCTTCTTCGACTTCGCGCCCCTGCACCTGATCTCCACCTCGACGATCGACCGCATCGGCGAGCTCAGCCCGCGCGGGCACGTCGAAGCCCTCCGCTACCGGCCCAACCTGATCATCAGGACGGACGCGGCGGGCTTCGTGGAGAACGACTGGGTGGGGCGCGAGCTGCACGTGGGGGACGAGGTCGTGCTCCAGGTCATCGTGGCCAGCCCGCGCTGCGCGGTGCCGACGCTCGCCCACGGCGCGCTCGGCCGTGACACCGAGGCGCTGCGGGTGCCGGCCCGGCACAACCGGATCCAGGTGCTGGAGGCCGGGCTCCAGGCGTGCGCGGGCGTCTACGCGCGGGTGCTGCGGCCCGGCCGGATCGTCCGGGGCGACCGGGTCAGGCCAGCGGGCTGAGGTACTTCTCCAGGTCGTCGAGGATCTTGCCGGCGGCGGTGACGCCGATGCCGGTCATCCAGATCTCGTCGTCCACGTCGTGGGCGTGGCCGGCCTTCACCGCGGCGAGGTTCTGCCACAGCGGGCCGCCGGTCACCGTGGCCTGCGACTTGGCGGCGGCCTCGCCGTAGGCGCTGTAGAAGACGGCGTCGCCGTCGGCCTTGGCGATGTTCTCCTGGCTCAGCTTGCCGAAGCGCTTGTCGTCCTGGTCGGCCAGGCGCTGGGCCTCGGGCCGCTGGACGCCCGCGTCGCCGACCACGATGCCGCTGAACGACTCGGGGCCGTACATGCGGATCTCGGTGGGCATGAAGCGCACGATGCTCACCGACAGCTTGCCGAACTTCCCGCCCAGCGCCTCGGCCCGCTGCTCGTAGGCCGACAGCAGCCCGGACGCCTGCTCCTTCTTGCCCAGGGCCTCGGCGTCCAGCAGGAAGTTCTCCTTCCAGGTGACGCCCACCTTCTCGGTGAACACCGTCGGCGCGATCTTGCTGAGCTTGTCGTAGAAGGCGGCCTGGCGGAACTTCGAGCCGAGGATGAGGTCCGGCTTGAGGGCCATGATGGCCTCGATGTTGGGCTGCTGGAGCGTGCCGACCGGCTTGGTGGCCGACAGCGCCGAGCCGAGGTACTCCGGCCAGGTCTGGTTCTCGCCCGCCTGGGCCGCGCCGACGGGGGCCATCCCGAGGGAGACCATCGTGTCCAGCTTGTCGGTGTCGAGCACGACGACCCGCTTGGGGGTCATCGGCACCTTGGTCTCGCCCATGGCGTGCTTGACGGTCCGGGTGGGGCCGGCGTCCTCCGTGCCGGTCGAGGTGCCGCAGGCGGCCAGGGCGAGGACGGGGAGCAGGGCCAGAAGCCGGAGACGCATGAGGGATTCCTTGATCTATTAGGTTAGGCAATCCTAAGTATCTCATGACCGGATCGGCGCGTGTGAAGGGGCCGAAACCTACCCGAAACACCGTGCCGGTGAGATTCACCGCCGCGAAACACTGCAGGTCGAGCCACGAAACCCCGGCCGAACACGCTGTGGCAACACGTCACATGTAAGGAGGGTCGCGTCGTGAAGATCGATAGCGGCACCACAGCCTGGATGCTCGCGGCCACCGCGCTGGTGTTGCTGATGACTCCGGGTCTCGCGTTCTTCTACGGGGGCATGACCAGGGCCAAGAGCGTCCTGAACATGATGATGATGTCCTTCGGCGCCATCATCACGGTCACCGTGGCCTGGGTGCTGTTCGGGCACTCGCTCGCCTTCACCGACAACGGCAGCTCGCTGCTGAACAACGTCGTCGGCGGTTTCGACGCCCTGGGCCTGCAGAGCCTGGTGGAGACGGCCACCAAGGACGACGGCACCGGCATGCCGAGCCTGGTCTTCTCGGCCTTCCAGCTGACGTTCGCCATCATCACCGTCGCCCTGATCAGCGGCGCGATCGCGGACCGGGCGAAGTTCGGCGCGTGGATCCTGTTCAGCGTCATCTGGGCCACCGTGGTCTACTTCCCGGTCGCCCACTGGGTGTGGGGCACCGGCTGGCTCAACACCATGGGCATCGAGGACTTCGCCGGCGGAACCGTCGTGCACATCAACGCCGGCGCCGCGGCGCTGGCCCTGGCCCTCGTGATCGGCAAGCGCCAGGGCTGGCGCAAGGAGCCGATGCGGCCGCACAACCTGACGCTGGTCCTGCTCGGCGCGGGCCTGCTGTGGTTCGGCTGGTTCGGCTTCAACGCCGGCTCCGAGCTGGCCGTGGACGGCACCGCCGGGCTGGCGTTCATGAACACCCAGATCGCCACGGCGGTCGCCGCGGGGGCCTGGCTCGTCGTGGAGAAGCTGCGCGACGGCCACGCCACCAGCCTCGGCGTCGCCTCCGGCGCGGTCGCCGGCCTGGTCGCCATCACGCCGGCCTGCGGCTTCGTGGACCCGTGGGCCGCGATGGTCATCGGCCTGGCCGCCGGGGCGGTCTGCGCCTACGCCGTGGGCCTGAAGTACCGGCTGGGCTTCGACGACTCGCTCGACGTGGTCGGCGTGCACCTGGTCGGCGGCGTCATCGGCGCCGTCTCGCTCGGCTTCCTGGCCGCCTATCCCTTCCTTGACCAGCAGAGCAAGGGTCTGTTCTACGGCGGCGGCCTCGGCCAGCTCGGGCTGCAGGTGCTCGGCCCGGTCGCGATCGGCGGCTACTCGTTCGCCGCCACCTGGATCGTCGGCAAGCTCATCGACAGGACGATGGGCTTCCGCATCTCCGCCGAGGACGAGCTCACCGGCATCGACGTCACCACGCACGCCGAGACCGGGTACGACCTCGGCACGGTCTACGCCTCCGGCGTGACCACCCCGAACGGTCCGCTCACCCCGGCACCGGCTCCCAAGAAGGTGGAGGCATGAGGCTCATCACCGCGATCATCAAGCCGTTCAAGCTCGACGACGTCAAGGCGGCGCTGGAGCAGTTCGGCATCAAGGGCATGACGGTCAGCGAGGCCAGCGGTTACGGCCGCCAGCGCGGCCACACCGAGGTCTACCGCGGCGCCGAGTACCAGGTGGACCTGGTGCCGAAGGTGCGCCTGGAGGTGCTGACCGAGGAGGACGACGCCGAGGACGTCATCGACGTCATCGTCAAGGCGGCGCACACCGGCAAGATCGGCGACGGCAAGGTCTGGTCCGTGCCCGTCGACACGGCCGTGCGCGTACGCACCGGAGAGCGAGGGCCGGAGGCCCTGTGAGAGGAGAGGCGCGCTCGTACGCCGCGGCCCGCAAGGAGCGGACCGCGGACACCGACCGCTGGCTCAAGGACCTCTTCAGGACGGCGAGCGACGGCGACCAGGTCTCCCTGGTCGCCGTCGGCAGCCTCGGCCGCGGCGAGCCGGCCCCCGGCAGCGACCTGGACCTGGTCCTGCTGCACGACGGGCGGGCCGACGTGGCGCGGATCGCCGAGCGCATCTGGTACCCGATCTGGGACTCCGGCGTCGGCCTCGACCACTCCGTGCGGACCGTGGCGGAGGCCGTGGCCGTGGCCGGGCAGGACCTCAAGGCCGTGCTCGGCCTCATCCAGGCCAGGCACGTCGCCGGCGACCCCGAGCTGACCAGGAGGGCCAGGGAGGCGGTGCTGGCCGAGTGGCGGGCCGACTCGCGGCGCAGGCTGGGCGAGCTGCGCGCGTCGGCCGACCGCCGGGCCCAGGTCAGCGGCGAGCTGGCCTTCCTCCTCGAACCCGACCTCAAGGACGGCCGCGGCGGGCTGCGCGACGTCCAGGCGATGCAGGCCGTGGCGGCGGCGTGGGTCGCCTCGGCGCCGGGACCGCGGGCGCGCGAGGCCCACGAGTTCATCCTCGACGTGCGGCACGCGCTGCACGTCGTCACCGCGCGCGGCGCCGACCGGCTGGTGCTCCAGGAGCAGGACGCGGTGGCCGGGCTGCTCGGCCTGCTGGACGCCGAGGCCCTCATGCGCCGGCTCGCAGAGGCGGGCCGGACCGTCTCCCACGCCTTCGACGCCACCTGGCGCACGGTTGACAGGCTGCTGTCAGGGCCGGTCCCGCGAGGGCGCCGCCCGCTGGCCGACGGCGTGGTCGAGCACGGCGGCGAGGTGGTGCTCGCCAGGGGCGCCGACCCGCGCAAGGACCCCGTCCTGGTGCTGCGGGCCGCCGCCGCGGCGGCCGGCTCGGGGCTGCCGCTGGCGCCCGCCACGGTGTCCGTCCTGGCTGCTCAGTCGGCTCCGATGCCGGTGCCGTGGCCGGAGGAGGCGCGCGACGCGCTGGTGTCGATCCTCGGCGCCGGACGGGCCGCCGTGCCGGTGTGGGAGGAGCTCGACCAGGCGGGCGTGCTTGTCAAGCTGCTTCCTGACTGGGAGCGCGTACGGCACCGTCCGCAGCGCAACCCCATCCACCGCTTCACCGTCGACCGGCACCTGATCGAGGCCGCCGCGAACGCCGCCGGCCACGCCCGCGAGGTCTCCCGTCCCGACCTGCTGCTGATCGGGGCGCTCCTGCACGACATCGGCAAGGGCTGGCCGGGCGACCATTCGGCGACGGGCGAGGTCGTGGTCCGCGACATCGCCCGGCGCATGGGGCTGCCCGCCCGCGACGTCGAGACGCTGGCCACCGTCGTACGCCACCACCTGCTGCTGCCCGAGACCGCCACCCGCCGGGACCTCGACGACCCGGTCACGATCGAGAAGGTCGCCGCCACGGTCGGCTCCCGCGAGGTGCTCGACCTGCTGGCCGCGCTGGCCGTCGCCGACGGCAACGCGACCGGGCCGGCCGCGTGGAACGCCTGGAAGGCCGGGCTGGTCGCCGACCTCGTGCGCCGCGTCAGGTCCGTGTTGTCGGGCTCGCCGCCGCCCAGGGCGCCCTCGATCCCGCCCGAGCAGGCGGCGCTGGCCCGGCACGGCGGCGGCGCGGTGCGCGTCAACGGCGGGGCGGTCACCGTCGTCGCGCCCGACCGGGCCGGGCTGTTGTGGAGCGCCGCCGGGGTGCTGGCCGCCCACCGGATGGTCGTGCGCTCGGCGTCGGCCGCCTCGGCGGGCGGCACGGCGGTGATCGAGTTCGCCGTCGTGCCCGAGTACGGCTCGCCGCCCGACCCCGCCACCCTGGAGGCCGACCTCCGTCTCGTCCTTGCCGGCCGTCTTGACATCGAGCAGCGGCTGGCCCGCCGGACCAGGTCCGTGCGGCCGCCGCGGGTACCTGTGGCTCCACCTCGGGTGACACTGGTCGACGACGCCTCCGCGACGGCCACCGTGGTGGAAGTCAGGGCCCATGACAGGCCGGGGCTCCTGTGGCGCATCGGACGGGCGTTCGGGGAGTGCGGTCTTGACGTGAGAGCCGCCCGCGTGGAGACTCTCGGCGCGGAGGCGGTGGACGTCTTCTATGTCGTGGACCGCGCCGGTCGCCCCCTCAGCGACAGCGCGCAGCGAGCTCAAGTCCACGATCAGGTGCTGGCCGCACTGCGATAACCAACAGTGAACAACTGTCGGTCACATATGTAACGATTGTGTCCGAAATGCCTGTTAAGTCGGATGCTGCGGATACCTTGTGGACGGCTTGAACACCCGTCGTTTGAACGGGACGATTGAGGGGTAGCGAAAGCAGTGATCACGGGGAACTCCGACAGCGGCCATGCCGCGAGGCGGGACCGCGGGAAGCGGTCGCTGCCTCGCCTCGGCCTGCGGAACTGGCGCGTGAGATGGCGTCTGACGGCGCTCATCCTCGTGCCCACCATCGCCGGCGTCGTGCTCGGGGGAGCACGTGTGGTCGGCTCGGTCCAGAGCATCGGCGACTACGACCGCACGGCCACCGCGGCCGAGCAGTCCGGCCGGATCCGCGACCTGGTGCAGGCACTCGGCCTGGAGCGTGACACGGGGGGCTGGATCGGCGCCTATCCCAAGTTGCGCAAGTCGAAGGCCGGCGAACTCGCCGAGTACAAGGCCGCGGTCGACAAGCTGGTCACCAGCGTCCGCGCGGACCTCGACACCATGGACGAGTCCTACGGCGAACGCGTCGTCAAGGCAGCCGGCCAGGCCAAGTACGACCTCAACCGGCTGTCCAAGATCCGCGCCGAGGGCCAGGCCGACACCATCCGGTACGACTTCCTGACCGACACCCTGCTCAAGCTGCACGACGAGCTCGCGCTGCTGTCGGACGACTCCCAGATCATCGGCCACTTCCGCGCCCTGAGCGCGCTCGCGCAGGCCAAGGAGGAGATGTCCCGCCAGCGCGTGCAGCTGCTGAAGAACTCCTACAACGTCGAGCGCGTCGACGCCAAGGAGGTCGAGCGGTTCATCGCCTCCAACGCCCGCGAGCAGAGCGACATCGCCACCGTGGGCGCCGAGGCCGGCGTCGAGATCGGCCTGCAGCTGTCCAAGCTGCTGACCGGCAAGAACGAGTACGTCAACGTCCAGCTCACCAAGGCCCGCGCGGTCACCCTGGCCAGCGGCCGGGCCCCGGGCGTGCGGATCGCCGACAACCTGATCTCCTCCCGGTCCAACGCCCGCGAGCAGTGGTTCAACGACAACAAGGTCGCGATCGGCGTCCTGCACGAGATCGAGAAGGACCTCGCCGACAAGGTGAACCTGCGCAGCCAGGAGCTGCGCGAGGCCGAGATCCGCAACGCCATCATCGCCGGTGTGCTGATCCTGGCGCTGCTGCTGATCGTGCTGCTGCTGACCGTGGCCATCGCCCGTTCGATGGTCGGCCCGCTGCGCCGGCTGCGCACGGAGGCCCTGGAGATCGCCGGTTTCCGGCTCCCGGACGTGGTCCGCCAGCTGCGCGTCTCGGGCGAGGCCAGCACCGAGGTCCGCCCGATCGAGGTCGAGGGCCAGGACGAGATCGGCGAGGTCGCGCGGGCCTTCGACCAGGTCCACCGCCAGGCCGTGCGCCTGGCCGGTGAGGAGGCCGAGCTCCGCAGCAACATCAGCTCGATGTTCGTCAACCTCTCGCGCCGCACCCAGACGCTGGTCGAGCGGCAGATCTCGCTGATCGACGGCCTGGAGAAGGGCGAGCAGGACGGCGGCCGCCTGGCCGACCTGTTCAAGCTCGACCACCTGGCCACCCGCATGCGCCGCAACTCCGAGAACCTGCTGGTCCTCGCCGGCCACGAGGCCACCCGCCGGCGCAGCCAGCCGGCCAAGCTGGTCGACGTCGTGCGCGCCGCGCTGTCGGAGGTCGAGGGCTACGAGCGGGTCCAGGTCAAGGTCCACCGGGCCACGTCCGTGCAGGGCAGCGCCGCCAACGACCTCGTCCACCTGGTGGCCGAGCTGGTCGAGAACGCGATCCAGTTCTCCCCGAGCAACTCCCAGGTCCTGGTCTCCAGCAGCCTCATCGAGGGCGGCGGCGCGCTGCTGTCGGTGAGCGACTCCGGCATCAGCATGACCGAGGAGGAGCTGGCCGAGGCCAACCGCCGCCTGGCCGAGCCGCCCGTCGTGGACGTGTCGGTCTCCCGCCGCATGGGCCTGTTCGTGGTCGGCCGGCTGGCGCTGCGCCACGGCATCCGGGTGCAACTGCGCAAGGGCGAGGGCGCCGGGTTGATCGCCATGGTGCTGCTGCCGCCCACGCTGATCGCCGACAACATGCAGCAGCCGCTGCCGCAGCGCCCCGCGTTCGGTGGCGGGACCGTGCCGCCGCCTGCGCCGAACGGCTCGTTCCGGTCGTTCGGCAGCTTCGACTCGGTCGAGGCGAACGGGGCCAGGCCGGCTCCGGGCGACCCGGCCAGGTTCGGCACCGGGCCGTCGGCGTCCCCGGCGTCCCCGGCGCCCTCGGGGACCTTCGACAGCGCTCCCTCCGGGCCGCCGTCCTTCGACAACCCGCCGCCGCCCGCGCCCAGGCACGGGCTCGGGGCGTTCAACTCCGACCCGGGCCGTCCGGTCAACGGCTTCACGGCCGACACCGACGGCGGTTCCTACCGGCGGCAGCCGTCCTCGTTCGACTCCGGGGCCTACCCGTCGTTGTCGTCGGGCACCGGCTCGTTCCCGCCGTACCCGGCGAGCGGCGGGACGTTCCCGACGCCGCCGCCGTACGCGACGAACTACGGGACGAACGACGTACGCCGTCCCGATCCGGCGCCCTCGGTGGACGTCTCGCCGATGGAGCCGGAGCAGGAGGAGTTTCTGCCGATCTTCGCGTCGGTGGAGTCCGCGTGGTTCCGCAGGCCGCCGGGGGAGTCGGCGCCCGAGGCGTCCTCGTCCGGCGAGAACGGCGGTGAGGCGAGGCCCGCGCAAGCCGTACCCTCTGGTGAGGAAGCGTGGCAGACGGCCGCGGACGCCGGTTGGCGTGCGGCGGCCAAAGCCAGCGAGCCCAGCCTCGGCGGCGTGACCGCCGCGGGGCTCCCCAAGCGCACCCCCAAGGCCAATCTGGTCCCCGGCACGGCCAGCCAGCCCGCTCAGCAGCAGGCTCAGCAGTCGCCGCCGCCGGCGCCACCGGTCTCAGCCGACCGGATGCGCAGCCGCATGGCCAGCTACCAGAAGGGTGTGCGACGGGGCCGCCAGGAAGTACGTGGACAGGAGGAACAGAGTGAGTAAGCGTCCCGCTGGGGAGGATGCGTGACAACGCTGAGCCATGAAGCCAACCGCTTCGACTGGCTGATCACCGACTTCGTGCGCAACACTCCGGGGGTCGCGCACGCCGTGGTCGTCTCGGCGGACGGCCTGTGCCTGGCCGCCTCCGAGGGTTTCCCGCCGGACCGGGCCGACCAGCTCGCGGCGGTCTCCGCCGGTCTGCTGAGCCTGACGGTGGGCGCGTCCAGGGTGTTCGAGGGCGGCGCGGTGTCGCAGACCGTCGTCGAGATGCAGCGCGGGCTGCTGCTGGTCATGGCGATCAGCGACGGCTCGGTGCTGACGGTGCTGGCGGGTCCTGATTGTGACATGGGGCTGGTGGCGTACCAGATGACGCTGCTGGTAGACAGAGCGGGACAGGCGCTCACGCCGGCCCTGCGCGCCGAACTCCAGGCCGCCAGGACCCGGTGATGTGATGGAACTGATGGGAGAGGGCCGTGTACGGCAGTGACGGGACCGGGGACGACGAGCCCCTGTTCCGTCCTTACGCGGTGACCGGCGGCCGTTCCGAGCCGCGGTATCACCTCGCGATGGAGACGCTGATCTCGTCGATGTCGATCCCGGACGACGAGATGGCCATGCTCACCCCCGAGCAGGAGGCCATCATGCAGCTCTGCAGGACGTTCCGGTCGGTCGCCGAGATCTCGGCCCTGCTCCGCGTCCCGCTGGGCGTGGCGAGGGTGCTAGTGGCGGACATGTCAGACGAAGGTCTCGTCCGCCTGCACCAGCCACGCCTCAGCCAGGGACAGCCAGACCTCAACATGCTCGAAAGGGTGCTCAGTGGACTTCGCAGGCTCTAGCCCCGGGCTCACTTCGACGAAGATCGTCGTCGCTGGTGGGTTCGGCGTCGGCAAGACGACGTTCGTGGGGGCGGTGTCCGAGATCCTCCCGCTCACCACGGAAGCGGTGATGACCGACGCGTCCGCGGGCATCGACGACCTCGGGTTGACGCCGAACAAGCAGACCACGACCGTCGCCATGGACTTCGGCCGGCTCTCGCTCGACCGCGACCTGATCCTGTACCTGTTCGGCACGCCCGGACAGCACCGGTTCTGGTTCATGTGGGACGACCTGGTCCGCGGCGCCATCGGCGCGGTCGTGCTGCTCGACACCCGCCGCCTGGCCGACAGCTTCCCCGCCATCGACTACTTCGAAGAGGCCAAGCTGCCGTTCGTGGTGGGCATCAACGGCTGGGACGGGCAGTTCCCGCACACCGACGACGAGGTGCGCGAGGCGCTGGCGCTGGGCTCGCACGTGCCGATCGTGCGCACCGACGCGCGCAACCGCGAGTCGGTCAAGACGACGCTGATCTCGCTGGTCGAGCACGTCGTACGGCTGCGCGCGGCCCCCGTCCGCTAGCCGCCGACCGCCCACGGGACGCTTTCCAGCGAGTTGAGCACGGGCACCAGCGCCCGCTCCTCGTAGTCGAAGTGGCTCTCCAGCTCGGCGGCGACGCGGTCGATCGCCGCCGGGTCGCCCGCCGCGCGCAGCTCCTCGACCAGCGCCGCGATCACCTCGTGCTCGCAGCGCAGCCGGTCGAGCGCCTCCTTCAGCTCCGGACGCGTGCCCTCCAGGTAGGGGAACGCCACCCGGTCCTCGCCGGAGTGGTGGAAGCTCAGCGCGTCGCAGAAGGTCAGGCAGTGTGCCCGCAGGTCGTCGGTGACGGCTCCGCCCGCGCGCAGCTTCGCCAGCTCGCCCCTGAACCAGTCGTGCACCTTGACCAGCTCGTCCCCGAAGGCCCGCACCCGCTCGTCCATGTCACTATCCTTTGCTCAGACGACGACAAATTAGCTTTGCGAACAAAGCTAATTTAGACAGCAAGGTATTGGCGATGTCAACCGACGGCTTGAGCGTGGACGAAGGCATCAGGACGCTGCTGCTCCTGATGCCGCGCATGGTGGGCCGGGCCAAGCGGCTCAAGGTGCCCGAGGCGCTGCGGTCGTTGGCGCTGGCCCCCCGGCACCTGTCGTTGCTGGCCTACCTGCTGTTCGACGGCCCGACCACGGTCAACGAGCTGGCCGGGCGCCTGGAGGTGGCGCCGGCCACCGTGAGCCTGATGGTGGGCGAGCTGAGCAGGAAGGGCGTGCTGGAGCGCCGCGAGGACGACGCAGACCGGCGTCGCACGATCGTCAGCCTCGCCCCGGCCCACCAGGAGGCGATCACCGAATGGCTCGGCTACGGCGCCACGGCCTGGCGGGCCGCCCTCGATCCGCTGACGCCGCAGGAGCGGCAGACGTTCGTGCGTACCCTGCTGGCCTACGAGCAGGCGTTGTCAGCCCGCTGACCGGCTGTCGACCAGCACCTCGACGCCGTCGAGCACGCGCTGGAGGCCGAACTCGAAGGCGTGCTCGGGGCTGTAGGCGGCCTGCAGCGCCTCTCCGGCCGCCTGGCCGACGCGCGAGGCCGTGGGGAACATGGCGGGATCGGAGATCCGGCTGAGGAAGGGCGCGTGCGCGGCCCACCACTGCATGTCCGTCATGCCGGTCTGGCTCTCGGCCTGGGCGGCCTCCACCGCACCTCTCGCGGTGCCGTGCACGAAGCCGGTGACCAGCGTGATCACCGAGTCCATCTCCAGGTCGGTCAGGCCGATGCCGTCGACGGCGCGCAGCTCGTAGTCGTACTTGGCGGTGACGTTGGGGCCGAGGACCGGGCGGCTGGCCGCCACCTGGAGCAGCCACGGGTGACGCAGGTAGAGGGCGAAGTTCTCGCGGGCGATCAGCTCCAGGCGGGCCCGCCAGCCGCCCGGCACGTCCTCGGGGCGGGCGGTCTCGCCGTAGACGGTGTCGAGCATGACGTCGAGCAGCTCGGGTTTGCCCGGCACGTACGTGTAGAGCGACATCGTGCCCACGCCCAGCTTCTCGGCCACCCGGCGCATGGACAGCGCCGCCAGCCCCTCGGCGTCGGCCACGTCGATGGCGGCGCGGACGATGCGCTCGACGCTCAGCTCCGGCTTGCCCTTGCGGCTGGCCCGTTCGCTCGTCCGCCACAGCAGCGCGAGGCTGCGGGCCGGGTCGCCTTTGCCCGGGTACTCAACAGTCACCCTCGTACGGTACACCGTACGGTTGCATGCGTCGATCGTATGCTGTACGGTACGCCGTACGATTCGACAGGGAGGTGGCCATGTCCGCAGTGCTCGCCCAGGGCCTGCGCAAGACCTACGGCTCGAAGACGGCGCTCGACGGCATCGATCTCGACGTGCCCGCCGGCACCGTCTACGGCCTGCTCGGGCCCAACGGCGCCGGGAAGACCACCGCCGTCCGCATCCTCACCACGCTCCTTCGCCCCTCGGCCGGCCGGGCGGAGGTGGCCGGGTTCGACGTGAGGGCCGAGCCCCGCCGGGTCCGCGCCGCCATCGGCCTGGTCGGCCAGCAGACGGCCGTGGACGAGATCCTGACCGGAAGGCAGAACCTGGAGCTGTTCGGCCGCCTCTACCACCTGAGCGCGCCGGCCGCCCGCGCCCGGGCCGCCGAGCTGCTGGAGCGCTTCGGCCTGACCGGGCACGACGGCCCGGCCAAGGAGCTGTCCGGCGGCCTGCGCAGGCGGCTCGACCTGGCCGCGAGCATGATCCTGGCGCCGCCCGTGCTCTTCCTCGACGAGCCCACCACCGGTCTCGACCCGCGCAGCCGCGCCGGGATCTGGAACGCGGTGCGCGAGCTGGTCGCGGGCGGCACGACCGTGCTGCTGACCACCCAGTACCTGGAGGAGGCCGACCAGCTCGCGGACCGCGTCGCGGTGATCGACTCCGGCCGGCTGGCGGCCGAGGGCACGCCGGAGGAGCTGAAGGCCAAGCTCGGCGGCGACCGGCTCGACGTGGTGATCAACGACCCGGTGCGGCTCGACGAGGCGGCAGCGATCCTCTCGGGGGCGTCCGCGGGCCCCGCCGAGATCGACCGGGACACCCGGCACGTCAGCGCCCCCGTGGCCGACCGCGTGAGCGCGCTCACCCGGGTCCTGCCCGCGCTGGCGGCGGCCGGCATCGAGGCCGCCGACGTCGCGCTGCGCCGGCCGACCCTCGACGAGGTCTTCCTGAACCTGACGACCGCGGGAGGCGATCGATGACCGCACTCAGATGGGCGCTGGCCGACGGCTGGACCGTCGCCCGCCGCGACCTGATCCACTGGGCCAACCAGCCCATGACGGTGGTCTTCGGGGTGTTCTTCCCCGTGGTGATCACCCTGGCCTTCGGCTACCTGTTCGGCGGCGCGGTCGAGGTGCCCGCGGGGGCCGACTACTTCGCCTTCCTCATGCCCGGCATGTACGGCATGACGATGCTCTTCGGCCTGAGCTCCACCATGATCGCCGTGTCCTCCGACGTCTCCAAGGGCGTCACCGACCGGTTCCGGTCGATGCCCATGGCGCCCTCGGCCGTGCTGGTCGGGCGGGCCGTGGCCGACCTGCTCAACTCGGTCCTGATCCTGGGCGGGCTGCTGCTGTGCGGCCTGGCGGTGGGCTGGCGGCCCGCCTCGGCCGGGGGCGCGCTGGGCGCGATCGGCCTGCTGCTGCTCCTGCGCTTCGCCCTGCTGTGGGCGGGCATGTACCTCGGCCTGCTCACCCGCGAGCCGGGCGCGGTGGTCGCGATCCAGACGCTGGAGTTCCCGATCGGCTTCCTGTCCAACGCCTTCGTCGCGCCCGGCACCATGCCCGGCTGGCTGGGGGCGATCTCGGAGTGGAACCCGCTCTCCTCCACGGTCGCCGCCGCCAGGCAGCTGTTCGGCAACCCGGGCTGGGGCGGCGACTCGTGGGTGGCCCAGCACGCCGTGACGATGGCGGTGCTGTGGCCGGCGGCGATCACCGTCGTCTTCTTCGTCCTGTCCGTCCGCCTGTACCAGCGTCTGGACCGTTAGACCGGGTCAGGCGTGGCGATGGAAGGCGGTGGTGTCGGGGGCGAGGGGGGTGTTGCCGAGGATCAGGTCGGCGGACTTCTCGGCGAGCATCATGACCGGGGCGTAGATGTTGCCGTTGGTGACGTACGGCATGGCGGAGGCGTCCACGACGCGCAGGCCGTCCAGGCCGTGCACGCGCATGGTGCCGGGGTCGACCACGGCCAGGTCGTCCACTCCCATCTTGCAGGTGCACGACGGGTGCAGGGCGGTCTCGCCGTCCTTGGCCACCCAGGCCAGGATCTCCTCGTCGGTCCGGACGGCCGGGCCGGGGGAGATCTCGCCGCCGTCCAGGCCGGCCCAGGCGGGCTGGGACAGGATGGCGCGGGCGTGCCTGATCGCCTCCACCCACTCGCGGCGGTCCTGCTCGGTGGAGAGGTAGTTGAAGCGCAGCGCGGGCTTGGCGCGGGGGTCGGCCGACCGGATCCGCACCGAGCCGCGGGCGTCGGAGTACATCGGGCCGATGTGCACCTGGTAGCCGTGCCCGCCGGCCGGCGCCGAGCCGTCGTAGCGCACGGCGATCGGCAGGAAGTGGAACATCAGGTTCGGGTACGCGACGTCGTCGTTGGAGCGGATGAACCCGCCCGCCTCGAAGTGGTTCGTGGCGCCGGGGCCGCGCCGCAGGAACAGCCAGTCGGCGCCGATGAACGGCCGCCGCCACATCGCCAGCGACGGCTGCTGCGAGACCGGCTGCGTGCAGGCGTGCTGGACGTAGACCTCCAGATGGTCCTGGAGGTTCTCGCCGACGCCCGGCAGGTCGTGCACCACCCGGACGCCCACGGACTCCAGGAGCGCCTTCGGCCCGACCCCGGACAGCTGGAGGAGCTGCGGGGTGTTGATCGCGCCGCCGCACAGCACGACCTCGCGCGCCTCGATGCGCTCGCCGCCGCACTGGACGCCCACCGCCCGCGTCCCGTCGAAGAGCACCTTCTCCACGTGGGCCCGCGTCCTGACCGTGAGGTTGGGACGGCGGCGCACCGGATGCAGGTAGGCGCGGGCCGCGCTGAGCCGGCGGCCCCGGTGGACGTTGCGGTCGAAGGCGGCGAAGCCCTCCTGGCGGTAGCCGTTCACGTCGTCGGTGAGCGGATGGCCGGCCTGCTGGACGGCCTCGAAGAACGCCTCGAACAGCGGGCCGCGGGCCGGGCCGCGCTCCAGCTTCAGCGGGCCGTCGTCGCCCCGGAAGGGGGAGCCGGGGTCGGCCAGGCAGTTCTCCATGCGCCTGAAGTAGGGCAGGCAGTGGGCGTAGTCCCAGTTCTCCATGCCGGGATCGGCGGCCCAGCGCTCGTAGTCCAGCGGGTTGCCGCGCTGGAAGATCATCCCGTTGATGCTGCTGGAGCCGCCCAGCACCTTGCCGCGCGCGTGGTAGATGCGCCGGTCGTTCATGTGCGGCTCTGGCTCGGACTCGTACTTCCAGTCGTAGAACCGGCTGCCGATGGGGAACATCAGCGCGGCCGGCATGTGGATGAAGACGTCCCAGAGGTAGTCCGGCCGGCCCGCCTCCAGCACCAGCACGGACACCGACGGATCGGCGCTCAGCCGGTTGGCCAGGGCGCAGCCGGCCGAGCCGCCGCCCACGATGACGAAGTCGAAGCTCAACGCGGGATCCAGTCCTTCCACACGATCTTGTTCTCCTCCACCCACTGCCGCGCGGCCTGCTCGGCGGTCTTCTTGCCGTTGATCATCTCGGCGGCCACGGCGTTCTGGTTGTCGTTGGTCCAGGTGAAGTTGCGCACCAGCTCGTACGCCTTCCCGCCGCGCTCGGCGAACCGCCTGCTGACGATCTTGTCCAGCAGGTACGGCGGGTAGTCGCAGGCGACCCTGGCGGGCACGTCGTCGCAGCCGACCGCGTACGGGGGCAGGTTGACCTTGACCAGTTTGACCTTGGTGAACAGCCATTGCGGTTCGTAGAAATACATGAGCAGGGGCGTGCGGGTGCGCGCCGCCGTCTGCGCGGCCTTGATCAGCGCGTCCTCGCTGCCGGAGTAGACGACCTTGTAATCGAGGCCGAGGTTCTTGATGAGAACCTCGTCGTTGGTGACGAATGTCGGGTCCCCGTCGAGTACCTGACCCAAATTTCCGGTTTTGGCGGTCCGGAATAGGTGTGCGTACTTGTTCAGGTTCCGATAGTCGGTGATGTCGGGATATTTCTTGGTCATCCACTCCGGGACGTACCAACCGATCACGCCTTTGTTGCCGGTGAGCCCGGCCGACAGCGCCACCTTCTTCTGCTCGATGTACTCCTTCTTCAGGTCGTTGTGTCCCCAGTTCTCGACGATCACGTCGACCTTGCCGGATTCGAAATCGCGCCAGGAATCGCTCTCGTTGTTCTTGCGCGTGTTGACCTTGTAACCCAGCTCGTGTTCGAGCAGGTAGGCCAGGACGGCGGCCTGGGCCTCGTACCCGACCCAGGCGTGCACGTCGATGTTGACCGTGCCCTTGGCGGCGACCCCGGTCTCGGGGGCGCCGCCGGAGCAGGACGTCAGGAGCAGGGCCGCGAGCAGCGGCCCGGCCAGCTTCTTGGTTCGCATGAGAGGTCTCCGCGACCGCGTCCCCGCCGGCGGGCGGCCGGCGCAGACGCGGTCAAGAGGGGTCACTTGGGGAGCCAGGCCTGCCACTTGGCGGTGTTGGCCTCGACCCACTTCTTGGCGGCCTGCTCGCCGGTCAGGCCGTTGTTGGTCATGTCGTTGGCGACCGCGTTCTGGTCCTCGTTGGTCCAGCTGAAGTTCTTGACCAGCTCGTACGCCTTGCCGCCGGTGTCGGCGAACTTCTTGCTGACGATCTTGTCGAGGTCCAGCTCGGCGTAGTCGCAGGCGACCTTCTTGGCGTCGGCGTCGCAGCCCTCGGTGTACGGGGGCAGGTTCACCCGGGTCAGCGCGACCTTGTCGAACAGCCAGTGGGGCGTCCAGAAGTAGAACAGCAGCGCCTTCTTCTGCGCCTGCGCCTGCTCGGCCGCCTTGAGCAGGGCCGCCTCGCTGCCGCCGGTCACCACCTTGTAGTTCAGCTTGAGGTTCTTGACCAGGGCCTCGTCGTTGGTGACGTAGCTCGGGTCGCCGTCGAGGAGCTGGCCCTTGCCGCCGGACTCCGACGTCTTGAACAGGTCGGCGTACTTGTTCAGGTTCTTGTAGTCGGTGATGTCGGGGTACTTGTCGGCCATCCACTTGGGCACGTACCAGCCGATGACGCCCTTGTTGCCGGTGGAGCCCGCCGAGAGCGCGACCTTCTTCTCGTCGATGAACTTCTTCTTCAGGTCCGGATGGCCCCAGTTCTCGATGATGACGTCCACGTCGCCCGTCTCGAAGCCCTCCCAGGCGACCTGCTCCTTGATCTCGGGCAGCTGCACGTCGTACTTGAGCTCGTTCTTCAGCAGGTAGGCGACGACGTTCGCGCTGGCCTCGTAACCGACCCACGGGTTGATCGCGATCTTGACGGTGCCGGTCGTCGCCGCGCCGGAGGCGGCGGCCGACGGGGCGGCGGAGCTGGGGGAGGTCTCCACCTTGGCGCCACCGCCGCAACCCACGGCGGTGAGGCCGACGACGAGCAGGCCTGCGAGCAGGCGAATCTTCATGTGCGCTTCCTCTTTCGGGGGGAAGGACGCCTGTCGGCGCCCTGCGTGATGCGGTCGAGCATGACTCCGAGCAGGACGGTCGCGATGCCCGCCACGAAGCCCATGCCGAAATCCGTGCGCTGGGAGAAGCCGACGACCACGTCGTAGCCGAGCGCGCCCGCCCCGACCAGGCCGCCGACGACGACCATGGCCAGCGTCATCACGATGCCCTGGTTGGCGGCGAGCAGGATGGCCCGCCGCGCCATCGGCAGCTGCACCTTCCACAGCAGCTGGCCCGGGGTCGAGCCGGCCGACGCGGCCGCCTCGACGACCGTGCCGGGCACCCCTCTGATGCCGTCCTCCACCAGGCGCACCACGGGCGGCACCGCGTAGATCACCGAGGCGAAGATCGCGGTGAACCGGGTCGTCTCGAACAGGGCCAGCGCCGGCAGCAGGTAGACGAACGCGGGCATGGTCTGGGCGGCGTCCAGCAGCGGGCGCTGGACGGCCGACCAGCGCGGCGAGCGGGCCGCGGCCACCCCCAGCAGCAGGCCGACGACGAGGGTGACGAGCACCGCCACCGCGACCGTGGTCATCGTCTGCATGGCGTGCTCCCACACGCCGAGCAGCGCGATCGCCAGCAGGCAGCCGAGCGCGGTCAGCGCCGGGCGTACCCCGCTCACCCGCCAGGCCAGGGCCAGCACCGCGAGGGCGACCAGCCACCAGGGGGCGGAGGTGAGCAGGCCCTCCAGCGGGTTGAGCAGGAAGGCCGAGGTCAGGTCCTTGACGAACGTCGTGACCGGGTACCAGGTCGTCTCCGCCCAGCGGACGGCGTCGTTCACCGCGCCGGCGAAGGAGACCGTCAGGCCGTCGGGCCAGCCCGCGGGCAGCGCGAGCCCGGCCGCCACGCCCGCGACCGCCAGCGCCGCCGCGACCGCCAGGTCGGGCCGGCCGAGCGACGCGTGCGCCTCGCGGCGGGCCACCGACATGAGCATGCGGTCGAGCACGACGGCCATGACCACGATGGCCAGGCCCGCCGGGAGCATGATGCCGACCTGGGCCCGCGACAGGCCGCGGATGATGTCGCCGCCCAGGCCGGGGGCCGAGATCAGGTTCGCGATCACGACCATCGACAGCGCCATCATGATGGTCTGGTTCACCGCCAGCGCCATCGTCGGGCGGGCCAGCGGCAGCCGCACCTTGAACAACGTCTGACGGCGGGTCGCGCCGAGCGACGCCGACGCCTCGACCGCCGTGGCGGAGACCCCCTCGACGGCCAGCGCGGTGATCCGGATCGCGGGCGGGATCGAGTAGATCATCGTCGCGATGGCCCCGGCCGGCGCGCCGATGTGGAAGAACAGCACGAGCGGCGCCAGGTAGGCGAACGTCGGCATGATCTGCATGACGTCCAGCACCGGCGTCAGCACCCGCCGCACCCGCGCCGACAGCCCGGCCCAGACGCCGAGCGGCACGCCGACCGCCAGCGACAGCAGCACCGAGGCCGCCACCAGCGCCAGCGTGTCCACGCTCGACTGCCACAGGCCGAGCACCCCGAACGCGCCCACGCCCGCCGCCGCGAGCAGCGCGATGCGCCAGCCGCCCGCGAGCCAGGCCAGCGCGGCCAGGACGCCGATGAGACCCGGCCAGTTCAGGGCGGTGAGCACGGTCTGGAAGAAGGTGTAGACGCCGTCGACGAACAGCCGGATGTAGTTGAGGAAGTACAGGAAGAGCGGGCTCTCGTTGCGGTGGTCGTCGATCCATTCGCGCAGCTCGGTGACCGCCAGGAACTGCGGCGCCTCCTTGTCGTGCGGCAGCGTGCCGGTGCCGCGGAAGACCAGGTACGCCACGGCGAACAGGACCGCGACCCCGGCGGGAGCGGCCCATCTGGGGATCTTGAGCCTGGTGGGGGCGCTGACCGCGGTGGTGCTCACGCGCCTGCCCTCACCGCGGCGTCCGCGCCGGCGAGGAAGGACAGCAGGTCCACGCGGTCCACCACGCCGGTCAGCTCGTCGCCGTCCATCACCCGGATCGGGCGGGAGGAGGCCGAGGCCGCGGCGATGGCGTCCTTGACCAGGGTGGTGGCGGGGAGCTGGGGGCCGTCCAGCGGCTCCCCGGGCTCGGGGGCGCGGCAGATCCAGCGCAGCGTCAGCACGTGGCTGCGCGGCACGTCGCGGACGAAGTCGGCCACGTAGTCGTCGGCCGGCGCGCCCACCAGCTCCTCGGCCGTGCCCAGCTGCACGATCGAGCCGGCCCGCATGATGGCGATGCGCTCGCCCAGCTTGAGCGCCTCGGACAGGTCGTGGGTGATGAACACCATCGTCTTGCCGACCTCGCGGTGGAGCCGGATCACCTCGGTCTGCATGTCGCGCCGGATCAGCGGGTCGAGCGCGCTGAACGGCTCGTCGAACAGCATGACCTGGGGATCGACGGCCAGCGCGCGGGCCAGGCCGACGCGTTGCTGCATGCCGCCGGAGAGCTGGTCGGGGTAGGCGCCGGCGTACCCGTCGAGGCCGACGAGGGTGAGGATCTCGGCGGCCCGCGCGTGCCTGGCGGCCCTGGGGGTGCCCTGGATCTCCAGGCCGTAGGCGACGTTGTCGATGACCCTGCGGTGCGGCAGCAGGCCGAAGTGCTGGAAGACCATGCTGACCTGGTGGCGGCGCAGCTCGCGCAGCCGGGCGGGGGAGGCGCGGCCGACGTCCTCGCCGCCGATGCTGATGCGGCCGGCGGTGGGCTCGACGAGCCTGGTCAGGCAGCGTACGAGGGTGGACTTGCCGCTGCCCGACAGGCCCATGACAACGAAGACCTCGCCGGGGCGCACCTCGAAGCTCACGTCGCGGACGGCGGCGGTGCAACCGGTCTTCTCTCGCAGAGCGGCGGGGTCGAGGTGTCTGTCCTCGCTGTCCAGCACCTTTTGCGCCCTGGATCCGAAGATCTTCCAAAGCCCTTCGACGCTGATGGCCGCGCTGTCGGGAGAATCCCGCACCCTCGCCTCCTCGATTGCCGAGGGCTCAACATATGCGGTGAATAACGCAAATCTCAACGCTGTGACCTGTGAGAGACCTGGCTGCTCCTCCCGTGTTATGCGCTTGGAACGCACTAAACGCCCATAGATGGACATATGAATGTATAGGGGGCTATTTCTGGTTGGACGGACGGCGAGATGGGGCTCCAGCTTTCGTCCCACTGGACACAGAAGTTGAATTTCGCACCGATATGTGCGGGTGGCCACCTCCGCTTAGGATGTGTTCCAATTACCCGCACTTGCTGATTTCTCCCAAGGGCCACATCCCTGACAAATACGCCGATTCGGGCGAGGTGCGTTCGGTGACAACACAGCTGGGCGAGCGGCAGGCCGTCGAAGGCAACTGGCGCCTGCGCAATTGGCGCGTACGTGCGCGCCTGGTCGCCCTCATCCTGGTGCCGACCGCCGCCGCCGTGCTGCTGGGCGGCGTCCAGGTGCTGTCCTCGACGGGCGCCGCCGCCGACTACGACCGGACGAACCGATTAGCCGCGCTGTCGGAGCAGGTGGGCGACCTGACCCACCAGCTCGCCGGTGAGCGGGCCAAGACCGCCTGGTACATCGCCAGGAACCGGCCCGTGAACGGGCTCGGCGGCGTCCGGTCCCAGATGGACCAGGTGGACGTCGCCATCAGGGAGGTACGCGGCACCGCCCAGCAGATCCTGGCCGACGTCGAGGGCCGTACCGCCGACCAGATCGAGAACATGCTCACCCGCCTGGACGACCTGACCTCGCTGCGCGAGCAGGCGATGGACGCCGACCTGCTGCCCGGCCCCGCCGTCGACCTCTACACGACGGTGATCGGCGACCTCCTCTCCATCCACACCGAACTGATCAAGGGCAGCTCCGACGACGAGCTGTTCCGCCAGACCCGCATGCTGGACGGCCTGGCCAGGGCCAAGGAGAGCGTCTCCTACCAGCAGGCGCTGCTCACCACCGTCCTCGTCGAGGGCGCCTTCGGCCAGGACCAGCTCAAGCGCTTCCTCGGCGAGCTGTCCGCCGAGACCGCCGACCGCAGGGGCTTCGCCGCCGAGGCCACCGCCGACGAGCGCCGCTTCTTCGACGAGACCGTCAACGGCCGCAGCGCCGACCGCATGTTGTTCCTGCGCGAGCTGGTGCTCATCAGGGCCTCGGCCTCGCTGCCGCTGCGCGGGCTGGACCTGGCCAAGCGCGACGACGCCAAGGAGTGGTTCGACGCCTCCAACGTCGTCGTGGACTCCATGCGCAAGGTCGAGCAGCGCCAGGCCGCCGGGATCGTGGCGCGCAGCGCCACGCTCAGCGCCGAGGAGCAGCGGCGGGCGCTGGTCATCGCGGGCGCGGTGCTCGCGCTGCTGGTCGCCGTCCTGCTGATCACCACCGGAGTGGCCAGGTCGCTGGTCCGGCCGCTGCGCAGGCTGCGCGGCGAGGCGCTGGAGATCGCCGGGCGCCGCCTGCCGGACTTCGTCCAGCACCTGCGCGAGTCGCGCGACGGCGCGGTCGACGCCGAGGTGCCGCCCATCGGCATCTTCTCCAAGGACGAGGTCGGCGAGGTCGCCCGCGCCTTCGACGAGGTGCACCGCGAGGCCGTCCGGCTGGCGGGCGACGAGGCGCGGCTGCGCTCCAACGTCAACGCGATGTTCGTCAACCTGTCGCGGCGCAGCCAGACCCTGGTCGAACGGCAGCTCACCCTGATCGAGCGCCTGGAGCGCGGCGAGCGCGACGACGAGCGCCTCGGCGACCTGTTCAAGCTCGACCACCTGGCCACCCGCATGCGCCGCAACAGCGAGAACCTGCTGGTCCTGGCCGGTCAGGAGGCCGCGCGCAAGTGGAGCGAGCCGGTCGAGCTCATGGACATCGTGCGCGCGGCGCTCGGCGAGGTCGAGAGCTACGACCGGGTCAGCGTCCAGGCGCAGTCGGACGTCGCCATCGCCGGGCAGGCCGTCACCGACGTGGTGCACCTGCTGGCCGAGCTGGTCGAGAACTCGGTCTCGTTCTCCTCCAAGGACACCAAGGTGATCATCTCCAGCAGCCGCATCGACGGCGGCGGGCTGATGGTCTCGGTGACCGACAACGGCATCGGCATGACCCCCGAGGAACTGGCCGAGGCCAACTGGCGGCTGGCCCACCCGCCGGTCGTGGACGTGTCCGTGTCGCGGCGGATGGGCCTGTTCGTGGTCGGGCGGCTCGCGCTGCGGCACAGCATCAAGGTGCAGCTCCGCCGCCAGGACATCGGCGGGCTGACCGCGATGGTGCTGATCCCGGAGATGCTGCTCGCCGCCGTCCCCGGCACGGTGGCCGGGCACCTGCACGGCTCGATGGCCGCGGCCGCGCACACCCCGGCCATGTCCGCCATGGTCCGCCCGGACCAGGGACGCGCCGAGCCCTTCCAGACTGCCGACCCGTTCCAGAGCGCCGAGCCTTTCCGCAGCGCTGAGCCTTTCCGCAGCGCCGACCCGTTCCGTAGCGCCGAGCCGTTCCAGAGCGCCGAGCCCTTCCAGAGTGCCGACCCGTTCCAGAGCGCCGAGTCCTTCCAGGGCGCCGAGTCGTACGCGCCGCCCACGGCCCCGATGCCCGCCTACGGGCACCCGTCGTTCGACCCCATGCCGTCGGCGTCCGAGTCGTCGTGGTTCACCTCGTCCTCCTCGCAGTCGGTCGAGCAGCCGGAGCCGCCGGCGTCCGGGGCGTCGTACCCGTCGTTCGCCACGGGGCCCGAGCGGGCCGAGCCGGCGGCCGGGAACGAGTTCCTGCCGATCTTCGCCTCCGTCGAGGAGAGCAGCTGGTTCAGCAAGGCCGCGCCGACCGCCGACCGGCGGGACCCGGCCTGGTCGTCGCCCGCCGACCAGGGCTGGCAGGCGGCGAACACGACCGCCGAGCCCGCCCAAGGCGGCACCACGAACTCCGGCCTGCCCAAGCGCACGCCGCGAGCGAATCTGGTACCGGGTGCCGCGGTTCCCCAGCCGCCGCCCGTGCCGGTTCCTCCGCCGTCCCCCGACCGGCTGCGCAGCCGGCTGGCCAGCTACCAGCAGGGCGTGCGCAAGGGCCGAGCCGAGCTAGAGGAGGACTGATGAAGGAACTGAGCCAGGGGGCCAGGGACATCAACTGGCTGGTGAGCGCGTTCGTCGAGGAGGTGCCCGGCGTGGCCCACGCCGTGGTCGTCTCCGCCGACGGCCTGCCGATGGCCTTCTCCCGCGGCTTCCCCAAGGACCGCGCCGACCAGCTCGCCGCCATCGCGGCCGGGCTGGTCAGCCTGACGCAGGGGTCGGCGCGGGTGTTCGAGGGCGGCGGCGTGACGCAGACCCTGGTGGAGATGGAACGCGGGCTGCTGCTGGTGATGTCGATCAGCGACGGGTCGTGCCTGGCGGTGCTGGCCGCGCCCGACTGTGACATGGGCCTGGTGGCGTACCAGATGACGATTCTGGTCGAACGCACGGGGCAGGTGCTGACCCCTGCCGTACGGGCGGAGTTGTCATCCGCGCGCCCCTGGTGATGGGAGTGGACGTTGGCATCGTGGCATGACGGGGAGCCGGAGCCCCAGCGCAGCTCGCTGGTGCGCATGTACGCCGTCACCGGCGGCAGGACGGCGCCGCGCACCGGCCTGGCCATGGAGGCGCTGGTCTCGTCGGCGACCTCATCCCGGCTCGGCATGACCTACACCCGCGAGTACCGCGCGATCAGCGAGCTGTGCCGCCAGGTGCGCTCGGTGGCCGAGATCTCCGCGCTGCTGGCCGTGCCGCTCGGCGTGGCGCGGGTGCTGGTCGCCGACATGGAGGCGGACGGGCTGGTCAAGGTCTACCAGCCGCAGCTGGAGGCCGGGCTGCCGGACCGCAGGCTGCTGGAGAGGGTCCTGAGTGGACTTCGCCGGCTCTAGCCCAGCGCTCACCTCGACGAAGATCGTCGTGGCGGGCGGGTTCGGCGTGGGGAAGACCACCTTCGTCGGCGCGGTGTCGGAGATCGTGCCGCTCACCACCGAGGCCGTGCTGACGGACGCCTCGGCCGGCATCGACGACCTCGCGCACACACCGGGCAAGTCCACCACCACGGTCGCGATGGACTTCGGCCGCGTCTCCCTCGAACGCGACCTGATCCTCTACCTGTTCGGCACGCCCGGCCAGCACCGGTTCTGGTTCATGTGGGACGACCTGGTCCGCGGCGCGATCGGCGCGGTCGTGCTGGTGGACACCCGCCGCCTGGCCGACAGCTTCCCCGCCGTGGACTACTTCGAGGAGGCCGGGCTGCCGTTCGTCGTCGGCCTGAACGGCTGGGACGGTCGCTTCCCGCACGTGGAGAGCGAGGTGCGCGAGGCGCTCACGCTCTCACCGCAGGTGCCCATCGTGCGCACGGACGCGCGGGCCCGCCAGTCGGTCAAGAACACCCTGATCACCCTGGTCGAGCACGTGATCGGCGCCCGTCCCTACTGAGCGTTCCACCAGTACGCGGCCACCAGCTCGGCCACCAGCGTCTCGGTGAGCAGCGCCACGCCGGGGTCGTCGTCGTGCGCGTAGCGGATCGCCGCCGCGGCGTCCTTCACCTCGCCGCCCACGGAGATCACCGTGGAGCCGCGCTCACGCACCCAGTCCATGGCCTGCTCGTCGTAACGGGAGCCGGGGAAGAGCAGCGCCCGGTAGTCGAGGGTCTTGGTGAGGTAGACGTCGACGTGCGACCAGTCGCCCGCCTCGCAGGCGTCGGCCGCGCGGCGCGGGCCCTCGCGGAACATCAGCGCCGACTGCTCGGCCGACGACAGCCGCTCGGCGGGGGCGATCGTGTAGACGCCGTCGGGCCCGTCCAGGAGCTCCATGGTCAGCGGGAGCCATTCGTCCCGGCGGTCCAGGAGGTCGCGGGTGGCCTCGGCGGCCCGGGTGAGCAGCGCGGGCAGATCGCCGCCCGTCCCGGTGAGCCGGGCTTCGAGCGCCAGCAGCAGGGCCAGCGTGTGCTGGAACGTCCGGCAGGCCACGCCGCCGCGCTCCTCGCCCGCGTCCATGGGGACGACCAGGTCGGCCGCCTCGGTGACGGGCGAGCCGGGCACGTTCGTGATCGCGGCCACGTACGACGGGCCCCCGGCGTAGCGGGCGAGGGCGTCGAGGGTCTCGCGGCTGCCGCCGGTGGCCGAGATCGGCACGACCAGCGTGTCCGGCCCGGCCGGGTAGGTCGCCGCGGCCGAGGCGTAGTCGGCGTAGGCGTCCACGCCGGCCGCGCGCAGGCGCAGGGCCGCCACGCCGGCGGCGTACCGGGAGCTGCCCATGCCGAGGAACAGCACCCGGCGCACGCCCTCGGGCAGCCCGGCGAAGGGATCGGCCGCGCGCAGCCCGTCGGCGAGGGCGGCCAGGGCGGCGGGCTTGGCCTCCAGGTCGGCCAGGTAGAGCTCGGGATTCACGGCAGGTTCTCCTCGGGGTACCAGGTGCGCAGCACGCCCATGGGGGCGTAGCGCCAGCGGGGCAGGTGGCGGGCGGCGTAGATCAGCTCACGGCACTCCTGCTCGACCTCGAACGGGCGGATCAGGGTCTCGTCCAGCAGGTCGGAGCAGCCGAGGCCGGACAGGCGGTCGCGGTAGGCGTCCAGCAGGCCGGCCCGGGCCCGCGCCGCCCAGGCCGCGGCGTGGGCGGGCGGGGTGCCCCGGCGCTTGACGGCGACCTGGGCCACGTGCTCCAGGCTGGTGGTGAGCTGGGCGACGTCCCTGGCGGCCGGCTGGCGCACGCCGGTGTCGGCCACGGTCGGGTTGCCGTCGAAGTCGATCACGGCGTAGCCGTCGCGCCACCGCAGGATCTGGCCCACGTGCAGGTCGCCGTGGATCCTGATCACCGGGCCCGCGAAGCCCGCGCGCAGCGGCTCCAGCTCGCCGGCCAGGGCGCCGGCCCGCGTGGCCAGCCACGCGCCGTCGGCGCCGCCGGTGAGGGCGAGCGCCTCGGCCAGCGCGTCCGCGGCCCGCGCCGCCGGGTCCGCCTGCCGCGCGGACGAGCCGCCGGGCAGGGTGGACAGCGCGACGTGCAGGTCGGCGGCCAGCCGGCCGAGCTCGCCGGCGAAGCGCGTGCCGCCGGACTCGGCCTCGTCCACGCACCACTCCCAGCCGTCGCGCGCCTCGGGCAGGTAGCCGGTCACCAGCGCGAGCAGCTCCTCGCCGGCGTCCGACGCGCGGGTCAGCGCCAGGTACGGGGGCGCGGTGCCGGTGAAGCCGACCTCGACGAGGTGGGCGAAGATCTCGGGCGTCGGGTGGGGCAGCGGGACCGGCGGGGCCAGCCACTTCACGACCATCCGCTCGTCCACCACGACCGAGTGGTTGGTCTGGTCGACGTGCGGCCCGAAGCCGCGCTCGGCGGCCGTCTCCGAAAGGACGGGAAGGTCATGGAACCGGCGGACGGCGAACGGGGGCGGCGGGTCGTGCGCCAGCGCCCGCAGCAGGCTCGCGGACAGACCGTGATCCCGGTCGGAGACGGGCTCCGCCGCGAGGGCGGCGAGCCGGGGCGCAATTGAATCCCAGTTCAACAGATTGACCATCGTTCCCGATCGACGTGTGGAAGGAAGTCTCGCTCATGTTGATATCCGCTGCAACTTCGCCCTCTTCGGAGCTCGTCCGCGCATTAGGGGAAAAGCGCCCGCGCCGGTCAGGAGGGTACGGTCCCGTTCCCGGTGCTCGCTCCGGGCCGCCCCTGTCTCCGTGCGCGAGCGGGGTCCGCGCGGTGTCACCGCGACCGATAACCCGCTCTGGGCGGATCCCGATCGTTCGCCCGTTCGCTGAGCACCCGCCAGGGATCGCACGCTCCCGAGCCGATAGATTACGGCTGGGAGAGATGGCGCGAAGAGCGCGGCCCAAAGGCGGTCCGTACGCGAGGTGAGAGGTCCCTCACGGACCGGGATGAGGCGACTCCGTTATTGAATCTCGATTCAACACTCTGATCAAACTTCCTGGTAGCAATGTCGGGAAAAGTCTTGCTCATGTTGATTTCTGCTGCAACACTCCTGCTCTGGTCTGCCGTGTCCAGTAAGGTCGCGCGACCCCTCAATCCTCAGCACCAGAAGGAGTAGCGGCCGTGTCCCGTAACCGGTTCACCCGTCGTCTTCCGGCCGCCGTGGCGGTGGCCGGCCTCGCGCTAGCCGTCGCGGCGTGCGGCGGTGGGTCGTCGAGCAGCTCAGACGGCACGACCGCGGCCAAGGCCGAACAGCTCCAGCCCAACGCCGACCTGACCAAGCAGTCGCTCCAGGTGACCGTCTGGCCCGGCTACACCCCGGAGGAGCTGCCCGAGAAGGTCAAGCAGCAGCTCAAGGTCAAGGAGATGGGGATCACCAACCACGACACGAACGAGCTGGCGATGGCCAAGCTGACCGCCTCCGGCGACAGCGGCATCGACGTGGCCTTCGTGTCCGGCCAGTACGCCCAGGCGCTCAACGCCCAGGGCCTGCTGGAGCCCATCCACGCCGAGCTGATCCCCAACCTGGCCAATCTCTACCCCGAGGCCACGCAGCTCTCCTACGACAAGGGCAACAAGTACTCGGTGCCCTACACCTGGGGCACCACCGGCATCTGCTACCGCAGCGACCTGGTGAAGACGCCGCCGACGAGCTGGAACGACATCCTCAAGCCCGCCTCCTGGGCCGAGAAGAAGGTCACCATGATGACCACCGAGCGCTGGCTGGTCCTGCCCGCGCTCAAGGCGCTCGGCTACTCGGTCAACACCGAGAAGGACGAGGAGATCGCCAAGGCCAAGGAGCTCCTGGTCTCGCAGAAGCCGCACCTGCTGCGCTACGACGACACCACCTTCGGCGACCGGCTGAAGTCCGGCGAGGCCATCATGGTCGAGGCGTGGGACGGCTGGTGCCCGACCACGGACGAGAAGCAGAACATCAAGTTCGTGGTGCCGAAGGAGGGCAGCGACCTCTGGGTGGACACCATGGTGATCATGAAGTCCTCCAAGAACAAGGAGGCGGCCCACGCCTTCATCAACATGATCCTCGACCCGGAGATCCACCGCTGGGCGGCCGAGAACATCAACTACAAGGTCCCCAACAAGGCCGCCATGGACAAGGTGACCATCCCCAAGGGCTCGCTGCTGGACATCAAGCCGGCGGAACTGCTCAACGGTGAGTCGATCATCGACCTGGGACAGGCGTCGACCAAGTTCAGCCGCCTGTCGCAGGAAGTCACGGCCGGATAGTCGTTGGTGCAGTGAGATCCGAGGTCAAGGCCCGGCCGGTGTCCCGTAAGCGGGGTCGCCGGCTGGGCGCGTTCGTTTTCCTTTCGCCAGGTCTGACGTACCTGGTCGTGCTCCTCCTCGTGCCGCTGGCGCTGGTGCTCAGCTACACCGTCTTCCAGCGGGGGCGCTTCGGGGGCATCGTCTACGAGTTCACGCTGGAGAACTTCCAGCGCCTGTTCGACTCCCTCTACCTGAACGTCGTCGGCGACTCGCTGAAGATGGCGACGATCGCCACGCTGATCGCGTTGCTGCTCGGCTACCCGACGGCGTACCTGATCGCCCAGCTCCCGTCGAAGTGGAAGACGATCGCCCTGGTGGCGGTCGTGCTGCCCTTCTGGACGAACTTCATCATCCGCGTCTACGCGTGGATCATCATGCTCAGCAGTCAGGGGCTGCTCAGCTCCCTGCTGGGCAAGGAGATGGAGCTGCTGTACACCCAGGGCGCGATCGTCACCGGGCTGCTCTACTCGTACCTGCCGCTCATGGTGCTGCCGTTGTACTCCTCGATCGAGAAGCTCGACCCGCAGTTGCGCGAGGCGTCGGCGAACCTCGGGGCCTCGGCGTTCACCACGTTCCGGAAGGTGACGCTGCCGCTCACCCTGCCCGGCGCGCTGACCGGGGCGATGTTCGTGTTCGTGCCGAGCTTCGGCAACTTCGTCATCCCCGAGATGCTCGGCGGCAACAAGTCCATCATGGTGGGGAACCTGATCCGCAACCAGTTCCTGGTCGCGCGCGACTGGCCGTTCGGCTCGGCGCTGGTGCTGGCGCTGATCGCGGTGCTGATCCTGCTGCTGCTCGTGCAGGCGTGGGCGGCCCGCCGTGCGTAGACCCAAGCTGCTGTACGTGCCGTTCTGGGCGACCTACGCCTTCCTGTACGTGCCGATCATCGTCCTGGTCGTCATGTCGTTCAACTCCGGCAAGTCGGCCTACACCTACGAGGGCTTCAGCCTCAAGTGGTACGGCGAGCTGGCCGCCGACGAGAAGATCAGAGAGGGCCTGGTCAACACCCTGATCGTCGCCCTGGGCTCGACGGCGATCGCCACCGTGCTCGGCACGCTGCTGGCCGTCGGCCTGGCCCGGTACACCAGGTCGAAGCTGCTCGACGCGATCTCGCTCATGCCGGCCGTGCTGCCCGACCTGGTGCTCGGGATCGGGCTGCTGGTCCTGTACGCCCTGATCAACACCTTCCTGGCCCAGTGGGACGCCCAGTTCGCGCTGGGCCTGCCCACGGTGACCATCGCGCACGCCGTGTTCTCGATGGCGTTCGTCGCGGCGGTGGTGCGCACCCGGCTCACCAACGCCGACACCTCGCTGGAGGAGGCCTCGCGCGACCTTGGGGCCGGGCCGGTGGTCACGTTCATGAAGGTCACGCTGCCGCAGCTGGTGCCCGGGATCGTCGCCGGGGCGCTGCTGGCGTTCACGCTGTCGCTGGACGAGTTCGTGATCGCCTTCTTCACGATCGGCAACGCCGAGCCGACGCTGCCGATCGTCATCTACTCAATGGTTCGTTTCGGGGTGACCCCGAAGATCAACGCGCTGGCCGCGATCCTGCTCCTCGTGAGCTTCACGGCGGTGATCGCCGGGCAGCGGATGACCAAGATCGGGAAATCACGTGCTCAGGATTGACGGGGTCACCCGCAGGTTCGGTGACGTCACCGCGCTCGACGGCGTCTCGCTGGAGATCGAGCAGGGCGAGTTCTTCGCCCTGCTCGGGCCCTCCGGCTGCGGCAAGACCACCCTGCTGCGCATCATCGCCGGCTTCGAGACGCCGGACGCCGGCACGGTCACGCTCGACGGCGAGGACCTGCTGTCCAAGCAGCCCAACCGGCGGCCGATCAGCCTCATGTTCCAGTCGTACGCGCTGTTCCCGCACATGACCGTGGCCAAGAACGTGGCCTACGGCCTGGAGCGGGAGAAGCTGCCCCGGCAGGAGATCAAGCAGCGGGTCGGCGAGGTGCTGGAGACCGTGGGCCTGTCGGCGCACGCCTCGCGCAAGCCCGCGCAGCTGTCCGGCGGCCAGCGGCAGCGGGTCGCGCTGGCCCGTTCCATCGTCAAGCGGCCGCGGCTGCTGCTGCTCGACGAGCCGCTGTCGGCCCTGGACAAGAAGGTCCGCGCGGACATGCAGCTGGAGCTCAAGCGGCTGCAGAGCGAGGTCGGCATCACCTTCGTGGTCGTCACGCACGACCAGGAGGAGGCCATGTCGCTGGCCGACCGCATCGCGGTCTTCGACAGCGGCACCGTGCGCCAGGTGGACGCTCCCGTGGCCCTGTACGAGCGCCCGCGCTCGCCGTTCGTGGCCGACTTCGTCGGGGCGAACAACCTGTTCGAGGGCGTCTGCACCGGTCTGGACGGGATCAAGAGCGAGGAGTTCGGCATGCTGGCCGGCACGCCGCTCGAAGATCTGGCCGCCGACTCCAAGGCGCTGCTCGCGGTGCGGCCCGAGAAGATCGAGCTGGCCGACGAGAACGCGGCGCGGGGCCTGAAGGGCAGCGTCCTGGACGTGAGCTTCTACGGCGGCGTCTCGCACATCTCCGTGGACGTGCCGGGACGGGCCAAGCCCGTGCTCGCCGCGGTGCAGGGGGCGAGCACGGTGCAGCCCGGCGCCAAGGTGAAGGTGCGCTGGGAGGCCCAGGACGCCGTCATCATGGCGGTCGATCAATGAGCCAGGTCGTTGCCCGTCGCCGCCCGCGCGTACGACAGGATCAGCTCGGCCGCCTCGTCGGGGCCGATCAGCGGATGCCTGGCGGTGATGCGGTAGCCGTAGGCGTCCTCCAGGGCCACCAGGTTGCGCGCGACGGTCACGGAGTCGGCCGTCAGCCGGAAGACCCCGAGCGCGGCCCCGGTGTCCAGGATCGCCTGGTACATCGACACCTGGCGGTCGTACAGCGAGGTGAGCAGCACGCCGTAGACCCGGTTGCGGCCCGCGGCGCCGCCCAGCTCGTTGAGCAGGCGGACGTCGGGGTCGAGCGGCCCGGTCGGCAACCCCGACCGGATCGTGACGACCAGCTTCTCGACCGGGTCGGTGAAGTCGGCCAGGCGGCGCATGCGCAGCTCGTAGAACCGCTCCATGCCCGCGTGCTGCGCCTCGACCAGAAGTTCGCCCAGGTCGGGGTAGTGGTAGAGCACGGCGCCGGAGGTCAGACCGGCCTCCTCGGCGACGTGCGAGAGCTGTACTCCGTCGATGCCGTGGCGGATGATGGCTCGGCGCGCGGCCTCGATCAAGTCGATGCGCCGGTCACTACGGCTTTTGCGCTGGGCCACGACCACCACCCCCCGTGCGTTTGGTCACCATTCAGATCGGCCGTGACCATAGTGCACTTAACTTGCGCTTCACGCTAGATGAGTATTTGAATTCCTCTTCAATTTGACGAGTTCCCCCGGAGTTCACGATGTCCCTCACCATCCTGTTCATGCCAGAGAGCGCGTACGGCCCCACGAACAACTGCATCGGCGTCGGCGACATTCTCCGCCGTCGCGGGCACCGCGTCGTCTTCGCCGCGGAGTCGTCCTGGAAGGGCAAGCTCGAAGCGCTCGGCTTCGAGGAGGACCTCGTCGACCTGGCCCCGCCGCCCGAGAACGCCGAGGAGCAGGACGCCGGCCAGTTCTGGAAGGACTTCATCCGCGAGACCGCGCCGGAGTACCGCAAGAGCACGCTGGAGCAGCTCGACACCGTCATCAAGCCCATCTGGGACTCCCTCATCGACGGCGCCAAGTACTGCGAGCCGCAGCTCAAGGCCATCATCGAGCGGGTGAACCCGGACGTGATCGTCGAGGACAACGTGATCACGTTCCCGGCGCTGCTCACGGCGGGCAAGAAGTTCGTCCGGATCGTCTCCTGCAACCCGCTGGAGGTGCGCGGCGAGAACGTCGCGCCGGTCTTCTCCGGCCTGCCCGCGGACGACCGCTCCGGCTGGGACGCCTTCCGCGCCGAGTACGACCGCACTCACCGCGAGATCTGGACCGCCTTCAACGAGTGGTGCGTCGAGCAGGGCACCGCCCCGCTGCCCGACCTGGACTTCATCCACGAGGGCGACCTGAACCTCTACGTCTTCCCCGAGATCCTCGACTACACCGACGCCCGCCCGCTCGGCCCGAGCTGGCACCGGCTCGACTCCTCGGTGCGCGAGACCGACGAGGACTTCACGCTGCCCTTCCAGCGCAACGACGGCTCGCTGATCTACTTCTCGCTCGGCTCGCTCGGCTCCTCCGACGTCGAGCTGATGCAGCGCGTGATCGACATCCTGGCCGGCACGCGGCACCAGTACATCGTCTCCAAGGGCCCGCTGCACGAGGAGATCAAGCTCGCCGACAACATGTACGGCGCCGAGTTCCTGCCGCAGACGAAGATCATCCCCCTGTGCGACCTGGTCATCACGCACGGCGGCAACAACACCACCACCGAGGCGGCGCACTTCGGCAAGCCGATGATCGTGCTGCCGCTGTTCTGGGACCAGTACGACAACGCCCAGCGGGTGGACGAGCTGGGCTACGGTGTCCGGCTCTCCACCTACACCTTCACCGACGAGGAGCTGACCGGCGCGGTGGAGCGCCTGCTCGGCGACACCGAGATGCGCGCGAGGCTCGCCGCGGCGGGCGAGGAGATCCGCCGCCGCGACGGCCTGCGCAAGGCCGCCGACCTGATCGAACAGCTCGGCCAGTAGGGATTTCGAGGACTTTCCATGCGTGAACTGATCAACCCCGCCACCGGCCTCCCGTGCGCCGAGATCCCGGACACCCCGGTGGCCGACGTGGCCGCGGCCGTCCGGACCGCCCGGGGCGCGTTCGAGGAGTGGGCCCAGACCACCCCCGCCGAGCGCCAGCGGCTGCTGCTGCGCCTGGCCGACCTGGTGGAGGCCGACGCCGAGGAGCTGACCCGGCTGGAGGTGGAGGAGACCGGCAAGCCGGCGGCCGTCTTCAGGGACGGCGAGCTGCCCTTCGCCGTCGACAACCTGCGCTTCTTCGCCGGCGCCGCCCGTTCGCTCGAAGGGTCGGGGGCCGGGGTGTTCAGCGCCGGTTACACCTCGGTGCTGCTGCGCCGTCCGGTCGGGGTGGTGGGGTCGATCGCGCCGTGGAACTTCCCGTTCGTCATGGCGGTGTGGAAGGTCGGCCCGGCCGTGGCCGCCGGGAACGCCGTGGTCATCAAGCCGGCGCCGCAGACGCCGCGCACGACGCTGCGCCTGGCCGAGCTGTTCGCCAAGGCGGGCGCGCCCGAAGGGCTCGTCCAGGCGGTCACCGGCGACGCCGAGGTCGGCCAGGCGCTGGTCACCGACCCGGGCGTGGACATGGTCAGCGTCACCGGCTCGACCGGCACCGGCCGGGCGGTCATGACCGGCGCGGCGGCCACGCTCAAGCGGGTGCACCTCGAACTCGGCGGCAAGGCGCCCGCCCTGGTCTTCCAGGACGCCGACCTGGCCGAGATGGCCCGCGGCGTGGCCATGGGCGCCACGTACAACACCGGCCAGGACTGCACCGCGGCCACCCGCGTCTACGTCGCCCGGGAGATCTACGACGACGCCGTCGAGGCCATCCGGGCGACCCTCGCCGAGATCACCGTGGGCGACCCCTGGGACCCGGCGACGGACATCGGCCCGCTCATCTCGGCCGCCCACCGCGAGCGCGTGCACGGCTTCGTCGCCCGGTCGGGCGGACGGGTCGTGCACGGCGGCGCGCCCGTCGAGGGGCCCGGGTTCTTCTACCCGCCGACGCTTGTGACCGATGTCGCACAGGACAGCGAGATCGTCCAAGGTGAACTTTTCGGACCGGTCCTTGTGGCGCTGCCGTTCGACGGCGAGGACGAGGCCGTCCGGCTGGCCAACGACACCCCCTACGGGCTGGCCTCGTCGGTGTGGTCGCGCGACGTCGCGCGGGCGATGCGCGTGTCCCATCGGCTCGACGTGGGCGTGACCTGGGTGAACGATCATCTGCCGATCGCCAGCGAGGCGCCGCACGGCGGCGTGAAGGGCAGCGGGTTCGGCAAGGACATGAGCCAGGAGGCGGTGCAGGAGTATTCGGTGACGCGTCACCTCATGGTCAAGCACGCGGCGCCCGTGGAGCGGGATTCGTTCCGGCCCGCCTGAAAACGTGTACGGCGATATGACGCCCAAAGTGTCGCTTTGGGTGCATTTAGTGGGAAATGTGCGGTTGGCCGTCTGGTACGGACTGTGTTCCAATTACCCAGCCGGACAGAATCCCATGCGCCACACGCGTGTCTGATTTCTTTCGAGCACGTACCGGCGAGAGGTAGCGAGAGTCAGTGAGGACGGAAAACCCCAGGCACACGAGGTCCGGGGAGTACACAGGCGGAAGGTTCCGGCTGGGGAACTGGCGTGTGCGCTCGAGGTTGATCGCGCTGATCCTCATCCCCACCATCGTGGGCGTGCTCCTCGCGGGCGTGCAGCTCGCCAACGCCATCGGGACGAGCTCCGAGTACCGCCGGCTGACCCAGGTCGCCGAGCTGGTGCAGCGCATCGGCGGGCTCAACCACGAGCTGGCCAAGGAGCGCACGCTCACCGCGTGGTACGTGACCGACCAGTCGAAGGCGGGGCGGTTCGTCCAGCTCAAGACCCAGCGCGCGGCCGTCGACGCGGCCAAGAAGAAGGTGCTGGCCTCGGCCAACGCCATCGACGCCGCGCACTCGGCCCGTATCCGCGACGGTGTGGAGAACATGCGCCGGTGGCTCACCGGCCTCGACAGCCTCCGCACGTCGATGGTGGCCGAGGGCACGCCCCCGCGAGCCGCGATCACCACGTACACCACCATGATCGGCGTCTTCTCCGCGATCCAGGGCGACCTGGGCGACGGCGTGAACGACGACGACCTCCAGGGTGACGTGGCCGCCCTCGGCTCGCTGCAGCGGGTCAAGGAAGAAGTCTCCAGGCAGCAGGCCATTCTCATGATCGCGCTCATCGAGCGTGAGCTGGACTACGACGACCTGTCGGAGTTCCTCGGCTCGTGGAGCCGCCAGCAGGCCGAGCTGACCGCCTTCGAGCGGGAGGCCGACCCGGCGGACCTGCGCGCCTACCAGAAGAGCATGCGCGGGCCGGACATCGACCGCGCCGACGCCATGCGGCAGCGCGCCCTGGCCCAGGTCCGCGAGTACAACCGGATCCGCGACCTCGACGTCACCTCCGCCCGCGACCTGAGCCGCTGGTACGACAGCACCACGCTGGCCGGCAACACCATGCGCAAGGTCGAGGACTCCCTGGCCACCAAGATCGTGACCAGGGCCCGCGAGCTGAGCGACACCGAGCAGCGCAACGCCATCATCAGCGGCGCGACCATCCTCGTCCTGCTGCTGCTGGTCCTGATCATCACCACCCGGGTGGCCGGTTCGCTGGTCCGCCCGCTGCGCCGGCTGCGCGCCGAGGCGCTCCAGGTGGCCACCACCCGGCTGCCCGAGACCGTCCGCATCCTGCGCGAGTCCGGCGACGGCGCGCAGATGCCCGAAGTGCCCTCGGTCGGCGTCAACACCCGTGACGAGATCGGTGAAGTGGCGCGGGCCTTCGACGAGGTCCACCGCGAGGCGCTCCGGCTGGCCGGCGACGAGGCCAAGCTGCGCGCCAACGTCAACGCCATGTTCGTCAACCTCTCCCGCCGCAGCCAGACGCTGGTCGAACGGCAGCTGCAGCTCATCGAGGGCCTGGAGCAGGGCGAGGAGGACGAGCAGCGGCTCGCCAACCTCTTCCGCCTCGACCACCTGGCCACCCGCATGCGCCGCAACAGCGAGAACCTCCTGGTCCTCGCCGGCCAGGAGGCCGCGCGCAAGTGGAGCGAGCCGGTGCCGCTGGTCGACATCGCCCGCGCCTCGCTGTCGGAGGTCGAGAACTACGAGCGGGTCCAGATCAAGATCCCGTCCGGCACGCTGATCGTCGGCCCGGCCGTCACCGACGCCGTCCACCTGCTCGCCGAGCTCATCGAGAACGCGATCTCCTTCTCGCCGCGCGAGAGCAAGGTCGAGGTCTCCAGCGTGGCCGCCGACGGCGGCGTCATGATCTCCATCAACGACCTGGGCATCGGCATGAGCCCCGAGGAGCTCGCCGAGGCCAACTGGCGCCTGGCCAACCCGCCCGTCGTGGACGTCGGCGTCTCCCGCCGCATGGGCCTGTTCGTGGTCGGCCGCCTGGCCCTGCGCCACGGCATCCGCGTCCAGCTCAGCATGCGGGAGACCGGCGGCCTGAGCGCGCTGGTGATGATGCCCGACATGCTCATCAGCGGCGGCGCCGGCATGCCGCAGCAGCCCGGCAGCCAGTACGAGGCGTTCACCACGTTCGACCCGAGCCAGTTCGGCGTCGCCGCCGCGCCCGCCGAGGCGAGCCAGAACGGCGCCCCCGTCTCCGCGTCCGACGCGGCCGACCGGGTGCTGGACACGCAGTGGCCGGGCTCGCTGCCCGCCCCGGGCACCGGCAACTGGCCGTCCTTCGCCGACGAGTCGGCCCAGGAGGAGACCCGCTGGGGATCCTTCGGCGAGGAGCCGGGCCGGGACGAGCCGCGCTGGCCGTCGTTCTCCGAGGAGCCCAAGCCGTCCTTCGGTGACGAGCCCAAGCCGTTCTTCGCCGACGAGCCCAAGCCGTTCTTCAGCGATGAGCCGAAGCCGTCCTTCGGGGATGAGCCCAAGCCCTTCTTCGGTGACGAGCCCAAGCCGTTCTTCGCCGACGAGCCGCCCGCGGCCCAGCCGCAGCCGCAGCCGCAGGCCCAGTCCCCGTGGGGCGAGCAGCGCTGGCCCTCCTTCGCCGAGCAGCCGCCGCCGCTGCAGGACGACGAGCCCCGCTGGCCGTCCTTCGCGACCGAGCCGCCGCAGAGCGGGACGGAGGAGCCCCGCTGGTCCTCCTTCGGCTCGCCGTCCTTCGGCGACACCTCGCTCGGCCAGTCGGCCTTCAACGAGGAGCCGCCGCGGCGGTCCCTGTTCGAGTCGGTCGACCCGCCGCGCCCCTCGGCGTTCGGCGAGGAGCCCTACCGGGCGGCGTTCGGCGACCTGCCGGGGTTCGGCGCGGAGGAGCCCAAGCCCGCCGACCAGTACGAGCAGAGCCGTCCGGGCGCCTACGGCCCGTTCGGCCAGGGCGACTACTCCTCCCAGGACCTGACCGGCCCGCTTCCCGTGGTGCGCTCCTCGCCCCTGGAGGAGCAGAGCGAGGAGTTCCTGCCGATCTTCTCGTCCGTCGGCTCGGACTGGTTCCGCAGGCCCGACCCCGAGCAGCTGCGCCAGCAGGAGCAGGAGCAGGAGCCCGAGATCACCGCCGTGCATCCGGCCGTGCCCGCCGACCCTCCGGTGGCCGCGCCGCCCGCCGCCCCGGCGGTGGGCCGGTCCGGGCTCCCGCAGCGCAGGCCCGGCCAGTCGGGCGCCGGCGCGTCGTGGTCCTCGCCCGCCGACTCCGGTTTCCAGGCGGCCCAGGCCGCCGCGCAGCCCGCCCAGGCCGGCACGACGTCCTCGGGGCTGCCGCGCCGGGTGCCCAAGGCCAACCTCGTGCCCGGTACGGCCAGTCTCGCCGAGCCGCAGCCCACGTCACCGCCGCCGCAGATCTCGCCCGAGCGGTTGCGCAGCAGGCTCTCCAGCTTCCAGCAGGGAGTGCGGCAAGGCCGCGCGTTCACCCGCGGAGAAGAGAATGAGGAGGACAAATGAGAGAGATGAGCCAGGGAGCGCGTGGCATCAGCTGGCTGATCACCGACTTCGTGAACAACGTGCCGGGCGTCGCGCACACCGTCGTGGTGTCGTCCGACGGCCTGCCGCTGGCCTTCTCGGAGGGTTTCCCCAAGGACCGGGCCGACCAGCTCGCCGCGGTCGCCTCGGGCGTGATCAGTTTGACGCAGGGCGCCGCGCGGGTCTTCGAGGGCGGCATGGTCACCCAGACCGTCATCGAGATGCAGCGCGGGCTGTTGATGATCATGTCCATCAGCGACGGGTCCTGTCTGGCCGTCCTCGCGGCTCCCGACTGTGACATGGGCCTCGTGGCGTACCAGATGACGCTGCTGGTCGAGCGCGCCGGTCAGGTGCTCACCCCGGCCGTACGCGCTGAGCTGCAAGCGGCCCGCCCCCGCTAGCGGGCGGTGACAGGAGATCATGGTGTCAGGTCAGGGTTGGGCTGGTGATAGCACTCCGCCGCATCCGGCGGCCCCTCGTCCGCAGAAGCCGAGTTCCCTGGTACGGCCCTATGCCGTGACCGGGGGGCGCACCGCGCCGCGGATGAAGTTCGCCATGGAGGCTTTGGTGTCCTCCGTGACGTCGGAATACCAAGACATTTCCCTACTGAGTCCGGAGTATCAGGCGATCATTCAGCTGACCCGGAACGTCCGGTCGGTTGCCGAGATCTCCGCCCTTTTACGCCAGCCCCTTGGTGTGGTCCGGGTGCTGATCGCCGACATGGCGTCGGAGGGCCTGATCCGCGTGCACCAGCCTGCGCTGGACGCGGGAAAGCCGGACCTCAACTTGCTCGAAAGGGTGCTCAGTGGACTTCGCAGGCTCTAGCCCCGGTCTGACCTCGACGAAAATCGTCGTGGCCGGGGGCTTCGGCGTGGGGAAGACGACGTTCGTGGGAGCGGTCTCGGAGATCCTGCCGCTCACCACGGAAGCGGTCATGACGGACGCCTCGGCCCACGTCGACGACGTCTCGCTCACGCCGAACAAGACGACCACGACCGTGGCGATGGACTTCGGACGTGTGTCGCTGGATCGCGACCTGATCCTCTACCTGTTCGGCACCCCCGGACAGCACCGGTTCTGGTTCATGTGGGACGACCTCGTGCGCGGCGCGATCGGCGCCGTCGTCCTGGTGGACACGCGCCGTCTGGCGGACAGCTTCCCCGCCATCGACTACTTCGAAGAGGCCAAGCTGCCCTTCGTCATCGGCATCAACGGCTGGGACGGCCAGTTCGCCCACGCGGAGGACGAGATCCGCGAGGCGCTGTCCGTCGGCGGGCACATCCCGATCGTCCGCCTCGACGCCCGCCAGCGCGACGCGGTGAAATCCACCCTGATCACGCTGGTGGAGCACGCGCTCACGCGCCACTCCCACACGCCGGTATAGCCCGACGCGCCCCGGGCGCCCGGCTGAGGCCGGGCGCCCGACCGCGCGTCAGACGGTGGTGGCGTGGCCGCGCACCAGGCGGCCGACCTCGGCGCGGAGGTGCACGAAGTCGGGGTGCTCGCGGGTGGTGATCTGGTCGCGCGGCTCGGGCAGATCGACCTTGAGGTCGCCGACCACGTGCGCGGGGGCCTTCGACAACACCACGACGCGGTCGCCGACGTAGACGCTCTCGTCGATGTCGTGGGTGATGAGCACGATCGTCATCTGGTGGTGGCCGCGCACCTTCAGCACGAGGTCTTCCAGGTCTTCGCGGGTCTGGGCGTCGACCGAGCCGAACGGCTCGTCCATGAGCATGAGCGAGGGTCGGTAGGCCAGCGCCCGCGCGATCGCCACCCGCTGCTGCATGCCGCCGGAGAGCTGGAACGGGTACTTCTTCTCGGCGCCCTGGAGCCCGACCGACTCCAGCGCCTCCTGGGCGGCCTCGCGACGCTGCTGCTTGTCCATGCCCCGGCGGCGCAGCGGCAGGGCCACGTTGTCGGCCACCGACATCCACGGGAACAGCGAGCGGCTGTAGTCCTGGAAGACCACCGCCAGGTTGTCGGGGGTCTGCCGCACCAGCTCGCCCTCGACCCTGACCTCGCCGCCGGTCGGCCTGATCAGCCCGGCGATGGAGCGCAGCAGGGTCGACTTCCCGGCTCCCGACGGCCCGACGATGCACAGCAGCTCGCCCGCGGCGACGCTCAGGTTGAGCCCTTCGATGGCGTGGTGAGCGTTGGGGCCACCGCCGCCGTACACGTGGGAGAGGTTCTCTATCTCGAGCATGGATGTCCTAGGGGGCGAGGCCGCGAGCGGAGGACCGACTCGGGAAGCCGGAAATGTCGGTATGGCTCTACGGTGTCGGATCTTACCCTTGAGTCTTCGCGGCTGTCATGGGATGCGTACGCTCCACGACTCCCGCTCGTTGAGCGCCCGGACGTCGGCGTCGGAGATGCGCCGCTGCGCCCCGGCCATGGCGGCCAGCTCGGCCTCCGTCAGCACGTCGGCGATGTCGGCGAACCCGTCGGGCGCGCGCTCGGTCACCAGGCCGATCGTATCCTCGATGGGCAGCGCCCGATGCGCCATCACCAGCGCCGACGTGGGCGGACGCCGTTCCTCCTCGTACGCCTTGAGCGCCGTGACCGGGTCCCCGGACGTCGCCAGGCACCGGGCCAGCACCCGCGCGTCGAGCACCGCCTGCGAGCCGCCGTTCGAGCCGATCGGGTACATCGGGTGCGCGGCGTCCCCCAGCAGCGTCACCCGGCCCTCTCCCCAGACGGGCAGCGGGTCCCGGTCCACCATCGGGTACTCCAGGATGCGCGGGGAGGCCGCGAGCAACCCCTGGACGTCGACCGGCCGGTACCGCCAGTCGGCGAAGTGCGCGGCCACCTCCTCCAGCCGGCCCGCGCGCGACCAGTCGGCCTCCGCGGCGACGCCGGGCTCGGCCACCTTGACCTCGGCCACCCAGTTGACCAGCCGGGGGTCGCGGGCCGAGATGTGGTAGGTGACGAACTTCCCGGCCCGGTTGGAGCCGCCCACCAGCACGGTGGCGCCGTCCAGGACGCGGTCGGCCTCGGCCACCCCGCGCCACATCCTGATGCCGGACCACAGCAGCGGGTCGTCCGACGGGTGCAGCAGCGCCCGCACCGTGGACTGCACGCCGTCCGCGCCGACGAGCACGTCCACCCGTTCCTCCACGAGCTCGCCGCCCTGCCGGAGCCGGACGAGGACCTGCTCGCCGTCCTGCTCGAAGCCCTCCAGGCGGACGCCCGTCCGCACCGGGACGGCCCGTTCCTCGACCGCGGCCAGCAGCGCCATCTGCAGCTCGCCCCGGTGGATGCTGTACTGCGGCCAGCGGTAGCCGGCCGAGCGCCCGCGCGGCAGCGCCAGAATCACGTTGCCGTGCCGGTCGGCGAAGGTCATGAAGGTCGTCTCCACGCCCAGCGCGGCCAGCTCGCCGGCCAGCCCCAGCTCGGTCAGCTCCCGTACGGCGTGCGGTTGCAGGTTGATCCCGACGCCGAGCGGCCTCAGCGTGGCGGCCGCCTCCACGACCACGCACTCCAGCCCGGCCGCCGCCAGGCTGAGCGCGGTGGTGAGCCCGCCGATCCCGGCGCCCACGACCATCGTCCTCACGTCGCCCCCAGTGGTCTCGATCCGGTCCCACGTGTCCCTGACGGGGAACATGACGATAAGTTTCTCGCCCTTTGCAGGCCGAAGACCAGAGTTATCCCATTAACCTCGTTCCTATCTGGGTGTGAGGTGTGTGATGCGCGGATTCAGTGACGGGGAGTTCGCCTACCTGCTTGAGCAGGACCTGGCCCGGCTCGCCACGGCGGGAGCCGGGGGAACGCCGCACGTCGTGCCCGTGCGGATCCATCTCCAGCCGGACCGCGGCATGATCGCGGTCGGCTCCCGCCTGCTGCCCGGCGGCGTGCGTCCCCGGCGGTACCGCCGGGACGTCAGGGACAACCCCGAGGTGTCGCTCGTCGTGGACGACTTCACCGAGGACGGGCCGCGCGGCGTCCTCGTCCAGGGGGTCGGGCGGGTCCACGCCAAGGGCGGCGAGCGGCTGAAACCCGGGTACGAGCCCGTATGGGTGGAGATCATGCCGCTGGCCGTCGCGTCGTGGGGCATCGACTCGGGCGCCTACGAGCCGCCGCGCAGCCGCCCGGTCGCCGCCGGCACGTTCACCGCTCCGTGAGCCGCCCGCACGTTCACTGCTCCGTGAGTCGCTGCGCGCCGAGATGCCAGGCCAGCACCCGCCGCTCGGCCACCAGGAACAGCTCGTTGAGCAGGTAGCCCAGCACGCCGAGCAGCACGATCCCGGCCCACATCGCGGGCAGGTCGAACGTCGAGTACGCGGTGGTGAGCTGGAACCCGATGCCGTTGGAGGCCCCCGGCAGCAGCTCGGCGAAGACCATGACGATCAGCGACAACGACAACGACAGCCGCAGCCCGGCGAACATCTTCGGCAGCGCCGACGGCAGGACGACCCGCAGCAGGCGTTCGGTCCCCGACAGCCGGAACACCCGCCCGGTGTCCAGGTGCAGCGGATCGACCGCCCGCGCGCCGTCGGCGGTGTTGAGCAGCACCGGCCACACGACGCTGAACATGATGAACGCCAGCTGCATGCGCAGCCCGAAGCCGAACACCACCAGGAACACGGTGACCAGCGCGGGCGGCGGGATCGCGCGCAGGAACTGCAGCACGCCGTCGAGATAGTCGTAGACCCGCGCCGACAGCCCGAACGCCAGCCCGAGCAGCACCCCGGCCGCCGCCCCGCCCGCGAACCCGGCGGCCATCCGGCCCAGGCTCGGCAGGACGTCGTCCATCGCCGCGCCGGTCAGGAACAGGCTGCCGGGCGGGCCGGAGAACCACATCTGGTGCATCCGGGCCACGATCGTCGTCGGCGGCGGGAAGAACGAGCTGCCCGCCAGCCGCGTGCCCGCCTCCCAGGCCAGGATCAGCACGGCCAGCACGGCCACCCGGAACGCCGTGCCGCGCGTGCGGTCGCGCGCCGACGGTCCGCGCCGGGCCCCGGTCACGACCCCTCCGTCAGCCGGGCGTGGTGCCAGCGGAAGGCGCGCTGCTCGGCCGCCACCAGCAGCGCGTTGACCAGCACGCCGAACAGTCCCACCCAGAACACCCCGGCCAGGATGTCGGTCATCCTGGCCGGGACCGCGATCCCGGCGAAGAAGATGAACACGCCGATGCCCTCCCCGCGCCCGGCCACGATCTCGGTGCTGACGGTCAGGATGAGCGCCACGGACGCCGCCAGCCGCACGCCCGTGGTGATGAACGGCGCGGCCGACGGCAGACTGACGCGCAGCAGCACCGACAGCGGGCCGAAGCCGTAGGAGCGCAGGGTCTCCTTGGCGACGGGGTCGACGCCGCGCAGGCCGTACATGGTGTTGTAGAGGATGGGCCACATGGCGGCGTAGAGCACGAGCGTGACGCGGAGCTGCAGGCCGGTGCCGATCACGAGGGCGACCAGCGGGATCAGCGCCACCGACGGGATCGGCCGCAGGAACTCCACCACCGAGCGGGTCGCGGCGTCGATCACCGGCACGCTGCCGAGCAGCAGGCCGAGCGGCACCGCCACCAGCACCGCGAGGCCGAGCCCGAAGGCCCAGGCCAGCAGGCTGGTGCGGGCGTGGGTCAGGAAGGCCGGATCGGCGAGCAGCGCCAGGCCACGCCCGACGATCCGCGTGGCCGGCGGCAGCACCTCGGCGTCCACCAGCCCCGACCGGCTCAGCAGCTCGACGAGGACGGCGAAGCCGGCCGCCCCCGCCGCCCGGCGCGACCACCGGGTGGCGGCGCCGGCCGGACGGCGGACGACGCCCGTCGCGGTGCTGCTCACCCCGACGTCGTCGGCGACATCAACGTCTTGACGTCGATCTCCTTGCCCAGCCACTTGGCCTCCCACATCCAGTCGGCCACCCGCTGCAGCCGCACCGGGTTGTCGGAGCTGGAGAAGTAGGGGAAGGTGACCGTCGCCGCCGTGGACGCGTCGATCTGCGTGAAGTTCGGCAGCACCTTGGCCACCACCTCACGGTTGTTCTCCATCAGCTTGGCCGCGTTGTGGATGGCCCGCTGGAAGGCCGCCGCCGTCCTCGGGTTCTTGTCGTACCAGTCCTGGGTGCTGATGTATCCCGAGATCGGGAACTCCGCCGCCGGCCCGGAGGCCGGGTCGAGGATCTTGCGCGCGCCCATCGACGAGGTCGCCGCGGTGACCTGCGGCTCACCCAGGTAGGCGGCGTCGATCTGGCCGCTCTTCCACGAGGCCATGATGTTCTGGAACGTCACGGGGACGTACTTGATCGTGCCGGGGTCGATGTTGTTGGCCTTGAGCACCTGGGTGAGCGCGAGCTCCTGGAAGTTGTGCAGGACGTTGACGTTGATCGTCTTGCCCGCGAGGTCCTTCGGCGTCTTGATGGGGGAGTTGGGCAGCGCCATGATGCTGAGCGAGTCGGGGGCGGCCCGCGAGCCCTCGGCGAGCACGTGGATCTTGATCGCCCCCTTGTCGTGCGCCTGGAACATCGACACGTAGTTGCCGAACATGGCGTCGATCTCGCCGTTGACCAGCATGGGGATCGCCTCGGGGGCGGCCTGGACGACCTGCGGGGTGACGTCGAGACCCTCCTGCTCGAAGAGCTTCTGGTCGATGGCGACGTAGATGGCGGCACTGTCGATGGCGGGCAGGGTGGCGATCTTGAGCTTCGTCTTCTCCAAGGCGCCGCCGCCGCCGTTCGCGGAGGCGGAGGGTGGTGCGCTGGCGGTGGTTGAGCCGCCGGTGCTGCACGCTACGGCGCCTAAAGTCACAGCGAACCCGATGATGGCGGCCTTGGCGGAGCGGCCAAGCCTCATGTCAGGGACTCCCTTCAAGACGTGGAGCCGGGGGGACCGGGTGGCTGAACTGCCCCCGGGGCTGAGTGCCTGACGAACAAGCAGGAATCGACCGTAGCACCACATTGGCAGTCATTATCAAGAAAATGACTCTTGTGGTTGCAATGTCCGTTTGCCGCTCTATCGTAAATAGAGGCGTGAGATGTCTTTGTCCGTTTTGGGAAAGAGGGTGGCGACCGAGGCGTCTGTTACTGGTGGGACTAGCTGACCTGGATCGTTCCGCGGGCGGAAGGGGGCTTGCGGAACACGTTTCGGCTGCCCGTTTTTGCAGGTAAACGGCGGTCTACCAATTTTGTCACAATTTTTGGACAATCCGGGATACAAGCCTCAGAAGGGCACTATAGGTGGTTGGTCCTGACCGGTACCTGTGCTCAAATGGCCCTCATCTCGATTGTACATATTGCCCCACGTGCATTTACCTGCATGGTCTTCGAGAATTCCCCTCCGGGGCGAGAGGTTGCGAGGCAAGTGAGAACGCAGAGCGCTGAAGCTTCCGCTGACCGCGAGCCGCACGGGCACCAGAAGCGACGGCTGCCCAAACCTGCTTCTAACAGGTTCGGATTGGGCAATTGGCACGTACGATCGCGCCTCGTGGCGTTGATCGTCGTACCCACGGCTGTCGCGGTGGGCCTGGGCGGGCTGAACGTGATCACCTCCCTCAGGGACGCCGACACCTACCAGACACTCAGAGAGGTGGCCGAGCTCAGCGAGCAGCTCGGCGCCGTCACGCACGAACTGGCCTTCGAACGGGACGAGACCGCTCTCTACATCGCCCAAGGCCGTCCGGAGAGCCGCGCGGCCCAGCTCCGCACCACCTACAGCGGGGTCGACAACCTCATCGACGAGGCCAAGGTGCGGGCCGGCGCCCTCACCGACACCCACGCCGACTCCGTACGCCCGGTGCTGCGCCGCCTGGAGGAGATCCAGACCCTGCGCGACACCGCCGTCAAGGGCAAGATCCAGCCGCTGCCGATGATCCAGAAGTACTCCCAGATCATCGCCACCCTCCTGCAGTTCCACGACCAGGTGGGACAGGTCGCGGTGGACGACGACATCTCCCACAGCGCCAGCTCCATGGCGGCCATCGCGCGCGCGAAGGAGCAGGCGTCCAAGCAGCGCGGCATCCTGGCCAGCGCCCTGGACAAGAAGAGCTTCGACAGCGGCGAGCTCGACGCGCTCTCCGACGCCAAGGCGCGGGAGGAGAGCGAGGAGACCCTCTTCGCCACCCTCGCCAGCATCGACCAGCTGGAGCTCTACCGCGACACCGTGGTGGGCAGGGACGTCGACCAGACCGACCTGTTCCGCCTGCGGGCCATGGCCCAGTCCGTCGAGGCCAAGCCCCTGAGCATCGGCGTACGGCCGGACAAGGACGTCGGCACCTGGTTCGACGTCAGCACGGGCAAGATCGACGCCCTGCGCAGCGTGGAGAAGTCGCTGGCCTCCTCGGTCATCCTGCGGGCCCGCGCCCTGGAGGAGGCGGCCAACCGGTCGGCGCTGATCTCCGGCGTGCTCATCATGATCCTGCTGATCGTGGTGCTGATCATCATCACCTTCATCGCCCGCTCGCTCATCAGGCCGCTGCGCAGGCTGCGTCGAGAGGCCCTGGACATCGCCGGCAAACGCCTGCCGGAGACCGTGCGGGCGCTCCGCGAGGCGGGTGACGGCAAGGTCGGGCCCGTCCCGCCGATCGGGGTGGACACCCACGACGAGATCGGCGAGGTGGCGCGCGCCTTCGACGAGGTCCACCGCGAGGCGGTCCGGCTGGCCGGCGAGGAGGCGCGGCTGCGCTCGAACGTCAACGCGATGTTCGTGAACCTCTCGCGCCGCAGTCAGACGCTGGTGGAGCGGCAGATCACCCTGATCGACGGTCTGGAGCAGGGTGAGCAGGACGAGCAGCGGCTCGGCAACCTGTTCAAGCTGGACCACCTGGCCACGCGTATGCGGCGCAACAGCGAGAACCTGCTGGTGCTGGCCGGTCAGGACCCGCCGCGGCGCTGGAGCCAGCCGGTCAAGCTGGTCGACGTGGCCCGCGCCTCCCTGTCGGAGGTCGAGAGCTACGAGCGCGTCGTGCTCCAGGTGCCCGACGGCGTGTCGGTGGCCGGCCAGGCCGTCAACGACGTCATCCACCTGCTGGCCGAGCTGGTGGAGAACGCGCTGTCGTTCTCGCCGCGCGAGACCCGGGTGGCGGTGTCGGGCAGCAGGATCGACGGCGGCGGCGTGATGTTGTCGATCACCGACTCCGGCATCGGCATGACCCCCGAGGAGCTGGCCCAGGCCAACGACCGCCTCACCGACTCGCCCAGCGTCGACGTGTCGGTCTCGCGGCGGATGGGCCTGTTCGTGGTCGCCCGGCTCGCCCATCGGCACGGGATCAGGGTGCAGCTCCGTCCGCACAGCTCGGGCGGGCTGACCGCCATGGTGCTCGTCCCGGAGAACATGCTCGGCACGCAGCCGCCCGGGTTCGCGGGCATGCAGCCGGCGGCGGCCGAGAGCACGTCCGGGAGCGAGCCGTACGTGGGGCCGCACGCGGCGCCCCCGGCCACCGACTGGCCGCCGATCTCGGCTCCGCCCGAGGCCGACTGGCCCGCGGCCGCCTCCGCCGCCGGGGCCGACTGGCCGCCCGCGCCGCCCGCGCCGGGAGCCGACTGGCCGCAGGCGCCGCTCACACCGGCGGCCGACTGGCCGCAGGCGCCCCCGGCCGCCGGACAGGACTGGCCGCGGCCCACCTACCAGATGGGCCCCGCGCACCCGTCGTACCCGTCGAACCCGGAGGCGGGGGGCAACTGGCCGCAGTGGCCGTCGTCCGACGGCTGGCCCTCCGACCCGCACGGCGGCGGCTTCGACAGCCACGACATCTGGTCGCCGCCGCGCAACAACGGCGATCGCGGGCTGCCCAAGCGTCCCCCGGCCGAGCCGCCGCCCCCCTGGAAGCAGGACGGCTTCCAGCGCCCGCGGCCCGACTTCCCCGAGACCGAGTCGGCGGCCACCGGCCCGATCCCGCCCGTGCCGCCCGCCTCCGCCGGGGACGACTACCTGCCGATCTTCGCCGCCGTCGAGTCGGCCTGGTTCGGACGCGACGAGGGCGGCTGGGGCTCGACGAAGGCCGACGCCGGCTGGAGCGCCGCCGAGGCGGCGGCCGAGCCGGCCCGCGACGGCACGACCGCGGCCGGCCTGCCCAAACGGGTGCCCAAGGCGAACCTGGTGCCCGGCTCGGCCGACACCTCCGCATCGCCCAAGGGCGTGTCCCCGATGCCCTCGGTCTCGCCGGACCGGGTGCGGAACAGGTTGTCCAGCTTCCAGCAGGGATTCCGGGCGGCCCGCGACGACATCACCGGGGGCAAGGCGTTCCAGCCGGGCCCTCGCGGCTCCTACAACGGTGAAGCCCACAACAGTGAAAGAGAGGAGGGCGCATGAACGACCTGAGCCACGCGGCGCGCGGAGTCGACTGGTTGATCACCGACTTCGTCAGCACGGTCCCCGGTGTGGCACATGCGGTGGTCGTCTCGTCCGACGGGTTGCCGCTTGCGGCCTCGTCGGGTTTTCCGGCTGACCGGGCCGACCAGCTGGCCGCCATCGCGTCGGGGCTGGTGAGCCTGACGCAGGGTGCGGCCAGGGTGTTCGAGGGTGGTGCGGTCAACCAGACGATCGTGGAGATGCAGCGCGGGCTGATGCTGATCATGTCGATCAGCGACGGCTCGTGCCTGGCGGTGCTGGCGGCTCCGGACTGTGACATGGGGCTGGTGGCGTACCAGATGACTCTGATGGTGGATCGCGCCGGTCAGGTGCTGACCCCGGCTGTGCGGGCCGAGTTGCGCGCCAGCCAGACCAGGTGATGTAGGTGACGGACCAGAGATGGAACAGCGGCGGCTGGGCGCCTCCGCCCAAGCCACAGCCCCAGTCGCAGCTGCACCCCGACCCCGCCTCGCCCGTCCGCCCGTACGCGGTGACGGGTGGGCGGACGGCGCCCAGGGTCAAACTGGCGATGGAGGCCCTGGTGTCGTCGGCGACGGCCGAGCACCGGGAGTTCTCGCACATCACGCCGGAGTACCAGGCGATCAGCCAGCTGTGCAGGCAGGTCAGGTCCGTGGCCGAGGTGTCGGCGCTGCTGCGGATCCCGCTGGGCGTGGTGCGTGTTCTGATCGCCGACATGGCGGCCGAGGGCCTGGTCCGCGTGCATCAGCCACAGCTGGACGCCGGCAGGCCGGACGTTAATCTGCTCGAAAGGGTGCTCAGTGGACTTCGCAGGCTCTAGCCCCGGCTTGACTTCAACGAAGATCGTGGTGGCCGGCGGTTTCGGGGTGGGCAAGACGACGTTCGTCGGCGCGGTCTCGGAGATCATGCCGTTGACCACCGAGGCGGTGATGACCGACGCCTCCGCGGGGATCGACGACCTGGGCATGACGCCCCTGAAGTCGACCACGACCGTCGCGATGGACTTCGGCCGCGTCTCGCTCGACCGCGACCTGATCCTCTATCTGTTCGGCACGCCGGGCCAGCACCGGTTCTGGTTCATGTGGGACGACCTGGTGCGCGGCGCGATCGGCGCGGTCGTGCTGGTGGACACCCGCCGGCTGGCCGACAGCTTCCCCGCGATCGACTACTTCGAGGAGGCGCAGTTGCCGTTCGTGGTGGGCGTCAACGGCTGGGACGGCCAGTACCCGCACAGCGACGCCGAGGTCCGCGACGCCCTCACGCTGGCCCCCCACATCCCGCTCGTCCGGCTGGACGCGCGCTCCAAGGACGCCGTCAAGAGCGCGCTGATCCACCTGGTCGAGCACGCCCTGTCGATCAGGATGGCGGTGCCGGGCTGGAGCGGCGGCAGCTGATCCGGCCCGCCGCCGCCCCTCGCGCTCAGCGGGGCCGGGCCTCGATGAGGCTGGCTCCCGAGCCCAGCTCGACGACCTCGGCCAGGCGCAGGTCCGCCCGGTCGAGCAGTGCCGTGTACTGCTCCCGGCTGCGCTCGGCGCCGCCGTCGAAGATCGCCAGCATCCGCATGTCGATGTCCTTGCCCAGGTGCGGCGCCTCGTCGTCGGGCAGCACCACCTCCAGCACCAGGACGCGGCCGCCGGGGTTCATCGCCCGGCGGACGTTGCGCAGGATCGTGACCGCGTCCTCGTCGTCCCAGTTGTGCAGGACGCTGGCCAGCAGGTAGACGTCGCCGCCCGCCGGGACCTCGGTGAAGAAGTCGCCGGTGACGACCTCGCTCCGCTCGCCCAGCCCCTCGGCGGCCAGCAGCTCCCTGGCCCGGTCGGCCACGTGCTCCAGGTCGAACAGGATGCCGCGCATGTCCGGGTTGGCGTGCAGCACCGTGGCCAGGATGTGGCCCTTGCCGCCGGCCACGTCCACCATGGTCGCGGTGGCCGGGAAGTCGTACCGCTTGGCCAGGCCCTCGGTGAAGGGGATCGCGCGGGCGGTCATGTAGTCGTCGAACAGCTTGCCCGCTCCGGGGTTGGCCGCCAGGTAGTCGTACAGGTGGCCGTAGCGGGCGGCGAAGGCCGAGCCGCCGTCGCGGACGGTCGCGGGCAGGTTGCCCATGGCGTGCCAGAAGCCCTCCTCGCCGAGCATCCTGATCGACGAGCGCACCGAGTCGGGCACGTCCGAGCGCAGCGCCGTGCCGCGCTCGGTCAGGTCGAACGTGTCCGGCCCGGCGCCGCGGACCACGCCCATCCCGGCCAGCTCGCGCAGCACGCGGCGCAGCCGGGGGGCGTCGGCCTCGCAGCGGGCGGCCAGGTCGGCGGTGGTGAGCGGACCGTGGGCGAGATGGTCGGCCAGGCCGAGCTCCGCCATGGTCAGCAGAGCGGCGAAGCGCGAGATGTCGGCCACGGCCCCCCAAAGGAGGTCATCCGAGTGGGGCATGGGGTCCTTCCAGAAGTCAGACGTTGCGGTTGGCCTGCCGGTGCCACACCAGCAGGCGGCGCTCGGCCAGCACGAACAGCGAGTTCACCAGGTAGCCGAGGATGCCGAGCAGGGCGATCGCGGCCCACACGCCGGGCCCGTCGAAGCTGCGCTGGGCCTGCAGGAGCTGGTAGCCGATGCCGTCCGTGCTGCCGAACAGCTCGGAGATCACCATGAGGATCAGCGCCAGGGACAGGCTCAGCCGCAGCCCGGCGAAGATCTTCGGCGAGGCGGCGGGGAGCACGACGACGCGCAGGCGCTGTGCCTTGGACAGGCCGAACACGGTGGCGGTCTCGGTGTAGGTGCGGTCCACGGCCCGGACGCCCTCGATCGTGTTGAGCAGCACCGGCCAGATCACGCCGAACACGATCGTGGCGAGCTGCATGCCGAGCTGCGCGTACTCGGTGCGCGCGAACAGCGCGACGAACAGCGGCAGCAGCAGCGGCGGCGGGATCGCCCGGCCGAACTCGAACAGCGCGTCCACGTAGTCGGTGGCCGCCTTGGAACGGCCGAGCGCCACGCCGAGCAGCACCCCGAGCAGCGAGGCCAGGATCCAGCCGCTGAACATGCGGCCGAGGCTGGGCAGGATGTTGCCGATCGCGTCTTCGGTGAGGAACAGGTGGGAGGCGGGCCCGGAGAACCACATCTGGTACATGCTGGTGACGATGGTGAGCGGCGGCGGGAAGTCGCTGTCGTCGATGAGCCGCCCGAGCACCTCCCAGACGACCAGCACGACCGGCACCACCCACAGCCTGGACAGCCGCCTCACGACTCCGACGCTCCCATCCGGACGCGGTGCCAGCGGAACAGCCGCCGCTCGCCGGCCAGCAGGACGAGGTTCGCGAACACCCCGAACGCCCCGGCCCAGAACGTCGCCGCCATGATCAGGTCCATCCGGTTGCCGCTGCCCGCCTGAATCGTGTAGACGCCGATCCCGGCCGTGCCGCCGGCCAGCAGCTCGGCGCTGACCGCGAGCACGAGCGCGATGCCGGCCGCGATCCTGATGCCGGTCGCGACGAAGGGGGCGGCGCTCGGCAGGCTGACCCGGGCCAGCACGGCCAGGCGGCCGAAGCCGAAGCTGCGCAGCGACTCCTTGGCCAGCGGGTCCACGTCCTGCATGCCGTACAGGGTGTTGATCAGGATCGGCCACATGGACGCGTACACGATGACCGAGACCTTCATCAGGCCGTCCACCGGGATCAGCAGGATCGCCAGCGGGATGATCGCCACCGAGGGGATCGGGCGCATGAACTCCAGCAGCGGCCGGATCGCCCGCTCCACCGGCGGCACCGCCCCCAGCAGCACGCCCAGCGGCACGGCCACGACGATGGCGGCGAGCAGGCCGAGCGCCCAGTTGGTGAGGGTGGTGACCAGGCCCTCCGTGAACACCGGGTCGGCGAGCAGGCGCACGGCTTCGTACAGGATGACGGAGGGCGCCGGGAAGATCACGCCGTCGCTCAGCGCGAAGCGGATGACCAGCTCACCGGCGATGAGGAACCCCGCGGCGCCGGCGGCGCCGCGGAGCAGACGCGCGGTGTTCATCAGCTTGCAGGGGCGGCGATGACCGACTTCACGTCGACCGGGCTGGTGAGGTACTTGTACTCCAGCATCAGGTCGGCGACCTTCTGCAGCCGGTTCTCGTTCAGCTCGCTCGGGTACGTGCCGAGCGTGATCACCGAGGCCGTCTTGGCGTCGATCTTGGTGTACTTCGGCAGCGTCTCCTCGATGACCTTGCGGTCACTGGAGGCGAGCTGCTGCGCCTTGGCGATGGCCCGCTGGAAGGCGGCCAGCGTCTTCGGGTACTTCTGCACCCAGTCCTCGGTGGCCATCCAGCCGGCGATGGGGAAGTCCTCCGTCTGGCCGGTCATGGTGTCGGCGAGCTTGCGGAAGCCGAAGGCGCTCTGGTTGGCGGTGATGAAGGGCTCGGTCATCCAGCCCGCGTCCGCCTGCGCGGAGTTGATCGCGTTGCCCTGCTCCGGGAACGGCTTCTCCACGAACTTGACGTCGGACTCGGTCAGGCCGGCGACCTTGAGCTGCGTCTCCACGGCCAGGGTGGCGATGTTCCTGAGGTTGTTGACGTAGATCGTCTTGTCCTTCAGGTCCGCCACCGTCTTGATGGGGGAGTCCTTGGGCACCATGATGTTGAACGTGTTCGGCGCGGCCTGGTACATGTCCGCGACCAGCTTGATCTTCTTGCCCTTGCTCACCGCGAGGAAGGTCGAGACGTAGTTGGTCTGCGAGATGTCGAGCGCGCCGCTCTCGATCTGCGGCAGCGCCGCCGCGCCACCGGTGATGGTGACCGGCTCGACGGTCAGTCCCTCTTCCTTGAAGAAGCCCTTTTCGTTGGCAAGATAGACCGACACAACGTCGGGCACGGGGAGGGCGCCGACCTTGATGGTGGTCTTCTCCAGGCCCTTGCTGTTGGCCGAGCTCTTCGCGGTCTCGCCGCTGCCTCCGCCGCAGCCGGCAAGGGTGAGCGCCAGAGCCACGCCGACGACAATGGCGTGACCGCGCATAGTGCGTGTCATGGGGGGTTCTCCTACCAGGGGGAAGTTCCGGAGATCGGCACGGGATGCCGGGCGTGAAGCGTACCGGAGCCGACTTCGGATCTACAGCGCTATGCCGCGTATATGTTGGTTTATCGCGAAAATATGACAAATCGGCGCTATAGATGTAAATCTGAAGATTAAGTATGTTAGTGGTGATATGTCCGTATTGGGACGGTGGTTGCGCTCCGTGTGCGCTGGTATGCGACGTGAAGGGAGTGCGATGTGGAACGGTTGAAAACCACCGAAACGTTGGCCTAAGTATGAGGTTTGTGCTCAAATTGGGCCTCGAACTTGCCTGCGATCACTCGTCCGCGTGACGAAGCCGCTGATTCCCCCTGAAGCAGGCCATGGCGAGAGGTTGCCACCAGTGAGGACAACAACGACCGGATCCGGTCGTGGCCGGGCTCCGGACGCCCCGGAAAAGGCCGCGGACGGCGAGGTGCGGCAGGCCCACCCGCCCAAGGCGGGCAGCCCGTTCGCCCTGCGCAACTGGCGCGTGCGTACCCGCCTCATCGCCCTCATCGCCATTCCCACGCTCGTCGCCGTCGTCCTCGGCGCCCTGCGGGTCACGACGTCGATCAACAGCGCCCAGCAGTACCAGGACATCAGCAGCGTGGGGACCCTGGTCGCACAGCTCGGCGAGCTCTCCCGCGACCTCGGGCTCGAACGCGACCTGGCCACCCGCCACGTCGCCACCAACCGCGGAGCCTCCGACGAGCAGCGGTTGCAGAGCCAGCACGAGATCGTCGACAAGCGCATCGCCGGCACCCTTGAGGCGGGGAAGAAGTCCGAAACGTCGCTGTCCGACCTCGGCAGGAAGTCCCTCGACCACATTCGGATCCGGCTCGGCCAGATCCCCACGATGCGCAAGGCCGTCGCCGAGACCAAGCTCGGCCCGCTGCCCACCAGCGAGAAGTACTCCGAGGTCATCGCCGAGCTGCTGCAGCTCTACGACGAGCTCGGCCAGGGCTCCACGGACGAGGAGATCATCGCCACCAGCGCGGCCCTGCGCGCCGTCGCCCGCGCCGAGGAGGAGGCCTCCAAGCAGCGCGGCCTGCTGACCAGCGCCCTGATCAGAGGCTCGTTCGAGGAGCCGGAGTACAACGCCTTCCTCGACGCCCGCTCCCGCCGCAACAGTGAGCGGGACTCCTTCCGCGCCGTCGCCACGCCCGCGCAGCGCCAGTTCTACGACAACACCGTCGCCAGCCTGAAGATCGGCCGCGCCGAGTTCTACGCCAGCCGCGCGGTGCTGCTGCACAACGCCAACCAGTCACTGCGCCGGCTCGACACCTCGACCAGGGACGACACCGACCAGTGGTTCCAGTCCATCACCGAGACCGTCGAGCGCCTGCACACCGTGCAGAAGTCGCTGTCGGAGCAGATCGCCACCCGAAGCGCCGACATCGCCAGCAGCGACCGGCAGCTCGCCGCGATCAACATCGGCATCGTGGTGGGCCTGCTCGTCCTGGTCCTCGCGATCACCGCCCTGATGGCCGGCTCGCTGGTACGCCCGCTGCGCCGCCTGCGCTCGGACGCCCTGAAGATCGCCGGCCAGACGCTGCCCGACCTGGTCCGGCAGCTGCGTAACACCGACGTCAGCCCGGAACAGCTCCAGGTCCCGCCGATCGAGGTCAACTCCAAGGACGAGATCGGTGAAGTCGCCCGCGCCTTCGACGAGGTCCACCGCGAGGCGGTCCGGCTGGCCGGCGAGGAGTCCAGGCTGCGCTCGAACGTCAACGCGATGTTCGTGAACCTCTCGCGCCGCAGTCAGACGCTGGTGGAGCGGCAGATCACCCTGATCGACGGTCTGGAGCAGGGTGAGCAGGACGAGCAGCGGCTCGGCAACCTGTTCAAGCTGGACCACCTGGCCACGCGTATGCGGCGCAACAGCGAGAACCTGCTGGTGCTGGCCGGTCAGGACCCGCCGCGGCGCTGGAGCCAGCCGGTCAAGCTGGTCGACGTCGCCCGCGCCTCCCTGTCGGAGGTCGAGAACTACGAGCGCGTCGTCCTGGAGGTGCCCGAGGGCGTCTCCATCGCCGGCCAGGCCGTCAACGACGTCATCCACCTGCTGGCCGAGCTCATCGAGAACGCGCTGTCGTTCTCCCCGCGCGAGACCCGCGTCCCCGTCTCCGGCAGCAGGATCGACGGCGGCGGGATCATGCTCTCCATCAGCGACTCCGGCATCGGCATGACCGGCGAGGAACTGGTCCAGGCCAACGAGCGCCTGACCGACGCCCCCACCGTGGACGTGTCGGTCTCCCGCCGCATGGGCCTGTTCGTGGTCGCCAGGCTGGCCCACCGGCACGGCATCAGGGTGCAGCTGCGCCCGCACGGCTCCGGCGGCCTGACCGCCATGGTCCTCATCCCCGAGACGCTGCTCGGCGCGCAGCCCGCCGCGGTCGCCGGCGCGGGCGGCAACACCGCCGCCACGACCGCCCGCGAGGACGCCTTCGCCGCCTCCCAGCCCGCCGCCGGGGCCCAGCAGTGGCCCAGCGCCTCGGGCTTCGGGCTCGCCCCCGGGCACCCGTCCTACCCGTCGTACCCGTCCGAGCCGGCCGGCGGGTCGTGGCCGTCGATGCCGAACTCGCTGCCGTCCTCGATGTCGTCGTCCATGCCGTCCGCGATGCCGCAGTGGCCCTCGACGGAGTCGACGAACACCGGCTCCGACTGGCTGCCGGACTCGTCGTCCGACGTCTGGGTGTCCTCGCGCGGGCCGGTCACCGGGGAGCACGCGCCGCCGCAGCGCGGCCTGCCCCCCGAGGAGCCCCGCGCCTGGTCGGCTCCGCCGCAGGAGACGTCGCCCGCGTCCAAGTACGACTACCCCGAGACCGAGTCGGCGGCGACCGGCCCGATCCCCGTCGTCAAGCCCGCCTCCGGCGGGGACGAATACCTGCCGATATTCGCCGCGGTGGAGTCGGCCTGGTTCGACCAGGGCGAGCCGAGCGCCACCTGGGGCTCGGCCAAGGCCGACGCCGGCTGGAACGCGGCGGCGTCCGTGGTGGAGCCCGTACGCGACGGCTCGACGGCGGCCGGGCTGCCCAAGCGGGTGCCCAAGGCCAACCTCGTGCCCGGATCGGCGGACACGGCGTCCGCGCCCAAGGGCGTGGCTCCCATGCCCTCGGTCTCGCCCGACCGGGTGCGCAGCAGGTTGTCGAGCTTCCAGCAGGGCTTCCGAGCAGCGCGTGACGACATCAGCGAGGGCAGGACATACCAATCCGGCCCGAGGAACGACAGTAGGGAGGAGGGCGCGTGAATGACCTGAGCCACTCGGCGCGCGGAGTCGACTGGTTGATCACCGACTTCGTCAGTACCGTCCCGGGGGTCGCGCACGCGGTGGTCGTGTCATCCGACGGGTTGCCGCTCGCGGCTTCGTCGGGTTTTCCGGCTGACCGGGCCGACCAGCTGGCCGCCATCGCGTCGGGACTGGTGAGTCTCACGCAGGGCGCGGCCAGGGTCTTCGAGGGTGGTGCGGTCAACCAGACGATCGTGGAGATGCAGCGCGGGCTGATGCTGATCATGTCGATCAGCGACGGCTCGTGCCTGGCGGTCCTGGCGGCTCCCGACTGTGACATGGGGCTGGTGGCGTACCAGATGACCTTGATGGTGGATCGCGCCGGTCAGGTGCTGACCCCGGCGGTGCGCGCGGAGCTGCGCGCCAGCCAGACCAGGTGATGTAGGTGACGGATTCCTGGAACAGCGGTGGTTGGGAGCCCCAGCCGCCGGTCAGCTCGGACCCGGCCTCGCCGGTGCGCCCGTACGCGGTGACGGGCGGCCGTACCGCGCCCAAGGTCAAGCTGGCCATGGAGGCCCTGGTCTCGTCGGCTACGGCCGAACACCGGGAGTTCTCCCACATCACCCCCGAGTACAAGGCGATCAGCCAGCTCTGCCGTCAGGTCCGGTCGGTCGCCGAGGTGTCGGCGCTGCTGCGGATCCCGCTCGGTGTGGTGCGTGTTCTGATCGCTGACATGGCGGCCGAGGGCCTGGTACGGGTGCATCAGCCGCAGCTGGATGCAGGTAGGCCGGACGTCAACCTGCTGGAAAGGGTGCTCAGTGGACTTCGCAGGCTCTAGCCCCGGTCTGACCTCGACGAAGATCGTGGTGGCCGGCGGCTTCGGCGTGGGCAAGACGACGTTCGTCGGCGCGGTCTCGGAGATCATGCCGCTCACGACGGAGGCCGTCATGACGGACGCCTCCGCGGGCATCGACGACCTGGGCATGACGCCGCTGAAGTCGACCACGACCGTCGCGATGGACTTCGGCCGCGTCTCGCTCGACCGCGACCTGATCCTGTACCTGTTCGGCACGCCCGGACAGCACCGGTTCTGGTTCATGTGGGACGACCTCGTGCGCGGCGCCATCGGCGCCGTCGTCCTGGTCGACACCCGCCGCCTGGCCGACAGCTTCCCCGCGATCGACTATTTCGAGGAGGCGCAACTCCCCTTCATCGTGGGGATCAACGGCTGGGACGGCACGTACGCCCACAGCGACGCCGAGGTCCGCGACGCCCTCACGCTGGCCCCCCACATCCCGCTGGTGCGTCTCGACGCCCGCCAGAAGGACTCGGTCAAAAGCGCTCTGATCAACCTCGTCGAGCACGCGTTGACCGTCCGGATGGCCGTGCCAGGCTGGAGCGGCTAAGAGAGCGGATAGGCTGAAGTCTTAGACGTACATTCGCTTCGAGGACTGGCCAACCACGTGTTCGAGACGCTTTCCGACCGGCTGACATCGGTCTTCTCCTCCCTCCGATCCAAGGGTCGGCTGTCCGACGCCGACATCGACGCCACCACCCGCGAGATCCGCATCGCCCTGCTCGAGGCCGATGTCGCGCTCCCGGTGGTCAAGGCGTTCGTCGCCCAGGTCAAGGAGCGCGCCCGCGGTGCCGAGGTCTCCCAGGCGCTCAACCCGGCGCAGCAGGTCGTCAAGATCGTCAATGACGAGCTGATCGAGATCCTCGGCGGCGAGACCCGCAGGCTCCGCTTCGCCAAGACCGCGCCGACCGTCGTCATGCTCGCGGGTCTCCAGGGCGCCGGCAAGACCACCCTGGCCGGCAAGCTGGCCCGGTGGCTGCGCGATCAGGGCCACGCGCCCCTGCTGGTCGCCGCCGACCTCCAGCGGCCCAACGCCGTGCAGCAGCTCCAGGTCGTGGGCGAGCGCGCCCAGGTCGCCGTCTTCGCGCCCGAGCCGGGCAGCGGCGTCGGCGACCCGGTCGACGTCGCCCGCCGCTCGATCGACGAGGCCCGGCGGCTCAACCACGACATCGTCATCATCGACACCGCCGGTCGCCTGGGCATCGACCAGGAGATGATGAAGCAGGCCGCCGACATCCGCGACGCGGTCCGCCCCGACGAGGTCCTGTTCGTGGTCGACGCCATGATCGGCCAGGACGCCGTCACCACGGCCCAGGCGTTCATGGACGGCGTCGGCTTCGACGGCGTCGTGCTGACCAAGCTCGACGGCGACGCCCGCGGCGGCGCCGCGCTGTCGGTGCGGCACATCACCGGCCGCCCGATCATGTTCGCCTCCACCGGCGAGAAGCTGGAAGACTTCGACGCCTTCCACCCCGACCGGATGGCCTCCCGCATCCTCGACATGGGTGACATCCTCACCCTGATCGAGCAGGCGCAGAAGACGTTCGACGAGGAGCAGGCCGCCAAGATGGCGGGCAAGCTCACCTCGGGCGAGAACTTCACGCTCGACGACTTCCTCGAGCAGATGATGATGGTCCAGAAGATGGGCCCCATCAAGAACCTGCTCGGCATGATGCCCGGCATGGGGCAGATGCGCGACCAGCTCAACTCCATCGACGACCGCGACCTCGACCGCATCGCCGCCATCATCCGCTCGATGACGCCCGGCGAGCGGCAGGACCCGAAGATCATCAACGGCTCCCGCCGCGCCCGCATCGCCGCCGGCTCCGGCGTCACGGTCAGCGCCGTGAGCAACCTCGTCACGCGCTTCTTCGAGGCGCAGAAGATGATGAAGCGGGTGGCCGGGGGCATGGGGCTGCCGGGCATGCCCGGGGGGCGCGGGAAGGCGTCCAAGGCCCAGAAGAAGGCCAAGAAGGGGCGGCGCGTCAGCGGCGACCCGCGCAAGGCGGGCCTGGAGAAGTCGGCGTCCCCGTCGCCCGACGGCGAGGGCGGCGCGCCCAAGGCCGGGGGAGTGCTGGGGAACCTGGGCGGCAAGCTGCCGCCGGGGCTCGAACTGCCGCCGGGCTTCGACCCGTCGAAGCTGAAGCTGCCCGGGCAGTAGCCGCGCCGACCGGGGCGGGCCCCCGTTCCGCCCGCCCCTGCCCGGCCTGCACGTCTGTCCGACCTGCACTTTTGCCGGGCCTGCACCTTTACCGGTCCTGCGGGTTTGCCCGGCCTGCGCGTCTGCTTGGGCCTGCCGCGTCCGCCTCCCGCGACTGCTTGTCGGGCAGGTCCTTTTCACGTGTTGTCTGGCGTGTAGCTGTCTATTGCGTGGCCATCTGTCGCGCGCATCCTTGCCGGGCGGGCGCCTGTCCCTGACCACGACCCTGGGCTGGCCGACCGGCGCGTCTGTCTGTTCGCCGTGCCTGTCTGGCGCCCGACTCGGAGCCGTGTCTCTTACGCGTGCCATGGCGGGCCTCGCCCCGCACCGGAAGCTCTGGGCATCCAGGCGCGCCCTTACACCTGCGTCCCTTGCGGCGGCGGCCCCTTACGTCCGCGCCCCTTGCGGTGGCGGCCTCTGTGCTGGCGGTCCCTGTGCTGGCGTCCCTTGCGGTGGCGGCCCCTGTGCTGGTGGCCCTTGCGCCGTCGGTCCTGTGCTGGCGGGTTTTGGCGCCGGTCTTTCTCGCCCCGGCGCCCCTTTCGCGCCGATTCTTCTCGTACTACCCCTACTCGCGCCGCCTTCATGACGGTGGTTTGCGCGTCGGGGCTGTGTCGCTGTTCGCCGGTGTGTTCGCGCTCGCCCGAACGGGTGCGCGCCCGGGACCGTGGTCGGTCACCGGGCGCGCGGACGTGAGGCCGTTCGGCCTGCTCTAACGGCAGAGGAGCATCCACTGCAGAGCGGGGTCCATGAGGAGCCATCCTGAGGCGGCCGTTACGGGCATCCACATCGGCAGGCCGGTGAGCGGGGACCTCTGGGTCACCCAGGCGTCTTCGTGCGCTGGGCCGAAGTCGCCGCCGTGGTCGCCGGGCCATTGATGACCGCCGGGGCCGCCGTGGTGGTGCGGCTCATGCGGGTTGTACGGCCACTCGCAAGGGGGCCAGTGGCTCTTCTCGTACGGCTTGTGAGTCTTGTGCGGCTTGTGAGTGCAGTCATGCGTGGGCGTTGGGCTCGGCGTGGGCGTCGGCGTCACAGTGGGCGTCGGGTTCGGCGTCGGCGTCACGGTGGGCGTCGGCGTGACCGTGGGTGTGGGTGTCACGGTCGGTGTGGGCGTCACCGTGGGTGTCGGTGTCACGGTGGGCGTCGGGTTCGGCGTCGGCGTGACCGGAGGCGTCGGTGTCACGGTGGGTGTGTGCGTCACGGTGGGTGTGGGCGTCACCGTGGGGGTGACCGTGGGGGTGACCGTGGGGGTGACCGTGGGGGTGACCGTGGGGGTGGGTGTCACGGTGGGCGTAGGAGTGACGGTGGGCGTGGGTGTCGGGGTCACCGTGGGGGTTATCGTGGGTGTCGGGGTGGGCTGGTTGGGGACGCAGTTGACCTCCACCCGGCCGATGGTGACCTCCGTGAGCGGCCCTTCGTAGACGACGTTCCCCTCGGCGTCACGCAGGCTGGCCGAGATCGAGATCGTCATGTCCGCCTCGGCGGAGGTCGCGTCGTTCGTCGTGGCGTTGTCGGTCCTGACCACCGTCAGGATCCCGTCGTACACGCCGGGGTACCCGAGCTGCGCGCCCGTCGCGGGCACCTCCGTGGTCCCCTGGTCCACGGGCACGCCGAGCACTGTGATGGTCCCCGGCGCCGCCTGCACGGACGCCATCGCCGGAGCCGGCGGCGTGCACCGCGCGTGCGTCTCCACGTTGCCCGTGACCAGCAGCGGCTCGGACGCGTCCGGGTTGAGTTGAAGGGTGTTGACGACCAGTTGGGCGCTGGCCTCCCAGACGTCCGGCGCGTCGAGGCCGTCGGCCTGGATCTGCTCGTTGGCCAGGCTGACGAAGTCGGTGACCCCGTCGGGGTCGCTCCAGTCGCCGGTGTCGGTGCCGGGGTCGGGCCCGACGGACGCCGTGCCCCAGGTGCCGGAGAAGCCCGGCTGGCCCAGTTCCGGGATCTCGGTGATGGTCAGGCCGATACCGTTGGCGTTGGCGAACTCGCCCGCCGCTGCGGTGGCCGTAAGCCCGAACAAGGCGCCGGTGAGCAGGACGGACGTGCCGGCGGTGAGCAGCCGCGCGCGCGTGAACAGCGGATTGGTCGTGGTCGTCACCCACCCATTCCGCAGGGAAGTTGATCAAGTCGGGCGAGGTGACACGCGGCCCTTGCCTAGCCTTTGCCGCGGCCTGCCGGGACAGGTCGAAGGCACTGTCCGCGGTCTGGCAGAATGACATGTTGGAACATCGTGACCAGGTGGGTGCCCTCTCATCTCCTGCCGGCCACGCCTGTCCCTGGAACGTCCTCTCATCGTGCCCCACTCGATGAGGTGCCGTTCACCCACGCTCGAATGCAGGAGAGACCACACCAGTGGCAGTCAAGATCAAGCTCAAGCGGCTCGGCATGATCCGCAACGCTCAGTACCGAATCGTCGTCGCCGACAGCCGCACCAAGCGTGACGGCCGGGCGATCGAGGAGATCGGCCTGTACCACCCGAAGGAAAACCCTTCGCGCATCGAGGTCAACGCCGAGCGTGCGGCCTACTGGCTGGGTGTCGGCGCGCAGCCGACCGAGCCGGTGCTCAAGCTGCTCAAGCTCACCGGTGACTGGCAGAAGTTCAAGGGCGAGGCCGCCCCGGCGCCGCTGCTGGTCGCCGAGCCCGCGCCCGACCGTCACGCCCTCTACGAGGCCGCGGCCAAGGAGGCGCTGTCCGGTGGCGACACCGGCACGGCCGCCACCACGGCGCCCAAGCGTGCCAAGAAGAAGGAAGAGGCTGAGGCCGCCCCCGCCGCCGAGACCCCGACCGAGGGCGAGGGCTGACGTGCTCGAGGAGGCTCTCGAGCACCTCGTTAAGGGCATCGTCGAACATCCCGACGATGTCCGGGTCCGTGCTCGCCGCATTCGCAGCGGGCGCGTCCTGGAGGTCCGGGTGCACCCCGAGGACCTGGGCAAGGTCATCGGACGCGGCGGGCGCACCGCCAAGGCGCTGCGCACCGTTGTGAACGCCCTGGCCGACGGGAAGTACGTACGGGTCGATCTGCTCGACCTGGACGAAGCAGTCCGTTAGCGTCAGGAATTCGCGCCCTCATCGGTCCCGAAAGGGCTGATGGGGGCGCTTGCGTTAGGAGAAGGTGGATTTACGTGCAGCTGGTCGTCGGCCGGATAGGCCGTCCGCACGGTGTACGCGGCGAGGTCACCGTGGAGGTGCGCACCGACGATCCCGAGCTGCGCTTCGCCGAGGGCGTGGCAGTCGCGACCGACCCGGCGAGCGCGGGGCCGCTCGTGGTCGAGAGCCGCCGCTGGCACAAGGGCGTGCTGCTGATCGCGTTCGAGGGGGTTCACGGCCGCGACGCCGCCGAGGAGCTCCGGGGCACCATGCTGGTCATCGACTCCGCCGACGTGGAGTCGTCGGACGACCCGGACGAGTTCCACGACCACCAGCTCGTCGGGCTGGCTGTGGAGACCGTGTCCGGCGAGCCCGTCGGCGAGGTCACCGACGTGCTGCACCACGGCCAGGACCTGCTGGTCGTACGCCGGCGCGGGCAGGACGACGCGCTCATCCCGTTCGTGAAGGCCCTGGTGCCCGAGGTCGATCTGACGGGCGGGCGCCTGGTCGTCGACCCGCCAGAGGGCCTGCTGTGATGCGCCTCGACATCATCTCCATCTTCCCCGAGTACTTCGCCCCGCTCGACGTCTCGCTGATCGGCAAGGCGCGCGAGCGCGGCACCCTCGACGTACGCGTCCACCAGCTCCGCGACTGGGCGCACGACGTGCACAGGACGGTCGACGACACGCCGTACGGCGGCGGTCCCGGCATGGTGATGAAGCCCGAGGTCTGGGGCGAGGCCATCGACTCGGTGATCGGCGACGGCGCGCCGCGGGTCATCGTGCCGACGCCGAGCGGGCGGCCGTTCACCCAGGAGATGGCCCAGGAGCTGGCCGCCGAGCCGTGGCTGCTGTTCGCCTGCGGGCGCTACGAGGGCATCGACTCGCGCGTCATGGCCGAGTACGGCGCCCGGCTGCGGGTCGACGAGGTCAGCATCGGCGACTACGTGCTGGCCGGCGGCGAGGTCGCGGTGCTGGTGATGGTCGAGGCCGTCGGCAGGCTGCTGCCCGGCGTGCTGGGCAACGCCCAGTCGGCCGTGGACGACTCCTTCGCGCCCGGTTCGATGCAGAACCTGGTGGAAGGCCCGGTCTACACCAAGCCGCCGGTCTGGCGCGGGCACGAGGTTCCCTCGGTGCTGCTGTCCGGACATCACGGAAAAGTCGCCCGATGGCGACGGGACGAGGCGCTTCGGCGTACGGTGCGTAACCGGCCGGAACTGGCCGCGGCGCTCGATCCCGAGACGCTCGACAAGCACGACAAAAAGCTGCTCGACGAGCTCTCGTTTCGCGTCCGGCCGGAAGATGTGGCAAACTGAATCGCTGCCGACCATCACACGGTTGGTCCGTCATGCCCGGGTAACGGTCCCGGGTTCATCAAATCAGCAAGCGTGTCCGCCGCGAGCTCCGGCCGGGTGGACCTCCGCGTGCTCGCGAGGACTTGAGGACAGCTCTCATGCACACGAAGATCCAGGAGCTCGAGAAGGCGACCCTTCGGAGCGACGTCCCGGCGTTCCGCCCCGGTGACACGCTCGAGGTCCACGTACGAGTCGTCGAAGGCAACCGCTCCCGTATCCAGGTCTTCAAGGGTTTCGTGCTGCGCCGGCAGGGCAGCGGCGCCCGCGAGACCTTCACGGTCCGCAAGGTCAGCTACGGCGTCGGCGTCGAGCGCACCTTCCCGGTGCACAGCCCGGTCATCGAGAAGATCGTGCTCGTGACCCGCGGTGACGTGCGTCGCGCCAAGCTTTACTACATGCGCGACCTGCGCGGCAAGGCCGCCCGTATCCGCGAGAAGCGTGAGGCCACGCCCGCCAAGTAACCCCAATCTTTTCCGAAAGGCCCGTGCACCGCACGGGCCTTTCGGCTTTGCGGGGCCATTTCCTTTATGTGGAGCGACTCGTGCGTGGGTGTAACGTCGGTCGAGGCTTGTCGAGCCGTTCCATCATCTAGGCTCGTCAGCGATGACAAGCGAAGACCAGGAGTACGGCGCTTCGCGCCGCCCTGTCGAGGACGAGGTGGACGTGGTCGCCGAAGAGACTCAGAAGCCGGCAAAGGGCGACAAGGAGAAGAAGGGGTCGTTCTGGAAAGAACTCCCCGTACTTGTCGTTGTGGCCCTCGTGCTGGCCCTGATCATCAAGACGTTCGTGATCCAGGCCTTCTACATTCCGTCGGAGTCCATGGAGAACACCCTGCTCAAGAACGACAGGGTCCTGGTCAACAAGCTCGTCTACCACACCCGTGACATCGAGCGCGGCGACGTGGTCGTCTTCTCCGGCGTCGACTCCTGGGACGGCGAGTTCGAGGTCGAGGAGCCGTCCAACCCGATCGCGGGCTTCTTCCGCTGGGTCGGCACGGCCTTCGGCGTCGTCCCCGGCGAGAAGGACTACATCAAGCGGGTCATCGGCGTGGGCGGCGACCACGTCAAGTGCTGCGACTCCAAGGGGCGCATCACGGTCAACGGCACGGCCATCGACGAGGAGAGCTACCTCTATCCGGGCAATGTGCCGTCCGACCGGTTCTTCGACATCACCGTGCCGCCTGGGCGGCTGTGGGTGATGGGCGACCACCGTTCCGTCTCGCTCGACTCCCGCTCGCACACCGGCGACCAGGGCGGCGGCTCGATCCCCGAAGGTCAGGTCATCGGCCGGGCCTTCGTGATCGTCTGGCCGTTCAACCGGGCGGGCGTGTTGTCCATACCCGACACCTTCGCGCAGCCCGCGCTCCAGGCACTCGGAGGGGCCGTACCGCTGGTGGCCGGGTTCGGGCTGGCCGTACCCTTGGTCCTGGTTCGTCGGCGCCGGTTGGGGAGGAAGCGCTGATGGCCGTCACCAAGAAGGCGGAGGGCGTGGCCAAAGAGAAGAAAAAGGGCGGCTTCCGGGAGACCGTCCTGCTGCTGGTGCTCGGCGTGGGCATCGCGTTGTTGCTCCAGGCGTTCGTGATCGGGTCGTTCTACATCCCGTCGGAGTCGATGGAGAACACCCTGCTCATCAACGACCGGGTCTTCGTCAACAAGCTGGCGGGCGATCCCGAGCGCGGCGACATCGTGGTCTTCAAGGGCTGGCGCACCGGCGAGGACACCATCAAGCGGGTCATCGGCGTCGGCGGCGACAAGGTGGTGTGCTGCGACTCCAAGCACCGCATCAGCGTCAACGGCACGCCGCTCGACGAGGAGTCCTACCTCTACCCTGGCGACTTCGGCGGCGGCGACAAGTTCAGCGTCACCGTCCCGACCGGCAAACTGTGGCTGATGGGCGACCACCGCACCGCCTCGGCGGATTCGCGGGCCCACATGGACGAGCCCGGCGGCGGCTTCATCTCCGTCGACGACGTGATCGGCAAGGCGGTCGTCCGCTACTGGCCGCTGTCGCGCGGCTACCTGTTCTCCACGCCCGAGACTTTCGACAAGGTCAAGTAAGGGGCTTTCGGTCGCGGTTTGCGGCGAATGGGGCGTACGCTTCGAGTGTCATGACAGTTGCGTTCCGCCCTCGACCGAGCGTCGTCCGGCGCGATTCCGGACTCTACGCCTACGAGCGGGCGCTGGCCCGCCGTGGGCTGACCCCGATCGCGGGCGTCGACGAGGCGGGCCGCGGCGCCTGCGCCGGGCCGCTGGTCGTCGCGGCCGTCGCCCTGCGCAGGGAGATCGACGGTCTCGGTGACTCCAAGGTGCTGTCCCCGCCGGTGCGCGAGCGCCTGTACGACCGCGTCGTCGCCACCGCCCACGTGGGCGTCGTGGTGATCCCGGCCGCCGAGATCGACGCCCGGGGGCTGCACAGGAGCAACATCTCCGGAATGCGGCGGGCTGTGGCGCAGTTGCCATGTGATCCGGAGTACATCCTCACGGACGGCTTCCCGGTGCCCGGAATGCCCGCGCCGTCCCTGGCGGTGTGGAAGGGGGATCAGGTGGCCGCCTGCGTGGCGGCCGCGTCGATCGTGGCCAAGGTGACGAGGGACCGCCTCATGGTCGAGCTGGATCGAAGGTTCCCTCAGTACGGTTTTGCCGAGCACAAGGGGTATGTCACGCCAGGACACCGTTTGGCACTGGAGAGACATGGCCCGTGCCCCGAACACCGTTACTCCTTCGTCACGGTGGCCAGGGGGATGGGTGAAAATGAGATGGGGGCCGGGGTTGCCTGAGCAGGCGAACCGGGGGACCGGTACGACAGGAGGACCGCGATGAGCGCAGAGGATCTCGAAAAATACGAAACCGAGATGGAGCTGCAGCTTTACCGCGAATACCGTGATGTCGTCGGTTTGTTCACATACGTCGTGGAGACTGAGCGTCGGTTCTACCTGACCAACTCGGTCGACCTCGACGTCCGTACGGCGGAGAACGGCGACGTCTTCTTCGATGTGAAGATGCAGGACGCCTGGGTGTGGGACATGTACCGGCCGGCGCGGTTCGTGAAGAACGTGCGGGTGGTCACGTTCAAGGATGTGAACGTGGAAGAGCTGGCCAAGGCCGACCTGGAGATGCCCAAGGAAGGGTTCTCGGGGTAGGTCGAAGGGGCGCCGTCGAGGCGGGGGCCGGTGGGGCGGCGGGTGTTGCTGGTGCGTCCGGCGGCGTGTCGGCTCGGTTGAGCTTGTGCTCGCTCCGGGAGTTCCAGGGTTCTGGTGTTGCGCGTGACGCTGCTGCTGCCACGCCTCATCGGGGCACTCATCGCTCTGGCGGCTATTGGTCCCAGGAAGTCTCGTTACTGGTTGACCAACGCTGACCTCATCGGATCGATGCCTTGCACGACGCATGCCTGCAAGCATGCTGAGTACCGCATCCTGCATGCTGGTGACCTGCTCCGCGCTGTGGCGCCCGCCGGGTGCTTGCTGGGCCCTGTCGGGACACGTTGGGCTCCCTGCCGGGACACGCTGAGCGCTGCGGGCACACGCTGAGCGCTGCGGGCACACGCTGAGCGCTGCGGGCACACGCTGGATGCCATCAGCGCGTGCTGGGGCGTCATCCGGCTTGCGATGGTCGTCGCCGAGCGCAAGGTGAGGGTCGCCGGGCAGGCGGAAGCATCAGCCAGCTCAGGGTAGCGACGCCTGGCCTGCGATGAGCGTTGGCAGCCGGCTCAAGATGAGCGCCATCTGGCCCACGATGCGGGCGTCTGCCCGCCTCCCGCTACACGCTGCCGCCCTCTGCCAGTGCTCACCCGCCTCCCGGCCACGCGCTGCCGCCCTCTGCCAGTGCTCACCCGCCTCCTCCTACGTGCTGCCCGGCATGTGCCGCCTCGTGGGATGGGTACCGCGTCCTACCTACACCGTCGCCGCCAGCCGTCCGCATCGCTTCAGGGGCCGCGGAGGGCCGTAAGGCCATAGGGCTCATGGTGCGCCTCCGCCGCCCCTGCGCTGTGCAGTGGCCGACTGTCGTGCCATGGGCGAGCCGCCTCGGGCAGGACGGTCACACCGCTCCTGATCACACAACGCTCTGACCTGTTCCGTCATCCCGGCATGGATGCACAGATGACGCCCCTCGATGGCCCGGCAACGAGCCTCGGTTGCGTGGAGTTATCCACAAGCCGCCGCCCAGCTCTCCCCGCTATCCCCAGAATCCCGTTCGCCTCCGTCTGATCTCCCCGCCATCCGCCAAGGTCGGTGACCGAACACAGCACCGACGACGGACGAAGGGACGCCCCCCATGGCCCCGAAAGACGAGCTCGGCAAAGAAGGCGAGCACCTGGCCGCGATCTACCTCGAAGCCAAGGGAATGACGATCCTCGAACGCAACTGGCGCTGCCGTCGCGGCGAGATCGACATCATCGCCCTGGACGGTCAGGTCCTGGTGGTCGTCGAGGTCAAGACCAGATCGAGCAGATCCCATGGCACAGCCCTGGAATCCGTGAACCACACCAAACTGGCGCGGCTCCGCATGCTGGCCGCCAAATGGCTGTCGGCGCAGTCCCGGTCCTTCGAAGCCGTACGCATAGACGTGATCGCCCTTGAGCGCTTCGCGGGCAACTTCGCCCTGCGCCACATACGGGGGGCGATCTAGATGGCCGTGGCCCGCACCCGCAGCGTCGCGCTGGTCGGTGTGAGCGGCCGCAGCGTCGAGGTCGAGGCCGACGTGGGCAACGGCCTGGCCGGCATTCACCTCATCGGTCTGCCCGACACGGCGCTCAGCGAGGCCCGCGACCGGGTGCGATCCGCTGTGGTCAACAGCAGTTACCCCTGGCCGGACGCCCGCATCACCGTCAGCCTCTTCCCCGCCAGCCTCCCCAAGCGCGGATCCCAGTTCGACCTCGCCATCGCCATGGCCATCCTGGGAGCCGCAGGAGTCGTCCCGGCGGAGCGCATCGCCGAGCCCTTCTTCCTGGGCGAGCTCGGCCTCGACGGCCGCATCAGGCCCGTGCGCGGAGTGCTCCCGTCCATCCTCGGCGCCGCTGCGGCGCACGAAGACGCCACGATCATCGTCCCGTCGGAGAATTCGGGGGAAGCGGGCCTGGTCCCCGACGTGAACGTGGTCCCGGTGGCTCACCTGCGCCAGCTGGTCGAGTGGCTACGCAAAGGCGACAAGCCACCCGAACCCGAGGTCGCTGGCCGCGTCGACACGCCCAAGCCCGTGGCCCAGCCCGCCGTCGACCTGGCGGACGTCGTCGGCCAGCCCGTGGCCCGCCGAGCGTTGGAGGTGTGCGCCGCAGGCGGCCACAACCTGTGGATGGTGGGCCCGCCCGGCACCGGCAAGACCCTGCTGGCCGAACGCCTTCCCACCCTCCTGCCGGACCTGGAGCTCGACCACGCCCTGGAGGTCACGGCCATCCACTCCGTCGCGGGGTTGCTGCCGCCCGACAGTCCCATGATCAACCGTCCGCCGTTCGTCAGCCCCCACCACACGGCGACGGCGGCCGCCATCATCGGTGGTGGCAGCACGGTCGTCCGTCCGGGAGCGGTCTCCCTCGCGCACAGGGGCCTGCTGTTCATGGACGAGGCCCCCGAGTTCCCTCGTCACGTCCTCGACTCGTTGCGGCAACCGCTGGAGTCGGGGCGCGTCACGGTGTCCAGATCCGCGGCGTCGGTGACGTTCCCCGCCCGGTTCATGCTGGTGCTTGCCGCCAACCCGTGCCCCTGCGCCCAGGCCGACGACCAGGCCGGCGCGACCTGCCGCTGCTCGCTCACCACAAGACGTCGATATCTGGGCCGGCTGTCCGGGCCCCTCCTCGACCGCATCGACATGAAGGTCACGGTCGCCCGTTCGTCCAGACGCGAGCTCCTGGCCGACCGCCACTTCGTCGAATCCAGCGAAACAGTGGCCGAACGCGTCCTGCTGGCCCGCGAGCGCGCCGTCAAACGCCTGGCCCGCACCCCCTGGCGGACGAACGCCGAGATCCCCTCATCCGTCCTCCACTCCGACTTGCGTCCGTCCGATGCGGCGATGAAGCCCATGACCTCCTGCCTCGACTCGGGCTCCCTCACCGCCCGCGGCCTCGACCGCACGCTGCGCGTCGCCTGGACCCTCGCCGACCTCGCCGGCAAGGACCGCCCAGATGAAGACGAGACCACCGCAGCCCTCGGCTTCTGGCTCGGAGTACAACCGTGACCCCGGCCGTCCGCCTGCACACGAACCCGCCCATGAAGATCACCAGGAGGTCCCCGTGATTAGTCCAGAGCATGAGGCACGTGCGGCCCTCATGCGAGCCGCCGACGTGGGCGACACGGCCATGGGCCGCCTGGTGGCGCACCTCGGTGCCTCCGGAGCGGTGGAGGCGATCCGCGAGCGCGCACTTCCACCGGCCTTCACCGCCCAGGAGTCCCGGCAGGAACGTCCGTGTGACCTGTCGGGTCGGCTGAACGCCTGGTTCCTCCGCCTGGCTGCGTCGAAGCCCGCCGCCGATCTGGAGGCCGGCGAGAAGTACGGGGCCAGGCTGATCGTCCCAGGCGACCCCGAATGGCCCACGCAACTGGACCATCTCGGCCCGAGCCGCCCCCTGGGCCTCTGGTTGCACGGCACGGCCGATCTCCGCTTCGCCTGCCTGCAGTCCGTGGCCGTCGTAGGAGCCCGAGCCGCCACCCAGTACGGCCTGCACATCGCGGCCGACTTCGGCATCGGCCTCAGCGAAGCGGGCTGGTCCGTCGTCTCCGGCGGCGCCTACGGGGTGGACGGCGCGGCCCACAAGGGCGCCCTGCTGGCCGGCTCACCCACGGTGGTCGTTCTCGCCTGCGGAGTGGACATCTGCTACCCGAGCGGCCATCAGGAGCTCTTCGCCCAGGTCCGCGAGCAGGGCGTCGTGATGAGCGAATGCCCGCCCGGCGTCCATCCCACCCGCGCCCGGTTCCTGATCAGGAACCGCCTCATCGCCGCCCTGACCAGAGGCACGGCCGTCGTGGAGGCAGCCCTCCGCAGCGGTGCCCTGAACACCGCCGGCCACGCGCTCACTCTCAACCGTCACCTGGGGGCAGTGCCCGGGCCCACCACGTCCGCGTTGTCGGCCGGCTGCCACAAACTCCTGCGCGAACGCAAGGCGGTCTGTGTCACCACTCCGGAGGAAATGATCGAACTAGTCGGCGTCATGGGCGACGACCTGGCCCCGCAGACCCGAACGCCCATCGTCCCCCGCGACGGTCTCAGCGAATCCACCAAGAGAGTCCTGGACGCCATCCCCACCCGCGGCGGCGCCGGTCCAGCCTCGATAGCGGTCTCAGCAGGCGTCAGCATGGACATCACACTGAGCGCCCTGGGCGGTTTGGCCGCAGCCGGATACATAGAACGAGCGGGCGGCGGCTGGCGCCTCCGCAAAACCACATCCAGCTACCCGAAAGCCCCCGAAACCATGGCCCTGACCCCACCCCCGGCCAACGAAGCCCCAGCCACAGACCCTCCGCCACCTGCAGAAGACGACACCCCACCCCCGCCCCACCCCGACGAACTCGCACCCTTTACCTGACCAACCTTTGCGACGTAGGGGCATGCAGCACCGCCGATGTGACAGCCACCATGAACCAAGGGGCGAGTGCATCGGGTGAGATGGTGAAGGAAGAGGGCATGTAGGCGATCGAAAATGACTGACATGTGGGCAATGCGATGCGCAACCAAGCCGCAGCCGACGTCCGCGCCGTGCCGTGCCGTGCTCGGCCGCTCGGACGGACGCTCGGGCGGTTGAGCTGCACACCGCTCCCATGGCGAGCCCGAGGCATCGGGCGGCACAGCAGTACACAAGTGGCGAATGTTCGTGCGGACAATAGGTGAAGCCTTGAACAACGACCTGAACGACAGCCTGAACCGCGCCCCAAATCCCGACCTGAACCCCGACGTGAACGCCGGCCTGAACCCCGATGTGAACGCGGACCCGAACCCCCACGTGAACGCGGACCTGGATCGTGGCCTGAACTCCGGTTTGAACCGTGACGTGAATGCCGACGAAGTGCTTGCTGAGTTCGAGAGGTATTTGCGGTTCGAGCGAGACCTTTCCCCACATACAGTGCGCGCTTATCTCTCCGACATCACCGCCCTCCTCGACCACCTCCATGGACGGCTTGACGGCCTGGACATCAGCGAGCTGAGAGGCTGGCTGGCCGACCAGCACAGCGCAGGCAAGGCAAGAGCCACGCTGGCCCGCAGAACGGCCTGCGTCCGTACCTTCACCGCGTACTGTCACCGCCGGGGTTGGCTGGCCGCCGACCCCGGCCTGTTGTTGGGCAGCGCAAAGGCGCCCCGTCCCTTGCCTGCCGTGCTCGACCAGGAGCAGGCCCAGACCGTCCTGAGCGCGCCCCAGTCCACCGGCGATCCCAAAGACCTTCGAGACCAGGCGCTCCTGGAACTCCTCTACGCCACGGGTGTGCGGGTGGGTGAGCTCTGCGCGCTCGACGTCGATGACGTGGACCGGGACCGGCATGTCATCAGGGTCCTGGGCAAGGGACGAAAGGAGCGTTCCGTGCCGTTCGGGCTGCCAGCGCTTCGAGCTCTGGACCGATGGTGCATCAACGGGCGTCCCATCTGGGTTCGGGAACGCTCCGGGCCGGCCCTCTTCCTCGGTGTCCGTGGTGGCCGGATCGACGCCGGCACCGTACGACGGGTGGTGCACGCGCGGCTGGCCCAGACCGAGGGCGCCCCCGACATGGGCCCACACGGACTGCGGCACACCGCCGCAACCCACCTGCTCGAAGGGGGCGCAGACCTGCGTAGCGTCCAGGAACTACTCGGTCACGCCTCCCTCAACACAACCCAGATCTACACCCACGTCTCGATCGACCGCCTCCGCACCGCATATCGCCAAGCCCACCCCCGCGCCTGACACAGACACCGGCACGCCATTGCCTCTCTCACCCACCCCTCGCTCCCCGGCTGAGCGGCAAGGGCCATGAGACGTCGAACCAAGCGTCCACGCAGGCATCGGGCCCGGCCGAGCCCGCCGCCAGGCGGCGCAGCACGACGCGTTCGGGCGTGCTGCGCAGTTCCCACACCGACGCCACGACCCAAGACCTGTAGCGACGTCGGCCAGAGAACCCGACGGCGCGACGACACGGCAGTGCCGTCAATGCGCGAGGGATGCGAAGGGGCGAGAGGCAATGACGCGAGGAGCATGTTCCTGCCGCGCAGGCAGTGCTGGATTCACGGGGTGGAGCGAAAGACCGGTGGCGACCATCTAACGACGGTTGCTCTACCGGATAGGCGCGCAGGAGTCGAGCGCGCGGAGGTGTGGGTGCGGAGGTGTGGGTCACGTGCAGCGCCTTGGTTGAGGACCTGATACTCCTGGCTGGCGCCGGCTTGCTGGACGTTCCAGATCACGCGCCGTCATCCCACAGCAGGACGCGTCTGTACCTGGCCCCCTCCGAGGAGGAACGGGGAACGAAGGACTCGTACGAACGCGGCGCGGACGGTAGAGGAAGAAACCACTCCGGCGTTGGAGTATTCGCGGGCATGGTCTCCCATCAGGGGCCAGCCACAGCCTGGGAGTCTCTCACCCCAGCAGGGGGCGGGGGCTTCAGCGCGGGTCGGTCTAGCCGCCGCTTGGATGAGTCCCCGCCCCAGGGAGGGCTCCGGCGTGGGTCTAGCTACCGTCCGGGTGAACGCCGCCCACTGGGGCGCAGGTTCCGGCGCGGGTCTAGTCACCGTCCGGGTGAACGCCGCCCCCCTGGGGTACGGGCTCCGGCGTGGGGCCAGCCCTCGCCCAAGTGAGTCCCGGGTTTGTTCGGTCCCCTGCTGACGAGCTCCCCCTACGGCGCATAGAAGCGTCTTGCTACAGGGGAGCGGCGGCCATGTGGCGACTGGGCTGACCTACGGCGGCCAAGAAATGAGTGGTCGCCATTCACATGGCGTTGGTGGCCTGTGCCGCTACAGGCAACCAACCACAACCACGCACGGCGCAGGTGCCGTGCGCTCGACGTAGGCCGCAACTTGGCAGTGCGGTCCTGGTGCACCGTACTTCGGTGCCTGGTTCGGCGGTGAGGGGCGCAGAGGAGCAGAGGGCGCGAAGAGCAAGAAGCGCGAAGGGCGGAGAGTTCAGAGACGGTTGGTCGGTGTCGGTGTCGGTGTCGGTGTCGGTGTCGGTGTCGGGCGTCGGCGGTGGGTGGTGGGCGGACGGCGGTGGCCGGACGGCGGTGGGGGAATGGCGACGGCCGATGGCTACGGCCGATGGCTACGGAGGCGGCGGACGGCGGCTGGGCCGCGAGGCCGGAGGGCGAACAAGGCGCTCTTATTAGTTGGGGTTTGGTCCGGATCAAGGGCGCACGCGTTTCCCGATGAGATTTGACGGTCGTGTTCATCCAGCGGCGGTGAATGGATGGGCATCTTGGTTGCCTTGAAGGCATTTCTGGATTGATGCGGGTGGCCGTTGTGGGGGTCTCGTTGTGAGCTTGGAGGTTCTTGGCAGGTGTCGGGTTTAGGGCTTGAAGAGTGAGTCTTTGAGGGGGTCAGGAGGAGCGTCGTGAGGGTGGGGTGGGGCGTCTGTGGAGCCCTTCTGTTGGGGGTTTGCGGTGTTGGCCGCTTCTTGAGCCGTGGTGCTTCTTGTGGGGGCGTCGGCGGCGGCGTAGGGCCGTGATCAGGAGGGCGGCGCCGAGGAGGGTGCCCAGTCCGATCGCTGGGGCTGCTGGCAGCGATGCCGCATGTGTCAGGAGGCGGAGGACGGTTGCAAGGGATCTGGAAGAGGCGTGAGTTGAGTCATGCCGCTGCTCGGGAGTTCTGGCTGATTGGTTGCGGCGGGGGAGGTCGCTGGAACGCATCTCCGGGCGTGAGGAGGTGACCGCAGGGGTGATGAGCGGGGTCTCGGGGGTCGGCTCTGCGGTGAGGCCAAGTGCCTGCGGGACGGTGGAGTAGGGGGCTGGGAGCGCGTTGTGTTGGTTCGCGGATGAGTCGCGGTGTGCGAGAACTGTGAGCAGGGACGGGGGGAGAGGGACGAGGAGCAGGGGCGGAGGAGGCACGGGGGCATTGGGGAGCAGGCTCCGTGCGAGCGGAGCAGGCGGGTTCAGGTGCGGAAGCAGGGGCGGGTTCGGGCGGTGGAAAGCGGCGGACACCTTGGTGAGCAGGGGGAGGGCGGGTGGGGTTGAGGTGCTGCCTGCGAACGCCTTCGAGGGGTTGGATGAGACGTCAAGCGGGGCTTCGGAGTGCTCAAGGGGGACGGCAAGGGGTGCGTCGGAGGGCTCGACGGGGACGGCATCGGGCGCTTCGGAAGGCTTGGAGGGATAGATAAAGGGTGCTTCGGAGGGTGTTTTGGGGGCTGGAGGGAGCAGGGGTGGGGTGGTCTGCGGTGGGGCGGCCTTGGGCCAGATGGGGAGGAGGCGGATGGGGGCGTGGCCCAGGAGGAGAAGAGGGTCCAGGTAGCGGGCGCTTTGGATCAGGCCCCAGTGCAGGCATGACTCCTGGCAATGGCCGTGTTCGGCTTGTACGACTCCCAGACGGCTGCCCATCGTGATCGGCTCACCCTGCTTCACCGATGCGCTGATCGGCAGGTACGTCGTTCGGAGGCCGCCTGGGTGGTCGATGGTGACGACTCCCCTTCCGCCTACTGGGCCTGCGTAGCGGACGGTGCCTGAGCCCGCGGCCAGGACGGGGGTGTCGGCGGAGGCGGCCAGGTCGATGCCGCGGTGTCCGGCAAGCCAAGGAGCCAAGGGCGGGGCGAAGCGGCGCAGGACGCGGGGGCTGCCGTCGAGTGGCCAGCGCCAGGCGGGTGGGGCGGCCTTCGCCAGCGGAGCCGGGGTGGCGATGGTCGTGAGCGTGATCGCTGTTGTGAGCACGACCAGGGAGATCACGGCACGGCGGCCCACGTTCTGCGTGCGTGGTCTCGGCGGTGGCGGTGCTGAGCAAGGGGACAGGGCGGGGAGGGGTGCTGAGCGAGGGGACAGGGCGGGGAGGGGTGGGCGAGGGGGCATGGCGGGGAGTCTTGCCGGGAGCGGCCCGTGGCGGTCGAGGCGAGCGGGATTCTGTGGATACAGGAAGCGGTGGGGAGCCTCCTGTGGACAACCTGCCCTGTGCCGAGCCCGCCGCCCGCCCGCCCGAGTGGAAATCCAATGGGCGAGGTCATCCGGGCGATGCAAGAGTCCCACCGTGAGCCCGACCGCAGCGTCCCCCGCACCCGTCCCGCTGGCCGACGGCCTCGTTCTGCGGCAGGCACGGCCGGCGGACCTCGACCAGATCAGCGCGCTGCTCACCGAACGTGGCGACTCGGCCGACGCCCTCGACCACCGGCTGGTCGTCTCGGACCCGGAGGTCGGCTGGTCCGCCTGCGCCGTGGTCGTGGATGGAGAACGGGTCGTGTCCACCGCGACGCTCCTTGACGAGGAAGTGCGCGTCGGCGGCATCCGCCTACCCGCCGGCCAGGCCGAACTGGTCGCCACCGACCGCGAATACGAAGGACGCGGACTCGTACGGGCGCTCATGCGATGGGCTCACGACCGCTCCGCCGCCCGTGGTCACGTCGTTCAGGTGATGATCGGGATCCCGTACTTCTACCGGCTGTTCGGCTACGAGTACGCCATCGACATACCGTCGGCGCTGACCGTGCACACGCTCCCGGCCGGTGAGGGCACGCCCGCACTCCGCGTCGCCCGGCCCGCCGACATTCCCGCCATGGCAGCTCTGCAGGACATGGCTCAGGACCGGTTCGACGTGGCCATGCCGCACTCGGCGGCATGCTGGCGATGGTTGCTGGACCACCAGGCGAGCACCTCCTGGGTCCTGGAGCGCGCCGGCACCGTCATCGCCACTGGACGCACCACGCCTCCCGACGACGACGAGGTGCTGCTGGCCGAGGCTGCCGCCGCCAACGAGGCCGCGGCCCGCGACCTGCTCAGTGCCGTCGTCGCCCAGTTCCCCGCGAGTGAGCTGAAGGTCGTCCGTCGGGCCGGATCCGTGACTGCCACCGCCTGGCAGGAGTTCCTCGACCACGAACCGCGGAAGCAGGCGGAGCAGTACTACGTGCGCATTCCGGACGTCGCGGTGTTGCTCGACCGGCTCCGGCCGCTGCTCTGGCAGCGCCTCACCGCAGAGGGGACGGACCGCACCGGCGATGACATCGTCATCTCCACCTTCGGCGCCCATTACCGGATCCCCGTCGGCGCCGATGGCCTCGGCGAGGTCGTCACAGGCGGCCCGATGCAGAGACCTGGATCCGTGAAGGGCGTCGGAGTGGCACCCGACCACCTGCCCGCCCTGTTGTTCGGCCCGCACGGGATCGAGAGGCTGACCCGCATCCGGCCCGACGTCTACACCGGAGAGGAAGAGCTGTTCCAGGCGCTCTTCCCGCCGCTCACCGCGGATCTGCTCAGCTACTACCTGCCGTATTAGGCCCGTCCCGTCCCGGCTTCAGGTCGCTGTTCGGCGGAGCTTGAGGGCCGAGTGCCGCGGCGCTCCTGGGCGGCCATTGATGGCCGCTTCCGGCGGTGACGGCTCAAGGTGGCTTCAGGACGTTGATGAAGTGCGCTGGCGCAGGGCAGGTCGGTCTCTGCCTGGTCAGCATGGGTCACACCATTGCGTCACCACCATGCGGCTGGTGTGGCGATCGATCCAAAGTTGCGCCAAGAGCTGGAGAAAGGCTGTGCCCAGGCAACGGGCCGCCCTCAGTGACGGTAACCGCCGACGCCGGGAGGTGAAGGCACTGACCGTGGGAGGGGCGTTGTAGGCCGTGAGGGCGAGGGCTCTGGCTGTGTGCCGTACGACCGGTGCAGGCGCCGTGGGTGTACGTGCGGTTGGCGAGATGGCAAGGGGCGGAGAGGGAGCAGCGGCGGCGGGAGCGAGACGTAGTGGGGTCCGTACGGGCGAAGTGGGGGATCTGGGGGAGTGGAGGTGGCTAGATGACTGAGTGGCGCTTGGATTCGATCAGGTTCTTCAGTGTCTGGGGGCTGGGGTTGTGAGGGGGCGCGGGTGGGGTGTGGGAGCTCTGAGGGCGGTTGGGACGTAGGGGGGAGAGCCAAATCCAGAGGCTGCTCAGGGCGATGCCCGCCGCGCTGAGAAGGATGACCGGGCGCAGGCCCATGAACTCGGCCAGTACGCCGCCCACCAGGCCGCCGACGGCCAGGACGCCCTGTACGGCGAAGGTCATGGTGGCGTTCACGCGGCCTCGGAGGGCGGCGGGGGCGTCGCGGAGAGTGATCACGCCCATGCAGGTGGCGAAGGCGACCACGATGACGCCGGTCATGACGCCCGTCAGGCCGAGGACGGTGAGCTTGACCCAGAGGGGGCCGGTCAGGAGGCCGACGGCGAGGATGTCCAGCGGGAAGAACAGGACCGAGACGAGCAGGATGCGGTTCTCGCCGTAGCGCTTGGACAGGCGGGAGGTGAGCCAGGCGCCCAGGAGACCGCCCGCGCCGCTCAGCGCCGTGAGGAAGCCGATCATTCCCTTGGGGATGTCGAGCGTGTTGACCATGTAGAGCATGTAGACGGCGATGTACGCCATGGCGAAGAAGTTGATCGTCACGCCGGCGCCCAGGACGGCTCGGAGCGTGGGGTGGGTGAGGCTGGTTCGCAGGCCCTCGACGATGTCGTGCCACATGCTGGACGAGCGGGTGGGCTCGTTGTGCTCCGGGGTGCGGATCGAGCGGAGCAGGATGGCGGAGGCGAGGAACGACAGCGCCTCGGCCAGTACGGCGAACGGCGCGGTGAGCGTCTGGACCAGGATGCCGGCCAGGCCGGGGCCGCTCACGGAGGCCACCGAGTACGAGGCATGGAAGCCCGCCATGGCCTCGGTGCGCTGCGACGGGTCCACGACCGCGGCTATGTAGGGGAAGTTGGCGGATTTGAAGATGACGCCGGCCGTACCGATGACCAGGGCCACGATGATCAGCCAGGGCACGGTGAGGACGCCGAGCAGCCAGGCCAGCGGGACGGTGGCGGCGGCGGCGCAGGAGACGAGTTCGCAGGCGATCATCAGCGGGCGGTGCCGGGTGAGACGGTCGGCGATGGCGCCCGACTGGAGGCCGAACAGCAGGGCGGGCAGCGGCGCGGCGGCGGTCAGCAGCCCCATCTCGGCGGGTGAGGCGGTCAGCAGCGTGATGGCGGTCAGCGGGACGGCCAGCTTGGAGACCTCCGAGCCGGTGATCGAGATCGTGCGGGCGCTCCACAGCAGGCGGTAGTCGCGCTGTTTGCGGAGGGGGAGTGGGGGCGTCGTGTCCATGCTGGGGTCTCCGGTGGCGAGTTCGGGGGGAGCTGAAGGGGGGCCGGTCGGACGGGTGGGGAGAGATGTGAAAGGAAGACTTCATAAGTATGAAGGGATCCCTTCAGAGTTGTAAAGGGAATGCTTCACATCTCCCGCCGGGTACCTTTGGCACATGACGCAGGACATGGAGGGGCTCAGCGATCCCAAGATGATGCGGGCGCTGGCTCACCCGGCGAGGCTGTTGATCCTCAACCGGCTCGGCGTGCAGGACAGCGCCACCGCGACCGAGGTGGCCGAGATCGCGGGGATCACGCCCAGCGCCGCCAGCTATCACCTGCGCATGCTGGCCAAGTACGGCTTCGTCGAGGACGCCCCGCCCAGAGGTGACGGACGCGAACGGCTGTGGAGATCGACGCACAAGCCGTTCAGCGTGGGAGTGCTTCCGGACGACCAGCCGGAGGTCCGAGACGCCAAAACCCTGTTGATCAAGGCGTTCCGCAAGGAGGCCGGCGACGAGGCCGACCGGGCCCTGGCCAGGACCGAGCACGACACTGACGAATGGCGCGACGCGACGCGCTTCAGCCGCACCCGGATCAGGGTCGACGCGAGCGAGCTGGGACGGCTGAGCGTGGAGATCGAGAAGCTCCTGGAGCCGTACATCGCCCACCAGCGCAGCCAGGAGGACGCGCCGAGCGGCGCCAGGATCGCGGAGGCGCAGATCAACCTCTTCCCGGTCGCCCCCAGGACGTCGCCCGGGTTGCCCACGGAGGACCACGATGTGGGGTGAGCCGTACCCGGTATGTCGGTTTGACCTCCGACGGTCAGCCTGGGGCGGTGTGGGAGGTAGACTTTTCGATGGCCTGTGGCAACAGGCCGACTTCGCATGCCCCGTTGCGGACCGCACCCTCGGTCCGGGCCCCGGCCCGGCTGGAGCGGTTTTGGGGCATCAGGGCGGTAGACAACGCGCTGCCGCGGCACAACCGAGAACTGCGCCCATCCGCAGGGCGCCCAGACCTGGAGGACCATCACATGGCCCCCGTCGTCACCATGCGACAGCTGCTCGAGAGCGGCGTTCACTTCGGCCACCAGACCCGCCGGTGGAACCCGAAGATGAAGCGCTTCATCTTCACCGAGCGCAACGGCATCTACATCATCGACCTGCAGAAGTCGCTGTCGTACATCGACCGTGCCTACGACTTCGTCAAGGAGACCGTCGCCCACGGCGGCACGATCCTGTTCATCGGCACCAAGAAGCAGGCTCAGGAGGCCATCTCCGAGCAGGCCGCGCGGGTCGGCATGCCGTACGTGAACCAGCGCTGGCTGGGCGGCATGCTCACCAACTTCTCCACCGTGCACAAGAGGCTTCAGCGTCTGAAGGAGCTCGAGGAGCTCGACTTCGACAACGTCGCCGGCTCGGGGCTCACCAAGAAGGAGCTCCTCATGCGCCGTCGCGAGAAGGACAAGCTCGAGCGCACGCTCGGCGGCATCCGTGACATGGGCCGCGTGCCCAGCGCGGTGTGGGTCGTGGACACGAAGAAGGAGCACATCGCGATCAGCGAGGCCAAGAAGCTTGGCATCCCGGTCGTCGCGATCCTCGACACCAACTGCGACCCCGACGAGGTCGACTACCCGATCCCGGGCAACGACGACGCCATCCGCGCCGTCGGCCTGCTCACCAGGGTCGTCGCCGACGGTGTCGCCGCCGGTCTGATGGCTCGCTCCGGCGCCGCCCGCGGTGACGAGAAGCCGGCCGCCGCCGAGCCGCTGGCCGAGTGGGAGCGCGAGCTCATCGAGCAGGGCCAGGGTCAGGCCGCCGAGGGCGCCCCTGAGGCTGCTCCGGAGGCCGCCGCCGAGGAGGCCCCCGCTGCCGAGGCCCCCGCTGCCGAGGCTCCGGCCGAGGAGGCGCCCGCCGCCGAGGCCGCTCCGGCTGCCGACGCGACCCCCGAGTCCGAGCCGCAGGCCTGAGACACGGCCGCCGCGCCCGGTTCGTGAGGCCGGGCACGGTACAGGCGCCGGCTCCGCGCCGCAGGTCGTCATCGACCGCGGTGCGGGGCGGGCAGCCGGCCGATAGAGGGTGAGCGGAACCGAGGTCCTGCGCGGGCCGAGGTTGTGAAGGGCAAGGCCGAGGTCCTGTGCGGGCTGAGGCTTGGTAGGGCAAGGTACGCGTCTCGACTGGGCAAACGGCCGAGCCGGGACGGCAAGCCGGACAGGACGGCACCCTGCCGAGGCGATAAGTCAAGGCAGGGTGGCGATCTGGCTGAGGCGAGAGCCTAGGCAGGGTGGCGATCAGGTTCGGGCGGTAAGTCGGGGCCGGGCGTCGGAAGCCGAGGCGATGAGCCGAGGTGGATGACCATCGGGCCGGAGCGATAAGCCGAGCCTGGCTGGGCAGTATGCCGAGCGAGGCGGAGCGGAGCTCCACCGGCGGAGCCCGTCCTGCTGAGCGGAGACCTGGGCGAAAGCCCGGGCCCGAGCGGAGTCCGCGCCCCGGCCGGACGAGGCCCGAGCCCAGACCAAGCCCAGGTACGAGCGAAGGTTCCGGAGGCAGCCGGACGGGCCAGGCGAAAGCCGGGCCAGTCAGGTGAAGGCCAAAAGGGCCGGGCGGAAGCCCAGCCGGCACGACCCGGCGCCACCGCTTGAGACCGTGCAAGACCCGGGCAAGACCGCGCACGACCGAGGCAGAACGCACGACCCGCGCACGACAAGGCCCTGGTGCGGCGCGCGCCTGCCGCACCGACCAGGGGCGGGCGCCCAGGGCGTCCACTCCGATCCACGACGACGACGAAATCCCACAAGGAATAAGAGCAATGGCTTCCGTGAACATGGCCGACGTCAAGCGGCTTCGCGAGATCACCGCTGCCGGCATGATGGACTGCAAGAAGGCGCTTGAGGAGTCCGAAGGCGACTTCGACCGCGCCATCGAGCTCCTGCGCCTCAAGGGCGCCAAGGACGTGGGCAAGCGCGAGGCCCGTACGGCCTCCAACGGCCTCGTCGCGCTCCAGCAGGACAGCGACTCCTCCGCCGCTCTTCTCGAGCTCAACTGCGAGACCGACTTCGTGGCCAAGGGCGAGCGCTTCCAGGAGCTGGCCGCCGGTGTGGTCGCCCACATCCTGGCGAGCAAGCCCGCCGACGTGGCGACGCTGCTCGACTCCTCCTTCGACGGCAAGACCGTCAAGGAGCACCTGGACGAGGCCAACGCCGCGCTCGGTGAGAAGATCGAGATCCGCCGCTTCGCCGTGCTTGAGGGCGGCTACATCGGCTCGTACATGCACAAGACGGACCCGGCGCTGCCGCCGGCGGTCGGCGTGCTCGTGCAGCTCGACAAGCCGAACGCCGAGGTCGCCAAGGACATCGCCCAGCACGCCGCGGCGATGGCCCCGCAGTACCTCAAGGCCGAGTCCGTCCCCGCCGAGGTCGTCGAGAAGGAGCGCAAGCTCTTCGAGGAGATGACCCGCGAGGAGGGCAAGCCCGAGGCCGCCATCGGCAAGATCGTCGAGGGTCGCGTCAACGGCTGGTACAAGGACTTCACCCTGGTCCAGCAGGCCTTCGTGAAGGACAACAAGAAGAGCGTGGGCAAGTACGCCGAGGAGAACGGCGTCGAGGTGCTCGCCTTCGTCCGATTCAAGGTCGGCCAGGCTTAGGCTTGAGCGAACTGCCAGCCCAGAGTTCCACCCAATGAAGGAGGCCGCCGCCGTGCAGGACCACCGGGAGTCAGCCCACGAATCCACACGGACGGCGGCTTCCTCATCACCCAGCCCGCAGGGTCCACTGAGGTGGAAGCGGGTGATGTTGAAGCTGTCAGGCGAGGCGTTCGCCGGAGACGACCCGCTGGGCATCGACCCGGGCGTCGTCGACCACCTGGCCGACTCGATCACCGAGGCCGTGCGCGAGGGCGTGCAGGTCGCGGTCGTGGTCGGCGGGGGGAACATGTTCCGCGGCGCCACCCTGTCCCAGGGCGGCATCGACCGCGCCAGGGCCGACTACATGGGCATGCTCGGCACGGTGATCAACTGTCTGGCGCTCCAGGACTTCCTGGAGCGGCGCGGCGTCGAGACCCGCGTCCAGACCGCCATCACCATGCAGCAGGTCGCCGAGCCCTTCCTGCCGCGCCGCGCGATCAGGCACCTGGAGAAGGGCCGCGTGGTCATCTTCGGGGCGGGTCTCGGCTCGCCGTACTTCTCCACCGACACCGCGGCGTCGCAGCGGGCCCTGGAGATCGGCGCCGAGGCGCTGCTCAAGGGCACGCAGGTCGACGGGATCTACGACTCCGACCCGCGCAAGAACCCCGACGCGGTCCGGTTCGACCATCTTGACTACGGCGAGGTGCTGCTGCGCGACCTCGCGGTCATGGACGCGACCGCGATCAGCCTGTGCAAGGACAACGATCTGCCGATCGTGGTCTTCGACCTGATGGGCGAGGGCAACATCCTGCGAGCGGTACGCGGTGAGAAAATCGGCACGCTGGTGAGTCCCGCAGGCAAATGAGGGAGCTAGCCCGACACCGCCAGCTAGTAGACAGGGAGCCGCTGTGATCGACGAAACCCTCCTCGAAGCCGAGGAAAAGATGGACAAGGCCGTCTCGGTCGCGAAGGAAGACTTCGCGACCATCCGGACCGGCCGGGTCACCCCCGCGATGTTCAACAAGATCAATGCGGAGTACTACGGCACTCCGACTCCGGTGCAGCAGTTGGCCTCGTTCCACCTGCCCGAGGCGCGCATGGTCATCATCCAGCCCTTCGACAAGAGCGCGATGGGCGCGATCGAGAAGGCCATCCGCGACTCCGACCTCGGCGTCAACCCGACCAACACCGGCGACGTGATCCGCGTGACCTTCCCGGAGCTGTCCGAGGAGCGCCGCAAGGAGTACATCAAGGTCGCCAAGAACAAGGGCGAGCACGCCAAGGTGTCGATCCGGAACATCCGTCGTACGGCCAAGGAGGCCCTCGACAAGATGATCAAGGACGGCGAGGCGGGCGAGGACGAGGTCCGTCGCGCGGAGAAGGAACTCGACGACCTCACCCAGAAGCACGTCGCCAAGATCGACGAGCTGCTCAAGCACAAGGAAGCCGAGCTGCTCGAAGTCTGAGCGGCACGCCTCGCGGCCCTCGCCGGAAGGCGGGGGCCGTGGCTATGGAGAGTGTCTGTGGAAGAACGTACGGCCGGCACCGGCCCGGACGGCGGCAGCCGTACCGGAAGGAACCTGCCGGCCGCGATCGCGGTGGGTGTGGGGCTGGGTGCGCTGGTCCTCGGTACCCTCTACACGATCAAGGAGCTCTTCCTCCTGGTGATCGTGGTGTGCGTCGGCGTGGGCGTGCTGGAGCTGACCAAGGCGTTCGCCACGCGCGGGATCAAGGTCCCGGCCGTGCCCGTGCTCGCGGGGCTGGTGGCGATGCAGGCCGGGGCGTACTGGGGCGGGCCGTTCTGGCTGCTGGGGACGTTCGCGGTGTTCGCGTTCGTGCTGCTGGTCTGGCGGATGTTCAGCGACGGCACCGACGGCTACGTGCGCGACGGCACCGCCTCGGTGTTCACGTTGTTCTACCCGGCGATGCTGGCGGCGTTCGCGGCGTTGCTGCTGGCGCCGCACGACGGCCGCGACCGGGTGCTGATCTTCATCGCGGTGACCGTGGCCAGCGACATCGGCGGATACGTCGCGGGTGTGCTGTTCGGCAGGCACAAGATGACGGTCATCAGCCCGAAGAAGACCTGGGAGGGTTTCGCCGGGTCGGTGATCGCCTGCACGCTGGTCGGCGGCTGGCTGGTGACCTGGCTGCTGGACGGCCCGCTCTGGCTGGGCGCGCTGATCGGGGCGCTGGCGGCGCTGCTGGCGACCGTGGGCGACCTCATCGAGTCGATGATCAAGCGGGACCTCGGCATCAAGGACCTCGGCACGATCCTGCCGGGGCACGGCGGCCTGATGGACCGCCTCGACTCGCTGGTGACCACGCTGGTGCCGGTCTGGTTGCTACTGACGCTGTTCCTCTAACGCCTCCGTCGTGACGGGCGTGAGCCACAACCACCGTACGGCCTCCCCGCCGAACGCGAACCCCGACATGTCAGGCATGTCGGGTGGGTCGGCCCGCATGAGCACCCCCGAGTACTGCGGCCCCAGCGGGAACGTCGAGGGCTCGTGGTACCACTTGGCCGTGTGCCCGTGGCCGAGCCAGGTCACCGAGTGCCACGGATACTGGGCCAGCCACACCAGCAGCAGCGCCGCGTCCCTGGGGTCGTCGTGGGTGGCCACGGCCAGCTCGATCCGGGCGTAGGCGTCGGGGCGGTCGATCCACTGCTCGACCGTCGGCATGCGCTGGCAGCTCATCCCCACCGTGGACAGCACGGTCGGCTCGCGGCCCGCGTAGGGCGGCCGTTCGGTGATGCCGACGGTCGGCAGGCGCTCGCCGCTGGCGTCCCAGTAGCGGCCGGCCGGGCCGAGCACCCGGTCCAGATGGCCCATGACGAACTGCTGGAACGACGGCCACGACCCCTCGCCGTGCCGCCAGCGCCAGTAGGACGTGGCATTGGAGATACGCGGCCGCAGCCCCTCCAGCGCCTCCGACAGCGCCCACGCGAACGGCGACTCGCCCACGGCGTCACGGGCGTAGCCGGGCATGCCCCTGCTCATGTCGGCCCAGCCGGGGATGACCGCGAGCAGGTCGTCGTCCTCGTAGAGGGCGACGCCGTCGCCCTCCTCGAACCACAGGGCGGACAACTGGCCGAGCGGCCTGCGCCCCTCGGGGTGCGTCGTGTTGCCCCTCGGCATCAGCGGGGGCAGGCCGGAGTTGATCCGGGCCAGGTCGACCACGGCCGGGGCCGGCCGGTGGTTGGCCAGCCAGACCGCTCCGTGGACGGCGCCCTCCGGCGAGCACAGGTAAGCTACCGAGGAGTCCTCGTCCCGCTCGACCACGAGCGTGCGGCTGCCGTAGGGGTTACCGGCGGCGAGGACGACCTCGGTGCCACCCTCGCCAGATGCCGACCGGAAAATCGCCATACGAGATGACTGTAGATCGGGCGGTGACCCTGACGCGAGCCGTACCGTGATCAGGAATGCCTCCTCCGCGGCCGGCGTTCACTAACCTGGCCGGTGAGAAATCCCGGAAGTCCCAAGCAGAGTCCCGGAAGTCCCCCAAGCAAAGGCAGGAACGTGTCCCAGCAGCCAGGCCAGCTCACCTTCGTCGCACCGCGACGGGCCAAGCCCGCGCGGCACCTGGCGGACCTGTCCATGGCCGAGCGCCGGGCCGCGGTCACCGAGCTGGGGGAGAAGGCGTTCCGCGCCGACCAGCTCTCGCGCCACTACTTCGAGCGCCACACCGCCGACGTCGCCGAGATGACCGATCTGTCCGCGGCGGCCCGCGACAAGCTGTCGGCGCTGCTGCCGACGCTGCTCACGCCGGTCAAGGAGCTGACCACCGACGGCGGCACGACCCGCAAGACCCTGTGGCGGCTGTTCGACGGCGCGCTGGTCGAGTCGGTGCTCATGCGCTATCCCGAGAGGGTCACGATGTGCGTGTCGTCGCAGGCCGGTTGTGGCATGAACTGCCCGTTCTGCGCCACCGGACAGGCGGGCCTGACCCGGAACATGTCCACCGCCGAGATCGTCGAGCAGGTGGTCTCCGGCGCCCGTGCGCTGGCGGCGGGCGAGGTGCCGGGCGGTCCCGGCCGGGTGAGCAACATCGTCTTCATGGGCATGGGCGAGCCGCTGGCCAACTACAAGCAGGTGATCGGCGCCGTGCGCCGCATGGTCGAGCCCGCGCCGCACGGTCTCGGCATCTCCGCGCGCGGGGTCACGGTCTCCACCGTGGGGCTGGTGCCCGCCATCGGCAAGCTCGCCGACGAGGGGCTGCCGGTCACGCTCGCGCTGTCGCTGCACGCGCCCGACGACGAGCTGCGCGACACGCTCGTTCCGATCAACACGCGCTGGAAGGTGGCCGAGGTCCTCGACGCGGCCTGGTCGTACGCGGCCAAGACCAAGCGCCGCATCTCCATCGAGTACGCCCTGATCAAGGACGTCAACGACCAGGAGTGGCGGGCCGACCTGCTCGGCAAGCTGGTCAGGAACAAGCTCGTGCACGTCAACCTGATCCCGCTCAACCCCACGCCCGGCTCCAAGTGGACGGCCTCCCGGCCGGAGGACGAGCGGGCGTTCGTGCGCCGGCTGGAGTTCCACGGGGTGCCGGTGACCGTGCGCGACACCCGGGGCCGCGAGATCGACGGCGCCTGCGGTCAGCTCGCCGCGGCCGAGTAACCGGCCCCGGCCCGAGCGGGTAGCAGCCGGCCCTCTTCGAGCAAGCGACCGGCCCCGACCGGTGGCCGCCGAGCAGGGCGGCCGGCCTATCTTGTGGCGGTCGAGCGGGCGGCGAAGGTCTCGATCAGGTTCGCGATCATGGCCGCGCCCCGGCTGTTGAGGTGCACGGTGTCGGTGGTGAGCCGCAGGCCGCGGCTGCTGGAGATGGCGTCCAGGCTGCGGCCGAGCAGGAAGTGCTGCATCGCGGCGGTCTGCGCCTGGTTGCTCTCGGGACGGTAGTGGGTGCGGGGCGAGGTGCCCTCCAGGTCGGCGGTCATGCGCTCGTTGAGCGGCAGGTAGGTCACGCCCTGCTCGGCGGCGACCGTCCTGACGATCTCGGCGAACTCCTGGGTGCGGCGCACCGGGACCGAGTCCAGGTCCTCGCCGATGACCGGCGGGGACAGCAGCGCCACGCGGGCCATGGTCTCGTTCTGCAGGCGGGCGGCGATGGCCGTCAGGTTGGCGGCGTACGCGGCGGGCGTGGGGGTCTCGGCGAGCTTCCAGCGCTTGCGCAGGGCCCTGGCCCGTTTCTCGCTCAACGTGGCGTTGGCGTCGTTGGTGCCGATGAGCACGGTGACCACGTCCGGATCCTGCCGTACGACGTCGTCGAGACGCTTGAGCAGCTCGGACGACGGCTCGTAGTTGACGCCCGCGTTGATCACCGTCTCGCCGGGCAGCCGGTCGCGCAGCATGGCCACATAGTCGACGCTCACCTGTCCGCGGGTGATGCTGTCACCCAGGCAGATCACCTTCACCGTTGCCTCCTCAGGGGTGAGTGAACGCTTACTAACCTACCCTACGGCGCCTCCAGGCATACAGGGCGAGTCCCGCCAGGCACCACACCAGGGAGATCGCGGACAGTTGGGGCAGCTGGTCGAGCAGCTCGCCGGCGCCGGCCGTACGCATCCAGACCACCAGCGGAACCGTCAGCCAGTACGCGGGGGACGCGCTGAGCAGCAGCATCACCAGGTAGCCGAGCACCAGCGACATGATCGAGACCGCGGGGGAGCGCAGCACGGCCCGGCTGGTGAGCGCGCCGAGCGCCGTCCCGGCGAGCACGGCCAGCGCGTGCAGGACGAGGGCCGCGCCGAGCACGTCCCGGCCGGGGCGCTCGCTCAGGCCGAGCAGGACGGCCCACGCGAGGCTGACGGCGGCCAGCGCGGCGCAGGCGACCAGGCTCGCCACGAGCCCCGCGGCCACCTCCTTGCCGCGCCCGCCCGCGGTGACCGCCGACAGCTCGCGCTGCCGGTCGGGCTCGGTGTCCAGAAGGCTCCGCGTGGCCCAGGCGAGGATGGGGATGATCAGGACGGCGCCGTCGGCCAGCACGGCGGCCTCCGTGCCCTTGGGCGCGCGGCTGCCGTAGACGATCGCGAGCATGGCGAGGGTGAGCAGAAGCGCCTGATGCACGCGATGCGACCGCACATAGGCGGCCAACCGGAAGACGGCCAGGGCGATCATCCGGGCTCCTCGGGGGTGTGGGGGTGGTCGAGGGCGGAGGTTCGGTAGCCCTGGTCGCGCATCCTGGTCAGGAAGAGCGGGAGCTCGTCGGCGGGCAGGGTGACCGCCACGGTGGTCAGCGGGCGTTCCGGAGCGTGAGTCGCGGGGGCCACAGAGGCCGCCGGGGCGGCCTGAGCCACAGCGGCGGCGGGGGTCGGGGCCGCGGCGGTCACCGGGGCCGCGACGGTCACAGAAGCTGTGGGGGTGGCCTCTTTGAGGTGGCCGTCCACGAGCGACCATGAGCGCAGCCCGGGGAGGCCGCGCAAACCGCCCTGGTGGTCGCTGGCGACGACGATGCCCCCGCGCCCGGCGACCTCGGTGACGATGGCGGGCAGCGTCTCGCGGGCGTCGGCGTCCAGGCCGGCGAAGGGCTCGTCCAGGATCAGCAGGCCGGGGTCGGACATCAGGGCCTGGACCAGGCCGACCTTGTGCGCGCTGCCCTTGGACAGCTCGCCGAGCGGCAGGCTGAGAAGGTGGCCCATGTTCAGGCGTTCGGCCCAGGGCCGCCACCGGGCGCCGCCCCGTACGGACGCCATGTGCGTCAGGTAGGACGTCACCGTGAACGGCTGGGCCGTCGGGAAGCGGTCGGGGGCGAAGCCCACGACGCCGGGACGGTCGGTGATGTGGCCCCGCGTCGGCCGCGCGAGCCCCGCGAGGAGCCGCAGCAGCGTGGACTTCCCCGCCCCGTTGGCCCCGGTCAGCTCGATCGCGTCGCCCGGTGCGAGCTGCGCGTCGGCCTCTTCGAGGACGAAGGGCTGACGTCTTCGGTAGCGAAAAGAGACCTGTAACAGTCGCATGGTGCTGTAACGGTATATGTCAGGGCGCAGGGCCGTGATAAAGGACCTCACCGCTATAACGGGCCTCACCGTGATGAAGGGCCTCACAATGGAGAAGCCCCCGGCACACCTCAGGAGGAGTCGGCTTGAACCGCTTTCCGCGCGTCATGGGTATGCGTTCAGGCTATGACCCCGTGGAAGTCGACGCCCTGATCGCGCGCATCGAGTCGACCCTGGGCAGAGGGCCGCACACGGTCGAGCCCGTCACCGCCGACGAGGTCCGCACCGCGACCTTCCGCGCCAAACGCGGCGGCTACCACGAGACCGCGGTGGACTTCGCGCTGGAGGCGTTCGTCGTGGCCCTGGAGACCCAGGCCAAGCGCCCGGTACGGCTGGCCATGGCCGAGCCCACCGGGGAGCTGCTGCGCGAGGAGTGGTTCGAGACCCAGGCGGCCCGCGTCGAACGGGTGGCCTTCCGCCCCGGCCGCATGGGCACCGGCTACAACGAGGACGAGGTCGACGCCTTCCTCGACCGCATCGTGGCCACCCTGCGCGGCACGACCGAGTTCGCGGTGACCGCCCAGGAGGTGCGCGAGGCCCGCTTCTCGACCGTGCTGCTGCGCGCCGGCTACCTGATCGCCGACGTCGACTCCTTCCTCGAAGGCGTCGCCGAGATCCTGGAGAAACCCCGCTAGGCCCGCCGCGGTGCGGCCCCGGCGCCGCCGTCAGGCCCGTTCGACGGCCGCGAGCAGGCCGCGGAGGTCGGGCAGTACCACCCGGACGACCTCGGGCCCGGCGGGCCGCTCGCCGTGCCGGTTGATCCACACCCGGCGCACGCCCAGCCGCTCGGCCGGGATCATGTCGTGGAAGTGGCTCTGCGCCACGTGCACCCACTCGGCCGGCTCGTAGGCCCTGCTGAAGTGCTCGAAGTGCGCCTCGTCCGGCTTGTAGGCCCCGGCGTCCTCGGCGGTCACCACCGCGTCGAACGGCACGGGCAGCCGCCGCAGCGTCTGGGCGATCAGGTCGCGGTCGCAGTTGGTCAGCAGCGCCAGCCGCCGGCCCGCCGCGCGCAGGGCCGACAGCTCGGCCCCGACCTCGGCGTACACCGGCCAGTAGGGCAGTGTGGCGGCCAGCACCGAGGCGTCGTCGTCGTTCAGCGGGACTGCGGTCTCGGCGCAGGCGCGGCGCAGCGCCTCGGCCATGACGTCCCGGTAGCGGGCCCGTGGCGTCTCGGCCTCGACCGCGCTCTCGTGCCGCAGGTACGCCGTCAGCAACTCGTCCCCCCTGCCGGGCGCGATCAGCTCAAGGCTGGTGCCGATGCCGTGCCGCCAGTCGACGAGGGTGCCGAAACAGTCGAACGTGATCCATCGCATAGGTCACATGATGACCCTTCCGAGCACCTGGTCGAGCGCCCGGCCGACCTCGCCCTCGACCGCCGGTCCTTCGGCCCGCCAGGCCACGTAGCCGTCGGGGCGGACCAGGACGGCGGTGGCGTCGCCGTAGCGTTCGGCCCAGGCGTTCTCGACGTCGAGCACGTCACCGCCCACCCGGTGCACCCGCACGCCGGGCCCGGCGGCCCGCGCCCAGTCCGCGCCGCCGGGGCCGCACAGCAGGACGAAGGCGTCGTGGAACAGGTCGTGGACGCCGATGCGCTCGCCGTCCCGGTCGAGCCAGAGGTGCGGGGCGCGGGTGCCGGGACGGGCGCCCTGGGCCGCCGGGTCGCCGAGCACCGTCTCGTGGGTGGCGCCGACCACGGCCGACGAGCGGTAACGCTGTCCCAGGATCGCCGCGACGTGGTCCAGCGGGTCGTCCTCGGGGTTGGGGCCGAACCTGGCCGCCTGGCTGCGTACGGTCAGGTCGGCCAGCTCCAGGGCCACCGGGCGGCGCTCGGCCTCGTAGGTGTCGAGCAGCGCGTCGGAGGCCCGGCCGGCCAGCACGGCGGCCAGCTTCCAGGCCAGGTTGTGGGTGTCCTGGACGGCCGAGTTGGCGCCCAGCCCGCCGGCCGGCGGCCAGACGTGCGCCGCGTCGCCGACCAGGAAGACCCGTCCCTCGCGGTAGCGCGTGGCGACGCCCACCGCCTCCTCCCATGCGGCCCTGCTGACGATCTCCACGGGCAGGTCGCGGCCGATCAGCTCCTTGGCCGAGGCGATCAGCCGCTCGTCGGTGAAGTCGTCCGGCGACTCGGCGGCGGGGTCGTACGTCAGGGCCATGCCCCAATGGCCCGGCAGCGCGTGGGAGACCATCGCGCCCGAGGCCGTCCCGCCGGGCGCGCCGAGGATCCAGAACAGCGCCCGCTTGGTGACCAGCTCCGACAGGTCGGCCCTGAAGACGAAGGACTGGTAGGCGCGCAGGACGCCGAGCCCTTCGCGGGCGATGCCCAGCCGCTCCCTGATCGTGCCGCGGTAGCCGTCGGCGGCGATCAGGTAGCGGGCGCGCAGGGTCTGGCGCTCGCCGGTGCGGGCGTCCTCGGTCACCACCGTGACGCCGTCCGCGTCGGGCTCGATCGACCTGCATATGGTGTCGAAGCGCAGGTCGGCGCCCCGGGCGCGGGCGGCCTCGGCGAGGATCGGCTCGACCGTGCTCTGGTCGGCCATGCCGTACTCGCCCGCGGTCAGCTCGGGCAGCGCCCGGGAGGAGCCGCCCTCGAAGAGCCACTGCCATTCGCCGGCCAGCGTCTCGCAGCGGGCTACGCCCCCTTCCTCGTCGAAGGGCCGCCCGGCCTCCTTGACGGCCTGCTCCAGGCCGAGCGGCCGGTAGATCTCCATCGTGCGCGGGGTGATGCCGCGCGCCCTGCCCAGGAGCGACACGCCGGGGTGGCGGTCGACGAGCACGCAGGGCACCCCGTGGTGCGACAGGAACAGGGCGGAGGTGAGCCCGGCGTAGCCGCCGCCGATGATCAGCACGGGAATCTCGGTCATGACGCCCTCAGGGCGGTCTGCTGTGGTCATGGGGAAATAGTTGCATTGCAACTAGTCTCAAGTCAACTAGTTGCCGTGCGGCTACGATGAGGGCCATGGCTCTCGACCGCGGCTCGCCGCTCGCCCTCACCGTGCTGGCCCTGCTACGGTCCCGGCCTCTGCACGCGTACGGCATGCAGCGCCTGCTCAAGCAGTGGGGCAAGGACCAGGTCGTCAACGTCGGCCAGCGGGCCGGGCTCTACCGCACGATCGAGCGGCTGGGAGAGGCCGGGCTGCTCAGGGTCAGGGAGACCGGCCGCGACCAGCAGTACCCGGAGCGCACGGTCTACGAGCTCACCGACGCCGGGCGCGAGCGGCTCGACGTGTGGCTCGACGACATGCTCAGCCGTCCCAAACAGGAGTTCCCGCAGTTCCCCGCCGCGCTGTCCAACGCGATGCTGCTCCCGCCCGGCGTGCTGGCCGACGCGCTGGAGCGGCGGGCGGCGGCCGTGGAGCAGACGCTGGCCGAGCTGGAGTCGAGCCTGTCGGCCGAGCAGGATCTGCCGCGCATCACGATGCTGGAGTCCGAGTACCTGCGCGAGGTGACGGCGGCCGAGGCCCGCTGGCTCCGCGCCGTCATCGCCGACCTGCGGGAAGGCCGCATCCAGTGGTCGCGCGAGCAGCTGGAGGCAGTCAGCTCGGCCCGGGAGTGATCAGGTGCGGGCGCGGCCGCCGCAGCAGCGCGACGAGCACCGAGGTCACCGGCGCGGCCAGGAACGCCCCGGTGATGCCCGCGATCACGCTGCCCACCGTGATCGCGATCAGGATGACCGCTCCCGGCAGGTCGAGCGCCTTGCCGTAGACCTGCGGCGCCAGCACGTGCCCTTCGAGCTGCTGCACCGCCACCGTCACCGCGACCACGATCAGCGCCACCAGCCACCCCTTGGCCACGAGCGCCACCACCGCCGCCAGCAGCCCGGCCATGAACGCCCCCACCACCGGCAGGAACGCCCCCACGAACGTCAGCACGGCCAGCGGCAGCGCGATCGGCACGCCGAGGATCCACAGGGCGAGCCCGATGAAGAAGCCGTCGACCACGCCCACGATCGCCACGCCGCGGATGTAGCGCCCGATCACCCCGAAGATCAGCACGCCGGTGTCGTGGCAGCGCGTTCTCGCCGCGTCGGGCATCAGATCGACGATCCAGGCGAACAGCCGCTCGCCGCCGTGCACGAAGTACACCGACAGGATGACCGCGAGCACCGCGCCGACGACGATCTCGCCGGCCGTCCTGACCCCGGCGATGGCGCCGCTGGTGATCTGTCTGCCCTGCTTGGAGACGTAGTCCCTGGCCTGGGCGAGCAGCCGCTGGTCGTCGAGCCCGAACCGGGCGGCCAGGCCGTGCAGGTCGCCGAGCGCCTTGCCCAGGCTGGTGCGCATCTCGCTCAGGCTGTCCACCGTGGGCGGCACCAGCAGCGCGATCAGCGCGCCGGCCAGCAGCAGGCCGCCGACGAAGACGATCGTGGTGGCCAGCGCCGGGCCGAGCCCGCGGGAGGTGAGCCAGCGGGAAGGCGGGTGCAGCAGCGCCGTGAGGAAGACGCCGATGATCACGGACATGACGACCGTGCGCAGGTGATAGAGGCAGAAGAAGGCGACCGCGATGATCGCGATCCACCCCAGCACCCGCCACGGCCTCATGCCCAACCCCCGATCGTGCCTGGTCAGTGGCCTTCCCGGCGGTGATCGAGGGCAACCCTGGTCAGGACGGCGGGCTCAGGCGATCGAGGGCGACCTTGGTCAGCACGGCGGGCTCAGGCGATCGAGGGCGACCCTGGTCAGGACGGCGGGCTCAGGTGCGCGCGCTGCGACCGCTTGGCCTCCTCGTACGCCGCCCGCTCGGCCGGCGCGCCCACCTCGGCCACGGGCACGTCCCACCACGCCTGCGAGGAGGGGACGTCGTCGGCCATGGGGTCGGTGCGCACGTGCACGACGGTCGTCTCGCCGGACGAGCGCGCCTCCTCCAGGGCCTTGCGCAGGTCGGCGAGCGACTCCGGACGCAGCACGGCCGCGCCCAGGCTGGCGGCGTTGGCGGCCAGGTCGACCGGCAGCGGGCCCCCCGTGCGGGAGCGGTAGGACGTGCCCAGGCGGCGCGCGCCCACGCTCTCCGACAGCCGCCCGATGGAGGCGAAGCCCGAGTTGTCCACCAGGACGACGACCAGCTTGACGCCCTCGGCGACCGCGGTGACCAGCTCCTGCGCCATCATCAGGTACGACCCGTCGCCCACCAGGACGAACACCTCGCGCTCCGGCGCGGCCAGCTTGACGCCGACGCCGCCCGCGATCTCGTAGCCCATGCAGGAGTTGCCGTACTCGACGTGGTAGCCGCCGGGGCCGCTCGGCCGCCACAGCTTGTGCAGGTCGCCCGGCATGGAACCGGCCGCGCACACCACGACGCCGTCCGGGCCCGCGGCCGCGTTCACGGCGCCGATGATCGCCGCCTGCGACAGCGGGGAGCCGTCGAGCGCGTACGCCCGGTCCACCTGCGCGTCCCAGTCCCGGGAGAGCGCGGCGGCTTTGGCCGTCCAGGCGTCGTCGGAGCGCCGGCCGGCGACGGCGGCCATCAGGTCGGTCAGGCATTCGCGGGCGTCGGCGACCAGGTGCAGCCCCGACAGCTTGGCGGCGTCGAAGGCGGCGACGTTGACGTTGACGAACCTGGCGTCCGCGGCGAAGAGCGACCTCGACGCCGTGGTGAAGTCGCTGTAGCGGGTGCCGATCCCGATGATCACGTCGGCCTCGCGGGCCAGCGTGTTGGCGGCGGTGGTGCCGGTCGCGCCCACCGCGCCCACCGCCAGCGGATGGCCGTGCGGCAGCGACCCCTTGCCGGCCTGGGTCTCGGCGACCGGGATGCCATGCGCCTCGGCGAAGGCGGCCAGTTCGGCGGTGGCCCGGCTGTAGATCGTCCCGCCGCCCGAGACGATCAGCGGGCGGGCCGCCGACTCGATCACCTGCGCCGCCCTGGCCAGCGCGGCGCGTTCGGGGCGCGGGCGCGGCACGTGCCACACCCGGCGGGCGAACAGCTCCTCGGGCCAGTCGTACGCCTCGGCCTGCACGTCCTGCGGCAGCGCCAGCGTCACCGCGCCGGTCTCGACCGGGTCGGTGAGCACCCGCATGGCCGCCGTCAGCGCGGACGGGAGCTGTTCCGGCCGGTTGATCCGGTCCCAGTACCGCGAGACCGGCTTGAAGCAGTCGTTGACCGAGATGTCGTACGAACGCGGGTCCTCCAGCTCCTGGAGCACCGGGTTGGCGGCCCGGGTGGAGAAGACGTCGCCGGGCAGCAGCAGCACGGGCAGCCGGTTGATCGTCGCGCCGGCCGCGCCGGTGATCATGTTGGTCGCGCCGGGGCCGATCGACGTCGTGCAGGCCAGCGTGGCCAGCCGGTCGGCGGCGCGGGCGTAGGCGGCGGCCGTGTGCACCATGGCCTGCTCGTTGCGGGCCAGGTAGTAGGGCAGGTCGTCGCCCGCGGTGGCCAGGGCCTGGCCGAGCCCGGCGACGTTGCCGTGGCCGAAGATGCCGAAGCAGCCGCCGAAGAAGCGGCGTTCCTCGCCGTCGCGCTCGCTCCACTGGGCGGCCAGGAAGCGCACGACGGCCTGCGCGACGGTCAACCGGGTCATGCGTGCCCTCCGAACGGCAGTCTCGGGTCGACGTCCTGGCCCGACCAGGACGAGCGGATCCAGGCGTGACGGGGATCGTCGCAGAACGCCATCGAACGCTCCTCCGCCGGCCCCGCCAGCACGTTGAGGTAGTACAGGTCGTAGCCCGGGGCGGCCATGGACGGCCCGTGGTAGCCGTAGGGCACCAGGACGACGTCGCCGGAGGAGACCTCGGCCAGCGTGTCGACCTGCCCCCGCTCGGAGGAGTAGACGCGCTGGTAGCCGGGCCCGTCGCCGGCGACCTCGAAGTAGTAGACCTCCTCCAGCACGGCCTCGCCCGGGTTGGGGGTGTCGTGCTTGTGCGGCGGGTAGGACGACCAGTTGCCGCCCGGGGTCAGCACCTCGACGGCCATGAGCTTGTCGCAGTCGAAGACGCCGGGGGCGCAGAAGTTGTTCACCTGCCGGCTGGCCTGCCCCGCGCCCCTGATCTCCACCGGCACCCGGGAGGCGGGCACGTGCCGCGGCGGCAGCGACCGGGTCGCGCGGGCCGACGGCAGCGCGACGCGTCCGCCGCCCCTCAACGTGACCTGCACGCCGATCGGCAGGTACGCGAAGTCGCTCGGCCCGTCGAACACCGACCCGCGCCCGGCCAGCACGAACGTCTCACCGCCGACCTCGACCGTGCACGACCCCGACAGCGGAAGGACGATCATCTCCTCCTCTCCGGTGCCGAACGACAGCGGCGTGCCGGTCAAATCCGCCACGCGCAGCCCGGAGTAGGTCCAGCCGGCCAGCGAGGGGGTGATCTCCACCGACCAGGGGCCGTTGGCGGCCTTGCCGTAGGGCAGGTAGGTCATGCGTGTGCCTCTCGTACCAGGGCGGCGGCGCCGTCCACCGCCGTCGCCACGTCGTCGTCGGATGGGTAGAGCAGGGCGCGGCCGACGACCAGGCCGAGCACGCCGGGCAGGGCCAGCGCGCGGTGCCAGTCGGCGTAGGCCGTGCCGATGTCGGGCGGGTCGCCGCCGAGGAGCAGGGTGGGCAGCGTGGTCGCGGCCATCACCCGGTCCATCTCGGCCACCACGGGGATCTTCAGCCAGGTGTGGGCCGAGGTGGCGCCGAGCGCCTGGGCGACGCTGATCGAGCGGATCACGGCGTCGGGGGACAGGTCGTTGCGCAGCACGCCGGACTCCGAGCGCGCCGCCCAGAACGGCTCCACCATGGCCACCAGCCGCCTGCGGGCCAGCCCGGTCACCGCGTGCGCGCACGACTCCAGGGTGGCGGCCGTCGCGTGGTCGCCGGGGTCGATGCGGCACAACATCTTGCCGCCGTCGAGGCGCATCGTGTCGATGGCCTCGGGGTCGAAGCCGGTGAACCGGTCGTCCAGCTCGAACACCGAGCCCTGCAGGCCGCCCCGGTTCATCGAGCCGAAGGCCAGCTTGCCCTCCAGCGCGCCGAGCAGCAGCAGGTCCTCCAGGACGTCGGGGGAGGCGAGGATGCCGTCCACGCCGGGCCGGGCCAGGGCCGCCTGGAGGCGGTCGAGCAGGTCGTGGCGGCTGCCCATGGCCAGTGGGCGGTCGCGTACGGACAAGGCTCCCCTGGCCGGATGGTCGGCGGCGATGATCAGCAGCCGCTCGTCCGGCCCCGGCATCCGGCGGCGCTGCCGGCGCGCGGCGGCCGCGGCGATCTCCTCGGGGCGGGTCGCGCGGATCCGCGTGAGCCACTCGTAGCGGGCGGTCCTGGGCAGCGTGAGGTCGCTCACGTGGGCACCTCGTTCAGCAGCTCGTGCACCTCGTCGGTGGTGGGCATGGCGTCGGCGCAGGCCAGCCGGGCGGCCACGAACGCGCCGGCGGCGCCCGCGAAGCGGATCGTGCGCTCCAGCGGCCAGCTGCGCAGCAGCCCGAGGCAGACGGCGCCGCCGAACGCGTCGCCGGCCCCGATGCCGTTGACCACCTTCACCTCGACCGGCTCGGCCACGACGGTCTCGGTGGCGGTGCGGGCGAGCACCCCCGCCGGGCCCATCTTGACGATCGCCACCTCGACCCCGGCGTCGAGCAGCGCCTGCGCCGCCGCCTCCGGCTCGCGCACGCCCACGGCGGTCTCCACCTCGTCCAGGTTGCCGACGGCCACGTTCGCGTGCGGCAGCGCCTCGCGCGCCGCCGCGCGGGCGGCCGCACGTGACTCCCACAGCGCCGGACGGTGGTCGAGATCGAACACGGTCCAGCCGGAGGTGCGGGCCGACAGGGCGGCGGCGTGCGCCGCGCGGCTCGGCTCCTTGCTCAGGCCGGTGAGGGAGAACCAGAACAGACCGGTCGCGCGGATGGCGTCGAGGTCGAGGTGGCCGGGGGTGAGGCGCAGGTCGGGCGGGTGCTCGCCGCGGTAGAACCAGATGGGGAAGTGGTCGGGCGGGAAGATCTCGCAGAACGTGACCGGGGTGGCCGGGCCGTCGATGACGCTCACGTAGGCGTCGTCCACGCCGAAGTCGCGGATGGCCCGCCGTACGTACGCGCCGAAGGGGTCGGCGCCCACCGCGGTGATCACCGCCGAGCGCAGCCCGTGACGTGCCGCCGCGACGGCGACGTTGGTCGGGCTGCCGCCGAGGAACTTGCCGAAGGTCTCGACGTCGGCCAGCCCGACGCCGGTCTGCAGCGGATAGACGTCGACGCCGCAGCGGCCGATCGTGATCAGGTCGTACAACGCACCTCCAGAGGACGCACCCTACCTCGACACTATGGCATATTGTCATGACATAAGGATGTCCGCTATGTTGTTGATGATCCTTCAGGACGGGCCCCCGTCACCTCACTTCTGTAGTGTCGGGCGGTGAGGAGGTTCGCTCATGTTCGTCCCCAACGGCGTCCATCACGAACAGCACACCACCAAGCTCTCCTTCCGCCCCGCCTCAGGCAAGGGCGGACCGGCGTGAAAGGCCACTGGAGCCTCGACGACCGGCTGGAGCGGTCGTTGCGCGAGGTCCCCTTCGAGGTGCCCGCCGGGTCGGAGTCCGTCACCGTGCGGCTCGACTACGACCGGTCGCAGGGCGTGCTCGACCTCGGCTGCGGCTCGCCCGGCGGCTTCCGCGGCTGGTCGGGAGGGGCGCGCTCGGAGTTCACGATCGCCCGCGACTGGGCCACCCCCGGCTACCTGCCCGGCGTCCCCGAGCCCGGCACCTGGCACGTGTGGCTCGGGCTCCACCGCGTGCCGCCGCAGGGCCTCGACTTCACCCTGGAGATCTCGGCCGCCCGCACGGCCCCGCCGGAGCCGGTCACCTCCGAGCCGCCGCCCGGCGAGCGGCCGCCGCGCCGGGACGTGCCCGACGTCGGCGGGCTGCGCTGGTTCGCCGGCGACTTCCACGCGCACACCGTCCACAGCGACGGCGCGCTCACCGTGGCCGAGCTGGCCGAGCTGGCCCGCGGCCGGGGCCTGGACTTCCTGGCGGTCACCGACCACAACACCGTCAGCCACCACCCCTGGCTGCGCGCGACCGACCGCGGCGTCACGCTCATCCCCGGCCAGGAGGTCACCACCGACCGCGGCCACGCCAACGTGTTCGGCGAGGTCGGCTGGGTGGACTTCCGGCGGCCCGCGGGCTCCTGGACCGAGCACGCCGGGCGCGCCGGCGGCCTGATCTCGATCAACCACCCGCTGGGCGGCGACTGCGCCTGGCTGCTGCCGGTCGGTGAACGCCCGAGGGTGGCCGAGGTGTGGAGCTCCGGGTGGTGGGACCGCCGCTGGGGCGCGCCGCTGGCCTGGGCCGACGCCTGGCGCGACGACGTGGTGGCGATCGGCGGCAGCGACTTCCACCGGCACGGCAGCGACGGCCTGCCGGGCGCGCCGACCACGTGGGTGCTGGCCGAGGAGCCGGGCGCGGTGCTCGACGGCGTGCGCGCCGGGCGCACCGCGGTCTCGGCGGGGCCGGACGCGCCGCTGCTGCTCCGGCTGGGCGACGAGCTGCTCGCGCTCGACGCCGACGGCCTGGTGCTGGTCCGCCCCGGCGGCGCCCGCCAGGTCGTGCGCGGCGAGCGGGCGCTGCTTCCCGCGGCCGAGGGACGCCACCGCCTGGAGACCTACGAGAACGAGGTGATCGCCCTATGCGAGTGAGGAGAGTCGCGAACGCGCCGGTGAGCTTCGGCGTGTTCGAGCTCAGCGACGCGCCGCCGCCCCTGGGCCCCGACGAGATGGTCCGCGCGCTGGCCGAGGCCGGTTACGCGGGCATCGACTCCGGGCCCATCGGCTACCTCGGCACCGGCGCCGACCTGGCCGCCCGGCTGTCGGCGCACGGCCTGCTGCTCGCCGGCGGCTGGGTCGACCTGCGTTACGGCGACGCCGAGGCGTACCGGCGGGGGCTGCCCGCGCTGGAGGCCGCGCTCGACGTGTTCGCCGCCGCGCCGCAGGTGCCCGCCCTCCTCGCGCCCCGGCCCACGCTGGCCTGCTCGGGCTCGCCCGAGAGGTTCGCCAGGCCCGGCGGCAGCGTCCCCGGGCTGCCCGCCGCCGACTGGCCCGGGTACGCCGCCCGCGTCCAGGAGGCCGCCGACCGCTGCCGCGAACGCGGCCTGGAACCCGCCTTCCACCACCACCTCGGCACCTACGTCGAGACCCCCGACGACGTCGAGCGCCTCCTGGAGCTGACCGACGTCCAGCTCTGCCTGGACACCGGTCACCTGCTGCTGGCCGGCGGGGACCCGGTCGCGGCGCTGCGCGCGTGGGCCGGCCGCGTCGGGCACGTGCACGTCAAGGACGGCGACACCAGGATCCTGGCCGCCGCCCTGGACGACGGCGCCGACCTGCGCGAGCTGATGGCCAGGGGCGGCTTCACCCGCCTGGGCGACGGCGAGCTCGACCTGCCCGCGGTCGTGGCGGCGCTCGACGCCATCGGCTACGAGGGCTGGATCGTGGTCGAGCAGGACACGATGCCGGGCCGCCGCCCGGTCGGGCGGAACATCGCCGACCAGGCCGCCAACCGCGAGCGGCTGAGGGAGCTGGGCCTGTGAGGATCGCGCTGGTCGGGTGCGGGGCCGTCACCCAGGCGGTCTACGTGCCGCTGCTGTCCAGGCGGCGGGACCTGTTCGAGGTGAGCGCCGTCTGCGACCTGTCGCGCACGCTGGCCGACGTCGTCGGCGACCGGCTGGGCGCGCCCCGGCGCTACACCTCCCTGGCGAAGATGCTGGCCGACGGCGGTTTCGAGGCCGTGGTGGTGCTGGCCTCGGGCTCCCACGGCGAGACCGTGCGCCGGGCGCTGGCCGCCGGGTACGCCGTGCTGTGCGAGAAGCCGCTCGCGCTGACCAGGGCGGAGGTGGCCGCGCTGCCCGAGGGGCGGCTGATGGTCGGCTACATGAAGCAGTACGACCCGGCCGTGCGGCGGGCCGTCGCGCTGCTGGAGGAGCTGGGCGGCCCGGCGGCCGTCCGGTCGGTCGAGGTGACCGTGCTGCATCCCAGCGGGGAGTCGCAGCTCGCGTTCGCGAATCTGGCGCGGTCCGGCGACGTCGATCCCGGCGTGCTCGGCTCGTTGCGCGAGGCCGAGGACGCGCTCGTCTCCCGGGCGCTGGGCCAGGCCGCCCCGGAGTCGCTGCGCAACGTGTACGCGGTCTCCCTGGGCTCGATCTGCCACGACCTGTCGCTGCTGCGGCGCTTCACCGGAGCGCCGCGGGAGATCACGTACGTGGACAGCTGGGGGCCGGCGCCCGGTTCCGTGGAGATCTCCGGGCCGCTGCCCGTGGCGGGCCGGTTCCACATCCGCTGGCACTACCTGGACGGCTACCCCGCCTACCGCGAGACCGTCGCGATCCACCACGACGGGGGCACGCTGGAGCTGGTCTTCCCCACGCCCTACCTGATGAACGCGCCCACCACCCTCACCGTGGTCTCCGGGGCCGAGACCCGCGCCGAACACCGCCAGGTGACCGAGGCGTTCGAGGTACAACTGACGGCCTTCCATGCTTATGTGAACGATGGCAGCCCGCCGCTCACCGACGCGGCCGGCGCACTGGAGGACATCGTGACGGCTCAGCGGATCGCCGCCCGCTACGCCGTCCAGCATCGGCTGCCCATCGGAGGGGAGGCGGCGGCATGGACATAGTGGTCGTACCGCACACGCATTGGGACAGGGAGTGGTACGAGCCCTTCCAGCGCTTCAGGCTGCGGCTGGTGGACCTCCTCGACGAGGTGCTCGACACCATGGAACGCGAGCCCGCCTACCACTTCACCCTCGACGGCCAGCTCGCCTGCGTGGACGACTACCTGGAGGTGCGCCCGGAGAACCGGCACCGCGTCGCGGCGCTCGTCGAGTCCGGGCGGCTGGCGGTGGGGCCGTGGCAGATCCTGCTCGACGAGTTCCTGTGCTCGGGCGAGAACATCGTGCGCAACCTCGAACTCGGCCTGGCCGGCGCGGACGCGCTCGGCGGCGCGATGCGGGTGGGCTACCTGCCGGACATGTTCGGTCACACCGCCCAGATGCCGCAGATCCTGCGGCAGGCCGGGCTTGAGCACGCCTGCGTCTACCGCGGGGTGCCGTCGTCGGTGACGACCGACGCCTTCGCCTGGGTGGCCCCCGACGGCACCGCGATCCGCACCCAGTACCTGCCCGAGGGCGGCTACGGCAACGGCGCCCATCTGTTCTCCGACGTCAAGGGGCTGGAGGAGCGGGCGGCGGAGTTCGTCGCCGCCATGCGCGCCTGGCACGGTCCCCAGGGCGAGCTGCTGGCCATGTACGGCGCCGACCACTCGGCCCCCGTGCGCGGGTTGCCGGAGATGGTGGCGGCCGTCGGCGCCCGCATGGACACCTTGTCTGGATATATCGAGAAATTTTCGGGTGATACCGCGGGGCTGCCGCAGGTCGTCGGCGAGCTGCGCTCGCACGCCCGTGCCAACCTCCTGCCCGGCGTCATCTCCGCCCGCGTCGCCGTCAAGCAGGCCATGGGCCGGGCCGAGCGCATGGTCGAGCGCTACGCCGAGCCCCTGGCCACGCTCTGGGGCGGCCCGTGGCCCGGCCGGTTCCTCGACATGGCCTGGCGGCGGCTGGTGGAGGCCGGCGGCCATGACTCGGTCACCGGCTGCGGCGTGGACGAGACCGCCCAGCAGGTCGCCGCCCGCATCGCCGAGGCCGAGCAGCTCGGGCAGGCCGTCCGCGACATGGTGACCACGCGGCTGGCGGCGGCGGTGCCGGCCGACGGCGTGCTCGTCGTCAACCCGACGCCGGCCGTGCGCAGCGGCGTGGTGATCGCCGACGTGGCCGGCGGCAGCGGGCCCCTGGTGGATCCCTCCGGCGCGCCGGTGCCCACCCAGCCCCTGGACTGCGCGCCCGTGCTGCTGCTGGACGAGCGCATCGACCCCCTCACCGTGCTCGGCTTCGTGCACGGCACCGAGCTGTACGGCCAGCACATCATCGACTGGCAGGTGTTCGACGACATCCTCCTCATCACCGTGGGCAGGGAGCCGCGCGGGCCGTTCGACCAGGCCGAGCTGCGCCGCGCGCTCGACGGCGTGACCTGGGTCCGGGTCGAGGCCGAGCCCCGGTCCACGGTCGCCGCCTTCGTCGAGGTGCCCGCGCTCGGCCACACGAGCCTGCGCCCCGGCCCGCCCGAGCCCACGTACCCCGCTCCGCGGGCGGAGGTCCGCAACAACGGCCACCACCAGGACTGCTGGCTCTCCTCCGACACAGGCGTCCTGCCCATCAAGGCCAGCTCCACGGTGCTGGACAACGGGCTGCTGCGGGTCGAGATCGAGCCCGACGGCACCCTCGGCCTGTTCGGCGAGGACGGCCGGACGATCACCGGCGTGGGCCGCATCGAGGACGGCGGCGACTCCGGCGACACCTACAACCACGCGCCCCCCGCCGACGACCTGGTCGTGTCCGAGCCCATCTCGATCGACACGGAGATCATCGAAGGCGGCCCGCTCGTCGCCGCCGCGGAGATCACCCGGGTCTACCTGTGGCCGGCGGCGGGCGAGCCCGTCCCGAACACGCCGGAGCTGCCGCCGCCCGCGCGTACCGGCGCGACCGAGGACGTCGTGGTCACCATGCGGGTCGAGCTGCGGGCGGGCGAGCCGTTCGTCCGGCTGCGGGTGTCGTTCGACAACCGGTGCGCGGACCACCGGGTGCGGTTCCACGTGCCGCTGCCGAGGCGGGCCGACCATTCGCTGGCCGAGGGGCAGTTCGCGATCGTGCGGCGGGAGCTCGAAGCCGAGGGCGGCTGTGGCGAGACCCCGCTGCCCACCTTCCCCGCCTCCGGCTGGGTGGCCGCCGGCGGCGTCGCCGCGCTGCTGGAGCACGTCACCGAGTACGAGCTGCTGGACGACGGGTACGAGCTGGCGCTCACGCTGCTGCGCTCGGTCGGCTACCTGTCGCGCAACCACAACAGGCTGCGCCCCGAGCCCGCCGGTCCGCAACTGCCCACCCCCGCCGCGCAGTCACGCGGGCCGCACACCGTGTCGCTGGCGCTGATGCCGTACCTGGACTGGCGGGACGTGCCGCCGCAGGCGGAGCTGTACCGGCACGAGCTGCTGGTGGTGCCGGGCAGCGGCGATCGGGAGCTGACCCAGCCGCCGGCGGCGCACGGGTTGTCGGTGTCCGGTCAGGGCGTGACGATGAGCTCGCTGCGCCGCCGCGACGACTGGCAGGAGCTGCGCCTGGTGGCGCTCACCGCGTCCGGCACCGAGGCCGTGGTGCGGGGCGCCTTCACCCGGGCCCGGCGGGCCGGCCTGACCGGCGGCCCCGGCGAGCCGCTGGAGACGGCGGACGGCACGCTCAGGCTGCCGCTGAGGCCGTGGGAGATCGCCACCGTCCAGCTCCGCTGACCCCGCAGCCCTAGCAGAGGCCGAGCTGGCGGGCCGCGCGCACGGCCAGCCAGACCTCCGCGAACGCCGCGCTGGACGACAGGTCGCGCCCGCTCAGCGCGGCGAACCGGCGCAGCCGGTAGGCCAGCGTGTTGGGGTGGACGTGCAGCGCCGCCGCCGCGTCCTCGACGTGGCGGTTGCGCTCCATCCACGTGCGCACCGACAGCAGCAGCCGCGAGTCGTGGGCCTCGTCGTAGGCCAGCACCTCGCCCAGCACGTGGCCGACCAGGGCCGACAGCGTCGAGGGGTCGTCGGGCAGCCAGCGGCCGGTGGTGTCGTCGCCGTAGTGGACCAGCGCCTTGCCCGACTCGGCGGCGTGCGCGGCCGCCCACACGGCCTCGCGCTGGGCGACCCGCAACGACTCGCCCGGCGGGAACGGCCGGCTCACGCCCGCGCTGACCCCGGGCACGGCGGCCACCGCCGGCCCCAGCTCGGGCGGCCCCAGCAGGTAGTGGTCGTCGCCGCGGCGCAACAGCAGGTGCGGCAGCTCGCCCACCGCCCGGCGCAGCGCGTCGTCGGGCGCGTGCCGCACGACGAGCAGCACCGACCCGGTCTCCAGGGGCAGGCCCATCCTGGCCAGCCGGCGCCGGGCCGCGGGCGGGTCGAGCACGTCCTGGAGCAGCTCGGCCAGCGTCTCGGCGCCCTCTCTGCGCAGGGTCTCGCGCTCGTGCCTGGCCATGGCGACCTGGAGGGCGGCCACGGTGGCGATGTGCTGGACCACGGCCAGCCCGGCGGGCCGCGCGCCCTCCCGCTCGAAGGCCACCAGGAACCCGGCGGGGCCGCCGGGCGCCGGCACCGGCAGCGCGAAGCCGCCCGGGATCGTGGGCGGCGCGTCGGGCTCGGCGGGCAGGACGTCGAGCGAGGGCACCGGCACGCCGGGCAGCAGCGGCCGGCCCTGCGGGGTGCACAGGTAGACGTCGTAGCCGGACAGCCGTTCCAGGCGTTTGAACAGGGTGACGGTGTCGAGGTCTTCGGCGGCCAGCCAGCGCAGCGCGCCGAACACCTGGAGCTGGGCGCCCAGCCGGTGGCTGGCGTCCTCCTGCAGCGCCGCCGCCACCTCCTGCGAGACGGCGATGAACGGCACCGCGAGCGGCACCTCCAGCACCGGCATGCCGCGCTCCTCGGCGGCCTCGAAGAACGCCCGGTGCAGCGGCGGGACGTGCAACTGGGCCGACAGGGCGAGCGCCGAGACCCCCGCGTCGTCGAGCCGTTCGAGGTAGGCGCGCTGCCGGGCGGCCGAGCGCGGCAGGCCGAGACCGGTCGTCATGATGACCTCGGCGCCGAGCAGCCAGGGCGTCGGGTCGGCCAGCTCGCTGACGTGCGCCCACGAGACCGAGCGGGACAGCCCGGCCTCGCCGGCGAGCACGCGGAGCTGGAGAGCGGGGGAGCGGAGAAGGTCTTCGACCGTCAGCTTGTGGTCAGCCACAACACACACCGTATTACTTTGTGGGAGTAACAATTGCCGCAGGTCAGAAGCGTGACGAACACTGACGAACATGCACATCGGTCCCGTCGACTCCTCTCGGGTCCCGCGTTTCGCCGGGCCCGCCACCTTCGCCCGGCTGCCCCGGCTCGACCAGGTCGAGCGGGCGGACGTGGCCGTCGTGGGCGTGCCCTTCGACGCGGGCGTGTCCTACCGTCCGGGCGCCCGGTTCGGCCCCGCCGCCGTACGGGAGGCCAGCCGGTTGCTGCGGCCCTACCATCCGGGGCTGGACGTCTCGCCGTTCGAGCGCGTCCAGGTCGCCGACGCCGGTGACATCGCGGCGAACCCGTTCGACATCGGCGAGGCCGTCGAGACCATCGAGGCCGCGGCCGACGAGCTGGACGCCCGGCTGGTCACCATCGGCGGCGACCACACGATCGCGCTGCCGCTGCTGCGCTCGGCGGCCAGGAAGCACGGCCCCGTGGCGCTGCTGCACTTCGACGCGCACCTCGACACCTGGGACACCTACTTCGGCGCCGAGTACACCCACGGCACCCCCTTCCGCCGGGCGGTCGAGGAGGGCATCCTCGACACCGAGGCGCTCAGCCACGTCGGCATCCGGGGCCCGCTGTACGGCAAGAAGGACCTGGAGGACGACCGGCGGCTCGGCTTCGGCATCCTGACCGCCGCCGACGTGCTCCGCCGCGGCCTGGACGAGGTCATCGACGTGCTTCGGCAGCGCGTCGGCGACCGCCCGCTCTACGTCTCCGTCGACATCGACGTGCTCGACCCCGCCCACGCCCCCGGCACCGGCACGCCGGAGGCCGGCGGGCTCACCAGCCGGGAGCTGCTGGAGATCCTCCGCGGTCTGGCCGGCTGCCGCCTGATCGGGGCCGACGTGGTCGAGGTGGCCCCCGCCTACGACCACGCCGAGATCACCTCGGTCGCCGCCTCCCACGTGGCCTACGACCTCGTCAGCCTGCTGGCGATGCAGGAGAAGACATGAGCATCACCGAGATCGAGACCTACGGCGTCGAGCGCATCCCCGACGCCGACCGCACCGCCGGGCCGTTCGACCTGTTCCGGGTCGCCTTCGGGGGCGCGAACACGTTCGCCACCTGCGTGCTGGGCGCCTTCCCCATCCTGTTCGGCCTGTCGTTCTGGCAGGGGCTCGCGGCCACCGTGCTCGGCCTGGTGGTCGGGGCGCTGATCCTGGCCCCGCTGTCGCTGTTCGGGCCGCTCAACGGCACCAACAACGCCGTCTCCTCCTCGGCCCACCTGGGCGTGCACGGCCGGGTGGTCGGCTCGTTCCTGTCGCTGCTGACCGCCATCGCGTTCTTCTCGATCTCGGTGTGGTCGTCGGGCGACGCGCTGGTGGGCGGCGCGCACCGGCTCGTCGGCCTGCCTGACACCGACCTGTCCTACGGGGTGGCCTACGCCGTCTTCGCGCTGCTCGTCCTCGTGGTCTGCGTGTACGGCTTCCGCTTCATGCTGTTCGTCAACAAGATCGCGGTCGCGGCGGCGTCGTTGCTGTTCGTGCTCGGGCTGTTCGCCTTCGCCGGGGACTTCGACCCGTCCTACCCCGGGACGCTGGCGGCCGGCGACCCGCTGTTCTGGCCGTCGTTCATCGGCGCGGCGCTGATCGTGTTGTCGAACCCCGTGTCCTTCGGCGCCTTCCTGGGCGACTGGTCCCGCTACATCCCGGCCTCGACCCCGCGCTCCCGCGTGATGGCGGCGGCCTTCCTGTCGCAGCTCGCCACCATCCTGCCGTTCTTCTTCGGGCTGGCCACCGCCTCGATCATCGCCGCCCAGGCCGCCGAGTACGTCGACCCGGCCGCGCCCAACTACGTGGGCGGGCTGCTGGCGATCTCGCCGGCCTGGTACTTCGTCCCGGTCTGCCTGATCGCGCTGATCGGCGGCATGTCCACCGGTACCACCTCCCTGTACGGGACCGGGCTCGACTTCTCCAGCGTGTTCCCGCGCTTCTCCCGGGTGCAGGCGACCGTCTTCATCGGCACCCTGTCGATCGTGTTCATCTTCGTCGGGCGCTTCGCGGCGAACCTGACGGCCAGCATCTCCACGTTCGCCACGCTGATCATCACCTGCACCGCGCCCTGGATGGTGATCATGATGCTCGGCTACGTGACCCGCAGGGGCTGGTACGACCCCGACGCTTTGCAGGTCTTCAACCGGCGGCAGCGCGGCGGGCGGTACTGGTTCACCCACGGCTGGAACTGGCGCGGCCTCACCGCGTGGCTGCTCGCGGCCGCCGTGGCGCTGATGTTCGTGAACCTGCCGGGCCAGTTCGTCGGGCCGCTGGGCGACCTGGCCGGCGGCGTGGACGTCTCGCTGCCGCTGGGCCTCGCGGTCGCGGCCGTGCTCTACCTGACGCTGCTCGCGCTCTTCCCCGAACCGCGCGAGGTGTACGGCCCGCAGGGCCCGCGCCTGGTGCGCTCGGCCGACACGCCGATCCTGCCCATCGTGGACGCGGCAGAATCGATGGCGTGATGGAACTCGTCGACCTGTCGGTGCCCGTCGAGACCGGGATGCCGGTCTACCCGGGCGATCCCGAGGTCTCGGTCGCCCCCGCGCTCACCGTCGCCCGCGACGGCGTCAACGTGCTGGGCCTGCACCTCGGCTCGCAGTCGGGCACCCACGTCGACGCCCCCTTCCACATCGACGACGCGCTGCCGGCGCTCGGCGACCTGCCGCTGTCCCGCTTCGCCGGGCCGGCCGTGGTGGCCGACGCCCGGGGGCTCGCGCCCCGGTCGCCGATCGGGGCCGGGCTGCTCGACGGCCCGGCCTGGCCGTCCGGCGGCGACGCGCCGATCGTGCTGGTCGCGACCGGCTGGTCGGCCCACTGGGGCGGCGAGTCCTACCAGGCCCATCCCTTCCTCACCGAGGAGGCCGCCACGCTGCTGGTCGAGCGGGGCGTGCGCACGGTCGGCATCGACGCGCTGAGCGTCGATCCGACGCCGGCCGACGACTTCCCTGCCCACCGCGTCCTGTGCGGGGCGCACGCCGTGATCGCCGAGAACCTCACCGGCCTCGACCGGCTGCTGGACGCCCAGGCCAGGGGGCGGCCGATCGAGGTCTGGATGATGCCGCTGCGGCTGGACGGCGCCGACGGCGCGCCCGTGCGGGCCGTGGCGCGGATCGGTTAGCGCGTGCCCCAGGAGTACGACTGCTTGCGCAGCTTCAGGTACACGAACGACTCCGTGGCCCGGACGGCGGGGATGGCGCGGATCTTGCTGAGGATCTCCAGCAGATGCCCGTCGCCCTCGCAGACCACCTCGACGATCACATCGAAGGAGCCCGCCGTGAGCACCACGTAGTCGATCTCCTCGATGGCCGACAGCTCGTCGGCCACCGACTCCAGGTCGCCCTCGCAGTTGACCCCGATCATCGCCTGGCGGGGGAAGCCGAGGGTGAGGGGGTCGGTGACCGCGACGATCTGCATCACCCCGGCGTCCTGCAACCGCTGGACGCGCTGGCGGACCGCGGCCTCGGAGAGCCCGACGGCCTTGCCGATCGCCGCGTAGGGCATGCGCCCGTCTGACTGGAGCTGCTCGATGATCTGCTTGGAGAGATCGTCGAGCACGACGGGCCCGGAACTGGCGTTGTTTCGTCGTACGCGGGGCGGCGTCGTCATGTCAGAGGAATCCTCCTAGCGGTCCGGCGTTACGGGGGCGTTCCCGCTCGATTGCCGTCCTGGTGCGACATGTTGTCAGTTCTTGGCGGTGTGTCAAGCGAATTCGTAGCAATTTGATATCTTCACCACGAAATCCCTTGTCCAGATGCATCTGCTCTGTAAGAGTCGCGGCATCTCAGCCACCTCAACGAGGAGGTCGTGCATTGACCACCCGTCTGCAGAACTTCATCAACGGTGAGTTCGTGGACGCCCAGAGCGGCCGGTTCTCCGACATCATCGACCCTTGCACGGGCGAGGCCTACCTTCAGGCCCCGATCTCCGGCGTCGAGGACGTCGACGCGGCCTACGCCGCGGCGGCCGCCGCGTTCGAGTCGTGGGGTCGGACCACCCCCGGGGAGCGGGCGAACCTGCTGCTCAAGGTCGCCGACGCGATCGACGCCCGGGCCGACGAGATCAACGAGGCCGAGTGCCTCAACACCGGCAAGCCCCGCGCCCGCATGGCCGAGGACGAGACACCGGTAGCGGCCGACCACTTCCGCTTCTTCGCCGGCGCCGCGCGCACCCTGGAGGGGCCCACGGCCGGGGAGTTCCTCGCCGAGCACACCAGCGTCATCAGGCACGAGCCCATCGGCGTCGTCGGCCAGGTCACCCCCTGGAACTACCCGATGATGATGGCCGTGTGGAAGATCGCCCCGGCGCTGGCCGCCGGGAACACGATCGTCCTCAAGCCGTCGGACACCACCCCGGCCTCCACGCTCAAGCTGGCCGAGATCGTCGGCTCGGTGCTGCCGCCCGGCGTCTTCAACGTCGTCACCGGCGACCGCGAGACCGGCGCGCTCGTCGTGGGCCACCCGACCGCCGCCATGGTGGCGATCACCGGCTCCGTCGGCGCGGGCATGGCGGTCGCCAAGAGCGCCGCCGACGACCTCAAGCGGGTGCACCTGGAGCTCGGCGGCAAGGCGCCGGTCGTGGTCTTCGAGGACGTCAAGGACCTCGCCAAGGCCGCCGCCGACATCGCCGCCGCCGGTCTCTACAACGCCGGCCAGGACTGCACCGCGGCCTGCCGCGTGCTCGTCCAGGAGAGCGTGCACGACGAGTTCGTGGCCGCGCTGACCGAGGCCGCCGCCGCGACCGTGACCGGCGACCTGGGCAACGAGGAAGCGCTCTACGGCCCGCTCAACAACGAGAACCAGCTCGCCAGGGTCCAGGGCTTCATCGACCGGGTCCCCGGCCACGCCAAGGTGCTCACCGGCGGCAACCGCGTCGGCGACAAGGGCTATTTCTTCGCCCCGACCGTCGTGGACGGCCTGCGTCAGGACGACGAGATGGTGCAGAACGAGGTCTTCGGCCCCGTCATCACCGTCCAGACGTTCACCGACGAGGCCGACGCGCTGGCCAAGGCCAACGACGTCAAGTACGGCCTGTCCAGCTCGGTGTGGACCTCCGACCACGGCCGCGCCATGCGCATGTCGAACCGCCTCGACTTCGGCGTGGTCTGGGTCAACACGCACATCCCGTTCGTCTCGGAGATGCCGCACGGCGGCTTCAAGCACTCCGGGTACGGCAAGGACCTGTCGGTGTTCGGTCTGCACGACTACACCAGGGTCAAGCACGTCATGCACTACATCGGCGAATAAGGACGAGCCCTGGACATGACCGAGCTATCCGCGATTCAGCTTGAGGACGTCGTCAAGGAGTACCTCTCGCACGGCGAGGTCGTCCAGGCGGTCAAGGGTGTGTCGCTGGACATCGCCGAGGGGGAGTTCTTCTCCCTCCTCGGCCCGTCCGGATGCGGCAAGACCACGACCATGAGGATGATCGCCGGCTTCGAGGAGCCCACCAAGGGGCTCGTGAGGCTGCACGGCAAGGACGTCACCGACGTCCCGCCGAACAAGCGCGACGTCAACATGGTCTTCCAGTCCTACGCCCTGTTCCCGCACATGAGCGTGTGGGACAACGTGGCGTTCGGCCTGAAGCAGCGCAAGACGCCGCCGGAGGAGATCCGGCGGCGGGTCGGCGAGATGCTGGAGATCGTCGACCTGACCGGCCGGGAGAAGCGCCGGCCGCGCGAGATGTCCGGCGGCCAGCAGCAGCGCGTGGCGCTGGCCCGCGCGCTGGTCAACCGGCCGCGGGCGCTGCTGCTCGACGAGCCCCTCGGCGCGCTCGACCTCAAGCTGCGCCAGGCCATGCAGATCGAGCTCAAGCGCATCCAGCGCGAGGTCGGCATCACGTTCGTGTACGTGACGCACGACCAGAACGAGGCTCTGACCATGAGCGACAGGATCGCCGTGATGAACGACGGGCTGGTCGAGCAGCTGGCGAGCCCGCGGGAGATCTACGAACGGCCGGCCACCGCGTTCGTGGCGGGGTTCATCGGCACCTCCAACCTGATCACCGGGACGGTGACCGGCGGGGTGCTGGCGATCGGCGGCGGCCGGGTGCTGGTGCCGGGCCACGAGGGCGACGTGACGGTGACCGTCCGCCCCGAGAAGATCACGATCTGCGCGGACGAGCCGGGACCCGGGCTGAGCGCCGTCCCCGGGACCGTCACGGAGATGGTCTACCTGGGCACCTCCAACAGCTACGCGGTGCAGCTCGCCGACGGGGCCGAGATGACCGTTTTCGAGCAGAACGCGCACGACGCGACGGCGACCGCGGAGCGGGGCGACTCCGTGTGGCTGTCGTGGGAGGCGCAGCACTCTTATGTGATTGGAAGTTGATAGCACCCCATGAACCCCCGCCAGATCACCCCCGCCCTCCTGAGGGGCATGACCCAGCCCCGCACCCGCCGCGACTTCTTCCGTGTCACCGGCCTGTCCGCCGCCGGCCTCGCGCTCGCCGCCTGTGGCGTGCAGGGCCAGAAGGCCGCCCCTCCGAAGGCCGACGCCGTCCAGGACTACTGGTCCAAGCAGAGCAAGCACGGCAAGCTCGTCTTCGCCAACTGGCCCGAGTACATGCCCGAGGACCAGGCCCCGCTGAAGAAGTTCACCCAGACGACCGGGATCTCCGTGGAGTACAAGGAGGTCATCCAGGAGAACGCGGAGTTCTTCGGCAAGGCCGACCCCGTGCTCCGCGCCGGCCAGTCGCTCGGCTACGACATCATCGTGATGACCAACGGCGTGCAGCTCCAGCACATGGTCGAGCTCGGCTACATCGTGCCGCTCGACCACAGCCGGATGCCGAACTTCCTGGCCAACGCCGGTGACAAGTACAAGGAACGCGCCTACGACCCGGGCAACCAGTACACGATGCCCTACTCCTCGGGCGTGACCGGCATCGCGTACAACACCAAGTACGTCAAGGACGACATCACCAGCATCGAGGCCCTGTTCGACCCCAAGTACAAGGGCCGGGTCGGGATGATGGCCGACGCGCAGGAGATCGGCAACTTCGGGATGTTCGCGCTGGGCGTCGATCCGGAGAAGTCGACCGAGGCCGACTGGAAGAAGGCCGGGGAGAAGCTCAAGCAGCAGCGCGACGCGGGAATCGTCCGGAAATATTACGACCAGAGCTACATCGACGCGGTCTCCAAGGGCGACGTCTGGCTGACCATGGCCTGGTCGGGCGACATCTTCCAGCGGCAGCTCGCCGGCGAGCCGGTCAAGTTCGTGGTGCCGGCGGAGGGCGGCACGATCTGGACCGACAACATGCTCATCCCCAAGGGCGCGGCCAACCCCGTGGACGCGCTCACCCTCATGGACTACCTGTACCAGCCCGCGGTGGCCGCCGAACTGGATGAGTTCATCCAGTTCGTCACCCCGGTCCCGGCCGTGCAGGACCTCCTGCGCGAGAAGGCCACGACGGCCAAGGGCGAGGACAAGAAGGCCCTGGAGGACATGGTGGACAGCTCGCTCATGTTCCCCTCGGAGGCCGACTACGCCAAGCTGCGCACCTACACCACGCTGACCACCCAGCAGGAGCAGGTGTTCAACTCCATCTTCCAGTCGATCACCCAGGCATAGCCATGAAACGGCTCACCCCCTACCTGCTCGCCCTGCCGAGCTGGCTGTGGCTGGCGATCTTCCTGGTCGTGCCCATGGTGGCGATGGCGTCGGTCTCGCTCCAGACGGGCAACGCCATCGACGGCTACGCGATGACGTTCAGCTTCTCCAACTACGCCGACGCGCTCGGCAGGTACAGCGACCAGCTGCTGCGCTCGCTCCTGTACGGCGGCCTGGCCACGGTGGCCATGCTGGTGATCGGGTACCCGGTGGCGTACTGGATCGCCTTCAAGGGCGGCAGCCGCAAGTCGGTGTACCTGTTCCTGCTGCTGCTGCCGTTCTTCGTGTCGTTCGTGCTGCGGACGATCTCGTGGAACTTCCTGCTGGCCGACAACGGCATCCTGTTCGGGACGCTGAAGGGCTGGGGGCTGCTGCCGGAGGGCTTCCACGTGCTGGCCACGACCGTGGCCGTGGTGGGCGGGCTCACCTACAACTTCCTGCCGTTCATGATCCTGCCGATCTACGTGGCCCTGGAGCGGGTGGACCCGCGGGTGGTGGAGGCGGCCCAGGACCTGTACGCCACCCGCGCCGGGGCCTTCCGCCGGGTGGTGCTGCCGCTGTCGCTGCCCGGCGTCTTCGCCGGCGTGCTGATGACGTTCGTGCCCGCGACGGCCGACCCGGTCAACGCGCAGATCCTCGGCGGCACGGCCAACACCATGATCGGCAACATCATCCAGACCGAGTACCTGACCAACCTCGACTACCCGACCGCCTCGGCGCTGTCGTTCACGCTGATGGCGATCCTGCTGGTGGGCATCTTCGTCTACGCCCGCGCGCTCGGCACCGAGAACGTCCTGGAGGCGGCGGCGCGATGAGCGGTGAGCGAGCAATGAGCAGGGGCACGCGGGGCAGGTTCGGCGACCGCCTGCTGCACGTCTACACCTGGCTGATCATCCTGTGGCTGTCGTCGCCGATCGCCGTCATGATCCTGTTCGGCTTCAACGACAAGAAGAGCAAGTCGAACACGAGCTGGCAGGGCTTCACCCTCAAGTGGTACGGCGAGCTCTTCGAGATCTCCGACCTGACCACGGCGCTGCGCAACTCCATCGTGATCGCCCTGGTCAGCACCGTCATCACGGTCGTCATCGGGACGATGCTGGGCCTGGCCGTCGGCCGGCACCGCTTCCGCGGCCTCAGCGCCACGAACTTCCTGGTCTTCGCCGCCATCTCCACGCCGGAGCTGGTGATGGGGGCCTCGCTGCTGTCGCTGTTCGTCTCGGGCAACGTGCCGCGCGACGGCAACACGATCATCGTCGCGCACGTGCTGTTCTCGCTCTCCTTCGTCGTGGTGACGGTCAGGGCGCGGGTCATCACGCTCGACCCGTCGCTGGAGGAGGCGGCCAAGGACCTCGGCGCGACCGCCTGGGGCACGTTCCGGCAGGTGACGCTGCCCTCGATCATGCCGGGCGTGCTCGCGGGCGCGATGCTCTCCTTCGCGCTGTCGATCGACGACTACGTGGTGACGAGCTTCGTCAACGGCTCGACCGTCACCTTCCCCCTGTGGATCGTGGGTGCGGTGAAGACCGGCATTCCACCGCAGGTCAACGTGATGGGTACGCTCATCTTCGGGATCGGTGTGCTGATCGCCGTGGCGAACGCCGTGGCCGCCAGACGCCGCGCCTAGGATCTGCTCCAACAGGCTTTCCCCCCGCGATCCGGCGGGGGGATTGGTGTATTCCGACCAAGAACAGGGAGGCGAGATCGGATTTCGGCGGGGGGAACCCGCGCGTGATCACATCATGCTTTTGGATCCCGCAATCAACAAAGAACAACTAAGACTTTCGTAGGGAAGTGGGATTTGTGGATCCGCTGAAGGCGCTGGCTGACGCGGAGCGCAAGCCGTACTGGCTGGACAGCCCGGCCAGACCCGAGCCGCGCGCGCGGCTCATCGGAAACACCGACGCCGACCTGGTCGTCGTCGGAGGAGGCTTCTCGGGGCTCTGGACGGCCCTGATGGCCAAGGAACGTGACCCTTCGCTGGACGTGGTCCTGCTCGAAGGGCGCAGGATCGGCTGGGCGGCGACCGGCCGCAACGGCGGGTTCTGCATGGCGACCCTCACCCATGGCCTGGCCAACGGCCTGGAACGGTGGCCGGAGGACATCGGCCGCCTCGAACGCATGGGCGTGGACAACCTCGACGAGATCGAGCGCACGCTGGAGCGGCACGGCATCGACTGCTCCTTCGAGCGCACCGGAGAGCTGCACGTGGCCACCGAGCCGTGGCAGCTCGACTCGCTGGGCGAACACCTGGACCTGATCTCCGAGCTCGGCCTCGACTACGTGCCGATGGACGAGCGGCAGGTGCGGGCCGAGGTCAACTCGCCGACCTACCTGGGCGGCCTGTGGGAACGCAGCGGCTGCGCCATGCTGGACCCGGCGCGGCTGGCCTGGGGGTTGCGCGAGGCGTGCCTGCGGCTCGGCGTACGGGTCTTCGAGCGCAGCCCGGTGCGTTCGCTGCGCGACGACGGCACGACGATCACCCTGCGCACCCCGTACGGGTCGGTCGTGGGCCGCCGGGTGGCGCTGGGCACGGGGGTCTTCCCGCCCCTGCTGCGCAGGCTCAAGCACTTCGTCGTCCCGGTGTACGACTACGCCCTGATGACCGAGCCGCTGAGCGCGGCCCAGCTCGCCGAGGTGGGCTGGCACAACCGGCAGGGCGTCGGCGACTCGGGCAACCAGTTCCACTACTACCGGCTCACCGACGACAACCGCATCCTGTGGGGCGGCTACGACGCGGTCTACTACAACGGCGGCCTGGTCAAGCCGGAGTACGAGCAGCGCGACGAGACGTTCGTCAAGCTGGCCGAGCACTTCGCCACCACGTTCCCGCAGCTCTCCCAGGTGCGTTTCACGCACCGCTGGGGCGGCGTGATCGACACCTGCAGCCGCTTCAGCGCCTTCTACGGCACGGCGCACGGCGGCCGGCTGGCCTACGCCGTGGGCTACACCGGCATGGGCGTCGGGGCCACCAGGTTCGGCGCGAACGTGATGCTCGACCTGCTGTCGGGGGAGGCCACCGAGCGGACCGAGCTGCGGATGGTCAAGGAGAAGCCGGTGCCGTTCCCGCCCGAGCCGGTCCGGTCGGGGGTGATCCAGTTCACCCGGTGGTCGATCGCCCAGGCCGACCAGCATCAGGGCAAGCGCAACCTGTGGCTGCGCACGCTCGACAGGATGGGCCTCGGGTTCGACTCCTGATCCGGTGTTCCGAGGGGGCGCCGGGCCCGCCCGCGGCGGGCCTGGCGCACACTTGTCACCATGAAAGTCGAGTTCGCCGCCGACGGCGTGCGCCTGACCGGTGACCTGCGGACGCCCGAGGGCACGGGCCCCTGGCCGGGGCTGGTGCTCACCGGGCCGTTCACCGGGGTGCGCGACCAGGTCACCGGCCTGTACGCCGAACGGCTGGCCCGGCGCGGCTACGTGACGCTGTCCTTCGACCACCGCAACTGGGGCGAGTCCGGCGGCGAGCCGCGCGGGCACGAGGATCCGCAGGGCAAGCTGGCCGACCTGCGGGCGGCGGTGTCGCTGCTGCGCTCGCGCCCCGAGGTGGACGGCGACCTGATCGGCGCGGTCGGCATCTGCCTGGGCGCGGGGTACGCGCTGAGGTTCGCCGCCTTCGACCCGCGTGTACGGGCGTTCGCGGGCATCGCCGGGGCCTACAACAACCCGTACACGATGCGGTCCGGCATGGACTACCAGGCGGCGCTGGCCGGGTTCGCCGGCGTGCTGGAGCGGCAGGACCGGGGCGGCCCGGTCGAGTACCTGCCCGCCGTGGCCGAGGAGGGCGAGGCCGCGATGCCGGGCGACGAGCCGTTCGCCTACTACGGCACCGAGCGCGGGGCCTCCGCCTCCTGGCGGAACGCGGTGACCCGGGCCGGGCTGCGCGAGCTGATCACCATGGACAACATGATGGGCGCCGACTTCCTGTCGCCGAAGCCCGCCCTGATCGTGCACGGCGTGATCGACAGGTTCTGCCCGCCGGAGGGGGCCGAGGAGGCGTTCAGGCGGCTCGACCAGCCCAAGAGGCTCGTCTGGGTGGACGCCAAGCAGCACATCGACCTCTACGACCGCGAGCCGTACGTGTCGCAGGCCGTGGACGCCACCGCGGACTTCCTCGCCGAGCACCTCCGGCCGGGAGGCTCCGGAGCCTGACGTCTACGCTGGGGGTATCGCGCGGAATGGGGGGATTCATGCGTGCCATCCAGTTCACCCGCTTCGGCGGCCCGGAGGTGCTCGAAGAGGCCGAGGTGCCCGACCCGGTCGTGGGGCCGGGCCAGGTGCTGGTCGACGTCGAGGCTGCGGGGCTGAACTTCGCCGACGTGCGGCAGATCTCCGGCCACTACTCCGCCCCCGACCGCCTGCCGCACATCCCCGGCAGCGAGGTCGTCGGGCTCGATCCCCGGGGGCGGCGGGTGATGGGCTTCACCGCCAACGGCTACGCCTCCAGGGCCGTCCTGGACGAGGGCGACGTCGTGGTCGTGCCCGGCTCGCTGCGGGCCGGGGAGGCGCTGGCGCTGCTCGTGCAGGGGCTCACCGCCTGGCACCTGCTGCGCTCGTCGGCGCGGCTCAGGGAGGGCGAGAGCGTGGTCGTCCACTCCGGCGCGGGCGGCGTCGGCAGCCTGGCCGTGCAGCTCGCCAAGGTGTTCGGGGCCGGACGCGTGATCGCCACCGCCTCCAGCGAGGACAAACGCTCGCTCGCCCTCGACCTCGGCGCGGACGCCGCCGTGGACGGCGCGGCCGACGGGTACGCCGAGCGCGTCATCGAGGCCAACGGCGACCGGCCGGTGGACGTCGTGCTCGACGCGGTGGGCGGCGCGGTCTTCGACGCGGCGCTGACCGTGCTGGCCCCCTTCGGGCGGCTGGTGAGCTACGGGTCGTCGTCGGGGGAGCAGGCCGCGCCGGTCGAGGTCGCGCGGCTCACCGCGGGCAACCTCGCCGTCCTCGGGTTCTGGCTGCGTCCGCTGCGGGGGCGGCGGGAGATGGTCGGGCCCCCGCTGGGCGAGCTGCTCGCGCTGACCGCGGCCGGGCGGCTGAGGCCGCTGGTGGGCGGCGAGTACCCGCTGGCGGAGGCCGGCCGGGCCGTGGCCGACCTGGCCGGACGGCGAACTGTCGGAAAGGTGGTGCTCCTGCCCTGACGTGCAGGGTGTGACCATTGACGCCACTGGGCAGAAGGTGATCAAAACCCCCGAGACGTGACGATCGCGGGGGTTTGCGGGTGTGGTGGAGATGGCTGGCCGTCGTGGTGGTCTGGGGGCTCGCGGCCGGATGTGCGGCCGGACGGCTGCCCGGGGTGCCCGGCGTGCGGAAGGCGCCGGTGACGGTCGGCCGATGCGTCCTGAAATTTCCGGACAAGAGGGCTGGGAGGGCGGCCCGCGACCGGCTTGAGCACGACATCGAGCAGTACCTGTCCAGACGCCCGGGACGGGTCGCCTACAGCATGCTGGAGCGCGACAGCGGCATCACCTTGGGCCGCGGCGAGCACCAGCACGACATGATCACCGCCAGCGGCGTCAAGGTGGACATCCTGACGGCGCTCGTGCTCGGCCGCGGCGGCCTGGGCGAGGAGGAACGCGACCTGGCCGAGCGCATGATCACCGAGAGCGACAACGGCGCCGCGGACGCGTTGTGGGGCCGGGTCGGCGGCGCGATGGGCGAGTTCTACCGGCGCATGGGCCTGACCGAGACCGTCCCCGGGCCCGGCGTCTTCTGGGGCGGCACCAACACCAGCCCCGCCGACCGCATCCGCCTGCTCCAGGTGCTGGTGGAGGGCGGCGAGGGCCTGTCCGGCCGTGACCGCGACCTCGTGCTCGGCCTGATGGGACGCGTGGTCAAGGACCAGTCGTGGGGCGTCAGCGCGGCCGCCCGCCCGGTGGACCGGGTGGCGTTGAAGAACGGCTGGACGCCACGCCCGTTCATCCACAACACCTGGGCGGTGACCAGCTACGGCCGTGTCGTCGGGCCGGGGCGGGACCTGCTGCTGGCGGTGCAGACCGACGAGCAGCCGGGGGAGGGGGCGGGCATCGAGACCATCGAGGGGGTGGCCAGGATGATCGGCTCCCGCCTCGACGAGCTGTCGCCGACGACGATCCGGTCCTGCCCGAGGAACCCGGGCCCCTGACGCCGCCCCTCCCGGCCTCCGCCCTCCCGGACCTCGCCGGAATGAAGTAAGTCGCACGTTTCCTGCAATAGGATCGGCTCTTGTCGCGTTTGAGTGAAATGACTGATTGACCGCTCGGCGGCCGGCACCCGCCGGTATCTACCCCGGTCGAAGCCCACCTCCGACGGTGCGCTCCCCCGGGGGAGGACTCCGTCATGATCTGGACGGAGACCCTTGAAGTCCTACCTCGACGTGCTGGCCACCCCCGGCGCCTGGCGGTTCCTCGTGCCCGCGCTGCTGGCCCGGGTGCCGTTCGCGATGACCCAGATGGGCATCCTGCTGCTGGTCCAGTGGTCCACCGGCTCCTACGGCGCGGCCGGGATCACCGCCGCCGCCTCCGCCGTCTGCCAGGCCCTCATCGGCCCCCAGACAGGCCGCCTGGCCGACCGGTACGGCCAGGCCCGCGTGCTGCTGCCGCAGGTGGCCCTGCACGCCCTGGCCATGGGCGGCCTGCTGGCCCTGGCCGCCGCGCACGCCCACCTCGCGCCGCTGGTCGCCATGGCCGCCCTCGTCGGCGCGTCTGGACCGCAGGTCGGCTCGATGGTCCGGGCCCGCTGGGCGCACCGGCTCGGCGGCACCGGCAGGCTGAACACGGCGTTCGCGGTCGAGTCGATCACCGACGAGCTGACGTTCACGCTGGCCCCGGTGCTGCTGGTGGGGCTGTCCACGGCGTACTCGCCGGTGGTCGCGCTGCTCGGCGGGCTGGTGCTGATCCTGGTGGGCACGGTCGTCTTCGCCGCCGTCCGGACGGGCGCGCCCGAGCCGGTGCCGGTCAGGATCGCCGCCTCCAAGGGCGTGCTGCGGCGGCGCGGCGTGGCGCTGCTGGCCGCCGCCTTCCTGGCCATGGGGTCGGTCTTCGGCAGCCTCCAGGTCGGCGTCACCTCGCTCACCACCGCCCTGCACGCGCCCGCCGCCGCCGGACCCGTCTACGGCGTCTTCTCCGGCGCCAGCATGCTCGGCGGCCTGCTGTACGGCGCGGTCCGCTGGCGGTCCTCCGCCCGCGCCCGGCTGGTCGCCGGGCTGGCCCTGCTCGCGGTCGCGACCAGCGCGTTCACGCTGGCCGGAGCCGTCCCCCACATGTACGTCGCCGCCGCCCTGGCCGGCCTGGTGATCGCCCCCGTGGTGATCACCGGCTACACCCTGGTCGAGGGCCTGGTCGCGGCGGAGGTCCGCACCGAGGCGTTCACCTGGCTGAACGGCGGCATCGCCCTCGGCATCGCGGCCGGGTCGTCGGTCGCCGGGCAGCTCGTGGACCACTTCGGCGCGTCCCTGGCGTTCGTCGTCGCGCCGGCGGCGACGGGCGTGGCCGCGCTGCTCGTGCTGGCCAGGGTGCGCAGCCTGCGCCCGCTGCCCGCCGGGCCCGCGGCAGAGACCCCGTCGCTCACCGAGGGACCGGCTGCTCTTCCTGGATGACCTTCGGCACGCCGCGCAGCCAGGCCAGCGCGAACACCGCGACCACGGCCAGCAGGACCGCCGTGACCAGCGTCGTCACCTGCATCCCCGACACGAACGCCGTGCGCGCCGCGCGCATCAGCTCCCCGGCCGCCTGCGGGGGCAGCTCCGCCGCCGTGGCGGTGGCCCCGGCGATCGACTCCCGTGCCGCCTCGCCGGGCACCCCGGCGGGCACCAGCAGGTTCGCGCGGTAGACGCTGTTGAGCACCGTGCCCAGGACCGCGATGCCCAGCGCCCCGCCCAGCTCGAACGCCGTCTCCGACACCGCGGCCGCGGCCCCCGCCCGCTCCTTGGGCGCGGTGGCCAGGATGTTGTCGTTGTTCACGGTGAAGGTGAGCCCGACCCCCAGCCCGCCGATCATCATCACCGGCAGCAGGGTGAGATAGTCCAGCTCGGTGCCGAGCATGGCGTACCGGACGAACGCGCCGGCGTTCAGCGCCAGGCCGAGCGCGACCACGCCGTTCCTGCCGAGCCGGCCGATGAGCCGGGCCGCGAGCACCCCGCCCACCGCGCCGCTGAGACCGCCGGGGAGCTGCGCCAGCCCGGCCTGGAGCGGGGTCCACCCCAGGACGAGCTGCAGGTACCAGGCGAACAGCAGGTTCATGGCCGACAACGCGAAGATCGCCAGCAGGTTCGTGCCCACGGACGCGCTGAAGGCCCGCCGCCGGAACAGCCGTACGTCGATCAGCGGCGTGGCCAGCCGGCCCTGCCGCCGGACGAACAGCACCAGGCACACCGCGCCCACCACGGCCGCCCCCAGCACGTCGGCGTGGACCAAGCCCTGGTGGGCGGCCTCCTTGACCGCGTAGACGGCCGTCACGACACCGGCGAAGGACAGCACCACGCTGGGCCCGTCCACCCGCCCGGCGGGGCCGCGCGACTCCGGCAGCACCAGGAACCCGCAGACCAGCACCAGCGCCATGATCGGCACGTTGATCAGGAACACCGACCCCCACCAGAAATGGTCCAGCAGCACGCCGCCGACGACCGGCCCCAGCGCGAACCCGGCCGCGCTCATCCCGCTCCAGATCCCGATGGCCGCGGTCCGCTCACGCGGGTCGGCGAAGACGTTCCTGACGATCGAGAGCGTGGACGGCATGATCATCGCGCCCGCCACGCCCAGCAGCGTCCTGGCGGCGATCAGCAGCTCGGGGTTCGGGGCGTAGGCGGTCACCACCGAGGCGGCGCCGAAACCGGCCGCGCCGATCAGCAGCAGCCGCTTGCGGCCCACGCGGTCCCCGAGGTTGCCCATGGTGACGAGGAGCCCGGCCAGGGCGAACCCGTACATGTCGCCGATCCAGAGCAGTTGCGTCGAGCTCGCACCGAGGTCGGCGACCAGCCGGGGGAGCGCCAGATGCAACACGGTGAGATCGACCGAGAGCAGCAGCGTCGCCAGGCAGGCGATGGCCAGACAGGCCCATTTTCGCGTCATGCCGTCCACGGTGGCGAGGACGGCTGACGGGCCGCCTACCGTTCGCTGACCGCCCGGCCGAGGGCCTCGTCGATGCGGTTGCGGATGTCCTCGGTGCTGTACCAGTCGTCGGGGCACTCCGCGCGGGCCTGGGCCAGCAGGGACAGCGCGGCGTCGCGCTCGCCGCCGATCAGCGCCACCTCGGCCATCCCGAGGTGCGCCCACGCCAGCATGTCCATGGAACCCACGCGACGGGCCAGCTCGGCCGCCTCCTCGTAGTCGGCCCGCCCGCCCAGCGGCTCGCCCATGCCGAGCAGCGCGTCGCCGCGCCGGCACAGGGCCTCGGCCATCTCCGCCCGCGCGTCGAGCTCGCGGGCCAGCGTCAGCGCCTCGTCCGACAGCGCGTACGAGGCCGCGTAGTCGCCCTCGCGGGAGGCCAGCTCGCCGAGGCCCGACAGCACCAGCACCGTCCCCCAGCGCTCGCCGATGCCCCGGAAGGCGGCCAGGGCGCGCCGGAAGGTGGCCAGCGACTCCTCGATCCGCCCCAGGATCTGCAGCACGAACCCCGCGCCGCTGTACGACAACGCCCGCTGCCAGGGCGGCAGCCCCTCGGTGTGGGCCAGCAGCTCGCGGTAGATCTGCTCGACGTCGCCCGGCGGCCCGGTGAACATCGACCGCATCATCATCAGGAACTCCACCCGCTCCGGCAGGTGGGCGATCGGCAGCAGCTCGCGCACCTCGGCCAGCCGCTCGCGCACGACGTCGTCGGCCACGCCCGTCCAGGCGGTGACGAGCAGGCACATGACGTACTCCTCCTCCATGCCGGCGGGGCGGGCGTCGCCGATCCTGGCCAGCAGCGCGGCGGCCAGCCCGGCGATGACGCCGCGGTGGCCGCGCATCCACCAGTAGCAGGCGCTGTGCGCCAGCAGCCGCAGGCCGGTCTCCGGCTCCCCGGACGCGGTCGTCCAGCGCACGGCGGCTTCGAGGTCGTCGCTCTCCTGGTCGAGGCGGGCCAGCCAGATGAGCTGGTCGGCGGTCCGCAGCAGCGGGTCGGCGGTCAGGACGAGGTCGAGGTAGTAGCCGGTGTGCGCGTCCCTGATCGCGGCGGTCTCGCCGGACTCGGCCAGGCGTTCCGCGCAGAACGCCCGGATCGTGTCGAGCATGCGGTACCGGCCGCCGACGTACTCCACCAGCGACTTCTCCGCCAGCGAGAACAGCACCTCCTCCGGCAGCCCGCACACCCGCTCGGCCGCCTCGGGCGTGGCGCCGCCGACGAACACGCTCAGGCGGGCGGCCAGGCGCTGCTCGGCGTCGTCCAGCAGGTCCCAGCTCCACGCGACGACCGCGCGCAGCGTCTGGTGCCGGGGCAGCGCCGTACGGCTGCCGCGGGTCAGCAGCCGGAACCGGTCGTCCAGGCGGGCCGCCACGTCGGCGACCGACAGCGTACGGAGGCGGGCCGCGGCCAGCTCGATGGCCAGCGGCAGCCCGTCGAGCGCCCGGCAGATGCGCACCACGTCGGCGGCGTTGCCGGCGTCCACGGCGAACCCCGGACGCACGGCGGCGGCCCGGTCGGCGAACAGCCGGACGGCGGCGTACTCCAGCGGGTCGTCCGGCTCCGGCGGCGGCAGGCGCAGCGGGGACACCGGCAGGATCGACTCCCCGGTGATGCCCAGCGCCTCGCGACTGGTGGTCAGCACCCGCAGCCCGGGGCAGGAGGCCAGCAGCGCGTCGGCGAGCTCGGCCACGGCGGCGACCAGATGCTCGCAGTTGTCCAGGACGAGCAGCAGGTCGCGCTCGGCCAGCGCGGTGAGCAGCCGGGTGACGGGGCCGACCGCGGCGCGCTGGGGCGCGGGCAGCAGGGCGTCGCGGATGTCGAGGGCGACCAGCACCGCGCCGGGCACCCCGGCCGCGCCGGCCACGTGGGCGAGGGGCACGAAGCACACGTCGCCCGGCTCCTGGGCGGCCGCCTCCTGCGCCAGCCTGGTCTTGCCGGCGCCGCCGGGGCCGATCAGCGTGACGAGCCTGCTGTCCCGCAGCCGCGCGCCCACCTGCGCCAGCTCCTCCGCCCGGCCCACGAAACTGGTCAGCTGCGCCCGCAACCCCTGCTTGAACCCCCCGCGCGACGACCCGGCGGGCCCTCCGGGCGCGGGAAGGGACGAGGGAACCGGCGGCTGGATCGGCGCGGAAGCCGGTGCGGAGGCCGGCGCGGCGTTCGGTGCGGTGCTCAGCGGGAGGTTCGGCGCGGTGCTCAGCGGGGGGTTCGGCGCGGTGTTCTGCGGGGGGTTCGGCGCGGTGTTCTGCGGGGTGAGGGACGGGTCGGCGCGCAGGACGGCGAGGTGCTCGGCGGCCAGCTCGGCGCCCGGCTCGATGCCCAGCTCCCGGTCGAGCAGCCGCCGCGCCTCGTCGTAGACGGCCAGCGCCTCGGCCTGCCGCCCGCTGCCGTACAGGGCGCGCATGAGCTGGGCGCGCAGGCGCTCGCGCAGCGGATGGGCGGCGGTGAGCCGGCGCAGCTCGGCGACCAGGTCGCGGTGCCGCCCGAGCGCCAGGTCGGCCTGGAGGCGGTCCTCGACGGCCGCCAGCCGCAGCTCCTCCAGCCCGGCCGCGGCGGACACCGCGTGCGGCGCGTCGGCGAGCGGCGCGCCCCGCCACAACTCCAGCGCCTCGGAGAGCAGCGCCGCCGCCCGCCCGGCGTCCCCGGCGGCCAGCGCCCGCCGCCCGTCCAGGGCCAGGAGCTCGAAGCGGCACGCGTCCACGTCGTGCGGGTCGGCGACCAGCCGGTAGCCCGCCGGGTGGAACTCGACCAGGTCCCGGCCGAGCGCCCGGCGCAGCCTGGACACCTGGGACTGCAGCGCGTTGGCCACGCCGTCCGGCGGGTGGGGGCCGTAGAGGTCGTCCACGAGCTGTCCGGCGCCGACGACGCGGCCGGCGTTCAGGGCCAGCAGGGTGAGCAGGGCGCGCACCCGCGGCCCGCCGAGCGCCACCGGCGCGCCGTCCTCGTCCAGCACGCTGGTGGGTCCGAGGATCTCGAAGCGCATGCCCCGATTATCGGGTCTGCGGGAGGAGTGCGGCGATTTCTCCGTACGTCGGCAGCGCCGGGGCGTCCTTGCCCTGCGCGCCCAGCACGGCGGCCAGAGCGCCCTGGAGCGCGGCCCGGTAGAGCAGCGAGCCGGTGCTCACCCGGGCCACCCCCGCCTCGGCCAGCCGGTCCAGCGTCGGCCCGCCCGGCTGGTAGAGCACGTTGAGCGGCAGCCGCGTACGCGCGACGACCTCGGCGATCTCCGCCGGATCCGAGAGCCCGGGGACGAAGATGCCGTCGGCGTGCTCGTAGGCGTCCACCCGTTCGCGCCAGTCGCCGGTGCCCAGCCAATGGGTGTCGGTGCGGGCGTTGACGAACACGCCGTGGCCCTTGGCGGCCTCGATGATCCGCCGGTGCAGCTCGACCGGGCGCAGCGTGCCGTCGGGACGGCCGTCCTCCAGGTTCACGCCCGCCACCCCGAGCGCGGCCAGGCTCGCGACCAGGTCCGACACCTCCTGCGGGTCGTCGCTGAAGCCGCCCTCGATGTCCACCGTGACCAGCACGCCCAGGTCCTTGACCGTCTCGGCGAGCTCGATCGTCTCGGCCCTGGTCGCGCCGGCGGCGTCCGGCTTGCCGTGCACGGCGGACACGCCGAGGCTGGTGGTGCCGATCGCGGGGAAGCCGTGCGCGGCCAGGATCGCGGCCGAGCCGTAGTCCCACGCGTTGGGCAGCAGCAGCGGGTCGCCCGGCTTGTGCAGGTCGTGGAAGTTCATCGGCGGGTCCCTTCGAGGAGCGCGTCGAGCACGCCGGCGGCCAGCGCGAGGGCGTGGGCGGGAGCGGGGCAGGGGCGCAGGCCGTCCCCGAACGTCAGGTGGGGGGCGGGGCTCCGGGAGGCGTCGAAGCGGTCGGGGTCGGCGAACACCTCGGGATCGCGGTTGGCCGCGACCAGGTCGATCGTGACCTCCTCGCCGGTGCGGGTGTCGAGCCTGCGGCTGGCCTTCAACGGCGGGTCCTGCCTGAGCGTCTCGCGCAGCACCGCCTCGGGGTCGTCGCCCGGCACGGCGTGGGTGAGCGCGTTCTCGATGAGCGCCTCGGTGGCGGCGTGGCCCTGGAGCAGCAGGGTGACGGCCGGCAGGTCGGTCAGGCCGAGCAGTTCGGCGACGGCGGCGTCGGCCTGCGGGCTCCCCTCGCCCGACAGGTAGCCGCTCGCGGCCGCGGGCACGGCCGAGGTGTCCGGCACGCCGAGCGCGGCCCCCAGGACGGCCGTCGGCACGCCGCGCCAGTCGCCGTCACGGTCGCCGCAACGGTCGCCGCAACGGTCGCCGCAACGGTCGAGCGTCGCGGCCCTGGCGGCCGTCCGCAGCTCGGCCGGGTCCAGGGCGGACAGGCGCTCGACGACCAGGCGGCGGCGTTCGGCGTGCGTCTCGCCGGTGCTGAAGCGCGACACGTGGGCCCGCAGCCAGGAGAGCGTCCCCGGCTCGCCGTCCTGCGGGACGGGCGGCGGCACGTACCGGCCGTCGGAGAGCACCGCCCGGGCTTCGGCGTGGTGGGTGATGAGCATGGGTCCACGCTAGGCCGCCGACCGTTCGACGGCGGGCGAAGTGTGGCTGCGCATCCCCGTCACGCCGCCAGCCGCTGCGGACTCTCGGGCTGCGCGGGCGTCCCGGTGGCCCGCGTGCCCTGCACCCGTGCGGCGGCGCGGCCCGGTGCGCAGGCCAGCGCCATGGCGACGACGAGGACGATCTCGGCCAGCACCAGTCCCCGTTCGAGCAGCCCGTAGTACGCCTCGCCGCCGATCAGCGAGGAGGTGACGGCGGCCGGGTGGGCCGCCAGGTACGCGACCAGCGTGAGCCCGGACGTCACGCTCAGGGCCTTGACCGCGCTCCAGCGCGCGGCCGCCGCCCGTCCTCTGGCCAGGGTCCAGCCGGCGACCGGCAGCGCGGTGAAGACCACGGCCGCCGACCAGCGGTGGATCTCCCCGCCGAGCGTGCTGACGTCCGACATGCCGGGATCGGTGGGGAAGATGGCGCTGAGCATCAGCCCGGCCGCCCCCGCCAGCAGCAGCACGCGGGTCGCGGCGGTCCGCCCCGGTTCCCGGGCGGCCAGCCCGTACGCCAGCGCCAGGCAGGCGGCGGCCAGCGCCAGCGTCCCGGCCAGCACCGGCAGCATGCCGCCGGGGACGAGCGCGTAGTCGCTGATCAGCGGCTGCTCGGGCAGGGTCACTTGCGCGTAGCCGAGGGCGGCCACCGCCGCCACGGCTCCGGCCACGGGAGCGAGCACGGCACGCCAGGTCATCGTGTCACCTCGTCGTAGATCTGCTCGAAGCGGGCCAGCGACACCTGGTCGTCGTGGGTCAGCGCCAGCGCCCGGCTGGCGTTGCCCAGGCGGGCGCGCAGGTCGTCGTCGGTGAGGACGGCGGTCAGGTGCCTGGCCAGCGCGACCACGTCGCCCGGCTGGTAGAGGTAGCCGTTGCCGTTCACCAGGTGCGGCAGGGCCATCGCGTCGGCGGCCACGACGGGCAGGCCGGACGCCATGGCCTCCAGCGTGGCGATGCTCTGCAGCTCGGCGACGCCCGGCATGGCGAACACGTCGGCGGCGGCGAACGCCTGCGGCATGCTCTCGTCGGGCACGAACCCGACGAAGAACACCCGGTCGCCCACCCCGATGCGCTTGGCCAGCTTCTCCAGCTCCATCCGCTGGTTGCCGCGGCCCACGAACGCCACCTGCGCGTCGGTCTCGTTGAGCACGAGGGGCAGCGCGCGGATCAGCTCGTCGAGGTGCTTCTCCTCGTCCAGGCGGCCCACGAACAGGGCGGTCGGCCGGTCGGGCAGCGCGAACCGCCGGCGCGCCCACGACTTGGGCTCGGCGTGCGGGTGGAACCTGGCCAGGTCGATGCCGCACGAGACGGCCTCGACGTCGCGGGAGAAGCCCTGGTCGGACAGGAGCTTGGCGGCCAGCGGGGTCGGCGTGGTGATGTGGTCGGCGCGCTTGAAGACGCGGCTGAAGTCGCGCCAGGCCAGCCGGCCCGCCCTGGCCCGCAGCGCCTCGGGGACGTGCCCGAACTGGAAGAGGTTGTCGGGCATGAAGTGGTTGGTGGCCACGACCGGCACGCCGCGGCGCCGGGCGGCGGCGATGGCGGCCCGGCCGACCACGAAGTGGCCCTGGGTGTGCAGCACGTCCGGGTCGATGTCGGCCACCAGCCGGTCGAGCCTGGTCGGCACGGTGACCCGCATGGTCGGGTGGACCAGCAGCGGGGCCGAGCGCAGCCGGTGGACGATCACGCCGTCCACCACGTCGGCGCTGGCCGGGCCGGCCTCCGACTGGCACACCACGTGCACCTCGTTGCCGCGCGCGGCCAGGCCGGTGGCCAGGCGGTGGGTGAAGTAGGCGGCGCCGTTCACGTCGGGGGGATAGGTGTCGGTCGAGATCAGGACGCGGCGGGGACGTTCGGGGGCGGGCGCGAGCTGGGCGTGGTCGGTGACGTTGCGCAGGGGCATGGCCATGACGGTGACTCCGCTTTCACAAGGGGGGACGGCTGGGGGAGGGCCGATGGACGAACAGGGGGTTTCGGTCAGGGGAGGGGATCAGGCGAGGTCGTTGCGCGCCTCCAGCGGGGACGTCCGGGCCAGGGCGAACGTGCCCGCCGCGGTCAGGGCGGCGGCCGCGATCGGCGCGAGGCCGGACGGCAGCGGCTCGCCGAGCAGCAGCGCCCCGAAGGCCACCGCCGTGAGCGGGTCGGCGATCTGCAGCGAGGCGAAGGAGACGCCGAAGTGCCCGACGGCGTAGGCGCGTTGCAGCATCACCAGCGCCAGCAGCAGCGGCACCGGCAGGGCCAGCAGGTACCACCAGTTCCAGCCGCCGTCCACGAGCACGCGCATGAGCGTGGCGGTGGCGCCGTACAGGACGCCGGAGCCGGTGGCCAGCAGCGCGGCCCGGCCGGCGGGGGAGGCCGCCTTCGAGCCCGCCCACAGCAGCACCGCCGCGACGCCGGCCACGGCGAGCAGGGTGAGCACGCCCGTGGGCGCCAGGTACGTCGGCCCGTCGGACTCGGGCACCAGCAGCACCAGGCCGATCAGCCCGGCCGCGACCACGCCCGCCGCGGCCAGCTCCTTGCGGGAGGGCCGGCGGCCGTGCAGCGCGGCGGCGATGGGCAGCGCGAACAGCAGGCTGGCCACCCCCATCGGCTGCACCACGGTCAGCGGGCCGAGCCCGAGGGCGACGATGTGCAGGCCGCCGCCCGTCACGATGGAGACGCCGCCGAGCAGCCAGCGCGGCCTGCGCAGCAGGGCCAGCAGCGCGGGCTTCGCCGAGCCCGCCGCCTCGAACTGCTGCAGCGCGGCCCCGAGCGCGAAGAACAGCGAACCGACCAGCGCGATCGCCGCGGCCAGCACACTCATGCGCACTCCTTTCAGACGGATGGTTGCCGGACAGGGTCAAACGGACGTGTCCACCGGAAGACGTTCCGGGGAAGGCTGGGTGGCGCGCCGCTTCCTGGCCCACCGCACCAGCTCGACGAGCCCGGTGATCGACAGCGCGATCCCGAGGCCCAGCAGCAGGCCCTTGATCGGGTCGTTCTCGAAGGCCATGCCGCCGAAGAAGCCGATCAGCCCGGAGTACACCGCCCACGAGCTCGTCGCGATGGCGTCGAAGAACGTGAACGAGCGCAGCGGATGACCGACGGCGCCCATGGTCAGCGTCGTCGCGGTCCGCCCGCCGGGGATGTACCTGGCCACGACCAGCACCATTCCGCCCCGCTCGGCCAGCGCGCCGCGCGCCCAGACGAACGCCTTCTTGTCCCGCAGCCGCCTGGCCGACTTGTTGCCGATCAGGTACGACACGTGGTCGCCCACGAACGCGCCGAGCGCCGCGACCACGATCACCAGGGCCAGGTTGGTCTGGCCGGAGGCGGCGAACACCGCCGCGGTGATGACCGACGTCTCGGCGGGCACGACGGGGAAGAACCCGTCGAGCAGCGCCAGGGCGAACAGCGCCACGTACAGCCATGGCGATGACATCACCTGCTGGACGAGGTCGAGAATGGCGTGCGACATATGCGTGGACTCCGATCGTCAGGGCACTCACCAAGCCTGTCGGCGTGAGCGGACCGGGGACATCGGGGATGCCCCCGGTCGAACGCGGGCCCGTCCCCTAGGAGGGTCAGGGCCGCCTACCCCATGAAGGTAGAAATTCCGCAGGTCGTGGCACATCGGCCCATCGGCACGCGCCACCCCCTACTTTCGTCAGGGGCGGACGTGCGACTTCCGTGTGACACCCACGATCAAACCGGTTGCGCGCCCCGGAAACAGGAGAGGAGGTATCCGCCTTTCAGGTGGGGTTAGCCCCACCGTGATCACTGCACCAGGCCCCACCCTGACTTTCGTCAGGGGCGCCGCATGACCTTCGGGCGGGACCGGCCGCGCCGGGCGGCGGATACCGTCGGGGCGTGAACCGTCTGCGTCGTGAGAGTCGCCGTCAGGTCGTCCTCGACCTGCTGCTGTGGGCCGTGCTGGGCATCTTCGTGACCGCCATGGGCCCCGACCCGTTCGCCGATCCGGCCGGGTTCGCGTTGGTGACGCTGCCCAGGGTCGGGCTGGCCGCGCTTGCCGTGCTCGTGGGCCGGCCCTGGCCGCTGGCGGCGCTGGTGCTGCTGCTGCCGCTCGGCCCGTGGACCTTCACCGAGGGCTTCGCGACGGTGGACCTGACGTGGCTGCTGCCCCGGCGCGACGTGAAGATCCTGCCGCTGCTCGCGACCTCGCCGTTCATCATCTGGTACGCCTACCTCACCGGCCGGCGCATGACCCGGCTGTGGCCCGCGGGCGCCGTGTTCTGCCTGATCACGGCCATCGGCTGCGGGGTCGTGCTGCTCCAGGGCGGTGACCTGGCGCTGTGGGTGTCGATGGGCACCGGGCTCGTCGGCACGTACCTGGTCCCGTACCTGCTGGGCCTGCTCCGACGGGGCGTGCTCCAGCAGCGGCGGCAGGCGCGGCTGTCGGTCGAGGCGCAGGCGCGGCTGCGCGAGCGGGCCAGGATCGCCCGCGAGATGCACGACTCGCTCGGCCACGACCTGGCGCTGATCGCGGTGCGCGCCGGCGGGCTCGAAGTCGCTCCCGGGCTCGGCCCGGCCCAGGTCAAGGCGGCCGGCGAGCTGCGCATGGCGGCGGCCGACGCGACCGAGCGGCTGCGCCAGATCATCGGCCTGCTGCGCGAGGACGCCGAAGAGGCCCCGCTGTCCCCGGTGGGCGAGGACGTCGCCGAGCTGGTCGGCCGGGCCAGGGACTCCGGCATGTCGATCACCCTGGAGCTGGCGCCGGGGCCGTCGTCGGAGCTGGCGCACGCCGTCGTCCAGGAAGGGCTGACGAACGCGGCCAAGCACGCGCCGGGGGCGGCGGTCGCCGTGTCGGTCGCGCCGCACCGGGTGGTCGTGCGCAACGGCCCGCCGAGCTCGCGTCCCAGCGCCCGGCGCGGCGGGCTGGGCCTGGCGGGGCTGCGCGAGCGCGTACGGCTGGCCGGCGCCACGCTGACCGCGGGCCCCGACGGCGACGGCTTCCGCCTGGCCGTCGAGCTCCCCCGCGAGGGGGAGGCGGATCCCCGCCGGTCGGGAGGGGACCGGCCCGCCTGAGGCGCACGATCGTGGCATGACAGAACAGCGAGCGGGCATCGGCCGGCTCACCGCCGCGATCGTGGCGGTCGCCGCCACGCTGCCCTACCTCACGATCAAGACGCTCTGGCTGACCGGCGACCCCGTCGGCGTCTCCGACCCGGCGCTCATGGACAACGGGCAGATGCTGGGGATGAACGCGCTGACCTTCGCCATGGAGGCCGCCGCGCTGCTGCTGGCCCTGGCCTTCACCATGCGCTGGGGCATGCGGCTGCCCGCCTGGCTGGTGCTGCTGCCACTGTGGGTGGGCACCGGCCTGCTGTCGGTGCTGGCCGTCACGACCCCGCTGATCCTGCTGATCGGCGGCCTGACGATCTTCAGCGGCGGCCCGATCCAGACCTGGGTCTATCTGGTCGTCTACGGCGGTTTCATCACTCTCGGCGTCGCCCTCATGACGGCCTTCGCCCTCTACGCCCGCGACCGCTGGCCCGCCGTCTTCGCCACCCCGGTCAGGCTGCCGTTCCCCAGCGCGACCCGATCGTTCCAGGAGGTGGTGGCGTGGGGCGCGCTCCTGGTGGCGACCGCCGTCGGGGCGCTGCGGGTCGTCATGGCGTTCGACGGGACCGTCCAGGCCGTGCAGAACGGGCTGAAGGCGCTGCTCGCGGTGGGCGGGGCGGCCGCGCTGGTGGCTCTGGTCAGGCGGCGCGGGAACGGCCCGTTCTGGCGGCCGCTGGCGCTGGCCTGGCTCGGGTCGGGCTCGCTGTTCGGCTGGGGGCTGTTCTCGATGATCGTCAGGTCCACGGGCGGCCCCCTGGCCTACGGCGGCACGGGCGTCGCGGACTTCGCCGAGCTGTTCGGCATGCTGACCGGGCTGGTGATGGGGATGTGTGGAGCGTTCCTGCTGGCCGAACGGTCAGGCGTGGGCCACGTGCAGCCTGGCCAGGACGCGCTTGAACGCCAGGATCGAGAAGGTGATCGCCAGCCCGCTGATCACGGCCACCGCTGAGGTGCGCAGCACCATGAACGCGCCGAGCGAGCCCTCCAGCTTCTCGTAGACGGCCAGGAAGATGCTCAGCGTCGAGTTGGCCAGCAGCACGAACGCCCACAGCAGCGTGATCCTGGCGAAGAACCTGCGCACCCGCTCGTGCTTGAGCACGGCCGACGGCAGGTGGATGTAGTCGAGGGTGAGCTTCTGCACCAGCGGCCGGTTGAGCCGGACGGAGGCCAGGAACACCATGCTGATGCAGATCGTGCCCAGCTCCGGCTGGATGAAGAACCACATCCAGGTGCCCGTCCAGAACGACACCAGGGCCCGCACCGTGACCGCGAACGCGGCCAGGAACATGGTGGCGGGCACCTTGATCCCTCTGATCAGCCGCCAGGCCACGCCGAGGTACACCCAGGAGACCGTGGCCACCAGGGCCCACTTGAAGCCCAGCACGACCATGGCGAGGTAGAACACCAGCAGGGGGGCGACCACGCCTTCGAGCAGGCGGGGGGCCGCCTGACGGGCGAGCGCGGTCAGACGGGGGAGTGCGACCGGATGGTGGTTCAAGGCTGCTCCGCAGATAGGCCGACGATCAGCGTCTACCCGGGCTTCGGGGGTCCAGGCTTGCCGGATGGACCGGTCGTCGTCACCGCCGGACGCGACTCCGCCCGGTGCGACTCCGAAGGCCGGTGGCCTACCGTACCGGAGCCCGGCGAGTAGGACTGCCGCTTTTGCCGCGTTCCATCGGTTCCATACGAAACCAGCTCACCCTTGAACCCGGCTTTCAGCCGAGTGACGCCGTGGCGAGCTTGGCGCCGAACCCGAGGAACAACGCGCCGACGCCCGAGGTCAGGCCCGCGCTCAGCTTCCTGTGCCGGCGGAACTGACCGGCCAGGAACGTGCCGGAGAAGATCAGCGTGGTGAGGTAGAGCACGCTGAAGATCTGGATCACCGCGCCCAGGATGAGGAACGACAGCCAGGGGGCGCTGTACCCGGGGTCCACGAACGGGATGAAGAACGACAGGAAGAACAGGATCGCCTTCGGGTTCAGCAGGCTGATCGTCAGGGCCTTGCGGAACGGCCTGGCCTGCCGCACGGGGGCCGCCCCGGACTCGTCCGCCGCCGCCGGACGGGCCCGCCAGGCCCGTACCGCGCCGCGGATCATCTGGAAGCCCATCCAGGCCAGGTAGGCGGCGCCGGCGTACTTGACGACGGTGAACAGCACGGGCGTCGCGCGCAGCAGGGACGCGGCCCCGGCGGCGGCGAGCACCATCAGGACGGTGTCGCCGAGGAACACGCCCGCCGCGGCCCGGTAGCCCTGCCGGACGCCGTGCTGGGCGGCGAAGCTGAGGACGTACAGGGAGTTCGGGCCGGGCAGCAGCACGATGAAGAAGGCGCCGACGACGTAGGTCCAGATGTCCGTGATACCGAAGAACACGCTTAACGGTATCGCGTGATATGTGCCGATTCAGTCGGTCGGTGGCTGCACATTGCGGCGCTGATGCCTATTGACCCAGTAGGGATACTCGTGAATATCTGGTGTCATGGCTCTCTGGACCCCCGACCCCACGTTCTACCCCTCCCCGCGCGACGCCGTCGAGGCCCCCGTGGAGAAGCTGGCCTACGTCGCCGCCTTCGACCGGTCGGCGAATCGTCCGGACGCGCTGGCCGTGCTCGACACCGACCCCGCCTCGCCGGCCTACGGCACCGTCATCGGCTGGACCGACCTGCCCGGCACCGGCGACGAGCTGCACCACTTCGGCTGGAACGCCTGCAGCAGCGCTCTGTGCCCCAACGCCCCGCACCCGCACGTCGAGCGGCGCTACCTGGTCGTGCCCGGCCTGCGCTCCTCGCGCATCCACATCTACGACACCAAGGACCGGATCAGCCCCGAGCTGGTCAAGGTGATCGACGCCGAGTCGCTGGCCAGGCGGGCGGGCTACTCCCGCCCGCACACCGTCCACTGCGGTCCCGAGGGCCTGTACGTCTCGGCGCTCGGCGGCGCGGACGGCGCCGAGGGCCCCGGCGGCATCGCCGTGCTCGACCACACCTCCTTCGAGGTGCTCGGCCGGTGGGAGCTGGACCGCGGGCCGCAGTACCTCGCCTACGACTTCTGGTGGCACATCAACCACGACGTGCTGATCACCTCGGAGTGGGGCACGCCGTCCATGATCGAGGACGGCGTGGTCGGCGAGCTGCTGCTCGGCCGCAAGTACGGCCACAAGCTGCACTTCTGGGACCTGCGCAAGCGCCGGCACGTCCAGGAGGTGGACCTGGGCGATCAGCACCAGATGCCGCTGGAGCTGCGCCCCGCCCACGACCCCACCCGCCTGTACGGCTTCGTCGGCGTGGTCACCAGCGTGGAGGACCTGTCGGCCTCCGTCTGGCTGTGGTTCCACGAGGACGGCCGCTGGCAGGCGCGGAAGGTCATCACCATCCCCGCAGAACCGGCCGACCCCGCCCTGCTGCCGCCCGTGCTGCAGCCGTTCGCCGCCGTGCCGCCGCTGGTCACCGACATCGCCCTCTCCGTGGACGACCAGCGCCTGTACGTCTCCTGCTGGGGCACCGGGGAGCTGAAGCAGTACGACGTGTCGGACCCGTACAAGCCGGTCGAGCTGGGATCCCTGCGGATCGGCGGCATCACCCGGCGCACCCCGCACCCCGCCGAGCCTGGACTCCCGCTGCGCGGCGGCCCCCAGATGGTCGAGGTGAGCCGCGACGGCCGCCGCGTCTACCTCACCAACTCCCTGTACGGCTCCTGGGACGACCAGTTCTATCCCGAGGGCGTCGGAGCCTGGCTCGCCAAGGTCGACGCCGACTCCTTCACCTTCGACACCGCCTTCTTCCCCCACGGCGACGCCTTCCGCGGCCTGCGTCCCCACCAGGTGCGCCTCCAGGGCGGCGACGCCTCCTCCGACTCCTACTGCTATCCGTGACCATGCCCGCCACCATGCCCGCCATGAGCACCGCGACGGTCCTGCTGCTCGGAGCCTTCCACGGCCTGAACCCGGCCATGGGCTGGCTCTTCGCGGTGGCCCGCGGCCTGCAGGAGCGCAGCCGCGACCTGCTGCTCCAGTCGATCCCCGTGATCGCCCTGGGCCACCTGGCGTCGGTGGCCCTGGTCGCCCTGGTGGTGGCCGCCACCGGCTCCCTGGTGACGGGCGCGGCGCTGCCGGTGGTCGGCGGGCTGGTGCTGGTGGCGTTCGGGCTGTGGCGGCTGCTGTCCACCCGCCACTTCCGGTGGGTGGGCATGCGCCTGTCGCTCGCCCAGCTCGCCGGCTGGTCGTTCCTGATGTCGTCGGCCCACGGCGCCGGGCTCATGCTGCTGCCCGTACTCACCGGGCTGCGCGCGGAGGGCCACCCGGGGCACGCCGTCTCAGGAGGGCTGGCGGTGGCGGCCCTGCACACGCTGGCCATGTTCGTGGTGGCCGGCGTCGTGGCCCTGGTGGTCTACGAGGTGCTCGGCCTGACGATCCTGCGCCGCGCCTGGTTCAACGTGGACCGCATGTGGGCCGCCGCCCTGATCGCCGCCGGCCTCCTCACCCTCCTCCAGGCCTGACCGGAACACCTCGCAGAGCCGGTCGGCGTGAACGGCCCGGTCGATCCAGGTTTCGAGGACGGCGATGTCCGTGCAGGCGGTGACCCTCTCCCGCACGTCATCGGGCACCTCCACGCCCCGCCCGTCCAGCAGCCGCAAGAGCCCCCTGGCCATGCCCCTGGCCATGTCCCTGGCCATGGCCTCCGCTTCGCCTTCGGCGCGCAGCATCTGGGCGTACTCGGACCGGTAGCGGTACGTCATGGCCGCCGGTCAGCCCTGTTCCGGTTGCTCGTCGTCCGTGCCGAAGATGTCGGTGAGGCTGGTGGCGTGGATGGCCCGCTTGCACCAGGTTTCGAGGACGGTGGTGTCCGTGCAGGTGGTGATGCGCCGGCGCACCTCGTCGGGGATCACCACTCCACGGCCGTCGAGAATCATCAGCAGCACCTTGGCTTCGCCTTCGGCGCGCAGCATCTGGGCGTACTCGGACTGGTAGCGGTAGGTCTTGGTCGCCATCAGGTCTCTCCAGATTCGTCGGGCGTCGGTGTTTCCGAGGCCTACTTCGGTTTGTTCGGCGATGTGTCCCGCGCTGGTGGTGTCGGTGGTGTCCAAGGCGTCTGCCAGGACTTCCAGTATGGCAGCGACCTCCTTGGAACGGGCGTGGGTCAGCGCCGAGAACATGGTGAGCACCACGTCGTTCACCGCCTCGGCGAGGTCGTCGATCACGGGGATGTTGTGCGGGCCCACGACGACCGCGCGGACGGACAGCGTCGGCCAGTCCGGCAGGCCGATCGTCTTCGGAAGGGCGGCCCAGGTGGCGGTCGCCTCGTCCTGGCAGATCACCAGCAACGTCACGGGGCAGCCGAACTTGACGTGTACGTGGCTGATGTAGTGCGCCCAGGCGGCGGTCTTGCGGTCGTCGGGCTTGGACTGCGACTCGGTGATGACCGCGTGCTGTCCCTCCAGGGACGTGAACATCATGATCGTGTCGGCGCGCCGCTCGATCGGCTTGATCTCGGTCAGGTCGGTGTCCACCACCGCGACCTCGGTCGGTGACGGGAAGGGGATGTCGAGCACCTTGAAGACGCTCGTGCAGAGCTCTGGATTGTCACGGAAGACGCGGTGCAGCGCCTCGTGCTGGGAGGAGATCACGGGCGGAACGTTAGCGGCCGATGACGCTCTGTGTTCGCGAAAAACGGACGGCGGGCGCGTGGCAGTGGAAAGAGTTCATCCCCGGGAGGAAACGGACGGGGGAAAGGTCTCTACCGGAGCATGTGTACAAGCAGGGCAGGATGTGATGGATGCGGATATCCATCCTGGGGCCGTTGGAGGTCGAGGGCGACGGGGGAGCGGTCGTGGTCGGCGGTCTCCGGCTGCGGGCGCTGCTGGCCGTGCTGGCGCTCGAAGCGGGCCGTACGGTCACGGCGGAGCGGCTGATCGACGTGCTCTGGCCGCAGGAGCCGCCCGCCAACGCGGCCAACGCGCTGCAGACGCTGGTCAGACGGCTGCGGGCGGCGCTCAGGCCGGACGAGGTGATCGACAGCCGCCCCGCCGGGTACGCCCTCGCGCTCCCCGCCGAGCAGGTGGACGCGCTGGAGTTCCGGCGGCTGGCCGGCGAGGACGCGGACCGGGCGCTGGCGTTGTGGCGTGGGGCGGCGCTGGCGGATCTCACGTCGGTCCCGTACCTGGCGGACGCGGCGACCGCGCTGGAGCAGGAGCGGCTGGCGGCGGTCGAGGCCAGGGCCGAGCGCCTGCTGGCGGCGGGGCGGCCGGTCGAGCTCGCCGCCGAGGTGACGGCGCACCCGTTGCGCGAGCGGCTGGTCGGGCTGGCCATGCGCGGGCTGGCCGCGTCCGGACGGCAGGCCGAGGCGCTGGAGCTGTTCGAACGCACCCGTCACCGGCTGGCCGACGAGCTGGGCGTCGATCCCGGCGCCGAGCTGCGGGCCGCGCACCTGGCCGTGTTGTCGGCGGAGCCGCCTCCGGTCGCGTGGCCCAGAAGCCGGCCGAAGGGCAACGTACGCAAGCCGCGCACCAGCTTCATCGGCCGGGAGGCCGAGCTCGGACGGCTCACCGGCCTGCTCCGCCACGACCGGCTCGTCACGCTCGTGGGCCCCGGCGGCGCCGGCAAGACCAGACTGGCGACCGAGGCGGCCCTCCAGCTGTCCACCGAACCGCGCACCGAGGCGGCCCTCCAGCTGTCCACCGAACCGCGCACCGAGGCGGCCCTTCAGCTGTCCACCGAACCCCGCACCGAGGCCGCCCTCCGGGCGGCCGCCGGACCCTCCACACCTCGGACGGCAGGCGAGCCCGGCGGTCGGCGGGAGGTCGTGGCGTGGATGGTGGAGCTGGGTTCGGTCAGTGACCCGGCCGGCGTGTCCGGAGCCGTGCTCGACGCCCTCGGCCTGCGCGACGACCGCCCCGGCTACCGCCCGCCCGAGGCGGCCAAGGACGTGGTCGAGCAGGTCGCCGAGGCGCTGGGCGAGCGGCCCGCGCTGGTCGTGCTGGACAACTGCGAGCACGTGGTGACGGCCGCGGCCGTGCTGGTCGAGCGGCTGCTCGACGAGTGCCCCGAGCTGCGCGTGCTGGCCACCAGCAGGGAGCCGCTCAACGTGCCGGGCGAGCGGCTGCTGCCCCTCCCGCCGCTCGAACCGCCGCCGGCGGGCGCCGGACCCGCCGAGGCGGCGGCCTACCCGTCGGTGCGGCTGCTGGTCGACCGGGCGGCGGCGGCCCGGCCGTCGTTCGCCGTGGACGAGGGCAACGCGGCGGCCGTGGTCGCGCTCTGCCGCAGGCTCGACGGCATGCCGCTGGCCATCGAGCTGGCCGCCGCCCGGCTGCGCACGATGACCCCGCGCCAGCTCGCCGACCGGCTGGACGACAGGTTCAGGCTGCTCGACGGCGGCAGCCGTACCGCGCTGCCGCGCCAGCAGACGCTGCGGGCGGTCGTGGAGTGGAGCTGGGACCTGCTCGACGAGCGGGAACGCGTGCTGGCCAGGCGGTTCGGCGTGTTCGCCGGCGGCGCGTCCCTGGAGGCCGTCGAGGAGGTGTGCGGCGGCACGGCCGACGTCCTCGGCGCGCTGGCCGACAAGTCCCTGGTGCGCCTGTCGCCCGAAGGCCGCTACTCGATGCTGGAGACCATCCGCGCCTACGCCCTGGAACGCCTGGCCGAGGCGGACGAGACCGTCGAGTACCGCGACCGGCACGCCCGCCACCTGCTCGACCTGGCCGAACGCGCGGTGCCCGAGCTGCGCACCGCCACCCAGGTGGAGTGGATCGAACGGCTGGCGGCGGAACGCGACGACTTCGCGGCGGCGCTGCGCTGGCTGATCGACCGGCGGGACGCCGGGCCCGCGCTGCGGCTGTGCGGGGCGCTCAACTGGTACTGGTGGATGTGCGGCTACCGCCGCGAGAGCGCGGCCTGGGCCAGGCAGGCGCTCGACCTGGCCGGGGACACGCCGCCGCCGGGGCTCGCGGAGGCGTACACGTCCTGCATGTTCGCCTACGGCGTCGACGTGTTCGGGACGATCAGCAACGACCGCGCGGCCATGCTGGAGCTGTCGGCCCGGATGGAGGAGCTGGTGGAGCGGGCGGCTCGGGAGGGGCCGGTGCACCCGCTGCTGCTGATCAGCAGGGTCGTCATGGCCGCGGCGGCCGGGCAGGACGAGCGGGCGGCCGCGCTGATCGGCGACTACGCCGGCAGCGACGACCTGTGGTTGTCGTCCGCCGCCCTGATGATCGGCGGCCGGATGCGGTCGGGGGGAGAGCGGGAGCGGGAGCTGGAACGGGCGGTCGAGGGCTTCCGGCGGCTCGGCGACCGCTGGGGGCTGAGCGAGGCGCTGCTGGGCCTGGCCGACCTGCGGGCCGAGCGCGGCGCAGGCACCGACGACCTGATCGCCGAGACCAGGTCGCTGACCAGCGAATGGATCAGCGACGACGAGTCGATCTCCACCCTGATCCGGCTCGCCCAGCTCCGCCTGCGGGTGGACGACCTGGACGGCGCGGGCGCCGATCTCGCCATGGCCAGGTCCCGGGTGGGCGAGGAGACGTCGCCGTGGACGCTGGTGCTGCTCGGCCTGGGCGAGGCCGCGTACCAGGAGCGGCGCGGCGACCTGGCCGGCAGTCTGGCGATCTACCGGGACATGGACGGCGTCGTGGCCGCGGCTCCCCGGGTGCCGCAGATCACGGCGGTGTACCTGATCTCCTACGGCCGGGCCCTGGCCCGCGCCGGCGACCTGGACGCCGCGCTGGCCCGGCACCGCCAGGCGCTCGACGTCCTCGGCGAAGTCAGCCCGGACCGGCCGCTGCTGTCGATGACGCTGGCCGGGTTCGCGCTGGCGGCGCAGGCCGCGGGCGACCAGGAACGGGCGGCGGTGCTGTTCGGCGGGGCGTCGGCGGTCGTCCCCCAGGACACCTCGCCCGACACCCTGGAGGGACACGCGGCGGCCAGGAAGGCGCTCGGCGACGAGCTCTTCGACCGCCGTTTCGCCGAGGGCGCCGCCCTGCCGCCGGACGAGCTCTACGCGATGGCCGGCGGCACCACGTAGGAGGGCGCGGCGGCACCACGTAGAAGGGCGCGGTCACCGCACTTTCCTGTTGTAGGCACGAAGGGCGAAGGGGGCGAAGAGGGCGAGCAGCGCGGCGGCCCAGCCGAGCGTGATCCACACGTCGGACGCCGCCAGGCCGCCCACCAGGAGCCCGCGCAGCGCGCCGGCCAGGTGCGAGACCGGGTTGACGCCCATCCACCAGGTCAGCCAGCCCGGCAGGTCGGTGGCGGGGATGAAGGCGCTGCTGCCGAACGTGAGCGGCAGCAGCACGGCGGTCGCGATGCCCTGCATCGAGGCGACCGACTTGGCCACCAGCCCGATCCAGGCCGACCCCCAGCTCAGCGCCGTCACCATGAGCAGCACCAGGCCGATCCCGGCCAGCGCGCTCAGCGGATCGGTCCGCACGCGGAAGCCGACGGCGTACCCCACGGCCAGCGACATGGCGATGGTGATCAGCAGGGTCAGCAGGTCGGCCATGATGCGCCCGGCCAGCGGCGCCGACCTGGCGATCGGCATCGTCCTGAACCGGTCGAACACGCCGTTGCCGATGTCGGTGGCCAGGTTCATGCCCGTCGTGATCGTCGCCATCAGCGCGACCTGGACGAGCACACCGGGCAGCATGTACGACACCGCCCCCGCCCGGTCGCCGCCGGCCGCCCCGCCGAACAGGTAGACGAAGATGACGATCATGAAGACGGGCTGGAGCAGCAGCCCGGCGAGCTGGCCGGGGTTGTTCTTCAACGGGATCAGGCTGCGCCAGGCGAGCGTCAGCCCTTGGGAGAGCGCGGTGGTCATGAGCTTGCTCCGGTGAGTGTGCGGAAGACGTCGTCGAGTGAGGGCAGGCGCAGGGCGTGCTCGGCTAGCACGATCCCGGCGTCGTCCAGCCGCCTCAGCAGGTCGGGCGGCGCGGCCAGGTCGTGCACGGGCACGCTGAGCAGCCCGTCCACGGCCGTGGCGCCGAGGATCGAGCCGGCCTTCTCCAGGTCGGCGGCGTGCAGCGGCCGGACGTCCAGCCGGTGGCCGCCGGCCAGCGACTTGAGCTCGGCAGGCGTGCCGCTCGCCGCCACCCGGCCGCGGTCGATGACGAGCAGGTCGTCGGCGAGCTGGTCGGCCTCCTCCAGGTACTGGGTGGTCAGCAGGACCGTCACCCCGTCCGCGACCAGTTCCCTGACCACGTCCCACAGGTCGCCGCGGGCCCGCGGGTCGAGGCCGGTCGTCGGCTCGTCGAGGAACAGGATCCGGGGCCGGCTGACCAGGCTGACCGCCAGGTCCAGCCGGCGGCGCATGCCGCCCGAGTAGCCGGCCGCCGCCCGGCCCGCCGCCTCCTCCAGGCCGAACCTGGCCAGCAGCTCGGCGGCCCTGGTTCTGGCGGCCGCCCTGGACAGGCCGAGCAGGCGGCCGACGAGCACGAGGTTCTGGGTGCCGGTCAGCTTCTCGTCGACCGAGGCGTACTGGCCGGTCAGGCCGATCAGCTCGCGGACCCGGCGGGCCTGGGTGACGACGTCGTGCCCGCCGACCGTGGCGTGGCCGGCGTCGGGGGCGGCGAGGGTGGCCAGGATGCGGACGGCGGTGGTCTTGCCCGCGCCGTTGGGGCCGAGCACGCCGAGCACGGTGCCGGTCCTGACCCGCAGGCCGACGCCGTCCAGCGCGGTCTTGTCGCCGTACCGCTTGACGAGCCCTTCCGCTTCGATCGCGTATGTCATGCCCCTACGGTCGCGGAGGGCGCTGGCAGCGGCCTGGCACCTACCTGTCAGCCGCCGCCAGCGGCAGCACCCGGTGCGGCACGACGGTCGACAGCGCGATGACGGTGGTGCTCCGGCGCACGCCGGGGATCGTCAGCATCCGGTCGATCACCCGCTGCACGTGCTCGTTGTCGCGCCCCGCGACGCGGCACCAGACGTCGCCAGGACCGGTCACGATGCAGGCTTCGAGCAGCTCGGGGATGGACTCCAGGGTTCTGGAGATGTGCTCGCGGGCGGCCTGCTCGACCTCCAGGGTGGTGAACGCCTGCACCGGGTAGCCGAGCGCGGCGGGGGACAGGTTCGGGCCGTAGTCGATGATCACGCGGTCCGCGGCCATCCGGTCCAGCCTGGCCTGTACGGTCCCCCGCGCCACCCCGAGCAGCCGGGCGATCTCCAGCAGCCCGCTGCGCGGCCGGTCGGCGACCAGGCGCAGGACGCGCAGGTCTAGATCGTCGAGCCCGCGGCGACGTGCCGGCATATTCGCCTCCCAAAAGCCGATTCGGCTGTCAGATCGGCAGCATACGGCGCGCGGTGTTGTCAGACCCGCCGGTCGTGCCGAGACTGCGGATCTTATGGAGCACCAGTTTCCGTTCGTCCCCTACCGGCCCGAACGTTACGACGCCGACGAGATGATCAAGCGCGGGGAGGAGTTCCACGCGCTGGCCGACCGGCGGCGCAGCGTGCGCTTCTTCAGCGACGAGCCGGTGCCGTACCGTTGCGTCGAGCTGGCCGTGCGGGCGGCCAACACCGCGCCGTCGGGCGCGCACCAGCAGCCGTGGAAGTTCGTGGTGATCGGCGACCCGGAGGTCAAGCGGCGCATCCGCGAGGCAGCCGAGGAGGAGGAACGCCGCAACTACGAGGGCGGCAGGCTGCCGCAGGAGTGGCGGGAGGCGCTGGCCCCGCTGGAGACGACCTCCGACAAGGGCTACCTGGAGGTCGTGCCGTGGCTGGTGGTGTGCTTCGCCGAGAAGTACGGCATGCGCCCCGGCGGCCGCAAGGTCAAGCACTACTACGTCAACGAGAGCGTGGGCATCGCCTGCGGCCTGTTCATCACCGCCCTGCACGCCATGGGCCTGTCCACGCTCACCCACACCCCCAACCCGATGGCCTTCCTCAGCGAGATCTGCGGACGCCCGGCCAACGAGCGGCCCTACATCCTGTTCCCCGTCGGGTACGCCGCCCCCGACGCCGAGGTGCCTGACCTCGCCAGGAAACCGCTGGAAGAGGCCCTGATCCGGTTCGACGGAAAATTGGGCCTTTCCTAGGGCACCCATCGTCTTCACTCTCAGTTCAGGCGCGGGTCAAACCCCCCAGTCCCGCGCGGGCGAGGAGGACGAGGTGAAACGCCGATTACTCATCCTGCTGGCGGTCCTGGGCATGGTCAGCCTGACCGGCATGACCGGCGCCGGGGCCGGCGCGGAACCACCGGCGAACAAGCAGTACCGGGTCTCCGGCCCGGCCGACGCGCGGCAGCGCAGCGCCGTGGCGGCGACGGGCGCCGCCATCGAGGACGTGCAGGCGGACTCGGTGCTGGTCACCGCCACGGGAGCGGAGATCGCGGCCATCAGGCGGCTCGGCTACCGGGTGACGGAGGCCCCGCGCCCGGCGCCGCCGGACGCCGTCGGGACGTTCGACTTCCCGCCGTCGGACTCCGGCTACCACAACTACGCGGAGATGACGGCCGAGATCAACACCATGGTCGCGGCCCATCCGGGGATCATGAGCCAGAGCACGTTCGGCACCTCGTACGAGGGCCGGCCGATGCGCCTGGTCAAGATCAGCGACAACGTGGGCACGGACGAGGCCGAGCCCGAGGTGCTGTTCACCGCCCACCAGCACGCCCGCGAGCACCTCACGGTCGAGATGGCGCTGTACATCATGCACCTGCTGGCCGACAACTACGGCACCGACGCCAGGATCACGAACCTGGTCAACACCCGTGAGATCTGGATCATGCCGGACCTCAACCCGGACGGCGGCGAGTACGACATCGCCAGCGGCACCTACCGTTCCTGGCGCAAGAACCGGCAGCCGAACTCCGGCTCCTCGGCGGTCGGCACCGACCTCAACCGCAACTGGGCCTACCAGTGGGGCTGCTGCGGCGGCTCCTCGGGCTCGACCTCCAGCGAGACCTACCGCGGCGCGAGCGCCGAGTCGGCCCCCGAGGTCAAGGCGGCGGCCGACTGGGTGCGCAGCCGGGTCGTCGGCGGCGTGCAGCAGATCAGGACGAACCTCGACTGGCACACCTACAGCGAGCTGGTCCTGTGGCCCTACGGCTACACCTACAACGACACCGCCCCCGGCCTGACCCAGGACGACCGGGACGCCCACGCCACCCTTGGTCAGAACATGGCCGGCACCAACGGCTACACGCCCGAGCAGTCCAGCGACCTCTACATCACCGACGGCACGATCGACGACTGGATGTGGGGCCAGTACAAGATCTTCAGCTTCACGTTCGAGATGTACCCGGTCGGCGCGAGCCCCGGCTTCTACCCGCCGGACGAGCAGATCGTCCCGCAGACCACCCGCAACAAGGAGGCCGTGCTGCGCTTCCTGGAGTACTCCGACTGCGTCTACCGGATCATCGGCAAGGAGTCGCAGTACTGCGGCACCGGCACGCCGCCGGTGACGGTCTGGTCCGACACGTTCGAGACGGCGACCGGCTGGACGGCGAACCCGTCCGGCGCCGACACCGCCACCACGGGCGCGTGGGAGCGCGGCGACCCCGAGGCGACCACCTCCTCGGGCGCCAAGCAGCTCGGCACCACGGCCAGCGGCACGAACGACCTGGTGACCGGCCGCCTGGCGGGCGCCGCGGCCGGTGACTACGACCTCGACGGCGGCGTCAGCTCGATCCAGTCGCCGCCGATCACGCTGCCCTCGACGGGCACGCTGAGCCTGTCGCTGTCGTGGTACCTGGCGCACGGCTCCAACGCCTCCAGCGCGGACTACTTCCGGGTCCGCGTGGTCGGCGGCACCACGACCACCGTGTTCCAGCAGGCCGGCGCGGCCACGAACCGCAACGGCGCCTGGGCCGTGGCGACGGCCGACCTGACCGCCTACGCGGGCCAGACGGTCCGCATCCTCATCGACGCGGCCGACGCCTCCGGGGCCTCCCTGGTGGAGGCGGGCGTGGACGACGTCAAGATCACCCAGCAGCCCTGACCCGACCACCGCGCCCCCTCGCCCGGACCCCGGTCCGGGCGAGGGGGCGCCGCCGTTGCCGCCGCGTTTCGGCACGTCACGGGCCGTCACGTGATTGGGTCTTGTAAGCACAGGGTGTCAAGGCTACGATCGCGACAACTCTTAGGAAACTTTCCTAAAAGAAATCATGGATCGGATGGCCCATGACTCGCTCGCCGCCCGCATGACTCGCTGCTGAGCTGCGGAGACATCCGCCCGAACGACCCCCTTTGCCACGCCCCCGGCGCTGCGGGCGTGCACACCCCCCACCTCTTCCCAGCCGCTGGAGCGGTCACGCGGCCCGGCCGGACGCACCGGCCCTGACTGCCGCTGCAAGCTCCGCGCGCGCCTCGCTTTTCCACCGGCCTGCGCCGACACCCCCCGAAAAGGCCCGTGTCTCACCTCCACGGGCCCGTGCCGTACGGCTTGCGCTCTCACCCCCCGGTGCAAGCCGTACGGCACGCCAGAAGAACGGAAATCGACAGTGAGATTTCGCGCGATCTTCTTAGCGCTCGCGACCCTCGCACTGAGTCTCCTGGCCCTGCCCGCCCACGCCGCCGCCGCCACCGCGACCTTCGTCAAGGTCGCCGACTGGGGGTCCGGCTTCGAGGGCAAGGTCACCGTCGTCAACGGCACCACCGCCCCCCTGGCCTGGAACGTGCAGTTCGACGTGCCGGCCGGGTTCTCCATCCCGTCCGCCTGGGACGCGGTCCTGACCAGGAGCGGCCAGCACTACACGTTCACCGCGCCGAGCTGGGCGGGACCGCTGGCGGCCGGGGCGAGCACGAGCTTCGGCTTCAACGGCGCCCCCGGCAACTTCCCCGGCATCACCGGCTGCACGCTGAACGGCTCCTCCTGCGGCGGCACGACCGTCGAGGTCCCCGGCAAGCCCGGCACGGCCACCGCGACCAGCACCGACACCAGCATCGCCCTGTCCTGGGGCGCCTCCACGGGCACGGTGACCGGCTACCGCGTCTACGAAGGCGGCGCCGTCAAGGCCACCGTCACCGGCACCACGGCGACGATCTCCGGCCTCGGGACGTGCCAGAGCCACACCTACACCGTCAAGGCGTACAACTCGGCGGGCGAGTCGGCCGCCGGCGACGCCGTGACCGCGACCACCACGGGCTGCGGCACCGGCGTGCCCGGCAAGGCCGGCCCGATCACCGTGACCGGCACGTCCCAGACGGGCGCCACGCTCGGCTGGCCGGCGGTCAACGGCGCCACCGGCTACCAGGTCCGCCTCAATGGCTCCCAGGTCGCCACGGTGACCGGCACCTCCCACACCCTCACCGGCCTGACCGCCTGCACCTCGTACTCGGTCACGGTCACCGCCTCCAACGCGGCCGGCGACGGCCCGCCCAGCGACCCCGCGACCTTCACCACCCCGGGCTGCACCACCGACCCGCTGCCCAAGCACTTCCTGACCGGCTACTGGCACAACTTCGTCAACGCCGCGACCGAGCTCAAGCTGTCGGCCGTGCCCAACGAGTACGACGTCGTCGCCGTCGCCTTCGGCGAGGCCACCTCCACCGCGGGCGAGGTCGTCTTCTCGGTCGACCCGGGCCTTTCCACCGCGCTCGGCGGCTACACCGACGCCCAGTTCAAGGCCGACGTGCAGGCCCTGCACCAGCGCGGCAAGAAGGTCATCCTGTCGGTCGGCGGCGAGGCCGGCCGCGTGCAGGTCTCCAGCGGCGCGGCCGCCACGAAGTTCGCCGACACGGTGTACGCGCTGATGCAGAGCTACGGCTTCGACGGCGTGGACATCGACCTGGAGAACGGCCTCAACGCCACCTACATGGGCCAGGCCCTGCGGTCGCTGCGCGCGAAGGCCGGCAGCGGACTGATCATCATGATGGCCCCGCAGACCATCGACATGCAGTCGACCGGGATGGAGTACTTCAAGCTCGCCCTGAACATCAAGGACATCCTCACGGTCGTCAACATGCAGTACTACAACTCGGGCTCCATGCTCGGCTGCGACCAGTCCGCGGCGTACTCGCAGGGGACGGTCAACTTCATGACCGCCCTGGCCTGCATCCAGCTGGAGAACGGCCTGCGCCCCGACCAGGTGGCACTGGGCCTGCCGGCCGGGCCCGGGGCCGCGGGCGGCGGCGTCGTCTCGCCCTCCCTCGTCAACCAGGCGCTCGACTGCCTGGCCAAGCGCACCAGTTGCGGATCCTTCGTGCCGCCCCGCGCCTACCCGGACATCCGGGGCGCGATGACCTGGTCCATCAACTGGGACGCCAGCAACAACTGGTCCTTCTCCAAGACCGTCAAGCCGCACCTTCAGGGAATGCCATGAGATTACGCAGCAGACTGATCAGCTCGGTGGCCGGCCTGGCCATCGCCCTCACCGGGGCCGGCCTGGCCACGGGCGTCCCCACCGCCTACGGCGCCGCCGCCCAGCAGCAGCTGGCCGCCGCCTGGGCGCCGTGGACCGCCTACGCCACCGGCGCCGCCGTCACCTACAACGGCGTGGACTACGTGGCCCTCCAGGGTCACACCTCCCAGCCCGGCTGGGAGCCGCCGAACGTGCCCGCGCTGTGGAAGCAGGGCAGCGGCGGAGGCGACCCCACCCCGCCGTCGGTGCCCGGCAACCTGCGCTCGACCACCGTCACCGCCACCAGCGCCGGCCTGGCCTGGGACGCCTCCACCGACAACGTCGGCGTGACCGGCTACAACGTCTACCGCGGCGGCACCCAGGTCGGCACCGCGACCGGCACGACGTACACCGACAACGGGCTGACGGCCTCGACCACCTACAGCTACACCGTCCGGGCCCGCGACGCCGCGGGGAACCTGTCCGGCGTCAGCAACGCGCTCAGCGTGACCACCCCCGGCGGCACCGGCGCGCCCGGCCAGCCCGGCACGGTCACCACGACCGTGACCGACACCAGCATCGCGCTGTCGTGGGGCGCCTCCTCCGGCACGGTGACCGGGTACCGCGTCTACGAGGGCGCGACCCAGAAGGCCGAGGTCACCGGGACCAGCACGACGATCTCCGGGCTGAGCGCGTGCCAGAGCCACACCTACACCGTCAAGGCGTACAACTCGGTGGGCGAGTCGGCCGGGCGTGACGTCTCGGCGACCACGACCGGCTGCCCGACCGGCGGCAAGATGCCCGGCGCCCCCTACCTCTACACCGGCTGGGGCGACCCGCCCTCTCCCACCACGGTGATGAGCGCGACCGGCATCAAGTCGTTCACGATGGCCTTCATCCTGGCCAGCAACGGCTGCAACCCGGCGTGGGACGGGCAGCGCCCGCTGACCGGCGGCCAGGACGCGCAGGCCATCTCGGCCATCAAGGCGGCCGGCGGCAGCGTGCAGGTGTCCTTCGGCGGCTGGCAGGGCAACAAGCTCGGCCCGAACTGCTCCACGCCCGAACTGTTCGCCGGTGCGGTGCAGAAGGTCATCAACGCCGTCGGCCCGGCCGTGGTGGACTTCGACATCGAGAACACCGACGAGTTCGAGAACCTGACCGTCCAGGACCGCATCCTGAACGCCCTCAAGATCGTCAAGGCGGCCAACCCGAACGTCAAGATCGCCGTCACCTTCGGCACCGCGACCACCGGCCCGACCTACTACGGCACCCGCCTGATCAACCGCGCCAAGGAACTGGCGGTGCCGATCGACAACTACACGATCATGCCGTTCGACTTCGGCGGCGGCGCCAACATGTACCAGAACACCGTCAACGCGGCCGAAGGGCTCAAGAACGCCCTGAAGACCGCCCAGGGCTGGACCGACGCCCAGGCGTACGCCCACATGGGCATCTCCGGCATGAACGGCCTGTCCGACCAGCAGGAGCTCACCAACCAGAGCACCTGGACCCAGATCCGCGACTACGCCAACTCCCACGGCCTGACCAGGCTCGCCTTCTGGTCGGTCAACCGCGACCGCCCCTGCCCCGGCGGCGGCGTCGCGGAGAACTGCAGTGGCATCGCCCAGGACAACTGGGAGTTCACCAAGATCACCGCTGGCTTCTGACCCGCTGAGGCGGCCCGCCACCCCCGCGGTGGCGGGCCGCACCGGCGCGCGGTCCGCACCCCCCGAAAGGACCCGCATGAGACCCCGCACGACACTGCGCGGACTGGCGGCCACGGCCCTGGCCGCACTGGGACTCACCGTCCTGCACGCCACCCCGGCCGCCGCCGCGAACATCCTGTCCAACCCCGGCTTCGAGGACGGGCTGACCGGCTGGACCTGCAGCTCCTCCGCCGGGGCCGCGGCCGTCACCTCGCCCGTCCACGGCGGGACGAAGGCGCTCAAGGCCACCCCGGCCGGGGCCGACCTCGCCCGCTGCCAGCAGCAGATCAAGGTGCAGCCGTCGTCGTCGTACACGCTGTCGGCCTGGGTGCAGGGCGGCTACGTCTTCCTCGGCGCGACCGGCACCGGCGGCACCGACCCCCAGACGTGGGGCTCGCCCGGCTCGGCCTGGACGCAGCTGCGCACCACGTTCACCACCGGCGCCGCCACCACGTCCGTGACCATCTACCTCAACTCCTGGTACGGCCAGAGCGCCTACCTCGCCGACGACGTCGTCCTGGACGGCGCGCCCGGCGGCGGAGGCGGCGGCGACACCCAGGCTCCCACCGTCCCCGGCAACCTGACCGTGGGCGGCGCGACCAGCAGCTCGCTCACCGCCACCTGGTCGGCCGCCACCGACAACGTCGGCGTGGACCGGTACGAGGTCTCCCGCGACGGCGGCGCCCCGGTCGCCGTGACCGCCACCAGCCACACCGCCACCGGCCTGGCCGCCTCCACCTCCTACCGCTTCAAGGTCCGCGCCTGCGACGCCGCCGGCAACTGCTCGCCCTACACCGCCGAGGCCACCGGCACCACGACCGCGGGCGGCGGCGGGGGAGGCGGACTGCCCAAACGCGTCCTGGTCGGCTACCTGCACGCCTCCTTCGCCAACGGCTCCGGCTACATCCGCATGGCCGACGTGCCCGCCGAATGGGACGTCATCAACCTCGCCTTCGGCGAGCCCACCTCGGTCACCTCCGGCGACATCCGCTTCCGCCAGTGCCCGGTCGCCGAGTGCCCGAACGTCGAACCCGAGGCGGACTTCGTCGCCGCCATCAAGGCCAAGCAGGCCCAGGGCAAGAAGGTGCTCATCTCCATCGGCGGCCAGAACGGCCAGGTGCAGCTCACCACCACGGCCGCCAGGGACAAGTTCGTCGAGTCGGTCGCGGCCATCATCGACAGGTACGGCCTGGACGGCCTCGACGTGGACTTCGAGGGCCACTCCCTCTACCTCAACCAGGGCGACACGAACCTGGCCGGCCCCACCACGCCCGTCGTCGTCAACCTGATCTCCGCGCTGCGCGCGCTCAAGAGCCGCTACGGCGCCAAGTTCGTGCTCACCATGGCGCCCGAGACGTTCTTCGTGCAGCTCGGCTACCAGTTCTACGGCCCCGGCCCGAACGGCTCGGCCGACAGCAGGGCCGCCTCCTACCTGCCGGTCATCCACGCCTTGCGCGACGACCTGACCCTGCTGCACGTGCAGGACTACAACTCCGGCCCGATCACCGGCCTGGACAACCAGTACCACACGATGGGCGGCCACGACTTCCACGTCGCCATGACGGACATGCTGCTGGCCGGCTTCCCGATCATGGGCAACCCGAACAACGTGTTCCCGCCGCTGCGCCAGGACCAGGTGGCCATCGGCCTGCCCGCCTCGCCCAACGCGGGCAACGGGTTCACCACCGTCGCCGAGGTCCAGAAGGCGTTCGACTGCCTGGCCAAGGGCAGCAACTGCGGCAGCTACCGGCCCCGCGGCGTCTACCCGAACCTGCGCGGCCTGATGACCTGGTCGATCAACTGGGACAGGTACAACGCCTTCGAGTTCTCAAGGAGCCACCGGGCCTACCTCAACGGCCTGTGAACGGCCGGACGAGCTGGGTGGGCTTGAGCGGCACCCCCAACCCCGGCGGACGGTAGGTCGGCAGCGCCTCGCCGTACTCGTGCATCCAGGCGTGGTCGACCATCAGGCGCATGCGCCCGTCCGCCGGAGTGCCGTCCGGGTCCGCCCGGGACGTCCGCCCGGCCAGCCGGGCCACCGCCTCGGCCACCAGGCCCGCGTCCGGCGGCGCGAGGTCGCACTGCTCGTCGGGGCCGATGAGCAGGTCGACCTCCGGCGGCAGCGGGTAGATCGGCCGGGGGATGGCCAGCACGCGCGGCGAGGGAGCCATCGGCCACCCGTCGCGCACCGCCTCCAGCAGCACCGACCGCGACGTGCGGCGCGCGAACAGGCCCTCGCACAGGGCCCAGCTCAGCGCGCCCACGTCGGCGCGGTCCTCCCCGCAGGCGTGCAGGCACAGGTACGGCACCAGCGGGATCCCCGCGCCGCCCGCCGGCTGCGCCCACCCGCTGCCGCACCCGGTCAGCACCAGCAGCGCCAGCATCGCCCGGTAGGCGGTGTCGGCGTGCGGCGTCTCCAGCCGGCCCGGCACGATCATGCACCGCCCGCCGGTCTTCTCCGCCGTCACGCCCAGCTCCCGCGCCGTCTTCACGGTCCGCGAGGCGGCCACCCCCGTGTAGATCTCCTGCCAGCCCGGCGTGTACGGCTCCCGGTCCCCGTACCCCTGCGGCCACACCCCCGGCAGCCCCTCCCGCGCCACGCCGTAGGCGGCCAGCAGCAGGTCGAACACCGTGGTCACCAGCTCGCCGCCGTCCCTGACGACCGGCACGCCGCGCCGCAGCACGCCCGGCCCGAAGTCGAAGCGCGGCAGCAGCACCTGCACCGCCTCGCCGCCGTACACGCTGAGCCGGTCGCAGGCCCGGCCGAGCAGCCCGCCCGGCACGTACGCGTCCTCGCGCTCGCGCAGCCGCACCAGGAACGGCAGGTCCGTCCGCTCCATCGCGTGCGCGGCGAACGGCGGCCGGTCCAGGAAGAACTCCTTCAGCAGCACGTGCCCCATCGCCATCGCCAGCGCGCCGTCCGTGCCCGGCCGCACGACCAGCGTCTCGTCCGACAACCGGGTCGGATGGGTGCCGATCGCCACCACCTTCTGGCCCTTGTACCGCCCGGCGATCACCCAGGGCGTGTCCGCCGTCCGGGCCAGCCGGTTGTTCTCCCCCCACAGCAGCACGTACGCCGCCCGCGCCCAGTCCTCGGCCCCCGGCCCCGTGAACCGCGGCCCGAGCACCTGCTCCGACGCGCACGGATGCTCGGTCAGCAGCGCGCCGCCCAGCCCGTCCACCACGCCCGCCAGCGGCGACGTCGCCAGCGCCGCCACCCGGTCCGCGCCGTGCTCCGACGCCGTGTGCACGATCGCCGCCGCCGCCAGCTCGGCCGCCGTGGCGTCGTCCAGCGGCACGCGCCGCTCCCCGCGCCGCGCCTGGTAGACCTGAGAGTTGCCTGTGAGTTTCGCCCAGGCCGCGACCGGGTCACGGACCCCGTCCCTCACCTCGAAATAGAGCCTGACCAGTGCCTGGTTGACCTGCGATCCCCCCATGGAAAAAGTTCAACACAGACAGTCATGTTCTATCGCGTTACGTGTCCGCATGTCGGGGATAAGAATTGGAAGCCCAGGTGGCGGCACTCAGATTGTTACGGCAGGCTAGGGGCCGCCATGGATTACGCAGTTCTCACGGGGGTCGTCCTCGTCACCGGTGTCGTCCTCGCCCTCGTCGCGCAGTGGCGCGACTGGCGTCCGCCCCTCTACGTCGCCGTGCTCGTCGGCATCGCAGTCCGCGTGCTGATCATGTACACCTCGGCGATCGACTCATGGCAACCCGTGGACTTCATGGAGAGCTTCAAGCCCGCCGGCGAGGCGGTGCTGCAGGGCAAGGACCCGGTGCTGGCCAGCGAGGGCGGCTGGCACTTCCTGCCGACCATCCCCTACGTCTACGGCATCCTGCTGTGGCTCGGCATCCCGTGGGAGTACGCCGGCCGCCTGGTCACCGTCGTCGCCGACATCGTGCTGATCCCGCTGGTCGGCAAGCTGGCCGGCGGCCCCAAGGCGTCCCTGCGCGCCCTCCAGTACGCGTTCAACCCGCTGGCCGTGCTCATCGCCAGCGTCCACGGCCAGGTCGAGCCGGTCGCGCTCGTGTTCGGCGTGGCCGCGTTCGTGGTGGCCCGCGGGCCCGGCGCACCCGACCGTCCCGGCGTGGCCATCGACGCCGCCGTCCTCGGCGCCGTGGCGCGCCGCCCTGTCGCCACGCTGCGCCGCGCCCTCATGCCCGGCTCCGACGACCGCGCCGACCTGCGGCGCGCCATGCTGGCCGGGCTGCTCATGGGCCTCGCGCTGTGCGCCAAGAGCTGGCCGATCTGGCTGATCCCCGGCATGCTGCTGCTCCTGCCCCACCTGCGGGCCAGGATCGCCGCGCTCGTCATGACGGGCATCGTCCCGGTGTTCTTCCTGGTCACCTCGCCGATCTTCGCGGGCACCACGCTCGACGAGATCCCGGCCGTCATCCGTACCATCCAGGACATCCGTCCGATCGTCGGCGAATGGGGTTACACCCCGTGGTTCACCGGCGGCGACTGGGCCCTGATGCCGGGGCTGGCCTCGTTCGGCACGAAGCTCATCTACATCAGCGTCGTCGGCGTCCTGCTGCTGTGGCGGCGGGCCGACCCGATCGACCTGACCACGGCCATCCTGCTGATCTTCATGGTCGTGACGCCCCGCCTCGGCGCCCAGTACCTGCTGTGGTTCATGCCGTTCCTGGTGGCCAGGCCGACCAGGTGGGCCTGGCCGGCCATCATCGGCACCTCCTTCTGGGCCGCCTTCGGCTACCTGTACATGACGCAGTTCAGCGTCAACGACTGGTGGTACCTCCACCGCGACTGGTCACGGGCCTCCATCGTGCTGCTGCCGGTGCTGCTGCTGGCGATGCCCTGGGCCCGTCGCGTGTCGACGGCCCAGGACAGAGTCGCCGCCGTCCCGCCGAAGGTCGCCTCAACGGCGCTCTAGCCGTCGCCACAGGCGCACCCACTGGTCCGGGTGCACGTGCCCCACGACGGCGTCGCGGGGCACGCCCGCCTCGCCGAGCGCCGCGTCCACCCCCCGGTAGCGCGGGCGCAGGGAGGCGCGCACCGAGCCGCCGACCCCGCCGAAGCCCAGCTCGACCAGCTCCAGGTAGCTCCCGCGGTCGCTCACCAGCGGTTCGGGCCGCCGTCGCACGCGCAGGATCGCCGAGTCCACCGACGGCACGGGACGGAAGCTCTCCCTGCCGATCGTGTTGCCGAGCCGCCAGTCGAACCACGGCCACGACGACACCGTGACCAGGCTCCACCGGCCGTAGTCGCCGGTGCGCTTGCGCGCGTACTCCCGCTGGGTGAGCAGCGTCGCCGAGGTCAGCTCCCGCGCCCGCAGGCACCAGTCGACGATCCTCGACGTGATCGAGTACGGGATGTTGCCCACGACCGCGAACGGCTCACGCGGCGCCCGCGCGACCGTGAAGTCACCCCTGACCACCTCGATCCGCGGATCGTCGCGCGTACGCGAGGCCAGCCGCCCGGCGAGCCGGGGATCGAGCTCGTAGCCGATCACCTGCGCCCCGGCCTCGGCCAGCGCCAGCGTGAGCACGCCCGGCCCCGAGCCGGGTTCGAGCACCAGCCCCTCCGGCGCCGCCGCCTTGACCATCAGCTCCACGGCATGCCGGTCGGCCAGGAAGTTCTGCGAGAGCTCGCGCCTGAGCCGGTCCGCGGGCGTGCGACCGCCGCCGCCGTTCCTGACGTTCTTCTGGGTGTGTGAATAGTTTCCGTGCGCGAAGTTCTGCGCCACAGCACTGCCCTTTCGGGTCCTCGAGATGAACAGGTCTCGAAGGGCCCCGGGCGCGCCGGCGGACGCGCGGTGTCAGCCGTCCGCTAGCGGGCCAGAGCCCGGCCGCGGCGGATGCGGATGAACACGGTGCAGAACATGGAACACATGGCGCCGACAGTAGGCCGGACGGCGCCACCAGGGCAAACGATTAAATGTGATGCGCGGGCACGCCCGGTTCGTCACCCTTGGACGCATGCAGGCAACGGTCACCGTCACCCCGGCGCAGCTTCCGGAGGTGCTGCTGCACGTCGCCGTGGTCCGCCCGGTCTTCCTGTGGGGCGCGCCCGGCATCGGCAAGAGCTCGCTGGTGCGCGAGTTCGCCGGCTCCCTCGGCCTCGACTGCGTGACCCTGCTCGGCACCCAGCTCGCCCCCGAAGACCTGATCGGCGTGCCCGAGCTGGTCGGCGGGCGCAGCCGGTTCGCGCCGCCGGAGTCCATCGCCCGCGACGAGCCCTACTGCCTGTTCCTCGACGAGCTCAACGCCTCCGCGCCCGAGGTGCAGAAGGCGTTCTACTCACTGATCCTCGACCGCCGCATCGGCACGTACGAGCTGCCCGCCGGCTCGGTCGTGATCGGCGCCGGCAACCGGGCCACCGACAACGCGCTGGCCCGCCCGATGGCCTCGGCCCTGATCAACCGCCTGGTCCACGTGCACCTGCGCGCCTCGGCCGACGACTGGCTGAAGTGGGCGGCGTCCAGCGGCATCCACCCCTGGATCGTCGACTACCTCGTCCAGCGCCCCGACCACCTCTGGAGCCCGCCGCCCAAGACCGAGGAGCCGTTCTCCTCGCCGCGCGCCTGGCACATGCTCTCCGACGTGCTCACCTCCTACGGCGACGACGTCGGCGACGAGACCCTCGCGATGCTCGCCTTCGGCACCCTGACCACCGCCCACGCCTCCGCCTTCCGCGCCTACGTCAGGACCGTCCGGCACGCCTACGACCTCGACGCCGTGCTCAAGGGCGAGGCGCCCTGGCCGCGCCGCCCCGAGGAGCGCGACCTGCTCTACTTCCTGGCCGAGACCTTCCGCGCCCGCCTGATCAAGGAGCTGCCCGCCGACAAGCGCGGCGCCTCGGCCCGCGGCCGCGACCTCGGCTTCCGCGCCAAGACACTGCTCGTCGAGCTGGCCGAGATCTCCCTCGAATGCGCCCAGCTCGTCATCGCCAACGACGCCGACGGCGCGCCCGCGCTGCCCACCTGGTTCCTCGTCGAGATCGGCAGGGACGTGCCCCGGCTCATGGCGGCCCGCTCGTGAGCCGCCGCAAGCCCAAGGCCGACCCCTGGCGGGCCGAGGTCATGAACGGCTGGGCCGCCGTCAACCGCCACCCGCTGTTCGCCGGCCTGCACGGCACCCTGCTGGAGGCGGCCGACGGCCGGCTGCCGCCCGAGACGTGGGCCGTCGTCAGCGAGGACAGCGACGTCACCTTCCACCCCAAGCGCCGCGCCCCCGCCGAGGAGTGGGCATGGGTCTTCGCCCACCTGCTGCTCCACCTGGGCTTCGGCCACGCCGACCCGCGCGCCTGCGCCCCCAAGGACGTCGACGGCGACCTGCCCGACCCGGCCTACCACGCGGCCTGCTGCCTGGCGGTCGACCGATTCCTGCGCACCGTCAAGATCGGACACTGCCCCGCGCCGCTGCCCGCCGAACTGCCCGAGGAGGACGAGGTGACGCTCTCCGAACGGTGGCGCAAGGCCGGCGTCCCGCCCCCGTTCCAGCCGCTCGGCCCGGCCGACTTCCATATCGGCACCGAGGAGGACGCCGAGCACTTCGACTTCCAGCGCGGCTTCGCGATCGGCGTCGCCTGGTCCGCCACGTCCGCGCTCGACCGGGCCGGCGCGCCGCGCACCCCCGCCGAAGGCCACGTCAAGGGCCCCTGGGACGGCGCCCTGCGCTGGTTCATGTCGTCGTACCCGCTGCTCGGCGCGCTGGCGGCGGGCATGAAGATCGTCGCGGACGCCGAGCTGGCCAGGGCCTGGGACATCTCGATCGCCGCCGTCAGCGCCGAGGCGGCCGAGATCTACGTCAACCCGCTGGCCACGCACACCGAGCACGAATGGCGTTTCGTGCTCGCCCACGAGATGCTGCACGCCGCCCTGCGGCACGGCGAACGAGCCGGCATGCGCGACCCGTACCTGTGGAACGTCGCCTGCGACTACGTGATCAACGGCTGGCTGGTCGAGATGGGCGTCGGCGAGATGCCCGAAGGGCTGCTGTTCGACCAGTCGCTCGGCACGCTGTCCGCCGAGGCCGTCTACGACCAGATCGCCGGCGACCTGCGGCGCATGCGCAAGCTGGCCACCCTGCGCGGCCGGGGCATGGGCGACGTGCTCGACCGCCCGGCACGACAGGCCCGCGGCCACGTCGAACTCGACGACTACTACCGCAACGCCCTGTGCACCGGCCTGGCCTACCACCACTCCAGCGGACGCGGCCTGCTGCCCGCCGGGCTCGAACAGGAGATCCGCGCGCTCGAACAGCCGCCCCTGCCCTGGGACGCCCAGCTCGCCCGCTGGTTCGACGAGCACTTCCGGCCCGAGGAGTCGCGCCGCTCGTACGCCCGCGCCTCCCGCCGCCAGGCCGCCAGCCCCGGCATCCCGCGCCCCGGCCGGGTACGGCCCGAGGAGGTCGTCCGCAGGAAGACGTTCGGCGTCGTCCTCGACACCTCCGGCTCCATGGACGTCAAGCTGCTCGGCAAGGCACTCGGAGCCATCGCCTCCTACGCCGCCGCCCGCGACGTGCCCCGGGCCAGGGTCGTCTTCTGCGACGCCACCGCCTACGACGCCGGCTACCTGCCGGTCGAGGAGATCGCCGGCCGGGTCAGGGTGCGCGGCCGCGGCGGCACGATCCTCCAGCCCGGCGTCAAGCTGCTCGAACGCGCCGACGACTTCCCGCCCGACGGCCCCATCCTGCTGATCACCGACGGGCAGTGCGACGTGCTGCGCATCCGCCGCGAGCACGCCTTCCTGGTGCCCCAGGGCGCGCCGCTGCCCTTCCGGCCGCGCGGCCCGGTCTTCTTCATGAAGTGACCCGCCGACGCGTCCGATTCCGACAAGAGCCGTCCGCGCCCCCGGCGGTAGCGTCGCAGGACACGGCTCTCTCTACGGAAGCGGACATGGACACACTCGACCGAGCGGCACAGTTCCTGCGACTCCACGGCAGGCTCATCGACAGACTGAGATTCGAGGCGCTGTTCGCGGGCGGTTCCCGCGCCCGCGTCCTCGACGCCCTGCGCTGCTACCAGAACGCCGACGGCGGCTTCGGCAACGCCCTGGAGCCCGACCTGCGCGGCGCCGGCAGCCAGCCGCAACCGGTCGAGGTCGCCTTCTGGATCCTCGACGAGCTCGACGCCTTCGACTCGCCGATGGTCGCCGCCGCCTGCGACTACCTGGCGGGCATCACGGCCGCCGGGGGCGGGGTGCCGTTCGTGCTGCCGTCCGTCCGCGACACGCCGCGTGCGCCCTGGTGGCAGGCCCCCGACGACCCGCCCGGCGACCTCAACCCCACCGCCGCGCTCGCCGGGCTGCTGCACAAGCACGGCGTCACCCACCCCTGGCTCGGGCCCGCCACCGACTTCTGCTGGTCGCGCGTCGCCCAGCTCACGCGGACCACTCCGTACGAGGCCCGCGCCCTGCTCGTGTTCCTCGAACACGTCCCCGACCGGGAGCGCGCGGTCGCCGAGTTCGACCGGCTGCGCGAGGCCGTCCTGGCCACGGTCACCTTCGACCCGCACGCCGAAGGCGCGGTCCACCACCCCCTCGACTTCGCGCCCGCGCCGTCGGCCCTGCCCCTCTTCGACGCCGCCACCCTCGACCCCCACCTGGACGCCATGGCCGCCGCCCAGTCCCCGGAAGGCGGCTGGCAGCCGAACTGGAACACCTGGACCCCGCTGGTCGCCCACGAATGGGGGGGCTACCTGACCGTGGCACGCCTGCAGACCCTGCGCGCGTACGGCCGCCTGCCCGCCTGAACGGATTCTGTCGGCGGGGTCGCGTACGTTGGAGGCATGTACGCGGAACGGCACCCCGGCGACGCTCTCTCCGGCCGTGTCGCCTGCGTGTGGCAGCAGGTCAGCGAGGGCGACACCACGCAGCTCGTGGTGCCCGACGCCTGTCTCGACCTCGTCTGGGGGCCCGGCGGCCTCTTCGTGGCCGGCCCCGACACCGGCCCGGTGCCCACCCCGATGGCGGCGGGCGACGCCTACGTCGGCATCCGCTTCAAGCCCGGCGCGGCGGGCGCCGTCTTCGGCGTCCCGGTCCACGAACTGCGCGACCGCCGCGTCCCGCTCGCCGCCCTGCCCGCCCTCGCCGTCGCGTCCCCGCTGCTGTCCGACGCGCCCCTCGCGCCCGACCCGGCGGCGCGGCTCGCGGCCATGCGCGCCGCCGTCCTGACCCGCCTGCGCGAGACCCCCGCCCCCGACCCGGCCGCGCCCGCCATCGCCGGGGCGCTGCGCATGGGCCGCAACGTGCGCGACGTCGCCTGGGCCATCGGCCTCAGCGAACGCCAGCTCCACCGCCGTAGCGTCGCCTCCTTCGGCTACTCGCCCAAGACCCTCCAGCGCGTCGTCCGCTTCCAGCGCGCGCTCACCCTGGCCCGCGCAGGCGTGCCGGCGGCGGAGGCGGCGGTCCGCGCCGGCTACGCCGACCAGGCCCACCTGTCCCACGACGTGAAACGGCTGAGCGGCGTCCCGCTGGGCCGCCTGCTCTCACCCGTCCGGCATCTTCCCTGACACCAGCGCCTGCACCCACTTCGCGCTCGGGTCGCTGTCGATCAGCACCGCCCGCGCCAGCAGGCTGAGCGGGATCGCCAGGATCGCGCCGAGCGGCCCCAGCATGAACGTCCACACGATCAGCGACAGGAACGTCATCGTGGTCGAGAGCCCCACCGCGTCCCCCAGGAACTTCGGCATGATGAACGACTGCGTGACCACGTTGATGACGATGTAGGCCACGACGACCAGCACCATCGTCTTGACGCCGCCGTGCAGGAGGGCCAGCAGGGCGGGCGGCAGCAGCCCGATGACGAACCCGATGTTCGGGATGTAGTTGGCGATCAACGCCAGCACCCCCCACAACAGCGGCAACGGCACGTCCAGCAACGACAGCACGATGACGTCGAGAACCGCGTCGATCAGCCCGAAGACGGTCGAGACGATGAGATACCGCCGCGTCTTGTGCGCGAACGTCGCCAGCGCCGTCACCAGCTGCGGCCGGTTCCCCTCGCCGGCGGTGAGGATCCGCGCCGTCACCGGCGCGTCGAGGCACATCGCCAGCAACAGCACCACGATCAGGAACAGGCTCGACAGCACGCCGATCAGGCTCCCGAGCAGGCTCTGCGCCAGCCCCAGCATCCGGCCGGGATCGAACGCCTGCACCGCCTTGGCCAGCACGTCGTTGCCCAGACCGTGGGTGCCGGCCCAGTGTTGCGACGCCGCCAGCAGCTCCTCGAACTGTTTGGCGTACGTCGGCAGCAGCGAGGCGAGCTGGGTGACGGAGATCGTCAGGATCCCCACCATGCCGAGCAGCACCAGCACCACGATCAGGAACGGCACGGCGACCTGCACCCAGATGGGCGCCCGCCGCGCCGACAGCCAGCTCCGCACCGGCGCCACGGCGATGACCAGCACGAGCGCCAGCACGACGGGCCCGACGATGGAATTGACCTCGCGCAGCCCGAACAGAGCGATCACCGCGCCGGCGATGCCCACCAGGAGGATGAGTGCTCTCGGCACGGATTGATCTCGCACGCCGGAATACCTACCCACCATGTCTTCCCGACGCGTGGCGGGTCGCCGATTTGACGGTTCTGGGGACCGTACATAGAGTTCACCAGTCCCACGAGGAAGGCGTTGATCGCCGACCTCACTCGGGGGCCACCTCCAGACACTGCCACTCCGGCGGACGTTCGCGTCCAACGGAAGGTCGATTCGACAAGAGTCAGGCTTGGGAGTAAGTTAGAGGGGTTGTCCCGGAAGCGGGGCGCGACTTAATTCCAGCAGGTCGAGCAAGTCCGGTCAATTTGACAGAGACTTGAACGGCTGAAAGAATTAAGACACAACGAAAGAACGCAAGACGAAATGAACGCCTCTGAGCGGGGATCCGGGAACGGGTTCTGGTGAGGAAGTACGCGTCCGTTTCTTGAGAACTCAACAGTGTGTTAAAAGCCAGTGCATGAAACACATGCATAACCCCGTCCAAGTCTGCTTCGGCGGATGGACGGATTCCTTTTTGGTTGGGTTCAACCACTTTTCCAAGCATTGTTTGGAGAGTTTGATCCTGGCTCAGGACGAACG